>WSXU01000052.1 GCA_009773455.1 Bacteroidota bacterium | reverse complement strand
AGCAATGCTACCAGCCTTGCCTGGACCACCAGCGGAGACGGATCATTCAGCAGCACAACAGTTCTGAACCCGATCTACACCCCGGGAGCCAATGACCTGATCGCAGGAACAGTCACCCTGACCCTGACGGCGCAGTCAGCTGCCCCATGTGTTGAAGCCAGCGATGCTATGGTTCTTACCATCAGCGAGCAGGCTACTGCCAATGCAGGAGTAGATGCTACCATCTGTGAAGGTTCAACTTACACGATGATTGCCACTTCTACCAATGCCGCATCCATCACCTGGAGCAGCAACGGAACAGGAACATTTGCTGATGCCACAATTGAAGATGCAGTTTATACACCAAGTGCAGCTGACATCCTCAATGGATCGGTCACCCTGACCATGACGGTAACCTCTGCTTCACCATGTATCAATGCTGTAGATCAGATGGTACTGAGCATCAATCCTCAGGCTACGGTCAGTGCAGGAACAGATGCCACCATCTGTGAAACAGGCACCTATACCTTAAGTGGAGCAACTTCAGGAAATGCTACCAGCTTACTCTGGACAACTTCAGGAACCGGCACCTTCAGCGATGCAACAGTACTTAACCCGATCTATACACCTGATGCAGGAGAACTCGGTACGGTTACATTGACCCTGTCTGCTACTTCAGCCGGTCCATGTTTGGCTGTTGCAGATGAAATGATCCTGACGATCAATCCGCAAGCAACAGGTGATGCCGGAGTTGATGCTACCATATGTGAAACTGACGGAAGTTACTTTATATATGATGCTTCAGCTACAAATGCAGCATCAATACTTTGGACCACTTCCGGAACCGGATCATTCAATAATCCTACTGCTCAAAACCCGGTATATACACCTAGTCAGAATGACATTGATGATGGATTTGTATATCTTACAATGACCATTACCAGTGCAGCACCCTGTTTTAATGTGACAGACCAGATGACTCTGTTCATCAGCAGGAATGTCATAGTCAATGCAGGACCCAATGCGAGCATTTGTGAAGGAGCATCATACACACTTGAAAATGCATCTTCTCAACATGCAGCTGGATTGCTCTGGACCACCAGTGGAACCGGTACCTTTGATGATGCCACCATCCTTGCAGCAGAGTACACACCATCAGTTGCTGATATCGCAGCAGGTACTGTAGTACTTACCCTAACAGGAACACCTTCATCACCTTGTCTGCCAGGATCAAATTCGATGGTACTTACCATTGATCGTCAGGCTGTTGCTGATGCGGGACCTGATGCAACCATTTGCGGAGCAACGCCTTACCATTTGTCTGGCGCAGGTGCACTGAACCAAACCTCTGTGGTATGGTCAACATCCGGCACCGGTACATTCAACAGTCCGTTTAGTGTGAATCCGGTGTACACTCCTAGTCAGAATGATATCGACGACGGATCCGTTACCCTGATCATGACGACCCTGTCAGCAGGAGTATGTGGGATTGATACCGATGAAATGGTTCTCACTATTTTAGCTCCGGTAACTGTAAATGCAGGTATTGATGCTCTGATTTGCGAAGGATCTGACTATCAGATAACCACAGCGATAGAAATTAACACTGTAGGTATACTTTGGACGACGGATGGTACTGGTACTTTTGATAATACCAATATTATCAATCCGGTTTATACTCCAAGTGCTGATGATATAGCATCAGGAACGGTAACCATTACACTTACAGGTATTGCGAATGCTCCCTGCACCGATGTTACTGACCAGATGGTTCTTAGCATCAGCAGACAGACCATTGTTTCGGCCGGAGATGATGCCACCATTTGTGAAGGATCTTCCTATGAACTAATCAGTGCAACTGCCATTTATCATCAGTCAGTACTTTGGACAAGCAGTGGTTCTGGTTTCTTCAGCAATGCCGGAGCGATAAATCCGATCTATACTCCAAGTTTATCAGATATCATCAATGGAACTGTAATTCTTACAGTAACCGGAACATCGGATTCACCATGTACTTCAGATCAGGATCAGATGCTGCTTACCATCAGCCGACAGGCATACGTAAACGCAGGCCCCGATGCTGGTACATGCGGAACAGAGCCTTATACCATTACAGAAGCAACTGCAGGAAATTATACCAGCCTGTTGTGGACAACCACAGGAACCGGAACCTTTGATGATGCTACATTGTTGAACCCGGTATACACGCCCGGAGCAGGTGATCTGGCATTAGGTTCTGTGACTCTTACATTAACAGCACAGTCTGATGCTCCTTGCATATCATCGACAGATAGTATGGTGCTTAATGTTCTTATTGCTGCCACGGCTGATGCTGGTGATGATGCAACAATATGTCAGGGTACATCATACACCCTGAGTACTGCAGTTGTATCGAATGCTATAAGTGTAATTTGGACTACCAGTGGTACAGGATTCTTTGCAGATCCAACGGTTGTAAATGCAACTTATATTCCCAGCGCATCAGATGTACTTAACGGAATAGTAGTTCTTACCGTGAACGCTTCATCTGCCGGTACTTGTGACGGAGATTCAGATTCAATGACACTCACGATCAACGCCCAGGCTACGGTCAGTGCAGGCGCCGATGCCACCATCTGTGAAACCGGCACCTATACCTTAAGCGGAGCAACACAGAGCAATGCTACCAGCCTTGCCTGGACCACCAGCGGAGACGGATCATTC
>WSXU01000156.1 GCA_009773455.1 Bacteroidota bacterium | reverse complement strand
ATCATACCGGCGAACACCCACGCATTGGGGCAACTGATGTAGTCCCATTCGTGCCAATCAGTGATGTTACCATGCAGGAATGTGTTGAACTCGCTCAACGTGTGGCCAAACGCGTAGGTGATACACTCAATATTCCTGTATTTTTGTATGAAGAAGCTGCCTCCATTCCTGAAAAACAAAATTTGGAAAATATTCGTTCAGGTCAATTCGAAAAATTGAAAATTGAAATTGGCAAAACACCCGTAAAAACCCCTGATTTTGGACCATCTTCCTTAGGAAAAGCAGGTGCAACTGTAATCGGCGCTAGACAACCATTAATTGCATTCAACATTTACCTGACTACCAATGATGTTGGAATTGCTCAAAAAATCGCAAAAGCGGTTCGCCATTCCAGTGGCGGATTACGATATGTGAAAGGAATGGGTGTTTTGGTTGAAGGTCGTGCCCAGGTATCGATGAATTTGACAAATTTCAGAAAAACACCAGTCGCCAGAGTGGTTGAATTTGTTCGTCGGGAAGCTGAGAGATACGGCGTTGGAATCCACCATTCAGAATTGGTCGGTCTCATTCCTCAGGATGCCCTTACAGAAGCTGCTCAATGGTACATTCAATTGGACGGTTTTCAGAATGAACAAATCCTGGAACAACGATTATTTCAGGTGATGAGAGAAACAACTGAACCAACCCTGGATTTCCTGGACCAGCTTGCAGCCGCAACCCCGACACCCGGCGGTGGTTCTGCAGCAGCACACATAGCAGCCGCAGGTGCTGCTCTGGTTGCCATGGTTGCCAGGTTAACAGCAGGGAAAAAGAAATACCTGGATGTTCAGGAAAGAATGTTAACCATTATCGATCAAGCTGAAAACCTTAGAAGCAAGTTAAATGAAGCAGTTATTAAAGATTCTACTGCTTTTGAAAATGTAATGGATGCATTTCGACTTCCTAAGAACACGGATGTTGAAATTCAAGATAGAAACGAAACCATACAGGACGCTACAATTCATGCAGCTGAAGTTCCATTACAGGTTGCTTCAATGGCGTTAGAAGTCATGAAATTGGCTTATGAAGCTGCTCAAACAGGGAACCTGAATGCAATCTCAGATGCAGCCTCAGGATTGTTTTTTGCAAAATCCGCCTTGATGAGTGCTTCCCTCAATGTAAGAACTAACACACTGGGAATAAAAGATCAGGAAGTAAATAAAAACCTGTTAGAGAGTATTCAAAAACTTGAAAATCAAAGTAATTCAATAGAAAATATGACATGGCAACTTCTCAAAGAACGCGGTGGATTTCCAATTCCCTGACAATTCTTGTATTTAGTTTTTTAATATTTTTATTTTCAGG
>WSXU01000051.1 GCA_009773455.1 Bacteroidota bacterium | reverse complement strand
GTATGTGATGGATCTGCAAAGGCATCAACAACATCCGGAACAGCGCCATTTAGTTATAAGTGGTCAAATGGACAGACAACCCAATCCATTGTCAGCTTATGTGCAGGAAATTATGCCGTGACAGTGACCGATGCAAACAATTGCAAATCGACAGCAACGGTAACCATTAAGGAACCACCTGCCTTGAGTGCAATAACGGCTAAGGTGGATGTTAAATGCTTCGGGGGAAATGATGGAGCAGCATCTGTAACAGCAAATGGAGGCGTAGCACCCTATACCTATAAATGGAATACGGGCGCAACAACTCAAGGGATAACAGGATTGACTGTCGGCATCTATGCAGTAACAGTAAAAGATGCAAACAATGCAAAGAACATCAAGACAATAACAATTAATCAGCCAACGGATCTGACAGTAACGGCAGTGGTAACCCATATGAGCTGTAACGGCCTGTGTGATGGAAAAATTGATATTACACCTTCAGGTGGCACGCCGGCATACAGTTATTCATGGACAACAGGATCAACGACTCAGGATATAAACAGCTTGTGTGTGAATACTTATACAGTTACAATAACCGATGCGAACAATTGCAAGGAGATAGCCAGTGCAGCTATCACTCAGCCGGCCATATTAACGGTAACAGCCGGGGCGGATTCAGTAAGTTGTTTTGCAGGAAGTGATGGAAGTTCTTCAGCAACCCCATCAGGAGGTACATCGCCTTATTCTTATAAATGGAGTAACAATCAAACTTCACAAACTGCAGTGAATCTGGTAACAGGAAGCCATTGTGTAACGGTAACAGACAATAAAGGATGTAAGGCCAACGGATGTGTTACGGTTCAACAGCCGGCACTAATCGTTCTGACGATGGATTCAACGGATGTAAGTTGTGCAGGCGGATTTGACGGAAAAGCGGGTGTTGTGGCAACAGGCGGAGTGGGCAGTTACAAATATAAATGGAACAATGCGGGCACAACAGCTTCAATAAGTAATTTAACAGCCGGTCTTTATACAGTGACTGTAACAGATAAAAACGGATGTTCCAAGGTTGATAATATTGCAGTTGTACAGCCAACCGGAGTAACCTTGGCAACTTCCACTACGCCGGTGCTTTGTTTTGCAGGAAATGACGGAACAGCAAGCATTACGGCAACAGGCGGAGTGGGCGGATATACCTATAAATGGATTACGGGCTCAACAAGCCAGGTCATAACGGTGTCGGCAGGAACCTATACGGTAACTGTGAGAGATGCTAATAACTGCCCGATGATAACCAGTCAGGCAGTGGCTCAACCCACAGATGTATTATTAACGACAAGTTCCGTGGCAGTAAAATGTTTTGGAGGCAGCAATGGAATTGCCATAGCAAATACAAGCGGAGGCATAGCGCCCTATACCTATAAATGGACCACAGGATCAACCAATGATTCCATAACTGCATCAACGGGAACCTATACGGCTACGGTTACGGATGCGAATAATTGCAGGAAAAACAAAAACATATTTGTGTCACAGCCAACGGATGTAAAAGCAGATACAGGCACAACAGATGTGATATGTTTTGGAAACAACAATGGTACGGCAGCAGTGACAGCAAGTGGAGGAGTAGGAGGATATACTTACAAATGGAACACCGGAGCAACTGTATTCTCAATAACCAATATAGCTGGAACCTATACTGTATCAGTAAGAGATGCAAACAACTGTCTTGAAACAGCAACAGCAATAATCAACCAGCCACCGGATGTTGGCATAACACTTGATTCAGCCGATGTGAGCTGCTTTGCAGGATCGGATGGTATAGCCAGTGTAGTTGCAAGCGGAGGAGTTGCCGGAGGATATACCTATTCATGGAGCAATGGCAAAAAAGTGGCAACCAACAGCGGATTAACAGCCGGAACCTATACGGTAACCGTAAGAGATGGTAATTTGTGCAGGGAAATAGGTAAAACCACCGTGCTGCAGCCAACAGATGTAACACTTGATACAGGTACGACGGATGTTAAATGCTTAGGTGGCAATGACGGAACAGCAGGAGTTACAGCCAATGGCGGAGTGGGCGGATATACCTACAGTTGGAGCACAGGTGACACCACCCAATCCATAACTTCATCAGCAGGCATGTATACAGTGATCGTAACCGATGCAAACAATTGTCCGATGTCGGTACAGATCGTGATCAATGAGCCAACAGGAATCGTTCTGAGTTCCGACTCAACGGATGTAACCTGTAATGGAGGCAGTGATGGAACAGCAACGGTATTGGCAACGGGAGGGGTAGCCGGAGGATACACATTCAGTTGGTCAAGCGGAGAAACGACGGCAACAATTACAAGGCCGGCAGGTACGTATTTAGCAACTGTGAAAGATGGCAATAATTGCACGAAGCAATTAAACATAACAATCTTAGAACCAACAGATGTAAAAGCAGACACAAGCACAACGGATGTGATATGCAATGGCGATGCAACCGGCACAGCAACGGTAACACCCAAAGGAGGAATAGCAGGGTATACTTACAGTTGGATCACCGGAGAAAATACTCAAACCATAACACAGGCAGCAGGTACATGGACCGTAACAGTAAGAGATGCCAATCAATGTATTGAAATTGTAAGCTTGATAATTAATGAACCTTCTAAAGTAACGGTAACGGCAAGTATGGATTCGGTGAGTTGCGCTAATGGCATTGACGGAAAAGTATATTCACAAGGATCAGGAGGTGTTGGCGG
>WSXU01000155.1 GCA_009773455.1 Bacteroidota bacterium | reverse complement strand
CTGGCCGCATGGGAAACCATCAAACAGTTTGGTGGCATCCTTAAAGACTTTGTAATTGACAGGATAAAGGGCCTGCTGAGCGGAATTGCCGGAATAGGCAGCGCCCTGGTTAAGCTTTTCAAAGGTGATTTTGCCGGTGCCTGGGATTCTGCCAAGAATGCCGTTGGTGACCTGGTCGGTGTTGACGCCGTGAAAAAGGCTATTGGCAGCGCCAAGGAGGCAGGTGTTAAGATCGGAACGGCTTATCATGAGGGTGTGAAACAAGTGGCGGACAAAAAGGTAGCTTCCGCCACATCTCCAGCTGCTAAGATATCAATGCCGACTGTTCCCGGATCGGCAATCAATACTTCAACCGCCACTACGGGTAGCACACCGCCGCCGATCGCAAAGGCAACCGAAAATGTATCATCCGGAGGATCACGCAATACATCCATTACAATCAGCCTGAAAAGCCTGGTTGAAAAGATTGTTTTTGAAGGTGGCCTAAAGGAAACAACTGAGGAGGCCGAAAGGAAATTAACTGAGCGCAGCCGCATCAACCAACTAATGAATAAAAATTTAGTCATCGCAACCGGGTTTAATTTACCTCCAGTTTTTTGGAAGGATAAGGTTGTGATCATAAACAGCTCCGCCAGCGGCTCATTAGAGCCGGCGGAACCGTCCGAGGGTCAGGCAGCCGCCAACCAGTTTCCGCTGATTTTTTCAGTCATCGGATTAAAGCCATTCCGGTTCCCGATCGACCCGTTTATATCACTCAGTTTTAAAAATGTAATCACCCGCCGCACGGTTGCAAAAGGCAACAAACGCGGAACCGTAAAGGAACGGTTTACCACTGACGATGTTGAGATTACAATATCAGGGGTGTTCATTTCAAATACTGACAACTATCCTGAGGAGGTTGACCAGCTCCGGGAGTATTGCGAGCTTCCGGTATCCATCCCAGTTACATGTTCGCTTTTGAACAATCGCGGCATTGATAGTATCGCAATCGAATCTTTCGACCTTCCGGCAACCGCCGGGGCAAACAACCAGGCCTTCCAGATCAGGGCCTATTCTGATGATGTGTATAACCTATTAGTTGCGAAATAATGTTTGATATATCCTGGAGCGTGAAAATTGGCCAGTACCGGCTTACGATGATCGACAGCGTTGAAATTATACGCTCCGTCGAGAAGCTGAGCGATACTGCCGTGGTTACACTGCCGGGATCATGTTTTAACAAGGCGCTTGAGGTTGAAAGTAAAA
>WSXU01000031.1 GCA_009773455.1 Bacteroidota bacterium | reverse complement strand
TGCCCATCCAGTATGGATGGTAGCCGAAAACACGTTTCTGAAGACTGCTTTTTAGAGAAGTTATGTGATCCTTTCCATTGAAACCCTGAATGCTGTCATATTGGGTTATAGTTTTCAATCCCAATGCTTTATAATACAAAGATTGCGCTTCATGAACGGAAGTGTGCTGGGCAAAGCCAATGTTAACCAGGAGAGTCAGAAAAAGAACAATCAGTTGTTTAAGCATAGGGTCAAGTAATGTTTGATAAAGGAAACTCAGGCCCTGAATTCTGTATGATCATCCCCGGGAATACCTGACATCAGGGGTAGGTTTAACAATGACCCGGGTTTTGAGTTTCCGGCAATGTGGGTACACCCTGCCCACTCAGGGGATCCATCATTCAGGCATAAAGAGTGCTCTTTTACATTTAAGCTGTCTGAAGCATAAAGTTATAATTTCATCTTTTATAGGGAATCCAACTTTTAGCTTTAGACTTTTTACTTTTAACTTAACATTAGTCGATGATGGTCATCTCCTTCACCAGGTGTCCTGCTCCGGCGAATTTATCGATGATAAAGAGGCAGTAACGGATATCAAGGCTGATGTTGCGGCACTGATCCGGATCATACATCAGGTCGCTCATGGTACCTTCCCAGTTACGGTCGAAATTGACGCCAACCAGTTGCCCGTCGGCGTTCAGCACAGGGCTTCCTGAATTGCCTCCTGTGGTATGATTGCTGCCGGTAAAGGCAATGCGCATGGTTCCATCCTTTGCTCCATAACGACCATAATCTTTTTTGACATATAACTGTTTTAATCCGGGCTCCACGACATAATCATAAATGGCCGGATCTTCCTTCTCCATAATCCCTTCAAGAGTTGTGTAGTACCTGTAATGGACGGCATCACGCGGATAATAATCATCAACCTTCCCATAGGTTACCCTGAGGGTTGAGTTGGCGTCCGGATAAAACTTCCGGTCAGGCTGAAACTCCATCAGCCCCTGCATGTATAACCGCTGAAGACTGTCAAGCTCCGCATTGATCATCTGCGACTCCGGTTGAATCTGACTAAAGTAGTGATCGTAAACCGAAAGGGCCAGCTGAAACATTGGGTCTGCCTCAATTTTCTTCATTTTCTTTACCGAATATCTGTCAAGCAGTTTTTTTATCCGGGTTGAATCTGTAAAAATACTTCCTGCATAAAGCTTGTCAGCCCAGGCTTCAAAATCATTATTGTAAACAATGGCACCCTGAACAATGGCAGAAGGAATTTTAGATTGGTCCTGATGTTCAATCCAATCGGCCATCAGGCTGGCAAATACACTCCGGTCAACCGACTGGTTATAATTCCTGAAAAAGTTCCTGGCGCTGGCCTGAAGTTGAGTTACCAGTTTACCGATTTCTTCATCTGATGTGGTCTTGTCCCTGCTTTTGGAGAGAAGCTGGTTGTAACTGTATGCGTAGCGTACGGCCTCGATACCGAGTCCGCCTTCTATAAGGTAGGTTTCGGTCTCATTGATGGGTCTCAGACGGGTGTAGAGCAACTCAAACCGGGGCAGTAGTCCGCCATAACGCTCCGACCTGACAGCATCGGCGGATGCCCAGGCTGTAAACTGCCTTTCAAGTTCCTGTTTCTTCTCTATCGCATCCAGTTTCCTGATTCCCCTGTTCTCCCCGATCATCTTTTTCCAGTAGTTTGCAACACCGGCATATTTGTCGGAATATTGAATCCTCACAAGGTCGCTTTGCTGCATAAAATTGTCAAAAGCATTCAACCTTTTTTCACGTAACCGGATGGCCGGCGGATTTTCAACGCCGGTGATCATATCTATCGCAAAGGAGGGAAGATATTCCTGGGTGCTGCCCGGATAGCCGAAAACAAAGGTAAAATCTCCCTTATCAACCCCTTTCAGTGAAATGGGCAAATGGCTTTTTGGTTTATAAGGCACATTGTCGGGCGAATACTCAGCCGGCTCATTGTTTTTATTGACATAAATCCGGAACATCGAGAAATCACCGGTATGCCTTGGCCACATCCAGTTGTCGGTGTCGCCCCCGAATTTACCAATGTTTGAAGGGGGCGCTCCAACCAACCGCACATCGTTAAATGTCTCGGTGATAAAGAGATAAAATTCATTGCCGTAGTAAAATGCCCTGACTTTGGCATTGTACCGGGTGCCTTCTGTGGCGGCTTTCTCAAGTTTACCGATGTTTTCCCTGATTTTTTCGGATCTGGCTTTCTCTGTCATGCCGGTGGTTACTCCTTCAAGAGTTTGTCTGGTAACATCTTCCATCCTTACCAGCAGGGTCACGGTTAGCCCGGGATTCGGCAGCTCCTGTGACCTGTCCATTGCCCAGAATCCGGTTGTAAGATAGTCGTGTTCCAGGGAGCTGTGCTTCTGAATCTGGCCATAGCCGCAGTGGTGGTTGGTCAGAATCAGCCCCTCATCCGAAATAATTTCAGCCGTACAACCCCTTCCAAAAAGCAGGATGGCATCTTTCAGGCTCGATTTGTTGATGCTGTAAATATCTTCGGCACTGATTCTCATTCCCATGCTTTTCATCTCCGGCTCATTCAGTTGTTCGAGCAACATCGGAATCCACATGCCTTCGCCGGCAAATCCCAGTTTTACAATTAATAGGGTCGCCACAATGATTGATGACAGTTTTTTCATTTGAATTTAATTTGTTGATACAGATAAAACGGACTGGGAGCCTGATGAGATTGCATAAGTATCAAAGCAATTAAGCACTTTGATCCGGAATATGTTTCACTGTTTTGCTGCGATGGTTTCGATCTCAACCAGTGCTCCCAAAGGCAGCCTGACAACACCATAGGCAGCCCTTGCCGGAGGATTTTCAGTATAGTAGCGCCCGTAGACCTCGTTCATATCGGCAAAATTGGCCATATCGCTCAGCAGACAGGTTGATTTAATCACATCATTGTATTCATAGCCTGCAGCTTTCAGGATAGCACCGATGTTTTTCATCACCTGTTCTGTCTGTTCCTTTATACCACCTTCAACAATTTTTCCTGTTGCAGGGTCAATGGGTACCTGACCCGAGATAAACAACATCCCATTGGTCTCAATCGCCTGACTGTATGGTCCGATAGCTTTCGGGGCATGTTCTGTGAAGATAACTTTTTTCATTGGGTTAGTTTTTATGTAAAAATTTGATTCTCTTCTTTCAGGAATATGCCTCAAAATTAGCGAATTTTTAATCACATGATTGTCTGGCAGGGCCATGATGAATCGTTTGTTGCTTATAAAGTCGTTATCGAACCTGCCAAAAACAAAAAATCCGGTATTACCGGATTCTGATTAAAATGATTGAAGCTGATTGTAATTTATTTACCCAGTTGCAATGGTTCTAGCTTCTATAGCCGTTGAGCTGATGTTTTTTTATTCCGTAGGCTGCTGCCAGGCCTATCAGGAGTGTTATTCCCCCGCCGATGGGTGCTGTACCGCCTAATGGGCCGTATCCGCTTTCATTCTCTGTGTATTTCTCTTCCGGAATGGGTTGGGCGTTTATCGTCAGTTTACCGACAGCAAGTAACAGGATCAGGATGAAGATGAGCTTTCTCATGGCAGCGGGTTTCGTCTTGTTGTAGTATTTTTTATTGTCTGTCCGCCTTAATTTGCAGTTTAGATTGTTCCGAAAATGTGAAGTGGTTATAATCTCGGACACATTTCGTTATTATTCTTTTTCAGGACTGACTTGTATTTATCGGATATGTGTAAAAAAGTAACTGGCATTTGTTGAAAAAGTTAATAATTTTTCATTTTTAGCGAAAACGCCTCTCAAAAGGCGTAAAATGTGTAAAATAATTTACAGGCTGTTTCCCGTAAGTTGTTATATATCTCTTGCATTTGTTGGTTCCTTGAGATTATTTTCAGGGAAGATGATCGGTTGAAACGGAGCATTCCGACACATTAAGGAAGAAATCTTTTAAGGTTTGTAAAAGGATGAAATAAAAAATCCGGAAGCTGTTTCATCAGATAATGCTTCCGGATTCAAAAATTGTCATTCATCTATCCCTTGTTTCTAGGATTCTGAATGTTCCCATTCTTTTATTCTGTTTCTTCTGTTTCTTCTGCTTCTTCACCGGGTTTATAGGCTTTGGTCAGTCCATAGGCTGCACCCAACACAAGAAACATGGTCAGGCTGCTGCCAAGAGGGGCGTTGCCGCCAACAGGTCCTGTATTTTCTGCTTCCGGAGCCGACTGATACGATGGTGGAGACTGTGCATTCAGGGTAAGGCTGCCCACAGACAGGATGAAGACCAGAATTTGAATTTTTCTTTTCATGATTATTTGGTATGATTGAAATACAGATTAGAAGTTTTTGATCACCCATTAAAAGGTGATTCGGATAATACAGCCGGTTGTCCGGTTCCAATTGTTAATGGCAGAATTCCTGATGTGTAATCCGGACGGTGAAAAATTTTTTCCGGATGATCGCTGAGCCGGCAGATTTATATCTGGAATTCCACCTTAACCCTTGGCAGACGCTGACAGGTGGAATACAATTCAGTTGATGGATTCAGAAACCGGGGCTGTCCCTTGAAACCTTTAATTGTTCGGGAAAGAGAAGGCTATTTTGGGTAGAGATTCAGTAAGCAATGTTTTTTACAGGAATGGCTGCGGAATACTCTGGTTTTCGCATCGCATTGATCAGTTTTGCTTCTTTAAACTGGGGCAGATCTGAACTTTTTATTCTGGTTTCATGAATGATCCCCAGATCAAGCAGCCGGGCCCTGCATGTGCCTTCAAGCAATGGCTGCGATGGTGTCAGCCAGCGTCTTCCATCCAGGAAAATAATATTTGCGGTGGAAGTATCGGTGATGAATCCGTTCCTGATGATCAGGATATCATCGGCAAAGCCGCGCATAGCGAAAAGTTCGTCAATCCGGTCACGGTTACTGTATTTAAAAGAATAATCAATCTCATGATCATCAATCATCTTCAGGGTATTGATTTCCTTCAGGTGGTAGCGTTGAAAATCAATTTTACTGATTTCGGTATCATAATCTATTCTGCACCGGAAGTGACCTTGCCTTGCTTCCGGCGGAACACGGATGATCTCAGACAGGGTGAAATCCGGCTTTTTGCCCAACAACGCGCGCATGGAAGATTCCATCCTGTCCTGGTGCCATGGCAGGTGTTCGGCCAGGCCGTCGCGGATGCTGATGGTTTCAAATAAAAGGGACATACACTTTGTTGATCAACTCCTGATACTCATCTTCGGCAACGCTGTTTATCGTTATACCACCGCCACTGTGATAGAAAGTGCTTTCGCCTTTCTGCTCAATATAACGGATCATTACAGCCGAATCCAGCATTTGTCCGTCGAAGATACCAAAAACTCCGGTATAGAAGCCGCGCTTATTGGGCTCAGCTTCGCTGATTATTTCCATCGTACTGTTTTTGGGAGCTCCTGAAACCGAACCTGCAGGAAGTAATGTATGAAGGAGGGTTCCGATCCGTGACTGCCATCCCGGGGATAAAGTACCAGCAATCTCTGAACTTGCCTGAAGCAGATGTTTCTGATTGGTCTTTATTTCTTCAAGGTAACGGAAACGCTCAACCCTGACATCCCTGGCTACCATACTCAGATCATTCCTGATCAGGTCAACAATGGTATGGTGTTCGGCCATCTCTTTCCTGTCGGAGAGCAATATTCCGGCAGCATCCGGTAATCCGGCGTCGATGGTTCCTTTCATCGGGAAGGAACGGATGGTGTTTCCTGCGATCCGGATAAAACATTCCGGTGAAAAAACCACAAAACGGTTATCATAAAGCAAACGGTAAGGGGCATTGCTCAGCCTGAAGATATCTTCAAGACTTCGGTTAATCCTGATCAGGGTAGGGAAGGTGAGGTTGAGCAGGTATGAGTTACCGAAAACCAAACCTCTCCTGGCAATTTCAAAAGCCTTTGTATAGGATGTAAAATCAATTGGATATTTTTCAAAAGTAAGGGGCTGTAAATTAGTAATTTGATCATTATTGACATTATTCCTGCCCCTGAGGTCGTAATAAATACCGTGTAGTTCAGCCTCAGCCAAAGGCATAACAACAGGGGTTTTGCATTCAAAATCAATGATAAACAGAAAAGGCTCCCTATCGGAACCAAGACGGTTCATGGTTTCAAACGACGAACCGGATGATTTCATGTGACATTGATTTATTTCGGCGAAAATACAAAAAACTGAAACCCTTACCTTTGCGAAAATTAACCCGGTCCTGACAGGCCGGATACAAACTGGTCGGAAATATCCGGAAATATGAAAATCCTGCTGATCGACAACCACGACTCCTTTACATTCAATCTGTTGCAGTTGCTACGCGAAGCTGGTGCCAGGGATATTGAGGTTAAAAAGAATGACGGAATAACGTTGGAGGCTGCCGCATCTTTCGACGCTTTTGTTCTTTCTCCCGGCCCCGGTTTACCCGGATCGGCAGGTATTACCTGTGACTTAATCAGAGCATATGCTTCATCAAAACGGATCTTTGGTGTTTGTCTTGGAATGCAGTCGATCGCTGAGGTTTTTGGTGGTTCACTCTACCAGCCCGGGGAGATTCTGCACGGTGAAATAGCCGGAATAACACCTCTCGAACCGATTGATCAATGTTTCAGAGGAATCGAACAGGGTTTTGTTGCCGGTTTATATCACAGTTGGGCGGTTAACAGGGCGACTCTGCCTGAATCATTACGCATTACTGCCCTTGATGAAAGGGGGGTAATCATGGGTCTGAGTCACAGAACATACGATATCACAGGGGTGCAATTTCATCCGGAATCCATTATGACTCCGGAAGGTCACCTCATTATCAGAAACTGGCTCGATTTATAAAAGAGAGGCCTCTGCGTGGTGCAAAGGCCCCTCTCTGAAAAAACTATTTCGACACGAAAACTTTCCGCGTCTGCCATCCATTTCCGGTGTCCAGACTTACGAGGTAAGTGCCCGGGGCAAGCTGTCCCGCATCAATCGAAATCCTGTGTTCTCCGGGCGCTTTAACGGCAATCAGCTGCTGCCCCGAAAGGCTGCTGACCCTGATCTCTCCTTTTATCAGTTCCGAACTCAGCAGAATGATGGACGAGCCATCAGAATAACAGGTCAGATCAGAATTGAAATCCCTGTTTTCTGTGCCGACAGTTCCGAAAATGAGTTCAAAACGGTTGGGGTCATCACCCGGTGCCGAAGTGAAATGAATGGTGGGATCTACGCTTACGGTAAAAAGTTCACCGGTTTTTTTGTCGTTGATAAATGCCACCATATCGGGATATTGAGCCGGGATGATAACCTGAAGGGTATAGTCAGCAGCAGTATTCTTTACAAAACCCAGTTGAATCACATTACCTGAAGTGATATCAGAAAGGGAATTGGTCGAAAGCTTTTCATTTTCTGCGACAGAATAGAGCTGTGGAGCGAAACCGGGAAGAAAATGGGCATCCAGGAGCTGATCAAAACCTGTGGTTGCCTCAGCATTCTTCCGGATGCAGGTTCCCTGGAATGTTGAGTTAACATTTTCTGTTACCATCAGCTGTATGGTGCCTTCACCGGGACCGGTATTGTTAGAAGGCTCATGAGTCCTGAGCTGTGGATCGAGGCTGAATCCGGCCGGAACCTCTGCAAGGTTCTGTATCCAGAATCCGGTCATGGCAGGAATGATGCTTCCGGGGAACAAGTCCGTATAACAGCTACCCTGGTCGTTCCATACTTTTGCAATATAGGACAGAAACGTATACCCGGGATTCCATTGATAGGATGATGTGTAGGGATTGCCAACCAGATGCCAGCCTCCACCGGCTTCACCTGAATTGGTTATGCTTTCTGTTTCGACATTGCCTGATGAAAGAGTTCCCCTGAAAGGCCTGAGGCCGGCCGAAGCAAATGCTGAATGATATGCTCTGCCGGGTGAAAAAACAGATTCAAATGCCGGATTCCAGTCTCCGTTCTCAAGCCTTGAATCTATCCAGGTGGCAGTCGGCTCATCATATTTGAGCAATACGTCTCCGGGAACCTGCGGAACACCTATGAAATCCGGGGTTATAGCCTGGCCGTTTACCGGAGCAGATAAAAGTCTCCACTGATGGAATCCGCTCACCACATCACCGAAATGCTGCACTGTGGCTTCCACATTTTCACTGTAGTGGATTAAACTTGCGGAGGATGATCCTGAGTTCATCAGCAGGAGTCCATCAGGTCCGGCATGATTTATAAGTTCACCATTTAAGGTAATCTTTGTATCCGGTGCGAGGGTAAGGGTAGCCCCTGTATGTATGGTCAGATTGCCTGTGGTTTCAAAGTTTCCGTCTATCCGTGGATTGTTTGCAGCAGCATATATATTGATCTCATCGCCCGACTGAGGTACGCCTATGCGCCAGTTACCTTCATTGTTCCAGGCAGTGCCGGCGTTCCCAGTCCAGTAGTTGGAAGCAGTGGTCAGGTTAATATTGTCAACGGACAGAATATTTCCGTTGTTCTGCTCGTAAACAAAGGCCAGTCTGATGGTCTGACCCTGAAAAGCATCAAGATTGACCATTACAGGCTCAGCAAAGTGGTTGGTACCGGCTGACAAATCATTATAGGATAAAAGCGTTTGCCAGGTGCCTGAAGTGAACAGATTAACGTAAAATTTAGTAATTACGGCTTCCTCTGAAGTGTAATATACCCTGAATGAAAGATCGGTTTTTACTGTCTCAGGCATCTGAAGCTCAGCGGTAATCAGCCAGTTAAGACCACTTGCATCGGCTGCAATGGCTGCCGAACGCATGCCTTCATAAATATACTGGTTTCCAAGTCCTTCAAACGATTCGGGTGTACACACAATCCATGAACCGGTTTCCGCAGGAAGCAGGTTATTGCCGTTTAACCCACCGTCTTCTGCCGTATTTTTCATTATCTGCCAGCATTCAATGCTGCTGCCGGCTGCTTCGAAGGTCTCCTCCCATGGGGTGGAAGCATTACAAAGGGTGGTGAATCCGGCAGGTCCTGCCCAGGTGCTGAGTTCATCTGTAGCACAGGCTCCACGCACATAAACTTCATATGCTGTGTTTTGATCGAGTCCTTCAAGATCAGAAACAGGATTGGTCAGGCCAGAAAGCAGCGTTCCTGTTCCGGGTTCAAATCCGGTAACACCATATTCCAGATCCCAGGCTGCCGCCGGAGCGACACCTGTCCAGCTCACTGTTGCAGACGATGAAAGGATTTCTCCGATGCTCAGATCAACCGGTGGGAAGCAGGTGACGGGAATTTCTATGCTTATATCATCGGCAAACAGGTTGTTGCCCTGATCGCTGATTCCCTTGTAAACAAGGTAAGTTAGCTTATTATGGAATGAAGCAGGGATATCAAAGCTATACTGATACCATCCGTCAGCTGATTCAACGGGCGCAAGTTCCCGTGACCGGTGAATGGTACCCAGCAGACTGGCAAAGCCTGTATTTGGCGCAATGTTGGCATATATTTCTATTCTGTCGGTGCTGGTCGGAAGGTTGCCATCCCTGTATACCCAAATACTGGTTTCATAATCGTCGTTCATAAACTGAACCGGAGGCGTAACGAGGATACCGGAGGTGCCGGAGGCAAACAGGTTACTGTTGTACCTGGCCATTCCTTCTCCTGTATGAGGCAGGCAGTCGGGGTTGGTTCCGGTGGTTTGCCAGTCCCACATCCCGGTGCCGCTGAGCTGCTTATTATCCCAGTTTGCGGGTGGAAAGGACTCCTCATCGAACCCCTGATGGTAAGGGAATACGGTAATGGGTTCCTTAAGTGTCGTGGCTGAAGTTGTAAGGCCCTGCGAATATTCAGGTACCCCGTTCAGCGACCATGCTTTATAATAATAAGGTGTGTTGCTTGTGAGACCCGTATGGATAAAAGCCGATTCCGTCCCTTTATAGATCAGGGTTCCGCCACCTTCAATAACATCACCAACCTGGTAGGTCTGGGTCTGGACCGGATCACCGAAAACATTGTCAGGTGAGTAGGCTACCATCACATCATCGTTATCCTGGTTTTTCACCCAGTTCAGGTTAATCTGGACATTACTGCCGGCCAGGGCTGAAAAGGCAAGCGGATTATCTACATTGATCATCAGTTCCTGCGCCTCGGTAAGGGCTGCAAAGGCATTGATCCTGCCGCTGCCGAGCTGGCCTTCAAATCCCGGATTCACCGCATCCACGTTGTCGGTGGTGTTTTTGATGATATCCGCTACCTGTTGTGGGGTGAACTGTCCGTAAGCAAGTGAAACGATGAGAGCCGCGAGCCCTGAAACATGCGGGCAGGCCATGGAAGTTCCCTGGTAAAAACCATAGGTATTGTTGGGAAGTGTGCTCAGAACGCCCCGTGCATTTACATTGTCGGTTTCTCCACCGGGTGCGGCGACTTCAACCCAATCGCCGTAATTTGAATACCATGCTTTTTTATCCTGGTTGGTCAGTCCGGCGACAGAAAAAGTTCCCGAATAGTAGGCCGGATAATATTGTGACTGCGAATCGTTGTTGCCGGCAGCAAAAATGGTTAGTCCACCATCAACCAGGGCTTCACCGCCTCCATTCACATTGAAATAATCAATAGCATCAAGCACAGCCTGATCGTAATTCCCGGGAGAAGTGTACTGCCAAGAATTCTGTGAAATGGCAGCCCCGTTATCGGCTGCCCATACGGGGGCATTCTCAAATCCGCCCGATCCGCCGTTTGTAAAAACCTGGCACGACATCAGCCTGACACCATCGCCCGTACCTCCACCACCGGCCACACCGGCAACCCCTACTGCATTGTTACTAACAGCAGCTACCGTACCTGCCACATGGGTGCCATGGTCATGAGAGCTGACATTGGGGGTATTGTTGACGAAATTATACCCGATGCCCGACCACATATTGGCGGCTATATCGCCGTGTGTATAATTGATTCCACCGTCTTCAATGGAAACAATCACTTCAGGATTTCCTTTGGTTATTTCCCAGGCTTCAGGCAGATCAATGTCAGCATCCGGTGTACCATTCTGCTGCCCGGTATTGTCGTAATGCCATTGCTCATTGTATCTGGGATCATCCGGTGTCCAGCTGACGGCTCTTTCTGAATCTGCTTCCGGAAGATAGAGTATGGGCTTATCCTGGTTCACCAGTTCTTTTCTGTATTCCGGTTCGGCAATCATCACATCAGGCAATGCACTGTAAGCCCGGATCAATGCTTTAACATCCACCGATTCATCAAAGTAGAGTTTATACCATAGATGGAACCCCCAGGCCCTGTGCCTTTCTGTGAATTTTCCCGAAAAAGAAGGACTGTTGAAAGGAAGCCCGAAATTATTCACACCAAACTGTGCATTCAGGTTGTCGATATCGGGAATCCCCAATCTGACAATGCCATCAGCATCAATCCTGGCAGGATTTTCATCCATCTGCCGGGTGTATGAATCATTCAGTTTGATTTTGATCACACCTTTATAATACGCACTCTCAGGAACTGACTCCAGATTGATAACAGGACGTTCGCCCCGTTTTACCTTGTAGGTTTGCTGGGCCATTGTCGGGCTGATCAGCGAAACAGCCAGGAATAAATACAGAAATCTCATGTGTTGGTTTTTTTGGTGAAAAATCGTGCGTTGCAGGCTCTGTCATTTTGCCGGACCCTTTACGACTGTTAAAGCAGAAGTTGAACAGGCAAAAGATTGTTTAGCTTAGTCCTGCTAAATTATATTAAATCTAAATAACTAATCATTTTGAACCAAATATTCCTTCTTTTAGTTTGATGTTGAAAACCTTATGACCTGGTCGGGCTTTTAGTTCAAACCCTGATATCTGATTGGAGGCAGAATTCGGTTCCGTTTCATGTATTTTAAACAGATATCGTTTCAAACACTAAGGGCCTCCGCGTTGTTGATTAGTTTTGTCTGAAAATATTCTGAATGTTGAATGATACCCTGGGCCTGGTTCGACCATAGCTCACCAATATAGCTCAGGTAAAAATGACTTTTTTTGACTATCGGCTGTTGACTGCCGCTAAACATAGAATTATTAATAGATTCCTTTCTAAACTGTTAACTGTTAGCTGTTAATTATTAACTGAAACGCCCGTGAACCGCCTGATCCACGAATCCAGTCCATATCTCTTGCAACATGCACATAATCCTGTTGATTGGTATCCTTACGGTGAAGAGGCGCTGAGCGAGGCTGAAACAAGCGGAAGACCCCTGCTGATCAGCATCGGCTATTCAGCCTGCCACTGGTGCCATGTGATGGAGCATGAAAGTTTCAGCAAACCTGAAATTGCGGAAATAATGAACCGCAATTTTGTTTGTGTTAAAATTGACCGTGAAGAGCGGCCTGATTTAGACCATGTATATATGGGCGCTGTTCAGCTGCTTCACAACAGTGGTGGCTGGCCGCTCAATTGTTTTGCGCTGCCTGATGGAAGGCCATTCTGGGGCGGAACCTACTTCAGGCCTGATCAATGGGTCAGCCTGCTGGATCAGATCAGTAATTTGTTCGGTAATAGTCGTCATGAGCTTGAGGAACAGGCCGAACGCCTCATCAGGGGAGTAGGAGAGATGAGTCTGATCGAAGCACCGGCAGACGGACAGGCAATTTCTGTGGCAATGATTGATGAATCCTATGCGAAACTGTCATGGAGCTTTGATCCTGAGTTGGGTGGACTACTTGGTTCACCCAAGTTCCCGATGCCTGTGGTATGGCAGTTTGTGATGCAGTATCACAGAGTGACGGGAAATCCTGAATCCCTTGCCCAATTGAAAACAACGCTGCTCAGGATGGTGTGCGGCGGGCTTTTCGACCGGATAGGCGGTGGTTTTGCCAGGTACAGCACTGATGCTGAATGGAAGGTTCCTCATTTTGAGAAGATGCTTTACGATAATGCCCAGCTTACTGGTTTGTACGCCAATATGTTCAGGCACACCGGGGAGCGGTTTTATTTAGATATTGCTGAACAGACCATTGAATTTGTCTTACAGGGTCTTACCAGTCCCGAAGGATTGTTCTTTTCGGCTTATGATGCTGACAGTGAAGGTGATGAAGGTTCTTTTTATCTGTGGACCCGTGAGCAGGTGAATGAAATTTTGCCGGAATATGGTGAACTGCTTGCTGACTACTGGGGAATAGGAGGATCAGGACTATGGGAAAAGGGAAAGAGTATTCTGATGCGTCCAACGGATGAAGCCTTCTTTGCATCGCAACAGCACCTTTCGGAAGAAGAATTGAAACAATTGCTCCGTATGGCCGGTAAACTTATGCTGGCAGCCCGCGAAAAGAGAATTCCGCCATCTCTCGATGATAAGGCTGTATTATCATGGAACGCGTTGATGATAAAGGCGCTTGCCGAAGCATATAAAGCCTCGGGGAATCAACGCTGGCTTGATGCAGCCCTGAAGGCAGCAGGGTTCATCCTCAGAGAATTCAGCAATGGCGTGGGTGGAGCATATAAAAGGGTATGGAAGAACGGTGAGGCCAGGATCCCGGCCATGCTCGATGACTATGCTTATCTGGCAGATGCCTGGATTTCACTTTACCAGGTGACCTTTGACGAGGAATGGCTTTTCAGGGCAAAAGAGATCGCAGTTTTTGTGGTTGAGAACTTTTCAGATCAGACCGGCAGTTTTTTCTGGTATTCGCCATTACCAGTCCAGTCAGGAGAAACTTCCCCGGCTGTCGCAAGAATCATTGGAACGACCGATGGCGTAGAACCCTCAGGCAATGCTGTGATGGCAAGGATATTACTGACACTGGGGCTTTATTTTGAAAATTCACATTATGTTGATCGTGCTGTTAATATGGTCAGCAATCTCCGTGATCGGATTGTTTCGTATCCGGCAGCCTATGCCGGCTGGGCCGGTGTTGCAATGGAGGTGGCCTATGGAAAAACCACACTGGTGATAACCGGGCCGGATGCGTTCAGAAATGCGGCCATGCTGAACCGTAAATTTCTGCCCGGCATTTTGGTTGCTGCAGCTTCCATGGAATCACGATTGCCTGTTTTCAGTGAAAAGTTTGTGTCCGCGAAAAACCTTATTTACCGTTGTGAGGGAAATACCTGTTCCAGTCCGGTTGGTTCGGTTGTTGATCTCATTTTATAGAGACATTCTTTTGAGAAATATTTTGAAAAAATCCTTCGATTTCTTGCTGGTTCGGAATTATAAATCGTAAATTAGCATCAAAATTCACGAATCCATACTGCTAAAGTAATGAATGATAATGACTTGCAGGTGATTGGCCCCTGACTTTATACAACCCTACTCCCAGTAAGTAAAAATACTACTCCGGAATTTGCTTTTTATTTGAAAAAGTAGTATTTTAACCTATTGATATTTCAATATTGGTTCTTACCTTTACCATCACAATCAACTCGTGCTTTTCTTCCATTTTACTCTTTGAGAATTATTTAAAAATACCGTTGAAACCTGCTATTTCAGGTTTATTGCCAACATCGGTAAGGGTTTGCTACCCCGGTTAAATTTGAATTGTAAAAAAAATTTTACCGGCAGATCGGACAGAACAGAAGAAACCAGAGTATTGAACTGAATTTTAGGGCGTTTCGATACTTTGTAAAGATTAGACAGATGTTTAACGCATTCAGTTAATTGAGCGATTTGATAGGTTTACGCATAGAATATTAAGGAAACAAATGATTACATTAACTGACAATCAGGCTGGTGACACTGAAAAGAATCAGTAACCTGGTTTCAGAAAGGAGACAATATGAGGACAGCTATTAAAATTATTATCAGTCTGGATGCCAGACATACAGGATTTCGTTTTTATGCCTTAAAAAAGGGCAGGGAACTGGGCATTGTCGGTAACATTTCATACTATGGCGACACCGGGGGTATTGTCATACATGCAGAGGGGAAGGACAGTGTTCTGCAGCAATATGTTAATATTCTGAGACAAGGGACACCATATAGTAAAGTAATCAGTATTATGACCATCCCTGACAGAATGCTCAATTGTGTTTATTTTGAGATTATGCCTACTTTGATTCCTGTTCCGGGGTCGCAGATAAAGAAAACCAGGAGTATCAGCTTTAAAATAGGATTTTTTGGTTTATAACCTTTATTGAAATCTGCATTCATTCCAGCCTTTACAAGGATCTTTCATCTTATCTTTTCAGAAGTCTTATACATTAAATTTACCATTCACGTGTATTCCACATCCGTGATGCATTTCAAATGGTAATTCCTCACCTGTGTCGCTGGTTACCTTCCGCGATTTGCTGAGAACAGCACTGCTCTGGCTGCAACCTTTGAAGATGGAGCCAGGATTGTCGATTCCCCTTTCTTTCCGATAACTCTGTTTGTTTACTCCCTGTCCGGTGTCTGTAGCTGGTATATTGTAAATCCTTTTAGCCGTTTCGGTCTGCCATATTCAAGAATCACCGGTAATAAGCTCCCGGTTGATTATTTTGAACTGGTTATCCATTCTGTTACCTGACATCATATTATACTGAGGCCGGTTGATCCTGTTCCTGCCGGTAAAGTAATTCTGAGAAAATTTTTGAATTATTTCACCACCGGCAATACCGGGAGTTTATAATTTCAAACTTGATGTTAACAGACATATTAATAGATAGTTAGAAATTTGTCAATCCATATTTTTCTAAAATATGCAGATGCTCGTTATACAAAATAGTGTTCTGAAATATTAAAAATACAAAAAAATAGAATATTATCTGTAATTATTATGTGGATGATAATCTTACATCCTGAAATTTACAGGATAAAAAACTAATGATACATCATATATATATAATATACTATAGATTGATACTAAATTGCCTCTGATAAATTGTGGGATAATTTAAAGTAAAACATTTTTTAAATGTACACAGATATTTGATAAATATAGCAAATTATATAAATATATGGTTCAGAAAAGTAAATTCTAATATAAATAATCAAGAATTCATAAATCAGAACCAATAACTATTGTATAGAACAAAAACAGAATATACTTTAACTGCAGAAAATAATAAATATGTAATAATTATAGATTTATTACATAAATGTGTCTGATAAAGACATATGTTACTATCTATATAAAGTAGAAACCCCAAAGAGTACAAATAGATAATAGAGCATTATGAAATCGTTTCCTGCAACAGGAGCCGATGAATAACGGAAAAACTACCGGCTGATTTAAGTGATTGTAAAATAATAATATACATCAATCAGAAAGAGGCCTTAACCATTGAATTATTGATTTGAATATTTGTATCACGATCTCATACTCAGACTGCTACCCTTACTGATTTACTGAATTTTCTCATAAGATCACCTGTTACTGACCGGATTTTAATCCTGTCAGCACACGTGTTATAAGTAATTGAATATGGCAGAAAATATTGATTCAACTACAATACTGACAACATCTGCTTTGCTTATCTGATTTGATTTATTTTATGAAACAGATTAAAAACTGAACATAACCAACCACAAATAATTAACAATTAATTTAAAATGTTATGAAAGATCAACATTTACCATTAGGCTTTAACCGGTTACCCGTAGGAAAAATATTCCTTCCGGTAATTATTATGTTGTGCTTTTTTACCGTTGGAAGTTCCCTGGCCCAGCGCTATGAAGCACCCGTCCGCACCAATCCCGCCCTGGTCGAAAATACGGTGACCATGCAGGCCGGGAATATGCTCGACATAGCCATACCTGCCACATCCCCCGGCAGCACATATCGCATTCAGCGGACCTACCCGGCCGATAATGCATACATAGAGGTTAAATCCCAGGGAGGCCTTCTCAGGATCCCTGCATTTAAAGTGAATGCTTCAGGCAAACAACTGATTACCATTACTGAAACAGGCTCAGGTAGTTTCGCCTATTCCTTTATACTGGATGCAAAAGCGGGTCTGAGCATGAAAGCCGAAGGCCTGGGATTGTTTAAAGAAAATGATGGTGGAATGGTTTATGCCCCAATGGCCACCAATGTTACTACTTCACCGGCACTTGAGCCTAACGGTTTAAACCCGATGAAAGCAACGATATGTGAAGGAGGTTCCGTGATAGTAACTGTGAACGAAGCAGTGAATGGCAGCACCTACAGACTTCAACAAACATATCCATATAGTTCAGGATATCAGGATGTTGTAGCTTCAGGTGGTACAGCTGTTTTTTCAGGAGTCAGCCCTGCGGTAAATACATCAACAGCCTGGACAGTTACCCAGAGTGGTGGATTTGGATATAGCTTTATCATAGAAGTGGTACCCCAGCCGGTTGCACCAACCATGGCACTCAGCCAGCCCCAGGGTTCTGTCTGTGCAGGACCGGATCTTTACGCAACACTCGCGACCAATGGAAGCGGTGGCTATAATTGCAATGATACTTTTGAATACAGTACCGATGGTGGTTCAACCTGGAATCCTTATTTATCAGGTTCGGCAATATCTTCTACACAGTTTAAGATTCCTTCTGTGATTATTAAGGCAAAACGCTCAGATAATCAGGGGAGGGGATGCGCTGCTGAGGTTACTTATACCTGGACCATTGTAAGCAACGTTCATGATGTAACTGGTACAAAAGCCAGTTATTGCTATATACAACAAGCCATCAATGCCGGCAATACAGCCACAGGTGATGTACTTGAACTTGATCCGGAAACTTTCAATGAACAGGTTCTTATCAATAAAGAAGTAACATTGAAGGGCGTTGGTGGTCAGCCAACCATTGACTTTACAGGGACTGTAACAGGAAAACCAACCTTATTTGACATCAGTGCCAATAATGTCACTATAGAAAATATTCATTTTAATGTGGATCTGGCTAAGCTTAGAAGCGCTGTTATTGCCAGTGCAGCCGGAATTGACAATATTGTAGTTAAAGATAATATCATTGATGCTTATGGAACTCCAGCCGGGTCATATGGCGACCGCAATGCTGTTAGTATCAACTATGGCGGACCTACCAATTACCGGGTGGCATCTGGCGGTATAAACAGCGTGACTTTCACAGGTAATACCATTAACACCGGTACTTACCCGATCATGTTCCGGGCAGGTATTGCCTCAGATGAAGTTGGTGGTACTTTTTCAGATAATACCCTTCAAACAATTAACCACGATATCGTGATTAGGTTTGCAAGCAATGGAAATGTTACTGTTTCTGATAACTTTCTGAATGGTGGTGGAATGGAATTTGCCGACTTCAATGCCGGCGCCGGTACACTTACAATCAGTGATAACACTTTCAACGGAGCTTTTGCAACTACATACAGTAACGCTCTGCGTTTAAGAAACAATTACACAGCCAGACCGACAATACTATCTGGCAATACTTTCACTGGATTCGATTGGGGTGCAAGTCTTGAAAATTATCAGGAAATCACCATTGATAACAATTCCTTCACCCCACCGGCTGGTTCAACAGCCTTCCGCCATCTAACCATCAATACAAAGGATTTCAGTTCTTCCAGCGGTTATTTTGCGCCTGTGATTAATGCTGTTATAACCAATAACACATTTAACGGCTCAGGTACACCTGGTGGCATGGCCATTGGTTTTTATAACTGGGACAACGATAGTCCGGTTATAGGTCCCTTTATCCTGGGTTCAGCCGGAAATGAAAATATCTTCAACACTGGCATAGGAACTTTTATCCATCTGGATAACAGTGTTGGCTCTGCCAATCCGAATGCTACATCAATGGTTTGCTGGGCGACAAATCTCAATGCCGAATACAACAAATTCGACGTAGGGTCTGGCCTTCAGTTGCCAGGTGTCATGAATTTTACAGAACGCACGGCTTTGGAGGGTAAACTCTTCCACAAACCCGATGCTTCCTGTCTTGGTTTCATCACCACTTTCTACCCGGTTCACAACCTGACTCAGAATACCTGGTATCAGAGTATTCAAACCGCAGTTAATGCTGCCAGTGTGAACGATGTGATAGAATGCGCTGAATACACTTACAACGAACGAGTGGTTATTGATAAATCACTTACACTTCAGGGTGTTAATGAGGCCAATTGTATTTTGGATGGAACCGGCCTTGCTGGTGCCGGAAGCGGTATATTCATTAACAATGGGATCACAGGTGTAACCATTAAAAACCTGACTGTTCAGAATTTTACCGGTACTGGCCCGAATTCTTACGCCGGTATTTATGCAGTCGGAGGTAATAACGACCTGATTGTCCAGCATTGCACCTTGCAAAATAATGTTGGAGGATCTGGTTTTTATGCCAATGGCCCGATTACAGATGTATTGCTCGATTATGTAACTGCTTCAGGTCATTCAAATATCGCAGGTGCAGCCCGCGGTATTGTAATCTGGAACGGATTAAAGAGCAATATCACAATCACTAACTGTACTGTTTTCAACAACAACTGTTGTGGTATCGAGCTTCAGGATGGCACTGCTACAGGGGTGTTGATGGAAAACAACAATGTCTATAATAATGGAGACAACGGTTTCGGACTTACAGGCATGCAGGGCCCGGGTGAAAATCTAATCAAGGGAAATACAGTAACCAATAATGGCCGTTTTGGTATCGAAATCAAGAATCCCAACGGATCTGGTTTAGCCACCGGCGCAGGAAGGGTTGTGGTTGAGGGCAACACGGTCAGCCGGACTGTAGCCATCACCGATGCCCGCGATATCGCTGGTATTGCGGCTTTCCGCCGTGGTGTGCTTCCTGGCAATGTAGATGTTCCGACCGGGGTTGTAGTTCAGAACAACACCGTATCCGGTTATACCCAATCCAGTACCAGCGATGGTTTTGGTATTGTGGTGGAAGGAACCAATCACAGTGTGCTGAATAACAGTGTAAGCGGATGCGATGTAGGTATTCAGCAACAGGCTGGCCACCTTCCTTATCCGGGTGATGGTAACCAGAACGATCTGGCCGACCAGTATTTCGGCCGTGGCAACTCGCCGGTCACCTGCGGTATAACCATGACAGGCAATACCTATAGTTCCAATGGAACTGATACCCGCAATGTATCGGTTGGTGGAGCTGGTTTTGTGTTGAATACCAATACCGGAAAAACTTTCTGCTCGATACAGGCGGCGATTGATGATGCTGCTACACTGGCCGGTCATACGATTCAGGTAAGTGCAGGAACGTTTTATGAAGGTTCAGGAGCAACAATCAAACAAGTTACTATATCAAAAGACCTGAATATAATTGGGGCTGGCAAAACATTGACCACCATAAAACCAAATGGCAATACTGCAACAACAGGAAATGATCGTGGCTGGTTTCTGGTTAATGGACCTTATACTGTTAACTTCAGTAAGTTGGCATTTGATGGTGCAGGAAATAATATCTTCCAGGCAATCCGTCACAGAGGTGGAGGAACGATTGACGATTGTTTGTTTAAGAACATCAAGCATAGTCAGTATTATGGTATAGCCATTGCCGCTCCCGGCGTTGTGGAAGGAAAGCCATTAAACGTTACAAATTCCGTTTTTGAAAATATTGAAAGAGTTGGTTTTAACACTTTTAATAACGGAAGTTTCATTGGAAACACTTATACAGGGAAAGGTTCAGGCGATTTTCTGGATTATGCTGTTGATATGGGTGGTAACGCAAATCTGATAATTTCAAAAAATACAATTTCCAATAATCTGGGAGTTGCTAGTTCTGATGGTTCGGGCTCTGCTGGTATAATTGTATCCAGCTATTATACCGGAGTAGTTACACCTCCAACACCTTTACCCACTGCATCTGTTACCGAAAACTTCCTGTTTAATAATTCTGTTGGGCTATATGTTGGTTACAATGCTTCAGACCTTAGTGTAGTGACAGCACACAACAATAGTATTACAGGAAATACAATTGCGATTCGCAGCACCAACCCTATAGTGGATGCAACCTGCAACTGGTATGGAGCGATAGATAATACATCGGTTTCATCAAGTATTAGTGGGCCTGTGACATATTCTCCATGGTTGGTTGATGGCAACGACAATGATTTATTGGGATCAGGTTTCCAGGCTGTACCAGGATCTTGTATTGGTGAGCCAGTGTTCATCATCAGTTCTGTTGCTGACCATATTATTTGCGGAGAGAGTTCAGGATCGATAACAGTAACTTTTGATGGTGGATTCGCGCCTTATGGAATTGTCTGGACAGGCGGTTCTGCTTCCGGAATAAGCAGTCCATTTATAATTTCAGGGTTACCAGCAGGTTTATGCAATTTTACCATTACTGATAACAATGGTTCAACGGTAAGTTCAAGTGAAACCATACTCTACAAGCCTGTTACAAATACAACCCAGGGCCAGGATTATGTCAATATTCAGGCCGCTATTGTTGCAGCAACGGCCGGTGATGTGATTGAGGTTTGTGCAGGCACCTTCACTGAAACAGGACAAATAGTAATTGATAAAAATTTGTCAATCATTGGCGCTGATAAAACAACAACTATTATCAAGCCCGCAACTGATATGACAGATTGGTTTGTTGTCAATCCAGGCATAACCTTCAACCTTTCAAAAGTTGAACTTAACGGAACGGGCCGCGTGATAACAAGGGCAATGAGTTTCCAGGGTAACGGTATAGTCAATGATTGTCATTTCACCCAAATAAAAGGTGCAGCAAAATATGATAATGGTACAGCTATTCAGGTAGAAAATGCTGCCGACGTTGATATCACCAACTGCTTATTTGATCAGATCGGCCGCAATGGTATTCGTCACAGAGGTGTAGGGACAATTTCCGGAAATACTTATACCGGGAAAGGATCTGGTGACTGGATGGACTATTTCATTCTTGCTGAATTCGGTTGTGATATTACTATTGACGGTAATACAGTGACCGGCAACATTGGAGTTGCTGCTTCAGACGGCTCTAATTCTTCTGCTATCGCTGTGTGGGATGATCCTGACACAAAAGCAGTTATCATCAATAACATTTTATCAAATAATACTACTGGTATTGGATTTGCCGGAGTTAATTCAACTGACCCCAGTTATCCCTGGCCACAAGCTACAATTGGTGATGGTAATGTCATCAGTGGTGGAGAATATGGTATTCAATTTGGAGCATGGGGAACTATGTTCAATCCTGTTCTTACTTTTGGTGCCACTATACTGAAAGATCAGTCAGAACAGGCCATCTATATGGATGAGAATGTTGGAATCGGAACAAGTTATGATATCAGTAATGTGATCTATAAAGATGGAAGCGATGTTATAATTACCGACAATTTTACAAAGGAAGACCTTACTGTTCATGCGATTGATGCTGGAAGCAGGGGGTTGTTTATCTGGAATGCCAGTAATCTGTTCGTTACTGTAAACAGCTTTGTAAACCCGACAACTACAACTCCAAGTATACAAAGAGCTATTAATCTGACATCTACAGGTTGGACTGTAAATGTTGGCTCTGGAACTTTCAATGAAAATGTTGCATTGAATAAATCTGTCACTGTTAAAGGGCAAGGACCATCTTTTACTATTCTAACTCCGACTACCGCTTGCTCGGGAACAGGTGTTGATATAACTGCTGCCAATGCCAAATTAAAGGATCTCAGGATTACTAATTATCACAAGGGTGTTACCGTATCCGCATCAACAGACGAGATTAACAATGTGGAAATGGTCTCTAACTGCACTTATGGAATGGAGATGTTCACAGGTACCCAGAATCTTAGTGTCCTCAATAGTAAAATCAATAATAACCCGACCGGATTCAGGAAGGGTTCAGGTGCTATTGTTAATGGATTCCTGATGGATAATTGCGAAGTTAAGGGTAATACACTGCAGGGATGTTACCTGACTCAAGGTAGTTCTGCAGGTAATTCTTTCACGAATGTTACTATCAGTAATTCAGACTTCAGTGACAACCGTCAGAAAGGGATGTATTTTGAAGCTTTGGACAATGCTGTTTTGGATCGAATAGTCATGAACAACAGTGGAATTGATCCTTCTTATGGATTTAACACAGGAATTGATATCAATCTGAAATATGCGAACTTCAGTAATATTACATTAAAGAACTCCGAAATTACAAACTGTGGTGTCACAGGTATAGCTTCTGCTTCTGATAATCCAATAGCTATTGCTATAAAGGCAAGGGATGATAATGGTGGCTCACCTCCATATAATACTTTACCTGCGACTCTAAATAATGTGCAAGTTCTGAATAATATCATTACTGGTCCAAACAATGGCCTTCGTTTTGGCGAATTTGGTAAAGTAAATGCCGGACCTACAAATGTGACTGTTTATCAGAACGATTTAAGCGCTGCTTTTTCTAACAAGGCACTGATCAATAACACCAATGCCAATATTACCGCTGAATGCAACTGGTGGGGCTCATCCGCATCAGGGACAATAGCCCCAAAGATATCCGGATTGGGAACAGGAGTGGTTGATTACGAGCCATGGATCACCACAGCTGGTGATAATACCGGTTTACTGGGCTTCCAGCCCTCAGGCTCTTGTAGTGGTACACCGGTTGTAATCAGCTCTGTCATAGCTGATCATATCCGTTGTGGTGAGGTCACCGGATCAATCACAGTGAATTTCAGTGGCGGATTCGCACCTTATGGAATTGTATGGACAGGCGGATCTGCTTCCGGAATAAGCAGTCCATTTATAATTTCAGGTTTACCTGCAGGTTTATGCAATTTTACCATTACGGATAGCAACGGTTCAACGGTAAGTTCAAGCGAAACCATTCTCCTTAAGCCCGTAACAAATACAACCCAGGGTCAGGATTATGTCAGTATACAGGCCGCTATTGATGCTTCCTACGATAATGATGTGATTTCGGTCTGTGCAGGCACGTATGCTGAAAATATTATTGTTAATAAGGAGCTTACCATCAATGGTCCCAACGCCGGGATTTCTCCCAACGGCGGAACCCGTGTTCCTGAGGCAATTCTGGTTCCTGGGGTAAAAGCCATCGCATCAGGTGAAATCGTACATGTCGCTGCCAGTAATGTTACGTTGAATGGATTTACACTGGATGGGGATAACACGGCCTTAATTTCTGGTTATTCAAGTACCAACGGCGCGGATATCGATGCCGCTGAAGGTGTTACCGTATATGAAACCGGTGTAAATAACCTGATTGTACAGAATAATATCTTTAAGAATTTATCTTATTTTGGTGTAACCCTTTATGATTATCCGGCAGGAGTTCCATCCAGTGGTCATGTTATCACAGACAATAAATTCCAGGATTTCGGAACTTACGACGGTGGATCAGGTGTTGATTTCTGGGGTGGGGGTGTATTGTTGTACAACAATCAATATACCAGAATCACCAACAACGTCATGACCAATGTCAGACTCGGTATTCAGACTGGTAATTTCTATCAGGCCAATCCAGGATCAACTGCTTCACAGGTCATTGATAATAACACGATTGAAGCAAGGCGCACAGGGGTTTTCCATAACCTGCACTATACAGCAGCTTCTACTTTCACTTTCTCAAACAACACCATCACGGCTCTCAACGATGCCAATGAAACCAAATGGGACGGTATTGCTTTATCATCGTTGTCTGTTCCTTCAGTTTCATACAATAACACAATCAATGGAAACAACATTACCAGGACCAACCTGACGAAAGGTTATGAAATCTGGAATGTACAGACTCCTGTTTCTGAAAGCACAATCAGCGGTGGTAGTGTATCCGGTGTGGATATTGGTGTCTTTGCCAATAATTATGAAGGCTACAGTTCAGATGGAGGAGATGGGGCTCATGCTACCATCAGTAATCTGACGATCTCACCAAAAGCCGGTGGAACCGGAATCCGGTTGCTCGACAGCCCTGGCAGCGTCATTCATGCCAATGTGCAACTGGCCATTGGAGCTGGTGTTGTAGTAAATGGCGGAGACTACGGACTTGTTGTTGAAAACGCAAGTGCGAAGGCTATTTCCCCACTGGGTAATCTGGCGCTGAATGGTCAGACAGCCAAATACATCAGACTCATTGGCAATTCCAATGACCTTGATGCAACAGCAGTTCTTTTCGATTCAAAATCAGGTTCCGCAATGACTTTAACTGAGTTATTCGCCACCGAAGACAAGATCGATCATAAAATTGATCTTGCCAGCCTTGGTTTTGTAACTGTTAAAGCAAATAATGCATTTGTAACTGACATAGCAACTCCGGCAGCTGCCAACAATGACTATACCCGCATTCTTAATGCAGTTCAACTTGTTTCTAATAATTGGGCAATTAATCTGCATGGTACATTCGATTGGGCAGAAACCAATGCTGCGGCATCCTGGGCATTGGGTAATGATGGATTGGTATCACCAGCTGACGATTATGCAATTTATGTACCTGCAAATCTTAATGGGGTTACATTCACTGCTCCTGAAGGACTAGGAACCGCATCAATAAACGGACCCGGCGATCTTCCCAATGCAAATCTGGAAGGGGTTCTCTCATTCGATGGAGGTGATAATCAAAACTGGACAATCTCAAATATTGAATTTTCCGAATTTGATATGCCAATAGGCATGTTTAATGGATCTGGCGGAACAGATGCTTTTAATGGTACTATCATTACCAACAACAGGTTCAACATTGCAAAAGATTTGAATAAAACAGTTGCCCCGGCAGATGTAAACCAGAATATTGGTATCCATTTTTCACATGGTGCAAATCAAACTATTTCGAATAATATCTTTAATGTTCCTGGCGATGGAATAAGTGATGGAACAAATTATTCAACGATGGTTGTTATGCAATCGAATACAAGTGGAGGAACTGTTTACGATGGATTGAAGATAAAGGATAATACCATTAATGTTACAGGAGTTCCTGCCACTGACCCTTCGGTTATCAGAGGTATCTGGGAAAATGGTGCGAATTCAGATGCAGCCATTGAAATAAGTGGCAATGTATTCACAAATACAAATGCGGGTAATACTGCAGACCTCAACAGGCAGCTTGCCTTCTGGGTTACCTCTGTTTCTGGTGCAACAAAGAAAGTTGAATACAAGAACAATGAAGTAAGCGGCTTTAGTGAAGGTGTGGCATGGATTGGAGGTCTTTATACTTCTTATACTCCCCCGGCTTACCTGACTGGTCAGTTCCCGGTCGAAATAAAGAACAACAAATTCGACTTAATGAAGAATGCTGTTGTTGTCCGTAAAGCAGTAGCAAGTACAAACCCTGGTTCACCTGCTCTGATTAATGATAACAGTTTTACCAATTTAGTAAGCGGTGGACTGGCCATTAAGAACGAAGGAACAGGTGATGCATTGTCGACCTGCAACTGGTATGGCACATCCGATGGCGACCTGATCCCGGCTTTATTAAGTGGTGGTGTTACTTATACTCCATGGCTTAATTCAGGAGGCGACGGCGCAGGAACCGGCTTCCAGCCAACAGGTTCATGTAGTGGTTCTCCGGTGGTTATTGCCTCAGCAACCCCTGACCATATTATCTGCGGCGAAACCTTCGGTTCGGTTGAAGTGATTTTCAGCGGTGGTATGGCCAACTATACTATTTCCTGGACAGGTGGAACGCCGGTTTCAGGAATCACAGGAAGTCCGTATACCATTTCCGGCCTGGCTGCTGGAACATATACTGTAGTTGTTACAGATGTGTTAGGTACTTCAGCTTCCACAAATGTGACAGTTCTTTATCAGCCTGTTTACAACACATCACTTGGCACTTATCATACAAGCATTCAAAGTGCAATTACTGCAGCAGCAGTCAATAATGTGTTGACAGTCTGTGCCGGCATTTATACTGAGGATATCATCGTGAATAAACCGCTCGATATCCGTGGCCCGAATCATTTGATCAACCCGAATACCGGAACAAGGGTAGCAGAAGCCATCATTCACCCTGCTACTTCAAGTCCTTTTGGCGAAATTATTAAAGTTCAAGCCAGTAACGTAAAAATCAGCGGACTCACCATTGATGGTGACAACCCACTGCTTCCGCCCTCAGCACTCTTGGGAACCAATGGCGCTACGCTTGACGCAGCAGAAGCCGTTACAGTGTATGTTGACAATGTCAATAACCTCGCAATTTCGAATAATATTATACAAAACCTGACCTATTTCGGAGTAACAATATTCGGGGCCTCATACAGTTCACCAACTACCAGCGGTCACCTGATTACGGGTAACCTTATCAAAGATCTTGGTACGTATACAGATCCGGAGCCAAATCCAAATAGTAACATGAATTATTGGGGCGGTGGCGTTTTATTGTACAATGACCAATATGCCAGGATTGTTGATAATGTTATGACCAATGTCAGGACTGGTATTCAGACCGGCAATTTCCATGATCCCAATACAGGAAGTGTTGATTTTCAGGTAATGGATAACAATTCAATCCAGGCTCGACGGGATGGTATTTTTTACAACCTGCATACAGGCAATCCTGCATCATGGACCATCTCAAACAACACAGTTACTGCTCTTGCCAATTCCAATGAAACAAAATGGGGTGGTATTGCATTTTCCTCGCTATCTGAAGCTGTTGGGACTGCATCAGGCAATACGATTAATGCTGGAGGTGTTACCGTTCCATCTGTCGGATATGAGATATGGAATGTTAAGAACAATGCCCCGGCAACCATTATCGGAGGTAGTGTTTCAGGTGTTGATATCGGTGTATTTGCCAATAACTATGAAGGTTATAGTAGCAATGGCACCAATGGTGCATTTGGAATAGTTAATGGACTTACCATAACAACGAAAACAGGTGGTACAGGGGTAAAGGCTTATGACAGCCCTTCTTATACCGGAACCAATCCAGCATTGGTAAGCGTTGAAGTCAAGAATAATTGCTCAATTTCAGGTGCTGCTAACGGTATCCTTGCCGAAGGTGCTGACGCCTCTGTAACCGTTACCAACAACCTTGCTACGATTACCGGCAATGATGTGGGTATTCGTGTTAAAGATGGCGCCGACCTTGCCTCAGTTACAGGCAACACCATCACCAACAATACCCTTGGTGGTATCGTAATTGAATCAACTGCCGGAACCATTGGCGTGATCAACAACAACACCATCAGTGGAAACGGTTACAACTTTGATGTAATACACGGTCTTGGTCTGAAAAATGAACTCAGCACAGCGGTTGATGCACAAAACAACTGGTGGGGCGATGCTTCAGGTCCTTACAATACCCCTTACAATACTTGTGGTACAGGTAATGCGGTGGTCGGACCTGTTGACTTTATGCCATGGCTTGATGGTGTAGGTGGATCTCCGGTAACATTGCCGGTATACAATCAGGATAAAGACACCTACTACTGTAAAATTCAGGATGCCATCGATGATGCCGATGCCGATGATGTGATTCTGGTCAGTGCCGGAACCTATGCTGAATCACTGTTAATTAATACACCGGTTGATCTTAGGGGCCCGAATTACAACATCAACCCCAATACCGGATCACGCAGTGCTGAAGCGATCATTACTTTCCCTGCCGGACTGACCGGTGGCCAGGAGTTGATTGCTATTGGTCCGTATGATTCAAGAAATGATGTTGATAATGTAAAAATCAACGGATTCGTCATTGACGGAAGTACAGTGGCAACAACAGCAAATACAACCGGGATCATGGGCAATGTTGATAATCTTGTTGTAAAAAATAACATTATCCGCAATTTCAATTATGTTTCCGTTTGGGTCAGCTCCTATGTTTATGAAGGTGGTACCTGGAAATTTGATGATTATAACAACAATGCCGTCATCCAGGACAACTACATTCACAATGCAGGTATATACTCTGGTCTTGTAACTACAGATGTTCCCTATGGTGTTTATCTCCAGGGAACCTACGGTACAGTTACCGGAAATAAAGTAGAGACAGTAAGGACCGGTATCCAGGTTCAGCCGTACAACCATCCGAATACGTCAGCCCTCACAGGGTTGGTTTCGGGCAATAGTTTTGAAGCGTACAGGGATGCCATGTGGTACAATTATTCTGACAATGCCAACGCCGATTGGGTATTTGACGGAAATACGGGTACAGGTATTGTTGCTCCACCGGCAATAACGGAGAGTAACTGGCATGGTTTCCGTACAACCACGAACCGCAATGGTGAGCTGACCATTACCAATAATGTACTTTCACCGGGTGCCACAACTGCACCGGATACCTATGGTGTCCTGTTTGTTCAGCAATCTGCTGCGGCAGTTGTTGTTTCAATCGAAAACAATACCATCAGCGGCTTCGATTACGGAGTAAATATCCCTGCCGGACTTGCCTATGCTGGCAATATTGACATTCAAAACAACAAAATTACCGGCAACACATCTTACGGAGTATTCAACGGGGCAGCCACCCCGGTGAACGCAACCCTGAACTGGTGGGGTTCAAGCTCAGGACCTTCCAATGTTCTCAATCCATGCGGAACCGGTGATGCCATCTCTGCCAATGTGATTTATAACCCATGGAGTGATGTAGATCTTGCGATTGATATTTATCAGTTACAGGCTTATGCTGTAACCGGAAACTCTTCAATTTGTGCAGGAGGTACTACTAATATTACCCTCAGTGGTTCACAGCTTGGTGTTGGGTTCAATTATCTTTATGATCTCTACAAAGACAATGTACTGGTTCCGGGTCAGACTAAAACAGGAACCGGTGGTCCGCTGGTTTGGAATGTATCCACAGCCTCCAATGCCACTTATACGGTAAAGGCTTTGAATGGTCTCAACCTGTGTACCCTTGATATGACGGGCAGTGCCAATGTTTTTGTGGGTCCGATCACAACCATCGGTTCACTGACCAATGCGTGTCTGAATGGAACGGTAACTGTTCCGGTAACGGTTAAATCATTTGAGGATGTTGGTGCCATTTCTCTGACAATCAGCTATAACACTTCCAATCTGACTTTCCTGGGAGGGACAGTCAATTCATCTGTGGCAATGGGCAATCTGGCTATCAGCAACCCGTTACCAGGAATGATCAGGTTGTCAGGATTCATTACAGGAGCCGAAATACCTGCTACTCTGGCTGATAATGCAGAGCTGATGAACCTTTCATTCACATACCATGGCGGACTGGCAAACATTGATTTTGATGATGTCAGTGACCCGGATAACTGTAATTATGGATCAGGTGCTCCTCTGTATGTTTCTTTCTGCGATTATCCGACCTCTACTTACTATATCAACGGAACAATCACAGAAGACAACAATGATCCGGTGGCAGTTTGTCAGAACATCACCATTCAGTTGGATGCTTCAGGCAATGCGGCAACTACACCTGCACAGATCAACAATGGTTCGACCGACGATTGCGGAATAGCCAGCCTGGCTCTGAGCAGGACAGCGTTTACCTGTGCAGATATTCTGACCAGTCCAAATCCTGTAATCCTTACAGTAACGGATAACAGTGGCAACAGTAGTACCTGTAGTGCATTCGTAACCGTTCAGGATATTACACCACCGACCGCGGTTTGCCAGAACATTACAGTTCAGCTGGATGCTACAGGCAATGCTTCAATTGCAGCGTCGCAGATTAACAATGGCTCAAGCGATGCCTGTGGTATAGCTTCCTTGTCAGTCAGCCCTGATGCATTTGATTGCAGCGATATTAGCCTGCCTCCGGTTGCCTCTGATCTGATTATTTCCGAATATGTTGAAGGAAGTTCTAATAATAAAAGTATTGAAATCTTCAATGGTACTGGATCTATTGTCAATCTTGCAACAGGAAATTATCGTTTGGTAACATTCTCAAACGGTTCAATTATAGCCGGGTTAACAATTAATCTCACCGGAACAATAGCACCCGGGGATGTTTATGTCGTAGTTCCTACTAATGCAAATTCCACATTGCTGGCACTTGCTGATCAGGTATCAGGTTCAGGTTGGTTTAATGGCGACGATGCTATTGTTTTATACAAAGCAACTTCTCCTCTTGATATTTTTGGAGTTATAGGAAACGATCCGGGAACAGCCTGGACTTCAACTTCTAACACTACATTTGACAGGACTTTACGGCGGAAATCAACAGTTATAAATGGAGTTACTGTTAACCCAACGGGGTCATTCGTAACACTGGAATCAGAATGGGTCCAATATCCAACCGATGATTTTTCAGGACTTGGTACCCATAGTTTATCTGGACCAGCTAACGAAGTGACATTAACAGTTACTGATGTTAACGGCAATTCATCTACATGTACGGCTTCTGTTACTGTTCAGGATATTATTGATCCGGTAATCACCTGTCCGGCCAACATTACCCAGGTCAACGATCCGGGCAACTGTGGAGCCCTGGTGACCATTGTTACTGCAACATCTACCGATAATTGCACTGTGGCATCCGTTAACGGAGTGAGAAGCGACGCATTGGCCCTTTCGGCTGCTTATCCGGTAGGGGTAACAACCATAACATGGACAGCTACCGATCAGTCGGGTAATCAGGACGTATGTATGCAGACCGTAACGATTACCGATGGTGAATCTCCTGTAATTACCTGTCCGGCCGCCATAACAATTGACAAGCTGTCAGATGCCGGACCATATGTAACCGGTTATGCAACGGCTACAGATAATTGTACATCTTCAGGATCCATTGTAATCAGTTATGAGGATAGCCGTGCTGGTCTGACAGGATGCAATGCAACCGGAACACTTCTGCGCACATGGACAGCCCGGGATGCTGTGAATAATTCAGTTTCTTGTATCCAGACAATTACCATTACCGATAATGTTCCCCCGACACTGGTGAACTGTCCTTCGGATATTACTGAAAGCAATGATGCCGGAGTTTGTGGAGCAATAGTTGGTTGGACTAATCCACAAGCCATTGATAAGGGTCATTTCCAGGGATTTGAGAATCCTTCCTGGTTCCCATTCGGAAGCACCGATTGGAACTCAGGTGCCGGAACTTTTTCAAGGGTAGCTTCAGGTACGAACGGAATTAATTCAAAAACCGGGGCTGCTCATGCCGTACTTAATAGCATGGTTCCATTTGGAAGCTCAGGTAACTATACAAGACTGGGAGGATATCAAACCACATTTGGTAGTGGATATCGCACTGCCATTGATATCTACGTTGATCTGAACAACCCGCTGGTGGTAAATGCAACACCAACAACAGGTTATGGATGGGATCTGATAAGTGCAGCCAGCAGACAAAATGCTGACCATTTAAGAGATTTTGTCTTCCATACTGCTGCTTATGATGCCAGTGGTGTATGGGTAATGGCAGACAACAATACCAACTATAATCGTCGTAATGATATTCAAACTGTTGCAAACAAGTATAAGATTGCAGCAACGGGCTGGTATACTTTTGAGTGGATTTTCCGCAATAATTCCGGTGTTCTGGCTGTTGACTGCAATATTCGTGAAGCTGGTGGTGCCCTGCTGTTTACCGAAACCCGGTCAAATGCATCGGATCTGATTGCAACTGTAGCAGGAGGTAACAGGTATATGTGGTTTACATATTTCAGTGGCGGAGACCTTCCACTGGATAATACGACGCTGGAATATAATTCAACTGCAATATCTGCACCGTTGAATGGTTCCTTCTTCAATGTCGGAACAACCCCGGTTACATATACTGCAACTGATGCCTGCAGCAATACTTCAAATTGTGGGTTTAATGTTACAGTAAATGATACAGAATTACCGGTTCTGACCTGCCCGGCAGATCAGACTGTAGTCCTGAGTGCCACCTGCCAGGCCACTATGCCTGACTATACAGCAGGT
>WSXU01000030.1 GCA_009773455.1 Bacteroidota bacterium | reverse complement strand
TTTCCTCTCGTTTGGGGTTGCAAAAGTAAATACTTTTTTTATTCCTGCAACATTTTTGAAAAATATTTTTTCAAACGATCTTCTCAATGTACTTTCCCCTTCACCCGAAAGCTTTTTTACCAGCCTTTTCGTCTAACGGGATTGCAAAAGTAGAACCTTTTTTTATTCTGACAAGAACCTGAACAAACTTTTTTTTATACCACAGGTTAAACCATTCATTATTAACAACATTCAGGTGAAAAATAATTTCAAAAAAATATTGACCCCATTTTCTCGTTACCATGAAAAGTGCTTCCGGATTTACAACCATCTAATTTCCAATGGCTAAAAAAAAACGGCCTTTTCTCCGGTTTACCGGGCTTTATTGTATTTTAGCAGATAAATTCAGAAAAAGAATGCAAAAAAAGATCCGATTCCTGCCCATACTCGCCCTGCTGGTCTTCCTGTTTTCCCCCTCCTTCATCGCTGCACAGGAAAACAGACCGTCAGAAAAAAGCCGCTTTACCGATAAACTCTTCTTCGGCGGAGGCCTGGGATTGCAGTTCGGAACTGTTACACTCGTCGATATCTCGCCAGTAGTTGGTTACCGGGTAACCGAAAAATTCGAAACCGGACTGGGATTCACCTATAAATACTACAGGTACAAAGATTACTACATCGATTACAATACCGGCATCGGATACGACCTGAAAAGCAACATCCTCGGAGGCAGCATCTTCGCCAGGTACCATATACTTGAAAACATATTCGCCCATGCCGAATTTGAGCGCCTGCGGTATTCCTACGATGATTTCTATAATTCAGGAAGCGTCGTCTTTTCCGAAAGAAGAACCGCCTTCATCAACAGCATCTTCGTCGGTGGCGGATACCGGCAAAGGATCACCAGTGGCTCCTACTTCTTTATCATGGCCCTGTGGAACCTGAACGACAGTTCCCTATCCCCCTATACAAATCCGGTACTCAGAATGGGGGTAGTACTGGGGATGTAATCTGAAGATGGTCACCACGATCATCTATCTGAAGGTAATCCTGAAAACAGGAGCACAGGATTTCAGAAACATCTCCCTGAGCTGCTGATTCATCCTGATCTTCAATAACCCTCCGCCGGTCACGGACCTATCAATGCTGAAAGCCACTTTGCCTCTATAACCAAGCATATCCAACCTGGGTGCTTTGCCTTCCGGAAGCTGAATTTCAATGGTTTCAGGAAGCTGATCAGCATTCCCGTTAAACAGGTAAACCGCGTATACCGTGTTCCCCCTTGATGTATAAACAACATTCTCTGTTTCATAAGGAGCAACAGGCCTGGTGTTGTATATCGCTTCACTGTTCACCTTCATCCAGCTACCGATTTCCTCAAGCCGCTGATACGCCTCCGGAGCCCATTCCCCGTCAGGGCCCGGACCAATGTTCAGCAGCAGATTGCCTCCCCTCGATACAATCCTGCCCAACAAATGAATGAGTTCCCTGCCCGATTTATAGGTATCGCCCGGAACATAACTCCACGAATTGGCCATGGTCATGCAGGTTTCCCAGGGAAATGACAGGGGTTTACCGGGTATCCGCTGTTCGGGGGTCAGATAATTCTGATTCGGCCCTTCCACAGCCCTGTCAACAACAAGGATTCCGGGCTGCAACTGCCGTGCCATCGCTGCCAGCCCATCCATGTCAATGTCCTGATTTGCCCTGGGATTGACAGCAACGCCTTCCTTTTCAGGCGCTTTGCGCACCCACCCGCCGTCAAGCCATAGGATATCCACTTTCCCGTAACCGGTCAGCAATTCTCTGATCTGGGCCCAGGTGAAGTTTTTATACCGCTCCCATTTTTCAGGATACCTTTTCGGATCATAATTCGGATTGCGATCGAGCGGCGGCCAGTAAGGATCCCAGTAATCGGGACAATGCCAGTCGGGCTTCGAGAAATAGGCGCCTATGCCCATGTCCTGCTGCCTGAAAGCATTGAAAATCTCCAAAGCCACATTTGCCCTCGGATTTCCTGCAAAAGCGCAACCCGAGTGTGTAATGCGGTAGTCGGTCTGCCGTGTATCAAACATACAGAAGCCATCGTGGTGCTTGGTGGTGAAAACCATATACCTCATGCCGGCATCCTTCGCAGCTTTGGCCCATCGTTCCGGATTGAATTTCACCGGATTGAATGTTTCAGGCAGCCGCTGGTATGCTTTCCTGTATTCATTGTAATCCTCAGCATAGGGCCCTCGCCTGGTACACCAGTCTTCATCTTCCGGACATAGGCTCCAGCTCTCCACCACTCCCCATTCGCTGTATGGCCCCCAATGCATCAGAAGACCGAATTTCTGATCCTGCCACCAGGCCAGCTTATTTCTGACCAGAGAATCCTCAGGCCAGAAGTAAACCCTGTCCTCGTGATGCTGGGCCTTTATACTTATGGTACTTCCCAGAAATATCAGTGTTAGCAGCACGAAGCCCTTAAAGTTTTTCATTGCAATCCTCCTTTACCTCTGTATAATGAAACCGGTTTCTCAAATGTAAGCTTAACCACAGTCATGTATTTGTCACCCTGCCCTTCAGGAATGTCGATAAACAACAGTCCCGGCACAGGGCTCCACGATATTTTACCCACAACCTTAAGCTCCGGTTTAACGCCGGTACCCAGTATAGCAGCATTTTTCACTGAATTGTTTAACCCTTTGACCACAACCTGACCAAAGGAACCGCCACTCACAAAAAGGTAAAGGCTGAGTGAATCGGCCGACAATGTTGAGGGTCCGTAGAAATGACCCTGCGGTAACCCGGCCCGGGTGCCGAAAATGGCTTCACTGTGTTTCCCAGTCCACTTTCCGAGTTCCTTCAGGATGTGAACCTGGGCAGCCGGAATGGTGCCATCGGCCTTCGGACCGATGTCGAGCAGCAGGTTACCCCCGAAGCCGATCACATCTGCAAAGATGGAAATGATCTCATAGGGCGTTTTGTAAGCAGTGTCATTCCCCTGGTAACCCCAGGAGTCGTTCATCGTCATGCAAAGCTCCCAGGCCGGGAGATCGGGCCTGGTCACCGGAAAATTCTGCTCAGGGGTATCGTAATCCCCGAAACCGGCCAGTCTTCCATTTATGATGACATCCGGGTTGTGTGACAACAGTTTTTTCCGGATAGCAGCAGCCTGCCATTCATCTGCATTATGCTCCCAGTCACCGTCGAACCACCACAGATCGGGATTAAGCCCTTTCATCAGTTCATCAAGTTGACCGTTCATAAACGAAAGGAAGTTTGCCCACTTTTCAGGATGCTCCTTCATCACGTATCTTGCCGAGTCGCGCAGGAAGCCCGGGTAATCGGGATGGGTCCAGTCGATCAGTGAATAATAAAGTCCTGTTTTTAGTCCGGCCTTTCGCAGCTCTTTCACAAACGGTGTGAGCACATCGCGTCCGGCAGGAGTGCGGACAGGAATGCTCAGGTCGTTCATTTTCGTGTGCCAGAGTGCAACACCATCATGATGTTTCGAGGTAATCACGGCATACCTTGCGCCACTTTCCATTATCAGTTTCACCCATTCACCGGGATTATAGTCTGCAGCTGTAAAACCGCCGAGTTGTTTCATATAACCGGTATGTGAAATCCGCCGGTTATGAAACGACCACGATTCACTGATCCCATCCACCGAATAAATTCCCCAGTGAATAAAAATTCCCAGTTTCGCGTCATTGAACCACCTGAGCTTGCTTTCAGGCAGCCTTTCCTGCCCGGAAACAGCCAGGTTGATACAAAGAAAAAGCAATGTAAAAAGTCTTTTCATACATTCTCCCTTTTCAAAAAAAAGACGGCCTGTTTTCAGGCCGTTATATTCTGTTATGCAATTTCTTCTTCGGGAATATGCCTGAGTATCTCAATGGTCAGATCCCAGAATTTAAGGGCGGTATCGATTTTCAGCCGCTCATCGGGTGAATGGGCGCCTTTAATGGTTGGCCCATAGGAGATCATGTCCATTCCCGGGTATTTTTCACCGATCAGACCACATTCGAGCCCCGCATGAATGGCAAGAACTTTGGGTTCGGTCATGAACAGGCGCTGATAAGCTGCCCTTGAAATATCCAGCACTGCGGATTCCGGATTTGGTGTCCATCCCGGATAACCGTCAGAATGAACCGCCTTGCCACCGGCAAGATTGAATACGGCAACCACCATATTGCCCACATCATCCTTGGCAGATTCCACAGAACTGCGCTGACTTGTTGTAATCTCGATGTGCTTGTCGAATGTTTTCACAGAAGCCAGGTTAGTTGAGGTTTCCACGAAATTCGGGATATCGGCCGACATGGCGATAACCCCATGAGGACATGCATAAAGGGCATTAAGCAGCCGCTCCTGAGTGGCAACATCGAAAAGATAATCGGGCAGATCGGCAGGTTTAAACTGGACATTGAGTCCCGGTTCGGTAACCTTGAACTCTTTTCTTACTATTTCGGCGTATGACCTGGCATATTTTTCAAAATCAGTGGCAAATCGCTTCGGAACGATAACCACTGACATGGCTTCACGAGCAATGGCATTGCGGAGATTTCCGCCATCAAATTTCGAAAGACGGAGCTCAAAACGACGGTTGGCTTCCCACAACAGGCGGTTGAGAATCTTATTGGCATTGCCCAGCCCTTTGTTGATGTCATCGCCTGAATGACCTCCTTTCAGCCCGCTGACTTTAATGATATATCCCACGCAACCTGATCCGACAGGAACCTTCGAATAATTCATGGTGATTACCGTGTCCTTTCCACCGGCACAGCCAATGAAAATCTCGCCTTCATCTTCCGAATCGAGGTTAAGCAGAATCCTGCCTTTCAGCAGATCCGGTTTAAGTCCGAAAGCGCCGGTAAGCCCGGTCTCTTCATCAATGGTAAAGAGGCACTCAATCGGTCCGTGAGGAATGTCGGTAGCTTCGAGCAGGGCAAGCTGCGCGGCAATGCCGATCCCGTCGTCAGCGCCCAGCGTTGTTCCGCGGGCTTTCACCCATTCACCATCGATGTATGGCTGTATGGGATCTACATCGAAATCGTGCAGGGTATCGCTGTTTTTCTCGCAAACCATATCGATGTGACTTTGCAACACCACTGTCTGAATCTTCTCCATGCCCCTGGTTGCCGGCTTTCTGATCAGGATATTCCCAATCTCATCAACAATCGTTTCCAGGCCCAGTTTTTCACCGAAAGCCACAATGTAAGCAGCTATTTTTTCCTCTTTTTTTGAAGGACGCGGAATTTTACAGATTTCCTGAAAATACTTCCAAAGCCCCGCGGGCTGCAAATTGTCAAGTTCTTTGCTCATTTTATTTTTGTGCTATTGGTGAAAATTTTTCTTTTACAAACCTACATGTTTTTATAAGAAATCACAAATCCCGTTAAAGAATTCGAAGAAACAAAAACGGGATAACAAAAATTAAATCAATTTCATCGGCACCACAACTCTGTTGCCATGTATTGACCAGTTTTAAAAACTACTCACGGATGATTTTTCCGAATGCTGTACCCGTTCGGGTGCAAAGCCTATAAAAGTATAGTCCTGAAGTCCAATTGGTTCCATCAATTACAATTTCGTTTCTGCCTGAAGCAGATAGTTCCTGCACCTGACCATAAACTTCTGTCCCGGTACAATTGAACACACTCAGCGAAACCGGACCGTCGCCCTGCATTTGAAAATCAATGGTGGCCATGGCTGTAAAAGGATTGGGGAATACACGGGAGATGGATAAATCACACGTTTGATTCGCACTTATAATGGTATCCGTTACCCTGATTTTAACATCATCCACAAACCATGAATACCACAGATTAGTCCCATACAGGTTATAGGCATGCCAGGCAATTCGGATATCCTCACCAACATAGTTATTGAGACTCAGTTCAACGTCATCTTCATATGAACTTACACCCGCGGGGAAATCATAAGCACTCCACAGGGTTTCCCAGTTAAACCCATCGGTCGAAACCTTAACCAGGTATTCATCGTAGTCGTAGCTTCTCAAACGGACAAAAGTCTTGAACGTGAGCACTGAATTCTCTGTAATCGGTACTTCAGGTGAAATCAGCCATTCATTCTGTGCGTTTCCCTGGAAGTCCCATTCCACGGCAGCCTGCCGTTCACCTTCAGGAGGATATACTTCCCAGTCAACCTCGTCGCTGTCGGTGTAATAAACCAAACCATAATCGTCCCAGGAGAGCCAGGTGAGTGGCTCACCGGTAACTGTCCAGTTTGCCGGAGGAAAAACCTCTCCTTCAAAGCCTTCTTCAAGAATTGGTTGAATCCAGTCCCAGTGCAGTGCAAAATACTCAGACCAGGCGTTATTATTGAATTCATCGGTCAGCCAGAACCTGATATCCCCCAGGGTATGATCAGGCTGGCCGGCTATCGTTCCCTCATAGGTAAAATCGCCCTGGGTTCCGTTGGTCTTTGTCATGACAACTGCCTGGGATTGCCCGTTAATGATGAGTTCTCCGCTGAGTGTTTCCGGCATATCAGAAACATCACGTACAACCAGTTCCAGGTTCATCGTCTGCTGCGCGTAAACCTGTGTTCCACCGAGCGAAATAACCACCGGCGGATCCTGATCAATGCTGCTGGTGTTTACCTCAACATCGTCCAGATACATATTCCATCCATATGCGCTGATGGCTTTAAAAATAATGTATGTGCTCCCCGGATGATCAAATGCAAATTCATACTGATACCAGCCTTCCTGCGAAACCACAGGATAAAAATTTATGGCCCTGTTAACAGAATCAAGGAAGGTAGCGCCAGCCAGCCCCGGAGAGGTATTGTAATACACTTCAATTCTATCGTGACGGTTGTTGCTGGGATCTTCGGATCGGAAAAACCAGAACCGCAGCACATTATCATCAGTCAACGTCATTTCCGGGCTGATCAGAACAGCCTGTTCCCCTGCAGAAGCATTGAATGAACCATATTTCGCCATCGCTTCACTTCCGTCGTGTGGTAAGCACTCCGGCCATTCGCCTATGGTAGCCCTCACAAATTCCATATCACCTGCAACTATAGGGTAGCCGGTCCATCCGGTTGGAGGAAACTGCAAATCTTCAAATCCTTCGTTCCAGGGAAATTCAGTTATCTGAGCATTCAGTCGCAGGACACATCCTACCACAAGTAGTAATAAGTAAACTCTTTTCATATGTGATTTTTACCTGAGCCAAAAGTAGGATTTGTAAAAATCAAAAAAAAATAAACCGGCAATTGTTTTTTTATGATAGTGCAGGTGATAAAGGGGAGATATCAGCAGATGAAAACATTGGATTACCGGCAATCGGAGCGTCCTTTGCCTTCGGAATTTTATAAAAACGGATTATACTGTATGCTTCAGTGCCCTGATGGTGGCTGGTGGATCCGGTGATGAAAAAACTGTATTCCCGGCGACCAGCACATCAGCCCCGGCGGCCAGCAGTTTACCTGCATTCTTCAGGTCAACCCCGCCATCAATTTCGATCAGTGCCGGTGAATGCTTTTCACCGATCAGTTTTTTCAGCTTAACGATCTTTTCATAGGTTGATTCGATGAACTTCTGTCCGCCAAAGCCAGGGTTTACCGACATCAGCAAAACAAGGTCAACATCGGCGATGATTCCCTCGAGTAACTGAACGGGTGTATGGGGATTCAGCACCACGCCGGCTTTCATGCCCAGTTCCCTGATCTGGTGAACAGCCCGGTGCAGATGGGTGACCGCTTCATAATGAATGCTCAGGTAAGCAGCTCCCAGATCACGGAAAGTTTCAAAATAACGTTCAGGCTTAACAATCATCAGGTGCACATCGAGAGGCTTCTTTGCGGTTTTGCCGATGGCTTTGATGACGGGCATCCCAAATGAAATATTGGGAACAAACACCCCATCCATCACATCAATATGAAACCAGTCGGCCTCGCTCCGGTTGACCATTTCAATATCGTCACCCAGGCGGGTAAAATCGGCTGAAAGCAGTGATGGGGCAACCAGATGTTGGCTCATAGCTGAAATTTTATGCGAAGTTAGTCATTTATTGTAAAATCAGCAGGGCAATTCATTGAAGAAAGAAATCGACCCCTGCACCTATTAACTTACACAAATTTTGAAATATTCCTCCAGCTTCAGAGAATTTTTTGACAGGATTTACAGGATTTACAGGTAGCCTGATGTCCGGGCATTAATACAGACGCTTTAGCGGCAGGCGCACCGTAATGTATTTTCAATTAACACAGCATTACACACAATTTTTAGACAGGATTTACAGGATTTACAGGGTAGCCTGATGTTCGGGTGTTGCCCCGGACGCTATACCGGCAGGTACACCGTAATATATTTTCAATTAACACAGCATTACACACAATTTTTTGACAGGATTTACAGGATTAACAGGGCAGCCTGATGTTCGGGCCTTATTCCGGATGCTTTACCGTGAGGTGTCAGGATAACGAACCATTTTTTATGTAAATCTGCAACCTGAAAATAATTCCGGACTTCATTCAAAAAAAAAGAGCGGAGGTTAGTCCGCTCAGTTTTTTTATCCAAGATAAGTTTTCAGAATTTTACTTCTGGAGGTATGTTTCAGCCTCCGGATGGCTTTTTCCTTGATCTGCCGTACCCTTTCGCGGGTCAGGTCAAACCTTTCACCAATCTCTTCGAGGGTTAGTGGATGCTCACCACCCAGTCCGAAATAAAGCCTGATAACATCGGCTTCACGCGGGGTCAGGGTTGAAACAGCACGTTCGATTTCCTTGCGGAGTGATTCATAGAGCAGTTCGGTTTCAGGAGTCGGGCCATCTTCACTGCGCAGAACGTCGTACATATTATTGTCTTCGTCCTGGACCAGCGGAGCATCCATGGATACATGACGGCCCGAGTTACGCATCGATTCCTTTACCTCATTCTCGCTGATTTCGAGCAAACCGGCAATCTCATCGAAATTCGGTTCACGCTCATATTCCTGCTCAAGCTTGGCGTAAGCCTTGTTGATCTTGTTGATCGACCCGATCTTATTCAGCGGGAGCCTGACAATACGTGACTGCTCAGCCAGAGCCTGAAGAATCGATTGCCTGATCCACCAAACAGCATAGGAAATAAACTTAAATCCCCTGGTTTCATCGAAACGCTGGGCGGCCTTGATCAGGCCAAGATTTCCTTCGTTAATAAGGTCGGGCAGACTTAAACCCTGATTCTGGTATTGTTTTGAAACAGAAACAACGAACCTGAGATTTGCTTTAGTCAGCTTTTCAAGTGCAGCCCGGTCACCCTGTTTGATTTTTTGTGCCAGTGCTACCTCTTCATCCGCTGTAATCAATTCAACTTTACCGATCTCCTGCAGGTATTTGTCAAGGGATGCAGTTTCGCGGTTGGTAACCTGTTTTGTAATCTTTAGTTGCCTCATTTTCTTCCGATAAAATTTTAACAGTGAACCCTTTTACGCAAAATCCAGAGAAATGTTACATTAATTAATCTCAGGTTCAGGTTTTGGTAATAAAACTTTTCTTGAAAGTTTTAATTTGCCGGTCTTACTGTCAATTTCAATCAGCTTGACATCGATTTCATCGCCTACCTTCAGTGCACTTTCAACATCCTTCAGACGTTTCCAGTCGATCTCCGAGATATGCAGGAGGCCGTCCTTGCCGGGAAGTACTTCAACAAAGGCACCGAATGTGGTAATGTTTTTAACAACACCATGATAGATGGTGCCGATTTCAGGAATGGCAACAATGCGTTTGATTTTATCCCTGACGGCATCAATGGAGGCTTTATTGTTGGAGACGATGTCGATGATACCGAATTCGCCCACCTCTTCAATAACGATGGTTGAACCGGTTTCACGCTGCATCTCCTGGATAACCTTGCCACCTGGTCCGATCACGGCACCGATGAATTCCTTCGGAATGGTAATCTTGACAATGCGGGGAACAAATGGTTTGTAATCTTCGCGCGGCGTGGTAATGGTCTTTGCCATTTCACCGAGAATGTGGAGGCGTCCCCTGCGGGCCTGCTCCAGCGCCTGTGCCAGCACTTCGTGCGGCAGACCATCAACCTTGATGTCCATCTGGCAGGCGGTAATTCCGTCAACAGTTCCCGTTACCTTGAAGTCCATATCACCAAGGTGATCTTCATCGCCCAGGATGTCGCTCAGTACGGCAAAACGGTTGTTTTTTGTATCTGAAATAAGTCCCATGGCAATGCCCGAAACAGGTTTCTTCAGCTTTACACCGGCATCCATCAGTGCCATGGTTCCGGCACAAACGGTGGCCATCGATGACGATCCGTTCGATTCAAGGATATCACTGACAACACGGATGGTATATGGATTTTCCTCACCACCCGGGATCATCGGTTTCAGGGCGCGCATGGCCAGGTTACCGTGACCGATTTCGCGGCGGCCCGTACTGGTGATTCTTTTTACCTCACCGGTTGAAAACGGCGGGAAATTATAATGCAGAATAAAGTTGATCTTTTCTTCGATCACAACACCGTCGATCATCTGCTCATCAAGCTTTGAACCAAGGGTAACCGTGGTGAGCGATTGCGTCTCGCCGCGGGTAAAGATGGCAGAACCATGCACAGCAGGCAGGTAGTCAACCTCGCACCAGATCGGACGGATCTCATCAAGCTTACGTCCATCAAGACGCTGACGTTTGTCAAGAATCACATTCCGGACAGCCTCTTTTTCAATGTCATGATAGTAACGCGAAATCATGAACTCTTTGGTCTTGGCTTCTTCCGGGTCAAGGGTAGCTATGAAATCTGCTTTGATGGCTTTGAATGCATCGGTTCTTTCCTGTTTTGAGGTAGGATTGCTGGCCACTTCGAAAATCCGGTCATAAGCAAATTTATGCAGCGTCACCTTCAGTTCGGGATCGTTGGTTTCGTGACTATATTCACGTTTCGGGCTGGCTTTGGCAACCATTTCGGCCAGTTCGAGCTGAGCCCTGCATTGAATTTTGATGGCATCGTGGGCAAACTTCAGCGCTTCTACCATATCGGCTTCTGAAACTTCCTTCATTTCGCCTTCAACCATCATGATGTTGTCCATGGAGGCGGCAACAATAATATCTATGTCACCGTTGGGAATATCCTTGGTAGGCGGATTTACAATAAATTTCCCGTCGATGCGTGCTACGCGTACTTCAGAGATCGGACCGTGAAAAGGGATATCGGAAACAGACAGTGCAGCTGATGCAGCCAGGCCGGCGAGAGAATCGGGAAGGATGTTTTCATCCGATGAGATGAGTGTGATCAGCACCTGGGTTTCTGCATGAAAATCATCAGGAAACAAAGGTCTGAGAGCCCTGTCGACCAGACGTGAAATCAGCACTTCATAATCGGAAGGCCGTGCTTCGCGTTTGAAAAAACCACCGGGGAATCGCCCGGCAGCGGCATATTTTTCGCGGTATTCAACCGAGAGAGGCATAAAGTCGACATTCTCGCCGGCTTCTTTGCGGGCAACCACAGTTGCCAACAGCATGGTGTCACCCATTCTTACTACTACGGATCCATCAGCTTGTTTGGCAAGACGACCGGTTTCAATTGAGATGGTCCTTCCATCTCCAATGTCGAAAGTTTTTACTATTCCTTGCATAAAAATATTTGAAAATTGGTATTTAAGCATTCAGCGGGATCTCCGCATAAACGGTTGCAAAATTACTGTTTAAATAGATAGGGTTGAGAAACAATCAGAAATAATTGAATTTAAATGATACAAAAAGAGGCAATTAAAAAATTGCCTCTCAACTATCGTGATGATACAGGGAATTACTTCCTGATGTTCAGTTTCCTGATGATCTCCCTGTAACGCTCAATTTCTTTTTCCTTCAGATAATCAAGCAGTCTTCTGCGCTTACCTACCAGGCGTACAAGTGAACGCTCGGTAACCTTATCGTTTCTGTTGATTTTCAGGTGTTCGGTAAGATGCTGGATCCTGTGGGTGAAAAGCGCAATCTGACCTTCGGCTGATCCGGTATCAGTGGCTGTCTTGCCATATGCACTGAAAATATTTGTCTTTACTTCTGAAGTTAGATACATGATAGAAAAATTTGAATCTTTTGAAACGGGCTGCAAAAATAGAACTTTATTTTAATATGCGCAACCATTTAAACATTTTTTCTTGCAATTTTTCTGTAACATCCTGCTTACGGGCTTTATGCAAGCAAATCAGGGTGTTAGCCGGCACAAAACAGCCCGGATGCAAAGGAATGCAAAAGTAAGGTTTTAGAATACAGTTACGCCCAGATACCAAAAAAAAAATCCGCCCCGGTATTTTGCCGGGACGGAATTTGCCGATCCAACATCCTAATTTTAAAATAAGCATATATCAGCATTTCCAACGGGTAAACCGAAGCCGGAATAAAAATCATTCCAGTGGCACCTGAGCATCCATCGCTTCCAGGTGACCCAGAATTTTCTTACACAACAATTCTTCGTTCCCTGAACACCAGCCCGGATGCCTGCATAAAAGAAACATGTCTCTGCCAAAAAGAAGTGTTGACGGGATTGCTGTCACGCCCAATGCCCTTTTCAGGTCACCGTTTACATCAATGAAAACATCAAAATCCCAGTCATTGGCTTTAACAATGGGTTTCACATGAGCCCAGGAACCTGAACAATCTTCGCAAATGGCAATGAAATTCACACCCCTATCCTTCAGGCTGGTCATCCATGCCGATTGTAAGGTTTCCAGATTTTCGCAACATCTTGAATTTCCTGATTTCCAGAACACCATTACCAAAGGGTGCCCGGGTTCAACAATGGCAGACACCGGCACCAGTTTTCCGTTAAGGTCACGCAGATTGGTTCCGCTAAAGGTCCCAACCTGGGCCATCAGCCTGAAGGTGGCCAGAATAATCAGCAGGAAAACCAGTAACCTTTTCATAATCTCTGAATTTAAATCAATTATTTAACGGCACCGTAAACCCGGCCAGACTCCTTTATGCGGCCGGCCGGGTTCCAGCGGTGACCATGTCAATGAACTTTCACTACTTTACGTATAATTTCATCGTTTCCGTACCTGATCCTGATCAGGTAAATACCCTCAGGGAATCCCCCTGCATTCCAGACCAACCTGAATTCTCCGCTTGACCCTGAAATAATCTCAGGTTTTGCAACCCGGTTGCCGAGTGCATTGTATATGTCAACTTCTGCCCTGGCATCTCCGGGAAGTGCAAAAGTGATTCCTGTATAATCGGTAAATGGATTCGGGCTAAACTTCACTTCGCGGATGGCGATGGGCTGGCTTGTGGTTATGCCGGCGATGGTCTGGCAATAAACGCCGATATCGCAACGGGAGCCGTCAGGGTCAGGCGGAAGGTATGGATCACCGGCATCGATACATACCGATGGCCTGATGCTGTCAAGCACGAAAATATCTGCCGGCTCATCAGCAAAGAGCGGATCCTCAAGATAACTATTGATAAAAGTTCCGTTTCCGATGCCGTATGGCTGAATATCCTTTGTTCCGAACTGAAGATCGCAATAGGACATAAACACATTGCAGTTGTTTGTTTTAACGCTGATCTGACTTCCAACAGAGGCTGTATTCCCCCAAAGGATATTATTTACAAGCTGTGGATTCGAATTATCCGATACGATGATTCCACCCCCGAAATGATGCGTCGAATTCTCCGTTATTGAATTGTTTACGAGGATTGGATTGCATTGCTTGTTGATCACTATGGCACCACCGCATACCACTGCTTCATTGTTATAAAAAAGACAACGGCTGATGTTGGGTGAAGAGTTCTGGTCAAGATCAATGGCTCCCCCATACATTGCCTTGTTGCCATAAAATACCGAATGGCTGATAACGGGGCTGCTGTTGCTGATACCTATTGCACCTCCATTGGGCCTTTGACCAATTTCTGTCATGGCATCATTCTCACGGAAAAGGCAATGGTTAATGACAATATTATTTGAATTCCTGATAAAAATTGCACCGCTTCCGGAATTTTCTGGCTCAACGGCTGCATATCCCTTTTCGAAAAGACAATAATCAAGTCGTGATTGTTCGTTGGCCAGCCCGATGTCATTCATAACCAGGTGCCCCCATCCCCTTTCCGGATTGGCTGCAGTAAATACGATACTCCCCGAATTTTCAGCATTTCCTTCGGCAAGTATCCTCCCTTTGATATTAAATCTGAACCGATCTGCAAATTTAATCCAGACTCCCGGCTCGATGGTGAGGGTCTGACCGTCAGGAACGGTGACTTCACCTTTTACATAGTATGGATGGCCGCTGATTCCAAAGGTACCCGCAATATCACCCGCAGAAATGATAGTTCCCGGTCCATCTGCGGCAGTAAGTGCACCTTCATTAACCTGCCAGAAAGCACCACAGCGCCCTTCCGAGTTGATAACCCCGGCCGATGCAACGCTGCTGGTGATATCAATCGCCATTTGCCTGTCTGCCAGATCCCTGAAAAAGGATTTCGCAACCATTCTTACTCCGAATGAACTGCCACCTGAAGCATCATATACATAGGCCATTGATGAACTGATGTTACGTGATGGCGTTGTCTCCGTCATACTTACGTTACTGACCAGTGTATCGAACACCATTCCGAAGAGTGGTTCACCGTTAAGGCTGACCCTGATCCAGGAGTGGTAATAATTGCTTGAATTGATATCACCGGTATAACTCCAGTCTTCATTCTCAATATCCTCTTCAATATCGGAAAGGCCCATTGAAAGGGCGAGCTGACCGGCTGAAAAGCCCCTGTAGGCAAGCTGGAGCATAAGGTTAAAGTAACCATCTGTTCCTTCACTGACGATGCCCGCCAAACCAGCGTCCGGAGCCGGATCAATCTGGTCATAATCCCTGGAGGATAAGTAATAAAAGGCTACACAGTCCGGAAGTTCATGACCTGTTTTCCTTGGTTCAGGTCCCGAACCATCGGTATTCCACGCAGCGAATCCAAAGTGTTCGTCAAGAAGCCCTGAAAGCGGGAGTCTGGGTTTCCCGGTTTCCAGGACACCTGTTGTATTAAAATAGATCCCCCTTCTTCCATTGTCATATAAAAATTCCCCTACCGGGGTGAGCTGCATTTTCAGCCTCATCTCCTGGATTCCCATATCCTGTATGAAGGCTTCTGCAATCTCGGAAATCACAGGCGGAACCGAAACCTGCGCCCTGAAAACCCGGGCGTAGCTGCTTTCAACTTCCATCAGATTGGCACCATTATTAAAATAAACAACCTGATATGGAAATACACAGCTAAAAACCGGATAACCTGAGAGAAAGAAGGTGTAATTTAAACTGTAATAGTTGGAATAATGAGAATTGCCAAGGATAAACCAGTCATCTCCTTCAGTATCATTACCAAGGCTGTACAAACCGCATTTGGCAGTGACATCTTCAGGAGAATATCCGGCTGTGGCTAATGCCTGAGTAAACAGCGGAAAACCTGACATCTCACCGGTGAAGTGAAACCCGGCAGGCAGGTCCGGATCCTCATAATCCATTGGCAGGACATAATCGCGTGAAGCCCCGTAATAGAGCATTTCGCCGTAATCACCCCATGGAATCATGTGTCCTGAGGCTATTGGCTCTGCACCGGTCGTCCCGGCGTTCCACAAAGCAATCCCCTGGTTATCACCGATCAGACCCGAAATTTGTATCTGTGATTGTGACAGCCCGATGGTTGCAATAAAAGATAAGCAGCATAATGCACTCATAATCATCAGTAATTTTTTTGCTTTCATAATACCTCCGCTTTTATGGAAACATAAATTTAGAATATCAGAAAACCATTTATGGGAAGGATGAATGAACGCCTGTAACAGATGTATTTATGCCCGGTTCCGGAGGTTTACCGCCGGGAAAGATTTGTTTGATCGGAAAATACGGAACGAAAAACAGAAGCCAGCTTATACATGAAACTGCATAACAATTGTATAAACAGTAAACCAGCTGCCTGATATTCTATATATAAAGTCTATAGATTATTGAAAAGGCTGATCAGGAAATCCCTTTTACGGGAGGAAACCGGAACGATGGATCCGTCTTTAAGGACGACTGATCCACCTTCGGGTCTGTTGAAAAAGCTCACTTTGTTTATATTGATAATGTGCGACTTATGGATACGATGAAATCCCTTTTCGTATAAAGCATCTTCAAATTCCTTGATTGATCTGGAAACGACCAGTTTACGGCTTTGTTCAAGATATAGTGTGGAATAATTCCGGTCAGATTCAATATGGAGGATATCCGAGGTATTTATAATATGTATCTGGTCGAAGGTCTTCAGGATCATTTTATGATGGTTTCTCATTGAATCAACTTCCTCCTCGGAGAGTCTTGACCTGAGCCTGTTATCAGTTTTGATAATTTCAGCAGCTTTGTTAATGGCTGTAACAAGTTCATCTTCCCTGATGGGCTTCATGATATAATCAATCGCGTTGAATTTGTAACCTTTCAGTGCGTATTCATTAAAACCCGAAATCAGGATAACTTTAAAATCTGGCTTGAAAAAATGCTCAATCAGGTCAAATCCGCTGCCATCAGCCATCAGAATGTCGAGAAACACCAGATCCGGATTCTGTTCATTGATCATCCTGATACCTTCGGTAACACCTGAAGCCTTAGCAACAATTGAAATAAAGGGACAGTGAGATTCAACAGCCCTGGCGACCAGCCTGTATACAGTCGGGTCATCATCTATGACAACTGCCTTGATCACTTTTTATCTTTTCTCACAAATATACAAAAAACCCGGCCCAAAGAAAAATTATTTTATAGTTATTTTCTGATATTCAACTTATTATCCCAAAATTTCCAAATAAACCAATGCTAAACATATAATCCGGAAAAATCATAGTTTTCCTCGAACCTCACAGTGCCCTTCCTTGAAATGTATCCTTCTGTCAGAAAAACAACATTCTATCAAGCCCCTTTCAACAGAACAAAAAAATGAACATATATTAATTTGATATTCAATAGGATAATAATATAATTCAATGAACCAAGATCTTAATATTATTTATGTTTAATAATAATTAGGAAAAGCTAAACAAATTAACAGAAGTGCTTGTTAATTAGTCATTCAATACCTGAATTTCACCAGTCATCATGGGAATAAAAAAAAAGGTGCTCGTCATTGGAGCCGGCTTTTCCGGCTTATCAGCTTCAGCCTGCCTGGCGGCAAAAGGCTTTGAGGTAACTGTGCTCGAGAAAAACAGTATGGCGGGAGGCCGGGCCAGACAGTTCAGCAGCCATGGCTTTACTTTCGATATGGGCCCCAGCTGGTACTGGATGCCGGAAGTCTTTGAGGATTACTTTGCCCTGTTCAACAAAAAAGTTTCTGATTACTACACGCTCGACCGTCTCGACCCTTCCTATAAAATCTGCTTTGGGAAAGACGATGAAGTGATTCTTCCGGCTTCGCTTGAGGACATTTATAAACTCTATGAATCCTTAGAGCCCGGCAGTGCTGCAAACCTGGAAAAATTCCTCAGTGAATCCGAATACAAATACAAGACCGGCATGGGTAAGTTTGTCAGAAAACCCAGCCATTCGGTCACCGAATATTTTTCCTGGGAAATCCTGAAGGCAGGACTGAAACTGAATATGTTCAGTTCTTTCGGTGCCTATACGCGTCGTTATTTCAGGAGTGCAAAAATCAGGCGGATGCTCGAATTTCCGGTACTGTTCCTCGGGGGAACGGCCGAAACTACCCCGGCCCTGTATAGTCTGATGAACTACAGTGATATGGTCCAGGGCACCTGGTACCCAAGGGGAGGAATGTACAGGGTAGTTGAAGCCATGGAAAACCTGGCTCTTGAGCAGGGTGTGAAGTTTATCTACAACGCGGAGGTTAAGGAAGTTAAGATTACAGACAACCGGATTGTCTCCCTTTCGACTGTCGCAGAAACCCTGGAGGCGGACTTTGTCGTTGCTTCAGGCGATTATCACCATATTGAGCAGCAACTGCTTCCCGAATCACACCGGAAATACAGGGAACAATACTGGGACAAGAGGGTTCTGTCACCTTCATCGCTCATCTTTTTTATGGGTTTCAACACATCCATACCAGGTCTCAGCCATCATACCCTGCTGTTTGACGAAGACTTTCGTGATCACGCAGAATCCATCTACGGAAAACCTGCATGGCCTGAAAATCCTTCCATTTATATCAGTTGTACCTCTAAAACCGACAAGGGTGTTGCTCCCGACGGACATGAAAACGTCTTCGTGCTGATTCCAGTAGCTCCCGGACTCGAAGACACCGGCGAAATCCGCGATCATTACCAGCAGATGGTTATGAGCAGGCTCGAACGCTACACCGGTCAGCCGCTGAAAGATCACCTGGTGTTTGTCAGAAGCTATGCACACAGGGATTTCGAAAACGACTACCATGCCTACAAAGGAAATGCCTACGGACTTGCCAATACTTTAATGCAGACCGCTTTTCTGAAGCCTTCAATGAAAAACCCGAAAATAAAGAACCTGATGTATGCCGGACAGCTTACAGTTCCTGGGCCCGGTGTTCCACCGGCCATCATCTCGGGACAGATGGCTGCGGAAGAAATTTACAAACTCAGTAAAACTGTTACGATATGAAAGACTTGTTTGATATGATCTCGAAGAAGTCGAGCAAGCTTACTACGGTTGCTTATTCGACCTCCTTTTCGCTGGGCATCCGGTTTTTCAGCAAAAGGTTCCACGACCCGATTTACGCCATCTATGGCTTTGTCAGGTTTGCCGATGAAATTGTTGACTCGTTCCATAATTTCGACAAGGCAAAACTGCTCGCCAGATTTAAAACAGATACCTTTCTGGCGATTGAGGAGAAAATCAGCCTGAACCCGATCCTGAATAATTTCCAGTGGGCTGTTAACAAATACCACATTGAGAACGAGCTGATCGAAAAATTCCTCTATAGTATGGAGATGGATCTGCGCGACATCGAATATGACCAGCCTGCATTCGAGGAATACATACTGGGCTCGGCCGAAGTCGTTGGGCTCATGTGCCTGAGGGTATTCTGCGAAGGAGACGGGAAGCGTTATCAGGACCTTAAACCATCGGCCATGAAGCTTGGTTCAGCCTTCCAGAAGATCAACTTCCTGAGGGACCTTAAGGCAGATTACCAGGGGCTGGGTCGTTCCTATTTCCCGGGTATTGATCTGAAGAAATTCGACGATGAGACCAAATGTAAGATCGAAGATGACATTGCATCAGACTTTTCCAGCGGTCTCGAAGGCATCAGAAGGCTGCCCCGTGGTGCCCGTTTCGGGGTATATATGGCTTATGTCTATTTTTACAACCTGTTCCTGAAAATTAAGCGAACCCGGTCATCACAGATAATGCGTGAACGCATCAGGATACCAAACAGGATAAAATATCAGTTGCTGGTAACTTCATACATCAGACATCAGCTCAATCTGCTATGATCAGGCAAATACGTCTCCTCGCAATCTTCACCTTTGTCTTTTCGGCAGGTTATGCAAATTCAGGAAAAGTCAGTCTGAATTATGCCAGGGAAGCCTGGTTCGGAATGAGCGAAGATATCTGCAATGCACTTAGGCTTTGTGCTGAATTTGAAAAAAATTCACCACAAGATGCACTAATGAAAGCCTATTTTGGAGCATCTTCTGCCGCGGCTCCTGAATGTCTGGGCAACCCGGCAAAAAAAATTGGTTATTTTCGCCGGGGCAAAGCGTTGATAGCCGAAGCAGTAAAAATGGAACCGGATAACTTTGAAATCCGGTTCCTGAGGTTTGCCACACAGAGCAAAGCCCCTTCATTTCTGGATTACGACCAGCACATCGGAGAGGATAAGCGTTTTCTGCTGGCCAATCTTGAAACAGGACGCAAGGCGGTATCAAACAAACGCATCTTCGTCCTGATGCTTGAATTTATGATCGCTTCAGGCAGTCTCAACGCCGGTGAAAAAGCCGTGGTAAGGCATGCCTCATTAAAAGCAGACTAAGTACTATGGAAGAATTTGTGATACTCGTGGATGAAAATGACCTGGAAACAGGGTCCATGGAAAAGATGCAGGCACACCGGGAGGCAGTGCTTCACCGCGCCTTTTCTGTTTTTATCTTTAATCCGGACGGAAAACTCATGCTTCAGCAACGAGCCTTCTCAAAGTATCATTCACCGGGCCTGTGGACAAATACCTGCTGCAGCCACCCCAGACCGGGTGAAACCACCCCGGATGCAGCTCATCGCAGGATGGTGGAAGAGATGGGTTTCGATTGTGAATTTCAGGAAGTATTCAGCTTTGTTTACAAGGCTGCCTTTGACAACGACCTTACAGAACATGAGTATGACCATGTGTTCATCGGAACCTCCGGCAGTTTGCCGGTATTGAATACAGAAGAAGCTGCCGCTTACAGGTTTGCTTCCATTCCTGAAATCAGGAAAGAAATGACTGCTGATCCTGATAAATTCACTATCTGGTTCAGGATTGCCTTCGACCGGGTTGAAAAATACATGAACTCTGTTGCCTGAAATTAAGATGTCCAATTCCCAATCCGCGGTCAACAAATCAATCAACTGGTTTGTTATAGACCTAAAACACTTTATACCAATCTGTTCAACGAATTAATTGTTTTCCAATGGAGCTTCTTCTGAATATCATAATTGTTATCAGCGCCTTCCTTTTTATGGAATTCATGGCGTGGTTTACCCACAAATATGTCATGCATGGTTTTCTGTGGATTCTCCACAAGGATCATCATGTCAGAGATGGGCGTAAGATCGAATGGAACGATGTGTTTGCTGTGATTTTCGCCATCCCCAGTATTCTTCTTATATACATCGGAGTGATGAAACCCGACAGTTACCTGCTCAGCACAGGCATCGGAATATTCCTTTATGGTTTTGCCTACTTTATGTTTCATGATGTTTACGTTCACCAGCGTATCCCCGTCCTGAAAAATTTCTCGAACCGATACCTGCGTGCAACGGTAAAGGCCCATCTGGAGCACCACAACCCGCATGCCCATTATAACTATGGATTTCTGATTGCACCGATGAAATATTATTATGAAGAGTTTTCGAAGCAACGGAAAGCCGGAAACTGAAGCAGGGACAAGGAGACAATGAGAAACTAATAACTAATAACTAATTTCTAATTTCTAATTTCTAATTCAACTATCTGACTTTCGACTTCCGACTTCCAATCCACTAACTGCTATTTTTTTAACTTTTTACTTTAGACTTTTTACTTTAGACTTTTTACTTTTTACTTAACCCATGTCTTATTACTTCTGGATCAACCTGCTCTCCATTTTGGTTCCGCTGATTGTCAGTTTCGACCGCAGGCTGAGGTTTCACAAGAACTGGAAATTCCTTTTCCCGGCCATGCTGGCAACCATGGCTGTGTTCATTCCCTGGGATGTGTATAAAACCGATTCGGGGGTATGGGGTTTCAATCCGGATTATCTTCAGGGATACTACATCATCAACCTGCCTGTGGAAGAGTGGCTGTTTTTCATTGCCATTCCCTATGCCTGTCTGTTCACATACCATTCGTTCGGATACCTGATAAAAAAGGATTATCTGGGCCCTTACGCCAAAGCAATCACGGCAGCGCTGATTCTGATCCTGCTTATAGTAGCCGTTTTGAATCCGATGCGTACTTATACTTTCGTGACTTTTCTTGCAGCGGCAGTTTTCCTGACGCTCCACCTGTTTGTTTTCAGAGCAGACTACCTTGGCAGGTTTTATGTGATGTATTTCGTTACCCTGATTCCCTTTTTTATTGTAAATGGCGCGCTGACCGGAAGTTTTACCCCGGAACCGGTTGTGTGGTATGATGACGCAAGAAATCTCGGCATCAGGCTGGGAACGATTCCGGTGGAGGATTCGGTTTACGGACTGCTCATGTTGCTGATGAACACAACTGTTTATGAATGGCTACGTTCCCGGAGTCCCGATAAAATCAATCCTTCAGCAGCGTCCTGATCTGCCTCATATCAGCCCCGGATGGGTTCTGGAATACCATCAGCTCAAATTCAGGGATCGCAGCAAGGATGTGGTCGAAAATGTCGGACTGGATGTTTTCATACACAGCCCATTCCTGTTCCTTGCTGAATACATAAATCTCCATGGGAATGCCGCTTTCGGCCGGTTGCAGCTGCCTGACCAGGAAGGTCATATCGGTGCGGATGTTCGGATTGTTCCTGAGATAGGCTGAAAGGTAAGCCCTGAAAATACCGAGATTGGTCTGCCTGCGACCATTCACAAGGATTGAATTGTCGATGGCCTGCTGCCTGTTATAGGCCTGAAGCTCTGCCTCTTTTTGTTCCACATAATCCTTAACAAGACTGATCTTTAAGAATTTACTGATCATTTCCGGGGTACAGAATTTCACACTGTTCATATCGATACTGACTGATCGCTTGATGCGCCTGCCTCCCGATTCTTCCATGCCCCTCCAGTTGACAAAGCTTTCTGAAACCAGTGAATAGGTAGGAATGGTGGTAATGGTCTTGTCCCAGTTCTGAACCTTCACCGTGGTCAGTGAAATATCGGTTACCACGCCATCGGCCCCCGATTTGCCCATCACAATCCAGTCACCCGGCCGCACCATATCGTTGGCCGATATCTGGATACCTGCCGCAAAACCCAGGATCGGGTCCTTGAAAACCAACAGCAGCACAGCCGAAAATGCGCCCAGTCCACCCAGAAGATAAAGAGGAGATTTACCGAGCAACATCGAAATGACAATGATGATTCCAATGATGACAAAAATGATTTTGATGACCTGAAGATAACCTTTGATGGGTTTTGACTTTGAAACTTCAAAACCCTGATAGATATCGTAAAGGGCATTCATGAATGCATTGATCGTAGCCAGGGTTACAAAAACCAGGAAAATCTGCGTAATGTTCGTCACCCAGACCAGGGCCGAAGGAAACTCATCCAGGGTATAAGGAGCCAGCGAACCCAGCAATAACCCGGGAACAAACAGAACGGCCTTATGAAATACCCGGTTGCTGTATAGTGCATCATCCCAGGTCGTGGACGACCGGCGTGAAATCCGCCTCGCCACCCCAAGCACGATATATTTGATTGCATAATAGCTTATTACAATGAGGATAAAGACAATGATAAAGTCGGTAATATCGCGCATCCCGGCTGAAAAGTCTTCCGAGAACCCCTGATTTTTCAACAGTTCCTTTACCCTTACACCTATCTGTAACAACATCATATTATGGATTTATTTCAATGAAAGGGCCGTTATATTCAACCCCTTTCTGGTTTAACCTGACAATTTTCAACGGCTGATCGTGCCTGTAAAGCTGGAAATCGTAGATGGTTTCATAATGATCCTCAGGCATCAGCCTCGGATCAAGGTAATAATAATCCGTTGTATTGAAACCCTCGTTTTTTCGCATCAGCAACTGCTGTTTGGTCATGGTAATGTAAAAAGTAGTGGCGTGTTCGGTTTCAGAGTGCCTGTAAATGAACAGCTTGTCTTCACCGGTAACTTCAGCGGCCCTTACCGACATCTCCTTGTGTACCTGAAAATCATCGTAACGCGGCGGAATGATAAACCAGTCGAATCCTATCCTGAGCATCAGCATTCCGGCTGCAAAGATGATCATCCGCTGATCCCTTAATTTTAGATAGAAGAACGCTAGAATCAGCATGGTAACAAACATGATCGCGGCTTTCAGCCATGCATGATCAACAAAACCTGTCTGCCTGAGCATGGGCATGGGGATCGCCGCAATGGCACCCAGAATCATGACACCAAGCAGGAAGTATTCCACAATCTTACTCCGGATGCCTTTTTTCGAAAGATCCTCAAAAAACATAAAAACAAGGATGGTGAAAAGCGGGGGAAACAGCATAAAAATGTACCGCGGATAGGATTCAGGAGAAGTCCAGTAAATGATGATGTTGAAAATAAACACCAGGAAATTGAACCTGAGAAAAGGATGTTCCTGCAGTCCTTTCCTGAATTTGCGTGTAAAAAAGAAAATCCAGAGAACTGACCAGGGGAAGAAGTGATAAAACATCTCCAGCGGAAAGGTAAACAGGTGGGTAACAAACCTTACCCAGCCGTAATTGACGATGGTCCGCTTCTCTGACTCACTGAACAGGGTGGTAAACACATTGTCGAGCGAATTGTACCTGAAATAGGCCAGGTAATAGGCCCCGACAATAATCAGAAACAACCCGATACCTGCAAAATGCCTCCAGTTGAACAGCTTTTTAAACTCCCTGTTATAACTGAAGAAAACCAACAGGGTGATTCCCTGAAACACCAGTGACGGCAGCCCTTTCATCATAAAAGTTATCGCTGTGAGCAGATAAGATACCAGGAACAGGGCAAGATACTTTTTACGTGCATGGAGGTGATAAATCAGCATAAAAGAGCTGTACACCAGCCAGGAGAAGGTGATGTCGATCAATCCGAGAAAAGAGTCCCAGAAGAGGATTCTGCCTGAAGTGACGAAAAGAATGGCTACAATAAATGCCTGTTTGTTGCCCAGGTGCTTCCTGACAAAAAGGAAAATAGTCAGGCCGAACAGGAGCAGTGAAATGACCATCGGCAGGCGCAGGGTAAATTCCGAGTAGTTGCCTGCCATCCTGTAAAAGGCGATGATGATCCAGTTATACAGCGGTGGTTTGTTGTAATAGAACTCACCGTTGATGGTAGGGGTAATGTAATTGTCGCTTACGATCATTTCCATGGCCACCAGCGCCCGGGTCGGCTCATCGGTGGGGAAATTGATGGCCAGAAAACCAAGGTGCCACAACAACGCGGGGAAAAGCATGGCTACGCAGAAAGCATAAAAAAACCAGGGGTTTCGCTTCAGGAAGTCAAGCACTTTTATAGACATATGGTATGTAGCTGTTGATATGTTCTTCAATCAAAAACATTATATTCTCTGCGAACCTCTGTGAATTCTCTGTGTTTCTCTGTGAAATAATCTTCCGGCTTTAAAAAACAGTAACCGGGTTTTTCATCCGCCAGCCAGTTTTACCTTATACCCTTTCTTTACCAGGAAATCCATAATCTTCTGCCTGAATTCACCCTGAACCAGAATCTCACCATCCGAAGAAGAACCACCGGCTGCACAAAGGTTTTTCAACTGCTTTGCCAGATCGGCCAGATCCTTTTCTGTTCCAATAAAACCGGTAACCAGGGTTGCCTTCTTGCCACCCTTCAGTTTCTTGTCAAGCATCACCCGAAGGTCCTGCTGCTGCGGCGGAAGTGTGGTCCTTTCTGCGCTTTCACCCATATTGTACCTGTAATCCGGATTGGTCGAATACACTACTCCCTGCGGGCGGTTCTGGCTTTTATTTTTTGAATTCATCTTTTGTCAGTATTATGGCACTATAACTTTCAATGACAGTGGATTGACAGTTATCTCGAGGTCTTTGGTAAGCTTAACCGGCTCCCCGTCAATGTTGACTACCCGGTTTTTATTCCTGGTCAGTTTTATCTGCCTGGCCCGGATGATCTCAACAAACCCGGAACTGTCGATCCTTCGTGTCAGCAGAAGACCAACCACATGCGGCGCATAAAGTAAAGGTACCTTTTTTACGATACAGACATCAACCAGCCCATCATCTATTCTTGCATCAGGAGAAATGATGGTATTGTATCCGAACTGATTGGTGTTGGCAAAGCTGACAAACAGAGCCTGACGGGTTACCTGCTTTCCGTCGATCTCCATCCGGTATTTCCGGGGACGGTAATAGTTATATTCGTTGGTAACGATTTTGAAATATGAAAAGAAACCCCTGCGTGTGCCCTGCGAAAACCGCTTAGCCACCAGGGCATCAAACCCCACCCCTGCAATTGAAACAAACAGGTCATTGTTGAGGTTGACAGTATCAATGATGTGCGTTTTACCCTCTGTGATCAGTTTTAAACTCTGAATGATATCAACCGGAATACCAAGGTGCCTGGCCAGACCATTGCCTGAACCCGCGGGCACCAGAGCCAGTGCGGCGTTGCTGCCGATCATTCCTTTCACCACCCTGTTTACAGTGCCGTCACCGCCAACCGCGACAATAATATCAGTATCCGCTGCTGCTGCTTCACGGCTGAGTTCCGTTAAATGTTCTGCCGATTCGGATGTCCTGATTTCCCATTCAAACAGAAAAGGATCAAACACAGTTTCAACCAGTTCAGCAAGCATGGACTTCCTGGCCTGGTTTACACCGGAAACAGGATTTACAATAAACAGGATCCGTTTTTTTTTGCCCCCCATCTTGCAGAAATACAATGGTTGTTTGAAATAAGGCTGCAAAAATACGAATTTGAAGGCTTGTTCCCGTTCTATAATGCTTACTGTTTATCGGTCATATCTTTTCATGTAATTATAATCCCGGATATTTTAAAAATTAAAACACATGATCCTGTTTACAGCGCATGAAAGACATAAAAAAAGGCTGCCAAAAATGGCAGCCTTTCTATAAATTCAGAAAAAATTACTTTTCCATAACAACATCAATTTTCATCTTGTCGCCCTTGGTGTATGTGCTGATCACCTTCACAAGACCAACCTTATTGGTTGCTGTCTTGAAGAGGAACACATCACCCGGTTCGAGGTGATCCATTTTGGTGCTTACCTGACCCAGGTCAAATGCCGGGAACTGATAGTTGGCGCCGATGGCATCAAACTGTGCCGCGGTGATTGATGAAGGATTGAAACGGGTCTGGTTTTTATTGGTCCAGGCTGAAAGTTTCAGATCATTGATCGTATTTGCATCAGCGTCATCCGGAGATGCAATTGTGTTCTGATAAGTTACACCCTTGAAGAAAAGGAAGTCAATCTTTGACTGGTTGGCGGGTGTGTTGAATGTCTGGGTTACTGTATAGGTAAAACCTTCAGATGAGGAGAAGAAGCTACCAATAGCATCATTCCATGAGCCCAACTCAACATTTGACCATTTCTTTGTTTCAGGACCCTGAACTGTAATATTGAAGCCTTTCTCAGTCATCATATTACCCTTGTCGGTAAGTTCAAAAGAAAGTCTGCCTGTTCCGATGCTGTTGAATTCAATTTCTGTTTCCCAGTTGAATGAATCGGTATTCAGGGTGGTATCCAGCAGGGTTGTTGGAATGTTGTTGGAGGTGAAGATAAATTTGAATCGTGTGAGTTTGTTTCCGGAAACACTGCTCTTTCCGCCTACAACGCCAACTTTAACAGTACTACCGATCAGGATAACTGCATCATCAGAAGTATAACCAGCTCCGCCTTTCAGGGTGAGTGATGGTCCCGGATCGGTTTCTGTTCCGTCGTCTGTACAGGATGATACAAATACGGTAACGCTCATTAACAATGCTGCAAAAAGATAACTCAGTTTTTTCATGGTTGTTGAATTTTGGTTGGTTTATATTGTCTGTTCAGGATTTCAGCCGAAAAACAGAACAAAATTATAAAAACATTTAACGTGTTTCTTTATCAAAAGTTATTCCATTTCACCGGAAAGCACCGGCTAAACACTCAAACAGTGAATTAAGTTCAAAAATGTGATCAGATAATCAAAGGTAATGACAGAACCTTTGAAACCAACCAGGTTCATATAAATCTCAATGAATATATTATGCTTATGATATTGATTATCAACATATTTATGAACCCAATAAAGAAATATATCCACCCTTTTCAATCAACTTAGGGATTTTCGCATAATTATTTATATCATTGAATATCAATCGTTTTATTCTATTATGGAAACATGCCGATTTAGCCTGTGCGGGTTCAGATTTTAAAATTAAAAATGTTGAATTCCACAGGACATTTTGTCACTGGTTCATATAAACCACTGGTGGTTGTCAGCCATTCTGAAAGTGGTTTCAGAAGGAGGTAACTATTAACCCCCGCTCTTCATTCCGGTACTCCACCGCCGAAATCTTCAGTATTCCAGGGTTTTCAGCTTTTGGCCGCCCCCGTTCCGGTGACCGGTAATATTTTCACGGTATTGCTTTTTTTTTAACTTCACCTGATGTTACTTTGCACGGGAATGACAACACAGTATTAAATATAAAACCGGAGGCTGATGTGGCAACAATAGCAACGACTGGCAATAAGGGTAAGGGAATCCGATCCGATTGCCATGTAACACTCGAAATCAGGCAAAGCGGAGGCATCGAAATCCAGCTGGTAAGTAAGGTAAAAGCCATGTATGGGGATTCTATCCTCAGGTTGTGCAACGAAATCTTCAGATTCTACAACATTTCTGATGCCAGTCTCCTGCTCGAAGATTCAGGAGCGCTGGAACTGGTCATCGCCGCCAGGCTCGAAGCAGCCATCAGGCAACTTACAGGGAATACCAAAGAGTACCTCCCTGAATTCCTTCCACAGAATAATTACCAGACCGCCAGGGACCGTGACCGGTTTTCGAGGCTTTATCTGCCGGGCAACAGCCCCAGCCTGATGATCAATGCGGGGATTCACAAGCCCAACGGGATTATCCTTGATCTTGAGGATGCCGTCGCTGTTTCGAAAAAAGCCGAAGCCCGGTTTCTTGTCCGCAATGCCCTCCGCAGCCTTGATTTTTATGGTGCTGAGCGTATGGTGAGGATCAACCAGGTACCTGCGGGCCTGGCCGATCTTGACTATATTATTCCACATAATGTGAATCTTGTACTCGTTCCGAAGTGCGAAAGTGCAGAGCAGCTGAAGCTGGTGAATGAAAATATTGAGAAAATCAAAAAAGAGAAAGGTATCGGCGGCAACGTCTGGCTGATGCCGATTATTGAAAGCGCCCTGGGTGTACTGAAAGCATTGGAAATTGCTACATCGCCCAATGTTGTGTCGGTGGCCATTGGCCTTGAAGATTATACCGCTGACCTGGGTACCCGCAGGACCAACGAAGGCAACGAATCGTTCTTTGCCCGCAGCATGGTGGTCAATGCATGCAAAGCTGCCGGAGTGCAGGCCATTGATTCCGTATTCTCGGATATAGCCGACATGGAAGCCCTGAAGCAAACCGTTCTCAGATCCAAGGCTCTTGGATTTGATGGTATGGGCTGTATCCATCCAAGGCAGATCAGGGTTATCCACGACAATTTCGCTCCCGATGAGGCCGAGATCGATAAAGCAAAGAAAATCGTCAATGCCTTTATAGAAGCAACTGAGAAGGGGCTTGGTGTCGTATCCCTGGGGACCAAAATGATCGATCCTCCTGTGGTGAAACGGGCCCAGCATACCATCAACCTCGCGGTAAGCATGGGAAAACTGAATGCCGACTGGCGCAATGAGTTTCTGACAGTTTAATTTTTGGTATCAGGAGAATTCTGATTTAAAAACAGGCAATATGTCAAAATACGATAAACTGACTACCAATGCCATCGGGCGGGTAGTACCACAAATCATCAACGGAAAAGAAGCGGTACCATATCTGGGAGTTGGAAAATTCAGACCCACCGGCCGCAAATACGCTCCTCTCATCAGCACCTGTGCCGATTATCCCGAAGACGGCAACAAAGTCACCGGATCGATCAGGGAAGCACTCGAAAAATGCGGGTTGAAAGATGGCATGACCATTTCGACACACCATCATTTCCGCAACGGCGACCTGGTTGGCAACCAGGTGTTTGATGCAGCCGCAGAACTGGGTGTAAAAAACCTGACCTGGGCTCCTTCCGCCTCGTTCGAATGTCATAGTCCGCTGATCAAATACCTTGAGGATGGAACCATACATCATATTGAAGGAAGTATGAACGGTGCCCTCGGCAAATTTACCACCGAGGGAGGCATGCTGGGCATGGGTATTCTTCGCTCTCATGGTGGACGCTACCAGGCCATCCAGGATGGTGATCTGCATGTTGATATTGCCGTGATCGCCGCCCCGACTGCCGATGCTTTCGGCAATGCTACCGGTGACCGTGGCCCCGCAGCCTGCGGACTCCTTGGTTTTGCCCTCGCCGATTCACAGTATGCCGATAAGGTTATCGTGGTGACCGATAATCTGGTTCCCTTCCCCTGTGTACCCTGGCAGATTCACGGAAACTATGTCGATCATGTGGTGGTCCTCGACAGGGTGGGAATTCCTGAGAAAATAGTTTCCGGCACGACCGAAATCACCAAAAGCCCCGACAGGTTGCTGCTGGCTGAACTCACCGCACAGTTCTGCGATGAAACCGGCATTGTCAGGGACGGATTCTCCTTCCAGGCAGGTGCCGGTGGCACAGCCCTTTCCATTGGTATCTATTTCGCTGAAATGCTCCGGAAAAGGGGCATGAAGGCAAGGTTTGCCAGGGGCGGAAGCAACAAGTACCTTGTTAAAATGCTTGAAGAAGGCCTGGTTGATTACATCCTGGACGGACAGACCTTCGATCTGGAAGGGGTAAGGTCGATGCGCGAAAATCCCGGACACCTGAATACCAGTCCGTTTACCAGTTACAATTATCATGGCAAGGGAAACTTTGCCTCGATGGTTGATGTGGTTATCCTGGGTGCCACCGAAGTGGACATCAATTTCAACGCCAATGTGGTGACCCATTCAGATGGCTACCTGCTGCATGGCATCGGCGGCTGGATGAATTGCCTGTTCTCGAAATGCGTGATTCTGCCCATTCCGCTCTTCCGCGACCGTATGCCGGTGATCCGCGATCAGGTAACTACCATCTGCGGACCGGGCGAATTGATTGATGTGATTGTTACAGAAAGGGGCATCGCCATCAACCCGTTACGTACCGATCTGATTGATAAACTCAAAGGATCCTCCCTGCCCATCAAATCGATCCATCAGTTGAAGGAAGAAGCCGAACGGATCTGCGGAAAGCCATCACTTCCGGTCCTCAGCGATGAATTCATTGCAGCCATCAAATGGGTGGATGGTACAGTAATCGATGCCGTCAGAAAAGTTATTATCTGATTTTACTTATTTCACTTAAAAAATTCACCGGGACCCGAAATATTGTGTCCCGGTGTTTTTTTTATCAATCCGGGCTTCGGATAAAAATGCCCATAAACTCTTGATAGACTGTGTGCCTCCGGATGTGATGGACCGGCACCAGAAAATCAAACTCCCGTAAAATATTTTTTTAAGCATTGTTTACAGTACAGGAGGATCTGGTACAAATTATTTTCTGTTATCGGAACTTAATCCGAATATAAAACATTGTGAAAAATGAAAAAGGGTATTAATCCAGTAAAAATACTTTACTGATCCTTATATTCTCATTTACAATTATTTAGAGTGTCATGTGGTAAATAAATAAAAAAATCAGACACTTTTTTTTTGCTTTTAAAGATTATTTTGTAGTAAATTTATCGCTGTTAAAATCTTTTACACATGTATAATTAGCACAAAGCTGTTTCTCTGTTAAGTTTTAGCAATTATTCTTTAGAAATATAATAAACCAATTTATCCGAAAATGAGTAAAATCCTGGCAATTGACGACGACTCCATCATCCGGACATTGTTGACGAATATCCTCACCAAAGCGGGATATGAAGTAGTAACAGCCTCTGATGGTGAATCGGGGCTTGAATTGGCCGCAACCACCAATCCCGATCTTGTTGTTACGGATTTCCAGATGCCCGGACTTACCGGTCTGGATGTAGTTACAGAACTGCAGAAGACACAACCGGGATTGCCTGTAATTCTTCTGACAGCCCACGGTGATGTAGCCCTGACCATTAAGTCGATCCAGCTTGGGGCTTATGATTTCATCGAAAAACCAATCCAGATGCAGGAATTGCTGGATGTTATCCGCAACGGTCTGGAAGTTTCAAGGCAAAGCCGCAGCCTTACCGAAGCCATCTCGCCGGAAATCAGGAAAGCGATTGAAGACAACCTGCTCGTGGGTAAAACACCGGTGATGCGTGAGATCTTCAAGAATATCGGAAGGATTTCGCTCAATAAGGTAAATGTGCTGATTACAGGTGAAACCGGAACCGGCAAGGAACTTATCGCGCGTCTCATACATTTCAGCGGGATCACCCGGGAACATCCGCTTGTTGTTGTCAATTGCTCAAACCTGAATGAAGGCCTGCTTGAGCATGAATTGTTCGGATATACACTCGGAGCCTTCCCGGGTGCCATGAACGACAAGAAGGGGAAATTTGAGCAGGCCGGGGAAGGAACGCTTTTCCTCGACGAAATCTCGGAACTGACAGACAATATTCAGACAAAACTCCTGAGGGTTCTGCAGGAACTTGAATTTGAAAAACCGGGTGCTGATGAACCACTGCCTATGAAAGCCCGGATTATTGCAGCCACCAACAAAGATCTGGAATCACTTGTCAGAAGCGGAAAATTCAGGGAAGAGCTCTATTACAGGCTCAAGGTATTTACCATTGCCCTGCCACCACTCAGGAACCGTAAGGAAGACATGGGAGAGCTGGTGAAACATCTCATGGGTAAACTCAACCGTAAGCTGAATAAGCGGGTGCTGAAAATCGGTGATGGTGTTCTTGATATGCTGAGAGATCACGAATGGCCGGGCAATGTCAGAGAACTTGAGAATACCCTGATGCAGGCTTTCATTATGACCCGCAGCGATGTGCTTGAAAAAGAACACATTGTTCTGATGAGTTCTCCCGAAGGAGCCGGTGGTGAAATGTTTGAATTAAAATCGATTGCCGACATCGAAAAGGTGCACATCAAAAAAGTGCTGGATAAAGTTAAATGGAATAAACAGGAGGCTTCAAGGATCCTTGAGATTACCAGACCTACCTTAAATGCCAAAATTGAAAAATACGGGCTCAGACACAACTAGCAGAAGATTCCGCATAATTTTCGTTAACAGGCCCGGTTTCAGACCGGGCCTTTCTTTTTGCTCCTCTCAAAGGTTTTGTTTCATCCTGTGAAATCAAACTGAACATTCCCAAGGTCAGGATTTGTATTTATGAACGGCTTGCTTGTTAAAATTATTACACACGACAAAACCATTTCACCGATTGTGTCCCGAAATGAAAAAATTGTAAAATATTTTTACATTCAATATGTTTTATATTATGCCATTGTATATTGCTGATTTTATGTTATTTATAAATATTTTGATTGCTATCAAAAAATTATTTTCTGATAAAAGTAAATTATTTTCTCATTTTACTTGACTTTCGATCAATGATTGCCTTATATTTAGCCAGTAGTCAGGAAAGAAACTAATTTTTTTACATGAAAACTGCTCGTCTGATCTCATTTACACTGATACTGACCTTGTCGGGGTTGTTTTGTAGTGGTCAGGTAAGGGTAATCGGGCATGCCAGTGCTGAAGTGGTAGAATCCGTTTCAGCAAGTTGCAGCAGCAACACTGACATAACACTCAGCGCGCAGGAAATCACAGATTTTGATCTTGGCAGTTTCAGTATCTCGGGAAATGCAAAGTCGACCTGTTCACTAATCATCGGCAATGCAAATGTCAGCAACAACAGAGGAGAGTCCTTTACTATTCAGACCACTACTCCGGAAGCAGGAATGCCACTGATTGCTGATGAAAACGGAAATCATTCACTCAACCTGATTGCCAGTCCCGGTGAATTGCTTGCAAGCGGTCAGTATCAAGGAAACTATGGGGTTACGTTTGCTTATAATTGAACTTTGGCTACCTAATTGTTATTAATCAGCTGCAAGCCATCAGAGGGGGTGCAGCTGATTTTTTTATGTCAGTCCGCGTCCTTTCCGGCGAATCAATCCCTGAAATATCTACTTCGGTCCCGTTTACCCCTATTCTGGAAATGCCTGTGCATAATCCTCCGGTGAGTTGATGTTTACAAGAATGTTCTGGTTTTCTGTCAGTTCTGGTTTTCTGTCAGGATATGAATTTTGTTGAAGTTAGCCAGAAAATGGTCAATCCTGAGCCCTGAATTTATTTTGTCAACGACAGCCTTACTTACATTATGGCTGATCAATACCGGGTGACCGGCTTTGCCACGGTATACAGGCGACACAACCTCCCCTTTTCCCAAAACCAAACTCATCTCAGCCAGAAGATCCGGATCTACGAATGGATTATCAATACTCTGAAAAAAAGCGGAATTCCCTTCCTGAACCTGTTTCAAACCGGTTGCCAGCGAATAGAAACGACCAAGTTCAGGATGTTCATTCACAACAAACCGGACATTTACGGGCAATTCAATGTGGTTTTGCCTGACAATTTCATCCAGATCTCTGCCAACCACCACCACAACCTCACTGATCCCCGCTTCCAAATAGGACAACGCAATTTTCTCAAGAAAAGTAATATCCTGTTTCCCGAACCGGAGCAGGGCCTTGTGTATTCCCATGCGTCCAGAGTGACCAGCCGACAGGATTATACAGGATATACGGGCAAATGAGCGCATGCACCACAATTTTTTCTACTTTTACAAAAGTAAAATTTAATCCTGCAAGGCATGGCCCATTCTGCTGCATTTTCAACCATTCCCATTGAAAAATTATATTACCTGATTGATTCCGAGTATTCTGGCAGAAATGAAATCTTTGGCATCCCTGAAGCACTGTTTTTTAAGCCCGGAAAATCCACCATTCCGGGAATGAATATATTCAGGCAGAACCTGAACACGCCACTGGGCGTTGCAGCCGGGCCACATTCACAAATGGCCCAGAACATCATCACTGCCTGGTTGTGCGGGGCAAGCTATATTGAACTCAAAACCATTCAGACCCTTGATGAGCTTGAAGTTTCTAAACCCTGTATCGACATGCAGGATGAGGGTTATAACTGCGAATGGTCTCAGGAGCTTCGGATTCACGAATCCTTTGAAGAGTACCTGAAAGCATGGATCATCATCCACCTGCTTCAACACAGGTTCGGCTGGCCGGATAAAGGAAAAAGCGGTATTGTTTTCAACATGAGTGTCGGCTATAATTACGATGGTATTCTTCGTGAAAATGTACAGTGGTTCCTGGAAAAGATGCGCCATGCCGGACAGGAAAAAACCAGGATGATATCGGCCCTGAAGCCACTCTATCCGGAGATATCAGAAGTTGAAATACCGGATTGCATTTCTGATAACATCACCCTGAGTACCATGCACGGTTGCCCTCCCGAAGAGATAGAGAAAATAGGGCACTACCTGCTCCGCGAAAAGAAACTCCATACGTTTGTGAAACTCAACCCTACCCTGCTAGGGAAAGAAGCATTGCGCGATATCCTGAACAACAGACTCGGCTTCAAAACCACTGTTCCTGACATTGCCTTTGAGCACGATCTAAAATATGCCGATGCCATCGGGATCATTACCCGTCTGCAACAAACCGCAGATCAGGAAGGCAGGGTATTCGGTGTAAAACTTACCAATACCCTTGAAAGTCTGAATCATAAGAACATCTTTCCTGCGAATGAACAGATGATGTATATGAGCGGCCGGGCATTGCACCCCATCAGCATCAATGTTGCCAGAAAGCTCCAGAACGAATTTCAGGGTAAGCTAACCGTTTCATTCTCGGCAGGTGCAGATTGTTTCAATATTACGGACGTTATCCGTTGCGGACTGAAACCGGTTACCGTATGTTCCGATCTGCTCAAACCCGGAGGCTACGGGCGGTTACACCAATACATTGAAAACATAGGTATTTTGAAGGATGAGGCGAAAAAAAACGAATTGCAGTTTCTGAATGAATACGCGGATGCAGTCGTAAATTATGAAGCCTACAAAAACGATCCTTACCTGAACAAAAACATCAAATCGGCCAGACATCTCGGGCCCTTTGACTGTATTCATGCACCTTGTGTCGATGAATGCCCGACCAGCCAGGACATCCCCCAATACCTTTATTATACTTCCGCCGGCAATTATCAGAAAGCCCTGGATGTGATCCTGGCAAAAAATCCGTTTCCCCACGTGCTGGGCTCTGCCTGCGACCACAACTGCCAGACGAAATGCACCAGGGTCAATTATGACGAGCCGCTGAAAATCAGGGACATCAAGCTTTTTATTGCTGAAAATGGCAGGGAGACCGGGATAAGTACGGCTCCCGACAACGGAAAAAATGTTGCCATCATCGGTGCCGGACCTTCGGGCCTTGCCTGTGCCTTTTTCCTCAGGCAGGCAGGATTTTCGGTGGAAATATTCGAATCGAAAGATGCCGTTGGGGGAATGGTGTATGATGCCATCCCTGGTTTCCGGATGAAAATGGCACTACTCGACAGGGATGTTGACAGAATTCTGAAACTGGGTGTGAAGATTCATTTTAATGTGAAGGTTGACCGTCAGCGGTTTGGCGAACTGCGCAGGGATTTCGATTTTGTTTATATCGCAGCCGGTGCACAGCGTTTTAAATCGCTGGAGATGGAGGGTGAAAATTCCACGGGAGTGCTGAATGCCTTCGAATTCCTGAAAGACGCGAAAAAAGGAAAAGCATTGGATCCTGGCCACCATGTTCTTGTCATCGGTGGAGGAAACACAGCCATGGACGTTGCCCGTACTGCCAGACGACTAGTCGGGGACAATGGGTCAGTAAAAGTGCTGTACCGCAGAACCCGGGCCGAAATGCCGGCCGACCGCGAAGAAATTGAAGCACTCCTCTCTGAAAATATTGAGCTCTGCGAATTGCTTTCTCCCGAAAAGATCAATGTGATCGATGGCCGGGTCGTTTCTCTTTCCTGTGCAAAGATGAAACTTGAGAAGCCGGCGGCCGGCGGCCGGCCAACGCCTGTCAGGACCAGTGGTGTCCTGATCGATTTTCAGGTGGACACCCTGATTCCTGCACTCGGACAGGAAACCGAGCTTGACTTTATCAAACCCGCTGATCTTAAAACAAGGGACAACTCAAACGAAACTTCACTGGATGGTGTCTTTATCGGTGGAGATGCCCTTCGCGGGGCAGCAACCATTGTGAAAGCAGTGGGCGATGGAAGGAAAACCGCCCGTCGTATAGCCGAAAAAGCAGGTATTGCCTTGTTTTCAGAAACACTGGTTTCGGATAAGGATATTGACCCGAAGGCGTTGATGATCCGAAAATCGGAAAGAATTCACATGAACCCTGCCATTGAAGGATTCCAGGTAAGACTGAGTCCGGAAGAGGCTCAGGCTGAAGCAGACCGTTGTCTTCAGTGTGATGAGGTGTGCAATGTCTGCGTAACGGTATGTCCGAACAGGGCAAATATCTATTACAATGCTGAAGCGGTAAGCATTCCTGTTTGGCAGATAAACCCCGGCAATCCGGGAGAACAGTTTAGCCAGACCGGATCCCTTGCTATTGATCAGAAAATCCAGGTGCTCAATATTGCCGATTTCTGCAACGAATGCGGTAATTGTACCACTTTCTGCCCTTCTTCAGGTGCTCCGTTCCGTGACAAGCCAAGGTTTTGCCTGACCGAAAAAAGCTTCCTGCAGACCGACAACAGTTACATCCTTGAAAACAAAGATGATTCAATTACGCTGAAACACCGTTCGGGAGAACTGGTCAGCTTCCTGAAAAAAATCCCCGGAGGATATCATTTCTCAAATCATAAAGCGGATGTAATCTTCAATACTGATTTTATACCGGGAAAATATAACCTGACGGGTTCCGGCAAAGCTGTCATCAGCCTGGACAAAGCTGCTGAGATGAAATTTCTGATTGATACTTTTGGCGGGTCATCACTGGTTTGTCATTTAGCTCTCAAATAAAGCATCTCCCTGAAAACACACTTTTTTTTATTATAAACTCTTTCAAATGATCTCAACCATCAACCACATTGTTAACCCTGCTGTAAGGCAGAAAGCCATTGAACGTTTCCGGGAAAAGGGCATTGTACTGCCTACTTTTGCACAGATGCGAAACCCGGACCTTGTTCCTGAAAAAATTAAAGAAAGTCTTAAAAACATTGGATTATGGGAACTTCACCCTGCCAACCTGTTCAGGATCACCTGGAAAAATGAACCTGTTGAAAAGGGTGGTCAGTTTGGTCCGGTAAATTATCTCGAACTCCCTGAGGCACTAACCGGCGTTAAAGCAAGAATAGTCCTGCTGATTGGCAAATATTTCCCTACAGGGGCGCACAAGGTAGGTGCTGCCTATGGATGCCTGGCACCACGTATCCTTACCGGGGAATTTGACCCGACTTTCCATAAGGCTGTATGGCCTTCAACCGGTAATTATTGCCGCGGCGGAGCATTTGATTCCTACCTGATGGGTGTAACAGCCGTAGCCATCCTGCCTGAAGAGATGAGCAAAGAGCGTTTTTCATGGCTCAGGGAGATTGGCGCCGAAGTGATTGCCACACCGGGTTGTGAGTCGAACGTGAAGGAAATCTACGACAAATGCTGGGACATCCGCCGAAACAGGCCCGATTGTGTGATCTTCAATCAGTTTGATGAATTCGGAAACCCAACCTGGCATTACAATGTCACCGCCCCTGCAATCGAAGAGGTGTTTCTATCACTGAAATCTACCGAAGGTCGTCTTGCCGCCTATGTTTCAGCCACGGGTTCTGCAGGTACCATCGGGGCAGGCGACTACCTGAAAAAGCAGTATCCGCAGATGAAGATTGTGGCTTCGGAAGCCCTGCAATGCCCTACACTGCTCAACAACGGGTTTGGTGGCCACCGCATCGAGGGCATTGGCGACAAACATGTACCCTGGGTGCACAATGCAAAAAACACCGACATGATCACGGCCATCGATGATGAAGATTGTATGCGGGTATTCAGGCTTTTCAATGAACCTGAAGGGCATGCCTGCCTGAAATCATGCGGCATAGATCAGTCATTGATTGATCGGTTACAACTGCTTGGTATTTCAGGGGTTTCCAATATGCTTTCAGCCATCAAAGCAGCAAAATATTATGAAATGACCGGCGATGATATGATTTTCACCCTCGCCACCGATTCAGCCGAAATGTATCAGTCAAGGCTGGAGGAACTGACAGCAGAAAAGGGCGGCTACACTTCACTTCAGTCGGCAAAAGATATGGAGAAATGTATCATGGGACAGGGAACCGACAACCTGAAGGAACTCGGCTACTATGACCGTAAGGCGATTCATAACCTTAAATATTTTACCTGGGTTGAACAACAGGCCAAGGAAATTGAAGACCTGAACCAGTTGTGGTACGACCGTAACCTGTGGGATGATCAGTTCAACCAGGCAGCAAGATGGGATGGGATGATCGATGAGTTTAATGAGGAAACCGGAGTGTTGAAGAGACTTTAATGTCTAATGTCTAATGTCTAATGTCTAATTTCCAATTTCGGATTTCGGATTTCGGATTAAAGATTATTTATTCGTAAATCGTCATGGTCAATCGTAAACCGTAAACCGTAAACCGTAAATCGTAATTACCTGAACATGTTTACCAAATTCACCTACCAATGCCATGACTGCGGGAAATCTTATCCCGGAAGCGGTGTAATCTATGTTTGTCCTGAATGCAGTAACAAACAGGTGGCAGATCAACCTCCACTGGGCATTCTCAAGGTGGTTTATAATCCGGAACTGCTAACAGGCAGGTCGTTTGAAGCACTGGAACAAAACCATTTTCTTGACATCTTACCTATCGAAGATCCGGGTAGCCTGCCCAATCTGAAAGTCGGAAATACCCCGCTTTACAGGATAGACCGGCTCGATGGGAAACGTCAGGAGCACCTGCTTTATCTGAAAGATGATTCACAAAACCCGACTTTTTCTTTTAAAGACCGGGCTTCTGCCATAGTTTCTGCATTTGCCAGGGAAAACGGTATTGATACCATAGTGGCTGCTTCAACGGGGAATGCCGGCTCATCCCTGGCAGGCATGTGTGCCGCCCAGGGGCAGAAGGCTGTGATCTTTGTCCCGGCTGCTGCACCCAAAGCGAAACTTACGCAGATTCTCATGTATGGAGCCGCGCTGGTCCCGGTTGACGGTAATTACGATGCCGCCTTTGACCTGAGTATTCAGGCAACAAAACGATTCGGCTGGTATAACCGGAATACGGCTTACAACCCGTTGACCATCGAAGGAAAGAAAACAGTATCGCTGGAACTCTATAGTCAACTGAACCAAAGCCTGCCCGACAGGATATTTGTGCCGGTTGGTGACGGGGTAATCATATCCGGTGTTTACAAAGGTTTTGAGGACCTTCTCACAATGGGTCTGATTGACCGGATGCCTGTCATTGTAGCGGTTCAGGCTGAAGGGAGCAGCAACATCATCAACAATCTGGGTATGAGTCCTTTTAAGGCATCCGCTTCGCATACCATTGCCGACAGCATTTCGGTTGATATCCCCAGGAATTTCCGGATGGCAGCAGGTTATCTTCTGAAATATCAGGGAGAAACCATTAAAGTATCTGATGCCGAAATCATTAAAGCTTCAACAACACTGGCAAAAAATACAGGCATATTTGCTGAACCTGCCGCAGCAGCGGCCTTTGCGGGATATGAAGCCTATTCGGGGCAGAATCGTTTGCCAGGTAAATCGGTGAATGTTGTTCTGCTCACCGGCAGCGGACTGAAAGACCTGAATGCAGTTCAGCCTGTGCTGAATATTTCGGCTCCTGTCAGACCTGAAATGGCTGCTGTAGAATCATTCCTGAAAGGTAAAATCTGAACAATTATGATACACTTTAATCTGAATGGAAAACCCGTCAGTTATAAAGGCAATCAGGAAACAAGACTGTTGCATTTGCTGAGGAATGAGAAAGGGATTACCTCGGTAAAGGATGGCTGCTCCTGCCAGGGAGCCTGCGGGGCCTGCCTGGTTGAGATCAACGGGGAGGCAAAGCTGTCGTGCATGACAACAATTGGTAAACTTGATAATGCAGTCATCAACACCCTTGAAGGAATTCCGGACAATATCAGGGATGTACTGGCCAAAGCCTTTGTAGATAAAGGGGCTGTTCAATGCGGCTTCTGTACGCCAGGATTTCTGATGCGAACGAAGATTCTGCTTCAGAAAAACCCTCAGCCCTCCCGGGATGATATCAAAAAGGCACTTACCCTGAATTTATGCCGGTGCACCGGCTATGTTAAAATCGTTGATGCCATTGCTGATGCGGCCAACCGGTTGCATGCGGAACATACGTCCGAAATAAAAGCTGTTTCAGGAAAGGTTGGTGCCTCGTATCCTAAGTATGAGGCCTATGAGATGGCTGTTGGTAAAAGAAAGTTTGTGAATGACCTTCAATTTGAAGGAATGCTTTACGGCGCCCTGCGTTTTACCGACCATCCCAGGGCCATGATCAGGGAGATTAACATCAGTAAAGCGCTGCAGGTTAAAGGTGTTATCAGGATTTTTACTTCGGGAGATGTTCCGGGTGACCGCTATGTCGGACTGATCTTTAAAGACTGGCCGTTGATGATCGGCCCGGGTGAAACTACCCGTTATATCGGTGATGTGCTGGCAGGTGTTGTCGCAGAAACAGATGAAACTGCCAGAAAAGCTGCTGCACTTATTGAAGTTACCTATGAAGTACTTGACCCGGTTATCGATCCCCACGAAGCCATTAAAGCGGATTCGCCTAAAGTTCATCCCGATCGTGAAAATCTGCTGGAGACCTGCAGGGTATACCGTGGTGGAGATGCTGAACAAGTGCTGAATGGCTCTGATTTTGTTGCAAAAGGCATCTACAGGACCCAGCGGATCGAACACGCATTCCTTGAAACGGAAGGGGCAGTGGCTATGCCTGATGGCGATGGGGTTCATTTGTATTCAAACGGGCAGGGCATCTATGTTGACCGCAGGCAGGTAGCATCCCTGCTGGGAATTCCGGAGGAAAAGGTGAGGGTAACGCTGGTTTCTACCGGTGGTGGTTTTGGTGGAAAAGAGGACATGACGGTTCAGGGGCATGCTTCCCTGTTTGCCCGGGTATTGAAACAACCTGTGAAAGTGGTGCTGAACCGGGAAGAATCCATCCGCATGCATCCGAAACGGCACCCTGTGTATATGGATATTGCCGTAGGTTGCGACAAAAACGGAAAACTTACAGGGCTGAAGCTTTATGCTGTCGGAGATTCGGGTGCTTATGCCTCGGTCGGTACCAAGGTGATGGAAAGGGTGGCCGGACATGCAACCGGTGCCTATCATTTCCCCTGCGTGAACCTTGAGGCGTTAACAGTCTATACCAATAATATCCCAAGCGGAGCTATGCGGGGATTCGGGGCCAACCAGGTTTGCTTTGCCCTTGAAGGCTGTATCGACGACCTCTGCGATCAGGGAGGCTTTGACCGCTGGCAGTTCCGGTACGAGAATGCCCTGACTGAAGGCAGAATGACGGCTACAGGACAGGTGCTGAAAGGAGGGGTTGGTGTCAGGGCTACTCTCGAGGCAGTTAAACCATACTATGACAAATCCCGGATTAAAGGGCTGGCCTGCGGCATCAAGAACAGCGGTGTGGGAAACGGCATGGCTGATTACAGTGATGTGATCATCAGCATTATCTCTGAGAACAAGGTGCATCTGCAGCATGGCTGGACTGAAATGGGACAGGGTGTGCACACCATAGCCCAGCAGGTGCTTTTTGAAGAAACCGGCATTCATCCTGAATTTGTTGAAGTAACTGTTGACAGCAGTGCCGGAATCCCGACTGGAATGACAACCTCATCAAGGGCAACAGCCTTGCTGGGCAATGCCATCCTTGATGCTTCGAAAAAAATCCGTGAAGACCTTAAAAGCCATTCGTTGAAAGAACTTTCAGGCAAAACATACAAAGGGAATTATTCCTACGACCTGACCACAAAACCCGGCGCAGAGGTGAAGGAAATCATCACCCATTTTGCCTATGGCTATGCCACCCAACTCGTGGTTCTCAACGACTCGGGCGAAATTGAAACCGTATATGCAGCCCATGATGCCGGAAAAATCATGAACCCTGTGATGTTTGAGGGTCAGATTGAGGGAGCAGTACATATGGGTCTGGGTTATGCCCTGTCGGAAGATCTGCCGATGGTTGACGGGCAGCTTGTTTCGTCGAAGATGCGTGATCTGAAGATTCTCCGGGCAAAGGATATGCCGGAAATTGTGGTGTTGGGGGTCGAAGTTAAAGATCCGGTCGGGCCCTATGGTGCGAAAGGACTCGGAGAAATAGGGCTGGTGCCTACAGCCGCTGCGGTAGCGAACGCGATCTGGGCATTTGATGGAATCAGGAGGTACAAGTTACCAATTGACCGAGAGAGATAATAACCACCACAATAGACACAATAGATCACATAGATCTTATCGCTAATGTGTCCTATGTGACTATTGTGGTAAAATTAAAAACTCGATAATCTAATTCAGCCATGACAATATTACTAACCAACGGTATATACATTCATCCAACAACCCTCGAATTCACTTTAACCAATATATTGGTTCATGAAGGATTTCAGGGTGAAATCGAATTTCTGAACTATATTCCTGAAAAGTCCAATTACACCATTATTGACTGCAGGGGCAAATACATCACCCATTCCTTTGCCAACGGGCATCATCACGTGTATTCGGCCCTGGCGCGTGGTATGGGTGCGCCGAAGAAAAACCCGGAAAATTTCCCTGAAATCCTGGAATACATCTGGTGGACGCTCGACAAGGCCCTGGACCCGGATATGATCAGGTCGAGTGCGCTGGTAACGGCCATGGCCTGCGCCAAAAGCGGGGTTACGTTTGCCATCGACCACCATGCCTCGCCTTTCGCGGTAAAAGGCAGCCTTGAAACCATTGCACAGGCTTTCGATGAAGTCGGCGTTGGCCATTTACTCTGCTATGAGATTTCGGATCGCGACGGCCTTGACATTGCCACGAAAGGGCTGGAAGAAACCGCTGGTTATCTTTCAAAGAGGCAGGGTCTGGTTGGTTTGCATGCTTCCTTCACGGTCGGTAAAGAAACACTGAAACAGGCCGTCGATCTTGCACGGGAAACAAATTCAGGTATTCACATCCATGTTGCCGAAGACGTTTCTGATGAAGCACACAGCCTACAGACCTATAATGAACGGGTTGTCAACCGGCTGTTCAACGCCGGAGCGCTTGACTTCCCGAAAACCATTCTCGGCCACTGCCTGCATCTCGACGAGGCGGAGCGCAGGCTGGTTGCCGGTTCTCCGGCATGGATAGTGCAGAATATGGAAAGTAATCTCAACAATTCCGTAGGTTTTTTTAATTCAGAAGGACTGGGAGAAAGGATTATGCTTGGCACCGACGGGATGCACAGCGATATGCTGCGGAGTGCCAAATCAGCTTTTTTTGCCGGGCACAACTTTGACAGCATCGATTATGCAGAAACCTACCGTCGTTTCAGGAATGTGCACAACTATCTGCAATCCAATAACTTCAAAGGTGATGGTGAAAATAATCTTTTAGTTCTGGATTATGATACCCCCACCCCCTTCAATAGCAGTAATTTCCTGGGTCATTTCCTTTTCGGGATTGAAGCCGGGCATGTACTTCATGTGATTTCAAATGGAAAACTGATTGTTGAAAACGGGAAAATCATCACTGTTGATGAGGCTCGGATACTCAAAGATGCTCATATACAGGCAGAGCGACTCTGGAAACGGATGCGTTAGCTTCACCACTTTATCCTAACTTTGCATTTATGAATCAACGTCGGTAAAGTACGTTGGTCCGGTAAGGATTTTTTAAACCATGATTTCTCGATTTTTAAAATTTCCCTTCTGAATTAACAAACAATTAAATATCAATACATTGCGTCCTCGCGTCCTTGCGTGAGATAAAAAACCCGGTTTTAATGGAAATTACCTTTTTACAATGGATTGGATATCTGGCTTCGGTTATTATAGCCATTTCGATGACCATGAACTCCATCCTGAAATTCAGGTGGATCAACCTTGCCGGAGCGCTTACCTTTTCGCTTTACGGCTTTCTGATCGGAGCACTGCCGGTCGGATTTCTGAACGCTTTTATTGCCTGTATCGATATCTATTATCTCTATACGATTTATTCAAAGAAAGAAGTATTCGAAATCCTTGAAGTGAGGGCTGATAACCGGTATATGATCCGTTTCCTTCAGTTTCACGACAAGGAGATCCAGCGTTTTTTTCCCGGTTTCTCCTACAAGCCTGAAATGAACACCATCAGTTTCTTTGTGCTGCGCGATATGGCTGTTGCCGGGATTTTCCTGGCTCACAGGGAGCATGATCATTGCCTGGTGGTAGGCCTTGATTTTGTTTTGCCAGAATACCGCGATTTTAAGAATGGAAAATTCATTTACCTCAGGTTGCGCAACCGGTTTATCGGGGAAGGTTTTAAGAAAGTGATCGCTGAAGGCAAAAGTGAAAAATATGGCAAATACCTGAAAAAGCTCGGATTTACTGAAAACTCTGCGGGCTTGTTTGAAAAAAACCTGGTGGATTAAAATCAATGCCGGAAAGCGTATCTTAACCATTGAAATTAAACTCAGTTATGGGCTCAATCCTCATTAAAAACGGAACCATTGTAACGGCCGATCAGAAATACCAGGCTGACATTCTTGTTGAGGAAGCAAAAATTTCGGGAATCGGTCTGCATCTGAAGGAAGATCTAAAGGACTGCTCAATGATTGAGGCTGAAGGAAAAATGATTTTCCCCGGCGGCATTGACGCCCATGTCCATTTTGCCCTGCCCACGCCTGCCGGCCCATCGTGCGATGATTTCCTCAGCGGAAGCCGGGCTGCCCTGGCCGGTGGTACTACTTATTTCATTGATTTTGTGACACCCTACCAGGGACAATCCCTGAAAGACGCCCTGCAGTTGAGACAGGCAGAGGCCAGCAACAGCCTGACCGAATGCAGCCTTCATATGGGCATTACCTGGTTTGATGAGACCATCCGCGCTCAGATGGAATGGTGTGTGAAAGAAGCAGGCATCCGGTCATTCAAGGTTTACCTGGCCTACAAAGGAAACATCGGCATTGAATACCATGAACTGGAGCAGGTGATGATCGCCGCTGCCGGTCTGAATGCACTGGTGCTGGTGCATTGTGAGGAAGGCGACCTGATTCTTCAGAAACAACAGGAATTTCTGAAACAGGGGAAAACTGCCCCGCTATATCATACTCTCTCCCGCCCACCAGAAACTGAAGCTGAATCCGTAAGGAAAGTAATTGACCTTTGCCGGAAAACAGGCTGTAAAACCTATATTGTACATACCTCATCAGCGAAATCGCTGGAATATATCCGGCAGGGAAAGAAAGAAGGATTGCCGGTTTACTGTGAAACCTGCCCGCAGTATCTGCTGCTGGATGAATCGGTGTACCACAAACCTCTCCCCGATTCGCTGAAGTATGTGATCAGTCCGCCCATCCGCAGTACAGCAGATCAGAATGCCTTATGGCTGGCCATAGAAGATGGCACAGTGGATGTACTCTCCACCGACCACTGTCCGTTCAACACGTTTGGACAGAAAGACAAGGGCATAAATGATTTCACAAAGATTCCCAATGGTGCCGGGGGTGTGGAACATCGCTTGAAGCTCATTTATACTTATGGTGTGTTAACCGGAAAAATCAGTCTGCAGCAGTTTGTTGCACTGACTTCAACCAATGCAGCCAAAATTTTCGGGATTTATCCCCGGAAAGGTGAAATCGCGGTTGGTTCCGATGCAGATCTGGTCATGTGGGACCCTGAAAGTACTTCGGTGATTTCGGCAGCCACCAATGTGCAGACTTGTGATGAAGATATTTATGAGGGAATGGAGATATTTGGTAAACCCAACATGACGCTTATCAGTGGCAGGCTGTTATAATTGCACTGATACAGGGATATGGAAGTGCGCATCAGAAAGCCTGCCCGCCTCTGGCGGGTTAGATGCGCACCTACTTTTATTACAATACCCTTTTCTTCCCTGCTTTATAAAGGTTTTCCAGCATCTCTGCCGCATTGCTGAACTTATTGTTCAGTATCATCGCAGCAATAATGTAAGGTTTGTAACCTGCTTCCTTGTAGGTTTCGATGCGGTAGCGCTCAAACACGCTGGCAGCTACTTCGCCCTCTTTACAGGAAACATCTGAAATATCGGCCGGAAGGCAATGCATATACAGGGCTTTTCCGCCTTTGGTGAGTTTCATCTTTTCTTCGGTGCATTCCCAATCTTTAAAACGGGCGTTATTCGAAAGGCATTGCTGTTCAAGGGCTTTAAGGCCATCCTTGTCATAGGTTTTCAGCAGTTGGGTACGCTGTTGCATGACGGCAAAGGGTGCCCAGCTTTTGGGATAAACGATATCGGCATTGGCAAAGGCTTCGTCCATGCTGTTCACTACACGAAACTTCCCTCCCGATGCAGAGGCCTGTTTACCAGCCATTTCAACAACTTCAGGAATAAGCGTGTAACCTTCCGGATAAGCCAGGTCAACCTCCATACCGAAACGGGTCATCAGGCCGATGATCCCCTGTGGCACTGAAAGCGGCTTTCCATAACTTGGCGAATAGGCCCAGGTCATGGCGATTTTCTTTCCTTTCAGGTTCTCAAGTCCGCCATAATAATTGACGAGGTGCAGCAGATCGGCCATGGATTGTGTCGGATGGTCGATGTCGCACTGAAGGTTGACGATACCGGGGCGTTGAGGCAGTACGGCATGCTGAAAACCATCGTCGAGGGCATCGCCGACTTCCTTCATATAGGTATGGCCTTCGCCCAGGAACATATCGTCGCGGATGCCAATGACATCGGTAAGGAAGCTGATCATATTGGCCGTTTCGCGAACGGTTTCACCGTGGGCGATCTGCGATTTTGTTTCGTCAAGATCCTGCACTTCGAGCCCCAGAAGGTTGCAGGCCGAAGCAAACGAGAAGCGGGTACGGGTTGAATTGTCCCTGAAATTTGAAATGGCCAGGCCAGAGTCGAACACCTTCGCTGAAATATTGTGGTCGCGCAGGTGTTTCAGGGCCTCAGCCACCAGCAGGGTCTGCCTGAGTTCATCTTCGGTTTTGTCCCAGGTAAGCAGGAAATCCTTTTCAAAAAGGCCTGACTTTAATTTCTTAAGTTCTTCAATCAGTTGAGTAAAATTTGACATAAAAGGTTCTTTTCAATTTTAATTTTTCACAATGTCTTCATTTGCTAATTAGCTAATCAGCAAATTAGCTAATTCCTTTAAATTAAATAAGCATAAGCCGCATAGAATGCTGCCGCCACTTCAAGATCGTCGATTCTCACTTTTTCGTTCGGGGCATGTGCCATCACTTCATTTCCCGGGCCAAAGCCGATGATGGGGATGCCATAATACCCGTTGATGGTTACACCATTGGTTGAGAATGTCCATTTATCCACGATCGGATCTTTACCAAAGAGTCCTGTAAATGCTTCCACTCCGGTGGTTACGACTTTATGATCTGCCGGAATTTTCCAGGTGGGATAATACTTCTCCATACCATACTTCAGTCCGGTGTAGGCAACTTCATCGTAATGAAGCACTTCAACCGAGGCATCCATATCTTTGATGATTTCCTGAATCTCAGCTAAGGCCGATTCTTTGGTCTCACCCCAGGTCAGACGCCGGTCGAGGTGGAACTGGGCATAATCGGCTACGGCACACAATGAGGGACTTCCTGATTTAATCTCTGAAATGGTGATGCTGCCCTTTCCCAGAAATTCATCAAAAGGAAGACGTTCGTTCAGTTTCTCAACCTCCAGGGCTGCACGGGCGGCTGCATAAATGGCGTTCTTTCCGCGCTCCGGTGCACTTCCATGACAGGAGATGCCGTTGAAACGGACAAGGATTTCCATCCTGCCACGGTGACCACGATAAATGTTGAGGTTAGTGGGTTCGGTGCTGATCGCAAAATCGGGACGGATGCCCTCTTCTTCTACAATATATTTCCAGCACAAACCATCGCAGTCTTCTTCCATCACACTGCCTACGACCAGAATGGTCAGATCCCTGTCAAAGCCGAGTTCCTTCAATATCCTGCCACTTGTGACGGCTGCTGCCGGACCGCCTTTCTGGTCAACGGTTCCCCGGCCATGAACAAAGCCATCTTTAATCTCCCCGCTGAAAGGGTCAAAGGTCCAGTTGGCGGCATTTCCCACATCAACGGTATCCATATGCCCGTCAATGGCCAGGATTCTTTTTCCGTTTCCTATCCGTCCGATCACATTTCCGAGTCCGTCGATGCGTACTTCATCGAAACCGGCCTCTTCCATCTGGCGTTTAAGCTCCAGCTGAACCTCCTTTTCAAACATGCTTGTCGATTTGATCTGTATAAGTTTCGACAGGTTTTGCGCAGTATAATCCCTGTATTTGTGGGACAATGCATTGATTTTTTCAAAAATTTCGTTCATTCTTTATTTTGATTAAATGTTGTTCCGATTGCATCCAACCTGATCCTGTAATACAGATTATCAATCCGATGACTATTCTGTAAACAATGGAAACCGGCAGGTATTACTCCTTACTCCTTACTTTTTACTTTCTCGATACTCATCAAAACCACTTCCGCGGTAGCGGGCAGGGAGAATTCAGGTTCAACTTCGTGGTTACCCACTGCCGAGATAGCATCCTTGATGGCTAACCATACCGAAAATGCCAGCATAAACGGCGGCTCTCCAACAGCTTTGCTCTTGCGGATTGTGCCTTCATTGGGGTAATCTTTCAGCAGTTCAACCCTGAAATCACCCGGAATGTCATTCACTGTTGGAATCTTGTAGGTATCGGGTGAATGGGTCAATAACCTGCCCTTGTTATCCCATTTGATCTCCTCCGTGGAGCACCATCCGACGCCCTGTATAAATCCTCCTTCAATCTGACCGATATCAATGTCTTCGTTGAGCGAATCACCGACGTCATGCAGAATATCTGTTCTGAGCAGTTTATATTCACCGGTCAGCACATCCACGCTGACTTCTGAAACTGCCATTCCATAGGCATAATAGTAAAATGGGTTTCCTTTGCCTGCATCCCTGTCAAAGTGGATACCAGGGGTTTTGTAGAAACCGGTTGCACTCAGGCTGACCTGCGCCAGATAGGCTGACTGTATCAATTGGTCAAAGGGAATCTTTACACCGGGTTCACCGGCCTGAAAGACTTTATTTTCAATAAAGACGATTTTATCAGGATCAGGCCTGTTCAATCCGGCTTTCTGTAATTCAGTGCAGGCAACAGGAACCAGCCGGGACTTTAACGTGTCAATGGCTGCTTTAACCGCCATCCCGTTAAGGTCACTGCCTGAAGATGCCGCTGTTGCAGAGGTATTCGGAACTTTGGATGTATTTGTAGGAGTTACCTTAATAAATTCAGGACCAATGCCCAGTTCTGCCGAAGCAACTCCATGGATTTTTGTATAAAGTCCTTGTCCCATTTCGGTACCACCATGATTAACCAGGACAGTACCGTCTTTATAAATATTCACCAATGCCCCGGCCTGGTTGAGAAAAGCAGTTGTAAATGAAATTCCGAACTTTACAGGAGTGATCGCCAACCCCTTTTTAATAAACCGGTTCAGGCCATTGAATGCATCGGTTTCCGCACGTCTTTTCATATAGTCGGACGAAGCCATCAGCCTGTCAAACATCACATGCAGGCGGTTGTTTTCAACTACTTTGCCATATGGTGTCCGATTTTCTGAACCAATCCCGTAAAAATTGATTTTTCGAATCTCTGCCGGATCTTTCCTCAGGAACCTGGCAACCTTGTCGATGGCCTGTTCAATCACGGCCATTCCCTGAGGCCCGCCGAATCCCCGGAACGCCGTATTGGAAGGAAGGTTTGTTCTGAACGCTTTGCCGGTTATACTGATATCGGGAATGTAACAGGCATTTTCAGCATGAAACATAGCCCTTTCCAGGATAGCGCGGCTCAGATCGGTTGATGAACCAGCATCACTGTTGAGCTCAACTTTGTATGCGAGTATTTTCCCTGACTTATCAAAGCCTATCGCATATTTTGAAAGAAAGCGGTGCCGCTTTCCTGTAATCTTCTGATCATCGTCGCGGAAAAGGTGGATTTTTACAGGTCTTTTTGTTGCATTGGCCAGCAAAGCGGCCCATGCAGCCACATGATTGGCCTGGGTTTCCTTTCCACCAAAGGCTCCACCCATCCGTCTGACCTCAACATCGACCTCATTTTTGGAAATCCCCAGCACTTCGGCTACGATGGCCTGCGTTTCAGCCGGGTTCTGACTCGAAGCATGAACAAGCATTTCATTCCCTTCGCCGGGTACCGCCAGAGCAGACTGGGTTTCGAGGTACCAGTGTTCCTGGGCACCTGTTTCAAGCTCTCCTTCGAGCCGGTAAGGGGCATTGAACAAAGCTTCATCAGCATTGCCACTGATTATAAATCGAACAGGAGCAATCAGAAGATTCTTATCTATGGCTTCGCGCAGCGAAAGCACAGCCTCCATTTCCTCATATTCAATCCGGATCAGGCTTTCTGCTTCTATGGCAATTTCATCCGTCTCTGCAGCAATCAACAGCACCGCCTGACCTATAAAGTTGACTTCTGCTTCAGCCAGACAGGGTTCGTCGTGAATGACCGGACCCATCTGGTTAGCTCCGGGAATATCCGCGGCTGAAAGAATCGAAGCAACCCCTTGCACCCTTAGCGCATCGGCAAAATCAACCGATTTGATCCTTGCATGTGCCAGTGGGCTGTAAACAACCCTACCCGCAAGCTGCAACGGGCTGACATCCATGTCATTCACATAGACCGACTTCCCGGTAACATGTTTATGTGCGCTGTCGTGTTTCAGGTTATCGTGTATCATGATGGCTGCCCTTTCGATTCTTCAAAGAATTTAAGCAACAGATTCCGGGCAACCAGGTTACGGTAACCGGCATTGGCACGGGCATCGCTCAGTGGAGTAAACTCACTGATAAGAATTTGCATAGCATCATGCACATTCTTATCAGTCCAGGGTTTACCCCGCAGAAACTTTTCTGTCTTTAAAGCCCTGATGGGTTGAGCTGCCATACCACCGAAAACCAGTCTGATATCGGTGGTTGTCCCGTTTTCGGATAGAAGGTAAAAACCAGCGCTTACTGTTGAAATATCAAGGTTTTTCCGTCTTGAAACCTTGTAGGATCTTATGAATTCTCCTGGAGTGGGCTTTGGAATAAAGACAGTAGTAATTAATTCGTCAGGAAACAGATCAACAGAGCGATACCCAATGATGAAATCCTCAATGCTACATCGTCTTACTACATTTGTTGACTTAAGTTCAACCTGAGCATTACAGGCTATAAGGAATGGAAGTGTATCACCGATCGGAGAGGCGGAGCCAATGTTACCTCCAAGAGTTGCCAGGTTTCTAATTTGAAGTGAGCCAAAAATATCCAGCATCTTTTTTAATGCCGGTATTTTTCCATCCGATGCCATTCTCAGTGATTCGATCGGATAGCCGGAACCCACCTGAAAATAATCCGGTTCCTCCCTGAAATATTTCAATTCCTGAACATCAGAAAGATCAATGATTTCTTTCAGCAGCTCCTTTTTCTTCGTCTGACGCAGGGCGATGTCTGTTGCACCACTCACAACAATGGCTTCCGGATAATCTTTTCTGAAACGCAGGGCATCGGTCAGCGTCAAAGGTTTCAGATACTTTTGTTGCGAGGTTAAAATACCGACCGGTGTTTTATCTTTTGTAATTTCAATCAGTCTGGAAACGATTCCGGGTGCTGAGGCTGCAAACTTATCCTGTTCACCTCCCTGACAGGCAATACCTGCCGCATCGATGATCGGCCGGTAACCTGTGCAGCGGCATAGATTTCCTGTAAGAGAATCTTCAATGCTGTCCATTGAGGGATTACTGTGATTCTTATATAATCCGAACAATGACATGACGATACCCGGCGTACAGTAGCCGCATTGACTTCCGTTCCGGTCAACCATCGCCTGTTGAACCGGATGGAGTTTGTCACCATCGGCCAGGTGTTCAACAGTGATCAGCTGTTTCCCATGGAGCATCGGAAGAAAAACCAGGCAGCTATCGATGGTTCTATAGATAAGATTCCCTTCAACATTTTCCGCAACAACCACTGTACAGGCACCACAATCGCCTTCGGCACAACCCTCTTTGACACCTTTATGAAATGGCAGGGGACCGGAGGTAATTCAGGACTGTGGTGGTTGGTTTGAGTTCAGGAAAAAGGCTGAAATCAAGTTCAATTAACTTCTCGTTAAGCAAAAACCTTATAACATTGCCTTTCATGATTTTTTCCTGGTATTTTTAACATCAATCATTTTTGCAATGATACTGATGGCTATTTCAGCAGGTGTTTCAGCTGCAAAAGGAATTCCGATCGGCATGTCTATTCCGGAAAGAATTTCAGCTGTAAGTTTTCCTGTCTCGATGGCCCGCTTGCTGATTTCCCCGACTTTTCTTTTGCTACCGATCATGCCCAGATAGGCAAATTCCTTCAGGGCGCAATAATGGAGCAACTTCTCATCCGATTCATGCTGATGGGTAACAATAACAATATAGGTATTGTCATTAAAATCAAGGGAAGCGGCCATATCAAGATAATCACCACTCATCAATTCACCTGCAAACAGGTTCCAGTCATCAAATATGCCCTGGCGGGGATCGATCACCACAGGATGAAATCCCAGACCGGTTGCATACCCTGCCAAAGCCTTTCCTATGTGTCCTCCACCAAATATGTACAACTTTGGCTGACAGGCAATGGGCTCAAAATAAATCTCCATTGATCCTCCGCATTGCATATTCAGGTCCTCGAGCAATTTAAAGTTCCTGACCTGTATATTGCCACCGGAACTTATCAGTGACTGTGCCTCCCTGATGACCTGGAATTCGATGCTGCCCCCTCCAATGGTCCCTCTGCAAGTACCATCCTGAAATACAATCATTTTAGACCCTGCCTTTCGTGGCGTCGACCCGGTGGTTGCCGTTACAATACAAAGCACAGCCGGAATCCGGTTCTTTTCAATACTGATCAGTTCATTGATTATTTCTAACATAACATCCGGATAGAACAGGCTAAATTAGTAAAAACAACAGCAAAATCAACAGTTGGCCAAAATTCCGGAATGTATAAAAGCAAAGAAAAGAGCAGCTCTATTTCCGGAAAATGTCCCATTCCGGGAATTAACTGTCCCCGGAAAAGACAATTTGCTAGGTAATATTTTGGTTGGTTTTGTCGAAGAAAAAAATGCTGAGAAAAATATTGAATGTTTTGTATCTGTTTTTCAGCTCGTTACAGAGAATGATTCAGGCCGTGTTGCATTCTGGCACGAACTGTCTGCTACCGGTGGCACGTTTTCTGACTTATCAAACAAAACAATAACAACTCAAAAACTTAAAACAATGAAAAAGGTAACTATCATTCTTACGGGGGTAATTCTGATGACCATCGCTTCTCTTAACGTTAACGCACAGGCTACTTCAGCCACCGACGATGCAACCGCAACCGCACGCATCATCACCCCGATCACACTCACCAATACCCAGGGTCTCGCTTTTGGCAACATCGCTTCAAGCAGCTCTGTCGGTACAGTAACCATCACTCCTGCCGGCGTAAGGTCACACACCGGAGGCGTTACTCCTTCTGCCATCGGAACTTACAACAATGCCATCTATACCGCCACAGGCGAACCCAATGCAACCTACTCAATCACACTGCCGGCTTCTATTACCATTTCAAGTGGCGCCAACAGCATGACCGTTAATAACTTCACGTCTGATCCTACTCCTACAGGACTTCTCAACGGTAGCGGTTCACAGACCATCAACGTGGGTGCAACCCTCAACGTAGGTGCAAGCCAGGCTAAAGGTAACTACTCAGGTACCTATGATGTAACCATCGCTTACAACTAAATCTTATTGATCGTTGAAAAGCGGGGATAACAGCGATGTTTTCAAACCAGCTCTCCAGCCTCTCTTTCAAACGCTCCTTAAGTTTATCGATACCGATAATGTTACGAAACACAGCCGTAGTTCTTTTTTTCCTGCTCTTTTCCTGCAAAGTCTGGTCACAGGCAGCAGTTTCATCACAGGCTCACGCCGAGGTGATTGCAGCCTTAACCGCCACCGAAAATGCACAACTGCACTTCGGTAAGTTCTCCCCGGAGGTCAATGGCGGACAGGTGATCGTTTCTCCCGATGGAGTTAGGTCGGCCCAGGGTTCAGTGATCCTTGGCGGCGGAAGCTCTTCCCCCGGCAGATTCCTGATCACAGGCGCTCCGGAAGCCACATTCTCAGTTCAGCTGCCCGACGGGCCAATCGAACTGGTGAACCAGGCAACCAGCCAAACCATGCAGGTCAACGACTGGGTCAGCGACCCACCCGCCGGCACAGGCACCGGCGTTCTGGCAGGAGGTTCTGAAATCGTAAGTATCGGAGCTACTCTTTATGTAAGCTCCATGCAAGATAACCCCGTAGGTATGTACACTGGAACTTTCAGTCTTACCTTTGCCTACAACTAATCATTGTAGGCCCCTTAACAAGAAGCGCTGTTTTTACAGCGCTTCTTTTGTT
>WSXU01000004.1 GCA_009773455.1 Bacteroidota bacterium | reverse complement strand
CAAGATGTAAACTACGATAACAATAATTTCCTTACACCTTATCCTAACCCTGCCGGAAACTACATAACAATTGCATATAGTTTGCCTTCCAGCATTAAAGAAGCTAACGTATATATTTACGACATAGAAGGAAGAATTGTAAAATCGTATACCATTGACCATAACTACACAGAAATATTAAATGACACCCAGGGATTTGGTAATGGAACATATCTGTGTTATATAAATTCAAATGGGATGAAGATTTCGGACACTAAGTTTATAGTGCAGAGATAAAGCACTACCGCTAAAAGCACATTTGCAATAGGCGGGGTTTCTTGCTCCGCAGTCAGTTTTGTTGTAGCCGAAAGTTCAGTTCTCCATATGAAAATTTGTGTTGAAAGTCCCGCCCATCACAAATCTGCAAAACGTTACCTGCAATGTCTGGGGAAGCTTCTACCTGAAACTAACTGTAATACTTTAACTTTGGAAAATGAATTTCAAAATACAAATGACACTAATTCAACTTTTCTGGCTGACATTTTTATTGACCTTTTGCACTTCTTGCAACGGGCAAGAACAAAGAACCAGACAAGTGGAAATTCCACCTAGAGATGTTACAACTATGCAATCCAGAGCAAGCCAATCAATGACTCAAGACCAAAAAGGCAATATCTGGTTTTGTGATTCAATTGGTGTAACAGTTTTTAACCCATCAACAAATAAATTCAAGCATTACACAGAAAAAGATGGATTGAGCCACAATAATGTTAACTCAATTTTGGAAGACAATAAGGGAGTAATTTGGCTGGCTACTGCTAATGGAATTACTACTTATGAGGATGAAATATTTTCTGTTATCACAATTCCAACAATTATAGGAAACATGAATTACATCAAAACAAGTAGCAACTTGTATGCTCACATTGAAAATTTTATCAACTGCATTTTACAGGATAGCAAGGGAAATTTTTGGTTTGGAAATCAAAAAGGTATTTACAAGTTTGATGGTAAAGATTATTCTCATTTCACCGAGAATGATGGTGTACAAAACAATACTGGTTATGCAATTTCAGATGGGCAAATTTTTGGACCTGAATCAATAATTGAAGATAAATCGGGAAAAATTTGGTTTGGAGGCAGAGGCACTGACGGATTGTTCTGCTATGATGGCAAAACTTTAAATCATTATAATGTTGACAGCATCGAATGGGTACGACCATTGATGCAATCCAGCAATGGCGATGTTTGGTTTAACGCAAGACGTAAACCTATGCTGTATACTTACGATGGCAAATCATTCAAATCTTTTACATCAATTGAATTGAAAGATTGGGTTTTTACAATGTTAGAAGACAATGACAAAAATCTTTGGTTTAATAACGGTAAAAATGATGGTGTTACTTTTTATGATGGCAAAAAATTTATCAATTACACAACTGAAATTGGAGTATTGCACAATGCATCAAACTTTTTCTGTACTGGAATTTTAAAAGACAAAGAAGGAAATATTTGGTTTAAAAGTTTAAGCACAGAATTGTGTAAATACGATGGGAAAACATTTACATTTTATCAAGAATAGAAAGCAAAATAGAAATGCACAAAGCCACATGCAGGTAACATTGGTATGGCAAAATGGCGGGTATCGTTTATCTAAGACACCTTTGTGGTTAATCAAACGGTTGAGCTTCTAATGAACTTTTGTGCTAATAATCCGCCACATTGCCAAGCCGAAAACCGTTATGGGCAATGTTAAAAGACAGACCGGTTCACTAGGATAAAAACTTATAAAATATAAAAAATGAGCAAGACGACACTTTATATAGCGACTACACTTGACGGTAAAATTGCAAGAAAAGACGGAAGTTTAGATTGGTTGTACGCCTTACCAAATCCAAATCAAATTGACCATGGTTATGGACAATTTTTAAGCACTATCGGGACAACTATAATGGGCAAGAATACTTACAAGGAAATACTTGGCTTTGGAGTGGATTGGCCATATGCTGGGATGAACTCTTACGTGGTGACAACTGACAAAGAGTTCAAATTAACCACCCCTGACACATTTATCGTTACGACCAACTTAACAGACTTTGTAAATGACTTGAAGAAAAAAAATGAAAAAGATATTTGGCTCATTGGCGGAGGACAACTTATTGCATCATTCCTTGACAACGACCTATTGGATAGAATAATTTTGACGCTAATTCCAACCACAATTGGAGAAGGTATTCCTCTGTTTCCAGACATCGCAAAAGAAACAACCTGGACTTTGACAAATGTTGAAAGATTTGAAACAGGAGTTGTAAACTTAACCTATGACAGAAAATAGAAATACTGCCCATAACAAGCGTTTGGCTCAATGGTGTTTGAAGTGGTTAATTGAACATTCTACCCCGCATCAACTTTTGTGGTATATTGAAAGTGAAGTGCTCCAAAATCCGCCACTTCGCCAAGCCGCAAACCGTAATGCTAAATCCTGAAATGGCAACGCAACAGTATTATCTTTACAATTAAACGTGCAGAGGTAGCATGATAATCAATACCGGCAAAAAAATGAAAACGAAGATTATATTTCTGAAAAAAATGGCCCCCCTTTGCTGTTTTATGATATTATTTGTGTTCAACAGCAAATTATACTCACAAATTATATATACCGATATAACTGACGAAACGCCCAATGCTACTTATTCTTTAGATTTGAATAATGACACTATTGCTGACTTTTTAATTCAATTCGATCTGATTGATAGGGTGATGTGTAAACCTCAAAATAACAATGCTTATTCCGGGGATTTTGCCGGAGGTATACATTTACCCTGGGCTTTATCATCTTCTGTTAGTATTTGTGACTCACTCATGACATGGTATGATTCTGGTAACCCCGGTACGATGGCATGGGGAACAAGCACAGGTCACTGGCCGGGAGAATCAAATAAATATTTAGCGCTAAAGCTGATTGTGGGGGCAAACACATACTACGGCTGGGCACGGCTAGATGTACAGGCATCATCCTCATCATTCACCATAAAAGATTACGCATACGAAAGCACCCCAAATGCCTGTATTGAGTCGGGACAAATCGTCCTGGGTATTAACGGAAATACAACCAAGCGTATTTTTTCTGTCTTTCCCAATCCTTTCATTACCTCGGCAACATTTCAAGTAGTTGACAATCTTAAAAATGCAACCCTGACAATTTGCAACGCGTATGGGCAGACCGTAAAACAAGTAAAAAACATTATGGGGCTGACAGTTCCCTTATCCCGTGATACGCTTCAAAGCGGAATATATTTCATCCGGCTGGAAGAAGAAAATAAAATCATAGCAATAAAGAAAATAATAATTATCGACTGATACTGAAGAAAACAGCACTGGACATCACATTGGTTTTATGTCAGTGTAGCTTTTGTTCCGGGCTGAACATTTGTGGTTTCTATTGGCTTTTGTGCTAAATTTGAACTTTAGTGCCTGTTTTTCCACACCGAATGCAAAGCCAAAAACCGGTGTGTGCCATAATAGAAGAATAATAACCTTCAGAGTAATTGATAGAAGAGCAATTTATTGAGCATCAATGTGACAGAATGAAGAACAAAAAAAGCTCTTATATAATTGTTTCAATTTCCATATTCGTTGGACTATTACATTTCGTCATTGGCCCTGATTATCAGGGAATTTTCAAATATTTTATTCGTGGGTATTTAATTGACATTCTGCTACCTATGAATCTGTACTTATTGATGCAAATATCAATAAGAAAGAACATACCGGTAAATAAGGCCCGAATTATAGGTGCACTATTCACCTTTGCTTTTGGAACAATAGTAGAAATATTACAACTTTATAAAATTGAATTTCTTGGCAGGACTTATGACCCTTGCGATATACTAATGTATTTCATTGGAATTGGATTGGGTATTGTAATTGATTTGACAATAATTGACAAGTTTGAAAAGCAAATGTAAGTACCCCTAAAATTCAGACAGTTTTTATCAGTCTTCTTTCAGGTATAAAACTTACTGCACAATTTCAGAGGTAGTCATTTAGTTCTTAATCACCTTCACCTTCCCGCTACTTCCATCCCCGTCCTTAAACGACACCAGGTACACCCCATCGGGATATTGTTCCAGGTTGAGCAGCCAGCCGGAGCCGGTTTGTGTCGGGGTTATTGTGATCAGTTTGCCCATGGCGTTATATACCTTCAGGTCGCTCACAGGTTGGGCCGATTCAATAAGCACTTTGCCCGTGGTGGGGTTGGGGAAGGCGCTGCACTGAACGGATTCAGCCGTGCCCACACCCACGGAGGTCGGGCAGGTGACTTCACTGGCATTGTATTTTCCGGCCACCAGTGCGCCGGCTTCCCAGCATTTATTGTCGGAGGCGAAAAGATCGATGGTCTGCTGCGTTCCGGAAGTGGCCCCGTTGTTGAAGACAATACCGATCGGTACGCTGCTGAAACCCGAAACGGTATAGGTATAGAAACCATCGTTTTCAAGCGTCATGGCCGTGCCGGGCCAGGCGCCGCACAGTGGAGTCGATCCAACCCAGGAATAAACCTTGCAGGCATTCCAGCCCGTGGGTGCCTTAAACCTGACTTTGATGGTTGAAGGCATGGTGCTCACCACATAGTTGTTGGTGGAAACCGGTGAATAGACCTGCCAGGCAGCATTGTACGCCACCGCTTTAAGTGTGGTGTTGCTGTTGATGACGATGGGCTGGGTATAAGGGGTGGAGGCATTGGTCGGGGTGCTGTTGTCGGTAGTGTAGAAGATGCCAGAACCAACGGTGGAGCTCATCGTTACTGTCTGGGGGGTGTAGTAGGTGCCGCCGCCCGGGGTTACCATCAGTGCAGGGGCGCTGGCCGAGGTCTGTTTGATCCAGATGGCATAGTCGTTGCCAGAGGTGGCGAGGGTATAACCCGCCGGGGCATTGTAACTGCCGCTCCCTACCTTAACGATAAGGGTTCCGGTGAAGCCCGTTGCCGTGGCAACATACAGGTTGGCGGAATACTGGTTTACCGTGACATTGCACTCACTGTGCAGCTGAACCGCACGCCTGGCGGCGATCATTTGAAAAATGGCTGTTCTGTTGCTGTTCCAGTGGTCGAGCAGCACGCAGGGCACCCCCGGGGAGCCCATCAGAAAAGCATAGGCGGCGAGCACATTGCCGTTGAACCGGTTGGGGTTGCCGGTGATGTAGGTATCGTGGTTATCCACGAAGGTGACGGCATAACGTTTGGTGTCGGGGTGATGGATCAGCCCGGCCGGCTGCGGGGTGGTGCCGTTCATCAGCCACACCAGCTCGTTCAGGTTCATCCCGCCGTTCCACATGGCGGCATTCAGCCTGAATTTCAGCGGAAAGTCGAAGGTGGTTGAGTTGTTGCTGCATCCGTTTACCCAGGCCTTGCACAGGTCATAACTGCCGTCGAAATACTCGCCCACCGAGAAATAGGCGCCTGCCGATACATTGTATTCATTCACAAAGTTGGGCGAAAACCCCTTGGTAAAATCATAGCGCCAGCCCGAGTAGCCGATTTCATCCTTCAGGAAATCAAGGTAGCCTTTGATGTTGTTTCTGACAATGACACTGGTGTGATCCAGGTCGCGGCCGCCGTTAAAATCCTCGCCGGTATCGGGTGCCCCGGTCGGGTCGGGTTGTCCGGGCTCATTGGCTACCTCGTCGGTGCTGCAGATCTGCGCAGGGCCCATGGAGTAGGTGATCCCGTTGTAGGTTTCGGTCGGGAAGTCGGTCCAGCTGGTGGCGCCGTTCCGGTGGTTGACCACCACATCGGCGATCACTTTTGTCCCGTACCCGTTAAAGGCGGAAACCAGGCCGATCAGTTCCTGCTGTGTGCCGAAGGCGCTGTTCTGGTCGAACCACCAGATGGGCAGGTAACCCATGCTGAAGGAGTTCTGGCAGTTGCCGCTGGGTGGCAGCCACACAAGGCTGAAGGCGGAGGCTATTTCGCCGGAATGTGCCTGCAGGTTTGTCCAGCGGCTGTCGGTGTAGGAATCCCAGTAAAAAGCCTGCAGCATCACATCCCGGCACTGGGCAGGTGCCTGGGCCCTGACGGTGATTGAACCTGAGAAAATCAGAATTAGCAGCAGCATTCCTGAAACGATCCTTTTCATAGGGTTTGGTTGTAAGTAACGGGTGAAACGACAAGTCTTCAAAGCACAGAAGCTGAAATAATTTCCCGGATTACGATGACGGATGGTACCGTGCCGGATTTCAGTAACGCAAAGATATAAAAAAAATAAGCCTTGATTATCAAGGCTTAAGGTGCTGATTTGGTGGGATGTACTGGACTCGAACCAGTGGCCCCCGCCCTGTCAAGGCGATGCTCTGAACCAACTGAGCTAACATCCCGCTTTGGGGTGGCAAAGATAAAAAAAATCCCAATAATTCCGAATTTTGATTTTTTTTCAATACCTGATCAATTTCTTCAACTTTCACGCCTGCAATTCCCGATAGTTTTATCTTTGGCGGATTATTAAATCATCCGGTCTTAAGTCTGAAACCAATTTCCACTCATGAAAAAGCAATTCATCTCTTTTGCTGCCATCCTGGTTCTTATTCATCTTTCAATCACCTCATTCGCGCAGTCAGGTGTCAAACCCTTCACCCTTGAGGATCTGATGAAAAAGCGCATCTTCGCATCGGCCTCGGTCGATGGACTGAAATCGATGAGTGACGGCATTCATTATACCACGCTGAGTGAAGATAACCGTCAGCTGGAGAAATTCAGCTACAAAACAGGGGAGAAGGTTGCCACCATCCTCAACCTGGATGATTTTCCCGATCTGAAGATCAGAATGATTGTCGACTATGAGTTCAGCGCCGATGAGAGCCATCTGCTGATCCAGTCGGATTACGAGCCCTTGTACAGGCGCTCATTCAGGGCCGATTATTACATATTCGACATCGCCACACGGATATTCACCCCCCTTTCGGTGAACGGCAAACAGCAACTGGCCACCTTTTCACCCGATGGTAACCTGGTTGCCTTTGTGCGTGAAAACAACCTGTTTATTGCCGACCCGGCCAAAGGATCGGAGATTAAAATCACCACCGACGGAAAATTCAACGAAATCATCAACGGCGCGCCCGACTGGGTTTATGAGGAAGAGTTTGAATACAACAAGGCCTTCAGCTGGTCGGCCGACAGCCGGAAGCTGGCATATGTGAAATTTGATGAGCGCAAGGTAAAGATGTTCAACATGACCATGTTCCAGGGGCAGAAGCCGGCCATGGACGAGAATGCGCTGTATCCTTCAAACAGTCAGTTCAAGTACCCGAAAGCCGGAGAAGATAATTCGGATGTCACTGTACATATCTACAGCCTGGAATCGGGCAACACGCTGCGGGCGGACATCGGACCTGAAAAGGATCAATATATACCCAGGATCATGTTTACCGAAGATCCCTCAGCACTGGCTATCCTCAGGCTTAACCGGCTGCAGAACAAACTCGAGATATTGAAGACCGATGCCTCCACGGGCCAGTCGGCGGTGATTTACACCGAGACCAACAAGTGCTACATTGATGAAAGCAACTTCGACCGCATCAGTTTTCTTCCCGGCGGAAAGCATTTTGTGATCACCAGCGAAAAAGACGGATGGACACACCTTTATTTATATGGTGTCGACGGAGCCCCGGTAAAGCAGCTCACCAGCGGCAACTTCGATGTAACGGATTATTATGGTTTTGATCCGGCAAAAAAGCTCTTTTATTACCAGGCTGCCGGTGTATCACCCTTGCAGACCGAAGTTTATTCGGTGACCATGGATGGCAAAACAAAGGTGCTTTCAAAGGCCGCGGGAACCAACACGGCAGATTTCAGCAGCAGTTTTAGATATTACATCGGTACTTACTCTTCTGCTGTTTCGCCATCGGTATATACCCTGTATGATGCTTCCGGAAAGCAGATCAGGGTGCTCGAAGACAATGCGGATCTGCGTGCCAGGCTCGATGAGTACAGGCCTGTCCTTAAAAAGTTCTTCACCTTTAAAACTTCTGAGGATGTTACCCTGAACGGCTGGGTGATTTACCCGCCGGCATTTGACTCCACGAAAAAGTACCCGGTGCTGATGAACCAATACAGCGGGCCCAATTCGCAGGAGGTGCTCGATCGCTGGGGTTTTGGATTTGATGAGTACATTGCGCAGGAAGGATATATTGTGATGTGTGTGGATCCCCGGGGAACCGGAGGCAGGGGAGAAGCTTTCCGCAAAGTGACCTATCTCCAGCTCGGTAAATATGAAACGATTGACCAGGTGGAAGCGGCAAAATACGCGGCCTCGCTGCCCTATGTAGACGGAAGCAGGATCGGCATATGGGGATGGAGTTACGGGGGATTTATTTCGGCATCGTGCATGTTGAAGGGGGATGGCATTTATAAGATGGGCATTGCCGTGGCACCGGTAACCAACTGGCGTTATTACGACAACATCTACACCGAGCGTTTTATGCGGAAGCCTCAGGATAATCCCGACGGATACGATCAGAACTCACCGTTGTTTTTTGCCGATAAGCTGAAAGGTAAGTTGTTGCTTGTTCACGGTATGGCCGACGACAATGTGCATCTGCAGAATACGGTTGAATTGTCGGAAAGGCTGGTTCAGGCGGGAAAACAGTTTGACCAGATGCTGTATGTGAACCGTAACCACGGGATCTACGGCGGCAATACCAGGATGCATCTCTTCAACCTGATCGGGAATTATCTGAAGGAAAACCTTTGAAAAAAGGCAATTAGTAACGGAAGGGCCGGAATCCGGAATTACCGAAACGGTCTTTAGTGCATCTATGCATCGAAATGCTTACAGAAAAACAACGATAAGACAGGTTTTCTGCCTGAATGTATGGCAGGCAGATTTGAGGCAACGTCTTTTTGCCACCAAGTCACTAAAACACCAAAAACGACTCCAAAATTGTTTCAAAATATTTAAGTTACTTTAAATCATTCACTAATATATCGGGTTCAAGTTATTAGAGTTGCTGTTAATCCTTGCAAAATTCCAGACCCAATATGTATTTATGAGTTAACTTCCAGAGAAGTGAAGAATATGTAACTGCGAGGTATTTTTGACAGCATTTGGTTAATGAACTCTCGCTGAATCATCATCGTATATAAATTGATGGCATGTTTATAAATAGAAATACTTTCCTTTGCTAACCTCAGTATAGCTATCGGAAGACTAAACCTAATTGCAGTCAGGCTGGCCGGAGAACGAAACAACACCATTTAATTCTTTCATTTTTTGGAATCTGGTCTATAAGCGATATTGCGGCAGGAAAATTACGGTTTTTTGAAAGTCAATCGTATGCTGAAGAATTAAAATCACTTTACAATGCTATTCTCTTTATTCCAAAGCTAATGTTCTCCACGTTAAAATTGATCAGATAACCCAGTCGTTTATTTGTCAGCTTCAAATGACTGATTATTTGAGCAGTCCACACAGAATTGACTGTTTCTACAGCCTTTATTTCGCAGATGATTTTATCTTCAACCAGAAAATCGAGTCTTAAACCGTCTTCAAATATCAGGTTATCGTAGACTATTGGAATATCTATCTGGCGTTGGGATTTCAATCCCCTTTTTTCCAATTCATAGCAAAAGCATACTTCGTAAACTTTTTCAAGCAATCCGGGGCCAAGATTTCTATGTACAGTGTAAGCAGAATCAACAATCAGTTTCCCGATTTCATCAAGCTCTTCCGGAATAGGAACTATAATTCTTTTGTGTGAATTGGTGGTTTGGTGTCCCGATAGCTATCGGGATGGTGGCATCTTTTTTTTACTCAAAGTTAATCAATATGGCAGTTGTTTGAAAATTGAGCACCCATTTAAAAACCAATCCGGTTGAAAATAATTGTCTTATAATTTTGCAGAGTAAAAAGTTAATTCTATCTTTGCACCCCTTAAATAATGATTTCATTTAACCATTAACAGAAAGAGAGCGTATTTCGTATGATTATCGTACCCGTTAAAGAAGGCGAAAACATCGACAGGGCCTTAAAGAAACTGAAGAGAAAGTTTGAAAAAACCGGTGTTGTTAAAGAGCTGCGTGAAAGGCAGAAATTTACAAAGCCATCAGTAAAGAACCGTGAACAGAGGTTACACGCTATTTACGTTCAGCAGTTACAACAGGCCGAAGAGAACTAGACCGCCTTTTTTAAGTGCGATTTAAGGAGGAAAATTTTGTGTTCCTGAAATAATGTCTTACATTTAGACATTATTTAAAGAAGGACACAGGGTTTTCTTCTTTTTTTAACTGCGTGCATGATAAGAGACTCTTTCTATCAACATATACAACTCAGTAAACGCTACTCTGCCCACACAGTTGCTGCCTATAAATCAGACCTGAACCAGTTTGGCGAATATATTTCCAATGCTTACGGAATCATATCCGATGAGGAGGTTACGTACAGCATGATCAGGTCATGGCTGGCCTCCCTGATTGATGAAGGCCTGGCTTCGCGGAGTGTCAACCGCAAATTATCCTCCCTCAAGGCATATTTCCGTTTCCTGTTAAAGGAAGGACTGAGGTCCGACAACCCTGTCAGCAAAGCCTCATCCCTTTCCATTCCTTCGAGGGTTCCGGTGTTTGCGTCGGTTGCGGAAATGGAAACGGCCCTGCATCCGACGGGTGTGTCGGATACCTTTCCGATGCACCGCGATATGCTGGTGCTTGAAATACTCTATTGTACAGGGATCCGTCTGGCCGAACTGCTGCATCTGAGGCTGCAGGACATCGACCATAGTGCGCAGACCATTAAGGTAACGGGAAAAAGGAACAAACAGCGCATCATTCCTGTTACCCGGCAGTTGCTGAAGCTCATGGATGATTATCTGAAAGAGCGTGAGTTGGTAGTAAAACCGGGTGTTCTGGAAATAATTATCACGGATCAGGGAAAAAGGGCTTATCCTGTGTTTATTTACCGTAAGGTGAAACATTACCTTACCCTTGCCGGTGTGAGGGGAGTAAAAAGCCCGCATGTGCTCAGGCACACCTTTGCCACGCATATGCTGAATGAAGGGGCTGACCTGAATGCCATCAAGGAATTGCTCGGGCATGCAAGCCTGGCCGCGACCCAGGTTTACACCCACAATAGTATTGAGAAGCTTAAATCTATATACAAACTCGCCCATCCAAGGGCTTAAAAAACGGAGGAACTATGAAAGTTAGCATTAATGCTGTAAAATTCAGGACCGACAAAAAGTTGGAATCTTTTATCAATGAGAAGGTAGAGAAGCTGTCGGGTGTATATGATGGAATTATTGGCAGTGAAGTGACCCTGAAACTGGATAATGCCGAAACGCATGACAATAAAGTAGCCGAGATAAGACTTCTGATAAAGGGGAATGACCTGTTTGCTAAAAAGCAGAGTACGACATTTGAAGAAGCCACAGATGCTGCCATTGAGGCGCTGCGTAAGCAATTGGACAAGCACAAGGAGAAGTTCAGAAAATAAATTTTCGGATTTAGCCAAAAAAATGCCAAAAGTATTTGTTGGTATCAAAATAGTTTATACATTTGCAGTCCTTTTGAAAAGAAGGACTGCTTCGTTTTTAAGAAGCGTTATAGTTCATCGAAAGCCGGAGTACTGTAGTGAAAATTTCAGAAATGAAAATTTTTCGCAACATGCAGGAAGGGATGATGGGGAGCACATGGCTGCCTGAATCAGACATCATGCCGATGTAGCTCAGTTGGCCAGAGCAGCTGATTTGTAATCAGCTGGTCGGGGGTTCGAATCCCTCCATCGGCTCTGTTCTTTAGATATTGAAATTTTGAATGCGGGGGGATACCAGAGCGGTCAAATGGGGCAGACTGTAAATCTGTTGGCACAGCCTTCGGAGGTTCGAATCCTCCTCCCCCCACACAAAAGATGTATGGAATTCCGGGGAATGATTCCGGCCGTACAGCATGCGGAAGTAGCTCATTTGGTAGAGCGATAGCCTTCCAAGCTATAGGTGGCGGGTTCGAGCCCCGTCTTCCGCTCAAACTGGTTTACCTGTACTGCACTGAGTATTCGGACGCAGGCAGGGATTTCAGCGATAAGCCGATGTAGCTCAGTGGTAGAGCACTTCCTTGGTAAGGAAGGGGTCACGAGTTCAACTCTCGTCATTGGCTCTGATTTAATTTACTTAAAGTAAGTTTTATTAATTTACAATTAACACAACAATTATTTAATATGGCAAAAGAAAAATTCGATCGTTCCAAACCGCACGTTAATGTTGGTACCATTGGTCACGTTGACCACGGTAAAACCACTTTAACCGCTGCAATCACCCTGTGTCTTGCTGACAGGGGATGGTCAGAGTTCAGGTCATTCGATTCGATTGACAACGCTCCGGAGGAAAAAGAAAGGGGTATTACCATCAATACCGCTCACATTGAGTACCAGACCGCAAATCGTCACTATGCACACGTTGACTGTCCGGGTCACGCTGACTACGTTAAGAACATGGTTACAGGTGCTGCCCAGATGGACGGTGCTATCCTTGTTGTAGCAGCTACCGATGGTCCGATGCCTCAGACCCGTGAGCACATTCTGCTTGCACGTCAGGTAGGTGTTCCCCGTCTGGTTGTTTTCATGAACAAGGTTGACCTTGTTGACGATCCGGAACTTCTCGACCTCGTTGAGATGGAAATCCGTGACCTGTTGACTTTCTACGGTTTCGACGGTGACAACTCACCCATCATCCGTGGTTCAGCACTTGGTGGATTGAACAAAGAGCCTGTATGGGTTGAAAAAATTATTGAACTTATGGACGCAGTTGACACCTGGATTCCGCTGCCTCCACGTGATATTGACAAACCTTTCCTGATGCCGGTTGAGGACGTATTCTCAATCACAGGTCGTGGAACCGTTGCCACCGGTCGTATTGAAACCGGAGTTATTCACACCGGTGATCCCGTTGACATCATTGGTCTGGATGCTGAGAAACTGAAATCAGTAGTTACCGGAGTTGAAATGTTCCGTAAGATCCTCGATACAGGTGAAGCCGGTGATAACGCAGGTCTGCTCCTCCGTGGTATTGACAAGGATGCCATCCGTCGTGGTATGGTAATTGCAAAACCAGGTTCAGTAACTCCTCATAAAGAATTCAAGGGTGAGGTTTATATCCTGAAAAAAGAAGAAGGTGGTCGTCATACCCCATTCCACAACAGATATCGTCCGCAGTTCTACTTCAGGACCACCGACGTTACCGGTGAAGTAATTCTTCCCGATGGTGTTGAAATGGTTATGCCTGGTGACAACCTTTCAGTTGTAGTTAAGCTGATTGCTCCGATTGCCATGTCGAAAAACCTCCGTTTCGCTATCCGTGAAGGTGGCCGTACTGTTGGTGCAGGACAGGTAACCGAGATCCTTGACTAATACAAAAATACCTGAGATAAAGGTGTTCCTTCAGGGATGCCTTTATCTCTGCCATATTAAATAATATAATTCGGCGGGGATTATTCCTCTTGGAAAAATTCAAACGGGTGTAGCTCAATTGGTAGAGTAGCGGTCTCCAAAACCGTTGGTTGGGAGTTCGAGTCTCTCCTCCCGTGCAATAAAAAACTGGTTAAATGGCAAAGACAAAAATTCAGGAATACATCAGCGAGAGTTACGATGAGCTGGTTAATAAAACTTCCTGGCCAACATGGAGCGAGCTCCAGAATAGTGCAATCGTTGTATCCATCGCTTCCCTCATAATCGCGTTTGTCGTTTATCTGATGGATATGTCTTTCCAGACTTTGTTGAAACAGTTCTACCTGCTGTTTTAATTGAGTAACCACTTTCTCTATATTTCTTAATCAGTTATTTGATAAACAAGCTTATCATTTACGTTTTCTTGTATGGGCGATGATAATAAAAAGTGGTACGTAATCCGGGCCATCAGCGGTAGCGAAAAAAAGGTAAAACAATACCTTGAAAGCGAGATTAGCCGCCTTGGCTTAAGCGATTATATAACACAAGTGCTGATCCCGACCGAAAAGGTTTATCAGGTGCGTAAGGGTAAGAAAGTAAGTAAGGAACGGAACTATCTTCCGGGATACATACTTATCGAAGCCATACTGGTTGGAGAAATCCCGCACACCATCAAAAATGTGCCGGGTGTTTTAGGTTTCCTTGGTTCAAAGGGTGAACCCGTTCCCCTTCGGCCTGCCGAGGTTAACCGCATACTGGGTAAAGTCGACGAACTTACAGAACAGGGCGAAGAAGTCAGTGTTCCGTTTATCGTTGGTGAAACCGTAACCGTTATCGACGGGCCTTTCAACAGCTTCACCGGTGTGATCGAAGAGATCAACGAAGAGAAGAAAAAACTGAAAGTTATGGTCAAGATTTTTGGCCGTAAAACCCCGCTTGAACTCGGCTTTATGCAAGTAGAGAAAGACTGACGAACGGGTACTGTGAATTTCTAAATCACTAAGTTTTCAACAATGGCAAAAGAAATAAGCGGTTTTATCAAACTGCAAGTAAAAGGTGCTGCAGCCAATCCGTCACCTCCCATCGGCCCTGCATTGGGTTCGAAGGGTGTCAATATTATGGAGTTTTGTAAGCAGTTTAATGCACGTACACAGGACCAGCCAGGCAAAATCCTCCCGGTTATCATTACTGTATACAAAGATAAGTCGTTTGATTTTATCATCAAAACTCCTCCTGTAGCAGTACAGTTGTTAGAAGCAACCAAATTGAAGAGCGGCTCAGCTGAGCCAAACCGCAAGAAAGTTGGTTCGGTTACCTGGGATCAGGTTCAGGCAATTGCAGAAATCAAAATGGCCGACCTGAACGCTTTTACGATCGAATCAGCCATGAGAATGGTTGCAGGAACAGCGAGAAGCATGGGAATTACCGTTTCAGGTACTCCACCATTTGCTATTGACTAATAACAGCACTGACACAAAGAGTGACAGTACAATTGTTAAAACAAATTCTTAACAAGGCGTGAAATGGCTAAATTGACAAAAAAAAGGAAAGAGGCTCTTGCCAAGTTCGATAAGAACGGCACCTATACCCTCACCGAAGCCATAAAGATCGTGAAGCAGATATCAAACACCAAATTCGATAGTTCAGTAGATATTGATGTTCGTTTAGGTGTTGATCCCCGTAAAGCCAATCAGATGGTCAGGGGAACGGTGATGCTGCCTCATGGTACCGGCAAAACAGTAAGGGTCCTGGTTCTTTGTACTCCCGATAAGGAAGACGAGGCCAAAGCAGCAGGTGCTGATTATTACGGACTGGATGAGTACATCCAGAAAATCAAAGAAGGTTGGACCGACGTTGATGTCGTGATTACCATGCCCAGCATTATGCCCAAGGTTGGTGCACTCGGAAAGATATTAGGTCCCCGCGGCCTGATGCCGAACCCGAAAACAGGCACAGTTACCATGGAGGTTGGAAAAGCGGTTACAGAGGCCAAGGCCGGTAAGATCGATTTCAAGGTTGATAAGTTCGGTATCGTGCACGCTGCCATCGGAAAAACATCTTTCGAAGAAGCTAAACTGCTCGATAACGCAAAAGAACTTCTTCAGACCATCGTTAAACTGAAGCCGACAGCTGCCAAAGGTACTTACATGAAATCACTGTTCATGTCAAGCACCATGAGTCCGGGTATCCGTGTTGATCAAAAATCAATCACTGCGTAAGTTAGTCTGTGGAACTTTCCTCAAAACTGAAAAATTATCATGAGAAAAGAAGAAAAGAGTCAACTGATTGACACCCTGACCGAGCAACTGCAAAATAGCAACAATATCTATATCACAGATATCTCTGACCTGAATGTGGAAGTCACAAGCAGGTTGAGAAGGCTTTGCTTCAAAAAAGAAGTAAAACTGATCGTTGTTAAAAACACACTGTTGCGCAAGGCTATGGAGCGTTCCGACAAGGACTTCTCCGGTCTGTACAACACACTCAAGGGTGCTACTTCCATCATGTTATCGGAAGTAAACAATGAGCCTGCGAAGTTAATCAAGGAATTCCGTAGAACCAGCACCAAGCCTATACTTAAAGGTGCCTACGTTGAAGAAATGTCATTTGTTGGTGACACCAGCCTTGATATGCTTATCAGCATCAAATCGAAGAACGAACTCATCGGCGACATTATCCTCGCTCTCCAGTCACCTGCAAAGAATGTTATTTCTGCACTGCAGTCTGGTGGACAGAAACTGAGCGGCGTTCTCAAAACCCTGTCAGAAAGGGAAGCTTAAGCTTCATTAGGAAGCATAAACCGAAAACTGAACAAGTAACTTACATTGTAAAACAATTTAAACATCAATAAAAATGGCAGACTTAAAAGCTTTTGCAGAACAATTGGTTAACCTGACTGTTAAAGAAGTTAACGAATTAGCCCTGATTCTTAAAGAAGAATACGGAATTGAACCCGCAGCTGCAGCCCCGGTTATGATGGCCGGCGGTGGTGCTGGTGCTGGTGAAGCAGCAGTTGCTGAAGAAAAAACCCAGTTCGACGTTATACTCAAGGCAGCTGGTCAGGCTAAACTTGCAGTTGTTAAACTCGTGAAAGAACTCACCAGCCTTGGTCTGAAAGAAGCCAAGGAACTTGTTGACGCTGCTCCCAAAGCAATCAAAGAAGGCGTATCGAAAGACGAAGCTGAAGCACTGAAAAAACAACTCGAAGAAGCCGGAGCAGAGGTTGAAGTAAAATAAGTAGATGGGATTTTATTGCAATTATACATGCAGGTTCTGTTTCTATGCGTACGCATAGGTTCAGAATCTGCTGTTTCCCGATTTTTAAATCGGGTTTAATTGTTTAAATAACAGAGTATTTACTTTAAATTTTACAACCTTGGCTTCAAAAACAATCGAACGTATAAGTTTCGGAACATCTAAGATCAGAGCCGCTTATCCTGATTTCCTTGATATACAGATCAAGTCATTTCAGGATTTTTTTCAATTGGAAACGAACCCCGAAAACCGGGCTTCGGAAGGCTTGTACAAGGTTTTCGCTGAAAACTTTCCGATCACCGATGCGCGCAACAATTTTGTACTCGAGTTTCTCGACTACTTCATTGATCCCCCGCGTTATTCGATCGAGGAATGTATTGAAAGAGGACTCACCTACAGTGTGCCTCTGAAAGCCAAACTCAAACTGTATTGTACCGATCCGGAACATGAGGATTTTGAGACCATTATACAGGACGTTTACCTGGGAATGATCCCCTACATGACTCCCAAAGGTACGTTTGTGGTCAATGGCGCCGAAAGGGTCGTTGTATCACAGCTGCACCGCTCACCCGGTGTGTTTTTCGGCACCAGCTACCATGCCAACGGTTCACAGTTGTTCTCGGCCAGGATCATCCCGTTTAAGGGCTCCTGGATGGAATTTACCACCGACATCAACAATGTGATGTATGCATACATTGACCGGAAAAAGAAATTACCCGTTACCACCCTTCTGAGGGCCATCGGTTACGAAACCGATAAGGATATTCTGGAAATATTCAACCTGGCCGAAGAGGTGAAAGTGTCAAAAGCCGGAATCAAAAAAGTTGTCGGACGCAAACTCGCCGCCAGGGTGTTGAAAAACTGGGTGGAGGATTTCGTTGATGAGGATACCGGAGAAGTAGTTTCCATCGAACGTACCGAGGTCATCATCGACCGTGAAACGGTCATCGAGAACCACCATATTGACCAGATTGTTGAATCCGGTGCCAAGACCATCCTTCTCCACCGTGATGACCTTGATAATATTGACTTCTCAATTATATTCAATACCCTGCAGAAGGATACGGCCAACTCAGAAAAAGAAGCGGTTGAGTACATCTACAGACAATTGCGTAATGCCGAACCTCCCGATGAGGAAACAGCCCGCGGTATCATCGAAAAGCTTTTCTTTTCCGATAAACGCTACGACCTGGGTGATGTAGGACGTTACAGGATCAACAAGAAACTCCAGCTCGACACATCCCTCGATACGAGGGTGCTTACCAAGCAGGACATCATCTCGATCATCAAATACCTGATCGGGCTGATCAATATGAGGACTGAGGTCGACGACATCGACCACCTGAGTAACCGTAGGGTTCGTACCGTCGGCGAACAGCTCTATAACCAGTTTGGTGTAGGACTGGCCCGTATGGCACGTACCATCCGTGAACGTATGAATGTACGCGACAATGAGGTGTTCACTCCCATGGATCTGATCAATGCCAAGACACTCTCATCGGTGATCAACTCATTCTTCGGAACCAACCAGCTTTCACAGTTCATGGATCAGACCAACCCGCTGGCTGAACTTACCCACAAGAGAAGGGTATCAGCCCTCGGCCCCGGTGGTTTGTCGCGCGAACGCGCCGGATTTGAAGTCCGCGACGTTCACTATACCCACTACGGAAGGTTGTGTACCATCGAAACCCCGGAAGGACCAAACATCGGCCTTATCTCTTCATTGTGCGTTTATGCAAAAATCAACAGGCTCGGATTTATTGAAACCCCTTACAAGAGGGTTGTCAACGGTAAGGTAGATCCTGCTGAAGCACCTGTTTACCTGAGTGCTGAAGAAGAAGAAAACAAGGTAATTGCCCAGGCGACCACACCTATGGCCGACGATGGTAATTTCCTGTTCGACCGCATCAAAGTACGTTACCTGGCCGACTATCCCATCGTTGAGAAGGAGAATGTCGACCTTATCGATATAGCTCCAAACCAGATTGCTTCTATCGCCGCTTCACTGATTCCTTTCCTTGAGCATGACGATGCCAACCGTGCACTCATGGGATCGAACATGATGCGTCAGGCTGTACCACTGCTCAATCCCGAGGCACCGATTGTTGGTACCGGTATTGAAAAGAGTGTGGCCTTCGATTCAAGGGTGCTCGTTACCGCTGAATGCGACGGACTTGTTGAATTTGTTGATGCCGCTGAAATTGTGATTCGTCATACCCGTCTCGAAGATGAGAAACTGGTTAGTTTTGATGACGATGTCAAACATTATACCCTCACGAAATTTGCAAGAACCAACCAGAATACCTGTATCAACCTTCGCCCGATCGTGCGTAAGGGTGATAAGGTGAAAAAAGGCCAGGTTCTCTGCGAAGGATACGGAACACAGAAGGGTGATCTCGCCCTCGGCCGCAACCTGATGGTGGCTTTTATGCCATGGAAGGGTTACAACTTCGAGGATGCGATCGTTATTTCTGAAAAAGTAGTTAAAGAGGACATCTTTACTTCCATCCACATCGAGGAGTTTATCCTTGAAGTGCGCGATACCAAACGCGGCGTGGAAGAACTCACCAACGATATCCCCAACGTAAGTACCGAAGCCACCAAGGATCTAGACGAAAACGGTCTGATCCGCATTGGTGCCGAGGTTAATGAAGGCGATATTCTCATTGGCAAGATCACCCCGAAAGGTGAAAGCGATCCGACCCCGGAAGAAAAACTGCTTCGGGCCATCTTCGGCGACAAGGCCGGTGATGTGAAGGATGCTTCGCTGAAGACACCCCCATCGATGAAAGGTGTGGTTGTTGACAAGAAACTTTTCTCACGCATGATTAAGGACCGTAAGGTCAAAGCCAAGGAAAAGGATATGGTGAAAGTGCTCGACGATGAGTTTGCAAAGAACTCTCACGACCTTAAAACCAAACTTGTTGATAAACTGACCATTCTCGTTTCCGGAAAGACTTCACAGGGCGTTTACAACAACTTCAAGGAAGAAATCGTACCCAAGAAAGTTAAGTTTACGCAGAAGATGCTCATGGGCATCGATTACCTGAGCGTTAACCCGAGCAAATGGACCACCGACAAGGATGTAAACGATCTCGTTAAAGCCCTGATCAACAATTACATCATCAAGTACAAGGAAATACTCGGTGTATATAACCGTAAGAAATTCGTTGCCACAGTAGGCGATGATCTTCCGAACGGTATCGTGCAGATGGCCAAAGTTTACGTTGCCAAGAAACGCAAACTGAAAGTGGGTGATAAAATGGCCGGTCGCCACGGAAACAAGGGTATTGTAGCAAGGATCGTCCGCGAAGAGGATATGCCTTTCCTGGCAGACGGAACACCGGTTGACATTGTGCTCAACCCGCTTGGTGTACCTTCGCGTATGAACCTGGGACAGATTTACGAAACGGTTCTTGCATGGGCCGGTAAGAAACTTGGCCTGAATTTCGCCACCCCGATTTTCGACGGTGCCGCAGAATCAGTGATCAACGATTACCTGAAAAGTGCAGGATTGCCTGAAAATGGCCGCGTATTCCTGTATGACGGCGGAACCGGAGAGCGTTTTGATCAGCCGGCAACCGTCGGATATATCTATATGCTGAAACTTCACCATATGGTGGACGATAAGATGCATGCACGTTCTATCGGACCTTATTCGCTTATTACGCAGCAACCCCTTGGTGGTAAAGCCCAGTTCGGGGGACAGCGATTCGGTGAAATGGAAGTCTGGGCGCTTGAAGCATTCGGTGCTTCGCACATACTTCAGGAAATACTTACAGTTAAATCGGATGACGTTATGGGCAGGGCAAAAGCATACGAAGCCATTGTTAAGGGCGAAAATATGCCGATCCCCGGAATTCCTGAATCGTTCAACGTTCTCGTTCACGAGCTCAGGGGTCTTGGCCTGAACATCTCTTTCGATTAATCACACGGGAATCCTGTCTGCCGGTTAACACTTTAAAAGTTTATCCGGCAGTCAGGTTTAAACCGGTATTTTCAGAATCTTCACTTAAATATTTATTCAACAGCATATGGCTTTCAGAAAAGACAGCACAATTTCCAGCAATTTTTCCAGGATTACCATCAGCCTTGCCTCGCCCGAGGCCATTCTCGAGCGTTCAAGCGGTGAAGTACTGAAGCCCGAAACAATCAACTACCGTACCTATAAACCGGAACGTGACGGATTGTTTTGTGAGCGGATCTTCGGTCCGGTAAAAGATTGGGAATGTCATTGCGGAAAATATAAAAGAATCCGGTACAAGGGCATTGTCTGCGACCGGTGCGGTGTTGAGGTTACAGAGAAAAAAGTCCGCCGTGAGCGGATGGGCCACATTCAGCTGGTCGTTCCTGTTGCCCACATCTGGTTCTTCAGGTCGTTGCCCAACAAAATCGGCGCCCTGCTGAACCTCAATACAAAAAAGCTTGACTCCATCATCTACTACGAGCGTTACGTAGTCGTACAGCCCGGCATCATGGATGGCGTTATGCTGAAAGAAGAAGTCAAGATTGAAAAAATGGCCCTGCTTACAGAGGAGCAGTATTTTGAAGTTCTTGACGCGTTGCCGAAAGAAAATCAGTACCTCGACGATTCAGACCCCAATAAATTTGTTTCAAAAATGGGTGCTGAAGCCCTTTACGATCTCCTGAAAGGACTTGATCTTGACCAGGAGTCGTATGATCTGAGGCATAAGGCAAACAACGAAACTTCACAACAGCGTAAAGCCGATGCACTGAAACGCCTCCAGGTGTTTGAAGCATTCCGCGATGCCCAGAGCCGCATTGAAAATCATCCCGAATGGATGATCGTGAAAGTGGTTCCGGTGATTCCGCCCGAACTCAGGCCGCTGGTTCCCCTCGATGGCGGACGTTTTGCCACGAGTGACCTTAACGACCTCTACCGCAGGGTAATTATCCGCAACAACCGTCTGAAAAGGCTGATCGAAATCAAGGCCCCCGATGTGATCATGCGTAATGAAAAACGTATGCTGCAGGAAGCCGTTGATTCATTGTTCGATAATTCGCGCAAGGCCAATTCAGTGAAGACCGAATCGAACAGGGCGCTGAAATCACTGAGCGACAGTTTGAAAGGTAAACAGGGACGTTTCCGTCAGAACCTTCTGGGTAAACGTGTCGATTATTCAGGTCGTTCGGTAATCGTTGTCGGTCCCGAGCTTAAACTGAATGAGTGCGGTTTGCCGAAAGATATGGCTTCGGAACTTTTCAAACCATTCATCATCCGCAAGATGCTTGAAAGGGGTATTGTAAAGACCGTTAAGTCTGCCAAGAAAATTGTTGACAGAAAAGATCCTGTAGTATGGGATATCCTTGAGAATATCCTGAAGGGACATCCGGTCATGCTCAACCGTGCGCCAACCCTTCACCGGCTCGGTATTCAGGCTTTTCAGCCGAAACTGATCGAGGGTAAGGCCATACAGCTGCACCCGCTTGTTTGTACGGCTTTCAACGCCGACTTCGACGGTGACCAGATGGCTGTTCACGTACCGCTTGGCAATGCAGCCATCCTGGAAGCCCAGTTGCTGATGCTTGCCTCACACAACATTCTGAATCCTGCCAACGGCGCCCCGATTACCGTACCTTCCCAGGACATGGTTCTCGGCCTTTACTATATGACCAAAGGCCGCAAGTCGATTCCTGAAAACCCTGTCAAAGGTGAAGGCATGATTTTCTATTCGCCCGAAGAGGTTATCATTGCTTACAACGAGAAGGTAGTTGACCTTCACGCTTATATAAAGGTTAAAATCCGTCTCCCCGAGACTGATTTCCAGACCGAAAAACTGATTGAAACAACCGTTGGACGGGTGCTTTTCAACCAGGTAGTTCCCGCTGAATTTGGTTACATCAACCAGCTGCTTACCAAGAAAGCCCTGAGGGATATCATCGGTGACGTACTGAAGAAAACAGGTACAGCCAAGACAGCCCAGTTCCTTGACGACATCAAGAGCCAGGGATATACCATGGCTTTCAGGGGAGGTTTGTCGTTTACGCTGAGCGATGTTATCGTTCCGGATGTAAAGGAAGAACTCGTTGGTCAGGCCAATGCCGAGGTTGAAGAGGTGATGAGCAACTACAACATGGGTTTCATCACAAACAACGAACGTTACAACCAGATTATCGACATCTGGACACATACCAATTCGCGTCTGACCTATACCCTGATGGAGAATCTTTCGCACGATAAACAGGGTTTCAACCCGGTTTATATGATGCTTGATTCAGGCGCCCGCGGATCGAAAGAACAGATCCGCCAGCTTTCAGGAATGAGGGGTCTTATGGCCAAGCCTCAGAAATCAGGTGCTTCGGGAGGTGAAATTATTGAAAACCCGATTCTTTCAAACTTCAAGGAAGGATTGTCGGTTCTTGAGTACTTCATTTCAACCCACGGTGCCCGTAAGGGTCTTGCCGATACCGCGCTGAAGACTGCCGACGCCGGTTACCTTACCCGCAGGCTGGTCGACGTTGCCCAGGATGTGGTCATCACAGAACCCGACTGCGGTACATTGCGCGGATTGACCACCACTGCTCTGAAGAAAAACGAGGAAGTTGTAGAAACACTTTACGACCGTATTCTTGGCCGTGTTTCTCTCCACGATATCTATCATCCGCAGACCGGTGATCTTATCATTACAGCCGGTGACGAGCTTACCGAAGATGTTTCACGCATCATCGATGATTCACCGATCGAAGCCGTTGAAATCCGCTCGGTACTCACCTGCGAATCAAAGAAGGGTGTTTGTGCCAAGTGTTACGGACGCAACCTGGCAACAGGTCGAATGGTTCAGAAGGGTGAAGCCGTTGGTGTTATCGCGGCACAGTCAATCGGTGAGCCGGGAACCCAGCTTACTCTCCGTACGTTCCACGTCGGGGGTACTGCTTCCAACATTTCGGTTTCATCGCGCATAGAAGCCAAATACGATGGTATTCTTGAGATTGATGAACTCCGTTATGTTGAATATGAGAATGCAGAAGGTAAAAAATACGATATCGTTATCGGCCGTTCAGCTGAAATGAGGATTGTCGATAAAAAGACAAGTATCGTGCTTGCTTCGGCACACATACCTTATGGTGCAAACCTTTACTTCCGTCAGGGCAGCGAACTCAAAAAGGGAGAACTGATCAGCGACTGGGATCCATACAATGCCGTAATCCTTTCTGAAGTTTCAGGTAAGGTTATTTTCGACAACATCATTGAAGGTACTACCTACAGGGTTGAATCGGATGAGCAGACCGGTTATCACGATAAAGTGATCATCGAATCGCGCCAGAAGACAAAGAACCCGAGCATCAGAATTGTGGGGCAGGACAATGCCGACCTCAGGGTGTATGATATTCCGGTTGGTTCACACATCATTGTGGAAGAGACCCGGAAGATCAAAGCCGGTGAAATACTCGTGAAGATTCCGCGTGCCATCGGAAAATCCGGTGACATCACCGGAGGTCTGCCAAGGGTAACCGAACTCTTTGAGGCTCGTAACCCATCTGATCCTGCAATTGTAGCTGAGATCGACGGTGTGGTTTCATTTGGTAAGAAGTTGAAACGTGGTAACCGTGAAGTTATCATCACTTCAAAAACCGGAGAAGAAAAGAGTTACCTGATCCCGACATCCAAACAGATTCTCGCACAGGAAAACGACTACGTAAAGGCCGGTACCCCGCTTTCGGAAGGTGCCATGACGCCGAGTGATATCCTTGCCATCAAGGGACCAATGAAAGTTCAGGAGTATATCGTGAATGAAATTCAGGAGGTTTACCGTTTGCAGGGTGTTAAGATCAACGACAAGCATTACGAGGTCATCGTTCGTCAGATGATGCGTAAAGTTGAAGTTGCCGATCCGGGCGATACCAAATTCCTCGAAGGTGAATTGGTCAACAAGATCGATTTCCACGATGAAAATGACTGGATCTTTGGTAAGAAAGTCGTGATCAATCCCGGCGAATCACCCAACCTGAAACCAGGTCAGATTGTTACCGCACGTAAGCTTCGCGATGAGAACTCATTGCTGAAACGCCGCGATAAAAAACTGATTGATGCACGCGATGCACAGCCGGCAACAGCCAAGCAGGTGCTTCAGGGTATCACCAGGGCTTCACTTCAGACCAAGAGCTTTATATCAGCCGCTTCGTTCCAGGAAACAACCAAGGTGCTTACCGTTGCAGCCATCAATGCCAAGAATGACGACCTCCTCGGATTGAAGGAGAATGTTATTGTGGGTCACCTGATTCCTGCCGGAACCGGACTTCGTGAATACGACGACCTGATCGTTGGCTCGCGTGATGAATACGAAAAACTGATGGCTTCGAAAGCCGATGTTTACGAAGATTAAACACTGAAACAGAAAGAGCGGCAGGTCAGAAATTCACTTGTCGCTCTTTTTTTTATTGAATAACATTGTTAAAACAATTATCATGAGCGATAACAAGCAGAACCAGATAAACATTGAGCTAAGCGATGAAATGGCCGAAGGCATTTATTCAAACCTCGCTATCATCACCCATTCGAATGCCGAGTTTATCATTGACTTTGTCAAGATGATGCCCGGAGTGCCCAAGGCAAAGGTAAAATCAAGAATTATCCTTACGCCGCAGCATGCAAAGAGACTGTTGGGCGCCCTGCGCGAAAACATTGCAAAATTTGAATCTGTTCACGGACACATCAAGGAAACCGAAGCTACCATGCCTTTCTCTCTCGGAGGGCCGACAGCCCAGGCTTAATCATGAGTCTATAACCAATAAAAGCGGGCTGCAGAAAGAACTGCAGCCCGCTTTTTATTCCGGTAATGTTCAGTTTTTGAATTGGGGAAGGGTGAGACCTTCCTGATCAAATGCTTTTTCAATCAGTACCCTGTTCTTTTCTGTGGCTGCATAAATACTGATGGCATCCCAGGCCGGACGTGATAGCTTTGGATTCCAGTGGTGATATGCTTTAACCAGATTAACGGCGTGCGAAGGATCAAGAAAACCGAGGTTTTGCAGTGCTTTGATGGCGTTGATCCGGGTTTCAAAATCGAACGATGGGCTGGCAAAGTCCTTCAGTTCATCTATCCTGTTACTTTCGCCTGACCTTACCGCTATTTCGAGCCACGCCATCCTGATGTTCCTTCCCCTCCATCCGGTTTCCCCGGCTGTGGTGGCAAGCCAGAAACCGGCTTTTTCAGGCATGAAGGCACATAGTTTACGAAGCGCAAGTTCTGTATTTATATAATCCGGGTCCGATAGCAGATGAAAAATGTGTGCAGTATCACCGGGGTTTGTAAGCGTATAATTCTCAATGGCAGCGCGGCGGATCAGAGCATCTGGGTGCCTGAGCGCTCCCGTGAACAGTGAACTGCTTCCCGGATCTTTATCAAGCCCCAGTTGTGATAGTACTTCAGTGTAGATCAGTTCGTTTTCTGATTTACTTGCAGCTGCCAGCAAAGCTTTCCTTTTGACAGCAGGGGTGAAGGATCGCATCGCTGTGAGGGCTTCATAGCGGTCGATGGTCAGGGTTGCTCCGGTCGCTGCAGCAGCCAGCTGGTCGAATGCCCTGTTGAAAGTAAGTTTTTTCAGCAGGCGGTTCCCTGAATCGAAAATGACATAGCTCACCGGTAACCTTTTTTTATTGGCGAGACGGAATGTTGAATCCTTTCCGGAAAGGGTAATGCGGTGGCTTGAAGTGCTGCCGTCAGTGTACCCGGCCACAACCGTTGTGGTAGCCCTGAACGGGCCGGTCGTGGGTGTGGCGGGTTGAATCTGTCTGACTGTCAACTCAGTATAATCAGGACGGGCAGTAAAACTTACTTCAAAGTGTGGCTCTCCGCCACGAAACAGCCATTGATCAAAAAACCAGTCAAGCGGCAAACCTGTAACCTCATAGAAAGCCTTGATGAAGTCGTGTGAAGAAGCTTCTGCAAAGGCAAATTTTTTCAGGTAGTGGGTCATGGCTTTGCGAAACAGGGAATCGCCCATTTCGTCCCTCAGCATATCCAGCACCAGTGAACCTTTCTGGTACCATCTGAAAGAGCCGGCACGGGAATGGGCAAGCGGATAATCATCCTGTTCAGCTTGGGTGAACGCCTTTTTCTGTTCCGAAAGCCGCTCTTTTTCATAATAATCGTTGCCGAAAATGGATTTTTCGAAAAGTTTGGCATAATAGGTAGCAAGGCTTTCGGTAAGCCATACGTCGGAACCCGGCTGATGGGCAATATAGTTGCCGAACCACTGATGGGTGAGTTCATGAACATTGACATTCACATAGTTTCTTCCCCACCATCCCCGCTCGTCAATGGCCATATAGTCACCGAATATGGTAGCCGTGGTGGTTTCCATGGCACCATATAAATAATCGGCCACGGGAGCCTGCCGGTAAAGTTCCCAGGGGTAAGATACATCAAGTTCCTTTTCCAGAAAGTCAAACATTTCGGTTGAATAACGGTAAGTGGGTTCGAAATGGTCTTCCATATCGGGATAATACCAATATTCAAGCGGTATTCCTGAGGTGGTTTTCATCTCCTTCCAGGCATATTTCCCGATGACCAGCGCTGTTGAGAAAAAGGGGTGGGGATGGGCCATACGATAGTGCCAGGAACTGGTGCCATCCTGATTCTGAGTAACAGAGATTCTTTCCCCGTTGGAATAAACGAGGTATTTGCTGCTGAAGGTAATGGTGAGATCAACCGTTAGCCGGTCGTTTATAAAAGGAATCCAGCCGGATGGCCGGTGTGCCCATATCTGCCTGCGCATTCTGCGGGTAGGATCATCCCATCCGACAAAGTAAGGCTCATAGGGGCCGGAAGATTTGTATTTTATCTCCAGCAGGTTATTGTTTGCGGATATTGAGGCAGGAAACCCGGTTATAATCAGGGTTTGACCCGATAAAGTAAACCGGGCATTTTTGTTGTTGATTTTTACATATTCAGGATGAATGCCTGGTGCATACATGGTTATGGTGTCGGTATACGGCCTCAGCGGATTAAAGGTATAAACAGCCAGGCCGGCAACTCCACCGGTGATGGTATCCGGCTCAACTGACGCTTCCAGGTGAAGCAGGTCAATGACCCTGTTTTCATAGGCTGAGCCGGGATCCTCGTACTGTGAAACGATTTTCTGCTGGGCCATCAGAACGGGGCCATAGATCAGTAATAGGATCAGCAATGACAATTGTTTTCGTGAATGGCTGATTTTCAGCAGCGAACTATTAGATTTTGACATGGCATATAAAGTCACTCCGGAAATACTTATCCGGAAAGGAATATTCTGAGAATTTACCTGAAATACTAGTATCTCGGACTGTCGATAAAATCAGGACCCGATTCAAGGAGCCCCATGAAGGCAGCCCCGAAAATAACAAAAATGATGATGGCGAGGACAGAACCAATGGCCAGCCAGATCAGCACTGCCTTTGCCCAGTTGGATTTGTTGGGATTGTTACCGCTTCCGAATGCCCACACAAAGAGCATAACTATATTTACCAGGGGAATTGCCCTGATGAGAAGGGTAATCATCCAGTCGCCTACGGTAATGACCGGGGTCGGATTGTTTTCAGGTGTTTCCATAGAATAATTGTTTGATTGAATTTCAAAGCAGGCACTTATTCAAATATACAAAATAACCGGAACAAGAGAACATCGGCTTTTATTTCAGGTGGAATCGTCCGTTTCATTCTCATTACAGAAAATTCAGGCCAGGTCGTTGAAGCGCTTTTTAAATCAGTCAGGCTATAAAGCTGATTATTGGTACTTTTACAGTCATTAATTTATGTGATCATATGGATGTATCTTCCTTTTTTGTGCAGGATAGCCCGGTTTTTACCTGGGTTGTGCTTCCGCTGCTTATTTTCCTTGCCAGGATCAGTGATCAGACCATCGGCACCCTCAGGCTGATCTTCCTCTCGAAAGGGCAAAAAAAACTGGCTCCCTTCCTGGGCTTTTTCGAAGTTATCATCTGGCTGATTGCTGTTAGCCAGATCATGAAACACCTCGACAATGTCTTCTGCTATATTGCCTATGGCGGAGGATTTGCCATGGGGAACTATATCGGTATGGTGGTTGAAGAAAAGCTTTCCATCGGCAACGTACTCATCAGGATCATTCCCCGGAGAGATACCACCGAACTGATCACCTACCTGCGCGAAAACAACTACGGGGTTACCTCGGTTGAAGCCGAAGGTGCCAAAGGTAAGGTGAACATTGTTTTTACCATTATCCAGCGTAAGGATGTTGAACATGTGGTTTCTATCATCAACCGTTTCAATCCCAATGCATTTTATACCATTGAGGAGGTGAAAGCCATCAATGAAGGGATATTCAAGAAAAACCGGGCGCGTACCATCTTCGATAGCTTTTCATTTGGTCTGAAAAAGAATAAATAAGGGTAATTTTGAATTTGAACAAATGTTCATAACTTTGCGCTGAAATTACCCGACAGTTTATGCCACGACCAAAACGAAGCAGACGAATCCACAGGCCTCCGGTAGCTACCGGGTTTGCCCCTTTCGGGATCGCCTCGGGTCCTAACGGAAGTATTACGATTCTTTTTGAAGAATATGAATCGCTCAGGTTGTCGGATTATGAAGGTATTTCGCAGCAGGAAGCGGCAGACCGCATGGGGGTATCCCGCCCGACTTTCTCGCGTATTTATGATCAGGCCAGGCAAAAGCTTGCCAGGGCGCTGGTTGAGGGATTGTCGGTTGTGATCGAGGGTGGAAATGTGTCTTTCGATGAGCAATGGTTCAGGTGCAAGGGCTGTAATACTGCCTTTTGTATGCCGGAAAACCAGGAAAAAATAAGCCAGTGCCCGGTATGCCGGAGTGAAAATATTGTGGATGTCAGTAGACGGATGCCTGTCGGAAACAGCGATCTGTTGCCTCGCCCGGCTGTTCACCAGACCGGCTATTGTGTCTGTCCCCGTTGCAGCCTGCGGGTTTCTCATCAGGCAGGAATACCTTGCCGGAGCCTGGTTTGTACTTCGTGCGGTTCAGGAATGATAAGGGAACATCATCCGATAAGACCGGATCATTCATAACGCCGGGAAAATAACAGAATGGAACTGCTGAATCATATTGCACTCCCGCTTGTCTCCTCTTCTGAGGTTCATGACTTTTATGAAAAAGTTCTTGGATTTACCGAAAATTACCGGTTCGAGATCGATCATGGAACAGCTGACCTTATTTTCGGCATCAATGAGCCAATCAATGTCGCAGTGGTTGAAAGGAACGGATTCAGAATAGAACTTTATTTTACGGGAAATAAGAGCGCATCTCAAATCAGCCACATCTGCCTGAATGAAAGCGATGTTGATGGGATAAGCCAGCGCGCTGAAACAGCAGGTTACCCTGTGGTCAGGGTCAACAGGCCATCATCAAAACTTGCCTTTATCAGCGACAGGAGCGGTAACCGGTTTGAAATCAAACAGGCTGAGTAATTATTGCAACAGAAGATTTAATTCAAATAATAAACCGAAAAGTAATGAAACAAAGTAAAAAGCTGGGAATCAATTCGCGCATGATTCACGGAGGCGAATTTGAAAATCCGCTTGGTAGCGCAACAGTGCCCATTTATCAGACATCAACCTTTATTTTCGACAGTGCCGACCATGGTGCAAAGTGTTTCTCCGGTGAAGACGACGGATATATTTATACGCGCATCGGAAATCCGACCATAAACGCGCTTGAGACCCTGGTTGCAGATCTGGAGTCGGGCGCGCAGGGCATTGCCACCTCCTCGGGTATGGCGGCAGTCAATACCATTTATATGGCACTGTTGTCAAAAGGTGACCATATGGTCAGCTCGGCTGCTGTTTATGGTCCGTCGAGGGTGGTTATGGAGCAACACTGGTCGAGGTTTGGAGTTGAATCAACCTATGTCAATACTGCCAGTATTGAAGAGATTAAGGCAGCCATCAGACCAAATTCCAGGGTGTTATATATCGAAACTCCCGCCAATCCAACCATGGATATTACCGATCTGGAAGCCTGTGCAAAACTGGCCCACGACCACGGTATGCTGATGGTAGTTGATAATACCTTCTGCAGCCCTTATCTTCAGCGTCCGCTCGAAATGGGTGCTGACGTCGTTTTTCATTCCATGACAAAATTCCTGAACGGTCATGCAGACATTGTAGCCGGTATGATTGTAACCAGGGACAAGGCGCTTGGAAGTAAACTGAAATCCATGATGGTTACCCTGGGGTGTAATATGGATCCGCATCAGGCATATATGGTGATCCGTGGCATCCGGACCCTGGGCATCCGCATTGAGCGTTCTCAGGCAAATGCCATGAAAATCGCCGCTTACCTGGAGAATCACCCAAAAGTGGAATGGGTGATGTATCCGGGATTACCTTCGCATCCTCAGCATGCCCTCGCTCAAAAGCAGATGGATGGCTTTGGTTCGATGATCAGCTTTGAGTTGAAGGGTGGTCTGATAGCCGGAAAAGTTCTGATGGACAATGTCAAAGTCGCTATTCTGGCCGTTTCCCTGGGTGGTGTTGAAACCCTTATTCAGCATCCGGCTTCGATGACCCACTCCAAAGTATCTGCCGAAGCAAAGCTCAAAGCCGGGATCACCGATGGCCTGGTAAGATATTCTGTTGGCATCGAGGATGTTGATGATCTGATTGGTGACCTTGAACAGGCACTTTTACTGGTATAAAGTATTTCATAAATTTAACGTAAAACAGCGATGCGGTTGAAAAATCGCATCGCTGCTTTGTTTATCTTTACATATCCGGAAATATTGTATTTCCATTGATTCAGATAAATGAAAACAAAGCGGTTACAGTTTTTCCTGATCCTTATTGCAGCCCTTTTTCTTTTCATACCTGCAAATGGTCAGAAAGTGGGATTGGTATTGAGCGGGGGAGGATCCAAGGGGGTTACGCATATCGGGGTGATCAGGGCGCTTGAAGAGGAAGGGATTCCAATCGACTATATCACAGGAACTTCGATGGGTGCGATTATCGGGGGATTGTATGCCTCAGGGTATTCACCCGATGAGATTGAAGCCATGGTTACCTCTCCCGAATTTGATTACTGGTTGTCGGGCAAAGTGGATGAAAAGTATACCTACTTTTTCAAAAAACCTGAACCCGATGCTTCCTGGGCTGATTTCAGGTTCAGGGTTGATTCTGTTGTTTCTGCAAGCCTGCCGTCAAACATCATCTCCCCTGTTTTGATGGATTTCGCCTTTATGAAGATATTTGCCGGAGCCAGCGCTGCTGCAGGCTACAATTTCGACAGCCTGATGGTTCCTTTCAGGTGCATGGCTTCCGATATTGCCCGGACTGAGCCGGTGGTTCTCCGCGATGGCGATCTGGGAAGTTCGATCCGGGCCTCCATGACTTTCCCGTTCTATTTCAAACCGATCCGGATTGACGGTAAGCTTTTGTTCGACGGGGGGATGTACAATAATTTCCCTTCCGATATCATGCTTGAGGATTTCTTTCCCGATATCATCATCGGGAGTCAGGCTTCGGCGAATTATGCTGAGCCTGAGGCTGACAACATCATCTCCCAGATTCAGAACATGCTGATGCTGAAAAGTCAGTACTCTGTCATCTGTGAGAATGGTGTTCTGATCAAACCAAATCTCAAGAAAGTCAATGTAATCGACTTCAGCAATACCAGGGAATTTATCGACAGTGGTTATGTAGCTACCAGGAGGAAAATTGCTGAAATACGGTCCTTTGTCGTTGACACAGTATCCTTGAAGAAAATGGAGGCAAAGCGTGCGTTTTTCAATAACCGGAAGCCCCCTTTGCTGATCGGCAATTTTCATGTTACCGGTTTGAAAAGCGGCCAGTTTGAATACGTGAACCGTATTCTGAGAAAAAATGCATTCAGTGCCGCAAAAGCAGGCAAGGGAGGTGAAGTTGCTAACCTCAGCCTGGGAATGATTGAGCCTGAATACTTTAAATTGCTTTCGGAAGGCAAGATAGAGCAGATTTATCCGCGATTGTATTTCAACGAAGCAACAGGGTTTTATGATCTGATGCTGGATGTTAAAAGCCAGATTCAGGTGCTGGCTTCGGTAGGAGGTGCAGTAACATCAAGTGCTGTGAATGAATTGTTTCTGCAGTTACAATACAACAACTGGAATAAAAACGCCACGCGGTTTCAGGCAAACGCCTACTTCGGCAGGTTCTATAATTCCGGCATGATTGAAAGCAGGATCGATTTTCCCTACAGGCATCCCTTCTCACTCAAAGCGCAATTTGTGTTCAACAAATTCAACTATTTCAAGACAAATACCTATTTCTTTGAGGATGAGGACCCTTATTTCCTGATTGAGCGGGATAATTTCCTGACGTTATCGGCTGGTTTTCCGGTAACGAATGACGGAATGCTTACCATCGATTTTCAGGCGGGGGCCAATCGCGACGATTACTACCAGACCAATATTTTTTCGAAATCCGATACCCTCGATAAAACGGTTTTTCAGTTTTATTCACCAGGAATCGTGATGGAATTCAATAACCTGAACCGCAAGGAATATGCCAGCAGCGGTGCCCGGTTATTTCTGAAAACCTGTGTGGTATTGGGTCGTGAAAACTATTTTCCCGGAAGTACTTCACCCGTTGATACCGATACATCGAGCAACCACTCCTGGATACAGAGCCGGCTTGTGTATGAGAATTATTTTAAAAAATACGGACGGTTTCGCTTTGGCATATATGGGGAAGCCTTTTTTTCATCTCAAAAATATTTCAGCAATTATTCTTCTACCATCCTTTCCTCAAGTGCTTTTCAGCCTTTGCCTGAAAGCCGCGTCAGGTTTATGCCGCAATTCAGGGCCAATAAATACCTTGCCCTTGGATCACGGAATATTTATTCAATCAGGAAAAGCATCGACTGGCGTATGGAGGCTTACCTCTTTATGCCCACGCGGGGCATTGAACAAACGCCGGTAACAAGGCTGGCCAGAAATGCTTCGCAGATCAGGGTGTGGCCTGTGGCTTCGAGTGCGCTGGTCTATTTCAGTCCGGTCGGCCCCATCAGTATCAGTGTGAATTATTTTAACGGTGAGAATGATCCCTGGTCTTTCTTTCTGAAATTCGGCTACCTTATATTTAACAAAAGGCCGCTCTGATTGCCGCGATTGACAGCCGTCATTTATTCTTATGGAAATGCCTCAAGTATGTGTAGTTGCAGAAAAATATTATTACCTTTGCAACCCTGAAATAATTGAGAACCCAAACAACTGAAATATAAACAGTTTAAATCCTGCCTCCATAAATTACCGGCCCGAAAGCCTTTCCCGGAAAATCTATTTTAATAATTGAAAAACCGGCAGTGGATTAAGATCCGGATGTGTGAGGAATGCTTACTCAACCTATTATTAATCATTCATTTGAATTCCTGATGAAAACGAAAGATCAGTCCAATCAAAATCCTGAGAATGAAAATCTCAATCAGGATGAGAACTCCCTTCCCGTTGAAGAAACGGTTGAAAATGTTGAAACTATTGAAAATCAGGCTGAAGTTGCTGCAGAAGCAATGGATGCCGGAACACCTGCTGAGGTACCTGCTTTAGAAGCAGAAGTGCCAGCCACAGTTGAGGAAGAACTTCCCGCAGAGGTTACCACTGTAGAGGTTGAACAGGTGCCTGTTGAGGCAGAATCTGAAGAGATCGCAGCTGAAACTGAAGTTCCTGCCGTTGAGGAAACCGAACCGGTTGCTAAAGTTGCCGTTGCTGAAGAGCCTGAAGCTGCCGTTGTTGCTGAAGAGCCTGAAGCTGCCGTTGTTGCTGAAGAGCCGGAAGCAGCTGTTGTTGCTGAAGAAGCTTTAAAATTGAGCCCTGTGGCCGAACCTGAGCCGGTTGCTGAAATGGAACCAGTGGCAGTGGAAACAGTGGTTGAAGAAATGGCAGTGCCTGTGGTTGAAGAAACACTGCTTGTTGCAGAAGAATCGGCCGATGAGGATGAGACAGATGAAATAGAGGAACATCTGGAAGAAGCAAACCCATTGTTTGAAGGCCTCAACCGCGATCAGCTGGTTGAAAAACTTGAGGATCTTGTGAAAGATCCGAATGTGAATGCCATCAAATCTGCTGTTGGACTTGTGCGTCTTGCTTTCCTCAAACTAAACAAGGAATTCAAACAGGAGCTTTACCAGAAACTAGCCGAAGTGAACGTTGATGCCGATGCAGAAACACCTGCAGAAGTACAGCCTGTTCAGGACGATGCCATTGAAGAAAGGTTTAAAGCAGCCTTTAACATATACAAACAGAATAAAGCAAAATACAACGAGGAGCAGGAAAAGGTCAAGGTAAAAAACCTGGAGGCCAAAACCCGTATTCTGGAGGAACTTAAAGTTCTTATCAATTCCGAGGAAACGCTTAAGAAGACCTACGATGAATTCAAGACCCTGCAGGAACGCTGGAAAACCATCGGGATGGTTCCCAAAGGGGAAATCAATACCCTGTGGCAAAATTACCATTTCCTGGTTGAGAAATTCTTCGATAAAGTTAAAATTAACAAGGAGCTGAAGGATCTCGACCTCAAGAAAAATCTTGAGGTGAAGGTTCATTTGTGCGAAAAAGCGGAAGAACTGCTGCTCGAAACCTCCATCATCAAATCGTTCAAACAGCTCCAGCAGTACCATGAAGAGTGGAAGGAAGTCGGACCGGTTCCCCAGGATAAAAAGGATGAGCTCTGGGAACGTTTCCGCAGCGCGACTGAAAAGATCAATGAGCGTCGCCGTGAGTACTACAATGAAATGCAGGACAGCCTCGAGCAGAATTATGCTGCCAAGGTGATCCTTTGTGAAAAAGCCGAACAACTGATGGCCGGTGAAAGTGATTCGATCAAGGCATGGCAGGATACCACAGCCCAGATTACAGAATTGCTGAAAATCTGGAAAACCATTGGTCCGGCACCCAAAAAGCAGAACAACGAAATATGGGCGCGTTTCAAGACTTCGCTTGATGGATTCTTCAACACGAAGAAAGAGTATTTCAACAAGCTGAAAGAGCAGCAGATGCATAATTTCAACCTGAAGCTCGATCTGTGTGTCCAGGCTGAATCGTTACGAAACAGCACCGACTGGAAAAATACCAGCCGTGAACTGATCAACCTTCAGAACGAATGGAAAAAGATAGGACCGGTGCCTAGGAAACAAAGCGACCGTATCTGGAAACGTTTCAGGGCGGCCTGCGATGAGTTTTTCTCAACCAAGACTGAATATTTCAAGAATGTATCAAGCCATGAGGATGAGAATATGAAGCTCAAGCTTGACCTGATTGAAAAAGTAAAGGAATTTGAAGTTGGTGATGACCGCAACCAGGCCGTTGAAACCCTGAAGGATTTTCAGCGCCAGTGGATGGAAATCGGTCATGTCCCCATCAAGGAAAAGGAAAAACTTCAGGCCGATTTCAGGCTGCTGATCAACAAGCATTTTGAAAAACTGAAAATGGAATCCATGTCGATGGGTGCCAACAACTACCGTAACCGCGTGGAACGCATGGCGAAGGATTCGCCCGATGCCGGCAGGGTTATCAGCAAAGAACGCAGTTTTGTTCTGGGTAAGATACAGCAACTGCAGGATGAAATCAAAACCTGGGAAAACAACATCGGTTTCTTCGCCAATTCAAAAACGGCCAACCTGTTGAAACAGGAATTTGAGAAAAAGATCGACAAGGCCAAAGAAGAGCTTCAGATGCTCGAAGCAAAACTGAAGATGCTTCGCGAAGCCAACCAATAAATGAAAAGCGCCGGAATATCCGGCGCTTTTTTTTTCTGCGGGTTGTATCTTTTTTTAATTTTAACATGGCTGCGCAGCCTGAAGGAAGTCTCACTGCCAGCATTTCATACCGGAGTTTTATCCGTTCTTTTCAGGTTTTATGATTCCGGAGATTATCGTCATGCCCTCATTCCTGAAATACATAGACAGCTAACGGTTACATTTCTCTGTTGTTTGTATGAAAATGTGATGAATTCAGCCCTTAACAAGGACAACATTTTACAGATCGCAATGTTATTAAAGCAAACCTTATTTCCGGCTGGCAGCAAATTGTTAATTATTGTTTCCGGTTGGGCTCCTGTGAATCAAATACCCGACAGTATATGAAAAAAGCGTTAAAAATCTCAGGGATTATTCTCCTGGTAATCCTATTGGCAATCATCCTGCTCCCATTTGTTTTTAAAGGGAAAATAGCCGAAGCAGTCAAATCGGAAGCCAATAAATCGCTGAATGCAACCCTCGATTTCAAAGGGGTAAGCCTGTCGCTGTTCAGGAGTTTCCCCGACTTCTCGCTGGGGCTAACCGATCTGTCGGTTATCGGCTCAGGAGAGTTCGCTGAAGATACCCTGGCGATGGTTCCTGAGTTGAGACTGACAATTGACCTGATGAGTGTTCTTGGTGGGTCTCAATATGAGGTAAGGTCGGTAAAACTGGACGATCCCCGGTTTAAATTCAGGGTGCTTCAGGATGGAAGGGCCAACTGGGACATCATGAAGCCCTCTGCTGATACAACCACCACAAAGGAAGAGGAGAGCTCCACGCCATTCAGGATTGCCATGCACAGCTTCAGAATCAAAGATGGCACCATCATCTATGAGGATGCCAGCCTCAATACCCTGGTTCTTGCCACGCAGGTGAACCACGAACTCAGCGGTGACCTCACGGCCGACCTCACGGAACTGGTCACGGAAACAACCATCGGTGAACTTACCGTTGATTATGAAGGCGTGCGCTACCTGAGCAAGGCTAATGCAAGTCTTACATCGAAAATAGGGGCAGATCTGAACACGTGGAAATTTACTTTCCCTGATGCCTCGCTGAAGCTCAACGAACTTGACCTCCTTGCTGCCGGATACTTCGCCATGCCTGAAGCGGGGTACGACATGGACATCACCTTTGAAGCCGTTAAGAATGATTTCCGCAGCTTTCTTTCGTTGATTCCGGCCGTTTATGCCAGGGATTTCGCCAGCGTTCGGACCAAAGGAAGCCTGTCGCTGAAGGGATTTGTGAAAGGGCTTTACAGTGACAATACCATGCCTGGTTTCGGGCTTGATATCAGTATTGCCGATGCGATGTTCAGGTATCCTGATCTTCCCGAACCCGTTGAAAACATCTCGATGCAGGCAGGCATCACCAATTCAACCGGTGACCCTGATGCAACAATTATTGACATCAGGAAACTGCACCTTGAAATGGCCGGCAACCCGGTCGATATCCGCCTTTATGCCAGCACACCTGTGAGTGATCCGTATATTGATATGAAGATCATTGGCAAACTGAACCTTGACGATGTTGGTAAATTTTATCCGCTCGAAAAGGGGGATGAACTTTCAGGATTGCTTGATGCAGATATTCTTGCCAAAGGAAAACTTTCGGCCATCGAAGCCCGGCAATTAGATCAGTTTAAGGCAGAGGGAAAGCTGGTCGCCACAGGGTTAGTCTATAAAACAGCCGCATTCCCCGAGAAACTTTCAGTGAGCGAAGCAAGATTAAACCTTTCACCTGCAGTGGCAGAAATGCCGGTGTTGAACGCGAAAATCGGCAGGAATGACTTGTCGGCCAGCGGAAAACTGGAGAATATGGTGGCCTGGTTGTTTGATAAAGGCGACCTTAAAGGCACCATGCAACTGAATTCGGCATATTTCAATGTGAACGATTTTATGACTGAGCCGGCAGGCACCACCGGTGCCACTGATACGGCAACCATGGGCATTGTTGAGATACCGGCAGGGATTGAATTCGTGATGAATGCTACTTTCGGGCAGGTGATTTATGACAATATGGATTTAAAAAATGTGAAGGGAATGCTCAGGGTGAAAGATCAGCAGCTATTGCTTGAAAATCTGAACATGAATACCCTGGATGGCTCCATCGGTGTAAACGGAAGCTATTCAACGGCTGAGGCCGGTAAGCCGGTGGTTGATTTCAGGCTCGACATCAGGGATGTGGATGTGAAGAAAGCTTTCAATACCTTCAATACCATGGAGAAACTGGCACCCATCGCAGGAGTGGCATCGGGAAAGATAAGCACACAGTTAAGCATGAAAACCTCTCTCGACGGAACCATGATGCCGGTTTATTCCTCCATTAACGGAGGAGGCAAACTGAGCTCGCCGGCACTCACCTTTACCAATGTGAATACCTTCGCCAAAGTGGCCGATGCCCTGAAAATTGATAAGCTAAAGCAATGGGCCATTGAGAAAATAAATCTGTCCTTTGAGCTGGTTGATGGAAAGGTGTTTGTGAAACCGTTCGAAACGGCAATGGGTAAAACCAAAGCCAGCATTTCCGGGTGGAACTCCTTTGATGAAACCATGGAATATGTGATGCAGCTCTCGATACCGCGTTCGGAATTTGGCGGGGCGGCCAACAATGTGCTGAATAACCTTATCGGTGAAGCAAATAAGAAAGGGGCGAATTTCAGCGCCGGAGATGTGATTCCGGTGGCCGTAATGATCGGTGGCACTGTTTCCAACCCGAAGATAACCACCAGCCTGAAAAACATGGCTTCGGATGCGGTAAAGGAAATGAAACAGCAGATAACTGAAAAGATACAGCAGAAAAAAGAGGAGGCTGTAGCCAAAGTCCGTGAAGAAGCTGGAAAATACATCGAAGAAGCCAATGCTAGGGCGCAGAAAATACTGGCCGATGCACAGAAGCAGGCCGATGACATCATGAAGCTGGCCAATGAATCGGCATCAAAAGTTAAAGCTGAATCCGTAAAAAGGGCTGATCAGCTGATCGCGGAAGGGAAGAAGAATGGACCCATTGCCGAACTAGGGGCGAAAAAGGCTGCTGAGAAAGTGAAAAAGGAAGGCAATGAAAAAGCCGACAAACTGGTTGCTGAAGCGCAGAAACAGGGCGATAACCTGATGGTTAAGGCTCGTCAGGAATCAGATAAAATTGTACAGGATGCCCGGGATAAGGCAGCCGGAAAGTGAGTAATGTGCCGGAATTGTAATACCCATCATTAGGTATTGGCTGAATTCCATATTCTTAAATATTTGGGAACCAGCTTTCGTCTACCTTAATTGCCGGATAAATTGCATTACACAGTCAGGTTGCGGTCCTGATGTGGCTTATTTCAATGACTCGGGCACTGCCAGTTTTCCGGTATTCAGCAGCTGCCTCGAGTCTGCTGCAAATTGTCTGAGTTTTTCATGTGATGCTGAATCAAGTGTCGATCCTTGCTCAAACTGCCTGACCGGCAGAATATAATATTGCTTTTTGCCCTCTTCATAAGGTGTATATACCCAGGTGAGATGGTATTGCGGATTGCTTACCGTTTTTCTGTTCCAGGTTTTTGTCAGGGTAAAACCAATCATGGCGCCGCCGTCTTTATACCGGTCGCGCTGGTTTGAAACATAATTGCCAAGGGAATATACCAGCAGGTGTCCGATGGGATTTCTTTCATCTGGAGCAATATACTCCATCGGCTGAATGACATGCGGGTGCGATCCGATCACTGCGTCGGCACCGTTTTCACGGCACCTGCGGGCCAGTATTTCCTGTTCAGCGGCAGGTTGCGACTGATATTCATTGCCCCAGTGAAAGAAGACAATGACAAAATCAATACCCGGTTTCCGGGCCGATTTCAGGTCGCTGAAAATTCTGCTGCTGTCGATCTGGCTGACAATCGTTGGTTCATGCACCGGTAAACCATTGGTGCCGTATGTATAATTCAGTAATGCTATTGTGATATCGTTCTTTTTCAGGATCATCGGATGGTGATCTTTCATGTCGGCGCTGTCGCGGTAGGTGCCGGTCCTCAATAAACTGAGACTGTCAAGTACCCGGGTGGTGCGGATCAGTCCTGCTTTGCCACGGTCGCAGCAATGGTTGTTGGCCGTGGCCAGCACATCGAAGCCTGCATTTCTGATGGCTACGGCCAGGGCATCGGGGGCACTGAACTGCGGATATCCGGTGTAGGGTTTCCCGGCCAGGGTAACTTCAAGGTTGGCGATGGCGATGTCGTAGGCCGAAACAATTGGTTTTATGTAACTGAAACACGGTTGATAATTGTAAGCCGAATCTGCTTCACTCCAGGCCGCTTCAATCTGGGGGCCATGCTGCATGATGTCACCGGCAAACAAAAGTGTAACCGATGTTGAATCCGGAGCATTGATCTGGGCAACCGGATGCGTTTCATTGGTAATGGTTGAAACCATTACAGTTGCAGCAAGTAGAAGGTACCTTATATAGTCGATGATCATATTCATTGTATATAAATTAATGCTAACACGGAAAAACAGGAATCAGGTCTTCCGTTACCACCCGTAATTCAATCCTATCCGGCCCCAGAAATGTTGTTTTCCTGATTTGAATTCGGGGCTGAGGTAATATTGTGATATACTCAGTCCGAAATTTTTATAGCCGGCAAACAGCCCGACATTCAGGGCAGCCACAAGCCGTTCAATTTCTTCGGGTTTCAATGCAAAAACATTATTCCTGTTCAGAAGCCCGCCCTGCAGAGAAGCATCATAACCGACCATACGCATTTCAATCCCGCCGCGTATCCCGTATTGCCACTTGTTGCCTTTTTGTGTCAAATTGCTGAAATTCTCAGGAACCGGAGTCAGGCCCGGAATAAAACGGCCTGCAACTGCATGAATCCCCATGACAGCCCTGGTATGAAGGGTGCCGGCTGTGGCCGACCCCTCTGTATATAATTCCGCGTTCCCTGTTTTAGCCAGTTGTTTCCTGATATCGATGGTATAGTTCAGCACAAGATCATTTTTAATCTGGGTTTCCCATCCCTGTGGTTCATCGTTTGATGGAATACCCGCATGTACACTTTTCTGAAGCAGTTGTCCCAGGGCTGCATCACCGATAATACCGGCTTCAATAGCACTCGAAAGCAATATGCCTGCTTCAGCATCTTCTGAAAACCGGCTGTACCTTAGGTAAAGGGTCGAGGCATAAGGGCGGTCGTTTTCCAGGGGAGGCGGCTCTTTGGTATTGAGTGGTGTAAACATGCCATGATGCAGGCTGATGGCAGAATGAACCACACTGTTTTTGTTGCGGTTAATCATGAAGCGGTTCAATCGCCAGGTGGTGAGACCTGGAGAAGAATATCCCAAAACCACCCCATTGGTGTAATACCTGTCGGTGTTTGAAAACATATCGTTGTCAAATTCGAGCCAGAAACGGCGGTTGGGACTTATATAACTGTTAACAATGCGGAAACCGGCGGTTTCATTACGCAATGGAGGGGGTGCCTGACCGGGGAAGATAACCAGCCTGAGGGTCGTTTCTTTCAGCCCGGGAATCGATTCAAAAGAATTGACCGGATTTCCGGGTTGCACCAAGGCAGTTTCAACGGGTATCGTTGCAGGTAATGACTGGCGGATACGTTTCCCTTTATACTCAGGCCGAAGGTTAAATGTGCTGATCAGAATATTCCCTGCATCCTCCGGATTGGCCAGAACCGGGGCGTCAATGCCGTTGAAGATAATCAGTTTCCAGGGCGATTGCGAATGGCGCAGGTCGATTTCAACAGTGGTTCCGTCCACAGTTACAAATCTGTACACTGAAGCAATTCCTGACCATGTGGCAAGCCTGTATTTTTCCGCAATGCTCCGCTGCTTCGAAAATTCAGCGCCTTTCATGTCAGAAAATGCAAAATACCGGTCGGTTCCCAGGGCTTTTTTCAGGCTATCGGTCTGGTGAACATCCGGATATATAAAGGCGATTACCGGTGTCGTGAAAATTTTGACCTCTTTGTTGGGATTGGTAACAGGCCCGGGCGTTTCAGGCATTGCGGGATCATGCCGCTGACAGGAGAAAACCAGCGGTAGTATAAGAAACAGCAAAAAAGTAATCTGCCTGCCCATGTTTATTGTTTAATCCGGCGAATGCTTTTATGTAACCTGCTAAGGTACATAAAAAACAAAGCTGGCTTCCTGTTGTTGGAAAGCACGGGCAGATGCTCCGTGAAATGATACAGGGTATTCTACTGGTTTGAAGTTATCTGTATATCAGATACCTTATGAATTTGCCGTCTTTAGGAATAAACCGGAATTGATGAAAACGGAAGTGGTTCGGTTATCGCTTCTTTGCCTGATTTCATGCCGTTATCCCGAAATATCCACACCGGATTTTAACATTCGGTTTTCGATCAGCAATTGACTTATGACTGCAGGTCAGTTATGCAGGTCGACAGTCCAGTCTCCGGGTTCGGATATTTCAAATTCGAACTTCACGTAGACCAGGGTCGTGTTCAGTTTGTTGGGTGTTGTATACATCACTTTAATGTTCACCGGGAAGGTGATTTCCTCAAATCCGGTGGCCGGACCAAGTGTGCTTTCGTAGCCGCTGGAGGATGAGATCATAAGATCACTGATACCACCATTACGTGCGCCATTCTGGTAGATATTGATCATTACCCTGTTTTTGGATGTTCCGTTCTTCCTGAAGGTGTACCTGTCAATGCCTTCTTTGGCTTTTATCAACGGTTTGGGAACGACCGGGCCTGCAAATTTGTCATTTATCCATTGCCCATCAAGAATTGTGTCTTTCTCATCCACAGTATAAATAAACTTCCCAATCCCGTTTCTTTTTCCTTCTTTCCATTGCCCGGTATAAACCTCTCCGGTTGACCAGTTATAGGTACCTGTTCCATCCGGAAGCCCTTTGCGAAACTGACCCTCGTAGCTATCGGTTCCGGCAGCGATGCCTTGTCCATGTGCAAGCCCCTTTTTGCAATCACCGGTATATGATCCGGATATGCCGGTTTTCAGAACACGGCAGTTTTCCTGCCCATGGCTATGCCACGGTGCTAGAAGCAACATAACCGGAAAAAGGACAATGAGAGATGTTTTCATGGTTTCGGGTATTGATTCCAGTAAAGTTACTAAAAAAATGTCTGATTATCAATACATCCGGGTCAGCTTTCATGAAGCGGACCGGTCTGATGCTGACTTCGGATTTTTTGTGGCCTGCTCATCAAGCAATATAGCCTCATGAATGATTTCAGCAATGGAATCGTAAGGGATTTCCCTTACGTCGTAGAATGTTATCCCCATCACCTGTTTCCGGCCACGGGAGATAAGCAACCCTGAATCGTTTGAAAGCTCATGGCCACGGATGAAGGCAAATTCTATCCCTCCGTCCCTGGTCGGATTCAGGTAACACAGCCAGCTTTTGCGATAGAAAAACGGAATTTTATAGGTGATTTTTCCATATACCCCTGGTTGGTCAAGCAGGAGATGACTGATATACAACATGATTTCACGCTGTTTTCCTTGATAGTTCAGGATAAATTCATCAACTGGATGCATATCAGATCGATGTGGTGTGATGAAAAACTGACTTCCTTACGGGCAGGTGTTATACGGATAGCACCGTAACCTGAACGTATGTCAGGGATAACTGTCAACCATTTCAGGAGATGTTTAACCATTCCTCTGCCTTATCAGCCCTGTTGAATACCCTTACCTGCAGGCCCCTGTTCACTGCAACCGTTTCCCAGAAGATTGCAGTATCGAAGTCCTCTGCCCTGCATAAGATTGCTATTTTCGCAATTTTAGGGGCATGTTGGGAAATAAAGCGGGCTGATTCAAATGTGTCAATGGTGCCAAGGCTGTATTCCAGACATGATTCATCACACAATACCCTTACTGATCCATGATCAAGCGCTGCTTTAATAATGACCATTCCATAAGCATTCACTTCCTCAAGGTTTTCATCTTTGCCCGAAGCTTTTACCCTGAACAGATCATTTTCAACGATATAATTAAAAGCTATAGCCATAAATTTGATTATTTATGAGACCAGTTCGGATCATCGTTTCGGACTTCCGCCTCCTACTGCACAAACTACTACCAATCGGGCTAAAGTATTCTATTTAAATACTAAAATATCTGATTATATATACAAAGATATAGATATATAAACATTTTCGGAAATGAATTTCTGTTTTTATTAGCTTTTTCTGTTTTTTAATTGCAGTCGTAATCGTTAAAATTTCAGACTTCCGGTTTTTGCAGAACGGATTTATGCTATGCTGAATTTACTGCTGCTGCAACTTCTTCGGGCTGATTATTATGCCTTTCTGGACTTTTGAGTTCACGAATAACGCCTGGATCGGCCGGATAATAATCCGGAAAAAACGTATGGGATGATATGGTCTGAAGGCTGAAATCCTGACCTGTTACGTTTCTTCGCATGATGATTCAACATGGGATTTGATGCCTGCCCGAAATTCATTGCCAACACATTCCTGTTCCTTCCAATGGATTGACCCTGCAGCCATGCGATGAATCCGTTTTTTTAACACTTTCCCACCATTTACTGTAGGCTACAAATACTTTTTGCATGGTTCCGGGTATGTCAGCACTGATATCATTGTCATTCATATTCCTGATCACCGGGTTCAGCGAAGGAAACCTTTGCCAGGGGAGAATCAACCGGTTACCTTCGGCAATTCTGACCGATTCGATCAACCATAAAGCCACCATACCCAACGGAGCCTCGGAGGCCGATGAGGAAAGCGGGTTTGACGGGTATCTGCTGATCATGGTCTTGTCATTGCCAACAACCAGCAGTTGCGGAATATCATTCCAATACAGCAATGGGATACCACCATGGAAATTGCCGGACTTTAACAGAGTTATCAGGTCAGGAATTTCATAGCGTACTTCCGTTTTCCGGTAGAATTCAACCTGGTGCATTGAATCGGAGGTCAGGTATAGCTTGATTTCTTCGGGTGAATCATGGGTTATTGCTGCGTCATACCTGGAAATTTTAACCGGGTTCATGGCCAGGTAGCCTACGTACCCTTTTTTAGCGGCAAAAACTCCGTATTCGGTGTTGGGGAGGAAATGAATGTTGAAACCACACTTTCCGGAATTATCGGTTAGCTTGACTTCCGTGTAAACATCACGTGCTTCAGTTATGGATGTCAGGGTAACCTCAGCACCTTTTACAGGCAGGCCGTTCTTCATATCAATTACCGTTACAATGTGTTTTTTTCCGGCTGATTTTTGTGCATGTGATACAGAAATGCAGAACGGCAGAATTAACAGGAAAAAGAATGTTGCTTTCATCCGGGAAAAATTTACAGGAGGGTGATTTAATGTATTCCGGTAACAAATATTACGCCTGAAATAGTAATAAACACATATACCATCTCCTGAAAGTGGCATTCAGGTTTGTAATCAGCTTATCAGAACTTAGTCAATATAAAAATTTTCAGATCTCGACTCGTAATTAACAGGCTGGTTTTCTGAATTATAGATTGAAAAAGTAAATTTTAGTCTGTATGTTCCTGCTTCCAGGCCTTCAAGCGTAATGGCATCGCCGATGGTTCCGGTCTTTATAAACTCACCGCAGCAATAGCTTGAAAAATCGTTACACAGGGGTGACCTTTCGATAAGCCAGATATTCTTTTCAAGTTTTTCAATTTCCGGGATTGGTTTCGGATACCCGCTACACACGTAAAAATAGGCCGGTGAATCAAGCAAATTCTTCAGGCCGAAAAACAAACTGTCGGTTTCATGGTAATGCTCCCTGTCAATATTGGTATAGATGGCTTTTTTGATGGGGACATCGGTTTTTTCATCGTGACACGAGAAAAGCAGGGCCGGGATGATGCCAATGAGCAAAATGAGCGGAATTTTCATTGGTTAACACTTTGACTGAAAGATACGCTGATTTTGATCTTTCTGAATAGAGCAAATTAAAAGCCCGAAGTTTCAGGTTCAAAATCACATAACAAATGTAGAAATGAATTTTACCGGATCTATTCTAGCAGCAGGTTCTCAAATTTCGGATATTTAACCGAATAACTGTATGTAAGTACCTTTTTTTCGTTTGGCTGAAGTTCAATTTCCCATGTAATTCTACCGGTATCACCGTTCACTTTGGCACCCTCGGCACCAAGCCTCTCAACTTCAATTGATTTTCGTTCCGAGATCGGGAACTGATCTTCAACTGTGATTTTTATGGTGGTGTTTTTGTTGTTTTTGATAGTTATATCCCATCCGATAACTTCCTTTATATAGTTTCCCATGACCCGTTTGTCGAACAGGGCTTTATTCCCTTCCCTGTTTACCAGAATATTGTTATCACGACCCAGTGAAATTGAGAGGGTGTCTCCTGAATGATCAGTATCAATGGCCGATTCTCCGGTAAAAGTACTTTGATAGTATATGCTTGATTTCCCCGATAATAGATTTAATTGAGCCCAGTCGCGGATTTCAGCTGTCAAAAAAACATCCTTTTCGAGCTTCGGTATGGCATGGTAAACATAGTTGACAGGCAGACTCACATCCTTGATTTTTATGCTGTAATCTTCGCCGTCGGACGGAATTGAGTATGGGAGGTCAATCAGGTATTCCAGGTTGGTAACGGTTTCCTTCAATGAATTCGCAAGGTAATTGGTTGTGAGTGTGCCGGTTTTATTTTGTTCTTTTTGCAGGCCGGAATTGCGATATATATTTCTATTATCCATATCGGATGCATTGTAAACTCCACCAACCTGCGTAGCTGTTGCATTTGCCGAACGGTTTGGCATTCTGCGTATTTCTTCACTGGAAATCGTTGCACCAACAGATGTTTTGTCTTTATCAATCAGAGGTACTTTATAATCAACAACTTCGAAAGATTCAATCTCTACCATTGTAGCTTCCATTTCGATGTTTTGAAACGTTATCTGTCCGGCTTTCATAACCAGGCCGGTAATGAGGACTGGTTTATATCCGACAAAACTTGCTTTCATCTCGTACGAACCTGGCTGCATGGGTTTGATAGTGTAATTTCCGTCGAAATCTGATGTTGTTCCCCCCGTTTGCTGACCCGATTTTTCGACTATTACATTCACAAACGGAATCGGCTCTTTCGTATTCCGGTCAATTACCTTCCCCCTGAGTGTGCATACTCCACTCTTGTCTGTATTGTATGTCGGCACAGTGTACTTCCTGCCAAGGTACCAGGTATCCAGTCCGGGAACTTCACCACTTAGGGAAGGATTTGAGGTGGAGAGCGTTATTTTTACATTCTTCCAGTCTTCGCCCGATGATTGAAAAACTTTGGCATTATAGTCAATTACAAGTGGTTGGGTGATATTGTCAACCCTGAAATCATAGAGAGGTTCCCAGCCTGCCGAAGAAATGTTATACGTAAATATCAATGAAGCATTTGTTTCCTTTTCGCTATCAATAGCAATCAGGATCTGAGTATAGGATTTGCGTTTTTCACTGATCAGTTTGTTTAATTGCAGGTAGGATTCCTGGATTGCTATATTGGCTTTTTCAAGTTCCAGGTCAAGACTTAATTTTCCCTGTCTGATTTCATTCAGCCTGAGCCTGTAGAAATCGGCTGCTTCCCTTATTTCTGTTACTGAAGAGCCTGCTTCATTTTTTTGGAGTTTACTGTTATCCAGTATAATTTTCTCTTCCATATCGAAGACATTCATCCTGTTTTTCAACTCTTTGATTTTTAGTTCCAGGACTTTAATGCCGGCTTCGATGGCTGATTCATCTTTTCCTTTAATATTTACTTTCTGTGGCTCCGGTTGATGTTTTACCGAAAGAGTTTTGCAACCTTCAATCCCGTTTACCTGGATACTCCGCGGGTTAATTTCCTGTGGCAGGTTTTCGGCAATGATCAGGTATTTCCCCTTTTTGAGTTTCAGGTCAGCCTGACGGGTAATTTGTGCGCCACTGAAGAATACGGTGACATTTGTGATTTTTGACTGAACCCGCAACGTGTCGATGTTATCTGCAGAGATGCCTGTTGAAATCAGCAAAGTGATCAGAATTAAAAGATTTCTCATATTACCTGAAGAATTGAATTTATAATTCTAAAATATATGATATTGTGGATGTTGAGTCATAGGAAACCATTTCATTTTTTACCCACCATAACTGTATTTTTATTCTGTCCAGAGCCAGGTTTCCTGAATTGTTATCCATGGAAATTGTTTTCCGGATTGAAAATTAAAGAGGAATTGCTCGCCATTTGTGTATAAAGAGAATTAAAGCAAAGTATAAACTGATACTGAATAAAAAGGAATACTGTCTGGCCTTAAGTGTACGAAGATAAAAAAATAATCAAATAATGGCCGATTCCAATATAAATTAACCGAATTTTCACTATTTACCCCACCTGCCGCGGGTTTTACTTTTTAGGTGTCACAGGTATTTCTTTCGCGAATGCAATGATGTGCCCGTCGGGATCGGAAACATAACCAACACTGTGACCCCAGTCTCTTTCCAGTACCGGACTTACCTCAATGGCACCTGAATCCAGCGCTGACTGAAACATTTCAGTGTGCTTTTCGTTCAAAAGATACAGTTCACAGCGGGGAATTCCATGTCCGGATGAAGGGTGCGGGGTTTTATCCCCCAGTATCCGGGCTATGCCGTCTTCCGGCATAAGACCAAGTTTCAGCCCGGGCGAAAGAATGAATTCAGTCATTCCGGGTACATCGAGAGTGGGTCTAATCTTCAGGACCTTACTATAGAAGTCACGACTCAGCTGCTGATCAGCGATATAAAGGATGATCATATATTCCGGATTCATGGGGCTGTTTTCCTTAGGATGGCAAATGGTTTTACCTATTTCAAGCGTATTCTCAGTACGTTGAAAGATCGCAAAGCTAAGATTTCAGCTGCTAATTTCAGATTTTGTGGTAAGATTTTCAGGAGAAAGGTCTGATCAACCGGAGCATCGATAGCTGGTGCGAAAATCAACCCTGAAGGTACTACTTTTGTTTTTTCTTTTTAACCGAAGGCTTCGCAATCCTGTTAAATTCAAGCGCCAGATCAACCCAGAATTTCATTTTCTTATCTGAATCCAGGGCTTCGCTTTCAACATAGACGTAGCCTTTCATCAATTTTCCTGTAAAATCCATGGGTCGGCACCCATCGAGTTCAACCACCTCTTCAAACTTTGCCGGATCAAGACGAACCATCAGCCTGTCATCCATTACACCAAGGCACATTTTATCGTTCACCATAAAACAAAGACCACCGAACATTTTCTTTTCTTCTACATTGTCCTGGGTCAGAGCAATAATTTCCCTGGTCCTGTCGGCCAGATGTTCATTGTATGCCATTTTCCGGAGTCTTATTTTGCTTTCATTTTATTGCCTTTGGCTTCATGTGTCACTTCCGCCAATCCCAGGGTTTCCATCAGCGGGGGGATGTACATGCCAAACCGTCCGCGAAGCCCTTTTTTCAAACCATACCAGCCGCCAACGGGATTGCTTGCCGAACGCCCCCATGCTTCAACAGTCCCATCTTTAGCCGGTTTCTGCTCATCGGCACTGCCCAGTTCCATCCAGTCGCCGTGTTTTTTCAGCATCGAATGAAGATCATTGATACAACAATAATCGTAATGCAAAATGGTCTTGCCGACAGTGCAAACGAGTATATCTTTACCGTCTTTATTTATTTTATGCATGGTGAATTCAGACGAAAGTGAAGGGGTCTTCAGCTTCCATGGATTTTCAACGGTTCCTGGCTGCATAATTATTCAGTTTGACGATGGGTTTCTGTCAGGGTATGAGAATGAGTAGCGCACTGCTTGGGACATAGTTCCTGGTCTGTTTTTATAATGAAGATGAGCAGGTTTATTTCACCAGAAGTTTACGGGTTTCAACCCCTTCGTGGCTGACCACTCTCAGTAAATAAGTTCCGGTTTTCAGATGGCTGATATCCAGTACCATGGTCGGCCCGGATAGACTGCTCTGCTGTAAAACAAGTTGTCCGCTGAGGCTGAAAATATTTACCTGTGTTTCACTTCCCGATGAATAAAGGCCCTGTAGCGTAACCGTTCCTCCGGCCGGATTGGGATATAGCATCATCCGTGAAGTTTCCGTGTCCTTTATGGAAGTTGTTGTGTAGGCGCTTCTTGCAAAAGCCGAATTGTCACAAACGATTTCCGAAACATTGCCCGGGACAAACCCGGACTGGTAAGTGTTGCTGTACGTGTCAAAAACAATCATTTTCAACACATTGCTGGTGTCGATGCCTACAAGTAGCATGCTTCCTGAATTCTGGTCAAAAGATGAAGAACCTGCCACAAAATAGGGGAATTCAGCCAGGGAGCCCCGGGTAATTACATTCCCGGTTAATTTATCAATTTCTACCACATAGCTGCCGCTATAATTCCAGGTAGAATCAAAGCGGGCATTCAGCGCATAAAGCGTATTGTTGATGTTGTCGTAGTTAAGACCGGTGAAATTGTTACCTGGTCCTTCGGCCAGAAGTGAGGTTTTGGTATAGGAAAAATCGCTGTTCCTGACGGGAATCGCATAAAGGCAATGGTTGGGCGAATTATCGTAACCTGCATAGTAAAGAATGCCATTGTTGGAGTCAAACCCGGTTGCATCGGCAATGATACCTATTATACCGGGTTCATAAATCACACCCAGCAAACTATCTTCCCCTGTTTTGATATCATATTCATTTACACTGAAATATCCGATTGAGTCAGCGGTCAGGTTGTAGATTTTGCCGGTACTCATGTCGATTTCCGTTATGCTCGAAAATGTTCGGTAAGCACCGATGGTATTGGTATTTGTTTCCGTATTGAATGTAAGCAGGCCGCTGGTATCAGCGCTGATGCCTGTTATGTAATAGTTGCTGTTCCATGAATCAAACACCGATGATCCGAAAACATAGGCTTCCAAAGGAGTAGGATAGTTTGTGATAGAGGCGGTGTCAAGTGCCTGCCATTTGACAATGTTGATCACATCAGGATTCTGCGAAGCACTTGCTCCGATCAGGTTGATCTGGGCCCGGATGCCGGAGCTGATCAATATTAAAACGAATAGGGAGAGTATTTGCTTTTTCATACGATTGGTCTTTGATTATAATAACATGAGTTTGGATAATTTGTTTTGGAAAGGCAATATGCTATGCTTTAGGCGGCGTGGGCTTTAAGTCTTTGCCACGAAAGGTAAGCAATGTTCTTTCTGTTCAGGGTATTTTTGTAACAATAAAACAATCATGGTGTAACAGCCCCGACAAATTCTGCTGAATTATTATCCAGAATGGTGACATCTGCAGTATCAATCGTCCCGTCGCCATTTGCATCACTTGCAATATATCCTGAAGTAAAATTGCCTGCATCATTGTCAACCGGGGTCATATCACCAGAATCCACCTGGCCATCCTGATTGACGTCTCCGCCGAAGATCACATATTTACCCGACACGGGTTTCAGATTTCCACCGAATGCCTGTGAAGCAGAACTGGTGAAATCATAGTTAATCAGCGGACTGATGAACAGGACCGGACTATTACTCCATGTTTCAATACTGTTCCGGTGTTTAACGACTATGTAATAGTTGTTGTCAGGTAATCCTGTAAAGATCAGTGAAGTCGCACCGGTATTGCCGGCATTTGCCAGAAATGGACCACCAGCAAGTGAGTACGGGGGAGTAGCATTACGCAGTTCAACGGTTACCTGATCAGCAGTGTTTCCCGCGAACTGATTCCCTGAAGCATTCTGGGCATGATTCATGCCAGTGCCGTTGAATAACCCCTCAAGAAACAAGGTGAGATTCAGCGTTTTGTTTGTTGATTGTGCCTGGGTAACCGTCACCAATACCGGGGATGCTCCGGGCGCACTCACAGTGATATTTGCGAATCGGAAGAAAGGCTGGTTATTCTGGTCAAAAACAGCCGTAATAGTACCGTTGCCTGATCCTGAAGAGGTTACAGTACACCATGGCTGGTTGCTGACCGCAGTCCAGTTTGCAGTCGTAGTTACAGCAAAAGAGGTATTCCCGGCCTCAGGGCCGACATTCTGGTTGGATGGAGTGACGGAGAGTGAAGGTGGATTTGCTGCCGTAAATGAACCAATCATCCCAATTCCGACATGAGGTGTACAACGGTAATTGTATGTTCCGGAAACTGTAACACGGTATTCAAAAAAAGTTACAGAACTGCTGATCGGGCTGTTCCATGTTGCTGCACCAAGGGGGATGGTCGTCGAAGTTGTGGTATGGATTCCGTTTATCCAGACCCACCGGATGGTGTCACCAACAAAAACACCGGTAAGATTCGCCGGATTAAAAATGAAATTTTGCGTGTTTACAATATGTTTTGTGGCAATAGCCTCCTGACTTGAAAAGGAAACTAATAAGGTGAACAGGATGCATTTAAGAAATATGTTGTTTTTCATAATGTCCGGAGTTATTTTGTGAGCAATAAGGCGTTGTGCATCAGTAAATAAACACGTATCTATATATATTGTTTTGAAAAAATCTACAGGGGTATTGAAGTTCATCATCTGTCCCGCTGTCATGGATAACCAGGAAATCCTGTCCGGTCCTGGAATTACAAAGGGGATTCTGTCCGCTGTGAATAGACGGAATTTTAAACACAAGTATGAAAGTAAATGGAAATATTATCAGATCTATTCTGATCCGCGGTGACTAACTTTCTTTTTTCAGATTTTCCTCAAACTCAGTTACAATCTGCATTGCCTTCTGAAGGTCCGAAGGGTCAACCACTACCTTTACCGATCCTGCACCACCCGGGGCGGTCCACCACGGATTCAGTGTCCCGATGATCTCATCAATAAGAAAAGCCGGAATGCCGGTATCTTCAAGCATACTTTTTAATAATCCGGCATGCCATGCGGTGCCTGAATATACTTCAACCGGTTCGTTGTGAGATTGCTGGGACATAACTGCTTCGATTTTTTCCGGTAGTTGTCTGATTTTCGAGTTCTATTAATTTATTCAATAAATGTAATCCAATTTTACTATTGTTTGCTGTGCCTGTGAAATAAAAACGGCATCAAAATAAAAAAATATTTACCGGCAATCTGATTTGCTGAGATTATGATGATCAGGCCACAGAGACATGAAATATGTTGTCATTCATATAACAATGCAGGGACACGATAGGTCGTGTCCCTGCATTGTTTTCCTATGCAGATTTTACTTCTGCTCCGGAGCCTTCAAAGTTACCGTTTTCGGATCAACGGTGATTTCACCAAGCCTGGTGGAGACCTCCGGTTTCATACTTTCCTGGTAACGGCCGCCAAGGTGTTTGGCCAGAAACTTCTCTGCGGCAGCAAGCATGGCCATATTGTTCACCGGGCGGGCAAAACCATGACCTTCGTCAGGGGCTACAATATATTCCACAGCAAAACCACGATCGCGAAGAGCGACTACGATCTGATCAGATTCGTGTTTGTTTACCCTGGGGTCGTTGGCTCCCTGAACCACCAGCAACGGGGCTTTGATCTTATCGGAAGAGTTAAGCGGTGATTGCCTTTCGAGCTGGGCCAGACCTTCAGGAGTTTCGGGATCGCCCATACGCATTGTGAAGACTTTGCGGATGGATTCCCAGTAAGGTGGAATGGAGTTCAGCAGGGTAATCAGGTTTGAGGGTCCAACAATGGAAACACCACAGGCATATACTTCCGGGGTAAAAGCCAGACCGGCCAGGGTGGCATAGCCACCATAAGAGCCACCCATTATGCCTACTTTCTTTGCATCCACAATTCCCTGGCTGACCAGGTATTTAACTCCCCAGGTGATGTCGTCCTGCATTTTCTGTCCCCATTCATTGTTCCCGGCATTGATGAATTTTTTGCCATAGCCGGTCGAAGACCTGAAATTTGGTGCCAGCACTGCATACCCACGGTTTGAAAGGAACTGTGCATAGGAATTGAATCCCCAACTATCGCGGGCCCAGGGGCCACCATGTGGCATTACGATAAGAGGCAGGTTTTTTGGGGTTAACCCTTTCGGCAGGGTAAGGTAAGCCGGAATTTCAAGTCCGTCGGACGATTTGTAACGGATGGCCTGCATGGGCGCCATATCCTGCATGGGAATATTCGGACGTGGGCGATACTGGAAGGTAAGTTTTTTGGTCTGGCGATCATACAGATACGTGGTGCCGGGATCAACATCACTGTAAGCACCTACAATCCAGAAACGCTCATCGGCTGTGGGCCTGCTGAAATAAAACTCAACACCGGGCAACTCTTTCCTGATCAGTGCATAGTCTGCTTCATATGATTTGTCCTTAAAGTAGATTCGTTCCTTATCATCCTCATAGGAAGTCAGGATGATCTCATGGGTTACATCAGAAATGGCGACATCACCGAAATCAACACGCTTCATGGGATCTGATTCCAGGAATTCTTCTTTGAGTGTAACCGGGTCAAACAGTACGAGTTCGGAAAGGTCACGGTTGTCACCCTTGTTGGTGACCATGTATATTTTTTTATTGTCTTTCTGAAATGCAACAGGGTAGGCCTGCTCAAAAACAGTGGTAGAATATATAGGAGTGAAAACCTTGTCGTCGACCCTGAGCAGTTCATTGCTACCGTCCATGTTGGAGCGGCTGGCCAGACGGAGATTGTCATCCCAGTCAAATACCCAGCCGGTGATGCGGTCATCTGCTGAGTTTTGCCTGATGAGCGTGCGTTCACCGGTCGATAGTTTCATTTTATAAAGATCATGCCAGGCCGGATCACGATCGTTCAGACCAATGTAGATGGCATCCGGATCTGATTTGGGAACAGCATAAATCATAACCCTGACCCCTTTGAGGTTGGTGAGATCCCTGTTTTCAGGAGTTTCGGCACCAGCCGGAACCTTATCGGCAGGATTTACTGCATAAATATTGAAATTCTCATCGCCGCCCTTGTCCTGAACATAAAGGATGTATTTACCGTCCCTTGACCAGAAATAGGAACGCACCGGGCGGGCAAGATCGGCAGTTACCGGACGTGCAGCATCGAAAGGTTCATCAAACTTCTTAACCCATACATTCATCACACCTTTGTATGGTTTTGTGAAAGAGATAAAGCGACCGTCGGGCGAAAGCTGACTTCCTGCTATTTCAGGATTGTCGAAAAAGAGTTCCCGATCTACAAGGGGAGGTAACTGACTGGGGTTTGGCTGTGCCATGACCTGGAAACCGGCCAGGGGAAGGAGCAGGGTAATGAGTAACATTTTAATGGTTTTCATATTTGATTGATTTGGGTTTGAAGGTTAAGGGTTGGGTAAGGAGTAAGGAGTAGGGAGAAAAAGTAAAAAGCCTGCCTGCCGCAGGCAGGTAAAAAGTATATAGATAATTAAAACCAATGGGGTGTACCCGTTACATCTAGGGGCTGTCTGAATCATGTTCAAAGCAGGCAGGTCCTGGTAAGTGGGTGCATTCCGTAAATACTCATGAACATAAGGCTGTTAAATGTCTTAAGCCAGGCATGATTTAAGCTTAAATTCATAAAGTGCTTAATGATTAGACGGTCAAATACCTTAAAGATTACATATAAACAAGTAAAAATGGAAAATTCCTGTGTAAAAAACGGAGAATCACAGAAGAATTGATGAATGGATATAAAAATCAGCTGACCAGCAGTTTTGCTGATTAGCTGATTCTATCTTTTCGGATTTACAGTAGCCTAGTATATCTTCTTTTCCAGATGGTTCAGGAAAACTTCCACGTCAGGATAATACTCCTTGATTCTCTTATAGTTGCGTCTCAGATCATCGTAAGGAATATGGGTAACCACAATCTTTTTGGGTTTGATGTAGTTTTCAATGATCTGTCGGCCTTCGCAATCGAGCAGGAACCAGTAATGGATGAAGGCGATGTCGATGTTTTCGGCGGGCAGATTGAAACCTGCAAAATTTTCTTCTGTCCAGCCGGCATCTCCAATGTGGAGAATTTTTTTACCGCCCATTCCGACAAGGAACCCCATATTCAGTACCTTGAAATCATCCTTACCCATATGACGCTGCATCAGGCATTTCACCTTCAGGTCGCCCGACTCATAAGTTTCAGTTCCGAACATAGGTGTTTGAATAATCCTGGTCTGTTTCGGCCTTTTTAGTTCCGGATCCTGCCTGTATACTTTCTGGAGTAAAGAATCGGTCTGGGCAGTTGTGATGAGCATGGCTCCGGGGTTGTTGACCAGGAACCGTGAGGTCAGAGCGGCATCAAAGTGGTCGGCATGGTAATGCGATGCCAGCATATGCGTGATGTTCTTAAATGGAATATCTCCGGAAATAATGGCTTTCTGAATCTTCTTTGAAGGAGATTCCCAGATATCACCATCGAAATACAAGGCATCAATCAATACGCGGGTCGGGCCTGATGAAAGCAAAAATCCCGAATTTGCAATGTAGGTAACCTCAAGCCTTCCTGCTGGAGGTTGCGGCATGATTACCGGCACATCTGCCTGCATATCCTGCGCCGACAGTTGAACGGCAGCGAACAACAATAGAATAGTGATAAAAGTACGGTTCATGATCTTTCTCTGATTTAATGAAACTTTTTTTACAGAAGCCGTTTTGTTCCGGCACTGGTTGATCAGCCTGATACCATTAAGTAACCGACACCTTTATCAAATGTTTACTATTTGGAACAATTCTTACAATACAGAATCTGCAGATCTTTCACAAATAACTGATAATCAAAATATAAAAGAATTGCAGATCATTCCTGCTCAATGACCTTCTCCCACCTTTTGTGGTTATCAGAATCAAAGCAACCGATGGTCAGTTTCCTTGCTTTTTCCGGCCCGCTGACGCTGATTTTGCCATAATTCCTGTCAGGCATCACGGTGCCGGGAATCCTTAGGGTGTTTTTCCATGATTCCCCGGCTGGGTTGGGCCCGGCACTCAAAGTAGAAAAAGTCAGGTCATAGATGGCTGGTTTACCCTCTGGTTTAAGTACCGATAATTCGGAGAAATGGACATCGCCGGTCAGAAATATCACATTTTTGATTTTCTGGTCCTGAATAAACCGTATTAGCTTTTCACGTTCATTGTTGAATCCGTTAGCCGAATGCATCTCTGCGGTTGCAGCATCAGAAAGGAATTGTCCACCGATGGCTATAAATTTAAAAGTCGCCCGGGACGACACCAGGTTATCTGTTAACCATTCGAGTTGTTTCTCTCCAATGATCGATTTGCCATCCTTTTTTAATTCATCAGGGTCGCGGTACCAGCGGTTGTCGATCAGGAAAAAATCGGCATCACCCCATTGAAATGATGTCGTGATGCCTTGCATATCAGCAGTGCCGAAGGTGGGATTTGCCCAGAAGAGCCTGAATGTTTCCAGTGCAGTGTTTTTATTGAAAAATGACTTATTGCAATTATCCGGACCGTAATCGTGGTCGTCCCAGATGGCATAATGGTGGGTGGAAGCCAGGAAAGGCTGCAATTCGGGCAACGACCGTGTATGGGTATATCTTTTTTGGAATCCTGTCACTGAATTCCAGTCGGGCTCCCGCAGGTAAACATTGTCGCCCAGCCAGATCATCAGGTCGGCATTCTGCGATGCCATATGTTTAAATATCCTGTAATCACCGCCGTAGGGCTTTCCGGGCCGGTCGTATTCGGGTTGGTTGATGTAAGCGCAACTGCCTGTAAGTATGGTAAAATCAGGGGGATTGGTCCTGTATTTCCAAAGGGGTGGTGTTTTAAAAACAGTCGGATAGGCAAGGTCAACAGGCTTGTTACCGATGTAAATCCTGTAGTCATAGGTTTTTCCGGGTTCCACCTGATCTGCAATCAACCTGGCTGTAAAGGCCTGTTCCTTCACTGTGTTTACTTTACCGGTTTGCAAAATCAACTCCGGATGCTCCCGGTCGGCATACGTGGCAAACACTTCGGCTGCTGCTGTTGTCTGAATCCAGATCACGGCTTCACGCATATCGGCATAACCCGGCATAGGACCCGACTGAAGCATCGGTTCCGGCTGTGCATAGGTTGTCCATGACATGAATATAATAACTGGAATGATGAGGGATTTTCTTTTCATGGCTGTGGTTTTAACATTCCGGATACACTGAGCAGATCCCCGTCGGTTTTGGCCGGAACAATGCCAAGCAGGTGAGCCAGCAGGGGATAGATATGAATATTCTGAAAGGAAGGTTGTACGAAGTTTTCTTTAAAAGCCGGTCCGGCGGCATAAAAGATTGTATGCATATCCCTGTTGCGGATATCATAGCCATGGGTGCCGCCTGAAAAACTTTTTTCTGGTGTTTTTGCGGTTAAACTCCAGGCAGAATCGGCAACAACGATGAGGTTACCAGCCCTGGTATTGGTCCCGTATTGCAGGTATTCAGGCACTTCACCCGGTTTCCAGACTTTGATGCCATTTATTTTTTTTAAAATATTATAGGTTGAATCAATCCAGTGGCCTTTGGCATAAAGGTTAAAGTTGGGATTACCACCTTCAATTCTGACAGGCCATTCAACCGGTATAAGGTCTTTGAGCACATTATTTCTGTCGGAAGATATTTGTCCCATGCCATGATCGGAAACTACGATAAAATTAACGTTTTGGCCATCAGCCAGCATGCGGATGCGATTGTAAAGTATCCCGGTAATGCTGTCGAGCAGATGAACGGTATCCAGTGTGCGGATATCATCGGGACCGTAATCGTGACCAACCCCATCGGGCTCATGGTAATAGGCCATAATCAGCCTTGGCCGGATGCTGACAGGGAGGCTCAGCCAATGGATAATGGTATCTATCCGCTGAATAAAGGGAATACTTTCATCATACGATTTCCAGTAATCGGGATGCCTGCCCCGGATGGCAACATCGGTTCCCACCCAGAAAAATGAAGCGGTGACCACGCCCTGGTTTTGTGCGGTTATCCAGATCGGTTCTCCGCCATAGAAGTCGGGATTGAACCTGGGCGCATAGTTATTCATTGAATATGATTTGTCTGATTCAGCATCATAGAAGGCGTTGTTGACCAGGCCGTGATGGTCAGGTACCAGCCCTGTTGCTATGGTATAATGGTTCGGGAATGTTTTTGAAGGAAAGGAAGGAATCAGTGATTCGGCTTTTACACCTTCCCGGGCTATCCTGTCAAGATTCGGTGTGCTGGTTTTTGTCGGATAATCCCAACGGAATCCGTCGAGGGAGAGGATAACGGTGGTTTGGGGCTGATTGTTCTGTGCAACAGAAGAATTCAGTAACCCGGTCAGGCACAACAGTGCAATGGCGGAAATTGTTAACAGAAACCGGGTTGTTTTCATAATCTTGATTGATATTCAAAGTTAGGTGAAAAAAAAGAGTCCCGGTAACCGGGACTCTTTTAAATCATCCTGATTATTATCAGTTGAAAATGTAACGTATGCTGATCTGACCCTGCCATCTTGAGCTCAGGATGCCGGAATCGTCAATGGCCCAGGTGTCGCCTGAAGGTTTCTTGAATGAGAATTTTGGTGTAGTATTATCGTCTTCAAATCCTTCCATTTTGACCAACGGGAAATTGTTGTAGTAGGCACCGGAGGAGTAATAGATGCGTCCCCAATCCTTGTTGATCAGGTTTCCTACATTGAAAATGTCGAATGCTACCTGCAGGGTATTGCGTTTATCACCAACCTTTACAAAGAAGTCCTGTGCGATGCGGAAGTCGAAAATATTCATAAACGGAACACGTGAATGGTTCCTTTCGACGTAATCACCACGGCGGCCTTTCAAATAATCGTCGGCTTCAATAAATGCGTTCAGGTCTTCCCATTGCTGATCAGCTGTAAGTGTATTTTCACCAACAGTAATGTCAACAAGATTGATGTCTTCCTGATTTGCGGGAACATACAACAACTCGAGGCTCTGATTGTCCTCGCCCAGGTATTTGGATGAACCGTCAGCATATCCATAGGAGAAACGGGCTCCCGATTGTCCGGTGTAGAAAAGAGAAACGGTGGTGGCAGTATGTTTCAGGTATTCTTTTTTATAAGATATGAAACCGACAATACGTGAACCCATATCAAAATCAGAAACAGCAAAGTCAAGGTCATTCTTTCCACGAACATTGGCAACACGCCATTGTGAAGAGTTTTGTGAAGAAACACCATCGTTCATTGATTTTGCATGACCAAGCGTATAAGCCAGGCTACCGGCCAGACCATTGCTGAAATTTTTCTGCAGCTGTGCTGTAATATTGTATGAATAACCCTTGTTGGTATTGGTTCCGAGAATGATATCGGTATATTTACGGTTTGCCTCAGTGTTGGGATCGGTGCCCAGTGCAATTTTCGACCATATTGGCCTGTTGTCACCGGTTCCGGTCAGTTCACCGGTCTTATGGTATGCAAGGTTATAATACAGAACATTGTTAAGGGTTTTGGTATAGGTGACATCAAATGTACCGACCATTCCCCAGGGGAGCTTCTTGTCAAAGGCTACACTGGCACGGAAAACTTTCGGGAATCTGAATTTCTTGGCAAAGATATCCACCTGACCTGAGGGTTGAATAGGTGGCACACTTGGCTGATTGTTCCATACAGGATTAAAGACCAGTTCAGGAGAGCCGGCAGCGGTAACCCGCATCCCACCCGTGATCACTGCATTGTTCTGGAATGAGGCTCCCGGCCATACATAAGGTATACGGCTGGTAAACAATCCTGCACCTCCACGAACCTGGAAACTCTGGTCACCTTTCACATCATAATTGAATCCAATGCGGGGGTTCACCATAATTGCCGGATCAGGAGTCTGTCCGGTTTTGGCACCTTCAAGATCCCAACCGGCTTCTTCAAGAATCGGGATCACATTATCATTGAAATCGTTATTCAGGGAAGGTTTGTCAAGGAACATGGGCATATCCACACGCAGACCGGCGGTTACCTTCAGTTTCTCACTAACCTGGATTTCGTCCTGGGCATAGAGTCCGATCTGCAACGCATTGAATTCTGCAGCAGCTTTTGAACCGTCGCCGGTAACATTATCCACGGCAGAGAAGGTACGATCATACTGATATGCAGGAAGGTCATTGACGAAATCGCTGATGCTGTTAAACTGATATGATCCGAAATTCTGGCGGATAAACAGGTTGTACATCTTATAGAATTCGTTGTGGGTTCCAAAAGTCAGGGTATGTTTACCCTTGTAGATCTCAAAATTATCCGTCAGTGTAATAATATTCTGATTCAGCTGATTACCGGTTGAAAACTCCTCAGACCCAAAATAGATATTGGATGTACCATCTTTGATCCTGACATAAGGGAAATTTGTTCCCATGGGGTCGCGGTCATCACGAACAAAGGTGAAACCCATAATCAGGCTGTTGCTCATCTTGTTGCTTATGTTGCTTTTCAACTCGATGGCGGTGGAATTGGTTGTTGATGGGAAGTAAATTCCCGAATTCCCGAATCTGATGGCCGTGGTGCTGCTGTTTGACGGGCTGTTCTGCTCTGCTTTGGTATACTGGTGACGAATCATCAGTTTATTAACCTTATTTATGTTCCAGTCAAGGCGTGCAAAGAACTTGGTACCGTCAAGTGTCCGGTTAACATCGGTATATCCTCCGGGATCATAGCCAAACTCACTCAGTTTACTGGTGATCAGGGCAAGATCTTCGGTCGTAGCATCACCAGCGTAGGTAGAGAAATCGAATGGCTGTGGAGTTTCATCTTTCTGAATTTCAGCATTCACAAAGAAGAACAGTTTGTCTTTCACGATGGGTCCACCCAACCTGAAACCATAGGTATCAGAACTGAATGGATTCAGTTTTTTACGTTCTGTGTCGGTTTTATCTGTTGGTGTTTTTCCTGCCATACCTTCATTTCGGGTAATATAATAGGCAGAACCCTGGAATTCGTTGTTTCCGCGACGGGTCACTGCATTGATACCGGCTCCGGCAAAACCGCCAAGTTTTATATCATAGGGAGCAACCTGGATGGAGACCTGCTCAATGATATCCATTGAGAAGGGGGAGATTCCGGTTTGTCCGCCATTGGTTCCCTGATCGGTAAGACCGAATACGTCATTGTTTACGGCACCATCGATAAAGATTGAATTGTATCTGTTATTGGTACCAGCGATTTCAATTCCGCCACCCTGGGTCACCCTGGCCTGGGGGGTTAGCCTGGTGTAATCAGAGAAATTGCGCCCGATAGAAGGCATGCGCTCAATGGATTGAAGGCTGACGTTGGTTTCAGACCCGGTACGGTTACCATCAAAGATGTCATAGCGGGCACCTACAACCTCAACGCCGGAAATGGTTGCGGCTTTCTCACCGAGCTTACTGCTTAACCTGTAGGTCTGGCCAAGATTAAGGTAAACTTCATTGTTTACGTAGCTTTCATAACCAACATAGGAGATGGTAACTTTATATGGACCTCCCACATTCATATTCGGAATACGATAGTTTCCTTCAATGTCAGTGGTTGTTCCATATTGAGAACCTGAAGGGGTGTGAACTGCGATTATTGTGGCCCCCGGCAAACTTTCCCCGTTCGAACCAGTGATCTTTCCATTCATCCCTGAGGTGGTAACCTGCCCCACAGCAATGGTTACACTCAGCATAAAAGCAGCCATCAACAGGAAGTACCTGCGTAATCTGCCAATCAAATTGTCTGTTTTTCTCATGGTTTGTTGTTTTGGTTAGCTATTTTATTAAATGTAAATATTTGGTAATCATAATATTGTCGAAAGAAAATCTAAGTGATTCCGGTAAAAGGCGGGTTTGGATTTCACGCTGCAAAATTAGTTCAAAGGCCATTTGCATTAAGTTCCCGATGTTAAGAAAACATTAATTCTGAAATACCTGTTCCGTGTGTTTTATGCCACGACAGTCAATTTTCGCCAAAGCGCCGTATAACCCTGAGTTTATGGGAATACTTCCCGTCTTTTTTATTGAAAATTCCGTGATGATCCAGCGGATCTATCCTGACTTCTCCGGAAGCATGAATAATACTCCCTTTTCCGGTGATGATGCCGGTGTGGATGATTTTCCCCTCTTCATTATCGAAAAAGGCTACATCACCGGCCCGTGATTCTTCGATGAGGTTGATGAGATTTCCCTGGTTAGCCTGTTGGGCGGCATCACGTTTCAGGCTGATCCCCTTGATTTTGAATACTACCTGCACCAGACCCGAGCAGTCGATCCCGAAAGGAGAGCGGCCACCCCACAGGTAAGGTGCATTCAGATAAAGAGAAGCCGTTTCAGCAATTTCTTCAGGATTGAGTAATTCCGGCATGCAGAACTCACCTTCTGTCAGATGATAATCGCCATTCGGACCGGCAATCAGACCATTCGGAAGCATATAGAGACTGCTTCCCATCACCAGGTTGATTCCCGGTCGTCCCTGAGTCAGCAACACACCTGTGGTATCGGACACAACCCGGATACTGCTGCCTTTCAGCACTTCCAGGGTTTCATCCGAAAGGAGGAACAGCTGTTTCTGATCACACCATCCTTCATAACCGTCGGTAAGGGTCCTGATCTTCAGCCAATGATCATAATTATCAATAATTTCAGCGAGGTCACCAAACAGCAACTGATTCACCATCTCGGCTTTCCCGGATGGTTCAGCCCTCACCGCAACAAGAGAAAGGTAACAGATTGCACCTGTCATTTATAGTAATTGCTGTTGTTTGGACAAATATATTGAAATATTCGCGGGTTGCCCAAAGAAGTAATTAACAGTAGCCGTGTTATTGTTGAAAACTTACTTCCGGTCCCTTGTCCTTCGGGTCGGCCGGCTGATTGCTGCCTGTTGGCAAACCCTTTCCGCAGAAGCCTGTATTTCTTGTGTTTATTCAGTATGGTTAGATTCAGGATCAATCTTTTTGTATATTCGTGCTGTGCATCTTTGTTAATATTTTTTTGAATTGTTACTATGAACAGGTCTCTTCACTGGTTGCGCGACCATCATGATATTCTGGGGAAGGTTTTTCTTTTCTCACTGATCATCTGGTTACTGATTATGATCTTTCCCCGTGAAGGTAAATTCAGGTATGAATACCAGAAGGGAAAACCCTGGCAGCACGACGACCTGATCTCACCGTCTGATTTTGCAATCCTTAAGCCCGAGGCAGAACTGAAGGCTGAACAGGACGCAGCCCTGAAAGATGCCAGACCCTACTTCCGAAGGATGCATAGTGTAGCAGATGCACAGATGAATTATCTGATCAATTCTTTCGGAAAGGCCTGGGAGTCGCGCTATGGACGACAGGCAACCAATGATCCTGTAAGGCAGGCCGACCTTGAAGTCATTCTGAGTGTGCTCGACACCCTGTTTTCGCATGGTGTGATCAGCGTTATCAATGAAATTGAGAATAAACCCCAGGGGTATGAGATCTTTATTGTTGACGGAAATGCCGCTTCCAGGGTTCCCTTGTCGGAACTCTACACCATCGGGACTGCCGAAGCATATGTTACCAGCAGACTCAATGAAGCCGGAACCGGGCATGAAGAGATGCTCAGGGGCCTTCTGCTGAATGCCCTTAAGCAGAACATTGTCTACGATCCGGAAAATACAAACAGAGCAAGAGAAGCCCTGGTGAGCGAGATTCCCGGCTCAAGGGGAATGATCCAGGCCGGAGAGAAAATTATTCAGAAGGGCGAACTTGTGAATTCGGAGAAGTTCCAGATACTTGAATCGCTCAGGGCCGACTACCAGGAACGGTTGGGCAGTACCTTCCGGTATAACAACATCCTACTCGGACAGTCTTTGCTTATTGCGCTGACGATGATAGCTTTCATCCTGTTTATGATCTCTTTCAGACGGGATATTTTCGCTGAGAATAAAAAACTGCTGATTATTCTTATTATAATCTACCTTATGGTGGCTACGGCCAGCCTTACCATAGCATCCAAACCTGATCTTCTGGTTTTGCTGCCATTCTGTATCGTCCCCATTGTAATCAGGGTGTTCTTTGATACCAGGCTCGCTTTGTTTGTCCACATCGTTACCCTGATCCTGACCGGTTTTATGGTGCCCAATGGTTTTGAGTTTATTTTTCAGCAGCTTATAGCCGGTATTATCGCCATCATCAGTGTGGCTGAGCTGCGCCGCCGGTCTCAGTTTTTTATTGCTGCCCTTGCAGTTTTTGTGACCTATTCCGCTATTTACATCGGGATGCTGCTAATCCAGGAAGGAAGCCTGGCTGAACTCGATCAGTCAAGGTTCCTGCTGTTCGGCGGAAGCGCTTTGTTTACCCTTTTTTCCTATCCCATCATCTTCGTTTTTGAAAAAATCTTCGGACTGGTTACCGATGTAACCCTGATGGAGCTTTCGGATACCAATACCCCGCTGCTCAGGCAGCTGTCGCTGCATGCCCCCGGCACTTTCCAGCATTCGATGCAGGTGGCCAATATCGCTGAAGCCGCGATCTATGAGATCGGCGGTAATACTTTACTGGTCAGGGCAGGTGCGCTTTACCACGACATCGGCAAGATGGATATGCCGATGTATTTTATCGAAAACCAGACATCGGGAATCAACCCTCACGATGAACTCGGGTATGAGGAAAGCGCCAGTATCATTGTCAGCCATGTGATTAAAGGGGTCGAAAAGGCGAAAAAACACAAGTTGCCGGAAATGCTGGTTGATTTTATAAGGACCCACCACGGAACCCGGATGGCTGAATACTTTTACAACAAACAGCGGATTGATAATCCGGAAGAGGAAATCAGCGAAAAACCTTATCGTTACCCGGGGCCGGTGCCCTTTTCGAAAGAAACTTCCGTACTGATGATGGCCGATTCGGTGGAGGCTGCTTCACGAAGCATGAAAATGCCTACGGCTGCTTCAATCGCTCAACTGGTCGACAGGATTATTGAAAGTCAGATTGAAACAAACCAGTTTGTAAATTCCGACCTTACGTTGAAAGACATCACCCGTATCAAGAAAATCCTGAAAAAGAAACTCATGAGTATCTATCATGTCAGGATTGAATATCCGACATTGTGATCCCGGTTTCCTTTACGCCGGGTTCATTTCCGGCACATGTCTCTTAAGGTAATCACCCGCTTCAGGCCCGAGGTTGAATAGCAAATCAATGATGCTCAGGTTTGGGATAAATTCCTGCCGGTCTGAGAATACCTGTGTGTAAGGTTCAAACTTCAGGATTCCTGATGCATGATTTTCGGGATGTTTTGGCATGATGCTGTTCCGTAAGTCAGCCATGTCTGCAGGATTTTTCCGGAATGAATCTGAAAGGCTGAACTCAGGTTTCAGTTTTAATGCTTTGAGACAGAGGTTCAGAATACGTTGGTTAAAATCAATCAACAACTCCTGCGGATTCAGGAATATTTTTTCGAAATCATCGCGGTAGTATAGGAAAAACGGCGATTTGTTGTAGGCCGATTCAATGGCGCGCCAGTGATTCCTGAGCCGGTTTTCAGAAAAATCGATCCTGACAGCATTGGTCGTAGTATGGTTCCCCATGGGTTTAATCACCGGGATGGATAGTGTCAGCGGACCATTGGCTGAAGCAATACGATATCTGTTCCGGCAGGTTTGTTTTGGATAGGTTTCATGAATTTCAAAAACGACCTTCGGGGCATGGCAGAGCAGACAGAAAAATTCAATGTCAGGCAGGCAGGCCAGGGGAAGAAGTAAGGCAGGTATCTGGCTTGGCATAGGCTGGCAGACTTCAGGACTTATTGTAATTTTTTTCTGAAAAAAAACTGTCAAATGTTTCTCCCTGCAAATTTATAAATAAAAACCAGCCCGGAATTTCCGGGCTGGTCAGGAAAAATTAAATCAACAAAGTAATTTAATTGGCTTTCGGGTTCAGTAAAACATCGTCGATGGCCTGAATCAGGGCACTCTTCGGGAGTGCTCCCTGTGCCATACGCGGTTGTCCGTCCGATGGGCAAAACAACATACTGGGGATACTGCGGATGCCGAAAACCTGTGAAAGTTCCTGTTCCGCTTCCGTATCTACCTTGTATATGTTGATCTTGCCATTGTATTCTGTCGACAATTCATCCAGGATAGGAGCTACCATTTTACAGGGGCCACACCAGTCAGCATAAAAGTCGATGATGCAGGGCAATTTGCCTTCGAATTTCCATTCCTGATTTTTTTCAAAATCAAATACTTTTTCTTTGAAAGTTTCTAAAGTGAGGTGTTCCATTATGATTTATTCTGTTTAGTTTAAAATCAGTGAATTATTTTTGAGGTGTTGATTCTGCCACCGGGGCAAGCAACAATTCCTTGATCATCTTTTCAAATTCAGCCTTTGGCAATGCACCCATGGTCATCTGGGGCTTTCCTTCGGCCGGACAGTAAAGTATGGAAGGAATGCTGCGGATATTGAATATCTGAGCAAGTTCGCGCTCCTGATCGGTGTTTACCTTGTAGATAACAATCTGATCCTTGTATTGGGCAGCCAGTTCCGACATTATCGGAGCAACTTTTTTGCAGGGGCCACACCAGTCGGCATAAAAATCGATGATGCAGGGCTTGGTACCCCTGTATTTCCAGTCATTGGGATTTTCTTCGTAATTGAATACCTTCTCAATAAACATGGCTTTATTCATCTGTATTACCTTGCCCGGCTCATCAGCTGCCGAAGCAGAAGCGGTGGTCTGCGACTGACTGTCGTTTCCCTGATCATTTTTGCCATCGGAGGATCCGCAGCTGAAAAGACCGACACTGGCAACGAGCAGAATGGTGAAAAATCGTTTGTTCATATCATTTTTGAGGTTAGGTTCATGATTAATCTGCTGCAAAGATAAAAGTAATTCTTTTAAATCGCATAAATATCACTATTTTTTTTTATTTTTGCATCGCAGCTATTCTTATCAAACACCCTGCCAGAATATTAAACATTGAAAATCAATAGAATATATAATGAATCTTTCTTTTTTATTTAAGGAATTAGACCAAAAGGAATTCAGGCTGAGGTTTGCCGACCCAACCATGTGCCTTCAGGTGATAGCAGAGGAGAAATGGAAGGAAGGTTACATTTGCCGAAAGTGTGGCAATACCAATTACTGCAAGGGAAAAACACCTTATTCAAGAAGGTGTACACGTTGCAAATCAGATGAGTCTGCCACCGCGAATACCATTTTCAATCATTGCAGGATACCGATTACCGATGCTTTTGAAATCGCTTATATGGTATGTGGTTCGCCGAAAATTTCGAGCTATGAGCTTTCGCGCAGGCTAGAGACCCGGCAGATGACCTGCTGGAAATTCAAAAAGCGGATCATGGAATGCCTGGAGCATGGTTCAGGACTGCATCTTTTTGAAATGCCAGGGCAAAACACGAATGGCAAATCACATTAATGTTTTAATTAAGCCTCTGCCAACTGCCTTACAATTTTGCAAACCGGAATGTATGGATTCCGCTTTCACCGGAAATGGTGAGAAAATAAATTCCGGCCTTCAGGCTTCCGGTGTTGATCACAGACTGATGACCGGTTTGTATAACCTCCTTTTTCAACAGTGACCCGCTGGTGTTGTAAATCCTGATCTCCTGCTTTTTTTCGGATTGTTTGCCTTGCCTGATCCAAAGCTGGTCAGTAACCGGATTGGGGAAAATAACAGGTTCTGTGTCAGATGCAGTGCTGACTCCGGTCGTACCTTCAGGGGCCCAACGGATGGTCCATCCGGGGGCTGTAACCTGCTTGTTGGTCATAAAAACAAGGTAAGCCTTGCCGCCGGGGATGGATAGTGGTCCCGGGACAGAATCACCGGAATAGGTCGCAATCAGTTGCTGGGAGGCCAGATCATAAACCCGGAGAACATCGTTGGCTGATTCCGTATTGAACGATTCGAAGGTCAGCGTAAGTGGTACCAGGTTTTCAGGTATTATTTTCCATTTGCAGATGGCACTGTTGTTGTATTTTTTATCACCGCTTCCATCATCAAACACCCCTGCTGAATCGGTGAAAGTTGTTGTACCATAGCAATATACAGGCAATACACTCTTGTAGGAACCCAGGAAACCACCGGCATTATCTGTTTCATCACTGGTAAATCTCACAAGAAATGAAGCGGCCGGGATATTGATGGTGGACGGGGAGTTGGTACCGGTGATTTCTGCAATCAAAACAGAAGTGGTATCTGTACCCTGGTAAATCCTGATGCGGTCATTGCCTGCAAGGTCAACCAAAGGGAAATCAAGGTTGATGGAGACAATGGAATCGAAGTCCGGTTCATTGGGCTGAATCAGCCAGTAACAATCAGAATTGTCAGTGTAATTAACCATATTACTACCGTCGCTGAAGGTTCCGGCGATGGTGTTGAGCGTATCCGGTCCTGTACAATATTCAGGGTAGTTATAGGTCAGAGTATCGGGGTAAATGTCCTTGATCACCTCCTGGGCGAAATTGAAATTGTTACCCCCCGGGGTGAGTGCCGATAACAGGAAGTAGCCATCATACGAACTGCTCCAGCCCCAGTTGAAGTGGTAGAAATTATCCGGAGCGTAGCCATCACAGACAAACGCATGTCCGTTTTGTGATCCTACACCTTCCCATCCTGCATAGTACAGGGGTTTTTTTGCATCCAGGTTGGTAACCAGGATGCTATCCCAGTTCATGGTGGTGGTATCACGGAATATGTATTGAGTTTGCGGACCGTATTTAAAGAAACTACGCATAGAGTTGGCGGCGCTGTGATTCCACATACCCGAACCGTTGGGTCCGTAATCCATATCAAACGAGATACCTAGATGGTTAAGCAGCAGGGCGATGTGATTATTCGGTCCATTCAGTGAGGTTTCCATGCCATTCCAGTTGTACATGGTTTCACCGAAATTGGCATACTGAACACCATAAACAGGATGAGTATAACTGTATTCGCCTGTTCCCTGGTTTGGCCATCTGTGGTAGAACATAAGTTGTCCCACAGCAGTGGCCACACAGCCTGCCCAGCAGTGTCCTCCCGGTCCGCCTGCATCAACCGGACACATGGCATTGTAATAGTTTCCCTGATCCCACGTTGTCCTCAAAAGTGGTTCAACCACCCGGCTGCCTTTGGGTTTATCGTCAATGATGAATGCACCCGACCACCTGTTTCTTGCAGTGACAATTTGTGGTGAAACTTCACCTGAAAGGTCTGCATATTCAACCTGCCTTCCGTAGTAGCGGACCCATGCCCTGTAATTTTCGGGCTCATTCAATCCTTTATATTCACCGGTAAGACTATAACCCAGAACAGGGAAGGTAAAACCGGATGCTGAAACCAGGACATAACCATCCGGGATAAGGTTTACGGCGTACATCACCGGCTTTCCTCCGGCATAGATATCATGGACATTCCTGACCTGAACATTGATATTCCGGTGCGGATGGTGCATCATGCTTCTTTCTATAAAGAAGTTTTTGCCGATGGCAATTGCTTCTTCATGGTTAACGGTTTGACCCTGACTAAGGCTGAAACCAAAGAGGGTCAGTATCAGGAGTAAGTTCTTTTTCATAGCCGGAAAAATCATAAACTTGATTTCAAAGCAATATTATGGATACTGCAGGATCAAAAATAATACAAATCAATTGATTATTGATTTTGAAGTTTGAACAGGGGAGGCCGGGAACAGATTTCGTTTCAAAATGAGATCTGGTGTTTTCTGAAAAGCATTTATTTGCAGGTTCTCCCCCGGTGCCTGAGCGAGTCGAAAGCAAAGGGGGGCAGAGGGGGTAAATCTTGCAGGCGCAAATCTCGTTTCAAATTCGGATCTTGAATATTGGAACAATCCTGATCGCATGATCTCCCCAATTCAAAGAATGGCGCCTGAGGGGCTAAAAACTATGAACCCGATCCTTCACTTTTCTTAACTTTGTGACAAATCTGACAGTAATGATCATAGATCTCAGAAGTGATACTGTAACCCGGCCGACACCGGAAATGCTGAAAGCAATGTTTTCGGCCACAGTTGGTGATGATGTATTTGGTGAAGATCCCACAATAACGACTCTTGAAAACAAAACGGCCGTGATTTTTGGTAAGGAAGCCGGTCTTTTCTGCCCGTCGGGCACCATGACCAACCAGATCGCGGCCAGGGTTCATGCACAACCGGGTGAAGAAGTGATCCTGCATAAACTGTCGCATCTTTACTATTATGAGGGTGGTGGATTGATGAGTAATTCAGGTCTTTCTGTCTGCCTGCTCGATGGCGACAGGGGCATGATCCGGGCAGGAGATGTGTTTGACCATATCAACCCGGAAGATGTTCACCGGCCCCGAACAGCCCTGGTTGAGGTTGAGAATACCATGAACAAGGGGGGAGGGGCCGTTTATGATAACCAGGTATTAGCTGACATTGGCCAGATCTGCCGCAACAATGACCTGAAATACCATCTTGACGGTGCCCGGATTTTCAACGCCCTCGCCGTCACAGGACAATCGCCTGCTGATTGTGGCTCCATGTTCGACAGTGTTTCGGTATGCCTTTCGAAAGGATTGGGAGCACCGGTTGGCTCAGTGTTACTGGGCAATTCTGAATTCATCAGGAAAGCCAGGCGGGTAAGGAAATCCTTCGGCGGAGGAATGCGTCAGGCCGGTTACCTGGCTGCAGCCGGATTGTATGCACTCGAAAATCATATCGACCGGTTGAAGGATGACCACAAAAGGGCAAAACTGATTGGCGAAACACTGCTTCAGCTTCCATGGGTGGAGAAAGTTCTGCCGGTTGAAACCAACATTCTGATTTTTCAGGTGAAACAGCCCCTGACTGCTGCTGAAATGGTGCAAACACTTGCCGGAAAAGGAATCCTGGCCTTTGCCACCGACAGGCAATCCATCCGGTTTGTAACCCACCTTGACTTTTCAGACCACATGCTGGAACTGACGCTTGAAGTTTTGAAAAAACTGAAATAAGAAGTCAGATTGCCGGGTATTCTGGTTCCGGTCTCCTGTTGGTGAATTTAACAAAGAATTAACGTTTTTTGTGTGCAGTATTGCCTCATTTTATGAAACTTCAGGGCAATCAGATTGTTTATTCTTCGTTACTGAGGTAATACACAATCATACTCCACTGATGAAACCCGTAAAACTACTTCTGCTTATTGTCATGTTTCTTTTCACAGGCTTTCACCTGGTGGCTCAGCCTCATACCCTCCTTCAGGATTTTTCGGGTTACCAGGATGGCAATTACCTTGTACTGCGGTGGACTTTCCGAAGTGGTACTCTCTGCGAAGGTACAAGGGTTGAACGTTCAACAGATGGTCTTATGTATACTGAAATAGGCAGGATACCCGGATTTTGTGGTAATCCTGATTCACCCATCACCTATACATTTACCGATAGTATTCCGGGGGTCAATACGGTAAATTATTACCGTCTCGAGCTCGGGAATTATGGCTTTACAACGGGTATTCCGGTTGAGTTCCTTAAAACAGGAAACAATGGCTTCCTCGTGTTTTCGAACCAGGCGGGACAAACAGATATTTATTTCAATAATATTCCGGGTAGAAAAGGTACAGCCGTCATTTACAGCAGTGATGGAAAAAGAATCATGGAAGCCGGTATCGATGGCAAACACCTGAGTCTTCCCAATGCGCAGATTTCATCTGGAGTCTATCTGCTGCTACTGGCTTTCAGCGACAATACTTCGGTTTCAGGAAACATTGTGATTCCCTGAAACCGTAAGTTGCAAATATCAAACTTCCTCTATTTTCTGAAAAAAGATTTGGTATTGATCGGGCGTTTTACCATTAATTCACAAACATCTCCTCAAATTCCGTATCAAACCGTTTGCCCAGGTAATCGCATCCATGGCGGAACATCGGATTGAAGTTGTCTTCTTCGGTCAGCCGGAATTTCAGTTTGCTGCTGGTGCAGTATTTCGGCAACATGGAAGCCACTTCGAGTGTCACATCATCAACCGATTCGGCAGGGGCAAAACCCAGTCGCGACAGCAGTAAATCCGTTTGTTTCCAGGAATCGAAATCAACCGGTGATTTCATGCTCCGGTCAACTTTCTGAATCACCCTTTGCGAATTGGTAAAGGTTCCGCCCGATTCAAAGGCATAGGTGGCCGGCAGAATCAGATCGGCCATTTCAGCCGTTTCGGTCATAAAGTGATCCTGCACAACGATAAACTCCCTTCCTGAAAGCATGCTTATGGTTTCCTCTTTATTGACAGCACATCCTGCCGGGTCTTCGCCGAAAATATAGAGCTGTTTGAACCGGTTGGTGCGCATTCCGTTCAGGGTACATCCCTGTCCGTCAGGTAAGGTATCAACTCCCCAATGGAAAGCAAAGGTGCTGCGGTTAAACGGGTCGTTCCAGTCGGTGGCTCCCGGTCCCAGGTTGGGCATCACACCCATGTCGTGCAATCCGTGGGTATTGTTCTTTTCCTTCAACAGGATCAATCCGCTACCTGTTTTACCATGTTTGCCGGTAATGCAGGCCATGTTGAAGATTTCGGCGCAGGTGCGTCCCGACAATTCCTTTTCGGAGAAGATAACCACCGCATGCATCTCGTTGTTATAATCAACCGCGAAACGGATAATGGTTTCGGCCCGGTCTACGCCGGATGCTTTTACCAGTTCATCCCATGATTCCTTCAGCAATTGCTCACGGTATTCGTCGAAATTATCGATCAGGTCGCGGATATAGAGGCCATTCTCCAACCCCTGTGAAACCAGGTAGTAATTGACCGCCTTCACAAAATGGTAATAGGATTTTATCTTCAGGATGTGATCAGCCTTATGGGCAGATGAACTCTGCTCTTCAGTGGTCACCACATCGGTTACCAGGCCATTGCGCAGGTGATTGTTCCAGACATGAAACCCTGCAACAGCATTGTCACGGCTGATTTCCGAACCGATCAGGTAGACCCTCCGTGTTTCTGATAATTCAGCGAAAGGTACATTGGCGCGGGAAAGTTTCGTATAATTGGTTCCCCTGCCCAGGTAGTGGAAACTGCCGATGTTGTTGGTTTTTGCCCCGGCCCTGGCAAGTTTCTGCACAAGGTACTGCTCTTCGTTGGTAAGTCTTGCTCCCGCAAAGAAAGCTTTTTCGTCGGGGTTGCCGTTCTTCAGGTTCTTTTCGATGAGAGCGAAAGCCTCTTCCCAGGCCACTGGTTCAAACTTCCCGTTTTTCTTCAGCATCGGCCGTGTGATACGGTTTTTATCATTCAGGTACTGATAACCGAACCTTCCGTACCTGCAGATATTTCCATCGTCGTTGATCAGCCCTTCAGCTCCTTTTATTTCCATTACAAATCCCTTGCGATGGTGTACTTCAAGGGTACAACCTACCGAGCAATAGTTGCAGATGGTATTGTAACTTTCGGTTGCTACAGGACCCGGTTTGAATAGTTTGTTTTCTGAAATGGCCCCTGTCGGGCAGGTTGAAATACACAATCCACAGGATTCGCATTTTGAATCTGCCAGTGAATCTCCCATGCTAGGCGCAACATAGGTATCAAATCCACGGTTGACAAGGCCAAGTGCATTGGCGCCGGTAACTTCGCGGCAGATTCTGACACAGCGGGCACAGAGAATACACTTGTTGTTGTCGATCTCGATATACGGATGCCTGAAATCCACATCATATTCCCGGTGTTCACCTTCATAATGTTTCTGTTCAGCTCCGTATTCGGTTGAGTATTTCTTCAGGTCACATTCAAAATAGGCGGTGCATCCGCATTCAAGGCAACGGGCTGCTTCTTTTACGGCAACTTCTTCAGTTTCATATCCCAGTTCAACCTCATTGAAATTGAAACGGTTGTCAGGCTCCAGTACTGGCATTTCCTCCCTGTGCTGACGGTCAAATTTTTCTGAAAAGTCATCAAAGGTCTGCTCCCTGAAGTTTTCGCGTTTGCTTATAAACTCTTTGGGTGCCGGCTGAATGGCCTGTCCTGTCAGATACTGATGGCAGCTTAAGGCAGCCACCCGGGCCTGGGCAACGGCCTGGATAAGCGTTGCAGGACCGGTAACACCATCACCGGCAGCAAACATTGAAGGAATACCGGTTTGCAATGTATTTTTATCCGCATCCAGATCGCCCCATTTATTAACAACCAGTTGTCCTTCGGTTGAATTGGAATTGATGTCATTCAGAAAATGAACATCCGTTTTTTGTCCGATCGCAGCCAGTGCCAGATCTATGGGTAGTATAAATTCGCTGCCTTCGACGGGCACCGGACGCCGGCGTCCCGAGGCATCGGGCTCACCAAGTTCCATTCGCATGCAGATCATGGATTTGATGCGGCCGTTTTCGTCTTTTTGCACTTTAAGCGGGAGGGTCAGGAACAAATATTCTACCCCTTCGAGTTTTGATTCATGGATCTCGATCGGGTTGGCCGGCATCTCTTTTTCGGTGCGCCGGTATATGACATACACCTTTTCGGCGCCCAGCCTGCGTGATGTCCTGCAGCAGTCCATGGCTGTATTGCCACCACCGATTACAGCCACGGTTTTGCCCCTGAAGTCAGGTTTTGCGGCATTCATCTCGAGCGATTTCAGGAAATCCGTTCCGGCATATACGCCTTCGGCATCATCGCCTTCACAACCAATAGAGGTTCCACGCTGTGAACCAATGGCAAGAATGGTGGCATTGTATTTTTCTTTGATCTCACTGTAGCTGAAAGTATCACCAAGTCGCTGGTTGTAATGGATGTTCGCACCCATTTCTGTAATATTGTCAACTTCACGCTGCAGCAGGTCGTTGGGCAGCCGGTATTCCGGGATGCCATACCTGAGCCATCCGCCGGCAGCGGGACTGGCTTCGAAAATGTCGACCGCATGTCCTTCTTTTCTCAGAAAAAAAGCGGCTGAAAGTCCACCAGGACCAGCTCCGATCACAGCTACCTTTTTACCGGTTTCAGGTTTTAAGACCGGACGGTATTTTTCAGGTGAGTTCAGGTCATAGTCGGCAGCAAACCGCTTCAGATAGTCGATGCCAACGGCAGCGCCCTCATCGAGCAGGTTGCGGCGGCAGGCTACCTCGCAGGGCCTCACACATACACGACCGCAAATGGCCGGTAAAGGGTTGGTCTCCTTGATTACAGCGATCGCTTCACTGAACATCCCTTTCTCAATCAGGGAGATGTATCCCTGAACATCAACGCCGGCCGGACAGGTTTGTTTGCAGGGACCCAGGCAGTCGGCGTAATGGTTGCTCAGCATCAGGTCAAGCGCAGTTTTACGTGCTTTCAGTACCTTTTCACTGTGCGTCTTTATCTTCATTCCTTCAGCGATGCGTGTGCTGCACGATGGCTGCATTCCGCGCATGCCTTCTATTTCAACCACGCATACATAGCAAGAGGTATAGGGTTCAAGGCGGGGGTCATCGCAAAGTGTCGGAATTTCCAGTCCTTCACGTCGTGCAACGGCGAGAATGGTTTCACCTTCGGTTCCCTGTACAATCCGGTCGTTTATTATGATGTTCAGCGTATGGCTCATTGTAATCAGTTGTTTCAGAATTTGGGAAAGATCAGTAAAGGTTGATGGCGTCGAATTTACACCTTGAATAGCACTCACCGCAGCGGATACAATCCTCCTGGCGGATAAAATGCAATTGTTTCCGGTCGCCGTCTATGGCTTTGGTCGGGCAGTTTCTGGCGCAAACGGTACATCCGGTGCACTTTTTCTCATCAACCTCATAGGTGAGCAGCTTTTTACAGACTTTGGCCGGACATTTCTTATGATAGATGTGGGCTTCATACTCGTCGCGGAAATAGCGGATGGTAGTCAGTACCGGGTTTGGTGCCGTTTGTCCAAGGCCGCAGAGCGAAGTGTCCTTGATCTGGTAGGCCAGTTCTTCGAGCAGTTCAATGTCGCCGTCCCTGCCTTCGCCTTCGGTGATGCGGATCAGGACTTCAAGCATCCTCTTGGTTCCGATCCTGCAGAAGGTACACTTGCCGCAGCTTTCTTTCTGGGTGAAGTCGAGGAAGAATTTGGCCACATCGATCATACAGGTGGTTTCATCCATGATGACCATCCCGCCTGAACCCATAATGGCTCCCGTGGCGTTCACCGAATCGTAATCCACAATGGTATCAGCAAGGTACTCAGGGATGCATCCGCCCGATGGACCCCCCATCTGGACCGCCTTGAATTTTTTATCGTGCTGTATGCCGCCACCCAGTTTAAAGATCACATCGCGGATGGTAATACCCATCGGAACTTCAACTAAGCCTGAACGCTTTATTTTCCCGGCAAGGGCAAATACCTTGGTTCCCTTGCTTTTCTCTGTGCCGTATTTTGCATAGGCTTCCGGCCCGTTGATGATGATCCAGGGAATATTGGCGTAGGTCTCAACATTGTTGATGTTGGTGGGTTTACGCCAGAGACCGGAAGCAGCTGGGAATGGTGGCCTTTTGCGGGGCATGCCGCGTTCCCCTTCGATGGAGGCGATCAGGGCCGTTTCTTCGCCGCAGACAAATGCACCGGCACCTTCCTTAATGTGCACATCAAAATTAAATCCTTCAACACCCAGTATATTTTCACCCAGGTATCCTTTTGTCCGGGCCTGATCCAGGGCTATGTTCAGCCGCTTGATGGCCAAAGGGTACTCTGCGCGGCAATAGATCACCCCTTCGGTTGCCCCGATGGCGTAAGCTCCGATGATCATTCCCTCAATCACGGAATGCGGGTCGCCTTCCAGCACCGAACGGTCCATAAAGGCACCGGGATCACCTTCATCGGCATTGCAAATGATGAATTTTTCGTCGGCAGCATTGTTGGATGCAAACTTCCATTTTAGCCCTGTCGGGAATCCACCGCCTCCTCGTCCACGAATGCCGGAATCGAGGATTTTCTGAATTACTTCTGTGTTGCTGATTTTTTCACCGGTGATTTTCCGGATCGCAGCATAACCTTCACGTGCTTCATATTCTTCGATGCTTTCAGGGTCCATGCGGCCGCAGTTGCGGAGCACAATTTTTACCTGATCGTCGAGAAATTCATTCTCAGGTGTCTTGAAAAGGTCGGAACTGACCACATATTCCTTCACCGGGCTTTGTTGGCCGATGTGCTTATCGATGATCTCCACAGCGCGGATTTCATCAATTTCACCATAAAGGTATGTGCCTGTTTCGTCAATGATTTCGACCAGCGGCTCGCGGTAGCACATGCCGACGCAACTGGTTTTTTTCAGTTCAAAGCCAAGATTCTCGGCTTCTTTCAGTGCTTTTATTTTTTCGTAGGTTTTTCCGGCACCGGCTGCAATGCCGCAACTGCCCAACCCGACGATGACCTGTGTTATGCTCATGGTTTTCCGGTATGACTTATTCCTTACTTATTGGCTGTAACTTCAGCGGTCTGGCTTTCCCTGATGCGGATCTCCTTGATGATCTTCACGGCTTCCTTGCCTGTCAGTTTGCCGTAGGTATCTTCACCGATCATCATAACCGGGGCCAGTGAACAACAGCCGAGACAAGCCACCGATTCGAGGGTAAACAGGCCGTCTTCGGTGGTCTCGGTATCTTTGATGTTCAGCGAATCCTGGATGGCGTCGGTGATGGCATTGGCATTCTGAACGTGGCAAGCGGTACCGTGGCAAACCTTAATGATGTTTTTCCCGACCGGGTTCAGCCTGAACTGGGAGTAGAAGGTAGCAACACCATACATTTCGCTTAGTCTGAGGCCGGCCTCTTCCGAAATCCTTATAAAAGCTTCCCTTGGAATAAAACCGTACAGGTGTTGTGCTCCCTGGAGCAGGGGGATGAGGTTACCCTTACGTCCCTTGTATTTGTTGATTAATGGGGTAAGCAGTTCCATATCAGGAACTTCGTTGGTTGAAGCAGTCTTTTGCTTCTGTATTCTTGCAACGCGCATGGTTGGTAAATTTTGAGCGATAAAAGTAGAAAAGTTAGGTAACGCAGAAGGGGGCGCCGGTCAATTTATAAACGTTCTAAATATTTTGTAAAGGATTGATAATGAATAAGAATTTTATCAGAAGATAAGTCTGGGGAAAAGTTTCAGTGATTCTCTGAGCAAGTGCTCTGAAAACAGTGTTTTTTAATACTGTAATTTGATTAAAGCAGGGTCACAACATATTGTTTCACTGCATTATGAAGGAGAGAAATGATAACCCTTTATTTATTTCTTGCCAGGAATTTATCGATGAGCCAATGGGCAAGGTAGATAAGTGGTGTGAGAAAAATCGCCAGCAGGACTTTATAGGTATATTGAACCAAACCAACCTGCAGCACCTGTTCCATACTCCAGTTGCCGAGCAGGTAAAAGGCAATGAAAAGGATAACAAAGCTGTCGATCAGTTGTGAAATCACGGTAGAACCGGTTGCCCTGAGCCAGAGTTTTTTGTGCCCGGTGAGGTTTTTAAGGTAATGGAAGGCATAGGCATCAACCAGCTGACTGATCAGAAATGCAGACAGCGATCCGGCAATAATGCCCATTCCTGCCCTGAAAATGCTGGTATAGGCGTAGTTGATGTCAAATGGGTTTCCTGAAGGGTCGGTATTGTTGAGTCCGAGCCAGAAACCTGCCGGTGGCACTGCTGTTCCGGCAAGCACAATCAGAAAGGCCCAGGCTATCATTGCGGCCGTAATGAAACTGATTCTACGCACCCCTGCCCGGCCGAAATATTCATTGATCAGGTCTGATATAATGAAGACTATTGGCCAGATGACCACACCGACGCTAAGGTTGAAATCCAGTTTCAGCCCCCCGAAAAAGGGAAGTTGCGCCGGCATGAGGCCCAGTAGTTTTTCGAGTGAAAAAATCTTGACTCCGGCAAATTCCGCCACCAGCGCATTGGTCAGAAAGATGGCTGACAGGATCAGATAAAGTTGCTGATTCCGGTTTGGTCTGAGGTTGGCTACCATTCAGGATCGGGTTGGATGAAAGACGGTCGCTATAAAAACAACCGTATTGCATTAAAGTTCAGACCAAAACCACTCAAAAAACCGGATATCGCCTCAGTTTAATGCAACAATCAAAGCCCCGGTGATATAGGCAACCACCCACCAGATGTAGGCATACCGTGAATACAGGTGAAGTTTTGCAGGGACCGGTGTCGTTGCTTTTGCAGCAAGCCATGTTTTCCAGAGAAAAATACTGTCGATAAACATGACTATCAGGGCCAGATACCCGATCATGCCATGGAAAGTAATGAAGGAGTTCTCCGAACCGATGATCATGCAGATGGTAGCTGTAATGTCCAGTAAAACACCTGCAGTCAGGAAAGTTAGTATAAACCTGTTTACACTCTTTTTCCTCTGTTCAGTGATAATGGCAACGGAATATGCAATAAGTGCCAGGTTGACAATGGTTACACCGGCTATAAGTATCGGGCTCATATAAGATGAATTAAGGTTCAGATTTCAACAGCAAAGAAAGGTAATTTTCCTGTAACCCCATTTTTGGTATGAAGATCCTGCAAAAAAATCAGGCGATGATTGATTTTTCTGAACCTCATCCTGCGTTAAGCAATGGTATTTCAGACCGTTTATTGGTTTTTTGTATGACAGAATATTGGTTGAATTCATCGAAGGAATAATTTGATTTTATGCAATTATGTCTTATATTTACAACTTGATATGATGGTATAAAAGCCTTTGATTCAGGAGTTGGCTATATTCAGGCAGCGCAGCAGTTTGCTTTGTTTGTAATTTTAACCGGACGGTTCCTGAAGCCGGATGCTTTCTGAAAACAGATTTTATTCATCTTATTATAAATCTCCTGACCCGGGAGTGTAAATTGCAGCATTGTATGTACGGGCCGACCTGCCGATTCCTGCCGCCTTCATTATTGATGTTATCTTTTAACCTTATATGTTAACCTTTCCCGGTATTCATTAACACGAAAATGCTTAACCTCAGCAGCAGATACAGGGCATATCCCTCTTCCGGAAAAGCTGCTTCATAAAGCCTGCCTCTATTCATTTTTATTAATAATTTTCATAATTCAGGAGGAATATCCATGAAAAGAAATCTACTTTTATTGATGACGCTTTTGTCTGTATTTGCAAAAGGTCAGATTACGATCACGCATTCCGACTTTCAATCAGCCTTTGCTGTAGGTGTGGTCTACGAGTCCTATTCGACCCCCTGGGACCGGACTGATTACGAAGTCTTTGTCGGTGAACCCTCATCCAGTCCCCAGGTCTGGGATATGACCGGTATACCTGTTGAGTATACTGCGGTTTCCTATTCGGTCCAGCCTTCCAACGCGCCGTTTATCGGCGATTTTCCAACGTCAAACCTGGTATTGTATGAAAAATACTGGTTCGGACCCGACGATACACTTTACACCTGGAATTATAAGGAGCTGCTGAATGACAGGATTCTGCTGCATGGTGAGTCGGATGAAACATCTGTTGCATGGACTTATGATCCACCCGTAGTTCAGTCTGTGATGCCGATGACTTTGGGCACGAACTGGATAAGTCAGAAAGATTCAACCTACTACATGCCTGGTATTTACACCATTGATGAAAATGAGATCACCGTTGACGCCTTTGGTACCCTGAAAATCAGTTCGGGAGAATTTGCCTGTCTCAGGATGAGGGTAGACCAGCGGACCATCGCACATACGCCTGTTGGGGTGGATACCATGAGAACCAGGAGTTATAACTTCTATACCCGCGACATGATTGAAGTTAATATTATGTCAATTTATGAGGAACAGTTTGATCTTACCACGATCCTGACAAGTGGGGTGAAACTTTCAGGCAAGCAGGGTTCATTGGGCATTCCGCCTGTCAAACCACCGGTTGTGTCACTGATCAGTAGTATATATCCCAATCCTGCAGCCGATGGGGCGGAAGTAGCGTTTACCCTGAAACAAAGCGCCCGGGTATTAATCCGGCTGACAGACCTTTCAGGCAGAGAAGTGGCTGTGATATGTAATGGTGTCCGGTCTGCCGGAGAGCATAAAGTTGTGGTGGATGTTTCCGATATTCCTGAAGGGATTTATTTCTACAGGATTGAGGCAAACGGGAGGGTTGAAACCAGGAAACTGGTCATCTGCAGATAGTATTTAAAAACGGACGGCGATAAGAAAAACCACTGAGACACCGAGATCACGCAGAAACACTAAGAAAAAAATAAAAATAATCCTTAGTGACCCTGCGTGCTCTTACTGCCTGAGTGGTAAAAAAACGGACGGCGATAAGAAAAACCACTAAGACACTAAGATCACTGAGAAACACTAAGAATGAATTTAATAGAATCCTTAGTGAACCTGCGTGCTCTTAGTGCCTGAGTGGTAAAAAAACGGACTGCGAAAAGAAAAACCACTGAGACATTGAGATCACGCAGAAACACTAAGAAAAAAATAAAAATAATCCTTAGTGACTTTGCGTGCTCTAAGTGCCTGAGTGGTAAAAAAACGGACTGCGACAAGAAGAAGCACTGAGACACTAAGATCAATGAGAAACACTAAAGAAATGGTTACCCAAAAATATATTAATGATATTGCTTATAGAGTTGTAGGCTGTGCGATTGAGGTTCATAAGAATCTTGGCCCCGGATTATTGGAATCTGTTTATCAGCCTTGTCTTGTTGCAGAATTGGAAGATGCAGGATTGGATGTTCAAACGCAGCTGTATGTTCCTGTAAAATATAAAAACAAGGATTTTGGTGGTATTCTCAAACTTGATCTACTCGTGAATGATCTGATTATTATTGAGCTAAAAGCTGTTGATCTTATGATCCCATTGTTCAAAGCACAACTTTTGTCTTATCTGAAACTTGCCGGAAAACCAAAAGGATTGTTAATAAATTTTCATTGTGAAAATATTACTGATCAAGTGGTTCCACTGGTGACAGAGGAATTTTCCAGGTTGCCAAGATCTTAGTGACCTTGCGTGCTCTTCGTGCCTGAGTGGTAAAAAAACGGACTGCGATAAGAAGAACCACTGACCTGCCCGCCGGTTTACCCGCCGGAGGTGGGCAGGCGGGGACACTAAGATCACTGAGAAACACTAAGAATAAATTTAATAGAATCCTAAGTGAACCTGTGTGCTCTTAGTGCCTGAGTGGTAATAAAAACGGACGCAACAAAAAAACCACTGAGACACTGAGATCACTGAGAAACACTGAGAAAAAATTAATAGAATCCTTAGTGATCCTGAGTGTTCTTAGTGCCTGAGTGGTAAAAAAGCGGACTGCGATAAGAAAAACCACTAAGACATAGAGATCATGCAGAAACACTAAGAAAAAATGCATATTTCTTATGACCCGGAATACTCCATATACCTGATTGGTTAAAAACAAAAGAACATGAAGAAACTTTACCTGATCTTTCTCTGCTATCTCTGGATTCTCAATGGTGTTATCGCTCAGCCATCTGGTTGGTTCTGGCAAAATCCGCTGCCGCAGGGCAATGTACTCTATAATGTAGATTTTGTTTCACCCACAACCGGCTGGGCAGTAGGTGCCTTCGGAACCATCCTGAAAACCAGTGATGGTGGAATAACCTGGCAGCATCAGTACAGCGGGGTTAATGCAATACTCAGAAGCGTTTCCTTTTCAGATGCTGACCACGGAACAGCTGTCGGCATCGAAGGATTGATTATCCGTACCAACGATGGAGGCTTAAGCTGGACTGTTCAGAGCAGCGGAACCGAGGCTGATCTGTCGGGAGTCTCCTTTACCGATGCTGACAACGGCACCATAGCAGGTAATGCCGGTACCATTCTGCATACTACCAATGGTGGTGCAACCTGGGTACAGCAGTCAGGCAGTACTTCAAACGACCTTTATGATGTTTCGTTTACAGATAACAATACCGGAACAATTGTCGGCAACAACGGCACCATTCGCCGCACACTTGATGGCGGCCAGACCTGGACAACACAAAGCAGCGGTACCACCAACAGCCTGCTGGGTGTATCCTTTACCGATCAGGACAACGGAACTGCTGTGGGCTTAAATTTTACAATTCTGATGACAAAAAACGGGGGCCTCACCTGGACAAAGTTCAACGGAGAAGGTACCAGGCTGGAAGACGTTTGTTTTACCGATGCATGGAATGGAACCGCGGTGGGCATGGGTGGCTATATATACAGAACTGTTGATGGTGGTGAAACCTGGAACTCTCAGTCAACAGGCACAACCACCGGACTTAACGGAGTTAGTTTTTCCGATGCCCTGAGCGGAATTGCCGTCGGAGATCATGGAACAATCCTCCGGACAACCGATGGCGGGGCAACCTGGACAGCTCAGAACAGTGGATTTATTAAGACGCTGATGGGGCTCTTTTTTATCGATTCGAATTATGGAACAGCAGTTGGTGTAAACGGGGCAATTTTCAGAACAATTAACGGCGGCACCACCTGGACAGAACAGCAAAGCGGAACCGTTTATGATCTGTTCAGTGTTTCCTTTACAGATTATAACAAAGGAACAGCGGTAGGTTATAACGGAACCATCCTCAGAACAACAAACGGCGGAACTTCGTGGGCTTTGCAATCAGGCGGAACTACAACCGCACTGCGAAGTGTTTCCTTTTCCGATGCCAACAATGGAACGGCAGTCGGATACAACGGCACCATTCTTCGTACCACCAGCGGAGGTGCAAACTGGGTGCCACAGAGCAGCGGAACGACAGCTGCTTTGCGTGGTGTGTTTTTTTCTGATGCCAATATTGGCACAGTAGTAGGTGATAACGGGATCATTCTCCGAACCACCAACGGTGGAACTACCTGGGTGACGCAAAGCAGTGGCACAACATTCAGGTTACTCGCTGTTTCGTTTACAGGTCCCAATTTCGGGACGGTGACCGGTGAAAACGGAACCATTCTCCGAACCATCAATGGTGGTTCAACCTGGACCGCACAGTCGGCCGGGATATCTGCGGATTTGCGGAGTGTGTCATTTTCGGGGATCAACAACGGCATGATTGCCGGCGACCGGTGGGCCGGTTCGGCGATTTCCTGTGTTATTCTCAATACAACCGATGGCGGGGCTACCTGGGCAATCCAGGCCAATGGGCTGACTGATAATCTGTATGGCGTATCCATGCAGGATGAAAACAATGCCACGGCCATTGGTTATGGCGGTGCTGTTCTGCACACCAACACCGGTGGGGTTGTATCGGTCAGTGAGAATCCGGTCATGACCAATCCTCAAATCATCAGACTGTTTCAGAATTACCCGGATCCTTTCAGTAAAAAAACAACAATCAGCTGGCAGAACAACGAAGCCGGTCCGGTAAGGCTTGACATTATCAATTTGTCCGGAATCAGAATAATGACCCTGGTGAATCAAATTTATGTTGCAGGTAGACATGAGTTTGTCTTTGATGCTTCCGGTCTATACCCTGGTATCTATTTTTATCAACTGCACCTGAAAGGATGGACTGAAACGAAAAAAATGATTTTGATCAGATAATCCGACGTTTTCAGTTTTAGCTGAAGGGGTTGAACCATAGAATCATTTAAAACACAGAGCCATGAAAAAAACAATCACTTTTTTGCTTCTGTTTTTATTTGGAAACACATCATTTTCACAGGAAGGATGGCATTGGCAAAACCCTTACCTCCAGGGCAATGACCTGAATTCCATTGTTATGAACGGAGTTGTCGGCTGGGCTGTCGGTGACCTTGGTACACTTATGCGAACCGATGACTCCGGGCTTAATTGGGAACTGGTTGATCTGGGGACCTCAGAAAACCTGAATTGTATCTACATGGCCGGAGTTGCCTCCCGCGGCTGGATTGTCGGGGATCATGGGATAATATTTTATACGGATGATGCCGGAGAAAAATGGACAAAACAACACAGCGGAACGCAGGAGGACCTTTATGCAGTTACAGCCATTACAGGTGATTGCCCGTGGATATGTGGACATGATGTCGTTCTGAAGAGCTACAACCAAGGTGAATTGTGGGAAAATATCTATTGCCCGTTTCAGAACTTCTGGGATATTGATCAGATTGAATGCAATGAAGTGTGGCTATGTGGGAACCAGGGACTGATTATCAGCACCAAAGATAACGGAGTAACCTGGCAGTCGCACCCAACACCCACAACCCTAAACCTGCTCAGCATTGATGTTGACCCGAACGGCGACTACCGTGCCTGTGGCAACCAGTCGGTCATCATCCGTTCATCCGATGGGGGAGTGACATGGGTACAGGAGAATCAGGCTCCTTTTATCAATATGAGATCGGTTGAAACCAGGGGAATCGGTGGGCCAGCCTATGCTGTGGGTGATAAGGGACACATCAGTGAAACGCGGGATGGAGGGACAACCTGGACAGATATTGAATCACCAACGATTTATCAGTTGAAGGATGTTTGCTTTCAGGCGCTGTTTGATGCCGTGTATGCGGTGGGTTGGTTCGGGCAGGTCATAAAAAAGGAAGAACCGGTAGATGCCGGGTTTGAAGTGATGAACAAAAAGCCCAATCACTGGATGATGGAGTCCGATTTTATCAGTGCAGATACTGGCTGGGTAGTCGGAGGTGAAAGCATGGATGATGAGGGCACCAAAGAAGGTGTTATCCTCCACACTACAGATGGTGGAACTACCTGGGAAATTCAGCGGACACAGGCTGCTTTTTTTAACAGTGTTGACTTTATCAACAAGAACGAAGGATGGGCTGTTGGAGGCAGTGGAATTCAATTTGATGAGGGTGTAATCCTGCACACAACCAATGGGGGTCAAACCTGGGTCGCGCAATCAAATCCTATTCAGGAATCTGTAAACAAGGTATTTTTCCTCGATGAAAATACCGGATGGGTCGTCAGCAATGACTGGTGGGGCCAGATTGCCCATACAACCAATGGTGGCCAGGATTGGATACTGCAGACAAATCCTACTACAAACCCGATAGTAGATGTTTTTTTTATTAATCCTCAAAAAGGGTGGGCAGTGGGGATGGATTCAACTATTTTATGGACAGTCAATGGTGGGGAAACATGGCAGAGGGCATTGATTCATGGTACCAATAACTGGTATTTCAGGTCTGTATTTTTTATTGATGAATTGCATGGCTGGACAACCGGTGTTTACGGAATAATAATGCTGACAAACGATGGGGGATTGACCTGGCAGGAGATCAGGAATGATTATTCAACAAATCTGTATTCGGTATTTTTTATTGATGCAATGAATGGATGGGCAGTTGGGGAGGCCGGGACCATATTACGGACAATTGATGGGGGTTACACCTGGTTTCAGCAGTACAGTGGAATTTATGGACATGACCTGGCTTCAATCCTGTTTCTTGACCGCAAAACAGGCTGGGTAACCGGTAGAGGTGGAATAATCAAACGGACAGACAATGGTGGTTTCTGGAATGAACCCGGAACTTTCCTGCATCATGGCATCAATCTTCCGATTCAGGATAATTTAACAACCCTTGATACCATTCATGTTGATTTCCCATGGATTGTGAAAGGCGGATACCAGCTTACAGGACTTGAAATTATGCTCGATTCTGTTCTCCACTCCAGGGTTAGTGACATCGGAATAACCCTATCGCATCATGGAGTAACTCAAACAATGGTTGATCAGGTAGCAACCACGGGATCTGATTTCCTGTGGTTAAGACTTACAGATGAAGCTACCCGGCCACTTTCTGAAGGCGTGCCTCCGTTCTCAGGAGAACATAAACCTGATCAGCCATTCAGCGCTTTTACGGGTCTGGATCCGGAAGGAGACTGGATTATAGAAATTCAGGATAAGAATCCCGAACATTCAGGGGTTCTGAAAGCCTGGGGTATAAAGCCTTTCTATGATAAAATACTTGCTGCAGAAGATCCGGTTGTGCCGGAAAATGAAACACCGATCCGGCTTTTCCAGAATGCGCCTAATCCATTCAGCGGGATGACGCAGATAAAATGGAAAAGCGATCTGAGCGGCATTACATCATTAAAGGTATTCAATATTCATGGTCAGGAGATCAGAACCCTCACGAACAGGTTTTTATCAAAAGGTGAATATTCTGAAGAATTTGATGGTTCACCGCTCAGCCCTGGGGTGTATTATTACCGGTTACAGGTGGGCAGTCACTGGCTTACGAAGAAATGTGTTGTTATGTGATTTAATCAGAATGTTAGCAGTTGTGCAACGGAAAGTTACATGTCAGGGATGATGTTGTTTGCCGGGTTTATGATGGTATCATAATCATATCCATGCAACGTTCCGGCTTCGCCGGTATCATCAGGGTAAAGAATTGAAAATATGCCGGTTTAACAGGAGTCAATGGAATGATACTTATATAATTACCAATAAAAATGGAACCATGAAAAAAAGAACTGATCTTAAGATTTACCTGATCCCCCTGGGTTACTTATTGCTGATCACCATGATTGGCTGTGCGAAAGACAAGGAATCAGTACCAGAGCTCACTACCTCCCCGGTTACCTATGTTACGGAGCAATCGGTGATCTTCACCGGAACCGTTACCGGTGATGGCGGGGCTGAAGTTACTGAAAGAGGCATTTGCTGGGGCACAGCGCACAATCCTACCACTGCAGGTGATAAAATTGCCAACGGTACAGGAACCGGTAGTTATACCTGCACCTTAACTGATTTGCTGACCAATACCCCTTATTTCGTGCGTGCTTATGCCATCAACAGTGCCGGAACAGGTTACGGACAGGAGATGGCTTTCAGAACCTGGAATGATGAAATGGTGACCGACATTGATGGTAATGTGTATCACACAGTAACCGTTGGCAGCCAGGTGTGGCTGGTCGAAAACCTGAATGTAACACATTACAGGAACGGTGATCCTGTTGAGCTGGTTACCGGCAATGCTGCCTGGGAAGGTCTGACCACCGGCGCATACTGCAATTATGAACACAGTGCGGCCAATGCGGCTGTTTACGGTAGACTTTACAACTGGTTTGCCGTGAATGATGACCGGATCCTAGCTCCTGAAGGCTGGCATGTTTCATCCGATGGTGAGTGGACTGCTTTATCCGGCACCCAGGGGGGCGATGTAGTTGCCGGCAGTAAACTGAAGGAAGCCGGTATCACGCATTGGCTGGGACCCAATGCAGATGCCACCAACGAAAGCGGATTCTCGGGATTGCCCGGGGGCTACCGCGAATATGGAGGCAACTTCACTTACATCAACTGGGGCGGCGGCTGGTGGTGCTCTACCGAAGAGAACTGCAACGATGCTGTCATCCGTTATATGGATTACGGGGCTCCGGATACATGGAGATACCTTGAAGATAAGCGTTACGGGCGATCAGTCAGGTGCATAAAGGATTGATTCTGGCTTTCTGCTTTTTACAGAGAATCAGTAACAGCTAGTTTGCCGGGTTTGGTCCTGGCTGCGCCGGATTTTTTTATTCATCCGCCTGGATATTATGGCCGGTTATTTCAGACGGATATGATGCCTATACCAGGAAGATTGTGGTCGTCAACAACCGATTAACGGTTGATTGACAATCTGCCGGGAACCTATAGCCGGAATCCCGGAAAAACATTTTACCTTTATTCCGGATTTCTTAAACCTATGAACCGCCTCAGTGTAATTCGCCCGTTTCTTTTATTATTGTGCGTACTTTCCTATGATGTTGCATGGCCGCAAAATCAGAAGGCCAGGGCCGATTCTGCCCTCATCACAGGCTACCTGTTGAAAGCAGAAGCTGCTGAAGCGGATACTGCCATCCGGCTTTACAACACAGCCATCAGGGCCGCTGAAAAACGGCTCAGGGAAGGTGGAAGCAAAGCCTATAAGGATGCTGTGATGCGAAAACTGATCAGGGCCAGGCTTGGTCTCGGGCTTGTTTATTATAACCGCATTGAATATTCCAAAGCACTTGATTTAAACCGGCGTGCTTTAAAAGAAGCCGGGGATCTGGGTGATACAGCACTTGAAGCGGAAAGTTATTTCAACATTGCTGAAGTTTACCTGGAGCAGAGTCAGTTTAAAAATGCAATGGATTTTTACAACCTTTCACTTTCAGGGTATGAGAAGTTAAAGGATAATCTGAGCCAGTTCTGGTGCTATACAGGGATGGGAATCGTGCAAAAGCAGTGCGGGAATTTCAAGGATGCTGCTGCATTCTACAACAAAGCCCTTCAACAAGCGCGAAGTTCGGGATTAAGTTATGAAGAAGCCATTTGCTACAACAATCTGGGAAATGTGTATCGCAAAACCGGCGATTTTGCAAATGCAATGGAGTCATACCAGAAAGCGGTAGAAGTTTTCAGGAAACTGAACGATGAAACAGCCATTTCGGATTGTTTAAACAACATTGGCAACCTGTATATTGACAACGGGGATCCTTTCCGTGCACTGGAGTATTACAGGCAATCGCTGAAGCTTGCCGAAAAATCGAAAGATGAATACAGGCTCATCATCCGTTATAAAAATCTTGCAGGGGCATACACCGAGCTTAAGGATTATGAAAATGCATTGCTCTATCTTGAAGATGCACTGAAACTGGCTGAGAAATCGGGCGATAAATCTTTTCTGGCCTCCTGCAATATGCAGTTTGGTAAACTGCATGAGGCAAAAAATGATTTTATCATCGCTTCGGCATTTTTCAGGAAATCGGTGAATCTGTATGCTGCCATCGATGCCCTGCCCGAGCAGAGCGAAGCCCTGGTAGAACTGGCAAATTCATTGCTGAGTCAGAATCTGGTTGATGAAGCAATCAGCAACGCGGATGAAGCTCTGTTGATTGCAGAAGCAACCGGTTCGCTGAAAGGAAGGCTGGATGCCTGTTTATGCCTGGCTGGATGCTATGAAAAAGACGGGAATTCTCTCAGGGCTTACCATTACCTGAAAAGCGCTACAGCATTAAAGGACAGTATTTACACCGTTGAAAAATACCGGACTATAGAAGAAATTGAAGCAGGTTTTGCAAAAAGCGAGCTTAAAAAGGAAAACGAAGCACTTATTCAGAACAGCCTTTTGCAGAAGCAGGCATTGCGCACCAAAAATGTTATTCTGATGTTGCTGGGCATCAGCCTGTTGCTGGGTATTGCCCTGATTTGGATGGTCTTCAGGCGTATAAACGAAGCAAAACATCAGGCTGGGGTAATCAGGCAGCAGAGTGACGAAAAAATCGGCCGGCTCAGCGAGGATCTGATCAGCAAAGAGAGGGAACTCACCTCAAAAACCATTTTTATAAACCAGAAGAACCAGTTGCTTGAGAAACTGATCGGGGAACTTGATGAACTTAAGAAATCTGAAGTATCGGCACAGTCAATCCAGCACCTGCAGTTACAACTCCGTCAGGAACTGGCACCCAATGCCTGGAAGGAATTTGAAATACAATTCAACGAAGTTCATCCCGGCTTCCAGGGCCGTCTTCTTGAAAATTACCCCGAACTCACACCGGCCGAGCGACGCCTGTGTTCGTTTATAAGACTTGATATGAATACACGCGAAATATCCTCCCTCTCAGGACAATCCATCAAAAGCATCGAAGTGGCCCGCACCCGCATCCGCAAGAAACTCGGGGTGCCCCACGAACAGAACCTTACCAACTTTATCGCAGTGATCTGATCTTTTTTCTTTACCGTATTCAGTGCCATTGATTTAAGAAAATTGACTTTCCTGCATCCGCAGCTTGCCCCGCCTACCCGTTGTTGAATTCAGACTGACATTATCCTGAGCGGAGTTGAGCCCGCCAGGATGCCGTGCAGGATTTCAAGGATTTTTTGCACCTGAGTTTTGCGATTGCGTGTGGCGAAAAGGTGCTTTACTTTAGAAAATCACGATTTGGACATTGTTGCGGTTCACTTGTTCCCGCCATATTCCAAAAGTCTTTTCTTTGCGTCTGCAGATGTTAGCCCATTCATGGAACTTCCTGTATCCCGGAGTACTACCTCCATTTCATTCGCATGCCATTGCTTCAACTCCAGGTTCATTTTATTCATCTTTACTCTATTCATTTCAATTAATGAAATAGATTTAAACAGACAAACTTTGCTTAGTTGATTTCTATTATTTGTAAGCTCTAATTCAAGATTCTTTTTTTTGGTGCACGAACCATTTCAATAACCATGGGTAACAGTGAAAGTCCGATTATTCCAAAAATTACAAATTCAAAATTGTTTTGTACAAAAGTCAAATTCCCAAAGAAATAACCCAACAAAACCAGGCTTGTAACCCAAAAACACCCACCTATGATATTAAACCTGATAAATCTTTTATAATTCATTGATCCAACACCTGCAACAAAAGGAGCGAAGGTTCTGACAATAGGAACAAAGCGGGCAATTATTATGGTTTTCGGTCCATGTTTTTCATAAAACGCATGAGTCTGGTCTATATATTTTTGTTTCACGATTTGACGGCCTCTTATTTTCCAGGTAAGTACTTTTAATCCAAGGGTTTTTCCAAAAAAATAATTTACACTGTCCCCCACAATAGCTGCTATCATTAGCAGGGAAAGCACTATCCACAGATTTAACTCTGCTTTCTCACCTAAACTATTTGTAACACCTGCACAGAAGGTTCCTGCAACAAATAAAAGCGAGTCTCCCGGCAGAAAAGGCATCAGGACAATTCCTGTTTCTATGAAAATAATCAGAAACAGAATTACATAAATCCATAAACCATAGTTCTGTATCATTGAAAACAAATGAGAATCTAGTTGTAAAAGAAGACTCATTAAAGATTTAATAATTTCCATTGTCCGTAAATTTAAAATTGCAAAACAATTCTTACTCAGAAACTTATTAATACAATAACCAAGGCAATACATACAGTAGCAACAATTGCAATTGGCTTAAAATTAAACTCAAGGAGTTTTTTGACTGCGGTGCCGGTTTTTACTATCAGTAATGCCAATAAATAGAATTTTATTCCCTGGCTGGCCAGAGTTGCAATGCTGAAAACCAGCAGATTAATATCGAATGCCCCTGAAGTAATTGAAAATATCTTAAAGGGCACTGGTATAAATGCTGCTACAAATAAGATCCAAAAGTCCCATGTACTATAAAGTGTCTGACTTTTAATGTACAGTTCTTCTGAAAATCCGGGAATATTATCAAACATAAAGAGAGCAATACCTGTAAAGTCACCGTTTGGTGTAAGCCAGGCAAAATAGCCGATTGAGTAACCGGCCAATGCTCCAGTTGATGTTCCAATTGTTCCAAACAATGCATACTTGTATATTTTAGCTTTGTTAAGCAATGCTAATGTGAGAAAAAACATAGGTGTTGGTAACGGCAGAAAGGATGCATCGGCAAAAGCACACATAAACAATGCCCAGGCGCCCCATTTTGTGCCTGCCCAATGCAAACTCCGGACATGTATCGTTTTAAACCAGTTCTTCATTTAAACATTCCTGTAAACTACATTCTTGATTTTGTAGCAAAATTGCCTGCGTATATTTAAGGATCATTCCAACAATATCCTTATATCAAATATCATTTTAACACCCCGTTCCATATTTTATCCACCAGATTAGTAAAATAATCGAGCAACCCCTGTAATCCATTCTGACTTATATAATGAATTAGTTTCATGAACAGAGGCATCAAAACTATGATTAGCGTAATTAATACTGCCAAAAGCAATATCACTGTGAAGAAGATCAACAATTTCAACTTTCTGTTATTCTTAATCCTGATAAGAATTTGCATCAGGCTAAAGTCATTTTTATATTTATGATATGGATAGCCTGAATCATGTGTTTCCCTGCTGAATCCATGATAATTGCGTTTCATGTTATTACGTTGTGACCTGTTTCTGTTTTCCCCAAAATCCTCGAGTCCCATTGTGCTTACAGATTAGATTAGTGAAATGCCATTTTTAAAAATGGAGATTTTGAACAAATCCCTGTGCAGTGAACGTGTTGGTTCATGCAGGATTTGAAATAATCAAAAAATCAAAAATGTTAAAGCTTTGGCGGCTGCCAGATGGGTTGGTAGGGATTTGGAATTAAGAATGCATCCAGATTGGTCGTAGTTTGCAATTTAGGCCCGCGAAACTGAAAATATGTAGCGGCTTGTGGAATTTGATCCTCATTCAATGACTCATTATCCGAAATCAGGCTCTGACCGTTACTGTTGTTCTGATCAGTTAATTCTATAGAAATATGTTGGATAGGATCGGGGAATAACTGCCCGGACCCGAAGCAGAAAGAAACTTCAAGTAAAAAGAGCAGATGAAATAAAATAGTTCCTGTTTTCCTCATTGACTGCAAAAATACGCGTATTTAAAGGTTTCCGGCATGGTTCAATGTTAATAAATTATAAATTTTTTGTGGGTTAATCAAAGCAGAATCTTATTGATCTTATGAACTATGGAGTGTTGTAAATGAGTCTTGAGTGATTCAGAAGAGTATTGAAATTCACCGTTTGGCTAGTTTCAACAATGTTTAATGTTCAATCATTAAACCAAATAGAAAAAAGCCCTGTACTGTCACATCGCTTATTTTGAAATCAAATGGTGAAGATAACCGACATATACAGATACTACTTTACGATTTTATATGAATTCGGAACACTGAACTGTTTCGCTCTAAATATGGTGATATATGAGTCAATAAGAGTTATGACCAATGTTAATCTGAAAATGGTTATCGGTTTTTCTGCTGGTTGATTGGCTGGGAAAATCCATTCCGATATTTAAACCAGTTGTTTTATCCAATTACAGGAAAACCTGAACCGATACCTATGCTCTATTCTAACAACCCCAATCTGAAGACTGCTAATTAATCTCATCCGATAACTACATCCTGTTGAATTCTGTCACTTCCTTTGTTTTGAGTGTTTTTGTAGGGTGCCTGGTGTGATATTGTAAGGTGTTATTAATGAGTGTTTTGTAAATTCTGACATACTTTTGACGATGAATTTATCAGGGTGGAAATTAACATCCACCCTGAGAGAATCTAAAACACGCTGGCATGAACACCATGACGATAACTTCAGTTTTCCTGACTTCATTTGCCCTGCTTGCCTGTAACACAGAGGTCAATCCGGATTACCCGGACAAAAAGGACAACGAAACGGCAAAGGGCAGTCGGTTGGCTGTTTTTCACCGCAGCAGCGAACCCAACGAAAATGCATTCACTTTTCTGCTTCCGCTGGGATGGACCATAAGTGGAGGTATTACCAGGGTTGACCCCAATGTTTCGGGCGGTTCAGGCAATGCCATCGAAGCCAAGCTCTATATGAAACTGTCTTCACCCGACAACAGGGCCGGCATGGGTTGGCTGCCCGATACCCGCTTTTTCGATATGCGGCGCTATCCGGGTCAGAACCTGGCTGCACCCCTGTTTCCCGACGGGAGCAACTACAACGGAATGATGGTGCTGCGCATGATGGCTCCGGCTGATTTTATAAGAGAAATCGCTGTGCCATTTGCTCACCCGCATGCGCAGAATCTGCAGATAACCGGTGTTCAGCAACTGCAGAAACTATCGGATGAGTACCGTCAGATGTCGCTCCTGATGCTGGGAGGCTATCACTTTGAATACCAGACAGCCATTGCCACCATGGAATATTCAGAAAACGGGGTTCAGTATCTGGAAAAAATGGTGTGTGCCATCGAAGACTGGGGGCAGGCCGGCGCAGGGTTGTGGAGCAACAAGGAAACCTGGTATGTGCGGGCTGAGAAACCGCTCTTTGAGCCAATGGCCCCGGTATTCGCCACCATAGGCCACTCGGTTAAGCTTAATCCCGAATGGATGGCACGGGAAATACGCAGCCAGCAGGTAAACAGCAACATAGCATTGCAGACACAGCGGGATATTGAGCGCATCGATCGTGAAATCACCGGACACCGCGCACGTACCAATTCAGAAATCAACAATGAAATGTACCTCAACCTTACAGGGCAGGAAGACTATACCAACCCGTTTACCGGTGAAACCGAGCGCGGCACCAACGAATGGAACTACCGCTGGGAGAACGAACAGGGGGATGTCATCTACCACAATAGCAACAACTACAACCCAAACGATGATGCCGATATCAGGGTAAAGGGATTCAAACGCTCGGAAGTCAGAAAACGATAACAACTTTTGGGCAGTTTTACAGCGTTGATATTTTATAAAATAATGAGAAACAATCATTTAACCAATCAACAATAAACCGGATCATGAAAAAAAATTTACTCTTTGCATTTATCCTGTCAGCCATATCAATGAGTGTCTGTTCGCAGACACAGTCGACAACCATAGGCGGTCTCTGGCATGACCCCAACACCTGGATCGGCCTCGCTGTACCCGGTGAAAATGATGATGTGGTCATCAACGGACCCGTGGTGCAGGCTTATACCAGCGGTTACGACATTCTTCCGGTCCATTGCAGAGACCTCACACTTACTTCATCAGGATCACTCCGGAATGGAGGCTATGGTGGTGGTTCCGGAGCATTCCCGGTATATGTGCATGGTAGTGTGGTGAATGATGGTATAGTTGAAAACGGCGCTGAAGATGCCCTGAAGATGTTTGTTTATGGCGACCTGACCAACAATAATATCTGGAGGCCCATGGAAACGGAATTTATGGTATCCGGAAATCATACCCTTGGCCTCGCTGGTGGTAAGACATTGGGCAGTAAAATTCTCATTACGGGCACAGCGGACATCACTGCAGTCACCGACCTCGTATTCACCTGTGACTGGTACCTCGATGGAGGTTACAACAGGAGCCACCTGATGCTGAATGGCCAGACATTCAACGTAGGCAACCATGCCCTCGAAATGCGCAACTGCCTCATCAACAGTGGTAGACTTACCGGTGATTTCGAAATACTGGGAACATTCTCAGTAGGATATGATGTCAATGATACCCTTAAGTTCGAAGGAAATGTAACAGTTACCGACACACTGATGGCGAATGTCTATGGTGGCGGATACGGTATCTACAAGCTCCGGATTGACGGCAATCTGACAAATAATGGGATAATTAAAGACAATATGGATGCCAGAGCACCGCTGAACGATGATGATCTGGAAATTCAGATCACCGGTAACATAACCAACAATGGTCAGTGGTCCTGCAAATATGTAAGGCTTGTCGGGAGCGAAACACAGGAAATTTCACAGGAAAGCGGACACTTTTTCGACAGTTATTTCTATGACCATAACCCGTACAGTGAAGTTGTAGCTCAAACGGATATCACGGTCATGCATGATTTTGATCTGAATGGAGCCAACTTAAATATGGCAGAAAATACACTGACGATTTGGGGATGGTTGTATGATGGAATGATTGAAAACGCCACTCTGAACAATGGGTATCTGAGCAGCTTAACAAGTACCGGCAATTTAACCATCAACGGGGTGGTTACCATCGAGAATAACAACATTTTCCAGGGCAATGTGATGGTGAATGATACACTTCAGTCCATCGAATATGGCGGAGGCAGCACATCCTTTACACTTCAGGTACAGGGTGACATCACAAATTACGGCCTGATCCGGAACATCAACGATGGCGATGTGCTTACACTGGATATTACCGGGAATATCGACAATCAAGGCGCCTGGGAGAACAGTTATACCCGGTTTACCGGCAACCAGGATCAGCATATTCAAATGGCGCCGGGGAGAATGTTCAGGACAAATTTTTCGGACATTGATTCAGTGAGCATGGTTGTCGCTTCAAGCGATCTTAAGATAACAGGAAATTTCAACCTGATGCGAACTACCCTTCAGATGAACGACCACGAAATCAATATTCCGGGCACCCTCTATAATGGAAAAATCAGGTCAGCAATCATTAAAAATGCCATACTTAACAATATATCTGCCTTTGAGAATACTGAAATCAGGGGAGTGGTGGTGATTGATGACGGAAACAAATTCTATGGCGATCTGCTGGTCACAGATACACTGCAGTCGCAGGTCAATAGCGGCGGCTCCTATACCTATAGCCTCTATAACTTCGGTAATCTGGAGAACAATGGCTTAATCCGGAATGAACCCCTTCAGGATGAGGCACTGGCGCTATATGTACAGGGCGATATCATCAACAGGGGAAGGTTTGCCAACTATGCCAATTGCCAGCTTTTTTACCTGAACGACGATATACACCAGGTGAGCTGCATGAATACCGGTGCTTCAGACTGGCAGTTTGACGGAACCACCATTGCCGGTTTGGGAGCAGAATCATTTGCCGTGATATCGGGTGGGGGAGTTCAAACCATCACTCCCGGTGAAGCCTATGATGTGTCGGTGCAATTCACCCCTACAGGCGATATTTTTACCGCCCGGCTCATTATCAGCTGCACTGAAATCGGGAGCCTGAGTACAATTTACCTGATCGGCTATAACGAAAATTCAACGGTTGGATTGCAGGACCCTGGTGATTTCACGGAACAGGGAAATTCGGTCATGCTCCGGAACTATCCCAACCCTTTTTCGCAGGGTACTACCATCAGCTGGCATCAGCCAGAAAAAGCCCATGTCGTGCTGAAACTTTTCGATTTTACTGGCAAGGAGATACGCACCCTGATGGATTGTGATCTTTCTTCAGGCGAACACAGGTATGATGTTGATGCCTCGCAGCTACCCTCAGGCCTGTACTTCCTGAAAGGGTGGTTTAACGACAGGGTTTCGGTTGGTAAGATGCTGAAAATATAAAAATTCAGGTGGATTCAGAAGATCCCTGATGTTGAATGGAACCGGCCTGATTCCGGTTGAATGAAACCATATTTTTCCTGTGACTAAAAGTAAAAAGTAACTCAAAAACACATCACAATGGACACGAAGAAATGTTTGATGGTACTCGCATTGTTAGTGCCGGCATGGCTTTTGGGCCAGAACCCTGAATGGGTGGTATTTAATTCAACAAACTCAGGTCTTGGCGACAATGATGTGCGGTCACTTTCCATCGACAACACTGGTGTGAAGTGGATCGGCACTGTGAATGACGCCGTTTTCACCTGGGATGGCACAGCCTGGAATCACTACAACGCAGCCAATTCCTACGTTTTTGATGATTACATCCTGTGCATCTCTACCGATGTTCAGAACAACAAATGGATTGGTTCACGCAGCGGAGGAATGTCAGAATTCGACGGGAGCCAGTGGTATTTCTGGGACGAGACCCATTCCGACATTCCCGATGACAAGGTTTATGATGTGCAGTTTGAAGGAACCCTGAAGTGGGTGGCCACGATGCACGGTCTGGCAAGCTTTGACGGTTCTGTGTGGACTACCTGGAATACCTCAAATTCACAGATACCTGCAGAGGAAGTAAGGGCCATTGCCATTGATGCCAGCGGCAACAAATGGATAGCCACCTGGGGCGGTGGACTGGCAAAATTTGATGGTTCCACCTGGACCATCTTTGATAAATCAAATTCTCCCATTCCGGATGATTATTGTATTTCCCTTTTTTATGATGGCAGCTTTTTCTGGATCGGAACCAGTGGGAACGGACTGGCAAAATTCAACGGGACAGACTGGACGATTTATACCACGACAAATTCAGGCCTTCCGTCCGACTTTGTCTTCAATACCAAAATGGAGGGATCGAAACGCTGGTTTGCTACGGGGGGAGGAGTTGCGCTGCTCGAAGGCACGACCTGGACGGTTTTTAACCCATCCAATTCAGGCTTGCCGGGACAATATGCCAAAGACATTGAGATCGATGCCTCGGGCAACAAGTGGATTGCCACCGATCAGGGGCTGGCGGAGTTCAGGCAGGGAGGGGTGCTTGGAGTGACTGATCCGGACAAACCCGGGAATACCGGAAATGATGTCACAGTATCACCTAATCCCATAAAGGACTACGCAACAATCAGCTGGAATAATCAGGGAAACGAAGGTTTTTATTTCCAGGTGATGAATGCGGCCGGACAGGAAGTTTTTGTGAAAACAAACCCAGCCATGAATCAGGCTAAGGCAAATGTCGAACTTGACCTGTCGGATCAGCCATCGGGTGTATATTTCCTAAAGTGTCTGATAAATCATCAATTGATAACAAAGAAAATCGTCCTGAACTAATTATCCGTAAACCATAAAACCGATCTGAACTGAGATGAAAAAGAAACATTACCCTTCGTTCCGGCTGGATAAGAACAGTGGCTTTTCGGTGCGGTGTATAAAGGATTGAAACCAATTATTGCCAATCGAATCATATAATAAATCAGTATTTCAACGATGAAAAAGCATGGCTATCTTTTCGCTTTAACTTTGGCTACGTTTCTTGTTGCCATAAATTGCAATGCACAGTGGACTCAGTCTGCCCTGCCGGTCACAAACCAGATTACCGACATTCTTACCTATGGCAATGTGTGGTATGTGGCTACTGCCAACAACGGTATTCAAAGCACACAGAATTTTACCGACTGGACTTCATCCTCTTCAGGGATAGGCACCTCCGATATCCGCAGGATTGTTTCTTCGATCGAAGGAGCCAGCATTGTATTGTATGCATCTACGGCAAACGGCATATACCGATCTACCATGCTGGGCTACAACTGGACGGCAGTCAGCAATGGACTGACCAGCCTCAATACGGGTGCTTTTTTTTCGGATGGTACGATCCTTCTGGTATCAACCGCCGACGGTGTTTTCCGGTCTGAAAACTTCGGCCAGAACTGGTCGGCAGTCAGCATAGGAGCATCAAACCAAACGGTCAGATGTTTTCTGAAAAACGGGACGGATATACTGGCCGGACTGGCAAATACCGGAAGCTACCTTTATCGTTCCACCGACAACGGACTTACCTGGTTGCCCTATGGAAGTGGGATGTACGAAGTGAATCTGCTCGCAAAACTCGGGGATGAACTTTTCGCTGCTTCAGGTACACTGATGTACCACAGCACCGACAATGGCCTGAATTGGTCACCTGCATCTTCGGGACTGGTTCCCGGCATGAACATCATGGATATGACTACCCTGGGAAACTACCTGTATGTGGCAACCCTGGCTGGAGGTTACGTGCAACATACCGACAGCAGCAGTTTCAGGATGATCACTGCGGGGATGCCTCAGGGTGGTTATATGATCAACACGGTGGGGGTCAGCAGTGATAACGTTGTTTTCGGTGACATTGCAAATGGACTGTGGTATGCTGATTCCGGAGTGATCACATCAACCGGTAGTTCTGAACTGACGGAGATCCGCCTGTACCCCAACCCAGTGAACGACAAATGCAGCTTGTCGGTTGCCGGATGGCAGGGGAAAGTGATTGTGGCAGGGGTGTGGGATACTTACGGCAGAAAGGTGATGGATGCATTTTCAGGCGCGTTTCCTACTGCTGGGATCGGAATTGATGTCAGTTCGCTGCCCGGGGGTATCTATTTCCTCCGGATCAGCGATGGGGACTCCCTTCTGATAAAGAAATTTATAAAGCAATGAATGTCAGTTAAATATAATATTATCAACACTTAATCTTAAGAAATGAAAAAGCACAATTTATTGATGATGCCATTGATCATGGTAGTTTTTCTGGCTTTTACCGGTGGTTGCGGAAAAGATGACGGGGGCGAAAACAACATTAATTTTGAAAGCTATACCGATCCTAGGGATGGTGAAACCTATAAAACCGTGAAAATCGGCGATCAGGTCTGGATGGCCGAAAATCTGCGGTACCTGCCCTTCGTGACTGGGCCCGACTCAGGTTCGCCGACGATTCCGCTGTATTATGTGCTGGCTTACGAAGGAAACGATCTGGCAGAAGCCAGGGCTTCTGACTATTTCGATACTTACGGTGCCCTGTACAATTGGGAGGCTGCAAAAATTGCCTGTCCTTCGGGTTGGCACCTGCCCACGGAAGCCGAATGGATGCAGCTGGCCGAATATGCAGGAGGGGCGGATATGGCCGGTAACAAACTGAAGGAAAGCGGTACTGAACATTGGGGTGTTATCAACGATGATATAACCGACGAACATGGATTTACCGCCCTTCCCGGAGGTTGCTGTCTCACCGGCGGACTTTTTGATGGACTTGAAAACTTCGGAACCTGGTGGACCAGGACGGAATCAGACACTGCCCAGGCTTCCTACATACTGATGACGCATAACGGAACGGGGGTTTACAAGGGTCTGAGCATCAAGGAACATGGGTTTTCAGTGCGTTGCGTGAAGGATTAGGAACCTGCTGACCCAGGATGAATGCGTTTGCAGGGGAGTTATGAATGCTTATGGTGATTGCGTTGTCGGATAACCGGCATTGTTAAGTTAGTTGTTCAGGTACTGTATAATTTACACGGTAAAAGTGAAAGCCATGAAAAAGCTCCTCATCATTCTGCATTTTTCGTTTTGCATTTTTCGTTTTGCATTTGGTCAGCAAATTGAATCTGTAGGAAATTCAATGAATGGCCAATCCCTGCTGAGTGAATGGATCATCACCAACTGGGTAAACGAGGCATGGCAAAACGCCTGGAGATACGCTTATACCTATGATGGTAACAATAACTTAGCGACTGCTACCGAGCAGGATTGGGCGGATCAGCAATGGCTCAACCAGTCCCTTTACACCTATTCCTATGATGCGGGCAACCGGCCTGCGGAGATCATCTGTCAAAAATGGGAAGAAATCCTCTGGATCAACGATGACAAAGAGACATACACATACAATGTCAATGGAAATGTTCTCACAAAGTGTGATTATACCTGGTCTTCATCATTGTCTGACTGGTTGCTTATCATACAAAAAGATTATATATACGATGACCATCAGAATGTGATCGAATGGCTGATCAGGGCATATTCCGGCGGCTCATTGATCCCGAAGTTCAAAATGACCTATTCCTATGATGGTTCGGACAACATGGTTGAATCTTTCTACTTCACCAGCGGGGATGGCATCGTCTGGAATAACAACAGCAGGTACACCGGGCTGTATGATGAAAAAAACAACCTCATCGAATCCCTGTCTCAGCAATGGGACGGAAGCGGATGGGTGGATGAGTTCAGGATCCTTTACCTGTATGATGACCAGAACCGGCAAACACAGGAAACCAATAAGTATTGGGACGGCAGTGCATGGGTAAATGTTAATCAGTACAAGAATTCGTATGATGAGTACGGCAATAAAACGGAGCATATCAAGCAAAACTGGGGAGAATCCGACTGGATAAATTATGAGAGGTATACCTTTGAATTTTCCGGATCATCCCAACTGGTTTGTAGGACGTATTACCTGTGGGACGGTTTGGAGTGGTACTATTTCAACATCGGGACGAATACATTTGATGAGTTTCAGAACATGATTCAGACCCTTTATCAGGATTGGGAAAATCAAACCTGGGTAAATCAGCGGCTGGATCATTTCTCGTATATTTTTTCGAATAGTATTGCCGAAAATACGGAATCTGATCTCCTGGTGTGGCCTAACCCAACCACAGGACATTTCAAGGTTCAAAGTTCAAAGCGTAATGTTGAGTTTGAAAGTACTGAGTTGGTTGATGTTTACGGAAAAGTCGTCGAAATGCGAAACCAGGAACCAGGAACCTGTAACCTGGAACCCGACATCAGCCACCTGCCTGCCGGCATCTACATCATCCGGATTTCTCTTGATAATCAAACAATTGTGAAGAAAATTGTTAAGTTATGAAAATTTGACACAACTTGTCCCGGCTTATCGGGATAGGCACATAGAAGCACATAGAAAAAATGTCTGAAAGGAATAATCTTAGTGATCCTTTGTGCTCTCAGTGTCTTAGTGGTGAAAAATACGGACTGGGTATAAGAATTACCACCAAGTCACTAAGGATACTAAGAAACACTTAGGAAAATGCTAAAATGGGAAAATCAATGAAACCGATTGTACGCTTTTAAAAAATGGCAACCATGAAAAAAGTACTCCTTCTTCTGGCTTTTGTGATCTGCTTTATACCGGATACACGGGCGCAGGTGATTTTTGTTGATGCGGCCAATGTTACAGGGATTGAAGACGGCAGTGCTCAGCATCCCTTTAATACCATAAAAGAAGGATTGAACGCTGCAGTTCCCGGGGCTATTGTCAGTATAAAAAACGGCACCTACCTTCCCGATGATTCATGGTCGGGCAACGATCACACCCTGCTGTTGAAGGCGGGTGTCAGTCTTTTGGGCGAAAGTCGCGATAACACAATTATTATGGGGATTGTTGTCGATCAGGAGGTCAGTAATCTGTCAGTTAAACTCGAGAACCTGAAATTCGATGAAATTTATTTCATAAGGGCAACCCATGCCGGACCTTTCAACGACAGGAATATTATCAGGAACTGTGCCACAACGCTGATCAGTCCGGCCTTTGGGGCAGGAATTCCTTTAAATGATACCACCCCGGGACCCAATTTTGGTTTCCTTGTCGAAAACAATGATCTTGGAAGTGAGGGTGTCATTGAATTCCAGCAGGGTGCAGGGGTCTCGGAAATCAGTGTATTGAATAATTCCTGCGGGTATGTTTACCTTAAGTCCGGAGGTGGATACACATACCTGATTGATGACAACGAGGTCAGCTATGGAATTTTTGACAAATCGGCATCCAACCATACCACCATTTCAAACAACAGGATATACAATGGAACGATTGACGACAGAAGCGGAGGCAATCAGTACGGCATCGAAGACGAGTTTATCGAAAACAATACCATTACAGCCGATGAAAACTCACCGGCTTTTACCGATGAAGATTATAAAGCCGGTATCATGGTAAAGTCGCGTTCAGCGACCATCCTCAACAATATCATCACCTGCACCGGCCATGTTTCGGGAATCCGTTCGAGTGCAGGAGCACCTTTGAATATTATCAATAATACCATTACACTTGACGAGGTTCAGATACCAAACCCCGATCCTGTTGAAGGTACAACAGGCATTTTCAATTATTCCGGTCGGGGAGAAGTAACCGGGAACAAAATCAGTGGTGGGCAGCACGGATATTTCAGTAAAGCTGGTACAATACAATTCGCCCGCAATGAAATTGAAAGTGCTTATACCGGTTTTTACAGCATGGGTGCTGAAGTGGTACATCATAATTCAATTAAAAACTGTTATGGCGACGGTATGATACTCGACGGATTAAAAGGTCCGATATTCAACAATACCGTTAAAGACAATGCCGGTTCAGGAATCCTGATAACCCGGGTCCCGATTGATCTGGGTGGCGGGCAGGACACCTGTCCGGGTCTGAATGTAATTACCGGCAACGGGAATTATGACTTGTACATAGAGACCATCAATGAACAGCACCCTATAGTCTTTGCCCGGTTTAATGTCTGGGATCATTCAGATCCGACAGAGATCATGCAGTATGACATCCGCGATGGTTCCGATTCAACCGGGCTGGTTTCCGTTGATTTCAGTCCCGCAGGCTACCTTGGTGACAATCATCAGGAGATAGAAGAAAACAGGAGTTTGTTTCCCAATCCTACCTCCGGTAAATTCAGGATCCGGTCAGCTGATATTGGCAACAGCCGGTTTAAAATGGAGCTGTTCGACCAATATGGCCGGGAGGTTGCCATGCCCATGAAGGATGGCTACTTCGCTGATAATCATGAATTTGACATCAGCCACCTGCCGTCTGGTGTTTATTTCTGTCACATCTACGGTTTCGATAAAGTGATGATAAAGCAGATCATAAAAATCAGATAATGGGCGATTATTATGACTAACTTTCTGAATGGTAGGATGTTTAATTTGTCCCATTAAGGATTGTTGCCACATTTCTGATGTCATTCCTGAAACCAACAAAAATTTAACACTGAATGTTATATTTTTGAATTCCTGATCAGCGAACCCGATGGCAGGACTTATGCACTGGCACCCGGCCGGTGGGGAACACTCTATGGAAAAACAATGGGAAAAACAGTTTTAAAGGTAAGTTCATTAAACAAACGTTTTGTGAACCTGCAGGCAGTGAACAATGTTTCCTTCTCGCTGGAGCAGGGCGATATTTTTGCGTTTCTGGGGCCCAACGGCGCCGGAAAAACCTCCACACTGCGCATTTTACTCGATATTATCAAAGCCGACAGCGGGCAAACAGAATGGAACCTCAACGGGAACAAGAGTGAATTGCCGCCGGCTGAATTCATTGGTTACCTGCCCGAGGAGCGAGGGCTCTACACCGATATCCCGATCATCCGGTCGTTGGTTTACCTGGCTTCCATCAGGGGCATGAACCCTGCCTATGCAAAGACAGCGGCAATGGAATGGCTCGAACGGCTTGAACTTGCCGACAGGGCAAAAGAGAAACTCCAGGCTTTGTCGAAGGGCAACCAGCAGAAAATACAGTTCGTTGCTTCTATCCTGCATAAACCAGCTTTCGCGATTCTCGATGAGCCTTTTTCGGGCCTCGATCCGCTGAACCAGGAAAAATTTATTGAATACATCAGGGAGATCAACAAACAGGGAACCACCATCCTGCTGAGTGCCCACCAGATGTCACTGGTTGAAAAGATCGCCGATAAAATTTTTCTGATCAATCAGGGCAGGGAGGTGTACAATGGCTCATTGTCGGGTATTTATGATGCATTCGGAAAGAATCACATCATCGATCTGCAGTTCAGGTCGCCGGTAAACGAAAGTGCATTTCTTCAGCTTCCCGGCGTAGAGCAGGTAAATGCCCTGGATGAGTGTACTGTAGGGCTGACATTCAGCACAGAAACCGACCTGAACAGGGCCTTGTCGGAACTTTCCGCCATCGAAGGCATCAGCAACATCAGCAGCCATAAGCCCGGTTTGCACGAAATTTTTCTGAAACTTGTAAAAACGCACCAATGAAATATATAAATCAGGTTGTGACAGTCACCCGATGGGAATTCAGGCGGTTTTTCAAGCCAAAGAATGAAGCCATGGGGATAGTGATCATGCTTTTGATGTCCGTGATTTTTTTTGTCGCGGGCCGGTTTGCTTTTTCCGATTCGGGTGAAAAACCTTTGTTAACCGTGCTTCAACAGACCGACAGTGCTCTGGTTAGCCGGCTTTCAGTTGATTTTAAAACGGTGATGATCCCCGAAGCACAAATAACGTTGGTGCTTGGTCGAATCACGAAAGAAAAGGAGGGCATTTTGCTGGTGGAGGAAGGCAATACCTTTATTATTCATGCCTACAAGAAAATCAGGGTTCTGAAAAAGCTGAAAACAGCACTCGATGACCATCACAAAACGCGCATGATGCAGGTGAAGGGATTGAGTGAGGCCGATTTGTCAGTAGTTCTTTCACCTGCCCCGGTTAAAGAGTCGTTTATATATGCCGACAACTCAAACAGCAGGATTATCCTTGCTTTTTTCTTTGCCGGTCTGATGATTCTGGCGGTATTTCTGAGCTTCGCCTACCAGTTTACAGCCATTACAGGTGAAAAACAATTGAAAATAACCGAACAGATTGTATCGGCCATCAGCCCTCAGGTGTGGATGGATGGCAAGATTTTCGGAATCACCTTAACCGGATTGTCATCCATGTTAACCTATTCGGTGTTGGGCATCATCGGCGGTGTGTTGTTTTTTCAGTTTACCGGTGTGCCGGTCTCTAACATTACTGTCTATCTGCACCTGCCATCTATTTTATTGTTCATCCCTTTTGCCCTTACCGGTATCCTGATCTGGAATGCCCTGCTGGCCGCCATTGCTTCGGTGATTACCGACCCCAACAATTCAGGCAAAAGCGCTCTCATGATGTTGCCTCTGCTGTTTGTCATCGCTTCATTTCTGGTTACCCGTGATCCCGACAGCCGCCTTGCTGTTTTTCTTTCTTGGTTTCCCCTGACTTCGGCTACCGCCATGCCGATGCGGTGGGCTGTCACTGAGGTAGGGTTATGGCAGCCGGCCGGTTCTTTTGTCCTGTTGATGCTGACCTTTTACCTGCTCCGGAAACTTGCTGCAAAAATATTCCGGGTCTCTGTCCTGATGAGTGGGAATGAACCCTCATGGAATGAGATATTCAGACTGGTAAAAAACACACAATAGGCCGATTGGGCTCATTTCGACCTGCTGAGGTGAGTTCCGGCAGAGGGTTTAATTCGTACTCAGTATTATTGTGAGTAAATAGTCCCTCAGTTTTTCCTGGCAAACCCGGCGTGTTTTATCAAGAAGGAAGTCATTGCCAGCCATGGATTTATTGTAAACCTAAACAAGAATGAAATGAAAATTCACAGTACCAATTATAAGAACACTTTTATCCTGATTGCTGATGACTGCCCGGCAATGGCAGGCGAGATGCCGCCGGCCAAAGGCGATATGCGAACGGTTGCCGGAATGCAGTTTGAAATGATCTCCCGGAATCCTTACAGGTATACTTCTGACGATGTATTTTTTCAGGTTTACGCCGACAGAAATGAATTAACCGAAGGTGAGTATGCCGAAGCCAGGGCACAATTCTTTTCAAAAGGGCAACCCTGTTTCAGGGCATCCCCTTTGACCAAAAGATATGGCTGGGGCGTTCACAGCGACAGTAACGGGAAAATTGCCCTGTACGGATGCGAAACGAATGAATACAAACGTTTTTCTGACGATGCCTCGCTGATCATTGTTAAGGCAATGAAAACCGGTAAATAACGTGAGTTCGATTAATTTCATCAATATTAAGCTAAAGATAATCAATACATTAAGAACATGTCTTTGGTGAAATTTTGAAATTAGGTGCTCCCGCCTGCCCACCTTTGGCGGGTAAAATGGCAGTCAGAATTTGTGGCAAATTTTTTTCTGCCACCATCCCGCCTGACCGCCTGTGGCGGTATAACAATCGGGACACTAAAACACCAAATATGACTCTAGAATTGTTTCAAAATATTTAAGTTATTGTAAATCATTCACTAATTTATCGAGTTTACGTTAATCAAGGTGTTGTTTACTGAATCTGATATGAAAAACATTGTTTCATTTGACCCGGATTTAAGTTAACGGAATAAGGCTTCTAGTCCGGGTTTGAGATTTTTAACATAAAACGGAGAATCCCGGCATTGCCGGGATTCTCCGTTTGTGAACCAATTAATCCCACCTGCTGAAAGCCGATCGGATACCGGTCGATATTTAATGCCTTACCAAAATTTTCTTTGTAATCCTGTTGCCGGATGAAATTACATTCAACAGATACAAGCCTTCATTTAAGTCCGAACTATCCACTGTTTTCACCTGTCCCTGGCGAACATCACTGTATTCTTCTGAATAAATGACCCTGCCCGTTACATCGGTGATGGTTAGTTTGATATTTCCTTTTATATTGTCACCAAACTGAATGTTGATCTGATCATTGGCAGGAACAGGATAAATGCTGAAGTCAGTTTTACCGATACCACCTACCGAAACAAGATTTGCCGATGCCTGATTTGAGTTAATATCGGTATATACCGCATTGCGGAGACCGGTGCTGCAACCTTCAGGATTCACGATTTTAACCATATAGGCGATGTCGCCTGCAGGGGCATCGAAATCGGTAAACGAGCTGAAACTTGCCGAAACGGTGGCGATCTGTTCAAAAGCACCATCGCCCGATTTACGCATAATTTTATACGATGTATAGTCGATTCCCGTGTAAGGTGTCCAGATCAGGTTCCAGTTGCCGTTAACGCCCTGGTTGATGGTCAGGTGGATGGTCTGGTGGTAGTCACCCGCAGGAAATACCCGGTTTTCACTATCCCTGAACCCGATTTTATAACGGTAAGGTCTCATGGCCGGGTTGGAGCCAAAGTCACTGACAATGGGTGCCTCTTCATAGCTGACCGTGTCGATGACCTCATATACATTGGCTTCATCCGTTTCTTTGTAAACCAGGAAATCGGCGATAAGGTCCGAAACAGGCTTTTCCCATATGATCACATTCTGGTTGGTCAGGCTGTCTACCGTTACCATGCAAACCGGTGTTTCAGGGTAAGCCAGAATTGTGAAGGCTTCACTGGTATCACTGGATGTATATGCGTAAGAATCGGTGATCCGGATCAGGCATTCCTCAGAATCCACATTGGGGGTGATCCACTCAACACTCCCTGAATTCCCCTGGCTGCTGCCATTGGCAATCACTTCCCAGGTTACACCGTTATCTGCTGAGAATTCCAGGTAATTATAAGCTGTATAAGGATTTTCAACATCCCAGGTGATGGTGAAAGGGCTGAAGGTATTCACGATTTCTCCGCCTGCCGGTGAAGTCAGGGTATAAACGGGCAGCGGGCTGATCGTAAACACGTTGCTCAGTCCATATTCGGAAGGGTCTTCCGCATTGTAAAGCTTCAGGATACAGGAGTCGGCAGGTATGTCTGATAATTCAATGTATGTATAACTCATCTGAGCATTCAGGTTCTGCGCAACAGGCGTAAAGGTCTGCCCGTTATCGGTCGAAATTTCAGCATTGATAAGGGTTATATCAGGAACATTCAGAATCCAGTATACCTGTGCCGCACTGTTGGTAAAAACTGCTGAATTACCGGATGGTTCCCAGATGAAGATTGCCGGAATCAGGACGGTAAAAGGAGCATCGCTCAGGTCTGTGACTTCAGGTTGTGAAACATCGTAAACCCTGAGCAAAGCATTCTCGGTGAGAAAATAGGGCACGCCCAGGCTGACATTGCCTCCGCCGGGAGCCGTTGGAACCTCGCCGCTGTAAAGCCAGCTGTTTCCGCCGTCCTGTGAAAATTCAATCCGGATAATACCGGAAAGGTTTTGCCCCGACCAGCTGATCACTTCTACGCTACCGGCATTCCATACTTCTCCGCCGTTCGGGGTTTGAAGGGTAATTGTCTGGGCTGCGACCGGGGAGCCAATCATGGCTGAGAAAATAAACATCCCGAAAATCAAGGATTTCAGATGTTGCGCTATGGTGTTGTAGTTCTGTTTCATTGTTTTATGTTTCGATTATAACTTTAAACAAAAATATCTGCCAAAAAGTTCAAAGCAAGTTCCTGTATTATTAATAAATGAAGATCAGGTTGCTTTGTTCAAACCAAGGGGATATCTTTTTCTCTGCAATTTGTTTCGGGCCTGTAAATCCTTTGGCAGGCTAAAGTTCATGCAATCAGATCATTGGCCATAACAGCGTCATGATTTCTTACCCGGTGAATTGAGGCGAAATGCCAATCAATTGATAAACATAAAAAAACGGAGAGTCAGGGACTTACCTGAATTCTCCGTTAATTTTCTGTCGATCCGACCTGCAGCGTGCAGACCAGATTCATGCAGGTAATTAATGCCTGACCACGATTTTCTTTGTGCTCCGGCTGTCCTCCGAAATTAAATTCAGTAAATAGATGCCTTCCTTATATTCCGAAGTGCTGACAGTATGCACCTGTCCCGGAAGTACACCGCTGTAGTCCGCTGAATAAATGATCCGGCCGGTAACATCGGTAATGGTCAGAAGGATATTTCCTTTTACGTTGTCACCGAACTGAATGTTGATCCGGTCGTTGGCAGGGACGGGGTAAATGCTGAAATCAACATCCGTGTTACCCGCAACGCCAACCGGGCTCAGTGAGGCTACATTGGAACGGACATCCGAATAGTTGTTGCTTCGGGAGCCGGTATTGCATGCACCCGGACGGTCGATGGCCACGATGTAGGAAACTTCTCCCGATGGTGCTTCAAAATCGGTGTATGAATTGAAGCTGGATGAAATGGTGGCAATCTGCTCATAGCTGCCCGATCCGGTATTGCGCAGAATGTTATAGGATGAATAGTCAAATCCGGTGTAAGGCGTCCAGATCAGGTTCCAGTTGCCGCTGACGCCCTGGCTGATGGTCAGGTGAATGGTCTGGTGGTAATCACCGGCGGGGAATAGCGTGTTTTCGTTGTCTGTAAATCCGATTTTATAACGGTAGGGACGAACGGACGGGTTGGAATCAAAGTCGGTGACCACAGGTTCCTCGCTGTAACCAACCGTATCGATGACCTCATAAACATTGGCCTGGGTTGTTTCCCTGTAAACAAGGAAATCGGTAATAAGGCCGGGGTTGGGCTTCTCCCATACAATGATGTTGTGGTTGGTCAGGCTGTCGACCGTAACCATGCAGGGTTGAATTTCAGGAAAGGGCATGATGGTGAATACCCCTGAGGTGTCTTTTGATGTTTGTGAATAAATATCACTGATGCGGATCAGGCATGTTTCCGAATTGAGGTTGGGGGTGGTCCACACGTAACTTCCGAATGTTCCGGTGCTTGTGGCATTATTGAGAAATGTCCAGGTTTCGCCATTGTCTGTCGAATACTCCAGATTACAATCGTCAGAAAAGGAATTTTCAACGGTCCAGCTGATGGTCAGCGGGCTGTAAACATTCACAATTTCTCCGCCGGCAGGGGAGGTCAGGTTATAAACAGGTACTGTGCTGATGGTAAAAGGAGTGCTCTCGGAAAATTCGGACGGATCCGCGGCATTGGAAAGCCTGAGAATACATGTTTCGGTTGCTGTGTCTGAAAGGGTAAGGTAAGTAAACCCCGTGAGCGCGTTGATGTTCTGTGCTACAGGAACATAGGTAAGTCCGCCGTCGGTCGATATTTCCGCGTTGATCAGGGTGATGTCCGGGTCATTGACGAGCCAGTTCACATAGGTGGGTACATTGGCGAAAACAAAAGATCCGGTAGCCGGCTGATATATATTGATGGGTGAAAAGGAAATGGAAAATGGTGCATCGCTGATGTCGCTTACCGCGGGATTGAAGAAGTCGGTAATTCTCAGCAGGGCGTTTGTAGTATTAATATTGGGCACAAAGACCGGGGCTATGCCTCCGCCAGGTGCGGATGAAAGTTCACCAAAGTAAAACCATTCATTTCCGCCGTCATTTGATATTTCAAGCCTCAAAATACTGCCAAGGGCTTGTCCTGTCCAGCTGACCTCTTCATAGGTTCCGCCATTCCAGGCCTCACCGCCGTTCGGGGCCAGCAGGGTGATGGACTGTGCCTGCCCGCCGATGGGTGCCAGGCCTGTGAGCAGCAGTATACCTGCAGCTAAGTTTTTGAATAATCCTGAGAAATTGGTGTATAGCTTTTTCATCGTTTAACGTTTGGATTTTATCATTAAACATAGATATGCTGAAATGGTTCAAACCACTGCGCATTCCCGCCATATAAATGACCCGGATTAACAAATCTTTAACAACAGCCGGATGAACTTGAATTGTTTCTAAAGGTTTATATGTCGATCCGGGTTTTTATTCATACTTCCAATTCCTTATAAATATCTGATATAGCTAAATATCAAACCTGAATCTGGCTCGAAGCCAATACCATTTGGAATCATACAACAGTCCTTTTATTCTAAAGAATATCACAACACTAAGGTTGTTCAGACACAAACTTGTTTAAAGAAGAATTTTGCACTTAAGCGTAACTTCAAAATGGCTAAAGGAATTTAGGGCAGGTTGATTAAATATGGTAAATTATTGATGATATTTTCTAGTTAGCAGCTAGTAAAATAACACAGACCATAAATACTTTAGAAATTATGAAATTAACATTTTTAACGACACTAATATTGCTCTGTCTATCATTAATTTCTTTTTCACAAGAGAAGTTTGAACTTACAATTGAAAGGAAAATTTCAGCTGACAATTGTACTATGGGCTATCTTATTGCTGACGGCAAGGTTCTCTGTTACACATTAGAATTGCCGTGGAAAGATAATTTGAATAATTTAAGCTGTATTCCCATCGGAACTTATTCTGGCATACTACGATATGACAAAAAAGATGGATGGAGGATTCAACTTGAGAAAGTACCCAACAGAACAGAGGTACAAATTCATTTAGGAAATTATACCAGAGAAATAAAGGGGTGTGTATTGGTTGGCTCAAATGCTGACATTAATAACTGTAGTATTCAAAATAGTTCTATTGCATATACAGAATTAAAAAAAGCGTTTTATGGTACAAGTACGCCTCAAAGCTCACCTAACAAAACAATATCACTAACCTTCAAATAAAAAGTAGCATTTATGTTAACAATTAGCAAAACAACAAGTATTCTCATTTTCACCCTTTTTATCTTGTTTAGCAGTAGTGTATATGCTCAACAACCTGTGGGTAGAATTTTTGACCAAGTTAGAAATCAATCATTTATCTTATATGATAATGGTTTTGTTATTCAAGATGGAAATCCTGCAAATAGAGGTCAGACAGTTAGAGACCCTTCTGGTTATATGTACTTAATGCTTCCATCAACTACTCCGAATTTCAATGCATTTTTTATTGATTGGAATAATCAATTGGTACAAGTTGACAGAATCAATGGAGCAAATATTGTTGGATACTGTCAATGTCCACAACCCTTAAATCCATATGCTAGAATTTATCAACCACCACAATATAATAAAAATGTAGGTGTTGAAACTGCAAATGGTTTTCACCCTTTGCCCAACCAAATAGTTGATGTCAATAAACCTTATGGAAACGTCATGATTACAAGCGAACAAAAGGCGCTTGAATGTTACCAACAATCCTTAAATATTGATGGCACTTTGAATAGAGACAAGTTTGGCAATTGCATGATACAGAATTTAGCAGGAGATAAGGAGTTGGAAATTTTAAATTGTGTAAAGAACTCTCAAAATTCAGTGGAACAAACAATGTGTATGATTGGCATTTTGGGAGGTAATAGAGAAAAACAAATATCTCAAAAGCTTTTGGAATGCTATAACGCATATGGTACTGATTACAGCAAATACGCACTTTGTTTAGCAGGTACAAATTCAGACCCACAGTTGGCTAAGTTAATCTCATGTATAGAACAACAGAGCAGAACAGGCCAAGTAAGCTTCATGAATACCGCAGTTTGTTATGGAGTTCAAAATCTAAATCTAAACCCAGAGACACAGATAATATTGGAATGTGCTATAGCATCAGGTGGTGAACCATATACATTTGCTGGATGTGCTGGAGGACAATTGTTATCTAGGGAACTTGATAAATGCCTAACCTATGGTGTTGGCGGACAAAATGGCTGTTTTGGAAAAAATAACGATATCATAAAAGGATTAGCTGCAATTGGTCAAGCTTTGAATATTGAGTTTGGGCCTAATAATGATTTGACTAAAACATGGAATAATACAGTTAATGATATTAAGAATGGCACAGGAGAAAATCACGAAGCAGTAAAAATTATTCGCAACGTTAGTAACGAAATTGAACGAGCAAATAACAATGTCAAAAAGGAACTAAAAAAAGTAGTGCCGAAGATTAAAATCACATTCTAAGTGAATATTTACAGCTGCTAACAGGTGTTTGGCAAAAAAAGTGGGTTCAGTGCTTAAAAGAAGCTTTGTGCTTCGTATCAAGTTCAGAGCAGGCAGACAATTCAGTGCTTCGAAATCCGCTTCTTCGCCATGCGCCAAACCGATAGCGGCAGAGGGGCCTTCCTGTGTATAATACACAAAAAGCAGTAGTGCGATGTTATATTTTCTACATGTTCGGAGTTTAACCCGACTTTAGCATTATGTGTGCAAATAAATCCTTCAGGTGAAGATATAAAATGAATTAACCATTGCCAGAAAGGAATGGTGACAAGAAAGTGTTAAGTTTGTATAGTGTAACAATAGGTTTTCCGGCATTTTAAACGATACATATGGTATGAAATCGGCAGGAAAATATAGGTTATTTACATACCTGCCGGAGGCAGGATTATAAGTACTTGAGCAGGTTGCGCCCACTGAAAGCAAATGCAGTCCGGGTTAATCAGTACAGATCACTTAAAAAAAAACATGAAAGCAGAAAAGGGGATTTGGTTTGTTTTATTTGTGGTGTCAGGATTTGCCATCCTTATTACCACCAATTGCAAAAAAGATGACCCTAAACCCGTGAATCCGACCAACGGTAAAACCACTGCGATCTTTAACTCTTCGCTGGATTACGGTACAGTAACCGATCAGGATGGCAATACCTATAAGACCATTGTGATCGGCACGCAGACATGGATGGCCGAAAACCTGAGGACGACCAGGTACCGGAATGGCGATTCCATACCCGAAGTAACCGATAGTATTGCATGGGATGGTTTAAAAACCGGTGCTTACTGCAATCATAACAATTATAAATCTTTTCAGATGATTGCCACTTACGGCAGGTTGTACAACTGGTATGCGGTTTCCGATAGCCGTGAAATCGCCCCTGCGGGCTGGCATGTGCCTTCCAATGATGAATGGTCTACCCTGGTTTCTTATCTGGGTGGCGATAGCCTGGCGGTTATGAAACTGAAAGAAACAGGTGGAACGCATTGGACTGAATCTAATGAAGCGTCGCTCAACAGCTGCGGCTTTACGGCACTGCCGGGGGGAGCAAGATTCGGAGTATATTTCATCCAATTGGGTTATTGGGGATATTGGTGGAGTGCTACAGAAGATGTTAATGAGATGACTGCATGGTACCGCTCCATGTCGATACAGCCGGGTGAAACCATCACACCCTACATCTGGTTTAAGGAGGCCGGCTTTTCTGTCAGATGTGTGAAGGATTAGGATCTTTATAAGGTTAAATTTAACCGCAAAGAGCACAAAGGAACCGCAAAGGTCGCAGAGATTACTACGTTCGGGGTAGGCGGAGGCTCTGCCTGCTTTCCGGAAAGTTCTGATTTGAAATATAACCGAAAACAATTGCACCATTGAACCACTTGAACGCGCACGTCTGAACGCTCAACGCCCAACCCCGAAAGCCCGCAACGCATTGACCCCCACGTTCGCGGTAGGCGGAGGCCCCATGAAATATCGAAGTTTCGGGATAGAAAATTAAACAAGACGATAAACATGCGACCCCAGCCGGGGTCAGATATCTGAATCATCATCTTTTTTTATAAACATTTGACCTCTCTGAGGTCAATCCACAAATTACCGGGTTTTTCAGCATACCCCAGTTAAAACTGGCCTGCCGGGATTCATTGAATCCATCCAGGGTTCAAACGGTAAATTTTTGTTTTAGTGTCGGAAATCGCAATATTGGTCATTATAATGACTTTTGGTCCTGACTTTTGGTCAATAGCAGGAAAGATCAATGGTTAAAAGCCGATTGGTAACTGTTGTTTAAAGTATTGATATATAACGGTTAAAGTACTTTAGCATGTACGGAAAAGAATGAAATTTTCAGGTTGTGCGTTTTTACTGTAACATTGTTTTTATCGCCCCACGTTCGGGGTAGGCGGAGGCTCTGCCTCCGTCTCTCTTATCAAAGCAGGCTCTGCCTGCTTTCCGGAAAGTTCTGATTTGAAATATAGCCGAAGACAATTGCACCATTGAACCTCTTGAACGCGCGAAGCGCATGGAACGGTGAAGCCATTGAACCCTTAAACCCGCCTGACCGACATCCTAAATCCAAATCATAGAAAATGTTTAGTCAATCCTTCCTGAATACTACATGCAAACTGGCGGGCAAGCAGCCGAAGGCTATGGAACCGCGAAGCGATTGAACGCGCGCAGCGCATTGAACTCTTCGAACGCCTAACGTCCATCGCCTAACATCCAACCCCCAACGTCAAACCAACCCCCGAATTTCCTATTTTTATTCCTCCGGTTCCAACCTTTTGGAATCTGAGCTGTCATTAAATCAACTACAATCCGGAACGGCGTTTGAATTACCCGCAAAAAGACATACACCTGCACCTGGTTGAGGCTTGCAAAGCCGGAAACCGCAAGGCTTACAATGAGCTGTACCAGGCTTTCGCCAAAGCCATGTACAACATCTGTGTGCGCATGATGGGCAACAGCGAGGAGGCAAAGGATATGTTGCAGGAGGGTTTCGTGGAAGCCTTCCGGAGACTGGAATCGTTCCGGGCTGAATCCACCTTCGGCGCCTGGCTCAAGCGGATCATGGTGAACCGCTGCATCAATGAGCTGGAGAAAAGGCGGATTGAGTGGGTGAACGACGAAATACCGGAAACACTGGGTATTGCCGATGAGAAGGAGGGACCCGACGAAGAAGAACTCAGACTGAGCGTTGAAAGGGTGAAAAAAGCGATGGAGCTGCTGCCCGAAGGCGCCAGGGTGATCTTCTCGCTCTACCTGATCGAAGGCTACGACCACACTGAAATCGCGGAAATATTGAAAATATCGGAATCAACTTCAAAAACGCAGTTTATGCGGGCCCGTCAGATGGTGAAGGAAAAGCTGCTGGCTATGCCCGGATTTGTTGCCTGAGGAGAAAAGAGATGAAAAAAGACAAACTGGAACAATTTGTTCAGGATCACGCCGGAGGGTTCGATGCCCTTGAACCGCCGGTGATGGCCTGGGACGCCATTGATAAGGAATTGCCGGTTGCCCGGAAGTCAGCCGTCAGGAGACTGTGGCCTTATGCCTGGAAAGTCGCCGCGGCGGTGCTCATCTTCGCTTCTGCCTGGATGCTCAACGATTTCAACGATCAGCGGAAGCAGGCCGGGAACTATGCTGTTACCGGCGATTCTTCATCGAATCCTGCCCTGAACGAGCTTTCGGATGCCGAGGCCTTCTATGCCACCCAGATCAGCAGCCGGCAGGCCGAACTGGCAGCCTATACCCGGCAACACCCCGAGATCATCGAGGACCTGAAAAGGGAGTTCAGCGAAATGGATAAGAAGAAAGCGGCCCTGAAGAATGACCTTGCCGAGAGCAATGCCGACGAAAAGGTGATCGAAGCCATCATCCTTTCGTACCGGGTGAAGCTGGAGATCCTGGATCAGATGCTGACCGAGATGAAAAGCACGGGAGGACCGGAAAGGGATCAGGAACCCGGCAAGACGGAATTATAGTTTATTTCTAATGATGACAATTGAATTATGAAAAGCAAAAGAAGCATTCTGCCAATCGTGGTAATTCTGGTGATGGCAGTCAGCATACCTCAGATGCTGCAGGCGCAGACCTATTCTGAAAAGCGCGAGCAGAGCAAAAGTTTCAGGGTAAAGCCCGGCACCATCGTGCAGGTTTCCAACAAATACGGCAATGTGAATGTGATCCATTGGGAAAAGGATTCGGTGCGGATCGAGGTCAGCCTGTCGGCCCAGTCGAAACAGGCCGCCAAGGTGGTTAAGATCCTCTCGTCCATCGACTGTGAGATGATTGCCACGGCAGGGTTCATCAGTGCCCGCACGGTGTTCAACGACAACAGCGCCACTTTCTGGAAAGATGTGGTTTCCACCGTCGGCAAGGTGGTCAACACCAGCAACAACCTGCAGATTCACTACACGGTGTATATGCCGTCGGACAATCCGCTGAAGATTGAGAACAAGTTCGGGAACATCTACCTCGACACCCGGAATGCCAACACCGACATCACCCTCTCGAACGGCGACCTGCAGGCCAGGGATTTCAACGCCAATCTGAAACTCAACCTTGAATTCGGCTCGGCCAGCCTGCAGCAGGTGGGCGATGCGCAGCTCAACATCAACTATTCCGACCTGTACCTGCAGAAAGTGAGCAAACTGAACCTGATCAGCCGTTCCTCCACGCTCGACATTGATGAAGCGGCTTCCATCGACATTGAATCGGTGCGCGACAAACTGACGCTGAAATCGTGTACCTCCTTCAGCGGTGATGCCTCCTTCTCGCGCATCCGCGTGAATGAGCTGATCACCGTCTGTTCGCTGAGTGCCAAGTACGGCGAACTGAAATTCAACAGCATCGCGAAAAACTTCGTTACGGTTTATATCAAATCGGAGTACACCGATGTATTGCTGGGCATCAGTCCCCAGGCCTCGTGTTCCGTTGACCTGATCTACGACACCAAAACCATCCTCAACATCGCCCCAGGCATCAGCAATGTACTGAAAAAGGAGACCATCAACCCCAAATACGGCACCATCAAGGCCAACGGCGAAACCGGAAAATCCCCTTCGTCCCAGATTACCGTTACGGCAAAGGCGGGGTCGCTGTCGGTGTTGAATAAATAGCACTACACTATCTATCTAATTGGATGGTTGAAAGGATTATATATTGAGTCTCTAGATTGTTAGTTTCATTGATGAATAATTAATATGAAATTGCCTTATATCTTAGCATGCCGAATTATAAGTTAAACGGCTTCGGCAAGCTGGTTTATGCTTGATTTACAGCTGTGCAATTAGAAATCACTTTTAGGCAAGTCCGTTTTTATTAATCCAACATATGATTAAATACTAAAAGCTTTGTATGAAATTCTTAAATTATTAATTTCTCTTTTTTTTCTGCCAACATATTCTTTTACTGTACTCTCTAATATATTCATTGCTTCATTCTGTTTCATAATCGAAATTTCGCTTTCTTTTTTCTTTCCTAAAGAATGAAAAGAAGTTCCTAATCTCAAACCACTGCTCTTTGTAATTAACCAACGGTCATGAATCGGCTTATTATTGTTATCTTCTGGCACCCAGCAAAAGGTTATATTTGTAAAAGGAGGTAGCTCATTTGATATTTTTTTCCAATAATTAATATAATCTTCTTCAATATTTGGTTTATTACCATCTTCTGAACCCAAAATATTTATTTCAACATTTATTTTCAATTCTTTAATAATCTTTAAAATCTCTAAGTCTTCTTTTACAAAATATGGGTCAGCAATTATTATAAATTCCTCAAGTTCATCTTGTAACCAAGTTTTAACAAATGCCAATGCTTCATCTCTTGTTCCAGGCTTAATAGCTTTATTGGAGACGAAGTCTTCATCAATGAAAAAATTTCGAAATGATTTCTCACTAAATTTCCTCCTTTGAGATAATAACTCTATGATATTTGTTGATTTTACAGCCTCTACAAAGTTTTCTCGATGTAGATTTGATACTGAACCTTCAAGTTTTTTTTCACTATATGTTTTAGCACAATTATTCAAATAATACATATATACAGGGAAAACCTCATGGAGTGGCAGTTTATTACCAATTGGAAGATAATTGCTTATTTCAGAAATTTTCTTCGAGCCAATAATATTTGAATTTAGCTCACACAAATTCTTATAAACACCTCTAACAATAAGTCGATAGTTTTCAATATCTTTTTTTCCTAATACTTCATTTTCTTTAATTTTATTCGCAATTTCAAGATATTCAAAATGAGTATTTAACAAAGAACCTAGTTTATTACCTTTGTTATCTTTGTCAACTAATTTTATTAATTCCTTGGCATAAGCAGGGTCTAATCGATACATAGAATCGATAATATTTTTTTGAGAATTATAAACTTCCGCCCCATTTTCTAATTGGTTTGAGATTTTAAAAGCCCTATTTACGATTATTTTCCATTTATTTCTGTCAATTTTGTACATAGTATCAGAAATATCAATAACTCGCTGTACAAATTCAAAATGAATTTTAAATGAATTCAAACTTGAAATAATCTCATCGAATAATTTTGCTTTATAATCTATCCCATTCTTAATCTTTTCGAAAGGAAGACATTCTATTAGAAATGATTTAACAAAAACAGCATCTGATATATTTGGAATATTGTCAACTTCTTCTATCAAATTTAACCAATATTGCTGGGGGTTGCTAAGTTCTTTGCCAAGTAATGTAATTTTCATATTTGCTAGAACCTTAAATCCTTGATGTTTAATGTTTTTTGGATCTGGCAGTTTTTTAGGAATAATAGATTCTAATTTCTCAATTAAAGCTGAAATTTGAGGCTTTGAAAGGCTCTCTCTACTATCTTTAATAGCTTTACAGATATTATCTAGTTTAAAATACAAAGTACTATCTGTATTAATTAGTTCTAATAGAGAAATGGCCTTTGTAAGATAATTATACGTTGATAAATACTTATTCATTTTACTGTCATATACTTCAAAGGGATTTCTTTTATACACATAAAAATCACAAATTTTCGAGCAAACGTTCTCCTTTAAATCAATTGATACATTGTCAAGAAATTCTATGGCCAAATTTGGATTATAAATATGTATAAATGTTAATGAATTTAAAACAGGTTCTAAGTTTATACTTTTGTGTATAAGTCCTTCAATCAATGGAAGAATATTAGTGTCTAATATTTTCTTAGCTAACGCTTCATTGTTACTTAAAAAAGCATTAATACCAACTTCTGTCCAAAGATTTAATCTTTCAATTTCAGATGGGATACGTTTTAATAAATCTCCTATGATTTCAAAATCTTTTGGGGCTTCATTTTTGCTAATTAGAAGTCCTGTATATGCCCTGATTATTAATTTTACACTATTTAAATATGTGTAAGCAACTAAACGAGAATCTAGCCAACTATTGTTTTTTATTTCAACGCATTCCTTGAATATTTTTTTAGAAAACAATTCATTTATTTTGGAAATTTCAAAACAAATTCTAAATCCATTGTCAATTCTATCCCAATCTGCTTCTATAGTATTCCAAGTATCATATAGAAATTTCTCAAAGTTGGAAGATAAACGTGTTTTCCAATCACTATTTTTTGCAATAATTTTATAAGCATATATATAAGCAGTTAATCTATCCGATATATCTTCTATTAAATTAATTTTATTAGTGTAATAAAATAGTGATTGAATTATAGCATAATGTAATTTCTTTGCATCAGAATATCTTTCAAGAATTCTAACATAAGCTGTTTGTCTAGATTGAGTATATTCAAATGAAGACTCAATTATTTTCAATAGATCAATATTTACATATTTTAAGTTATTATCTAAATATGAATCTAATACTAACAGTCTTGCTCTTTCACGTCTAAAAACAGTGTTAATCTGTTCACATATTTTCAATCCAAGAACTGGATTCTTATTGCCAATGGTTTTTAATAGAAATTGACTAATTTCAAAGTGGTTTGCAGTCGTTCTGTATAACTCATCTGTTAAGATTAGGATACGACTATAAACAAATTTATTTTTAATTTCTAATTCGGTATTATGCAAAATTTTAAGTTTGGCATAAACCTCTGCAAATGACTCTAGTTTAATTAATGTATCACTAATACTATCAATTTCATTTATTATTGAGTTTATCGTTCGAATTGAATTAGCTTCATTTAATGAAAATTCGGTATGAAACATATTTAAGTTATATATATATTTATTCTTGGTCAAACCTAGGTCAGTAAGAGTATTCTCTATTGTTTTAAAACGATTATAGATGTTTTCTTTTGTCTCTTTATCTTTAACATATGGTAGTTGAAACGATAGGTCCTTTAAGACGTCTAATGTAACGGTAGATTCAGAAGATGATGAAACCAACTCATCCAATGCTAGATTAATAACTTTCTCAATATCCTTATTATTACTATGATTATTATTTAACCATAAGCGTAACAATCTTAATCGTTCAGTAGAGTCAGAAAGTTTAGTAACTTCTTCAATTACTTTTTCAGATGAATAATTTCCAACGAGAAACGAAATTGCTCTATTTATTTTCCTTACTGAAACATGATTTATGCTTTGAACTGCTTCAAGTTTCCTTGTTTTGTCTGCATTTTCATCTTCTTTTAAACTGGAATCAATTGCAGCTATTGATAACTTTGCTATTACCCAATCATTAATATTCTTTTCAGATACGCTGCCAGATGATTTTTCAATCATCTCAATAGCCAGATTTGGGATCGCATAGATTAAATCTGCAACAATATCATATATCTTTTCACCAACAGAAGATAAATCTGTTGTTTTATATAGTTCTTGTATCAATCTTATTAATTCTTCATCTACAATATTGCTGTATTCTTTTTGTTTCCTTGCAATTAAAGCTAGCAACCTAAGTCTATCAACTTTTAAAATAGCACTTTCTGATAAAGAAATTGCTCCCATGAAATCACGGATTGAAATCCTAGCCTTTATTTCTGATTCCCAAAAAAGATAATTATCTAATTCATTTACTATACTACCTTGAATTGAATATCTCCACATTTCAACAAACTTATCCATTGATTTTGAGGCTAAGACACCTAATTCAAGACTATCATTCACTCTTTGTAAAGTGCCAGTACTTTCTAATATGTTTTTTAAATAATCCTCATCGATAATATCAACTATTTTGGGCCATTCTTTTTTTTCAGCATATAGTTTTGTAAGTTCATATTTAGAATTTATCGTATCAATATTTGCGAGATATCTTATTCTTAACTCAACTATTTTTGATTTATTACCTCGTAGAATGTTTGCAAAATATTTTTTGTGTGCATTTGAAACAAAACAAACATTTCTATCTGTGATTTCGATAATTGCATAACGGCTTAATAATTCTTCTGTATAATCAATCTCTAATGAACATACTTTTGATATTTCGTCAATAGTGTAAGAATTCTCACTTAAAGATAAAAGTGAGAAAACACCATTAATAATTGAAGTATTTAAATCAACACCATTACAATCAAGTTCAAGCCAATTTTTATAATTGGTAGACTTGTCAATTTTATCAAGTGAATAATTGTCATTTTCAATTAGTCTTTTTAGTGTATTTAAGCGACCTGGAAATCCTTTTGTTATTTTAAAAAGCTCTTTAATTTCATTATCTACTGTTGCTGTGATTCCTAAATACTTAGTGATTTCATCTGTGGAGAATCCTAGAAGACTAATAGGTTTTAATATTTCCTTTTTTAATTTTGGACAGATTGTCGTAAACTCTTGTTGATTCCCACTGATAATAATTCTGAAATTATCTTGACCAATTGGTAAGATTTCAAATAATTCTTTAATAAAATCCTTGTCATCTTTAACTTTATCTTCTATTCCATCTATGACTAAAAAGATATTCCCAATTCCTTTTTTTAAAAATTTTCGCAATTGTAACATATAATGGCGATACTCTTCAATGCTAATAAATACTTCTCTCTCAATACTACTAGAATCATCACTAAGTATATGTTTGATTTGGGCTACAACGTTAGAACAATAAAACTCAATTTTATAATCAAGGATATTTAGTGGATTAAAAAAAACAGATATCGTATTTTCAATATTTCGCTTAGTAAACTGGGCACACAGAACAGTTTTACCCGAATCTTCTTCGCCTTCTAGAAAAATAATTTTAGTATCATTTGAAAAACAATCTACTATTTGTGATATATAATTATCTCTAATAATTAATTTATCCCATTGCTTCTCAGGAAAACCAATTGAATAGTAAGTAGAATCCAATACTTTTGCCTCGATATTTTTTGAATTACTCATGTTGAATATTCGTTAAGATTATTTTATTCAAGAACTCAAATAATTTAAAAACGTTAAGTTGTATTTAACCATATTCAGGCACTTTAAATGCTGTAACAGTATCTTGCCTTCCTATGTCATGATTTTTATGAAATTACTTCAGTATCTTCATTGTCCTAAATTATGAACTGGCCAAAGTTTTTCAATATTGGTGTAAATTTCCATTATAATAAATTTTTCTCGACCAATTGCATCTTTTAATTCTTGTGGAAATTTAGCCATATCTTCATAGTTTTTTACAACAATGAATTCAATATGTTTATACTCGAATATGAGGTCATGAGGGACTCTCCATTCACGTTCATGAGAGTAATCTACCGTCCCAAATTTTATTGAATCCTTTAGTTTTCTATTCCTGTAACTTGGCCAAAACGGAGTTACAAATGTTTTTATGTGTTCTTCCCATTCTTGTTTGTCCCAATGATCTTTGCGAACATAGTAAGCAGGCCCACCACCTGTCCCAAAGATAAAAGACTTACTAAAACCAATTCCATATGGAGAATATGACTTAGAGTGGTCAATTAAACTTGACCAAGGGCATTCAGTAAAACAAACAGCTTGTCTGCCTGTCCAGGGTAAGTTGGATGCAACTATTTTCCTTTGTTCTAAAATTAGAATCAGCCTTTGGTATGCTGTCTTTCCATTTGTTATCGAAACAGTCGGATTACCATCATCTGCAGACTTAGGTTTCCTTCCTGTTGTGAAATGTGCTAAATATTTTGAAAAATCTGGCCGATTGTCTGCCATATTATTGGCGTTTTGATTTTGGTTCTTTATCTATTTGCATCAAAAATTAGTTGATTTTAAAGATCACCTTAAGATTTTCTTCAATTGTTTAAATTATTGTCAATTATAATCAGTTTAAGTTTTCCTTAACCGACAATCTTACACTGCCGAAATTTACAATATTTCATTTAAAATAGAAAATATTACCTGCATTATATCCGATTTTATATATACCTGGCTGAATGCGGCGGCCTGATTGTAGTAGCGTATAGCCTTCTGCCAGGTCGTAAAACCGGTGTGCAGATGGAGAGTCAATCATGAAAACCTGTTTTAGCAACTAGTAATACTACTTGTTAAATGTGGTCATTATAAAATGTCCAAATAAGTTCAAGATTTTCTCTTTTTTCGTATTCTATAATTTTTTGTGTAATCGACTTTCTATGTGCGTAACCGATTAAAAACACTGCTTTATTGTACTGATTTTCTTTACTGTAATTGTAAATATTCAGAATCATTGTGCCTTCCCGAAAATCGTGTTCTTTATGAAAAAGTTTATAAATGCGAAGTAGCTCACTTTTATTAATCCCACTAAACTCTATTAGTTGTCTTTCTGTAATCTTCATTTTCTCGTGTATTTCCATACATGCTTCGCTATTTAAATAACTAAAACCTTCTCTATCTCTTAATGTGCAATGCTCCTTAACAATTTGATTATAAGCTGAATATTTTTTGAATGTATCAAACATGTAATCCCACTCCTGGAAAGTCAAGTATTGATTTGGCTCAGCATCAACTGGCACATGCTTTATGTCGTGATTTAGCAAATACTTTTTAATACATTGAATTTCAAGTGAATTATAAGAGTTTTCTTCATTATAATACTTCTGGTATCTTTCGTCATTTGTTTCTTCTTCAAAAATCACTTCAGGACTTATAGATTCAATAATTTTATGTAATTCACTTGTATTACATTTCCCACTTTCCCGATGTTCAGTTGAAATAAGGGTTATATTGTACATATAAAAAATACTTGAAAATTAGCCAGATTAACAATGGGTTTTTGCCTATGTTTCACCCCCGAAATTTACAAGATTTAATTTAAAACAGAAAATATGCCTGGCAATATATCTGCTTTTTTAATATACCCATATTGGCGGAGGCCCTGACTGCCGGCGGTGCCATCTGCCCGATTCGAGGTTGTTCATTTTTCAATTGTCATGGATTAAATCTCTCAAAAGTGTTTCCGTTGAACTTAAATGCTCCGTTTTCAGGTGTTCCAAGCCATAAATCGCCTTGATTGTCCTGATACATTGAAACCAGATTAACCTCTTCTGCGCCGTCTTTAACTATATAATTTGTAATATTTTCCCCGTCATATTTATACACGCCCTTGTCCCACGTTGTCAGCCATATATTTCCATGCCGGTCTTCTACAATGTACGAATAGTAAACATATTCGTCTCCGCCGAAGATCTTGGCGTTTCCGATTCCTTTTGTTTTTTGATACTGAAGCCTGTCGCTTTTTGTTGTTTTGTCAAAGTCAAAAATATACCGGTGCCGGGTGTTGCAGAACCAGAAACTGCCTTCCCTATCCTCAAAAATGGAACGAATACCAAAAGTGCCACCTGACGGAGCAATGGTTAAATCTTCTTCATACATCCACCTGATGGATTGTCCGTCGAAACGGCAGGCACCAAAAACAGAAGTGCCAAACCACATTGCACCTTTGCGGTCTTTATAGATACTATAGACTTCATATGGACTAAAAAATGGATTGATGCCTCTGGCATGAAATTCATCGTGCAGGTAATGCTTGGGGAATTCTAACTGATACAGATTTTTTCCGTAATAACGATAGGGTCCGTTTTCGCCTTTTTTACCCAATATGCTAAACCACATATCATTGGGTTCTGATTTCCAGTCTTTGCTTTTTACCGGTTGCATGGTTGTAAATTGTTTTCCGTCAAATTTGCTGATGCCACCCAGCGTTGAGAAAAATATATTCCCAAATCTGTCTTCCTGGATTTGTCTTATGCTGTCGTTGCAAAGACCGTCTTTTGTCGTGAAATTAACAATGGTTTTTCCGTCATAGCGATACACGCCTTCGCCATTGCTCCCAAACCAAAGGTTGTTCTTTTTGTCCTGAAACACATACCATATGTGGTTTCCGGGTTTATCAACGGCCTGGCCCCGGGCAATATGACTGCCTGAAACATCCCCATTTGATGCGTTATTTTTTGTCTGTCCGTTGCAGGATACTGAAAGGGTCAGCAGGCTGAAAAATATTAGTGTTGTTGTCATCATGGTTTGTTTCTTTTGGGATTGTACTGTCGTTACAGCGTTGCCTCAATGGTTGGGTGGCGGCTCTGCCACCCCTCAGATCATCCAGCCCGGGTTTTCGGATTCATTTCAGGCACTGCTGCACCCTCACATAAACTGAACCAATTCAAAATCAGGTCAGCGGGCCATGTTCATATGCTGTCATTGGCGTATTCCAGTATATCGCCCGGTTGGCAGTCCAGTGTTTTACAAATGGCTTCCAGTGTGCTGAAACGTATGGCTTTTGCTTTTCCTGTTTTCAGGATGGAAAGGTTTGAAAGTGTGAGTCCGACTTTATCTGACAGCTCATTCAGCGACATTTTTCGCCGTGCCATCATAACATCCAGGTTAACAATGATTGACATGTCTCAGACGGTTAAATCGTTTTCATTCTGAATTTCAATGCCCTTTTTGAAAATGGTCGCAATGATATAGACGACAGCTGCCATCAGGATAAAAGCCTCGCTGTCGACCCAGAACTGGTTCAGCTGGTCGATTTCGTATCCGCGATGCTGCAGATTTTTGGCTGTTTGCCGGGCTATGTAGCTTAACAGACCTATGGAAAACGTGAAGTAACTGATATGCGAAATCTGTTTTGAAACAAAACTGCTGAACGGCCTTGACAGATCAAGTTTGATTAAAAGCAGGATGACAATATAGAACAGGTAGGCTTTCAAAACCGAGATAACCAGTATAAAAGAGTACATACTGAAAAAAGCCTGTTTGCTGAGATTATACATTTCACTCAAGTCAAGCTTCTGATATAAATTCCCGACAAATTCAGGTCTGTACAGGCTGAAGAAAAAATTGACGAGCAGGCCACCGGCTTCGATGCTCAGGCCGATGAAGATAAGCCAGGCCACAATATGGAGAACTATAAAAATGAAGTTGTTTGTTTTTGACATCGTGGTTGAATTTTGGTTAATGGCACAAAAATAATAAATAATTATTGATAAACAATAAAAATATGCCATTGTTCAAAAAATACTTTGTGTCAGGTATAGACTCTGCCTGTCGGTAGGGTAGGCTCAGCCTGTTTCCCAGGTCCTTGATTTAAGAACAGTTTTTTTTCTGTTCCAACCCTGGTTAAAAATAAAAAGGAATCTGCCTTAAGGGCGACAGGGCGCTAAGTGACACAAAAAGAGAAAAAAAACTTTGTGAAACTAAGTGTCTTTGTGCTCACGCCTGCCGTTTTACCCGCCTTTGGCGGGCAGGCAGCCTGCCTGACGCAGTCAGGGTTGGTGGCAAAAAAACTGACAGTGAATTGTCTGCATTTGATATCTTCTGAAATCTGCCCGCACAACAATTAGCTTATGGTCAATTTTTCTTCTACTTTTTGCAAGATCAAAAAGTAGCAAAAAATCTCGGCTTACTAAAAACAGCTAAAAACCGGCGAGCAATTTTGGCTGGAAGAAACGAGGTTGAACCTGTATTCCTCTTCTTTAAACCGTTGTACACTTTTCTTCTGAGCTTTACTACGCTTTATCTGTTGCGTTTCTTCTTTATTCGTCTGCTGCCGGTTTTCTTAACACTGTTTTTAGAATGCCGATCCATCTACCCTTAATCCTCACAGAAATAATCCCCATGCCTGTCGTAGGTCCTGACTTCCGGCAAGGCTGTCGCTGCCTACATCTCCGTCCTTTATAGAGGCAGGCTAGGACATAAAGACTCTATGTGACACTGAATGAGTAAAATAAATTTGTGAAACTTTGTGTCTTAGTGCCTTTGTGGCAAAAAAAATAGTGAGCTTGCCACAATGATCCAATGACTCTAAATGAGGAAAATATATTTGTGAAACTTAGTGTCTTCGTGCCACTTCGACTGGCCTGCCTGTATGCACAGGCAGACTTGCTCAGTGCATCGCTTCTTGGAGAAAAAAAACTGTTTCCAGGAACCTGGTTATTTCAAATTTCTTTTTTTCAAAAGTTCATCCAGCTCTTTACTTCTTTTATTTTTCGGGTCATTAATCATTTTGTAAATAAAATACAAAGGGATTAGTGTAAGCATTCCCCAGGTGTTTTTAATAACACTGAAAATTATGATTCCCGCCAGGAATCCGATAAACAAAGCATTGGTCATGGAAAATGATTTCATTTTTTTTGCTTCGTCCAGTAACTCCTGATCTGTGAATTCTGAGAGGTCTCTGTTTGTCATTGATTCATCTGTTTTATATCACTATTGTCCGGTTAAAATTAAGAAAGAATCTGCTACAGCGACACATGGATGCTAAGTGACATTGAATGAGTAAAATAAATTTGTGAAACTTAGTGTCTTCGTGCCACTTCGACTGGCCTGCCTGTATGCACAGGCAGACTGGCTCAGTGCATCGCTTGGTGGCAAAAAATAAGATAGTGAGCTTGCCAAAAACCCGCAAACTGTCAGGTAGGGACACAATGACTCCAAGCTACACTTAAAGAGGAAAATATATTTGTGAAACTTAGTGCCTTCGTGCCACTTCGACTGGCCTGCCTGTAAGCACAGGCAGACTGGCTCAGTGCATCGCTTGGTGGCAAAAAAACTAACAGTGAATTGTCTGCATTTGAAATCTAATGTTATTTGGAGGTCTGTCGACTGGTGAGATAGTGTCAGCCGCCACCCAATCATTACTGCTGGTTATACCTGCTTCTAAAGAATCTGATTTAAATATCCTGTTCCTATCCCCCAAAGAATCTTTTACAACAGATTTCTAATTTCTCTATTTATCTTTAATCAGCCTTAAACTCATTGCCCATTTTTTGGAAATATATTGATCATAGAAAAGATGACTACATCCCAGACTTTTATTCCCATGTGTGATATAATTCCTTTCCAGATTGAGCATATCTTTACCATCAACAGATATGAGGCAAATCGTTTTTACAGTAGAACTTAAATAATTTGCATCAACATTAATACTATTAAAATTGCCACCTCCTCCATTATTCCGATATCCTCCAAAAACAAGATTAAATCCAGAATTCTGAATAGTATACAAATTTTGACCTATGTTTCCAAAGATTTCACACCATTCAGTTGGGCTAGGGATATGCCAACCAACAGGACATGATTTGTTGGCAGCCTCCCAATCATATAAATAACCAAATTTAACAATATTTCTTTCATTATTATCATATGCCCAACATCCTTCAGGTGCTTTAAACCTCAAGTTCTCAGCCATTATTGTATGTTTTCCGATTTTTAGTGTTCTATAAACTTGGTTATCTCGAGGGTCTGTGAAAAGCCCATATTCAATGATTTCAATTTTGATTTTTAAGTCTTTATAACTTAGGTTTCCTTTTAAGAAATTATGGTAATACTGTGTTATATCATGTTTTTTATCTTTGAAAGATAAGATAGAATCATAAGGAACAGTTATATGTTTTAATTCTTTATAAATTCGATTATCTATACTGTAGCTGATTCTATAACCAAATCCATTTTCATAGTTTTGCTTGAATTGTAATCTAAATCCATATTCATTTGTTTCAACTCTGACATCAGTTATTTTAGAATCATCATGTATCAGGTCTACTTTGCCAATAGAATACTCCACTACTTTAGAATTGTTAGAATCTTTAATTAATCTGAAGATATTAAAGTCCACATTGTTAAGAATACAATATTCAACTGGTGTTCCAAGCAATGCTGGTACTGGAAAAGCGTCCGTGACAATATAGCCATCAATGTTGTTGTCATAAAAAGTATACCCCAATTGCATGGCTTTCATTAATGATGAATAATATGTCAAACCGTACATGGGTCGGTTCAATGAGATATCTGTAGAACTGAAACCATAATTCAGTAATAATTTTATCATTTCAATATTCCTGTTACGAATGGCAAATAATAGTGATTGATTGCCAGTATAAATTTCTTTTGTTTTATATTTAAAGAAGAGATTTTCATGTTTGTCAGATTTGTCATCAATACTTAAAGTATCACTATTTGTTGTACTCCATACTTTTCTATTTAATTCTTCAGAATAAAATACTGGAATTGTATCATTGAAACTATTTTTCTTTACAAGATAAACCTGGCCATCTATCATATCTGCTTTTATATTGTAGAATTTGCATCCACTTTTGAGCAAATAATCAACTATTTGTACATTATTGTTTAACACAGCCAGTGGCAATATCTGACTGGGATCCGCTCCTTTTGCAACAAAGTATTTAGCCCATTCAAGTTTGTTTTGTTTAACAGCCTCATTTAGTCCTTGATCAGGACTTATTTCATTTGCGAGTGCTTTATCTATTATTTTTATATCGTCCGATTCAATTCCTTTATTTAACAATCGAAATGCTTTTTCCGTTTGATTCATGGCAGGTAAAGCAAAAATGGAAAGGAAGAACAGGATAATCACACTTTTTTTCATCTGTATCAATTTGTAATTGGTTGTATTAGTGCTTATAAGAAATAATACTTTGGCAAATTTCAATAATTACCTTAATCAATCGTTAACCAGCGAAATTTACTATATTTCATTCAAAAGCAGAAAAATTTGTCCTAAATAATTTCGAATTTTTAATAAACCGGACTAAATATCTGACACTTTATTTTACCCGTAACATTAAGACAACCTGGAACAACAAAGCACCACTTGTTCCTATGCTGCCAGATTAATTCCGCCACTTCATTTATTCAATTTTTGCCCTCTGGTGTCCAGCAGCAAATAGGAAGGAGGCAAAGTATTTCTGTATTTTACTTGGGAAAAGTGATTTGAATGCGATTTTTTTTCCAACCCTTCCCAAAGATCCTTGTCATTAAATCATCATCAAAAATCAGCACTATGAAAACCATTGAAAGACCACAAATAGTCATCAGCTCCGCACTCTTCATCCTGCTTGCCGTTATCCTGCTGATGCTTACAACCACCAGTTGCATCCGGGAAAGAATCGAAGGCAATTATGACCTGCAGACCGAAGAACGTTCATCGGGATCATTCACCGCGGTGGAATCCCGTGGGAGTTTCAGGGTGGAGGTTATTCCCGACGACAACACCTGGATTGAGGTGAAAGCCGAATCAAACGTGATCCCTTACATTGAAACGTGGACCAACGGAACCACCCTGATCGTTGAAGCCAGGCATGGCTATAACATCCGCGAACATTACCCGGTTGAGGTGTTTCTGCACACCCCCGACCTTGAAAGCCTAAGTCTGTCGGGCTCAGGCAGGCTGGTCAGCGGCAGTTTTACTACCCAGCAGGCCGATATTCACCTCTCAGGTTCAGGCAGCATCGACTGTGCCTTTGAAACAGACCGGCTGGAAGCCGTGATTTCAGGTTCGGGCAATCTGCAGATAAGCGGCACCGCCGGCCATACGGAGATGAAGGTGTCGGGCTCAGGCGGCATCCATGCCTTTGACCTTCAGCAGAATAACTGCTCAGCCAATATCTCGGGCAGCGGCAACATCAGGACTTCAGTGTCGGATGCCCTCGATGCCCGCATTTCCGGCAGCGGTTGCGTTTATTACATCGGTGACCCGGTGGTGACTTCACACATCAGTGGGTCGGGGAGAGTGGTGAAGTATTAAATAAGCTCAAAGTTTAAAGCTCCAAGCTCAAAGTTTACCCGCCTTTGACGGGCTCCGGATTAAAAGTTTCAAGCTCAAAGTTTAAAGTTCCAGGTTCAAAGTATAAAGCCAATGTTTGAGTTTTTGTGCTCTAAGCCAGATGAAGTTGGGAAGGCTGGAGCAAAAAGACACTAAATTTTACCAATTTAATGTGTTCATTTAGTGAGATTTGGTGTCTTAGTGCCTTAGTGGCAAAATGAATTTCCAGCTTTTATGTACAATAGTGAAACAAAACAAAATACTGATCAGAAAAACGAAATAATCATCTCAAAACTACCCAATGTGAAAAGAATTACCATCCTCATTCTGTTTCTTCTGATGGCATCGGTGGAGACATTCAGTCAGAATTACCAGCAGTCGGCCGGATTCAGGCTGGGCGCTGCCAGCGGGTTGACCTATCGCCGGTTCCTGGCACAAGACATCAGCGGCGAATTGATGCTGCTGACCCAGAATCACGGGAAAGTGCTGGCATTTGTCGTGCAGAAACACAAACCGGCCCTGCTGTTTGATGACCTGGATGTGACCTTTATCTATGGTGCCGGGGCACACATCGGCGTGGCCGACAGATTCAGGATCCACAACGACAACTACGACTATGAATACAACCACAGGCATTATACCACCCTGCAACTGGGACTGGATGCCTTTGCCTCTTTCGAATACCAGGTGCCCCGCTATCCGGTCACAGTGAGCCTCGAATGCAAACCCTATTTTGAACTGTTCGACGATCATCTTTTCGGGATCCATATGCCCGTGATCGCTTTCGGGGCAAGGTACACATTCTGAACCAGCCCGGAGAATGCCCATTCAGGAGAAAAATGAAACACTCAAATCAATATGAAACCAAATAAAACACTCAGAAAATGAAAAGAATAACCATAATTATGCTGTTGCTGGCTGCCTTTCTCAGCCCGGCTCTCAAAGCGCAGGATACTCTCCGTTTGTTCGGCCACAAGGAACGTGACAGCCAGAAAAAACAGATGCGTTCAGGTGACCGCCCGTCATCCGAAATCCAGACCCTTACCGGTCCGGGCCATAAAGTCGGTTTTTATTTCGGCTTTCATACCGGTTATTCACAAATATCCGATTATGATGCCTTCAGCGCCGGGGTGAACCTGGCCATGATCGCCAACCATGGGCTGGCCATCGGAATCGCCGGAAGGGGATTCTTTACCGAAACATTCGATCAGCCTGACGGATCGGGAGGATTGACAAATTACAGCTATGATGGCGGATACGGAGGTATCCTGGTTGAGCCCATCGTCCTGCCTAAGTTTCCGGTACATGTTTCCTTTCCGGTGATCCTGGGAGCCGGAGGCATCGCCAAAAACAGGCTGACTAACCTGGAATATCCCTACGATTATACCAATGTCTATACCGAAGATGCGGAAGCTTTCCTGATAGCAGAACCCGGCATTGAAGTGGAATTCAATGTGGCCCGCTGGATGCGCCTGGCCGTTGGTGGAAGTTACCGGTTCACCACCTCTCTGGGACCAAAGGAATTTGATTCGGATATGCTGAACGGATTTACGGGTGGGCTTTCACTGAAGTTCGGGATGTTCTGAAAAGCTGATTTGTAGAGGGCCGGTGCCCTGAGTCCGGTGGTTTCGACTCCGCTCAACCACCGGGTGATAATCGGTGGTCTCGACTCCGCTCAACCACCGCCACTCGACCAGCCTCACCTTACTACAAGATTCAATCATGGTGGTCAAGCGGAGTCGAGACCAACAATTGCAGGAGTGGAGTTAAGTCCACCATATTCACCTCACTCTTGCATGGCGATGCTGGTTCAGAAGTATTAAACAGGTTTGGTTGCAGGCATAACCTTGAAGTACGGGATGATCAAGAAAAGAAGTCCGGTGCCCGGATGGTCTCGACTCCGCTCGACCACCGGGTGTAGGTGCGGAGCTTCTGTGTTAAATTACAACCAATATTCGAAGCCGGGGAACTACCCTCGCCCAAACAACAGATCTCGTCCGGTGGTCGAGCGGAGTCGAGACCACCAGTTGTAGGAGTGGAGTTAAGTCCACCATATTCATATCTCTTAAAAGGCGATGCTGGTTCAGAAGTATTAAACAGGTTTGGCTGCTGGTATAACCTTGAAGTACTGGATGATCAAGAAAATACATTGATTGAAGTCCGGTGCCCGGATGGTCTCGACTCCGCTCGACCACCGGGTGATAATCGGTGGTTTCGACTCCGCTCAACCACCGGGGTGATAATCGGTGGTTTCGACTCCGCTCAACCACCGTGGTGATATTCGGTAGTCTCGACTCCGCTCGACCACCGCCTCTCGACGAGCCACACCTGACTAAAGGATCCAATCTGGTGGTGGAGCGGAGTCGAGACCACCCGTTGTAGGGGGTCTAGTCGAGACCACCCGTTGTAGGAGTGTACTCAGGACCACAATACTCTGAAACAGAAGCGGGGCCTCAATGAGAGCCCCGCTTCTGTTATAACAATTCGTGTTCAGATATCGCTTACCTGATCACGGAAAGTTTACGCGCACCTGAAATGGTGTTGCCTGCAACAATCCGGTAGGTGTACATGCCTGACTTCAGACTGCTGAGGTCGATGCGGTTCAGCAGTTCACTGCCCAGTATGCGGCTGATGACAAGGTTGCCGTTCAGGTCGTAAACCTCAAGGGTTCCACCGGCCGCTTTCTCCGAAACGGCAATCCACGTATAATCACCTGCAGGATTGGGGTAATTCTGTCCGGTAATCAGCGAATTCATCGCTTCTCCGTATTCAACACCCGTCATCTCATCCGAAAGCCATTCGCGGCTCAGGCCGATGATCTCGTTGCGTACATCGGCATTACTGAGCATCTCAAGTCCGATACCGAAATAGATGGAACGGTAATTCAGCGCTTCGTATTTGATGGCAGCATGCTTGGCTGTGGTGGTATAGTTGAAGATAATGTCGGCACCGGTGCCGGCGTTGATTTCCTCAGGGTACATATTTCCCCCGAAAACATCAACGATGTTGCTTTGCAGCACACCGCCGAAAATCGGGTCAGCTGTATTGGCATTCAGTTTGTTGTTGGCCGAGGATCCGTCGGCAACAAAGAGGGCATTCAGGTAATTGGTATAGAAATTCTGGGTTACGGGTGTTCCGTTTGAACCATCAGCCCCGCTCATAATGTCCCAGCCAATATCCTGGCCGCCGATAAAGATGTTGTGACCGGCATCCATAAAGTCCATCACTGCTTCTGCCTGACTGTCCGACAGCGCCGGGAATGTCCAGGAAATGTTCAGCCAGCAGGTGAAAACATCCTGAAAGGCATCGGCATTGATCATATCGCGCATCACATTGGCATCGGTAACGGCATAGCTGGTGATGCCCGAGGCGGCAAGGCCTTCAAGATATACACCCTGATTGGTTTCTGATTCCGGTCCGCCGGTACCATTGACCACAAGGTCGGTTACCCCGGAAACCACCATAACACGGTAGGTTTTTTCCGGAGCTGTCGGATTACTGACCGATCTCATCCGCATCACATAACCCGGGAATCCGGCTGAAGCACCCGGCATAACCCTTACGGTTACAGGGGTGGGTGTGCCTTTCGTCAGGTTTACAGTAGCGGTTGAGGTATATTCCTGTCCGTCGATGAAGAAGGATGCCTGCCAGTCGGCCGGTGCATTTTCGGCTTCGATGCTCAGCTCAAAGGATTCTGTTCCGGCAATGTTGCTGTTTGCATCAATGGTAAATATCCGCTCAAATCCCTGGTAACCCCGCTGAATGTAGGGCGCTGCAGAGGAGAAATTGCCGATGTAAAGGTTGGTGCCTCCGATGGCATCCACCTCGTCGCCGGTATAGATTTCCTGGTGATCGCGTGTGACAAAGGCGACTACCTTCATGTTTTCAACGATGGCTTCAATGTTGTTGTAGGCGCCCGGAACGGTGTAATTGTAAGTGCGGGTTACCAACGAACCTGCGGTGGTTGTGTTAACGGGATCACCCCATTGGCCGGTAACCATATGACGCAGCATATGCATGTGGCGGTAGTTGTTTCCTGCTCCGCCACCGGTCTGCGGACCATAGATGCTGTCCTGGATCAGGGCAACGTTGATGAAATTTTCAGGGGCCGTGGCATCAGCGGTGTAATAAAGTTCCACCTGGATGGTAAGCTCACGGGTTGCGGCTTCGTAGGTCGATGAAAGTCCGACATTCACAGGAGAAACCTCCGCCATAATCAGATCGCAGGAAGCGGCCCAGGCACTACGGCTGAGGGCTGTGGTGCTGCCGGTGAAAACATGTCGGTTAACCGTACCCGATGGGTATCCCGTAAGGCCGGTCTGGCCGGCAATTGCATCACCGAACGATGTCCGGTAGTCGGGCTCGGTTCCTGAAGGAACTGCGAAAGAACCCTGATGCAGGGCAATCACACAGACGCGGCCGGGGTTGTTGTTCAGGATCGACTGGGCAATGGCATGTCCGTCGGGGCAATAGGTGCAGTGTATCCCGGTAAATTCCTCGAGGATGGCATTCTTGGGCAGGGGGTCGGTGGTTACAAGCACCTGCGCTGAGAGTCCTGCAGTTAAAAGCATTGCAAGCAATAAGAGAGGGAATCTTTGTTTCATGGGTTCGGTTTTTGGTGATGTTGATTTCCTGGGTAGCAGATTGCAAATGTGCAAAAAAAGAAGGAGGATCATCCGGATCGATGAACAATTATTATTTTTTTCAATAGTGACTGACTAAAATTGAGGATATTACAACATGAGTTTGAAATTGTTTTGGTGTTATATCTGGCAGGTTCCTCATCCTTCTGAAAGCATGGTCATTCTGAACGAAGTGAGAAATCTAAGGCAATTCAGGCTGACTCAGATGACTTTTTTATCATAATGTCTGTATCCATAGATTGCCGGCATGCCCGGTCGCACCATGGGTACTGCAGGTGCTGAATTTCAGCATTGGCAGTCTTGATTTCCCTGCATTATAATTGTATCTTTACCTGCTACGGGTGTTTATTCATCGTCGCCTGACATTCTTCTGGTCCCGCTCACATATTCTGCATTTTCCTGCCATTTTCGACAATCATCCGGTCATTGACCAGCCCTGGGTATAAGGATTGATCTATTCATGAAATACTTTGCGGATATGAAAACAAAGGTCCTTTTGATATTAATCACATTTATGCTGATGTTTTCTTCTGCTGAAGCCCAGCCTTCTGTCGGAGGATATAACGTGTATTACGGCAACCTGCACAATCACACCAGTGTTTCGGATGGGCAGGGCACACCCGATGAAGCCTATAATTATGCCAGGAATGTGGCTCAGCTCGATTTTTTCGGGCTGGCGGAACATGCCAACCTGATGAATGCAGCTGAATGGCTGCTGATCAAGACAACAGCCGATTTATACAACGAGGACAGCGTTTTTGCCGCCTTTTACGGGTTTGAATGGACAACCTATTTCAGCTACGGGCATGTAACCGTTGTAAATACTCCGGATTATTGTTCAAATTCTTCACCGACCAATACCTTCGGAGGACTGATCAACTGGCTGAACGCCAGAAACGGCGCCGCATTTTTCAACCATCCGGGTTGGGATGCTTTCGCCTTCAATGAATTCAATCATTTCTCGGATCCTCCGTGTTCAAAATTTGTGGGTATGGAACTCTGGAACGATCACGACGGATTCAGCAAGTATTACTATAACAACGGGTATTACAGCAGCGATGGGAATAAGGGTTATTTTGATGAGGCGCTGATCCGCGACTGGAAGATTGGGGCTGCCGGTGGCGATGACAATCATACGGCGACCTGGGGAACGGCAACCCAGTTTAATATGGGTGTGCTTGCCCCTGCAAAAACACGGTCCGATATTTTTGATGCTATACTGGCCAGGCGTTTCTTCTCGACCATAGATAAAAACCTTGTTCTTTCCTTTAAAATTAACGGGCATGAAATGGGTTCAACCATCCTCGGCGGAACCTGGAATGCCGTGATTGAAACGTTCGATGCAGACAACGAGGTTGTTGTAAATATTGATCTGCTGAAAAACGGAAGTGTGATCCAGACCTGGACACCGGGAATGACGCACCCAGTTGTGTCGTTGTCGATTGCCTGTGCCGATGGTGACTATTTTTATACCCGCGTGAGGCAGGCCGACGGCGGGGAGGCGATTTCTTCCCCCGTTTTTATTTCCGGAATGGCACAGCCACCTTTGATAGCCATCACATCACCCACAACAGGATCGGTTGTTACTGCCGGAAGTGAAATAGTGATCTCGGCTGACGCTTCCGATACAGACGGAACCATTATGCAGGTTGAGTTTTATAAAGACAGTGAGCTGATTGGTCAGGATTTGTTTCCCCCCTATAACATCGTATGGCCGGCTATGGTTCCCGGGAATTTTGTCCTGACCGCCCGGGCCTGGGACGATACAGGCCTGTCGACCCTGTCGGAGGGGGTCGGAATTACTGTGGAACCTCCTGCTCCTGAACTTGCCGTTACCCCCGAAAATCAAAATGTTTCTGCTGCTTCCGGAACGGCTGGATATGTCGTTACCTCAAATACCGACTGGACAGCCTTGTGCAATGCGGGTTGGTGCACCGTCACCCCTTCAGGTTCAGGCAACGGAACGGTCCTGGCGGAATTTACAGCCAATACTTCCACTATTGAACGTGTGGCGGAAATAACCGTATCAGCCGTGGGCACAGTTCCGGTAACGGTTACACTTACCCAGGCCGGTGCAACAGATAAAATTTTTAATCTGATTGTATTGCTTCAGGGTTTGTATGATGGCAACGGAACCATGCATCCGGCGCTGGATGAATCCGGAATCCCATACTGGGGCGCAGATATCGCGGATAAAATCAGCATTGAACTGCACAACGGGAGCAATTATGCCGAAGTCATGCTGTTGCTTGAAAACATCGATCTCCATACGGATGGTACAGCCAGCGTGACAATCCCTGCCGCATACAATGGTGACTACTACATAACGGTGAAACACCGAAACAGCATCGCGGTGGTCAGCGCCCAGCCTGTTTCCTTTTTGCCGGATATTATTTTCATCGGTTTAACTACAGAATCGCAGGTTTATGGCAACAACCTGGCACTGATGCCCGATGGCTGGCGGGCATTGTTTGGCGGGGATGTGCTGCCCGACGGAACCATCGACACCGGGGATATGACCCCGGTGGATAACGATTCACGGAACTTCCAGGGGGGCTACCTGAATTCGGATGTGAACGGGGATGGAACAGTGGATACCGGCGATATGACCATTGTGGATAATAACGCGGCCCACTTTGTTACGGTGACTCATCCGTAAGGTTATGCCTGCAGGAGGGCGGAGAAAAATACCTACTTCAGCTGCTTTCTGAGCATATCAATCGCTGCCAGGGCGGCCCGGCGGATGTTCCTGCCCCTGTGCTCACCAAAGGTAAACTTCCGGGTTTCGGCACCTTTCGGGGTTAATACACAAATCCATGTAGTACCGACCGGCTTGTCGTTGGTGCCGCCTTCGGGACCCGCTATGCCTGAAACGGCAATGGCACAGCTTACCTTGAACTGCCTGATGATGCCGGCGGCCATTTCAAACACCGTTTCTTCACTGACGGCCCCGTGTTTTGAAATCGTACGGTGCGATACCCCGAGCACATTTTCCTTAATATCGTTGGAATAGGCTACGACCGAACCCTTGAAATAGGCTGAACTTCCCGGAATGCTGGTGATCAGGTGCGCGATGTAACCCCCGGTGCAGCTTTCAGCAGTAGCCATGGTATAGCCGCTGGCTTTCAGCAAATCCCCTGTAACCTGTTCAAGGGTATCATCCCCTTCGCCAAAGATATGCTCCGATATCAGCTGGTAGAGTTCATCAACGCAGGTATTAATTGTTGCTTCCAGCTGTTCCCTGTCGGGACCCGATCCGGTCAGCCTGAGCCTGACAATGCAGGGCTGGGGCAGGTAGGCAAGTTTGATATAACCGGGCAGCGCCGTCTCCCAGGCCTCAATCTTTGCGGCAAGGAACGACTCTCCCACGCCATGGGTGAGGATGGTCCTGTGTACAATAACGGTTGAGGTGAGTTTCTGCAGACGGGGAAGGATGTGGGTGGTCATGATGCCCTTCATCTCAAAGGGCACACCGGGCATGGAGGCGTAAATTTTCCCGTTTTCTTCAAACCACATGCCGGGAGCGGTTCCATTTTCATTCAGCAGGGGAGTGCAGTTCCCGGGTATATCAGCCTGGGCGCGGTTGAGCAGGGTGAGGCTGTAACCCCTGTTCCTGAATATCCTGTCGACATTGTCAAAAGCCTCCTGGTTGAATACCAGTTTTGTGTTGAAATATTCACAGAGGGTGGTTTTGGTGATGTCGTCGCGGGTGGGACCCAGACCACCGGTCATCAGTATGATGTCGGCATGGGTTTCGGCTTCTTTCAGGGCTGCGAGAATATGCTCCCTGCTGTCGGATATGCTGGTTATCTGGGCGACCTTTATGCCGCTCAGGTTGAGTACCTCGGCCATCCATGCCGAATTGGTATCTATCACCTGCCCGATCAGCAGTTCGTCGCCTATGGTAATGATTTCAGCTTTCATTCAGCTTTTCTGATTAGATCCAGTCCTGATGATGATGGAGGATCAGTGACTGTGGGTATTATTGCTGCAAATTTAGGCCTTTATCGTGTTCGTGGTGGTGTTTTTCATTTTGATGGGCGGTTATTGCTGTGGCGCCCCTGCGGGGCTGAGCTCAGGTGGTTGTGGTATCCGTGGGTTACGCTTCGCTTCACCCACGGTTATTGGTGTGCCGCCCCTGCGGGGCTTTTGCTGTGGCGCCCCTGCGGGGCTGTCATCTGAGGGCTGAGATGCGCTGTACCAACATCCGACTTCCAAACCACAAACGTCAAACGACCAACGTCCAACGACCAACGTCAAACGTCAAACAACCAACAACCCAACTTTGCATCCACACATCTTTAAATTTACTATTATTGCAATGCAACCATTCTTCATACAATGCATCTCTGTTGTGGTCCGGACTTAAAGCGCTTCTGTATTACTGATGGATGAAAGACAACTCCTGAAGGATTGCCTCGATGGTAATGTGCAGGCCCAGAAGCGTTTGTACGAAATATATGCCCGAAAAATGTTCGGGTTATGCCTGCGTTATGCGCCGGACCGGAATACCGCAGAGGATTTTCTGCAGGAAGGATTTATCCGGGTTTTTATGAAACTTGACAGCTACAGGTTTCAGGGTTCCTTCGAAGGATGGGTCCGCCGGATCATGGTCAACACCTCGCTCGAAATGCTCAGGCGGAATGATGTTCTGAAGTATAGTGTGGAACTCGACAACTCGGTATCCCTTGCTGATGAGGAAGAAGTTAATGACATACAGATTGAGCCCGAAGTCCTGATGAGCCATATACAGCAGATGCCTGCAGGATTCAGGGCCGTTTTTAATCTCTTTGCCATTGATGAATACTCGCACAGGGAAATCAGCAGCATACTCGGCATCAGCGAAGGGACTTCCAAATCGCAGTATGCCCGGGCAAGAATGTGGTTGCAGAAACGTCTGACAAAAAACAAGTGAGTCAAAAACATGACTGACAGTGAAGATAACATAAGGAAAATTGCCGCCGGTAAACTGGCTCAGTTCGGCATGGATCCTCCTCCGGATATGTGGGATCGCATCGAAAAGCAGATGCACCGCAGAAAGAGGCTGACCCTTTTCTGGTATATGGCCATGGCCGCTTCGGTGCTGGTGCTGCTGGGTGTCGGACTGACTTTCATGATGCCCGGTAATGAACCGGAAGTTTTGTCTGATCACCGAACAGCAACTGAGCAGAAATCAAAAACAAAATCCCCGGGTGGCGCTTATGCTATAGCCGGTAAACAGGACAATGACAACCCCCGGCCTTCGGCTTCAGTGACCGGATCCCTTAACAATTCTTCCGGACAGGTTACTGGCAACAGATTAATGAAAAGTGATCCTGCCCCGGAAAGGCAGGCATTTGATTTGAAACCTCAGGAAGCAACGAACCTGGCAAATCAGGACAATTTCCCCAAAGAGATATCAACCGTGCCTGAAGTCAGTCCCGATGTCATTAAAACAGCAGATGCGGAGGTTATGGAAACCCTCACAGCACCGGTTGTGGTCAGTGATGTGTTTTCGCAGGATATCCTTGAATCAATTACAGTTCAACCTCCGGTTTCTGAAGAACCGGCCAAAGGTAAATGGCAGCTTTCCATGGGTTACAGCAGCGCTGCCGCCATAAATATGAGCAATGAGGAAACCTCTCTTAATTCAACAGGCAGCAATTTCAGTTACGATGGCCTGACGGCAGAGGTCGCCAATGAAACGTCCTATTTTGAAGAGATTGAAAATATTACGCACGATGCGCCCCTCTCGTTTGGATTTATCGTCAGCCATCAAACAGGTAAACGCTGGTATGCCGAAACCGGCCTCCTGTTCACCAGGCTTGGCTACCGGGTGAAAACATTCGAAATGAACCATGTTTATCAGCAGTACGGCAACGAGCTATATTATCTCGGAATACCTCTGGGTTTCCGCTTCTCTATCCTGGAGCGAAAACGTTTCGGCGTGTTCGCTGCTCAGTCGGTCATCATTGAAAAGGGGATCACCAGCAGAAACTTTACCGACACCTATACACAGGAAGTACTGTCTGGTTCAGAAAACAATAAGGCCGGTATCAGGGGAATTCAGTTGTCATCACTTACAGGATTGGGCGCTGATGTGAAGTTTGCCGCTAATCTGTCGGTTTATGGTCAGGCAGGGCTTCAGCTGTTTTTTATGAATGGAACCCAACCTTACAATATCCGCAGCGCCAGGATGGCATGGCCTTCATTTCAGCTGGGCATCAGAATGAAGCTGAAATGAGTTTCTGGTTCCGGAATCAGAATTCATTCCATGTCGCCTGCAACCTTTTCAGGAAGCTGTCATCTCTTTCAGGAAGTTTTTAAACACCACACACCATGAAATCAAGACTCCATTTCCTGCCCGGCTCATTTGCCATCCTGTTGTCGGTTTTGCTTTTTACGGGATGCAAGGACAATACCTACGAAGAGATCACCTATAAAGCCAATGTGCCCGTTTATATGGGCCTCGACGAGTTCAGGGGCGCGGTGAAGAGAACTTCGCCCCAGGCCCTGGAGAATCCGGGAAAGATTTACTTCAAGGATAATTACCTTTTTGTGAATGAATACCACAAGGGGGTACATGTGATCGACAACACCAACCCGTCGGCCCCTGTTTCAGTGGCATTTATCGAAATCCCCGGGAATGTTGACATTGCCATCTGCGACAATATGCTGTTTGCCGACAGTTTCATCGACCTGGTGGCCATCGATATCACCGACCCGGCAAACCCGGTTGAAGTTGACCGCATCGAGGATGCTTTTCCCAATGTACTGCCTCCGCTCGATTACACCTTCCCGGTTTATGGTCTTGATTTCACCAAAGGGGTGGTCGTAGGCTGGGAAACCAGGGATGTTACCGAAGTGGTTGAGAAAGGTAACGGAATCCAGTACCAGTATGTGTTATTTGACGGTCTCGGGGCTCCGGCCATAGGAGTCAATGAGGTGAGCATCGGACCTTCGGCCACCGGGATCAGCGGTTCTATGGCGCGTTTTACCATTAACTCCGGCTTTCTGTATGCGGTACACAACAACGACCTGAAAGTTTTCGACATTGGCACCTTGCCCGGCATTACAACCGGGAATGTCATTGCGCTGGACAGGCAGGTTGAAACGATATTTCCATATAACAACAAGCTTTTCCTTGGAACCACCACCGGGATGATGGTCTATGACCTCAGTTCGCCTGCTGCCCCTTCTTTTCTGTCTGTTTTTACGCACATCAACTCATGCGATCCGGTGGTGGTTGAAGGAAACCTGGCTTATGTCACCCTCAGATCAGGAACCCAGTGTAATGGTTTTACCAATCAGCTGGATGTAATTGATATCTCATCCATCACCAATCCCTTCCTTGTGAAATCGTATCCTATGTTCAATCCCCACGGGCTGGGCATCGATAACCACACCCTGTTTATCTGCGACGGGGATGCCGGCCTTAAGGTTTACGATGCCACCGATCCGATGAGCATACATATGCATCAACTGGCTCATTTTGCCGATATCAAAACCTACGATGTTATTCCATACAATGGTCTGCTTATGCTGATCGGAGCCAACGGACTATATCAGTATGACTATTCCGACCTTGACAGTCTGAAGCTGCTGAGCCACATCCCTGTAATTGTCCCATGATGATTAAATTCAGAAGCGTTTACCGGGATGCCTTTCTCCGTCTGACCCTTGTTATGCTGATGTTGTTAGCTGCAAGTGAGATGATGTTTGCCCAGAAGAACCGTGAAATGGTTGTTTACCTGAAGTCGGGTGAGGTAGTTTATGGCAGAATACTGTCGCAGGACAGCACCGGCAACCGTCAGATATCCAACGATTGTGGCATCCGGATGCTCAAACCAGATGAGATAGACCACATTACCAGGGGAGGATTTTCGCGTCCTGATCTGAAAAAGAGCGGATATTACAATCATAGTGCGGTTGCATTGCTGCTGGGTGAAGGAATGGATGGTTTTCAACCCAAGCCATCGCTCACCATGGTCAATGGCTGGCAATGGGGTCAGCGTATTTTTACAGGCCTCGGCATCGGTTATGAGCATTTCGACCGGGGTGTAATGCCTTTGTTTGCTGAATCGAAGATCATGCTTGGCGCCGAATCTTTTTCTCCGTTTTTGTCATTCAGGATAGGCTATTCTTTTCCTGTCGAAAAGCAATCATCCGCTGACTATTACAGCAGTGTTTCCGAAACTTATGGCGGCATTCACCTCAATCCTGAGGCCGGTATCAGGATCGCCACCGGAGGCATGAATTCCCTGGTAATCAGCATCGGTTATCATTATCAGGAACTTTCGCACCGGGAGAACAACATTAACGGGTGGAACAACTACAGCAAGGAGGTTTTCACCAATTACAACCGGATATCAGTAAAGCTGGGGTTTATTTTTCAGTGACTTTGTCTATTAAATCACTTCATAACCGACCCTGATATGGCATCAGTTTTAAGATTATCATTGCTATTTACACTACTCACGTTCATGTTTGTGGCCTGTGATAAGTCAGAGAACATCAGGCAGGTTCCCGACTGCATTAGCGTCAAAATAGCCGACATCATGAACGAAGCAGTACGAAATCCACCGGCCCAGGTCTGGGAATGGAAAGCCGATGGCAAAACCTATTATTACATCACTTCTGATTGCTGCGATCAGTTTAATTTACTTTACGATGAAAGCTGCAATGAAGTCTGTGCGCCGGACGGTGGTTTCACGGGGGCCGGCGATGGGAACTGCCCCGATTTTCAGGGCCAGATCATTAAGACAAAAATCTGGGAAGATCCAAGGGAGTAGTTCCCCGGTTCGTGCGCATCCCCGGTTCGCGCGCATCTTACTGGTTTTTACGCATCCTACCCGCCAGAGGTGTTCCTGCATTCTGATGCGTGTGAACCGCAATAATGGCTTACATCTTAACTTACCCGGTTCGCGCGCATCTTTCCCGCCAGAGGCGGGCAGGCCTACAGATGCATGTGAACCCGGGGCGATTGAATGTAAGGAAACGCCATTTACCGATAAAGCTAGTTTGGTGTAATTATTCCACCACAACCAACCTTCCGGTAAAGGTTTTTCCGCTGCCGGAGATTCTATAGAGGTAAATTCCGGGAGCGGTTTTGCCGGTAAGCCAGACTGTTTTTGTCCCGGAAATCGGTTGCTCTGAAATTCTTCGTCCGCTCAGGTCGGTAATCAGCAGCGTTCCGCTGATAGGTTCCCTGCTTTCAATAACGATCCTGTCAATCACCGGATTGGGATACACAAGCAGGCCTTCCTGCGGGTCTGTTGATGCAATAGCCATTGGGCTGTTGCCGCCCCAGGGATCGGTTCTGATCATTTTTGGATGGTAAGTATATGTGTCGGAATTCTCTTCTGCGCCGCTGATGATATAACCACCATCGGAGCAGAGCACAATATTGCTCGGAATAAACTCTTGTTCATATTGCCTGATATTCAGCCACAGACTATCGCCTTCGGTTGACATGCCATAAATGAAGGATGAAACAGGAGCTGAATTGCTTGTAAATCCGGTTCCGATGGCTACCAGTTCGTTGCTATTATTAAGAACTATTTTCCGGAATCCGTAACTGATGAATGGAAGGTTGAGCTCTTTCTGGCTAAGGATGGTGCCATCGGAAAGATGCCTGACCAACCGGGGTTTGTTTTCTTTAAATGAACATATGCTTACAAAATGATCTTCCAGTGGAATGGTAATCCCTGCAATAGAGGTGTTCTGGGCATCGGGCGACAGGGTTGCTGTTCCGACCATTGCGCCTGTTGATGAAAACGTATAAAAAGTATTGTTAAAGGAAACACCCCCCGGGTAAGAACTTGGGTAATACATGCCAAGCAATATTTCACCGCTGCTGGTTTCCAGCAATGATTTTGTTGCAGGATAAAGCCATCCGTTGGGGATTTCAGACTGCCAGAGAATTCGGCCGTTTGTGTCAATTTTTGTCAGGGTTGCACCATCGGGGATACCCGAAACGAGCAGGTTACCATCAGATGTTTCACAGAAGGCTTTAATCCTGTTCAGCGAATCGTTTTTAATGCGCCATAGTTCAGTCCACCCTGAAGTATACTTGATTAGGCTGGCAGTTTCGCCATCTGGTACTGCTACATAATGGCAGCCATCATTTGTAGTTATCATACAGCCATCGGGGGTGCCGTTGCCCGGAATAACTGCGTCGGGGTATTCAACACGCAGGGTGTCGCCCGACGCATCGGTATGGATCAGCACCAGCCTGACCTTATTGTTTACACTGCCGAAACCCGCCAGGGTAAAACCGTTTTCATTCACCTCCACATCATCGGTAAAAACATTGGTCAGATAAGGATAGGTTTTTTCGAAGGGCTGGGCCGAAACAGCCATGGATAAAAGAATCAGGGATAACAGAATCTGTGATTTCATGTTTATATCTATAGATGGATAAACTAAAATATTTTATAACTTCAAATATACATTTTTTTTATTTTCAGAATTGAATGATGAAACCGGATATATTAAATATATATAGGTTGTAATCATACCCGATAACAGTTTGCAGTTACCCGGGAGAGGCGGTCCGGTGCACGAGACTGTGCATACGCACCGATACTTGTCCGGAAGATAAATGCCGGAATACATACTATATCCCGGACTTTTGTGCAGGTACTACTGATGGTTCATTGTTTCATTGCCGCTGATGGTTACTCGTCGTTCAATGAATTTATTCCCTGTTCTTTCAGTCCGGCCAATGCCTCTTTCATTGCTTTAACCTGTTCCGGGGCGTGACCTTGCCATCCGGTAACCTCTCCGACTATTCTGAACGGGTGAGTTGAACGATAGGATTTTGTCGGGTTCCCTGGGAATTTTTTATCTGTTAAATCCGGGTCATCTTCAATTGGCCCTGTTGGTTCTACCAGATAAATTCGTTCGCGTTGCTCACCAAATGCAAGCTCAGCACCCCAAATGGCTGCGTCTAAAGTGGCTGACAGAAAAATATATTTCGCGTTTTTTCTCTGTCCAAAATTCGAGTTGAAGCCAGCTTTAATGAACTCACCAGGGTTCAGGTCAGACCTGGTCCCGTGAAAATAGGTCTGCGCGAAAGGTGTTGCACCCTGATCGTTTGATTTCTTATTGTTGTTATTTTTTTCCATTGTAATAAATTATGATTGATCGCTGATGTGTCTGTCCGGTTGTCACCTGAACCTGACCGCCACGGTTCGCGCGCATCTTTCCCGCCTCTGGCGGGCAGGCCTTCTGATGCGTGTGAACTGCCATACCCGCTGATGGACCTGAATGGTTCCTGAAAGGTAATTCAGATGTTTTTACTGACAGGTTCAGTCAAAAATCAGAGTTTTCAATTAACAATGCAATGCCTGCTTTAAGCACCCTTATCCTCAGGCACCACCGACATCACCGGTATCGCAGAAAGGCGGATAAACTCCTGGGCATGTGAGCCCACAAAGAATTCGACCAGGGCTGATTCCTGCTGGGTCATAATGACCATTAGCCCGACATCGCCTTCTTTCGCAGCATAGTCAAGGATTGACGGCACAGCTGTTTTTTCTCCCGATGTTGTTTCGATGATGTGTGTTGTGCATCTGACCCCTGCAGCCTCAATGGTTTCTTTTACCTTGTCCATCTGTAATATCAGCCTGGCCATAATTTCCGGGTTATTGACCGACCACAGGGCCGACACGGCCCTGATCCCTGCGCCGAAAATTTTTGCCATGGTGATGGCCCAGGTCGTTTTCTGCAGGGTTTCCTTGGTGAGGTCGAGCGGAAGCAACACCGAATTGCAGTTGTCGGGCAGATAGGTTCCGCCGATTGAGATCACCGGACATTTTGCCATCCTTATCACCCGGGAGGTATTTCGGCCGACCATGGGTTTCTGATCATGATCATCCGGATCGTTGCTTCGTGAACCCATCACGATAAAAGATGACTGCAGTTCCGCGGCTACTTCGAGAATCACTGAGTACACCCTGCCCTGCTGGATTCTGACTTCTACATCGAGACCACTCCCCAGCGAAAGTTTGGCCGCTGTAGTATCCATTTCTTCGCCGATTTTTTCAAGAATCTCCTCATCCTGTTCCTTGCTGAAAACCGACGATATAATGCCCTGTAATTCATTCACATATAACATAGTCACATTGCAGTGCAACTTCTTTGCCAGTTGGAGTGACCAATCAAGTGCCAGCACGGATTGCGGGTTGAAATCATAAGGTACCAGAATATTGTTCATTGCTCAGCGTTTAATAATTACCTTTGTTGTTCATTACCTGCCTTATTAACAAATCAGATCGGATTATGTCACGAATCGGTGAATCGGAATTAATACTAAACGCAGACGGAAGTGTTTACCATCTTAAGCTGAAGCCGGAGGATCTTGCCGGAAATATTATTGTTGTTGGCGATCCCGGCCGGGTTGCCAGTGTTTCAAAGCATTTCGACAGAATTGAAGTATCGCGCCAGAACCGGGAGATTGTTACCCATACAGGTTATATCGGTGAAAAAAGGTTGACTGTACTTTCCACCGGAATGGGTACCGACAACATCGACATTGTGCTGAATGAGCTGGATGCCCTTGTCAACATTGACCTTGATAAACGCGAAGCGAAGGCAGGTCATACGGCATTGAACATCATCCGGCTTGGCACTTCCGGGGCTTTGCAGGCAGGCATTCCGGTCGATTCGGTGGTTGCCTCCACTTATGGTATCGGTCTCGATGGTATGCTTTATTATTACAAGGATCTGGCCGGTGTGCTTGACCGTGAAATCACGGAAGAATTTATCAGGCAGACCTCCTGGCCGGCTGTTTTCCCACGCCCTTATGCCGTAGCCTGCTCACCTGACCTGCTTAACCATGTGGGTAAAGGATTTCTGCAGGGAATGACAGCCACTGCACCCGGTTTTTACGGCCCCCAGGGAAGAATCCTACGACTGGAGACCACCCATCCCGACCTTAACCAGGCCATCGGTGATTTTAATCTTGACGGTAAAAAGGTCTTCAACTTTGAGATGGAAACATCTGCCCTTTATGGTCTGAGCCGGATGCTCGGGCACAACGCGCTGACGGTTTGCGCCATCGTGGCCAACCGGGTGGAAAAAAAATACAGCAAGGATTACCATCCGGTCATCGAATCACTGATCGTGAATGTACTCGAAAAGCTGGTCAGCCTGCCACTCTGATCATCACTGATTTTACTTCCTGCTTCATTTCCGTTTTTGCATGGATTGGTTTTTCGTGCACTGAACGGAACAGCTTCTGGCGACCGACAACCAGCTTCCGAAGAAAAAAAAATACCTAACTAATGTATTAAACAACATGGTGTTGATAAATTCTGTCACCACCCCGGGAGGGAAAGCACCTTTTGTGATGTAAATTTGTCAGATGAAGTTTTCTCCGGATCTTGACCCTCAGCTTGAGGCGCTCATCAGCTTGCTCGATGAGCCTGACCATGGTTCCTTTATCAAGGTCCGTGATCAGATATTTGCCTACGGGGCAACTGCGGTTCCATTACTTGAGGATGCCTGGGAGAATACCTTCGATAATTCCATCCAGCAGCGGATTGAGGATATTATTCACAATATCCAGTACGATCAGCTTTTTCTCGATCTGACGCAATGGGTGCACTATGGCAACGACAATCTGCTGGAGGCCTACCTTATCTTCACCAGATACCAGTTTCAGAGCATCGACCAGGAAGCGATCCGGCAACAGATCAGCCAGATCAGGCGTGATATCTGGCTTGAACTGAACGACAATCTCACGGCCCTGGAGAAGGTTAAAGTGCTGAACCACATCATTTATGACCTCCACAGGATGCAGTTGCCGTTAAGGCAGGTTTCCGAACCAAGGTACCTCTTCCTGAACAGTCTGCTTGAATCGCGCACCGGTTATTCATTTGCCCTGGGGGTGCTTTATACCATGCTGGCGCAAAGCCTCGATCTTCCTGTGCATGGTGTGATCCTGCCGGGTGAGCGCTATGTGATGGCCTGGCTCGATGCAAAAGGAGCCGAAAATGACGAAAATGCTCGGGTCATGTTTTACATTAATCCCGAGAACAGGGGAGGCGTGTTCACCCGAAACGAGATAGCCGCCCTACTGAAGAAAATGAAAATCCCCGCCGAAGAAAAAATTTTCCGGCCGGTTTCTGCCAAAGTGACCCTTGACAAATTTTTTGAGTTGTTATCGTATTTATATTCTTCGAACGGGGATAGTTCCAGGGTCAGGGAGATAGATCACCTGCGTTCTGCACTCCTGTAAAGCAGGAACGGTAATTTACCTTTTTCTCTGATAAAGTTACTTTCATTGTTTTCCTGACCGGTTCCCAGTCTCTGCCCGATCATCATTTTATTCCCGGAATCTTCTTTTCCCTCCCGGGTACCCTGGTGCGCCGTTATATACCTGACCGACCAAGGACAGGCATTGGAAAATCCTGAGAAATTTATAAAATGGATTGCTGAATCCCTTCTTCTTTTCCAATAAGGTCAATGACTATGTTCACAGCATCTGCAATACAGACCTCACACACCTTTTCGGTCAGGTGATTGAGCTGTACTTTTTCCTGCCCTTCGTCTGTTCTGAGATTACAATCCAGCAGGGTGCGGCATTCGGTGGTCTGATGTATTTCACGGAACCTCCGGTCGAATTCCTGAATCATCGCATAGGTGTGCTCTTTGCTTTCGATGTTGTTGTTGTATTTCTTGCTGTTATGGATACCGAACACCATATAAGCGCCGGTAACGGCCCCACAGGTCCCCTGCAACCTTCCCATGCCGGCCCCAAAACCACTGGCCACCGCCATGGCTGTTTCCCGGTCAAGATTCAGCGAATCTGCAAAGGCGGTCAGCACCGATTGCGAGCAGTTCATTTCGCCCCTGAACGATTCAATGGCTTTATTTATTATGTCTTCCATTTATCTGAAGAATTGTTGATTCTATAATATTATTGTCCGGTAAAAAATATATTTCGTCCCATACGGGACTCCCAAATACTGTTATCTTGCTCTTTACCCCCGCCATGGCGGGGTCCCTAACGGGACAGTCCCAGAGGGACGATATTT
>WSXU01000154.1 GCA_009773455.1 Bacteroidota bacterium | reverse complement strand
ATCAATACAGGCTCGCCATTGCCTGATGATTTAAATTCTTCCATCGGCGCCCATTTTTGAATGAAGTAACCAGTATTCTGGTAGCCTTTTTCATAACTGGCGACACCAGCTACATCTAAACTATCAATATTCGCGATGGTAGCTTTGTACCTTGGATCAGGTTTGAGTAAATTCACCAGATCTAAGGTTACCGGGTTGAATCCCCAGCCGGCACTGTATGTTGGGCCAACATAAGCGCGTGGGCCGCACATTTGTGTGAAAATCATCCCTTCTCCGGCTGGTGGCCATGGTCCCCAATAACCCACTGCTGCTGATGTATGGGTGATTTCGAAAATAGATTCAGCGTTAAATTTATTGTCTGGGCGGAAAATATCACCAAAGCTTGGTAGCAATTGATAGTTCGATGAGGTGTTCACCAGTTCAAATAAATCAGCAGCTTCCATCATACGGCTTTCATTGTTCTGAAAAAGAATTACTTTTCCCAACAGGGCAACGGCTGCCATTCTGGTAACACGACCATTTTCTCCGGAAGGAACAACTTCAGGAAGATCAGGAATGGCTTCATTCAGGTCTTTTTCAATTTGCGCATACACATCTTCAGGTTTTGCCTGTGTTACATTGAAAAAGTCAGCCGGAGCAAGTAAACTGGTGAATAAAGGTACATTCTTGAAAAGACGAACCAGATCAAAATAGTAATAAGCACGCAGGAACTTTGTTTCAGCAAAGAAACGGGCTTTCAATGCAGCATCCATCGGAAGTGTTTGTGCGATTGATTCCGATAAAGTTTCGTCCCCAGAAATCAGCCTGTGGACCAACGGCCGGCTCAAGAGTATATGAGTTCCACGCTTCCCAGGTTGCGCGGTCGGCATAGGCGCCACCGCCTGCATAGCAGTCGTCCGATGCTGTGTTTAACAAACCTACCTTACTTGAGTAGTCTTTTACCACTTCAGCGCCCAATGGGTCGTAACACGAAACCAGACCTGTAAATGCTTCAGCGGCATTTTGGTAATAGTTTGCTTCAAGCGGCGTACCTTTCGGTTTAACTTCAAGCCACTCTTTGGTACAGGAAATCAGGATGGTTGACCCTAAAATCACTGCTCCGATATATAAAATATTCTTTTTCATGATCTTATGATTTTAAAGTT
>WSXU01000029.1:21847-139361 GCA_009773455.1 Bacteroidota bacterium | reverse complement strand
TTGCCATATCTCTATCCATCAGCAATCAGGAAGAATACACTTCCCTGTTTTTCCTGAATGATACCATTCAGGTTCCCGGCTATGATTCAGCAAATCAAACCACTTCAAAAGAAATATTCAGGCGTGCTGAACATTTGAGATCATGGATTGGCAATTCAGTCACTCTGGCAGCCATGCCTTCATACTTTTCAGGCAATGATTCAGCCAGGATGGTCATGATCAGCCTTAAAAATCAGGACAGTGCACTGTACCAGCTGAAACCATTTCTTAAACCGTACAAGTCAGGAATAAAACTTTTTACTGCTTCGAACCTGGTTCAGAATCTTTGGGGAAGTTTATTCTCCCTTGGCCCAACCCAGTATTGCCTCTTCACCGACCAGGCGCTGATCCTTTCCCCTTCGGTCCGTCTTCTCTCGGATTATGTCCGGGAAATTGAAGAAAACAGGCTGCTTGGCTCATCCAGGCTTTACAAAGAGGCTGCTGCCCTGTTTACTGAGGAAAGCAGTTTAACAGTTTTCATGATTCCGTCAATCAGCGGAAAGTATGCCGGACGCAATGGTTCACTCTACCCAAACCAAACCATCCCGCGTTGGACCGGAATCCCTGAATCATCAGGATTGTTGTGTTTGCAGTTCAGTCCGGCAGAAAACCTGCTCTATACCCATGCATTCCTGCTGCTTGACCCGAAAATAAAACAACTGGCTTCACAGTTTGGTGAGGGTGATTTTCAATATCCTGAAATTTATGAAGGCTCCGGCAATATGATTAAGGGACAGGATGAATTTAATGATATCGCTGATGAGATTACAGATAACAGCCGAAACATTCCCAATGCGACCGGAATCATACTCATAAGCGGTGAAAAAGCCAGTGGTGATCCGGTAATTTCAGTGAATAAAAATACTGTTTCTGCTATAGCTCCGGATGGACAAACATTATGGACATTTACATGCAAAGGGGAACCTTCAGGTGAAGTCATAAAAATACACCCAAAAGGATCTGCCCGGTACCTGATTGCCACCGGTTCACACCTGCATATCCTTGACCTGAAAGGGAAAGAATTAAAAAGCTCACCCATAAAAGCCCCTTCAGGCATCAAAGGGAATATTTCCGTTTTTGATTATGACCATAAGGGTGAATACCGGGTGTTGTATGCAGGAAAAGACAACAAAATCAACAACATTACCCTGGAAGGAAAAGAATTGCCAGACTGGCAAAAACCGGAAATCAGCGGAAAACTGGTCTCTCTGCAGTTCTTCAGGACAGCAGGCAGGGACTATATCCTTTATACCGATTCAAAAGGGAGAATTGGTATCGTTGACAGACGGGGCAGGACACGATTGAAAGTAAAGGATAATGTCAGGATTTCAGCTGGTTCAGATGTATTTGAAAACAGCACCAACAACAAGGGAATCTTTCTGATGGCTTCCGAATCAGGAAACCTCGCCTACATCGATGGTAACGGAAACATCACTGAAAGCCGTTTTGGTGAACATGGCCGGAATCCATGGTTTGAGTATGCTGATTTCAACAACGACGGCAATAAGGATTTCATTTTCTGCGGAAATGGTTTAATAACGGTTTTTTCAAGAATGAAAAAGGTTATCGCTTCTGCATCCCGGAAGAATGCTGACTTCTCAAAACCTTTTATTTACAATTCTCAGAAAGAGTGCTGGCTTGCCGTCAGGGACCGGAAAAACGGAAAGATACTGGTGTTTAATCAGGATAACAAAACATTCGAAGATGCTTCTCTTACGAGTGATTGCGACCCGGTAATCATTAAAAGGAACAACGAAAAAAAACCGGTACTGGTAACAGTTAAAAAAGGAAAAACTGTTTTTACTATTCTTAAATAGCAGGGCGCCGTTATTAGCAGCGCCCTGTACCAATAAAACCAAATATTATTAACCAACAATCAAAAAGTGACTACCTGTTTGCCTTTTTTGGGGTAGCTGCCCCGGATAAGCCATAATCCCGGACACTTATCATTTTGATTGATACTATTTATAGTAAATTCGTAAAAAAGTAACGGGTAAAAAAACGAAAAAACATTAACCTGCTGAACATTTTTTTGGTTAATTATATATTATTGATTATGTGATATTTAAAGGAAGAATTCTGACAGAGAACCTTTGGCCGGACCATCACTCATCTGTTTAACTGAAGGGCTTGATTGGCAAACCTACATATAAGATTCTGCTCACTATTATTAGCATTATTTACCGGTACTTTTCATCCGAAGAAGGAAACCCCGGGAATAATTTTAAAATAGTATACTGAAAATCAATCCGGTTTGGTTTTCTTAAGGTACAGGGTTGTTCCGGGTGATGGTTCATGACCTTCGGCCAGACCGTTTTTCTTATAAAGGGCTTTCAACCTTACTCCATACAACTGTGAAACATCACGCATGGTTTCTCCTTTATTGAGAACATGAGTTTCCTGTGATGCTTTTCTTTTCTTCGGTTCAATATAAATTACCTGACCGGCCCTGATCTCCTCATTTTTCCCCAACTCATTGTACCCGAGAACCTGAAAAACATGAATCCCAAGATCACGCGCAATGGTGTGGGGTGTATCGTCCTTCCTGGCATAGATCAGCTTTACGTTGTTGTTTACATATATTTTCCGGTTTCCTTCAGCAACTTCCAGAAACGTAAAAGCTTTGTTCTTCGGACCGCTATATTCAGTTGCAATAACTTCTTCCCTGACAGGTTTCTCTTCTTTCTCCTTTTCGGCAACCGGGCCTTTGGGCTCACTGTCGAACAGGTAGAGTTCATTCTCTTCAATTATTCTGATCAGCATTTCGGCATATTTAGGATTCGTAGCATAACCAGTATTCTTCAATCCATTTGCCCAACCCTTGTAGTCTCTGATATCGAGCGCAAACAGCGGGGCATACCGTGGCCTGGTGGTCAGAAAATAAGAGTGGTCGTTATAAGATTCTTCGGCTGATGCATATTTCCTGAAACACTCATTTTTCTCATCATCGTCCATGGTGTAGGTCATCCCTGTCCATTCCTTATGACATTTAATACCAAAATGGTTGTTGGCGTTCACAGTAAGTTCAGAATTTCCACAGCCCGATTCCAGAATACCCTGTGCAAGCGTGATGCTGGCCGGAATTTTGTATTCACTCATTTTTCTGATGGCAATATCCTTGTAAGTCTGAATGTATCTGATATAGTTGCTTTTATCTGCAGGTGACTGCGCATTCACCCGAAAATTATGCATTTGCAGAAAAAGGAAGGTGATCAGAAATAAGGATGTCCTTGCCATAAGCGCTTATCGTTTTTTTTGCAAAGATATGAATCGGCAGCCAACTCAATTACAAGTGGAAGGCCAAAGAATAAGAACTTGTGCACATGGCCCGAAATTGTGTAATTTAGTGGTTTGAAATAAATTATCACTTCCGCAACAAGCGCCGTTATGTCTGAAATCAGAATTCTTATTGTCGAAGATCATGTAAAGATGGCCGATTCGATCAGTAAAGGCCTGGAAGAGAGTGGATTTAAGACTGAAGTAGCCTATGATGGCTTCATCGGAAAACGGATGGCGGAAACCAATGACTACAACCTCATTCTGCTGGATGTAAACCTGCCGCAGATAAACGGTTATGAACTCTGTGCCGGAATCAGAAAGAAAAGCCCCGATATTCCGATCATCATGCTTACCGCACTAGGCAGTACCGAAGACAAATTACTTGGATTCGAGAAGGGTGCGGATGACTATATTGTGAAGCCTTTTGAATTCAGGGAACTGCTTGCCAGGATCAAAGCCTTGCTGAAACGGTCCCAGGCAGAAATTCAGAGCCACAAATTACTAAAGGTTGCCGATCTGGTGATCGACCTCGACAGCAAATCGGTAACCAGGGGGGAAACAGCCATCGAATTGACGGCCAAGGAATTTTCATTACTTGAGTACCTGGTCAGAAACAAGGGGCGGGTCATTTCAAAGGCCGATATTGCAGAAAAAATCTGGAACATCAATTTCGATACAGGAACCAATGTTATTGAGGTTTATGTTAACTTTCTCCGGAAAAAGATCGACCGGAATTTCCCGGTAAAACTTATTCATACCCAGATAGGTATGGGATATGTATTAAAAGAAACCTTACCGAATGCAGATTAGGACCAGGCTTACATTACAGTTTGCATTACTGGTTGGAGGGATACTCATTGCCTTCTCCATTCTCATTTATACGCTCTCGGCCAATTACAGGAAGCAGGAGTTTACCCAACGCCTGAAGGAACGTGCCATCAACACAGCCAAATTGCTGATCGATGTCAAGGAAATAAATGATAACCTTCTCAGAATCATTGACAGCAGCAACTACAGCGCCCTCCTGGGCGATGAGGTAGTGGTGTTCGATTATTTTAAGAAAAGCAGGATTTATATGAATGTTGATTCTTCAACACTCGATATTTCGGAGGAACTGCTTTCGAAAATCAGGAATGATGAAGAATTTACTTTCAGACAGGGTAACCGGGAAGCTGTCGGACTTCTCTATTCAAATGATCTGAGGAGATTTGTGGTTATCGCCTCTGCCGTTGATACCTATGGAATTACCAAACTCAATAACCTGCTGATCGTGTTGCTGATCGGACTGATTGGCTCAATTATACTTACATTGCTGACAGGCATGTTCTTTGCCCGGCAGTCGCTCAGGCCAATTTCAGAAGTTATCACACAGGTTTCCACCATTTCAGGTTCAAACCTTGAGCAAAGGGTTGACGAGGGCAACGGCACCGATGAAATTGCCCATCTTGCCATCACCTTTAATAAAATGCTTGACCGCATTGAGAAAGCGTTTAAAGTGCAGAAAAGCTTTGTTTCGAATGCATCGCACGAGTTGCGCACCCCGCTGGCAGCCATCACCAGCCAGATTGAAGTCGCTCTTATGAAAAGCCGGGAAGCCGGTGAGTACAAAGAAGTGCTGAATTCATTGCTCGATGATGCACGGAGCCTTACCTCCCTGGCCAACAACCTGCTCGAAATAGCCAGAACAGAGCAGGATATCCGGTCTTTAAAGACGAGTGCTGTCAGATTCGACGAACTTTTTCTCCAGACTCAATCCGACATTCTGTTTCTGCATCCTGAATACAGCATTGAAACCATCATCAACGACAATACGATTGATGAAGATCAGGATCTGACCATTACCGGCAATGAAAACCTGCTTAAACTGATCATTGTGAATCTCCTGGACAATGCCTGCAAGTTTTCGAAAGGAAATATGGTATCGGCAACACTCAGTTATAATCCTGAAAATGTTCACCTGCTGGTTAAAGACCAGGGGATTGGAATTTCTGCTGAAGACCTGCCGCATATCTTTGAGCCTTTTTACAGGGCGAAAAATGCTCAGACCATAAGCGGGCATGGCATTGGTCTCCCGCTGATCTCAAAAATCACGTCACTGCACAATGGTAAAATCTCTGTTTCTTCAGTTGAAGGAGAGGGCACAACAGTTGAAGTCTGGTTACCATATCATTCTACCTAAGTCCAATGGAAATTGTTTCAAAGTATTTTCCCGGCCTGAGTCCGGAACAAACTTCCCGTTTTGAAGCACTTATGGAGGTATACCGCCATTGGAATGCTGCAATCAACGTGATATCCCGGAAAGACATCGATCAGTTGTATGAACACCATGTACTTCATTCACTGGGTATTGCCAGGGTAATCAGGTTTGCTCCCGGTAGCCAGATTCTTGATGTGGGCACCGGAGGTGGATTCCCGGGTATCCCACTGGCAATTCTATTCCCGGAGTCCGATTTCCACCTCGTCGATTCTATCGGAAAGAAAATCAAAGTTGTAAAAGCGGTTGCTGAAGCGATCGGGTTAAGCAACATCAGTACCGAAAACTGCAGGGCTGAAGATCTTACCGGTAAATACGATTTTATTGTAAGCCGGGCGGTAGCTTCACTAAATGAATTTACCGGCTGGACCAGGAAGAATATTTCGCGAACATCCCGGAATGCCCTGCACAATGGTATCCTATACCTGAAAGGTGGTGATTTGACTGCAGAACTGAAAGAATCAGGTGGAAAATACCAGATTTACAAACTCGACAGATTTTTTGAAGAACCCTTTTTCGAAACAAAATCGGTCGTGCATCTGTGGTTTTAAGTTTCCCTTTCCACTACAGCACTTTTATTCATTTTCAAGCGGTAATATTCACCCACCAACTGCAAAAGTTGTAATTTAGCCTGACATTTACAGAAATTTCATTTCAGACATAATCAAATCCTAAATCCATGAGTAATCAGATTCTTAACCTTGAACCAAAGGCTGTTTGGAAACATTTTTACAGCCTTACCCAGATTCCCCGACCTTCGAAAAAAGAGGAACGTATTATAGCATTTATGAAAAGCTTTGGCCAGGATCTCGGCCTTGAAACCATTGTTGATGAAGTCGGCAATGTGATCATCCGTAAACCGGCAACTCCCGGAATGGAAAACCGGAAGGGTGTTATTCTTCAGGCTCACCTCGACATGGTACCTCAGAAAAACAGCGACAAGCTGCACGACTTCGAAAAAGACCCGATTGAAACCATTATTGACGGAGAATGGGTAAGGGCCAACGGAACAACTCTCGGAGCTGACAATGGAATGGGAGCTGCAGCGATCATGGCGGTTCTTGAATCGAAAGACCTTGTGCACGGACCAGTAGAAGCTCTGTTTACGATTGATGAAGAGACCGGAATGACCGGTGCTGAGAACCTCAAACCCGGCATTTTAAAAGGTGATATTCTCCTCAACCTCGATTCAGAAGATGAAGGCGAATTGTACTTTGGATGTGCAGGTGGCATTGACGGTAGTTTTGAGTTTAATTTCAAACAGGTAAATACTGAGCCGGATACAATTGCATACAAACTTAATGTCAGCGGTTTGAAAGGCGGGCATTCCGGACTGGATATTCCTTTGGGACGCGGTAACTCCTGCAAAATACTGGTGCGATTGCTCTGGCATGGTGTTGAAAAACACGGACTCCGCCTTGCCGGCATGGAATCGGGAAATATGCGCAATGCCATTCCCCGTGAAGGTTTCGCCATAGTTACCATCCCTTCAGGGAAAAAAGATGAATTTGAAAAATGTATGGCTAAATCTGCAGAAACAATCAAAGCAGAACTTTCAGTTACAGAGCCCGGACTCCAGATCAGGGTTGCAGCAACCGATATGCCTGCTTTCCTGATTGACACAGACACCCAAAACCGGATGCTGAGGGCTGCCTACGGTTGTCCGAATGGCGTCATCCGGATGAGTGATGCTATGGCCGGACTTGTTGAGACTTCCACAAATCTGTCCATCATCAAATCTGACAATGCTTCGATCAGGATTTCATGCCTTCTCAGAAGTTCGGTTAACTCTGCCAAGAAAGATCTCTCACACATGATGGGCAGCATTTTTGAACTTGCCGGCGCCAAAGTCGCTTTCGAAGGGGAATATCCCGGGTGGAAACCTAATCCCGACAGTGCCATCCTGAAGACAATGCAGGTTGTTTACAACAATAAATTCGGAAAGATTCCCGAAATCAAAGCCATCCACGCCGGTCTTGAATGCGGTCTGCTGGGTGCTGTTTATCCCAACTGGGATATGATCTCATTCGGACCAACCATCCGTTATCCGCACTCTCCCGATGAAAAGGTGCACATTGAATCGGTAGGGAAATTCTGGGTTTACCTTACGGAAACACTCAAAAACATTCCGGCATAACAGTAGTTTCAGATCAAAAGCCGGACTTCCTTCGTGGCAGTCCGGCTTTTGATTTTTCCGGCCTGAAATATCCTGAAAAAAAATTCAGATTATATTTGTGCAATAAAATTAAGTTTCTATCTTTGCAGTCCCAAAAAATACGAGTATGAGCAAGAGAACATTTCAGCCGTCGCAAAGGAAAAGAAGGAACAAACATGGTTTCAGGGAAAGAATGTCAACCGCCAATGGCCGGAAAGTTCTTGCTGCACGCAGGGCCAAGGGCAGGAAAAAACTGACTGTTTCAGACGAAGGAAAGCACAAAGCTTAATCATATCAGCTTAGGCTGACCAAAACATAAAAGGAGGTAATGTAAATTGCCTCCTTTTCTTGTTATATTTCAGAAGACAGACAAGTATCCTGCTTTTTTGACATATAAAAATACTGCTGATCCGGTTCAATATCTTAAAAAGCAGTAAATTCGCATTCCATAAAGAAAACCATCACTCCGGCCTATGGGCTTACTCAGATTTCTTTTCATCGTATTTCTGATATACCTTTTTTTCAGGGTATTTAACAGATTTATACTCCCTTTACTGGTACGGTTAACACTGCATAAGGTTCAAACCCGGTTTTACGAGCAAAATCCCCATCTTAAGCCGGAAACTCCCCAGAAAGAAGGGAAGGTCACGATTAAGCGGGTTTCAAAAGACAAGGACGATCATGCCCCTCCGGACATCGGAGAGTATGTTGATTATGAAGAAATCAAATAAAAAATCACCCATGAAAAACATCAATTTCAGGCAGTTGGCGCCCTATTTTGCGGCCATCCTCATTTTTCTGATCATCGTAATGGGCTACTTCAGCCCTTTGCTTGAAGGTAAAAAACTGCGACAGGGTGATATTTCCAACTGGAAAGGAATGTCGAAAGAAATAACCGATTTCAGGGCAAAAACCGGTGAAGAGGCATTGTGGACAAACTCTATGTTTGGCGGAATGCCGGCTTACCAGATTTCTGTTGAATACAATGCCAATCAGGTCAGGTTTTTCGATAAAGTTTTTACGCTTGGGCTTCCGCATCCGGCCGGAATGGTTTTCCTCTATTTCATTGGATTCTTTATTCTGCTTCTCGTACTGAGAGTAGATCCATGGATTGCTATAGCCGGGTCCCTGGCATTTGCGTTTTCTTCCTATTTTCTGGTAATCCTTGAGGCGGGTCACAACAGTAAGGCCCATGCGATCGGTTATATGGCACCCGTAGTAGCCGGAATTATCCTCACATACCGCGGACGTCTGATTGCAGGAAGCCTGCTGACAGCCCTATTTCTGGCACTTCAGCTCAGGGCCAATCACCTGCAGATAACCTATTACCTCCTGATTCTGATCGTCATTCTGGGTATATTTAAGCTGGCTGAAGCTATAAAAAATAACACTTTCCCACTGTTTATAAAAGCGACAGGAGTTCTGATCATCGCTGCTGTTCTGGCGATTGCGACCAACATCACAAACCTCTGGGCCACCTGGGAATATGGAAAGGAAACCATCCGGGGAAAAACTGAACTCTCCTCTGAAAAGGAAAACAGGACGACAGGCCTCGATAAAGATTATGCCACTCAATGGAGTTATGGAACCGCAGAAAGTTTCTCACTGCTGATTCCGAATGCGAAAGGCGGAGCCTCAGGCAGCCTTGGCAATAATGAGAAGGCAATGCAGAAAGCCGATCCTGAAATAGCAGAAACCGTTGCCGGTCAGAATCAATACTGGGGCGACCAGCCCTTTACCTCCGGTCCGGTTTATGCAGGGGCCATCATTGTATTCCTGTTTATTCTCGGTCTTTTTGTAGTCAGGGGTAATCTCCGCTGGTGGTTGCTAACAGCCACAGTTCTTTCTATAATGCTTGCCTGGGGAAAGAATTTTATGCCATTGACTGACTTCTTCCTCCACTATGTTCCGGGGTACAACAAGTTCAGGGCTGTATCCATGATTCTTGTCATTGCTGAGTTTACCATTCCCCTGCTGGGCATTCTTGCTCTGAATGAAATTTTCAGGCAACCTCAGATCATCAAAGAAAAACAAAAATACTTTTTCCTTTCTCTGGGACTCACAGCCGGCTTAGCCCTGCTGTTTTATCTTATCCCCCAGACATTTTTCAGTTTTCTGAGCAATGCAGAAACCACTGCAATTGCCAGCCAGAAGGCTCAGCTTGAACCGGGTCAACTTGAGCAATTTAACACCATAGTCTTCAATCTCGAAAAAGTCAGGACTTCTATATTCAAGGCCGATGCCATCAGAAGTTTCCTGTTCATCCTTCTATCTGCTGCACTGATATGGCTTTACAGTATGAAGAAAGTTAAGGGTGCTATATTGATTGCCGGCATTACGCTGCTGATTGCAATAGATTTGATTCCTGTGTCAAAACGTTACCTTAACAACGACAATTTTGCAGGAAAATCGCAGGTTGCGGTTCCTTTCCAGCCAACAAAAGCAGACCAGCTGATCTTGAAAGACACCGATCCCAACTTCAGGGTATTCAATATAACTGTCAGCGCTTTCCAGGATGCCAGCACATCCTACTTTCATAAGAGCATTGGTGGTTATCATGGTGCCAAATTGCGCCGCTATCAGGAACTGATCGATCACCACCTGACCAACAACAATGAGTCGGTGCTCAATATGCTGAACACCAAGTATTTCATTTATCCTGACAACAACAGGCAGCCTGCCGTTCAGATCAATATGGGTGCCATGGGCAATGCCTGGTTCGTGAAAGAGGTGAAATTTGTTGACAATGCAGATCAGGAAATTGATGCTCTGACCACCTTCAGTCCGGCTCAGACAGCCTTTGTCGACAAAAGATTCAGTAAAGAATTACAGGGATTGAACATTGTTCCTGATTCCTCGGCAATCATTGAACTCAGGGAATACCAGCCCAACAAACTGAAATACGTGTATATAGCAGCTACGGAACAGCTTGCCATTTTTTCAGAAATCTATTATGCCAAAGGCTGGAATGCATTCATTGATGGTAAACCTGCACCACATTTCAGGGCCAATTATGTGCTGAGGGCTATGGTTGTCCCGGCAGGCAAACATGAAATTGAATTCCGGTTTGAACCAACGGTTTTCTTTACCGGTGAGAAGATTTCATTTGCTGGCTCCCTGCTCCTTATTCTGTTGCTGCTCGGTTATGCCGGAAACGAAATCCGCCGGTATATGAGCAAGAAGGCTTAATGTCCAGCTAAAACATTCATGAATTCAAAGCGCAGGGTACTGATTATCAGTTATTACTGGCCACCAAGCGGAGGAGCCGGGGTTCAGCGGTGGCTGAAATTCGTTAAATACCTGCGCGAATTCGGTTTGGAACCTGTGATTTACACACCTGAAAATCCGGAATTCCCCTCCCTGGACGAGAGCTTGTTTAAAGACATCCCTGAAGGCATTGAAATTGTAAGGACACCCATCTGGGAGCCCTACCGTTTTTATAAAAAGCTTATTGGCGCCGGCAAAAATGAAAGGATCAATGCCGGGTTTCTTTCCGAGAAAAAACGGCCGGGAATGGCTGAAAAGTTTTCGATCTGGCTCCGCGGTAATTTTTTCATCCCTGATGCCAGGAAATTCTGGATCAGGCCTTCTGTAAATTTCCTGGTAAAATACCTTGCCCAAAAACCGGTCGATGCCATTGTTTCTACCGGACCGCCGCACTCAATGCACATGATCGCTCTCGGGGTAAAGAAGAAAACGGGAATCCCCTGGTTGGCAGATTTTCGTGACCCATGGACCAATATAGATTTTTATCATGAACTGATGCTTAGCGGCTGGGCCGATAAAAAGCATCACCGGCAGGAGCTGTCTGTCCTGAAGGAAGCCGATGAGGTTGTGGTGATCAGTCGTTCAATGAGAACCGACTTTACCGGAATATTAAACAGGGACTATACAGTCATCACCAATGGCTATGATATGGATGATGTTTCAAACCTTGAGACAGTTCCTGATAAAAAATTCTCAATATCCCACATAGGAACCATGGTGAAGACACGGAATCCGGAAGCCTTGTGGCAGGCACTCAGTAAGGAAGCCGGACAGAATCCGGTCTTTGCCGCAAACCTTGAGCTCAAACTTGTAGGGAGTGTAGATTATTCAGTGAATGAAAGCCTTGACAGGGCCGGGCTGAGACAATTTGTGAAGCTTGTAAGCTACCTGCCGCACGATGAAGTGGTAAAAGTTCAGCAACAATCACAGGTTCTGCTGCTGCTGATCAACGATACACCCAATGCCAAAGTAATTCTTCCCGGAAAGTTTTTTGAATATATGGCATCCCGTAGGCCGATACTCTGCATCGGACCCAAAGATGGTGATGCTGCCCGCGTAATTGCAGAAACCGGTTCGGGTATGGTCGTTGAAAAAGACGATGCTTTGGGATTACAACAAGCGGTGCAGGAATTATTCAGCAGGTTTTTATCCGGGGATACCGGCATGAAAAGCCACAATATCGGCAATTATTCAAGAAGGGAACTCACTGCAGCACTGGCAGGAAGATTAAATCACATCATCCGGTAAATCAGTGGCCATTGGTTGGCACGGGGGGTAAATCGTTGCTGACGATGTTGCCGATAAACTTCTTGATGTTATAACCACCCTCGAAAATCCTGTTCAGCTCTGCCAACATAAAGTATTCTGATTCGGGAACATTCATTACCCTGAGACGTTCCCTGATTACTCCGGCAGCGATGCGGCCTTCAAGCACGACTTTTCCTGATATATCATCGGTAAAGAACCCTTTTCCTATAAGCAGACCGAGGGTACGGTTGCGGCTGAGGTCGTTCAGTGAAGTAAGCCCAAAATCTCCGATGCCACAGTACCTGAACATGGTTTCCTGTTTGCCTCCGAATTTCAGCAGGATATGTCGCATTTCGTTGAAAGCCCTTGTAAATACCATAAACCGGAGGTTGGGGGAATCAAAATGAGCATCTACAATTCCAATAATGATGGCATAGATGTTTTTCAGAATACTGAGAATCTCAACACCTGTAACATCCTTGGTATAATCGGTGTGAATGGTGGTCGATTTAAAAACACTGTTCAGTAGCCTGAAAACCGATTCATCTTCCGCACCAACGGTCATAGCCGTTGGCATATGATTGATCAGTTCACGGGCAAAAGTGGGCCCTTTCAGCGTACAAACTGGATTCGGTGTAACCTTCTTCAGGTCATCAACGATGGTTTCATTGTCCGTCCCAAACCCTTTGGCAAGGTTCACAATCACCGCTTCACGTTGGATAGAATCCCTCACCGAAAACAGATAGGGTACTACAGCAACCGATGGAATCGCAAGAAAAACAATGTGGGCAGATTCGAGTACCGCATTGCTGCCGGTTGCCTTTAAACGCGGATTTAACCTGATCTGTGGAAAATAGGAAGTATTGATATGTCTGGTGTTGATGTCTTCAACCACCTCTGCCTCCACCGAAAGAAGTGTAACACTCAGGTTGTGCTTTTCAGCAAGCACCTGACCCAGCGCTGTGCCTATGGTTCCGGCACCGGCAATGCAGATATTTACAGAATCGTGCATATGGTTCACTTTTTGAGCAAAGCAGCAAAGATAAGGCTAATTCGGTTGCAAAAAGGCTGTGATCACTCCTGAGGTAAAACGGGATTCAGGCGAATGCGTTCACGGTATTCGGATAACGCTGCAAATGATTTGTTTTTGTATTTTTACTCCATTAATTATAAGGCCGTTATGAGGACTCTGCCGGGAAATGATTGTGCGCTTACTTCAATAACATGCCGCTCAGTGGTTTTTCTTTTATTGTTGATCATATCACCCGGTAAACCTGAGGCTCAGACAATTCTGCCTGCGCCCGATCATATTGTCGTTGTTTTTCTTGAAAACCACGCATATTCACAGATTATCGGGTCAGCAGATGCTCCTTTTATAAATAATCTGGCAACCGGATCGAACTCAGCATTGTTTACCCGGTCGTTCGGCATCGAACATCCCAGCCAGCCAAATTACCTCGATTTCTACTCAGGAAGTAATCAGGGTGTTACCGACAATGAAATACCTGCCGGATACCCGTTTAAAACCCCTAACCTGGGTCGGCAGCTTATGGATTCGTTATTGACTTTTACCACTTTTTCCGAAAATTTACCATTTGTAGGATTCGACGGAGCTACTTCAGGTTTATACGTGCGCAAGCATAATCCGGTTACCAACTGGATCGGGTCTGATACCAACCAGTTACCGGAACAGGTAAACCAGCCATTTTCAGCTTTTCCGTCAAACGATTTCAATCAATTGCCCACGGTTTGCTTCGTTATGCCGGACCAAAGCAACAATATGCATGACGGGTCGGATCCTGCCCGTATTAGAAACGCCGACAACTGGTTAAGCAACTATCTGGGCAGTTGTATAGAATGGACAAAAACACATAACAGTCTGTTTATACTGACATTCGATGAGGATAATTACGGAAACAACAATCAGATCGTTACAATTTTCACAGGGCTGATGGTGAAGGCCGGAACCTATGCCGATTCAATCAATCATTATTCATTGCTCAGGACAATTGAAGATATGTATAAATTGCCTTATGCGGGAAACGCTGCAGGAGCTGTACCAATAACAAACTGCTGGATAAATACAAATGCTGTAAATGAATATAACCCGGAGAAAGAAGAGGTAATCATATACCCAAATCCGGCCAGAAGTGAGATTATGATCCGCTGCGACCATTTCAGGCCTGGCAATCCTGCAAGGCTTGAAATTTCTACCCTGACTGGTCAAAGACTGATTGAAAAAACCTTGTCCGGAATTGCTGCCATCAATACACGGCTAAACAATATTCCACCGGGGGTATATGTAGTAAATCTGACTTTTGAACACTCAACCCATTCGCAAAAACTTATCGTTCATTAAAAATAGTACCGTGAATCAGCAGGTCATGATCATTCAGATAGACGACATCATGTTATTTAAATCAATGGCAGCGGATTGGTATACGAAGAATAGACCTGGCTTTCATGGTAACTGGGCACCTGCAGTCTTCGAAAATCTTCGTTTTACATTCTACTGATTGGCAAACCATCTGAATAAAACTTTCACCGACTACCCCAGAATCATAACCTTCTATTATCAGATTGCTAAAAAACCTATATTTGTCATATGGAGCACCGGATAAAAGCTGTATTGACCGATATTGACGGTGTATGGACCGACGGCCGTATCTACCTGAACGATGAGGGAAAATCTTTCAAGGCATTCAATAACCTTGACAGTGTCGGCGTTTCATTGCTGAGAATGGCAGAAATTCCTGTTATCATTATCACCGGGGAGGATTCTGAAGTTATCCGCCGAAGGGCTGAACAGCTTAAAATTAAGTTTGTGTTTACCGGTGCCCGCAATAAGCTCCTGGTTGCTGAAACCATTCTGAATGATCTGGATATCAAACTTGAAGAATGCGCTTTTATCGGCGATGATCTCGCAGATCTTGCATTACTTAAGGCTTCAGGGTTCGGTGCGGTTCCGTCAAACGCTACGGAATTTCTGAAAAGCCAGGTATCCAATGTCCTGAGCAGGTCAGGCGGGAATGGTGCTTTCAGGGAATTCAGCGAACTGGTTCTACAGCAATGTGGAATTCTGGATCAGATTCAACAGTTGTTTCTGGATAAAATCGCCTCAAAAAATTACTGAAACAGGAAAAAGAAAAATGACATTATAAGAAGGATCAAACTACTGTAAATTTGCACTAAGACGAGCACAAAGAAATGCTGATTGTTTGCTATACCAGGGTATGAGGGTTTAGGCAATGAAAATCAAACTGAAAAACAGCGATGGATAAAATAAATCTGATTCTTCTTGGGGGTGGAGGCCATTGCCACTCTGTAATCGAGAGCATAGAGCATTCGGACAAATTCAACATTTCCGGTGTTCTGGAACCTCCACCACTGAAGGGCGAATATATCAGCGGGTATCCGGTCATCGGCACCGACGATGAAATTCCTGAACTTGTTTCAAGGGGATATTCTTTCCATGTTACTGTCGGACATATAAAAAACCCGGCTCCAAGAAGAAAACTGTATGAGTTGCTGAAAAAACACAGGGCACCCATTGTAACGGTAATTGATCCATCGGCCGTTGTTTCGGAACGTGCTGAAATAGGCGAAGGAACAGTTGTGTTAAGGCAGGCTTTTGTGAATTCGGGTGCAATCATCGGCAACAATTGCATCATTAATACAGGAGCCATCATTGAACATGATGCACGTATCGGTCATTATGTCCACGTTTCAACAGGCGCCATAGTTAACGGAGATTGCACCATCGGCGACAACTGTTTCATTGGCAGCGGAGCCATATTGTCGAACAATATAACCATCTGTGCTGATGTTCTGATCGGTGCAGGAGCGGTTGTGCTCAGATCCGTGAATGAACCGGGCATTTATCATGGCAATCCTGCCCGGTTATTAAAGTAATTTCTATGAAAAAAGCCATCATCATTGCCGAAGCAGGTGTTAATCATAATGGAAGTATTGAACTGGCATACAAACTGATCGATTATGCCGCTGAATCAGGTGCCGGTTATGTTAAATTCCAGACTTTCAACGCTTCAAGGCTGGTATCGGCAGCTGCACCCAAAGCTGAATACCAGGTAAAAAACACTGGAAACGATGAAACCGGTCAGCAGCAGATGCTTGAGAAACTTGCCCTCACCCAGGATGATTTCACGTTACTTTATAAGTATTGCCAGACAAAAAAGATCGGTTTTCTGTCAACCGGGTTTGATCATGAAAGTGTATTGTTTATTGATCAACTTGGAGTTGATTTTCATAAAATCCCTTCCGGGGAGATAACCAACCTCCCCTATCTGCAGTTGATCGGGTCTCTTGGCAAACCGGTTATCCTTTCTACCGGCATGGCAACCCTTGAAGAAATCAGACTTGCATTGGAGGTTCTGTATAAACAGGGTATTACGGATGAAATGGTAACCCTGCTTCATTGTACGACTGAATACCCTGCCCCTTTCGATGAAGTGAATCTGAATGCCATGCTTACCATGAAAGACACTTTTAGACTAATGACCGGCTACTCAGACCATACCACAGGCATTGAGATTCCTGTTGCAGCTGTTGCCCTTGGAGCAGTAATGATTGAAAAACATTTTACCACCGACCGCAATCTGCCTGGCCCGGATCATAAGGCATCGCTTGAACCAGGGGAGCTGGCCGAAATGGTGAAGAGCATCCGTAATGTAGAAATGGCCTTAGGTGATGGTATTAAAAAACCCTCTGCCTCTGAAATCAAGAATATTGCGGTTGCCCGGCGGAGCATTCATCTGGCTGAAAACCTGCCTGCCGGACATATTCTGAGGGAGACCGATCTGATTATGAAGCGTCCCGGTAGTGGAATCAGTCCGATGCTGTTGCATCAGGTCACCGGTAAAAAACTGAAAACAAATCTTGATAAAGATACCCTTCTGACGTGGGAAAACCTGCTGTAAAAACCGCTGTCCTTACCAGCTCCAGGGCTGATTTCGGCATTTACCTGCCTCTCCTAGCCATGTTACAGTCCGATGATGCATTTGACCTTGAAATCATTGCATTTGGAACCCATCCTGTGGAAAAATACGGATATTCGCTTCAGCAGATTCTTGATGCGGGACTGAAAGTTGCCTATAGTTTCGCTACTGCCCCGCTAAATGATACTCCTTCAGACATCTCAAAATCAATGGCCCTGGTTAATGAAAGGATGGCTGATGTCTGGAAAGAGAAACCATACGATCTGGTATTTGCGCTGGGCGACCGGTATGAGATGTTTTCAGCGGTAGCTTCAGCCATGCCATTCAACCTGAAGATTGCACACATCCATGGGGGTGAAACCACTCTGGGTGCCATCGATAATGCCTTCAGGCATTCAATTACCCATATGTCGCACTGGCACTTTGCATGCACTGAAGAATATAAGGACCGGATCATTGAATTGAATGCAAGTAGTGAAAGAGCATACAATACCGGATCACTGGGCATTGACAATCTCAGGCAGATGCATTTCATGGATGCAGCTGCTCTTAAACAGAAATCCGGCGTAGATTTCAGCATCCCTTCCCTGCTGATCACACTTCACCCCGAAACCATCGGATTTGAAGATAACATCCGCAACACGGATCAGATGCTTATGGCCCTTGGGGAACTGAAGGGGTATCAGCAGGTGATCACCATGCCGAATGCCGATACCTCGGGTCTGATGATCAGGGAGAAACTCACTTCATTTGCCCTTAACCGTTCAAATGTAAAACTGGTTGAGAATTTCGGCACACAGGGGTATCTGAGTGCCATGAAGTTGGCAACCCTGATGTTGGGAAACAGTTCAAGCGGGTTCATGGAGGCATCGCATTTCCCGAAATGGGTAATCAACCTCGGACACCGGCAGGATGGCCGCCTGAGGACACCGAACATTATAGATGTTGAATTCAGTAAAGACAAGATCACTGAAGCAGTGAATAAAGCCGCGATTTCACCATTGCCTGCATTTCCACCGGCATATGGCGATGGTCATGCTGCTGAAAAAATAGTTAAAATTCTGAAGAATGAATTCGCAATTGATTGATAAACACACGATACCAGCCAGTACTCCACTCAGGCTTGCCCTCGAAAAGCTGAACAATGTACCTGATAACCTCACACTGTTCGTGCTGAATGAGGAACATCAGCTGGTAGGTACACTTACCGATGGTGATGTCAGGAGGGGATTGCTTACCGGGCTTGAACTTGGCGACCAGACCGGGAAATTCATGTTCAGGGAATTCCGGTTTCTGAAACAACACAGCTTCACACTCACCCAGGTTAAAGATCTCAGGGACAGAAGGATCAAGATGGTCCCGGTGCTCGACAACCAGAACCGGATTGTGCGACTGGCAGATCTGGCCGGTACGCGTTCACTCTTGCCTCTGGAGGCGCTCCTGATGGCTGGTGGCAGAGGCGAACGGCTCAGACCATTGACAGACCATACACCCAAACCCCTACTCAAGGTCGGTGACAAACCAATTCTTGAACACAATCTTGATCATCTGGCATCATTTGGCATCGACCGTTTTCATATTGCCATCAATTACCTTGGCAGCATGATCAGCGACTATTTCGGCGATGGTTCAGCTAAAAACATCAGCATCAGTTACCTGAATGAAAAGAGACCACTCGGTACTCTCGGGGCTGCTTCGATGATCAGCAATTTCGCCTATGAGAATATCCTGGTGATGAACGCCGATATTCTTACCAACATTGACCTGGAGGATTTTTTCAACGATTTTGAGGAACAGCAGGCGCTGATGTCGGTGGCTTCTGTTCCCTATAAGGTGAATATGCCTTTTGCCGTGCTCGAGACCAGGCAAAACAGGGTATTGTCATTCCGTGAGAAGCCACAGTACACCTATTATACCAGTGGAGGGCTCTATCTGATGAAACGTTCGCTGATCAGCCGGATTCCGCTTGAATCGATGTATCATGCCACCGACCTGATGGACAATATCCTTTCGAACGATGAAAAACTGGTTCAGTATCCGATTCATGGTGTATGGATGGATATCGGACGAAGGGAGGATTTTGACAAAGCCCAGGAGGAAATCAAACACATCCGTTTCTGATGAAAGCACTTTATCTGATCCCTGCCCGGGGCGGCTCCAAAGGCATCCCCGGTAAAAATCTCAGGGAAATTGCCGGTAAACCTCTGGTCATCCACACGCTCGACCTTGCCAGACAACTGGCCGCAGATGAAGAAATCTGCCTGAGTACCGATGACCCGAACATTGTTGCTGCTGCTGAAAAAGCCTTATACAAAGTGCCGTTTATCCGACCGGATCACCTTGCTGCAGATGCTTCAGGAATGCAGGAAGTGCTGATCCATGCACTGGATTTCTATGCTTCAAAAGGGATACATTTCGACATACTGGTATTGTTGCAGCCAACCTCGCCGTTCAGGCAGCTTGCCGATATCAGAGGTGCAATAGATGCCTACTCCACCGATTGTGATATGGTTGTGTCTGTCAAGGAAACCGATGCCAATCCATATTATGTACTTTTCGAGGAAAACCCTGAAGGTTTTTTGCTCAAATCGAAGGAAGGTAAGTTCGCCCGCCGCCAGGACTGCCCGAAGGTCTGGCAACTGAATGGTGCCGTTTACGTCATGAATGTAAAGTCGCTGAGAGAAAAAGGAATAACCGGGTTTACAAAGATCAGGAAGACCGAAATGGATGCCCTGCATTCACTGGACCTGGATACGGAACTTGACTGGCAACTGGCATTGCTTATCAATGAGAAGCACCGGATTCTGCCGCACGGATAATTGCCAGTGTTCTTTCGCTCACCCGGCCATCAATGCGGTAGGCATATTTCTCAATAAACCGCGACATGGCCTCAGGGTCAGGCTTTAACTTTGATTCCAGTATCGCCTCTGCCAGTTGTTTCAGTTCCCCGGAATTTACAGCCTGCCAGGCAACGCCAGCCTTACAATATCCCAGCAGATCCTCTTTCAGTGGATCATGGATGATCAATGGCTTTCCGAAATATACAGCTTCTGTTCCGACAGTGGAATAACAGGTAATAACGAGGTCAGCAGCAGCAAGCAGACTGTAGAGGTCGGCATCGTAAAGCAACCTGTAATCTTCGCATCCGGCTGCTGCAGCTATTTCACGGTAATATTCTATGGCATCCTTCTCCGCTGGATGAAGCTTGACGATCAGTTCATACCCCGGCAATTCCGAAAATGCAGTAAATACATCAGATGCGGCTTGCCGTCTTAAGAAAGGATCAGGAATAGGCTGTGAGGCGAAAACAGCCAGTGGCTTACCGGCGGCAAACTCTTCTTTCACCAAAGCAGGATTTGACCTGAGTTTCGGGATAATGTCTGTTCTTACTTGTCCGGTAACGACAACAGAATCGCCGGGATAATTACCCTTCTGAACAAGGAATTCACGCCAGTATTCGCCCCATACCAGGGTAATATCGGCCATGATGTGGTTTTTGCTGTCCTTCGCGGTGTAAAGATAAGCGGGCTGGGCATCTCCGATGTTCCCGTGCTGAATACCAATGCTTTTCGCCCCTGTTGATCTGGCTGCATCAAGAATGCATCTTGTGGCCGGGCTGTTTTCATCGATGGCGGCAACAGTCAAAAAACTGTGCTTTCTAAAAAACCGCTGATAGGCAAGAAACCGTGTGATAAAAAAGGAATTGGTGGCTGAAAGCCCGGTAAATGCCTTGAAAATCAGCGCCTCCATCCCGTGTAGGTCTGAGGCATTGATCTGACCGGTCTTCCGGACAAGATCAGCAATCATCTTTTTTCTTTCCCGGTATAAAGAAGGTGACAATAAGCCCCTTAACATGATATATTCACCGCTTATGCTTCTTGACCTCCGGCCAAGACCGGCAAAAAGACCGGCATTCAGTTTAAATGAAGCGGCACCTCTGAGCTTGGGAGGTTCAGTTTCATTCACAATCAGAAAGTCATGACCCGATTGGTCGAGCAGGTTCGACAAGGTGTAATTATCAAATTTAAGCTTCAGGGTCTCCTGATGCCGGCATCGCTGTCTGACAGACCTGTCGACCAACAGATGCATTTTACCCTTGTAATCAGGAGGGAAAAGCAGATTTAAAAGGACCTTGATTTTAAAATAAATCAGGTAACCGAGCAACTGCTGAAGATTCAGGGAGGCTTTCTTTTGCAGTGCTCCCGGAATAAAACGTATCCGTTTATCCATTCCCTGAAGGGAATCAGCATCAGCGGCATCACAGAATACAGTTATCTCGTCAGCTTCCTTCAGGTAATGTTCAATCGTGCTGCGAAGCACAATCAATGGCCTTAACCGGAAATAAATCCTGAATCGCTGATAATGCCAGATGGGGAAAGCACCGGGATTCAGCAATTCACTTACCGATTGATCGCCAACCGGCCGGTCACCGAAAGCAAGAATTGAATCCAGCAATGACTGGTTTGCACTTTGGACAATGCGGGCAGGTATTTGTTCAGGATATGCTGTCGTTCCTGTATACATGATCCCCGGTGAAACAACAGCGAAGCAACCCTGACGCTGAAGCATACCTTCAATCACCGGAATTTCTCCTGCATCGGGTTGGCGGAATATCAGAACCGCTTCCATCGCTTTTCGATAAAAGATGTAAGCTCAACCTTGTAGAGGTAAGCCATGCCCCCGAACGCTACAATGGTAACGATGCTGGCGGTGATAAAAGGATTCATTCCCAGGTTTACCCTGATTACATCCGCTATGACGGTGAATATGACAATAAACAATGGAAAAACAAGTGTTTTCTTCGTATTCCAGTCGATTTCAGTGATGCGCTTCTGATAAAAGTAGATACCGGCCACCATGATCAGATCGGCAATCAGTCCGGCCGCAATCGCTCCATAGTACATAAAATACGGGATCAGCAGGTAATTCAGCAGGATATTCACAATCATCACCCCTGAATTGAGTAGCAGGAAAATGCGGGTTTTCTTCAGGAAATACGATGGATATGAAAAAATGATGAATTGCGTTCGCAGAATACTCCTCATAAATACGAGTGCAATCAGTCCCAGTGACTGTCTGACTTCGGTTTCATAAAAGAAATGAAGATAGAGCATGGTGGGGAGGATGGCTCCTACAATGATCACCATACTTTGCATTAAAAGGATGTTGCAGTATTGCCTGATTTCTTCCTGATGCTTACTGATTCCCTGGCTCATCACCCTGAACACCTCCGGCTGATTTGCACCCTGAAGCCCCTGTAATACAATGGCAATGCCGGCCGCAAAAGTCACAGCTGTATTATAGATACCCAGATCAACCGGAAACTTTTCAAGCATAAACCGGTCGGCATAGGTCAGCGCCCAGACGATGATGCTGTACTGAGTCAAAGGCAGTGCAAAACGATTGATTTCCTTCATCAGTTTCCGGTCGTATGAAAAACCGGATTTGCGGTACACATGAACAAGGATCAAAAGGGTTACAATGGCTGTACCGATAGCGCTGCCATTGATATAACCGATAAAGGACATATCAAAGAAGAACAGACCGATAAGCTGGAAACCGGTGCGAAAAACACCCAGCCCCATGCTGACGAGAATGAACGATAGGATCTTCTTCTCATTTCTGAACAGTGCTGCAGCAGTAATATTGACTGCCCTTCCAAGTCCGGTGATCACACAGGCGATGCCATAGTCAGAAAAGTTTCTCAACTGTGGCTGATTAAAGAGCAATCCGATGTAATCGCTCAACGCCCAGGCTATGGCAGCAATAATGAGTCCCCTGAAAAGAATGGAAGAAAAGATACCTGACACCATTCTGTGGTAGGATGCACTACCCGGTTCATGATCATAATAAAATCGTGCGATGGCATTACCCATTCCAAAAAGGGCGATGGCGAAAACCAGTGATGTGAAAAGTTCAGTGATGGCAAGCTGGGAGAAATCCACTGCGCCCAGTTTATCATTCCCCTCATAAACAGGCTGAATGAGTACCTGCAACACCGGAGAAAAGGCTGCTGCTGCAGTATAAATAAATGATAATTTAAGATGCTCCTTAATACTTCCGGCTTTCATCAGCACTTTTTCTTACCTGCAAAGATAAACGAACGATTCATCAGGACATCATTTTACAATACATCCGGTTACCAGTATGAAAAGTTGATTCAATGGTTCTGCGAAAAAGAGCTATTTCCCATTTTTAATAAATTGCTTTTTCCTGGCAACCGAGATACTTGCATTCAATTCAAAACCAAGCAGGATAATGATGGCATTAAAGTAAATCCACATCATAAAGACAATCAGCGTACCAATGGATCCATAGAGTGAATTGTATTTGGAAAAATTATTGACATAATAGTTAAAACCAACAGAGGCTGCAATAAACAGTAAAGTGGTCATGGTAGATCCGGCGGAAATGAACCGGAAATGCTGTTTACCGCTCGGTGCAATATAATAAAGGAAAGAGAAGGCAAAGAAGAGCAATGCCAGTGTAATGATCCACTTGCCGGCACTAATCATGAAAATGGTCAGTCCATCGGTCAGCAGATTATGGGTCTGTAGCCAGTTGAGAACAACCGGGCCTACAGTGATCAGGGCGATGGCCACAATCACCAGAACCGATAGTATGACAACAAGTGCAATAGAGACCAGACGTTGCTGAAAAGGGGTGCGGGAATCAATGGAATGATAGGTTTGATTAAAAGCTTCGATCAGGCTGTTAATGCTGTTGGTTGCAAAATACATGGCAAGAAGGAATCCAAATGAAAGCAGGCTGCCACGCGGACGTTTCACTATATCGAACAGTGTTTCCTCTACGGCAAGGTAAGCCTGCTGGGGAATGAATTCCTGCATCAGGTCGAGCAGACTGTTTTGAAAGTTAACAATAGGGATGTACGGAATCAGGGTAAAGAAGAAGATGATGGCCGGGAAGATTGCCAGAAAAGTATTGAAAGACAATGCTGCTGCCCGGTTTGTGATGGAGCCTTTCTGGATGCCTTTTAAAAAAAAGTCGGCAACATCGTACAATGGCACTCCATCGAATCCGGGAATTACCAGTTTTTTTGACCATAAGAGGATCTGCCTGACAGGTCTGCTCTCAAGCAAACCTGTGTAAAATGCATGGGTCAGCACCAGTATCCTATTACGCAGTTTCGTCATTGAATTGGGTTAATTAGCAGGCTTTCAGGCTCAGGTCAAGGCTCTTGATGTGATGTGTAAGTGCACCGACCGAGATAAAATCAACACCTGTTTCGGCATAACTCCGGATGGTTTCAAGCGTAATTCCGCCAGATGCTTCTGTTTCAAAACGGCCATCGATGATCTCAATTGCCTTCCGAAGATCAGCAGGCACAAAATTATCGAGCATAATCCTGTGAACTTTGCCGAATTCTATAACCTGATCCAGTTCATCAAAATTCCTGACTTCTATTTCGATCCGGAGATTAAGATTTTTACGAAGGAGGTATTCATTGGCTGCTTCAATGGCTTTTACCGTTCCGCCAGCAAAGTCAACGTGGTTGTCCTTTATCAGAATCATATCATATAGTCCGAAACGGTGGTTGTACCCGCCCCCATCTAAAACAGCCTGCTTTTCAAGCTCCCTGAGCAATGGTGTGGTTTTCCTGGTATCGAGTACTTTCGTTTTCAGGCCCGACAGTTGTTTTACATACCTGGATGTACTGGTAGCTATCCCACTCATGCGCTGCATGAAATTGAGGACCAGCCGCTCAGCCATGAGAATCGAAACTGAAGGACCCTCGACCGTAAATGCTATATCGCCGGGTCTGACCGAATCCCCGTCTTTCAAAATCTCAACCATCAGGATACGCGGGTCGGTTTTTTCAAACACCCGTCGGGCGACTTTCATTCCAGAAAGGATACCCTGCTCCTTGACAAGCAATTTTGCCTTGCCTTGAGTCGTCAACGGAATGGTGGACACCGAGGTGTGATCCCCGTCACCGATATCTTCGGCCAGAGCTTTATCAATAATCTCGTCAACAGTCATGTAAACAGAATGTTATGAATATTCAATCTTCGTCTGATTCAAATTTGAGCTGGTGAATCAGGGGTTGTCCGGAAATCATTTTCAGCAACAGGTAGGTTCTGAATTCTGTTGCTCCGCTTTTATAGGTACCAATGGCATACTGAGATCCATCGTTTGATTTCCCCTGGTGGTTAAGTGTAAATGAGGAGGGAGGATATTTCTGAAAGAAGCTCCTGACAATCATCTCAGCCTGGGCTTTGCTGTAAGTACCTTCGTTCCCGGGGGTTGTAAGATCGATGGGATTGTTGAAATACAGGCTCAGATCCCTGGAATTGGCCGACTTGATGGCAGAGGCAATCTTCGGATTCAGGTCTCTCTGGGAGAAAACAGTATTGCAGAAAAGTCCTGTGAATACGAGAAGCATTATTACTACAAGGCCTGATGGGGCTATCTTTTTCATTAGTTTTTTGATTTATACAGCCTGGGAAACGCCAAACAAGCTATAATTAATTGGATTTGAAATTAATAAAAAATATCAAAAACCGAACCAAATATAACAATAATATCCCTGACAGGTTCGTCATTCAGAAAAAATACCATATCCCAACCTATTCCGGAAAAAGGTAACTTTGCATTTTGTATCAACGATGAAGATAACACTGCTGGTAATAGGTGAAACCGGTGAAGATTACCTGAAAAAGGGAATCGGCATCTACTCCGACAGGCTTTCGCATTATATCAGATTCAAAATTGTTGAAGTCAGGCCCCCGAGAAATCTGAAGCAATTGAATCAGGTTCAGCTGAAGGATGCCGAAGGTAAATTGTTATTGAAATTTTTCGAAGATTCAGATCAGGTTGTATTACTTGATGAGCGAGGGAAAAGTCCGGCTTCCGTGGAATTCGCGGCAACACTGCAGAAAATGATGAATTCAGGCATCAGGCATCTGATGTTTGTGATCGGCGGCGCTTATGGCTTTTCGGAAGAAGTTTACCAAAAGGCTCACAGCAGACTTTCATTGTCACCAATGACCTTTTCGCATCAGATGGTGAGGTTGTTCTTCACGGAGCAACTATACCGGGCCTTTACCATTCTTAAGAATGAACCCTATCATAACGAATAATTAATCCCGAAATATGAAATCCATTGTTTTTGCAACCAACAATGCACATAAGATTGCTGAAATCCAGGATATACTGAACGATGAATTCAGGATCATCCCCTTATCAGAAATCGGATGTACCGAAGATATTCCTGAAACCAGTCTGACCATTGAAGGAAACGCCTCACAGAAAGCGCACTATGTGAATGATAAATACAAAGTTGATTGTTTTGCGGATGATACAGGCCTTGAAGTAGATGCACTCGGAGGCAAACCCGGGGTGAACTCAGCGCGTTATGCCGGTCCGGGTCACGATTTTGAAGCAAATGTAACCAAACTGCTGAAGGACCTAACCGGACAACTCAGCAGAAGGGCCCGGTTCAGAACCGTAATTTCGCTGGTCACTGACGATAATGAGATATTGTTCGATGGCATCATCAATGGCATTATTATCAATGAAAGGCGAGGTAGTAAAGGTTTCGGTTATGACCCTGTTTTTATTCCGGATGGCTATCAGCAGACGTTTGCAGAAATGTCGCCGGAATTAAAAAATACCATCAGCCATCGGGCAATCGCCACCAGGAAACTGATAAAATATCTGAAAGAAAACTATGAGGTATAAAAAAAGCCGGGTACCCCGGCTTTTTTTATGCTTGATGATCAATTATTTGGCGGTTTTCACCTTGGTCACTGTTTTGTTCTCATATACATAAACATAGGTGCCATCCGTAGTCAAGGTTGTGACAGCTCCTTTTCTGGCTTTAAACTCGAGGTACTTGCATGTATTCAGATCAAAAGCTGCAATATCTGCTCCATCGGTTTTCATAATCAGGATATTATCGAACCGGTCTTCAGGCATCGAAGTCTTGTACTTACCACTTGCAACCAGCTCACCATTGTCCTTCCTGAATGTAGAAACGCCTTTCTCACCAACTACAACGATCATGTCGTTGTGCGACTGGATGCTCTCAGCATTGCCGACACCGCCTTTTGCAACAGGAACTTCATAAATTTCCTTGCCAGAGTTAACATCCATTTTATAAAGTGCCTTTCCGCTGCAGACAACCACATGATTTCCGTCTTCAATCATGTTGGTAATGCCTTTACGGAAACGCTCGGATTCCCATACCGGTTTACCATCGGTTGTGCTGAAAGCCTGTACACCATTTGGTTTTACATTTGGATACCAGATTTTCCATTCCTCTGTTATGGTTACAGAACCATCGGGATTTGATGTACGTTTATAAATATAGGCCTGAGCTTCAACCGATCCGCCTATCTGCAGAACAACCTTATCACCAATGATGTACATATTCGGGATAGCCCTTGCATCTTTGATTTCAGGAGAAGTCCAGATCAGCTTGCCTGAATTGGCGTCATATTTTTTAACAAACTGGTTGCGCTTGTTCGACATATCCAGTACATAGAGATCGTTACCAACCCTTACAGGGTCAGCAACGGCGCCATAAACACCAAACTTTTTAGCATTGGCTGGTCTGCTGGCTATACCATCGGGTGTATAATCGAATGCAGCTGACCAGAGGCTGGAGCCCGTTTTATAATCATATACCTGATAACCATTCATCATCAGAACAACTTTATCGCCATCCAGAATCAGATCGTAAAGAAAATCACGCGAAATAACTTTTCTTTCAGCTCTTCCGATATAGGTATTCTCCCACACAATATCCCCGTTCTTCAGATTAATCTTGGCGATCTGGTTTTTAAACCCGCTGAATAAGGCTCCCAGTGCACTTGGAACAAAATTCACACAAACCAGGTGGCGGTCATTGGTATATATATATTTGCCTACCACCCCTTTGAACTTTGAGGTTGACCACAATTCCTCGCCGGTCCTGGCTTTGATGAGCACCAACTGGGCTTTTAATGAAATTGCAAATGCCTGTTCTTCTGCAATATAAACTGCATTATCCTCGGTAACATCCTGGTATTTATCGGTGTTCCACAGGAAGGCTCCGGTTTCCATATCTACACAGGCAATCTGGTCCTTACCCATTTTACGGTCAAACAGGAAAATCAGGTTCGATTCCCAGGCCGGGATAAGCTCATCGATCTTGCCCAGTTTTGGGGCTATCTCTTTAAACTTTTTGGTCCATTTAACTTTACCTGTGGCGTTTTCAAAAACCGTTATTTCCTTATCGGAGGCCGAATAACTGTAACCACGCTCTTCAGTTCCGGTTCCGGTATGTTGAATTTTGTGGTCCATCCGGGCCTCCCATACCACAGGCATGTCATCCTGGGCCTTCACCAGAAAAGCGCTGCTGATAAGCGCAATTGCAAAGAAAATCTGCTTTTTCATAAGTTTGTTGTTTGGTTAATTATTGAATCAAAGATTAAATGTATACTGGAACTTGTAACTCTTCCCTTTGGGAACTTTAAACGAAAAACGGTAACGCTTCACTATATCCTTCAACCGGTTCTGCATTGCAATGGAATTTACCCCATCGTTGACCACAAAAACAGTGGCTACCTCCCCTTTTTCACGAATGGTGATATCGAACACATATTGCCCGCTTATCCCACTTTCCAAAACCTGCTTATAGATAATTCCTTCCGGACCTGATGAAACAGAATCAAGTTCTGCTGCTGCCCGGGCCACAATGTTTTCACGATATTCAACCAATTGTTTCTTCTGCCCGTAAGCTGTTGCCGCAACCAGCAACATTACAATAACCGCGAACTGTTTCATTACTAATCTGTGCTTATGTTGTTTCATATTTTCATTTAAAAACCAAAAACGAAACCTGTTATACAATGAATCTCATTCTATTCACCCAATCCCTACTCCTTACTCATAACTCCCTACTCCTTACTCCTTACTCCTTACTCCTTACTCCCTACTCCCTACTCCCTACTCCTTACTCTCTACTCCCTACTCCTTACTCCCTACTCCCTACTCCCTACTCCTGCGGTATTTGCCACAACAACAGCTGATTCCCAAAAGTTGACAGCATTGATTTGTCATCGGGCATAAACTCTATAAAAACCCTTCCATCGGTTGGGAATTCAAGCTTATTAATTCCTTCCATCGTGCGGGAACTCATCTCGAAACGCTGCAAAACCTGTCCTGTTTCAAAATCATGAACCCTCAGCTCCGGAAATTTCCCCCAGCTTACCACACCCATGAATCTGCCATCATGACTCAACCTGAAATCAGGCTCATAGTTTGAATTAGACGGAAAGACAGTACGTGTACTTACAAATCCGGAGGCATCGATCACACTGATGAAATTCTGCCGTCCGGCTGTTGCTGTAGCGGCTTTAAGATGGGGAATGCTCAAACAGAAAATATACCGGTTGTCAGCCGACCATTCGAGCCGGTATATGTTGTCATAGTATTCATTAACGGTGGCAACCAGCGAAAGATCAACCGTATTATATACAGATACAACCTGTTTGTATTTTTTCGTGAATTTCAGGCCTTTCTTATTCTTTTTGAACTGGGGATCCCTTGCAAGCAATTGATCATCAGGACGTCCGGAAACTGCTATATATTTTCCGTCAGGACTCAGGCAAAGACTGTTGGTTGCATGATCGACTGAAAAAGAACGGACAGATTTCCGATCCGATAAGCCGATAAATTCAATTTTACTTCCTGTCAGCGCAACAGCATACTTTTCATCGGGCGTTATCTTTACATCATGATACTTATCCAGTCGCAGGATGCTTTTTCCTGAATAGGAATCTACGATTTCAAAATTGACTTCCCTGTCCTTGTTACTGGCAAAATCTATATAAAAAAGTTGCTGAAGCAACAGGTACCGGCCACCGGCCGACCAGCTTACCCGTGAACCAGCATACCAGTTTCCCACATCAAACTGCCTGATAACTTTGCGGCTGGCTATGTCAAATATATACAAAGGATAACTTTGTGTTGTCGCAATTGCGATCAAAGTCTTATCAGGCGACATGGCCATACCGGATTGTATATATTTTGAGTCACCTGCGCGGAACCGCTCATATTCTGCATTGATTGTCTGTGCCCCTGCAGGATGCAGGTCCACTAACAGAAAAAACAATGCGTGAAATAAGTAAAGGGGTATAACACTGATTCTCATAAAAAAGCAGATTTCAAAAAATAAAATGGATATTTTTACATTAAACACATGTAATTATTACAATGTTTGCGAAATTATACCATATATCAGGTATTTGCAATCACCCTTTCTACGTATATTACAATCTCCTCTATCAGTTTACGAAGAGTAATTCAATAGCTATTGAGATGTATATATAAACGATGGATCCTGTATTGTGCTGTAATACAGTAACATAATAAACAACAAGAATTTGAATTCCGATAAATCAAATGGAGTAATTCAGATAGCTGACCAGCAGGCTATTGCCAAAAAAAATCCGTATCAGTAGGTAGAAAAATCCTTACTGATACGGACATGAATATTGCTCAAAATCAGGTTTAGAATCTAAAACCCATATGATGCTGAGATTACTTAATCATAGATTTAGAACCGGGCCCTCAATGTTAGTATAAAGTTCCTGCCAGGGGCACTGATACCTGAGGCATATGGCCTGTACAACTGGTCCGTAATATTCTCAATACCAGCATTTACGGTAAACATTTTATTCACGAACCAGGCAGCCTTGAAATTCAACGTAGTCCATGCAGGAACAAAAGGTTTCCCGTTACTATCCTTTGCATAGGGGTTTGAATCGGTAATCTCTGATAGTGGCATATCTTCAGCATCCATACCTGCATTGTATTCAACGTAGAAATCAAAGCGGAACCTGTGCATTTCGTATGTAAGGTGAGTGCTGCCAAAAAGCGGAACTGCATGACGAAGCGGATAATACTTCAGGCTATCCTCGCTCTGCTCTTCCCCTTTCTGGAAACTCAGGGTGCTTTTCAACCCAAATCCCATTCCCGGATTAATCTCGATACCGGCCTGTATTCCGCTTACCCAGGCCCGGGTGATATTCTGTATTGCCTGAACCCTGCTCAATGTTCCGTCATAATCAATACTATCCTGACCATTGTAACTAAAATCGCGACGCGCCAGTGCGTTATCGAGCAGGGTATAATAAATACTCAAATCTGCTTTGAGATATTTCCCAAATACCACTGCGGTTCCGGCTTCAGCATTCAACGCATATTCCGGCTCCAATCCGGCGTTCGGCACTACTACTGATCCGGGCTCGGAATCAAAAACTTTTCCGAGATCATCAATGTTGGGTGATCTGAAACCCGAAGACAGGTTTGTATAAAACTGCCAGTTTTCAGCCGGAGCATAGGTAAGACCCAAACTTCCGTTAAGTGCACCGTTTGCTACTGAAGCATGCACAAACGGGAAAGGAAACATTGTTGTATCAAAATCAGCTTCCAGCGCTATGTAACTATATCTTAAGCCAGCATTGAGAACCCATTTGGGATCCGGTTTCCATTTGAGGTTGACATAAGCCGCATAAGACTGCCAGGAAGACCCATCAGGATACCGGGTATTGGTAGGCGTAACTGTTCCGTCAGCGATCTTAATCCTGTTTGCTTCTGAATTTACCAGGTTATATATCGCTTCAGCACCGTAAAACAATGAAACAGCTTCCCCAAGCTTTTTATCCAGATCAAGGTTGAAAGAATAAGCATTGACTTTTTCAAATTGATTGCGAAGTCTAGCATTGTTCATTTTCCGATCGTGACGGCTTTCTTCATATAGCTGATGTGCAGCAACAATCCTGATGGCATCTGCAAGTTTCCCCTGGCTGGTAAATTTTGCTTCAAGCCGGTTCATCATCCATTTCTGGGGACCATAATACCATTCAGCGTTTACCAGTTTCCCTGCATCATCAGTAAGATATAACCTGTCATAGCGGGGAGCATCTGATGTTTCGGAATAATAAAAACCATAATCAAAAAACCATTTTGCCGATGGTTTGAAACTTATACGCTGCAAAGCATTAAACTGGCTATAACCCGAGTAAATCTGTTTTTGCGGATCATCATTGTTGACTTCAACATCTTCACCGTCAACTGTTTTCTGATAAACAGGCCTGAGATAGTATTTGTTCCCGTTTGATCCGGCTACTAAATCATCATAATCAGACCAGGTCAGACTTGTTGTAAAAGCCCAGCGCTTAAGCCCGGCATTAAAATCAAGATGACCCGATTTTTCAAAATTGGCAGAAGATATACGCCCAAATACATTTCCACTGAAAGTCGTTTTTCCGTTATCGGAAAACTTTGGCTTCAGGGTGTGGAAATCCATTACTCCGCCAATCGCATCGCTACCATACATAACAGCGCCTGGGCCAAACATAATCTCATTGCTTTCAACCGATGCTGCATCAAGTGAAATCACATTCTGAAGGTTTCCGGTACGAAAAATGGCATTGTTCATTCTTACCCCGTCAACAACCAGCATTACCCTGTTGGTTGCAAAACCTCTTAATACGGGCGAACCTCCGGCAAGCTGGCTTTTCTGAATATACGCATAACCACCGGCATGAAGAAGGTCTGCAGAAGTTTGAGGATTGGCAAAAGCAATCTGCTGCATCGATATTGTCTCAATGCGGTGAGGTATTTCACGATCTTCCTGTTCCCACCGGTTGGCTGAAATAACCACAGCATCAAGACTGAGGTTAAGCGCTTTCATGACAACTACAAACTTCATCTCCTTGAGCATTCCGGGGGTAAAAGCCATCGTCTTATAACCCAGATGCCTGAAAAACAGACTATCAGTCACTCCTGCTTTGGTAATATCAATCTGCCCTTTCGTATTGGTTGTGGCAGTGAAATTTTTGCTTTTATTGAAAATGGTTACATTGGTCAGAACCTGTCCTGTAATGTCATCTATAACAGTTACTTTCTGGGCCTGTGCGGCAAACAAAAACAGAAGGGCCGCAATAGTCAGGAATATTTTAATTCTCATATTAATCCGAATAAAATTTGACACTTATTTGAGTTGATTATAACAGCAATGCAGCCGCATGTATGTTTGCAACCGGGCATTGTATACACAAATCAATGTCAGTTTTTCGGTGGATGCGGGATATCTGAAAAATTCAGGTAGGAGTATAAAACAGCATTAAAACCAAATCTCTGGGTACTGGTAACAGGAATAAAATTTACACTATAGTTTTCCGGAGGGAAAAGCCCTGAAAGAAACAAAGAAAACAGATTGTTTACCTTGGCAGTCTGATTGTTTCCATTCATCATTCCTTTAACAAAAGTATTCAGATTCCTGAATAGTCCGGTTTCCTTATCGTCCTGAATACAATAGTAATCAGTTACACCGGCAGAAACTGCCATTCTCTTGACAATATCATACATACTTCCCTTATACCGGAATTCCTTTTCATGTATCCAGATAAAGTCAAACTTATTTCCCTGCGTCAGTCTGATTCTGATGAGTTGTGTTTCAGGAACTGATTCCTTTATTAACTTTTTAACTTCAGATTTGATATGCAATTCCTTTGCTTTGAATACAAAGAAGTAACCGACTGTATTAAAACAGACAATCAAAGTGAGTAATATGGCAACATTTCGTTTCAATTCAGGTCCAGTATGGTGCAAATGTAGCAAAATCGCCAACTAAAAAAAAATTTGGTCTGGTTAAAGCGACCTGTTCCTGGATTTCAGTTCGATTCCTTAGAGATGATTCATCACAGAATAAGCATGCAGTGAACCGGAGGTATCAGTGTAAAGTAAATTCCATCAGCATGAAGCAGAAAATCAGAATCGATAACTGCTTGAATACACCGTTATAATACCTGTGAGGAAAAAATAAGGGCTGAAGAAAAAAGACCCTGAAGCAGAATTCCCCTGCTAACCTATGCCTGATCTTCTTTTGTCCGGCCGGAAATATATGCCTCCCATTTCATCAGCACCGAACTCATATCTTCGGGTAAAGGTGAGTCGAAAAACATTTTTGCCCGTGAAACCGGATGCACAAAACCAAGCGATTTCGCATGAAGGGCTTGTCTGGGCAGTAGCTCGAAACAATTTTCTACAAACTTCTTATACGAACCTGAGGTCGTTCCTTTCAGTATCCGGCTGCCACCATAGCGCTCATCGCTGAAAAGCGGATGTCCGATGTGTTTCATGTGCGCCCTGATCTGGTGAGTGCGTCCGGTTTCAAGCCGGCATTCGATCAGGCTGACATAGCCGAAACTTCTTAATACTTTATAATGGGTCACGGCATGTTTTCCATGTTCCCCGCCAGGAAAAACTGCCATCACCAGCCTGTTGCTCAGGTTGCGGCCAACATGTCCGGTGACCGTTCCTTCACTTTCTTTCGGAGTTCCCCAGACAATGGCCTGGTAGGTCCGGTCGATGGTGTGATCGAAGAAATTCTTTGCCAGCCTGGTCTGGGCTTCTTCAGTTTTTGCCACCAATATAATTCCTGAGGTATCTTTATCGATCCGGTGAACGAGCAATGGCATGGCATCCGGCCTGTTCCCCGGGGCATTCCTGAAATGCCAGAGAATGGCATTAACCATGGTTCCTTCATAATTACCATGTCCGGGATGAACCACCATACCAGCAACTTTATTGATCACAAGGAGGTGCTCATCTTCAAAAACTATATCGAGTGGAATCTCTTCAGGCAGAATATCAGTCACCCTGGGAGGATGGGCCATCACCACCGAGATGACATCAAGAGGTTTTACCCGATAGTTAGGTTAGGCTTAACCGGCTCTCCATTAACAAGGATGTTCCCGGCCCTCGCTGCCTGCTGAATTTTATTGCGGGAGGCATTCTCAATACGGATCATCAGGAATTTATCAATCCTGATCAGTCCCTGGCCTTTATCAGAAATGATACGATGATGCTCAAACAATTCGTTCTCGACACTTTCATCGTCTATAAAATCAGGCGATTCGTGCTCTTCAGCGAATTTGTCATCGGTGATCATGCAGGAAACTGCTTAGTGGTTGATCAGCAGCTTGGTTCTCCCGGTCATTGACCCGGAAGGATCTGAAACCTGAACAATATATACCCCGGATGGAAGGTGGCTAAAATCCTCTTCCCTGCTGTAAGGTTTGTTAATAACCCGGATCCCGGTTGAATTATAGACAGCTGTATTCATAACCGCAGGCTTGTTGCCGTCAGGGAGATCAATGATCACCCGTCCGCTCCCAGTAGGGTTAGGATAGATGCTCAATCTCCCAGGGTTTATTTCATCAGGAATACCAACGACCTTCTCTTTCCCAAGGACCGGCCTGATCATCAGCGCTCCTTTATAAAGGCTCTGGTTCCATCCGCCAAAATTCCGGTAAAATATGTTGGAGGATGCATCGCTGTTTTTGTCAAATCCAAGGTTCAGGTTGTCGGAAGTAACCTGCTCCCACCCGACATAGAAAGTCAGATTCGGAAATCTGCCCGGTTCAATCTGGATTACACTGTCTGGCTTATAGGTAAAATACTGGTTCAGGCTATCTTCATACGCCGGCTCATAACCGTATTTAGAGTAAATGAGTTCCCCCGGTTCCCCGAAATAGTCGTTCCACACATTCAGGTAAAAATCATTGACATTCCCGTCTTTCAGGGTCTGGTTAAAATACATCTGTATGGCAATCAGCGAATCGGGGCTGTTCAGGACAAACCGGTATGCCAGTTGTGCCGAAACGGATGAAAGTCCATAGCCGGCTTCCGCTGTACCATCGTCATAGGATAGATAATTCGCAAACAGCTGCACATTCCGTATGGTATCGTTTTCGCGACGGCCAAGACTGGCTTCGGTATTTATGATATGAGTGGTGGTAAAGTAAACCCGCTCCTGGGTTCCGATCGGAAACTGAAAATCGACCGGAGGCTTTGCAAAAGGCTGGTGGTTGACATAACCCGATTCTGTAAATGGTGCTATGAAGTAATTACCCCCGACGTATTCCTTGAATGGTGGCTGATAGTCCCTCGATACCTCATACCGGTAAGAAGCATTATAGGCAACTCCGTCGAGATTGGTGATTTTCAGGTCAATAGAATCGCGCATCTCTTCAATAAAATTAGCACGATACTGGTTGTAAGGCATTGATGTGTAATGACTCAGCATTTGAGGCGCTTTTGCTGCAAAAGCTACATCCCTGTGCAGCGTGTCATTTATGCCCCGTCCTGTATTCAGATACACGTAATCAATATTCCACTGATCGCCGTTGCTCTGCCAGTCGGGCAGTATACTGCTTGATAAACTCGCATAATTACGGAAACGGAAACGGAATTCCTTCGTATAGTACCTCGCGCTATCCGTCACCGGGACAATCACCTGCCTGAACCATGAACTGTCCTCCGAATAAAAATCATCCAGGCTCAGTCCGGCGGTACTCCATGCCTTGACCCAACCTTCGAGTACTATGGTGTCGGCAGGATTAATGAGTGTGTCGCCACCGCTGATAATGGTGTCGGCAGGAACGATAAGGGTGGTGGTTTCACCGGGTGCCAGAAACTCAAGCACCAGTGAATCAGACTTTGCAGGAACATTTCCATAACCCTGTGGCTGATAATAGAAACTGAAGTAAATTGAATCGGCCCTGGTTAACTTACGGGGTACCGGGGAGAATACCGAATCGAGCCTGATGGGCTGAGAAGTCAGGTAATCTGCCATATAGGGGAACTCACTGGCGTTTTCGTAGAGCCTGCCAAGATTATTGATGGCATCGAGCGTAGCAACCCCAACGGTAGGCGGGTTTACAGCATAATCATTGCTGATGAATGCATCTGAATCAGACCAGAGACTCTGATCAGGGAAAACCGATGGCCGGTAAAAGTCATCAAAAAAGGGAAGCGAAAGCGGATTTACAGGGGTACGCACAGATTTTTCCTGCAAAGCCTTTTTCTTAACCTGAGGATTAACCTGCAGACCAGTAATCACTTCCTGCCCGTAAATTGTACCGGACAAAAGAATAATCAATATAGCGAATGGAAGAAGCCTTTTCATTATGGTTTTATCTTAATTCACAAACGGCACTTCATGACCTTTACAAGACTAAAACAGAGTATCCTGCTGCATATCAAGGGTATCGGCACCCATCATTTCAAGAAATGATTCAAAATCAAAAACTGCAGGATCCCTGTAAACAAGGTTTACCGGTTGACCTGCATTCACCATCAGTCCTTTTGAAAATGCAGGACTCTGGCTGAAAACCCTTGCTGTTTCAGGATCTGCATCATTTTCAAATACTTCCTCTCCGGGTGTCAGGTAATATCTTTCAAGAATCAGCAAAGCTTCAGATCTTGTCTTCCCAAGTAGGAAAGGCAACTGAAACTTCCCGTTGCCCATGCTCTGGCCCACCCTGAGAGAGATCACCGACCCTTTGAGAATGGGCGTTCCGGGGGCAATTTCACGGCCTTTGAAAAACTGCCCTAAAACTGCGTTGGCAGCTATATCCGGAACATAACTTATGCCGCCAAGGATCAGGTCATAGGTTTCAAGTGTTGAACTGGCCTGCCTGAGTGTCAGATCTACCAGGCTTGGCATGCTTACCTGTTCCGGTAACAATGCTACCGTTGTCAGGTATATTTTCCTGTGTTTTTTCACATGCGACCCGGGCAATGGTTCCTGAATTATAACCGATCCCTTGGGTTGTCTTGAATCAAATACTGAATCGACAACAATGACCTCGAAATTCTCTATGGTTTCAAGCTGTTCTATCTGTGATGGTGTCAACCCAACCAGAGACGGAACAGTAACTGATTCCCCGTGATGGGTATACCATTTGAGCATGCTGATTACAAAAGCAATTATAACAGTGGACAGTACCACCGAGATGATGAAATGTCTGACAAAAACTCTCGTTTGAATAAACTCAGTAAAATTCATGCAAAACTGGTTAACCTTATTGTCCGGGCATTGTTTGCCCGGCTGGTCAGGATTATTAACTTTGCCGGTGGCAATTTATTGCTCAGTGAGCAAAGATATAAATAATTGACGGGCCAGCGAAAAGGCAAATTGTCATTAATTTTGTATTTGAAAACAATCAGAACCCATACATTTCAGGTTGAATATGAAAAAAAACATCGCTCTGCTTACCGGTGGTTATTCCGAAGAGTATGAAATCTCAGTTAAAAGCGGCAAAGTGGTTGCTGGGCATCTCGACCATGACCTTTTCAACATCTTCCTGATCAGGGTTACTGAAAAGAGATGGATTTACCTTGATGAAGAAAACCAGGAATCAGAAGTGAATCTGAATGACTTTACACTCAGTATCCGGGGGGAAAAGGTCTTTTTTGATGCTGCACTCATTGTGATTCACGGAACACCGGGCGAAGATGGAAAAATTCAGGGATATCTTGATATGATGAAAATCCCATACAATACCTGTGGTAGGGTTACCTCTTCATTAACGTTCAATAAGTTTTTCTGTAATGAAGTGGCAGGGCGTTTTGGAGTTAACACAGCAAAGACCTGGTATCTTCACGAACGTGACGAGATCATGGTGGACGAAATCCTTAATTTCACAGGTCTTCCATGTTTCGTGAAACCCAACAGCAACGGGTCAAGTGTGGGTATCACGAAAGTAAAGCAGGCTGAAGACCTGTTGCCCGCAATTGAGAAGTCATTCAGTGTTGATTCTGAAACACTGATTCAGCAATTTATCCCAGGAACTGAAATTACCTGCGGTATCTATGAAAAAGATGGCAAGCTGGTGGTACTTCCATTAACACAAATCATCAGTCACAAAGAGTGGTTTGACTATGAAGCCAAATACACCGAGGGTCTGGCCGACGAAATCACCCCTGCACCAATCGGTGAAACCCTGTCCAAAGAGTGCCGTGATATTTCAGCCATGCTTTACAGGAAACTGAATTGCCGAGGAATAGTGCGATTTGATTACATTCTGGCCGATGCCTCCTTTGAAGAAAAAAACCGGTTCTGGTTTCTGGAAGTGAATACCATTCCGGGCCTGTCCGAAGCCAGTATAGTACCCCGCCAGGCAGCCAATGTCGGAATCAGTCTGAAGCAATTATTCACCGATGTACTGAATGAAACCATCAACAACTATTAAATTCGGGTTCAGAATATAACTTCCTGATATGGATTTTTCCGCTTTATGATCCCCACTGCATCCAACACTGATTCTCACGGCTGCAGTTCACCACTTCTATCTTTCAGTTGACATACCCCTTTTGTCGGTTCACACGATATCGGTTTCCAACCGGAGGCGACCGGTATATCTTTGCTTCATCAACAGAAAAACAACTGTTTAACCACTTAAAAAACAAAGCCATGAAAACATTATTTTTCACTTCAGCCATCGCCCTGATGATGATGTTTAACCTTACTCTGAAAGCAGAAGGTACAAAGGTATCAGGCAATACCAGTGTTCAGATTTTCCAGACAAACAAAGAGAGTGTTGACGTGTATGTTGCCAAAGCTGCCGGAGATCTTCTGAAAATTAAAATTTACAGCGAATCGGGAACCCGGCTTATGACAGCACGGGTTAAAAAACAGAATACGAGGTACATCCGTTTCCATCTCAATGAACTTCCGGAAGGCAATTACAAAGTTTGTGTGGAAAAAGACAATCAGGTATTGTCAAGCCTTAAGGTTTCAAAATAAAGTAATTTAAAACCGGTTCAAAAAATGAGCAGCCCGATAGCAATTACAGGAAACATTTCATCAGCAGCAGGAAGCGTCGGACCAATATCCGGCGCTTTTCTGAATGGTGTTCCGGATTTCTGTCATTTACCGGGCAAGACCACAAATCCGGTCTTAAGTCCCAATTTATTACCTTTGAGGCAACTTATCAGGTCTTCGATGATTTATAGCATTTTCAAAAAGCCCTTACCAAGGCTGCTGTTTTTTGTATTGATCAGTTTTCCGTTGCGGTTGATCCTTGATGTCCTTTTCGGACTCGTTTACCGTAATTATGATCTGCTCAGACCGACACAGGAATATGCCGGGGCTATCATACTTACTGTGGTTACCCTTGAGACGGTACTTCTTTGCAAACGCATCCTCAGCCGGCGGATTCCATGGGAAAATAACCCGCTGAAAAGGCTCTTCATTGAGATTGGGATCAATTCTGCACTGATTTCTGTGCTGATTGTAGTCTTAGGTCTGGCTATCAATTACTTTATTCTGAAAACCCAGTTTATCATTCTTTCGGATGAATTTATCAAAACGGTATTTTACCTGATTGTTCTGGTTCATGGCCCTGCATTTATTGAATTCGCAGTTTTTCTGCTCCGTCGCTGGCGAACCAGCCTCACCGAAATGGAGAAATACAGGAAAGAAAATGCCGAATACCGTTTCGAAACGCTACGTACCCAGGTCAATCCCCACTTCCTTTTCAACAGTCTGAATACCTTATCCGGACTGGTTTATGAAGACAGGGAAAAAGCAGTCGGTTTTATCCGTGAATTATCGGATGTTTACAGGTATGTGCTTGATAACCGGAGTAGGGAAACCACAACACTCAGCGAAGAAGTAAAATTTATACGGTCATTTGTCTATCTCTACCAGCTAAGGTTTGATAATAAACTGAATGTTGAGTTCGCCATCGATGACAGCGATCTCGGAAAACTGATCGCACCGATGACCCTCCAGCTTCTGGTTGAAAATGCGGTTAAACATAATGTGATCTCCGCCAGGAAACCGTTGACTATCCGGATAAGTACCGATGAAGGAGAGTACCTCACGGTGAGGAATAATCTGCAGAAAAAAACAACTGAAGTTGAATCATCCGAAATCGGGCTGAAGAACATCAGCAGCAGATACGCCTATCTAACAAGTAAAGCGGTCGAAATAACGGAATCAGAAACTGAATTTATTGTTAAAGTGCCTCTAATCTGAATGTTATGAATGTACTGATTGTTGAGGATGAGCCATTTGCCCAGCAGGAGTTGAAACGTCTGCTTTCAGCAACCCGAAACGATGTTGTAGTTCTTGATTGCATCGATTCGGTTGAAGATACCATTGTATGGCTCAGATCGAACCCTTTGCCTGACCTTATTTTTCTTGATATTCAGCTTTCAGATGGCCTGAGTTTTGAAATTTTCAGGCAGGAAAAAATTCTTTGTCCAGTGATTTTCACAACTGCCTATGACGAATATGCCATCCAGGCATTTAAAGTCAACAGCATCGATTACCTGCTGAAGCCGGTCAAACAATCGGACCTTGCTTCTGCTTTGTCGAAATTCGATGAAGTTAAAGCATCCTATCAGACAACCGACAAACCGGTCTTTGACATCAGTATGCTTGAACAACTGCTGAGCCCTTCAAGGAAGACATATAAAGCACGGTTTATTGCCAGGATCGGAGACCAGATAAAGCACCTCTCAGTTGAAGATGTTGCCTGGTTCTATGCCGAAGACAATGTGGTATTTCTTATCACCAGAACAAACAACCGCTATATCATTGACTATACCCTCGACCAGGTTTGCCAGCAGATTGACCTGTCCCGATTTTTCAGGCTGAACAGAAGTTATGTAGCAGCCATTCAAAGCATTGGCAAGGTAAATAGGTATTTCAACGGACGTCTCCTCATCGAACTCAGCCCGGCTGCCCCCGAACAGGTTTTTGTCAGCCGCGCCAAAGCCCAGGAATTTATTGAATGGCTTGATAAATAATGATCAAAATGAAAACAAAAAAAATACTCAGATATCCGGTTATTATCAGCCTTATGTTGCTGATTGCCGGACTTTTTACCTCTTGTTACAACCAGCAGGTTGTTATCGACAAAGTTCCCTTAAACACTCCCGAAGGAACCAACATCTACATCACAGGCAATTTCAACAACTGGGATCCCGGTGATCAGAAATATATGCTGACCAGAAATACTGACGGGACTTATTCGATTTTGTTGCCCAGAGGGGTTGGTAAACTTGAATATAAATTTACCCGGGGCGACTGGACAAGTGTTGAAAAAAACGAATGTGGTTACGAAATCGGGAACAGGTCACTGATCTATGGAGAAGAAGAAGCCGTAGTGAACCAGATCAGTTGCTGGGGCGATACCCAACCCATGAACTGCACCCGTGCGGTCATGGTTATAAAAAAATATCCTTCCAATACCCCAAAAGAAGCGCTGATTTATATTGCGTCACAATTCAACAACTGGGATCCGGGAAATCTGAAATATACCCTGAAAAAGCATCCGAAAGGATTTTACTACATCAACCTGGACAAACAGGATGAATGTATGGAGTTTAAATTTACCCTGGGCGACTGGGAAAGCGTAGAAACAAACAGACATAACATTGATATTGAAAACCGCCGTTTCTGTTTTGACGGCAGGGATACCGTTTTCCTTGAAGTAAACAACTGGAAAAGTATTAAATACCGCAAAACAGGTAAAGTTACATTCGTCATTGAGAAACTCCCTGCGCTGACAAAAACAGGTGAGCAGCTCTACATTACAGGCGATTTCAACAACTGGGACCCGGGCGACACCGGATATACCTTCAGGAGCGACAGTTCTGGGAGAATGTATTACAACCTTGTTTCTGACAAGGAGATGATTTCTTTTAAAATTACCCGTGGCAACTGGAACTCTGTAGAAGTATTACCTTCGGGAGACGACATCTCAAACCGGACTTATATCAATGGTCAGGCTGACACTGTTTACCTCAAGGTTGAGCGTTGGAAGGACCGATGAAGATGCTGGATCCCTCCCTGCATGAATGAGTAAGAGGTTTCTGAACCTGTGCACTATGACATGGCTCAGGACCTTACCCACAGTTTACCCCATTTGATCATCACTTCATCCGGATATTTCTACGGTTCACCGCTTTTTGCTTTATTCAGCATCTCCCTTACTCTATTTTTGCCTGACAAATTGAATATCAATCAGGTATGAAACCAAACGAGGGAATAACCTACGATTTATCTTACAAAGGAGCAGACTCTGACAATTATTACGCTGCCATTACCGCGTTTGGTGAATACCTGATGCCTGAACTGGAAGTAGCCTTCGGTTCAATAGCTGACAGATGCATGGAATACTTCCTGAAAGTGAACAAAAAGCAGGTTTTATCCCGCGAGGTTTGTTTGTTCGAAATTTTGATGCTTGGTGTATTCTGGAAAGTATACGGAGGTTATGCAGCAGGAACGTCCCGCCAATCGGTCAGATTAATGAAACAGATGGCATTGATGCGCGCGAAAGGCGGAATAAAACGCAAGGCTGCCGATGTAGTCAGGGCAGGGCTTGCATTCAGGCTGCTGGAAAAGCAATCATTGGCTGGCCGGTTTCTTTTCCCGGATACGGCAGGGCTTGAGAAACTCATTCATTGGATGCAGTCGACCGGTGAATTCAAAAGAGAAGCTGACCGATTATCAGAATGGCTCCGGTTTTTCAGGCAGGAAGAAGAGGCTTTTGTCTTTATCAGCCTTTGCAAAGCCAGGGATTTCGCCGGTGGATTCGCATCGGAAAGCAATGAATGGCTGGGAAAATATACCATTAATGTAGAATCTTACACCAGACAATTGCTTTTCAACAGGCATTTCCGGGAAGATAAGATTTCGGCAAACAAACAAAGAGTAGAATACCACCTGAATATGCTCGGGGCATATATATATAACCGGGCACTACAAAGCGATTTCGGAAAAATAAAGCAAAAAATTGTATTGCTGCCTGCCTGTATGAAAGCAAAACCATCACAGGCCTGTAAAGCAGAAAAAGCCGGACTCGGGGAACATTGCAAAGGATGTTCAGCACTATGCCAGATAAACCGCATCTCACAACTCGGAAAGAAACATCATTTTACAGTTGAAATTGTCAAACATTCTTCGGATATTTCGTTAACCAAACAAGCCATACCTGACGGTTGCGGGTTGATAGGCGTGGCATGCGTTTCTACTGTAATCGCAGGAGGTCTGGAGCTTATGCATAACTCAGTTCCTGCACAGTGTGTTTTACTCGATCAATGCGGGTGCCGGCACTGGTGGGATAAGACCGTCCCTACATCGCTGAATCTGAACGAATTGTTGAACCGTGCAATTGCCGGTGCAGTCATGCCAGAGACTCAGGAGTTGAAGAAAGAGAAAGAACAGGATAATATAGCTGCCTGATTAACTCATAAATGTTGACCCTATGCCTGAAAAAGTAATCATCATCGGAGCCGGAATCACCGGACTCAGCACCGGATGCTACCTGCAGATGAATGGATTTGAAACTGAAATCCATGAGATGCACAGCCTGCCGGGTGGACTTTGCACTTCCTGGAAAAGGGAGGGATACACCATCGACGGTTGTATCCATTGGCTGGTGGGATCACGCCCAGGCAACAGCCTTTATGATGCATGGAATGAGCTGGTTAACATGAAGGAAATAAACTTCTACAACCATGAAATCTACTATCTGGCTGAAGACGATAAAGGCAACTGCATCAGGTTCTATAACAACATTGACAAACTTGAAAAGGAACTGCTCAGTAAAGCACCTGAAGACAAGGCAGTAATTATGGACTATATCACATCTGCCCGGAAATTCAGCAGGATGAAAATGCCTTTGGGAAAACCCATGGAATTGTTCACCATTGCTGACGCATTTGAGGCACTGGTGAAAATGGGTCCGTATTTTGGCCGGTTAAGGAAATGGTCAAAGGTTTCGATCGTTGATTTCGCTGCCAGGTTTAAAAACCCTTTTCTCAGGAAAACCATGGAAAATCTTTTTGTTCCGGAGATGGGGGTAGTCTTTGCCATGATAACGACAGCCTGGATGAACAATAATATGGCCGGTTACCCGATTGGAGGATCACTGGAATTTTCCAGGCTGATCGAGCAAAGATATCTTGAACTAGGAGGTAAAATCCATTATAACAGCCGGATAAAAGAAATTGCAACAACAGAATCCGGTGGTAAAACTTCAGCCATTGGCATTGTTACAGCAAGCGGGGAAACATTTAATGCAGCCTGCGTTGTTTCTGCGGCAGATGGTCATAGTACGCTTTTTGAACTTCTGGGTGGCCGGTATATTGACCCGAAAACAGCGGATTTCTATAATACTCAGCTTACTTTTCCCTCTTTTCTGCTACTCTCATTAGGTGTTGACCGGATAATTGAATCAGAATCCTCGAGCCTGATTTTTCCATTGACAAAACCTGTGTATATTGATCCGTCAACAACGATCACTGATTTCAACATAAGGATACACAGCTACGACCCGACCCTCGCTCCCGAAGGAAAAACGTTACTGGAAGCCATGATACCTACCCGGGAAACCGATTACTGGTGTAATCTGAGAAACAATGATTTAAAGGAATATAAAGCCGAAAAAGAACGGATCATCAGGGAAGTAACGGCAGGAATGGAATGGAGGCTCGGAAACATTGATGCACACCTTGAGATGAAGGACCTTTCTACACCTGCTTCTGTTGTAAGGTATACCAATAACTGGAAAGGCAGTTTCGAGGGATGGATCATGACCCCAAAAATCGGATTCTCTCAATTACCCATGAAATTTCCCGGCCTGAACAATTTCTATATGGCAGGACACTGGGTTAACCCGGGGGGTGGATTGCCTGTCGCACTCATGACAGGACGTGGGGTTGCCGGACTAATCTGCAGACAATCAGGAAAAAAATTCAGAACAGTACATTTTTAATTTCCGGGAAACAGGAGTTTTGAAGTTTCGCTGTAGCCTTCACTGCTGACCCTTACAATATACAAACCTGCCGGCAGTCCTGACAGATCAAGTGAGCAGATATCTTGTCCGGTGCAGAAGTCATCAATGTTCCTGACAACCATCCCAAGAGCGTTCATGATAGTTATACTGTTTTTCCGTGAAGCGCTGTTCCCCAGAATTACCTTAAACTCTTTGCTATCCGCATCAAACAGGATGACAGGCAATACTTTGATAAGATCTTCCCGGATTACGCTGTACTCCCCGGTTTCACTGGTAACCGTCAGTTTCACATTGAACTTTCCAACCCTGTCATAAACAATCCCTGAAGGATTAGGATCGGCAGAAGTTTCAGGCTTTCCTCCTTCAAAGTACCATGACCATGTTAGGGGAGTAATGGTTGACAAATCTTGGAAATTAACCGATCTGCCCACTGCAATAGTATTCGTATCGGCATTGAAATTCACTGTACAGGAAATTCCGCCTGTACTCACCTGACCGGTATTCAAAGGATCAAGCCAGGGTTTAAGTCTTGTGGAATCGTGCGTTCCGTTCGACTCCCATGAATAAGCCATTTTTCCGTAAAAATCCGGACCCGTCAGGTTCATGCAACCCGATTCTCCACCGGTCAGCTGACCAATAAACCTGCCTTCACTGTCAAAGATGGGTGATCCGGATGATCCTCCCTCAGTTACCCCATGTCCGTTCAAGGTTTCAGACCAGACAACGCGGAAATGGGTACCCGGAACTGTTCCCCATTGATCGGAGGTCAGGGTTTGAGTATATGTGGAAATTTTCTTGACATCCCCCGAAGGATGATGAATTCCAACACCCGAACCACTCATTTCGCCTGATCTGCTCCATCCTGTGTAAAAAGGTGCATAATTCACCGGTATCTGATCATGCAGACGAACAAGGTAAAAATCACTGCCGTTATTATCCTTTGGAGAACTACTGGCAAGTTTCACTGCCCCGGTCAGTGTCTTGTTATCCTGTACCACAACATCATCACAACCGGGGGTTTCATATTCAAAATAGAAAATCCACTGTGAAACATCATCCGGGCTGGCATAAGCTCCTGAATAGGTCCTGGCGCAGTGGTCAGCCGTCAGAAGCAGGGGTGAAAAGTCCGCACCCGTATTGTTCATTACAGTTCCTGTACACCAGTAGGAAGAGTTCCCGTTTTTAATCAGGATCCTTACAACACTTTTTATCTGATTACGCCAGTTATCTCCTTCGCTGCAGGCGGCATTCACCTCACAATTGCCCGAAAGGGACTGTTTAGGTGATTTATCTCCGGGAAACATCATCGGTTTGTATACATATAAAACTTCACTGATCCTGAAAGGTTTGCTTACCGATTCAGTTAAAGGATATGTATATTCAACCACAATGCTTTCCCCTTTAACTACCTCAATGGCAAAGAGTCCGTCAGTTTGATTGTTCTCGCTGGTGAATGCTCCGAGAACCTGCGATTTATCGGATGAATATATGAACATAACTGATCCGGCAGGAAGGTGAAATTCCGAGAAATACAGTCCTAACCCGATAGCTCCGCTGCACCGGATGTTGACACACCATGTTTCGGAAAAACCATCTTTTTTGATAATTCCTCCCACATTGTCAATGGAAATATCTACCGGAATATTCACGCCCATCCTTTCCGGCATTCCGGCTTCCATGGCAATTTGATCCTGCTTTTGTATTTCAGTCAGTTCGGGAGAAGTCAGATTAATTATAACGCCATCGTTCACGGATCTGGCAAGGGTTGGAGCAGCAGGCTGCCCTCCATGGCTCAGTTGAGCGGCTGAAATACCCGGAAATACGAACAATAAGATACTGATTAACAGTATACCTGCCCCGGAGTTTATCCTTTGGAGAAAAAAATGCTTCATATGTGCCTGCGAAGTTACTAATAAAATCTGCCGTCAAAATACCGGCACTTTAGGATTAATCAGCATCGTTAGAAATTGTAACCATCCGCACAAACAATTAAAACATAACAAAAACCGATACGGTGAACCGGATCAGTTGCCCTCATCTTCAGTTGCCGAAAATACCCCGGATTACCAACCATTGATAACAGGGATCATAACAATTCATCTACTGATTTCAGTCGTGGGACTACCACTGCCGAAAAAAAAAAAAAAAAAACTGAATTCTCTGTTACATTTGAGAGATTGCTTGATAAATACACTGAAAGCTATTTTCATGGCGAAAGCCAAACTCACATCTGCTGCAATTATACTCTAATAACTTCCGCAACTTATGAAACTATTAAGGAATAAGATTATTATTCTTGTTTCCATTGCCTCTCTGGTTTCAATAGGAATCATCACTTTTATTCATCTGTTCTTCAGCTCATCGGTTGAGAAAATCAAAAGGAGTTACGCTGAATCACAGGTACAGATCTTACAAAATCACATCATTGCCAATTCTTTATTAACAAACAAATCGCTGATTTATCTTTCAGAACGAAAAGATATGCAGCCATGCCAGATTACAGGCAACGGATTGCCCAATGGGATTGGTGAACAACTGGCAATGGCCGGATTCAGTTTTATGGTTTTTACTGACCCGGAACTGACTCCCATCACGGGCTTCCCCTACAAAAACAAAGCGATCAATAAACTTGTCCCTGCCGACATTCAGATTTTCGACAAAACATTAAGCGATGGTAAAGTAACCTTGTACTATCAGTGGAAAAACGATTCTCTTTTTGAAATATCGGCCATTACGGTTCCGGGGTGTTCGGGAGGGATAAATGATTCTATCGGTGCATGGATCCTGGCTGGCCGTTATATGAATGAGGAGCTTACTGAAAAATTAATCCTGCAGTTGCCGGGAAAAATCACCATTCAAAGAGATCCTGAAGCAAGCGGATCCTTTATCAATACAAAAACCAATACGTACGTTTCTATCCTTCCGCTTTACGGATGGGATAACCTTCCGGTTGCTTCCCTGAGGGTCGAAACACATCCTGAAATTATGGAGGTACTTTCCGTGCAGCAGAAATCGCTTCTGATCATCCTGATCATCATGATTTCAGCATTTCTGTTATTTATCTACCTGTACCTCAACAGATATTATATACTACCTTTACGTCTGGTTTCTCTTGCTTTGAAGCAAAAAGATCCTGAATACATCAGGATGATCAGCGATACGGACCCGGATTTCAACTCGCTTCAGAATATGCTCATCAATGTATTCAGCCAGGAACGATTGCTTTCCGACATGATGAAAAGGCGGAGTTCTGATCATATGAACTCTTTCCACGCTGCAATTCTGTCAAAGATCAATGAAGCCGTTTATGCAACCGATCACAAAGGAACCATAACCTACTGGAATAAAGCTGCCGAGGATTTGTACGGAACCACAGAGCAGGATGCAATCTCAAAGATCGCGCAGGTTCTGATCAGGAACAAGTGGAAGAACTCCGAAGAAGAACAGCACATGGTTGAATCACTCAGGAACTCAGGCATCTGGCAGGGTCGCTTTATCCAGGAACTTCCGGATGGAAGTGAAATCAATGTGGAAGCCTCGATTTCATGTCTGTATGACAATATGGAAAGTTTGCTGGGACATCTGACCATTGTCAGAAAGCCTTACCGTTAGCCCTCCTGTTAACATTTAAAAGCATTCACCTCCGCTAAACTGCAGGAACCGGCTTATCCCGTATTTCTGTTAAATAATGTGAATTCCGGGTTTTATAAGGGCTCCGGCTGAACACTAAGAACAATAAGCTGTTTAAATCTAAAAAAGAATGAAGACCGCAATCATACTGGTTGTTGCCGGTTTTATACATCTTGCTCTGTCAGGCTGTGTCCCGGCTTCAGAAAAAGTAAATACCGAAATGAATCAGACTGAAAATATTTCAACAGATACCGCAACTTTCGGCGGAGGTTGTTTCTGGTGTACTGAGGCCATTTTCCTTCAGCTAAAGGGTGTTATCCGCGTTGAATCCGGGTATTCCGGAGGGACACGATCAAACCCCACTTATGAACAGGTGTGTTCAGGTGCTACCGGCCACGCTGAAGTTACACAAATCGTTTTTGACCCAGCTGTAATCAGTTTTGAAGAGCTGTTGGAAGTTTTCTGGAAAACCCATGATCCAACGACGCTGAACCGACAGGGTGCTGATGTTGGAACCCAATACAGGTCAGTAATTTTCTTTCATAATGAGGCACAGCATAAACTGGCCGAATCCTATAAATCAAAACTCGGTGCCAGCGGGGCCTGGGACAATCCAATAGTAACGGAAATCAGCCCTTTCAAAGCGTTTTATAAAGCAGAAGATTATCATCAGAATTATTACAATAACAACAAAAAAGCGCCTTACTGCGCATTTGTGATTGGTCCGAAGCTGGAAAAATTTGAGAAAGTTTTCGGTAAAAGGTTTGAAAAATAGGCTTTCGGATATAACTTCAGTGTATACGGCAACGCAGGATCACAAAGTCATTTGCATGATTCTTCGAATCAGTCATTTTTAGCATTCTGCATTCATCCGCCATGATTCATCACCTCATATTAGCATAAAAACCCGCTTTCGCGGGCTTAATTTTGTGTGGATAAGGAGACTTCCCGCCGTGGCGGGATAAACTTCTCGTCTAGTATTTCTGAAAAACAAAAAACCCGCTTTCGCGGGCTGTTTCTGTGCGGATAAGGAGACTCGAACTCCTACGCCTCTCGGCACCAGATCCTAAGTCTGGCGCGGCTACCAATTACGCCATATCCGCGTTGGGACTGCAAAGATAGAAATTTTTCATATCCTATGCGTAAAATTTACACCCTGAAGATGACGGCCTCAAAACAAATTCAATACCCCGATGTTTATATTTATAACTGTTGATTCTTAATTCAAATACGTTCATAAAATCCTCATAATGAAATCTATATATGCTCTGATGATCTGCCTTGCAGTTGTAACTTCTGTTTTCGCACAGGAACCCTACCAGCATCCCCGGCTCACAAAAATCTGGGAACTCCATAACGGACTGAAGACAACAGAATCAGTTCTTTATGATCCCACAGAAAAAGCAATCTACGTTTCCTCTATTAATGAAAACCCATGGCAAAAAGACGGAAACGGGTATATTTCCAAACTCAGCCCGGACGGAACTTTAATCAGCCTGAAATGGGCCACCGGGTTGAGTGCACCCAAAGGCATGGGAATCAGTAACGAAAGTTTGTTTGTAACGAACATCGATGAAGTGGTTGAATTCAATCTTGAGGACGGTATGCTCAAAGGCAGGTATACACACCCTGGCGCTGTCAACCTGAACGACATTGCTGTAAGCCCCGAAGGTATTGTATATGTGTCGGACAGCAAGGGTGATTTTATTTACCGGATTTCCGAAAAAAAACTTGAAATACTTTCTGATTCCCCTGAAGTGAAAGCCAGCAACGGGTTATGTGTTAAAAACGGGCTCCTCCTATGTGGTCAGAACGACAGGATTGTTGCCATCAACCTTAAATCGGGGGAAATAACTACTTATATCAATAACACCGGTGGTATCGATGGTCTGGAATCTGTCGGTCTCAAGACTTACGTATTCTCTGACTGGTCAGGACACATCTATATGGTTGAACCCGGTAAGGAAAAAATGATGCTGCTCGACACATCACCACTGAAGGTGAATGCAGCCGATATAGGTTATAACAAATCTGACGGTATTCTCTATGTGCCCACATTTTTCAATGATGGGGTCGTTGCCTATAAACTTGATTAGGGAGCACAAGGTCTGATCCTGACGGGGAATGATAGAATATCGTCCTCTCTTTGATATCCTCGTAAACGGATATCCGGTTTTGAAATACACACTAACATTTACTTCCATTACTTAAAAACTCAGGAAATGAAAAAAACAACCTGCCATATAACTGTCATTTTATTGTTGATGCTGACCATGGGCTGCTCAGAAAGATCCGAAGGCCAGATCAACATCGGGTCAACAGTTGTTGATACCAGTACATTAATTTCGGATATTGACACCCCCTGGGAAATCCTTTGGGGCCCGGATAATTTTCTTTGGTTCACCGAACGTCAGGGCACCGTCAGCCGCCTGAATCCCGCCAACGGACAACGCACTGTCATTCTGACCATTACTGATGTATTCGAATATGGTGAAGGTGGTCTACTGGGGATGGCCCTGCATCCCGATTTTCAGACCCAGCCATACGTTTATCTGGTTTACAATTACACCTCAGGATCTTCAATAAAAGAACGGCTGGTAAGGTATAGCTGGGACGGCAATTCCCTGACAAACCAGGAAACCCTGATTGAAGGGATCAGTGCCAATTCTTACCACAATGGATCAAGGCTTGTATTTGGTCCTGACGGAAAACTATATATGTCAACAGGCGATGCCGGAAATACCAGCAATTCACAGAATATGAATTCGCTGAGCGGAAAAATCCTGAGGATAAATCCTGATGGCACTGTTCCTGACGATAATCCTTTCAGTGGAAATTATATCTGGACCACCGGACACCGGAATGCCCAGGGTTTGACCTTCTCCCCTGACGGCATTTTGTACAGCTCTGAACATGGGCCGGATACGGATGATGAATTAAATATCATAGAAACCGGCAGAAATTACGGTTGGCCCCAGGTGGCGGGCTTTTGCGACCTGCCTGCCGAAACTGACTTCTGCAGTGAAAACAATGTCAGAGAGCCGATTGCAGCCTGGACACCTACCCTGGCTGTGGCTGGTATCAGCTATTACGACCATCCCGGTATTCCTGAATGGCAGCATTCCATATTGATGACTTCGCTGAAAGCAGGCAAACTTGTAAGCCTGAAACTGAGCAGTGATGGGATGTCTATAATGGAACAGGCTGACTGGTTTGTGAATCACTACGGCCGCCTGCGCGACATCTGCGTTTCGCCTGATGGCAGGGTATATCTGGCTGTGAGTAACCGCGACGGACGGGGAACTCCGCGCCAGGGAGATGACCGCATTGTAGAAATCAGGGCTGTTAATTCCACCGGAATTTCGACCATTCCGGCCGGGATCAATACCCTGAAGATTATCCCTAATCCAGTGAAAGGAGAAGCCTCTGTATATTTCAACGAAAAACTGAAGGCAACCGGATACACTATTTATGACCAGTGGGGAAAAATGGTTGCCCGCGATATAGTAAACTCTACGGGGTTCAAAATCAACACCGTCTTATTCAATTCCGGAATTTATCACCTTAAGATTTCCGGCCCCACCGGGACGGTATCCTCGGCATTCATTGTCCCCTGACATTCAGGTTGCTTTGTTGTGATGTAAAAGGAACTGACCGAAAGGAAATCCTGATGGAAGTGAAATATTATTTTTGGGTCAGATGAATGACTCATTGAAACAGGAAAGGGCGCAAAAGCGCCCTTTCCTGTTATACATTACTTTACAGTTAAATCGCTTTCAACGCTGATTCATAATCCGGCTCCTGCGCAATTTCAGGAACCTGTTCGGTATATTTTACCACCCCTTTTTCATCAAGTACAACAACCGCACGTGATAAAAGGCCGGCAAGAGGTCCGTCGGCGATTTCAACACCAAAATCCTTACCGAAACTTCCGTTCCGGAAATCTGATGCAGAAACTACATTCTTTAAACCCTCGGCAACACAGAAACGGCTGTGGGCAAAAGGAAGATCCTTTGATACACAGACAACTACAGTATTATCGAGCTTCTCAGCTGCAGCATTGAATTGCCTGACAGAGGCAGCACAGATGCCTGTATCAAGACTTGGGAAAATGTTCAGAACTACCTTTTTGCCTGACAGTTCGCTTAATGAAAGTACACTTAAGTCTGATTTAACAAGTTTAAAATCAGGAGATTTTACTCCTTTGGCCGGCAGATTTCCGGTGGTGTTGATGGGGTTCCCCTGAAGTGTGATTGATGCCATAATTTTGTTTTTATAAATGATTAAAGAATTCAGTTTAATGATAAAAAGTAAATTTCACCCAACGGAAATAATAGTAATAGAAGCCAATTCATCAGGCCAGGCCAGTTCAATTCATCTTCCCTTAAATAAGGGATCATCACAAGACAGGTTTCCTGAGATTCCGCGCAAAATTAAGAAAACTTCCCGGTTGTACCGCAGGTAAAAAGTCAATGATTCTTTTGCCTGAGTTATTTGGTTCCTGCTGTTTTGTTTGAATCCCGGATGGATTTGTACATGGCTTCCTGTATCCTTGTCCTGATATTCAGTTTGGTTATCAGATTATTACCGGCATCCGGGCAAACCCGGTTGCTTAAAAATACATACACCAGGCCTGTTGCCGGATCAGCCCAGGCATAGGTCCCTGTAAAACCGCTGTGACCGAAACTGAGCGGAGAAGCCAGATCACAGGTGGGGCCCGGTTCGCCGGGCTTTGCCGGCTTATCAAATCCCAATCCCCTTCTGTTTTTGTTTTCAGGAAACTGAACTTTAGTGAATTTGGCCACAACAGCTGAATCGATCAGCATTTCACCTCCATACCGGCCATCCTGTAAAAGCATCTGCATAATCACAGCAACATCGAGCGCATCGCTGAAAAGTCCTGCATGGCCTGAAACACCGCCCATCATTGCTGCAGTAGGATCATGTACATCGCCATGCACCGGTTGTTTCCTGAAAACAGTGTCGTTCTCCGTCGGCGCTATCCGGCTTATGCTGAACCTGTCGCGGGGGTGATAACCCATGGTTGTCAGACCCAGCTTACCATAAAAACTGTGTTTAACATAACTGCTCAAGGGTTGGTTGGTTACCTGTGTAATCGCCTCAGCCAGAAGAATAAAGCCAAGATCACTGTATTTATACTCCTTTTTCTTTGCCAGCGGCGAAGCAAGGATGGAATCAATCACATACTCTTGCCATTGCTGGCCGACATACATGGCATCGGCCACACGCACCGGAAATGACAAACTGTAATGCCTCGCTATCAGGGCTGAATCCTGGTTATTTCCGTTAAGCAACGCATGGTAAAACGGTATGAAAGGCTGCAAGCCTGCCTGATGGGCCATTATTTCACGGATGGTTAACTGGCCTTTGTTACTTTTTCGCCATGACACCTTGTACTGACTCAGTTTCATTTCAGGATTCATTTCACCGTCACCGGTTAACTTCATCACAGCGAGGGTGGTTGACAATATTTTGGTGAGTGAGGCCAGGTCATACAAATCGTTGTTTTTCACCGGATTTTGTCCCGAGTAGGTCTGATTCCCAAAAGCCTTCCGGTAAACGATTCTTCCATTCCGTGCAACAAGAACCTGTGCACCCGGAAAGGCACCATCACGGATACCCCCGGCAACAATGGTATCAATTGCTTCAAGGCCGTTAAAAGCCAATTGTGACTCTTCGGGCATCCCAAATGAAAGCCTGATTACATCATCACGCTGAAGTCCTGAACCACCGACGAATTCTGCACCTGCAGTCACGGGTAACCGCCCATTGACGGAAATTGCTCCAAAAAGAGCCTGAGCTGCAAGTTCCTGCATGCCGGCATTATCCTGATAGCATACCAGTGTTGCAGCAAAATTTTCGGTTTCCTGAAATGATGCTACAGCATATGGACTAGTAAATATGTTAAGTATCAGGGGAACTTCATGGCTGAGAGAATCAATAAACGAGGCTGCTGACCGGTTTATACCGAAATTCTTCTGAGGCAGGTCGCTTGTCCTGACAAATCCGGCAATCAGGAGATTATAAGGTCTGAGCAGTTTCCTTATTGAATCACATTCCTGCCATGATGGTTCTTTCGGCAGGTTGAAATGGGCAACCGGAGCATAGGAAGATAGCATTTCCTGAAATGGGGTGACCAGGGTATCTCCTATTACAAGGCTTGCAATATGAAGCGTATCAAGCGACATCAAAGGAATAGTATGCATCGGGTCGGTGAGCAGTGTGATGGCTTCTGCATTGGCTTTTCGGGTAATCAGCATTGCTTCCCGTGAATTGATATCGTCTGTAAGATGTTCAATACTGATATGCTGATAAGCCGACAGTCCGGATTCATATTTCCAGGCAAGCACCCTGCGGCATTTCTGGTCAATCAGGTCCATAGAGATGAGTCCGCTGTCAACAGCCCTGCGGATATTAAATACAGCTTTCCTGGCATCCACCGGAAGCAGAAGAATGTCATTCCCGGCCTTTAAAGCATCCACTTCAACCAGCCCCGGGTCAGAGAAATCGGTGAGTCCTTTCATGTCCATCCCGTCGGTAATCACCATACCATCGAATCCCATCTCCTTGCGCAACAATTCATTGATCATCAGGGGCGAAAGTGTTGCAATAGCATTTTGGGCAGAATCGAGCGCAGGCACCATCAGGTGGGAAACCATGACCCCTTTGATTCCATGACTGACCAGGTGTCTGAAAGGAAAAAGCTCAATGGAATCAAGTTCTGCCCGGCTTTTATTGATGGATGGCAAAGTATAATGAGAATCCTTACCGGTATCGCCATGACCGGGATAATGTTTGGCTACTGCGATCAGGCCATGATCCTGCATCCCTTTCATATACATCTCAGCCTTTGAGGCTACATTAAACCGGTTTTCACCAAATGAACGGGCATTGATAACAGGATTAAGGGGATTATTGTTAACATCGGCAACAGGAGCAAAATTCATGTGAACGCCAAGGCGTTTTAACTGACGTGCAATCTCAGCGCCCATTCTGTATACGAGTGAATCATCCTTTATCGCTCCCAGTGTCATTGGTTTGGGAAACCAGGCAATGCTGTCGAGGCGCATTCCGGCCCCCCATTCTGCATCTATAGCAACAAATAAAGGTGTCCGGGATACTGACTGTAAACGGTTTGTGACGATGGCCTGCCTGACCGGTCCTCCCTGAAAAAAGCATACACCACCTGGCTTCAGATCTTTCACCAGTGTGTTCAATTCCTCAACATAAGCCTCATCCCGGTTTGAATATGCCCTCAACATCAGCAGCTGGGCAATCTTTTCATCCTGTGTAAGGCTGTTGAATACGGAATCAACCCATCCTCCGGTAGGGTTCACTTTATTTGCCTGAGAAAAGGTGGTATGAGTCAGTAGAAAGGCAAATAATGATAGCAATAAAAATTTATAAAACGTTGAAAGTCTTATCATAAGAAATTATCAGGTAAAGTAATTGATGTTCTGTCAACAGGGATCAAAGGTACAGTGAACCCTTTAATAGTTTTTCAAATTTATCAACAAATAAGAATCCTGTTTTGAAAAAGCCATACTTTTGGCTGAAAAAACAGACTATGCCAGCAATTCACGAACTGGAAAAAATCGCTGCTCAGGTACGTCGCGATGTATTGAGAATGGTGCATGCCGTGCAATCGGGACACCCGGGAGGTGCTCTGGGTGCAACGGAATTTATGGTCGCCCTGTATTTTGAGATCATGAACCACCGGCCTGATAATTTTACTATGGAAGGCAGCGATGAAGACCTTTTCTTTCTGAGCAATGGTCATCTGTCAGCTGCCTGGTATAGTGTGCTGGCACGAAGCGGATATTTCAACATTCAGGAACTATCAACTTTCCGTAAACTCAATTCCCGTCTGCAGGGGCATCCTGCAACCGCTGAAGGGATACCGGGTGTCAGAATTGCCAGCGGATCACTGGGCCAGGGACTTTCGGTTTCAATTGGTGCTGCAGTTTCTAAAAAACTGAATGGTGATAAGGGGCTTGTTTTTACCCTGATGGGCGATGGTGAAATGGATGAAGGCCAGATATGGGAGGCTTCGATGTATGCCGCCGGCAAAAAAGTGGATAATCTGATTGCCACCATTGACAATAATGGTCAGCAGATCGACGGACCAACCGATAAGGTGATGCCCCTGGGGAGCCTGAAGAACAAATGGGAAGCCTTTGGCTGGGATGTGATTGAGATGCCGGGAAATGATATGACTATAGTTGTTGAGGGGCTTAATAACGCCAGGCAGAGGTGCGGCAAAGGAAAACCGGTCGCCATCATCATGCACTCTGAAATGGGACATGGCGTTGATTTTATGGCCGGTACCCACCACTGGCATGGCGTGCCCCCCGACAATGATCAGTTGGCCAGGGCCCTGGCTCAACTGGAAGAATCACTTGGCGATTATTAAAAACATATTAAACAATAAATAACTAAGATTCACGTCTTTATATGGATTACAAACGGTAATTGCTATGTTCCGAAGAATCCTGCTTTTAATCGTGCTTTTTCCGATGGTTATTGAAGCCCAGACTGGCCCGGATAAGCCCAAAACAGAGCCCCTGAGCAGGATATTATTCGTATTTGATGGTTCCCAGAGCATGTTTGGCAAATGGCAGAGTGATGTTAAAATCAACATTGCCAAAAAGCTGATGAGCAATCTTCTTGACAGTCTCGCCACATTTGACAATCTTCAGATTGCTCTCAGGTTATACGGGCATCAGAAACAATATCCACCAGCTGACTGCAACGATACAAAACTTGAGGTTCCCTTTGCAGACAACAATTACGAAAAAGTCAAAAACCGGATCCTTAGCATCACCCCGAAAGGAACAACACCCCTTGCTTTTGCACTGGAACAATCGGCCGGTGATTTCACCCCATGCGAAAATTGCCGGAACATCATTATTCTGATTACCGACGGCATTGAAGAATGTGGTGGTGATCCCTGCGCTGCCTCAGCTGCCCTGCAGAAAAACGGAATTGCCATGAAACCGTTTATCATTGGAATCGGACGTGATTTCAAAGATGCCTTTAACTGTGTGGGAGTATATTTTGATGCTTCCAGTGAAACTGCTTTTCAGAAAGCACTCAATTCAGTAGTAAGCCAGGCCCTCAATTCAACTACCTTGCAGGTTAATTTACTGGATATCAACAATAAGGCTACAGAATCCAATGTCAACATGACATTCTACGACCACCTTACGGGTAAAGCCAAGTACAATTTTATTCACACAATGAATAACCATGGCCTGCCCGACACCCTTGTTATTGATCCCATGCTTACTTATGACCTGGTAGTAAACACTTTACCATCCATCAGGCTCGACAGCATCAGCCTTGTTCCCGGAGCTCATGTTACCGTTTCCGTGAGTGCCCCCCAGGGTTATCTCAATCTGAAGATCGGGGCGAATGAAAGAATTGTTAAAAACCTCCAGGCCATCGTAAAACAGCAGGGCAAAAGCCAGACCCTGAATGTCCAGAGTTTCGGGGAAAGCAAAAAATACCTTTGCGGTACCTACGATCTCGAAATCCTTACGCTGCCAAGACTATACATCAGTGATGTCAGAATAAACCAGAGTAAAACAACGACCATAGATATCCCGTTACCGGGTATTGTAGTCATCAGAAAAAGTGTCAACGGATTCGGAAGCCTTTATCTCGAAAAAAACAATACACTGCAGTGGATCTATGATCTCAGGGAGAACGTATTACAGGAAACACTGGTACTTCAGCCTGGCAATTACAAGGTGGTTTTCAGATCGAGGAATGCCGAAAGAGCCCTTTATACCATCGACAATTCTTTTACCATATTACCCGGCGGCACCAGCAATGTGAATCTTTTTTCATACTGATTTTCAGACTGTCGGGCTGATTGATTTTAAGAATAAAATTTAACAACTACAGATAATACCGGATTCAGATGACAGAATACACTTTTACCGAACAGAAAGATACACGTTCAGGCTTCGGACAGGGCCTGCTTGAACTGGGCAGGGCAAACCCAAAGGTTGTTGCACTTTGCGCAGATCTCACGGGATCACTTAAAATGGAGGCTTTTGAAAAGGAATTCCCGGAGCGGTTTTTCCAGACCGGAATCGCGGAAGCCAATATGATAGGGATTGCGGCAGGTCTTGCAACCGGTGGTCATATTCCTTTTACCGGCACTTTCGCCAATTTCTCCACCGGGAGGGTTTATGATCAGATAAGGCAATCTGTTGCCTATTCAGAAAAGAATGTGAAGATTTGTGCCTCTCATGCCGGACTTACGCTGGGTGAAGATGGCGCAACACACCAGATTCTTGAGGATATCGGTATGATGAAAATGCTTCCGCATATGGTAGTTATTAATCCCTGCGATTATAACCAGACCAGGGCTGCGACAATGGCTGTGGCGGATTACGATGGCCCTGTTTATCTAAGATTTGGGAGGCCCAAAGTCCCTGTTTTCACCCCAGCCTCTCAGGAATTTATCATAGGGCAGGCATTGTTGCTGAATGAGGGGAGCGATGTTTCCATTTTTGCTACCGGCCATCTTGTTTGGGAAGCCATACAGGCCGGAATTTTACTTGAGAAAAAAGGAATCAGCGCAGAAATTATAAATATACATACCATTAAACCGCTTGATGCTGCTGCAGTTCTGAAATCTGTTGCAAAAACAGGTTGTGTGGTTACTGCGGAAGAGCATATGATGAACGGTGGCCTGGGCGATAGTATCGCACAGTTGCTGGCCCTTAGCCTACCAGCACCAGTCGAGATGGTTGCTGTGAACGATAAATTTGGTGAAAGCGGCACCCCGGCTCAGTTAATGGAAAAATACGGGCTGAATGCAGCCTCAATTGTTGAAAAAGCCATTTCAGTGATTCAAAGGAAAAAATGAGCCTGACCTTCTGAATGAGGCTGTCACTGGCAGATGACCTTGGGCAAAATTCAATCATCCTTACCGTTCATTTACCGGAGTATTAACTGTCTTTGAATTCTGCTGATTACACCATGTGCGGATTATTGGAAGTTCCTGCTTTTTAAAACCAAACCATGCAAGCTGACAGGGTTTTACCGGCTATAGTTCTGACCTGTCTGCAAAGTCAAAAGATGATATATATCAATCCCGCCTTGTAATATATCAGCTATAATTCAGTAATAATTCACCAATACGTATTTATTTCAATGCATCTAAAAAACTACCTTGCGAAGTTATTTTGGCGGTAGTTTTACCGTTGACAAGGTATCTATGTACAAGCTGAACACCCGTCAAGTTCATGAACTGAGCTGTTAAAGATTCAGTCATTAAAGATTCAATATTTGCAATGTATTCAATTTGAGTGCTTTTAACGTTAGAAATCCTCTGTGAAATGGATTCTTTAAACCTTTCAAGGTTAATAGCCCAGGCCGAATGTTATAAAGTTCTGGTCAGTTTGTTTTCTGAACCAAAGGAGGGAATTCATGACAACAGAAAGTTGTACAACAGCCTGATTAAATCAACCGGTTTATTAAAGCCGAAAGCGCTGGAACTGGCAAAAAAACTCAGGAAAACAATTGCAGATCTCAGAGTTGAAGACCTGGAATCAGAGTACCAAAAATTATTCGGGGATTCAGAAACGGCCCCGGCAAATCCATGCTCTGTAGAATACTTTAACGGCAGCGACGGAACGGCCGGATCTCAGGCATGGATAGTGGAATTCTATGAAAAAGCGGGGTTCAGCATAAATCAGGAAGTTGAGATCCCCGGACATATTGTTACAGAACTGAAGTTCATTGAATTCCTTCTCAATAATATCGCGGCATATTTCAGCAGGGAAGATACAGCAATGGTCCATCATTATGGTGACCTGCGTTGCAGGTTTATCCATGAGCATATGATCAGGTGGATTCCTGAATTTACAAGAAGCATCCTTTATAACAGCAAATCCCCGTTTTACCTTCAGCTGGCCATTTTACTGAGGACTTTACTCATAACATGCTCTGGCGAAGAGGATGAAAACTCCAATTGAATTTCAGCAGGATTTCAGGAAGCATTGATCATACCGATCAACCATTCCTGCTGATGGTTTCAAGCATCGGAAGATTTATAATTTCAATCAGGTTCCCGTCAATACGGATCAGATCATCTTCTTTAAAGGTTTTCAAAACCCTGATGGCACTTTCCTTTGTCATTCCGGAAATATCTGCCAGATCCTGGCGGGTCAGATTGGTGCTGAATGGATTCGAACTGTATACCTTACCTGAAAGATAAATCAGGGTATCGGCCATCCTGCCCGGAATCTGCTTGTGTGTAAGGCTTGCAATCTGCTCAAACAGGCCGATGGCCTGAGTGCTGATCTTCCGGATAAAACTGTTGGCAAAATTCTGGTTGGTTCTTACCATGTTCTGAATGATGTCGGCCTCGACCAGGCAGGCAGAGGTTTCTTCACAGGCTACAGCGCTGAAATGATGGCGTTTGTCTACATATGCTCCCGGGACAAAAATATAGTCAACGGGTTTCGCAAATCCGATGATGAGTCGCCGGTCATTTTCACCTTCGATGTAAAGCTTCACCAGCCCTGATGTTACACAGACAAAATCATAACAGGGTGAACCCTGTTTAAAAATGATTTCACCGGCATTGTAATGCATGCTGACCCGGCACATATCAACGCGTTCGAGCTCCTCTTCACTCAGGGATTCGAATATTTCAGACCGTCTTTTGCAATGCAAACAACTTGTCATAAATATCAACCTCCGGATTATTCAACCTATACAATTAAAACCGTGTCACGGGCATAGAATCATTCAAAATAAGCCCTTAAATCATCGGCAAGGGTGATATAAGTCAATCAAATGTAGGAATAAATCACCATTTGCGTGCAAATATATCACTATTTCGTCACATGGTGATAAGTATATAAGTAGTTACTTTGACCTGTTTTAGAAAGTAACTGAAATGAAGAAACTATCCACAAGAATTAATTCTGCAATCGCCATAGCTGCGTTTGCAATGATGGCATTACTCAGCGGCTGCGAGTATGATTATGTTGAACCGGATAATACACCTCCACCTGACACAATCAGTTTTGCGAATGACATTCTCCCTATTTTCAGCGCGGGTACTCCGGCTTGTGACGCAAGCGGATGTCATGCTACAGGAGCTTTTGCACCAGACCTTACACCAGCCAATGCTTACAATAACCTAATGCAGAATAACCGCATCGATTTAGCAAATCCAGCCGCAAGTCCTTTCTATATTAAAATAAGCACAGGCAGTATGAAGACCTTCCTTTCGGCCAGTGATGCCAAGCTTATTCTGGCCTGGATAGAAAAAGGTGCGTTAAATAATTAATCAACAAACACGAAAAGCAACTTCTGATGAACAAATTATATAAAATTCTCAGGTTCAGCGCTATTGTAGCAATGGCATTGCTGATGAATCACGGAATCGTCCTGGCACAGGAGGAAGCAACAGAGGAACCTGCAAAAGAAAGACCTGCAAGGGCTGCTTTTGAAAGCGGTTTATTGTTTGATGCAGCCACCACAACCCTTCAACCTTCCAAAACCCTGGAAATGATCATCCAGCACCGCTTTGGAACAATGAACAATGGTACTGAAGATCTTTACGGCATCTGGGCTCCATCCAACATTCGTCTCGGGCTGAATTACAGCATCCTCAACAACCTGATGGTCGGCATCGGAACAACCAAATTCAACAAGATGCAGGACATTCAGATTAAATATAATGTATTGCAACAAACCCGGTCAAATAAAATTCCGGTAACGGTTTCACTCTACGAAGTAATCGGAATTGATGGTCGTGCTGATGAAACTTTCGGAATGAACTACAAATTCAGCCATCGTTTCAATTATTTCACCCAGATTATTATTTCACGCAGATTCAATGATATGTTCTCATTGCAGGTTGCTCCCGGTTTTACACACTACAATTCGACCGATTCAACCATGGATCATGACAGAATTTCATTTTCGTTTGCAGGAAGGGTAAAGTTCTCTCCCCAGAGTTCTCTTATCATTGGCGCCGATTTCCCACTGCAGATCCAGGGAATTTCAGAACATACCAAGGATTTCAACGACAAGGCTGAACTGATGAAGCCCAATATCTGCATCGGATATGAAGTCTCCACCAGTACGCATGCCTTTCACCTGTATCTGGCTTCGGGCCAGGGAATCCTTCCCCAGGAAAACATCATGTTCAATAAAAATGACTTTTTTGATAAAGGAATCCTCATCGGGTTAAATATCACCCGCCTGTGGAGTTTTTAATCTTTAACACATTAAGTAACCGTTAATTTCCAAAGCACAATGAAAAACTCAGTAAAACTAATCGCCATCTTCAGTACAGCCATTCTTTTCATGACCATTAACATTGCCATGATTCAGAAACCAGGCGGACCATGGAATGTCCCGGCCAAATACAAAACGATGAAAAGCACCATCAAAGCCGGTGATGCATCCATCAACTCAACCGGAAAAGAGCTGTATAACAAACATTGTAAATCATGTCATGGTGCCAAAGGTCTGGGTGACGGGCCAAAAGCAGCCAATCTGAAAACCAGTTGCGGTGATTTTTCATCCAAAGCATTCCAGGATCAGACTGATGGTGAAATTTACTATCAATCAATCATCGGCCGTGATGAAATGCCCAATTTTGAAAAGAAAATTACCGATGAAGCTGACCGTTGGGCAGTTGTTTATTACATGCGTACACTGAAAAAGTAAGGATGAGACTTCAGGGGTAATTCCTGGCGGAATTACCCCTGCTTAGCATCTGAAACACAATAAAGAAAATCACAATGACTCATAAAGCTTCGAAAAAGCTGTTCATTAAGACTCTTACGGTTACTACCATATTACTGATTTTTGTGGCACTGGGCTCTGTGGTTACAGCTTCAGATAAAAAGGCCAGGAATCTGGATGAAGAAAGCAGAAAGTGTCTGAAATGCCATGGTGAAGCCAGGTATTATCTCACCGATACTGCCTCCGGTGATTCTGTCAAAATGAAGATGTATGCCGAACTGAGAATAGATCTTGTGAACTACCTCAATGGTACACACGGAGCTTTCAAATGTACCGACTGCCATTCAAGTGATTACACAACAGTACCTCATCCTGCAAGTGTAAAATTCGAAACCGATTATACCTGCCTCGATTGTCATGGCGGAGATGAGAAGTATGCCTCATTCCATTTTGAGACCATCGATGAGGAATACGCAAGAAGCGTTCACGCCGATAGCCTTGGAACGGATTTCAATTGCTGGAGTTGTCACAACCCACACTCCTATAAGTTGACCGGCCCAAAGGAAAAAGTTGTGAATAAAGTAGCCATTGATAACGGAATGTGCCTGAGTTGTCACGGTAATTCCATCAAATTTGAAAACCTTGCCGACAAGGAAATCCCAAATCTGATCAACAGACACGATTGGCTCCCAAATCAGGCTCTCCACTTTAAAAATGTGAGATGTATCGATTGCCACGGGGCTCAGAACGACAGCCTTTCAGTTGCTCATCTTATCAAGCCAAAGAAGAATGCTGTAAGGAAGTGTGTCGAGTGCCATTCCACAAACTCCATCCTGATGTCTTCGTTGTACAAACACGCAGTCAGAGAAAAGCGTAACCAGCTTGGATTTTACAACGGTGTAATTACCAACGAAGCTTATATTATCGGAGCAAACCGCAATTATTACCTGAATGTGGCAAGCATCATCATTTTTGCACTCGCATTGCTGGGTATTGCCATCCATTCCACTTTTAGAATACTAAAACACCGCAGAAATGCAGACTGAAAAACTCTACCTCTACCCCGTCTGGGTCAGACTTTGGCATATAACCAATGCTTTAATGTGCCTGATTCTTATTTTTTCAGGAATCAGCATGCAGTATTCGAATACAGAATACCCCCTGATCCCGTTCAGCGCTGCCGTATCGATGCACAACATCAGCGGTATCATACTGACTGTTTCCTATCTGATGTTTATTATTGGCAACTGGTCAACATCCAATGGTAAACATTACCGAATGAGAATAAAAGGTCTGATCGTTTCACTCCTGAACCAGGCACGTTATTATGCTTTTGGCATCTTCAAAGGTGAATCCGCTCCTTACCCGGTTTCGAAGGAAATGAAATTTAACCCCCTTCAGCAATTCACGTACGTTCTCACAATGTACATTTTTGTTCCCCTGGTGTTCATCAGTGGATGGGCATTGTTGTTCCCGGGTATCATTGTCACCAACTTCCTGGGTATGGGTGGAATTCAGTTGACCAGTCTTCTGCATGTGACTGCAGGATTTCTGATTTCGCTGTTTCTCATTATCCATGTATATTTCTGTACCATCGGTCATTCACCGTCAAGCAACTTTAAAAGCATGATCGACGGATACCACGAATCGCATTAATTTTTATTGTCAACCCTAATAAATCACAAAACACACACAATTCACAAAACACACACAATTCACACTTTACAAACAAAAACCTAATTATCATGAACCGAAAAACTCTGTTTCTCACCCTGATTACCGCAGGCTTACTTGTAGCCGGTAATGTAATGATGACGGGATGTACCAAAGAAGGACCTGCCGGAAAAGATGGTTTAAACGGTGCTGATGGTGCCGATGGCGCTGATGGTACAGCCACATGTATTGAATGTCATGCTCCGGATGTAGTTGAAATTGCTGCAACCCAGTATGAACTTTCAAAACACTCCTATGGTGAAGCTGCATTCGAAGAAGCCGGTAGCACAACCTGCGGACCCTGCCATCTTTCAGAAGCATTTAAGTATGTTTGTGCAAACAACACACCATCAACATTCACACTGAATACTACAACCAACAAGTATGTGAATGATTATTTTGTAGCACCAACAGCCGCGTATGGTGAAATTACCTGCGGAACCTGCCACAGCAGCCTGCACACCACTTATGAAACCGGTGATCTTGCTTTAACAACTGTTGCTCCTGTTGCCATGTCCATGTGGGCAGGTGCCAAAACCATCAATCTTACTGCCGATGGTGGAAGAAGCAACCTGTGTGTTAAATGTCATCAGCCACGTCCGTTCACTGCTTCTGCAGCCGATGGCAATGTTCTTGACTATGTTGGAATAGCCAACAATCCAACTGCCCTTTTCTATGATCCGGCAGGAACAGGAAACAAACTGAAACCAGGTTACAGGACCCATACCCACTACGGTACAGCTGGTGCTGTATTTGCCGGAATGGGCGGTGTTGAATTCGGCTCAGGTTATGAAAATTCAGCCCATACTGCTCTGGCATCTTGCCAGGACTGCCATATGTCAACAATGGCCGGTAAAGCAGGTGGACATACTTTCTTTGCAAAAGGAAATTTCAATGGTTGTAATGGTGACGGTTGCCATACCGATGCAAGTGCTACCTCAGATAATTTGTGGGTAAACCCAAGGGCTGAGATAAAATCTAAACTCGAAGCTCTGGCCGCTGCACTGCAGTTCAACGGAATTGAAATCATGAACAGGAATCCGGATGCTGAAGCCAATTTGTGGGCTTCAAACACCTCAAACAAATATGATGGTTATCTGAACATCTACGACCCCATCAATAACCCTGAAGGAATTGATAACAACCCTACCGGTACTTTCCAGAATCCAAGTCCATCAAATTCTTGGAGCCAGGCACAGAAAGATTTCAATCTTACCCTGCCCAAAATTACCCTCACCAATGCACAGATGGGTTCAATCATCAACTTCCAGTTGTGTCTGCGTGATTATAGTTTAGGTATCCATAACTACAAGTATACCAAAAAATTATTGGAAAACTCACTTGCTGCGCTTGGTAGCTAAGTCTTCAATAGTTCAAAAAAAAAGAACCGCTGCAACAGATGCAGCGGTTCTTTTTTTTTCTGTACCTTCAGACTGAGACAATAAATATCCATTGTCTAAAATTGCTTCATCCCGACTGGTTTCCATAAATCCATCCTTTCTCCTGTTTTACAGATAAATGAGTCCTGGAAATCACAGTGCCGATGATATAGATCATTTTTTTTTACGAAAAAATCAATTTTTGGATTTGAATATGTCATCCGATCGCTTTGTATCTATATAGTTATATACGTAACTTTGATGATCTGAAAAATAAAAATCCGGATTTGCCGGAATTTTTGATTAAATTTGTTTTTACCATAGTTGGAACAGTATTTGTAATTGCCCATTACTACCAATACAAATGCTAACCATTAAATCCGTAACCAAAACCAAATCAACATGAAAAGATCATTGAGTTTAACTATTCTGTGTACAGTCCTGTTTTTTGCCGCAAATATTGCCATGGCGCAGAAAGCCGGTGGACCGTGGGAAATTCCTGCCAAATACAAAACAATGAAGAGTTCGATTAAGTCGACAGATCCATCGGTGATGACAACCGGGAAAGAACTGTACAACAAACATTGCAAATCATGCCATGGTGCCAAGGGATTGGGTGATGGTCCAAAATCAGCTACGCTGAAAACAACGGTACCAGCTTTCAATGAAAAGGCATTCCAGGCCAGGACCGAGGGAGAAGTTTATTATCAGTCGATTATTGGCCGTGATGAAATGCCCAACTTTGAGAAAAAAATTCTTGACGAAGGTGACAGGTGGGCAGTCATTCATTTTGTCCGGACCCTCAAATAAATCAATACCGGAAAATGGGTGTTCAGTGTACCTGAACACCCATTTTTTATTCAGTTTTCTTTCTTCTGCTTCAATTGATCTCACCACATTGATCCGACGATCATTTACTCAAAAGATTATCTTCAAGATAACTTAATTAAATTCTGATAAAATGAAACTTCCAAAATCAATTTACAACTGGATAAGCATCAGTGGATTTATCCTGGCTGTCAACAGCCTGATTATTATCCTTGTGCTTTTCCTTTTTTCATTGTTTACGAAGGAAAGCAATGCATACATGGGCCTGTTTATTTACATTATAGTACCCGCATTTATGGTCCTGGGGTTGCTGCTGATCCCTGTTGGTATGCTGAAAAAAAGAAGGAAAAAATCTTCTCCCACTGAGTCAACAGAAAAATGGCCGATTCTGGATCTGAACAATAACATTCAGAGGAAAGCCCTGGTAAGGATTTCAATTATAACAGTTGTTTTACTGGTTGTTTCATCCTTCGGTAGTTATCAGGCATTTCATTACACTGAATCCGTTGAATTTTGCGGTACATTGTGCCACCAGGTGATGGAACCTGAATATGTTACCTACCAGCATTCAGCCCATGCCAATGTTAAATGTGTTGAATGCCATGTTGGTGAAGGTGCCGACTGGTACATGAAGTCTAAATTATCAGGTCTTTACCAGGTTTATTCTGTATTGTTCAACAAATATTCAAGACCAATAGCGACTCCGCTGCATAACCTGCGGCCTGCGAGTGAAACCTGCGAAAAATGTCACTGGCCCGAAAAGTTTTATTCCCAGAAACTACGGAATCAACGGTCTTATCTGGCCGATTCAAGCAACACTGAATGGGACATCTCACTGCTTATGAAGATCGGTCCCCAACACAGCGCTATGGGATTATCCGAAGGCATTCACTGGCACATCAACAAGGGATTTAAAATTGAATACATTGCCAGCACCAGAGACAGGGAAAGCATTCCATGGGTAAAGCTCACCAACCTGAAAACGGGAGAGATTAAAATCTTCATGGACGAAGAGAACCCGGTTGATAAAGCCGCCATGGATACCCTGGAGAAAAGGTCGATGGACTGCATGGATTGCCATACACGTCCTTCGCATACCTACAAATCATCACCTAACTATATAGATCAGGCAATTGTCTCAGGTAAAATTCCCGGCAACATCCCCTGGATAAAAATGGCTGCCATGGAAGCGCTTAAAATTCCCTATGAAACAAAGGAACATGCCCATCAGCAGATTTACTCTACCATGGTTACCTATTATAAGGACGAGCATCCTGATGTATATTTAAAGGAATTCAGCCGTATTCAGAAAGCCATCAGGGTGGTTCAGAACGAATATGACGACAATGTGTTTCCTTACATGAAGGCTGATGCCACCCAATATCTTGATCACATCGGGCACCTTGAATCGGAAGGTTGTTTCCGTTGCCATTCCGACAGGCATAAAACCAAAACAGGCGAAACAATTTCAAGAAACTGCGATATGTGCCATACGATACTGGCTCAGGGTCCGAGCAATAATATGCAAACGGTTAAACTGGACAGTACCATGGAATTTTTGCATCCGGTATTCATCAGAGGCAAAGAGAAAACAGCCCTGTGCTCGGATTGTCATAAAGTCTTGTATGAATAATTGCTAAACACCGGATAACTGTAAAATCCAGCGTCCCATCTGTTGACCATAAAAAAAAGCCCCGGAATCTCCGGGGCTTTTTTATCTTGTTGTCATGATTATCCATTCATAGAAACCAGGAATTCCTCATTTGACTGGGTGTATTTCATTTTATCTTTCAGAAATTCCATTGCTTCCAGTGGATTCATATCGGCAAGATGGTTGCGGAGAACCCAGATACGCTGCAGGGTCTCTTTATCGAGCAGCAGATCTTCACGGCGCGTGCTTGAAGCAACAATGTCGATGGCAGGGTATATGCGTTTGTTAGAAAGCTTACGGTCAAGCTGAAGCTCCATATTACCGGTACCTTTAAATTCTTCAAAGATAACCTCATCCATTTTTGAGCCTGTATCAATCAGGGCAGTGGCTATAATTGTGAGCGATCCGCCGTTCTCAATCTGCCGGGCCGCACCAAAGAAACGTTTGGGTTTCTGCAGGGCATTGGCTTCAACACCACCTGATAATACTTTACCAGAGGCAGGAGATACTGTATTGTATGCGCGTGCCAGACGGGTAATGGAGTCGAGAAGGATAACCACATCATGACCACATTCGGTCATGCGTTTGGCTTTTTCAAGAACAATGTTCGCAATCTTGACATGCCGGTCAGCAGGCTCATCAAAGGTAGATGCAATGACTTCTGCTTTTACGCTACGGGCCATATCGGTAACTTCCTCAGGCCTTTCATCAATAAGCAATACAATGAGGTATGCTTCGGGATGGTTATAGGCAATGGCGTTGGCTATTTCTTTCAGCAATACGGTTTTTCCTGTCTTCGGCTGGGCAACGATCAATCCGCGCTGGCCTTTACCAATGGGGGCAAACAGGTCAATAACCCGGGTTGAAAGATTTGAGCCGGGATGACCGGTGAGGTTGAATTTCTTTTCGGGAAAAAGCGGAGTCAGGTAATCGAATGGAATCCTGTCGCGGACCTCATCCGGCGTACGACCGTTGATTAATTCAACTTTAATGAGGGGGAAATATTTCTCGCCTTCTTTCGGAGGCCGGATGGTGCCACGAACTGTATCACCGGTCTTCAAACCAAAAAGTTTGATCTGTGACTGTGAAACATAAACATCATCGGGTGAATTCAGGTAATGATAGTCGGAAGAGCGGAGGAAGCCATAGCCATCAGGCATGATTTCAAGCACGCCGTCGCTCGATATAAAACCATCGAACTCCCATGTATATTCTTCACGCTTGCGCTCAGGGAAACGGGGTTGACGCGGATTGTTGTAATCGCGTGGAAAGCGGTCACCATTTGGTCTGAAAGACTGATCCTGTTCAGGATACCTCTCTGTGGGAGGCGGTGGTGGAGGCAAAGGATTTACAAACTCTTCAACCGGATTTGCATCAGGTAGACTTACTGTTTCAACCGGGGAAACAACCACCGGAATTTCTTCCGTGATGATATCCTCAATAATATCTTCAATAATGGGTTCTGTACTTAAACGAATGGCTTCCTCATCAATATGGTCACTCTTTGAGACAGGAAGATCAAATTTTTTCTGGGCAGGGTTCGGATCGCGTTTTGGACGACCTCTTCTTGGCCTGTCGGGATTCTCAACAGGTTTATCCCTTAACGGAAGGTTTGGTTTAACAGGGACAGAAGCCACTGGTTCGGGCTTGATCTCCGGAACAGGAACTTCAGCAACAGGATTTGCAGGATTGGCAACAGAAGGATTGGATGAAGCAACAGGAGGTCCTGAAATGGTTTTATTGAACTGGGGTTTCCCCTTTTTAAACCGCTCGTCAGGGATACGTTGTCTTTTGTGCTTGTTTTCGCGGGCTGCCCGCTCTCTTTCAAGCATTTCCTTGGATGGATTCAATGCCTGAAAATCAAGGATCTGGTAAACCAGTTCCTGCTTGCTAAGTGAATCAAATTTTGGGACTTTCAAACCCCTTGCAATGTCTTTCAGCTCTTCAATAGGCTTGTTGTTAAGCTCAATAATATCGTACATAAAATAATGATTAAGTTGTGATCTAAGAAATAGCGATCGGAAATAATGGGTTAATAATCGAAACCGCGCTCCGGAATGATCCGACTACCCTGATAACCTAAAGAAGTAATGAGAGAATGAAAGAGAGCGGGATTGAATTGTTTTTGAAGTGACAAAGATACAACATTATTTGATAATAAAAACTTTAACCTGTTTTTAAAAAGCTCTTTATTCCACTGCGGTTAAATCCTGAAAGCTATGTTCAATATTTCTGCCTGAATCTGCCTTTCAATCAAAAAAAATCACGTAGGTTTGCCTGATATAATCAACAAATCTTTTATCATGAAACATACTGCATTTAGTGCCCTTCACGAAGCTTTTGGCGCAAAAATGGTCGAATTTGCCGGATTCTGGATGCCGGTTCAATACGAAGGACTGATGGCTGAGCACGAAACCGTGCGTAAAGCTATTGGTGTTTTTGATGTTTCCCACATGGGTGAGTTCTGGGTTAAAGGTCCGAAAGCTCTCGAGTTTGTACAGTGGGTCACTTCAAACGATGCCTCAAAGCTCACCGATGGAAAAGTGCAGTACAGCTGTTTCCCGAATGATAAAGGTGGTATTGTGGATGATCTGCTGGTGTACAGGATCAATGCTGAGACCTACCTGCTGGTGGTGAATGCCGCCAATATTGATAAAGACTGGGCGTGGGTCAACAGCCAGAATAAAATGGGTGCTACCCTGTACAATGCCTCCGATGAGATTTCACAGCTGGCCATCCAAGGTCCGCTGGCGCTGAAAGCCATGCAGAAGCTTACCAATACCACGATTACTGACATGGAATACTACACTTTCAAAAAAGTGGACTTCGCCGGTGTTAAGGATGTAATCCTGTCGACAACCGGATATACCGGAGCCGGAGGTTGTGAGATTTATTTTGCCAATGAAGACGCACCCAAAATCTGGAAGGCAGTTTATGACGCCGGTGCTGAATACGGCATTAAGCCAATCGGCCTTGGAGCCCGCGATACCCTTCGTCTGGAGATGGGCTTCTGTTTATATGGCAACGATATCAATGATACCACCTCCCCTATTGAGGCAGGCCTTGGCTGGATTACCAAATTCACCGATTCAAAGGACTTTATCAACAAAGCTGCCCTTCTGAAACAAAAGAATGAAGGGGTCAGCAAACGGCTGGTTGGCTTCGAAATGATCGACAAGGGTATCCCCCGCCAGCATTATCCAATTCTGGATGCAGAAGGCAAGGTTATCGGAGAAGTCACCTCCGGTACGCAGTCCCCATCGCTGAAGATTGCCATTGGTATGGGTTATGTACCTGTTGCTATGACCAAAGAAGGCACAGAAATCTATATCGGAATCCGTGACAAGGCATTGAAGGCAAAGGTGGTTAAATTACCGTTTCATAAAGGATAATCCATCCTCCTGGTGATTCGGGGTTCCTGCATACCGGTTGTGAATAAAAGTAAAATTGACATACCGGATTTCCAAAAAACCGGGAAACTGCTATTTCAGTTGAACCTGATTTTTATGATGCCATTTCTGCTTTTGTCTGTATGGCAGGTATCCTGAGTTTTATAATCAATATTGGCTATACCCGGTTTATGGAAAACATCCGGAGGCTTTTTGCAATCAACTCAGACAATGATACTTATTCCGTTTCCCCTTCAGTTCCTGCTTAAAACTCACACCCGGATGCCCCGATTACGGATTAATTGCCATTAAACCAGCTATAAATCAATCATTTTATGCCCCGATCCATAGAAGTCAGCCTGAGTCCGGCACTATATCCTTTCAGAACAACCACCGGACGGCATATTACCATTGTGATAGATATTCTTCGCTTTACCACATCGCTGGTTTCAGCATTTGACCATGGTGTAAAAGCAGTAATTCCGGTTGCAACACCGGAAGAGGCAGAATCCCTGAAGAATAAGGGGTATCCGGTTGCTGCAGAACGTGACGGTCTGCGCCTTCCGTTTGCTGATTACGGGAATTCTGCAGCAGATTTCGACAACCCTGATATCAAAGGAAAGACACTCGCATATTCAACCACCAATGGTACTGTTGCCATGAATCTGGCATCACCAAACGGACCTGTAGCTGCTGCCGCCTTCAGCAATTTAAAAGCAGTTGCAGCCTGGGTATCTGCCCAGGAACTGAATACTGTGATTTTATGCTCCGGATGGAAAAACCTCTTCAGCATCGAAGATACCCTGTGTGCAGGAGCCATAGCCGAACTTTTGAGTTCCGCTGGAGATTATACCATCAATTGTGATGCTGCTCAGATGTCGGTAAATCTGTGGTCAATGGCGAAAGCCGACCTCAAAGCGCACCTGATGCATACTTCGCATTACAAACGACTGATAAAACTCGGGGTTGATCCCCTGCCCGATTACACTGTTCAGCTCAGCATCTCAGGTGCTGTCCCGGTCCTTTCTGAAGGTCTTATTATAAATAATTCCCCGGACTTATAAAGAATCTGTAATTGCATGCTTATTATGAAAAATAACCTGTTTTCCATTACCCTGTTGCTGTCCTTAACCCTTACATCTTTCAATCAGATGCCAGAAAACGATCCATCAGTAAAAAAATTCAACTTCCTGCTTGAACAGTTTGCCGACCTTAAAATCATGCGCTACCAGGTTCCGGGATTTGATTCACTTTCGCTGCAGCAGAAGGAGTTGGTCTATTATCTCAGCCAGGCTGCCATTGCCGGGCGAGACATACTTTTTGACCAGAATTATAAGTACAACCTGGCAGTACGCCGAACCCTGGAAAATATCCTTCTAAATTATAAAGGAGACCGTAATCCGGAGGATTTTCAGAAGCTCATTGTATATACGAAAAGGGTATGGTTCAGCAGTGGTATCCATCATCACTATTCGAAAGATAAGTTCTATCCGGGCATCAGCAAAGATTATTTCGAAAAGCTGATCAGGGAGACCAAAGTTGGCTTCCCTCTGCGTGAAGGTCAGGATCTTGATGCTTTTATAGCAGAAATAGTTCCTGTGATTTTCGATTCACTGGTGGCTCCCAAGGCAGTCAGCCAGGAGGCGGGAAAGGACCTGTTGCTTGGTTCTGCCTGTAATTTTTACGAAGGCGTGAGTGAAAAGGAAGCAGAAGATTTTTATATAGACTTAAAAAACAGTGCAATAAAAAACGAAACCGATACCCTCATTTCCTTTGGTCTCAACAGCAGACTTGTCAAAAAAAACGGGATTATTCAGGAGGAAGTTTACAAAGTCGGCGGGCTGTATTCTGAAGCCATCAGTCAGATTGTGTTTTGGCTGGATAAAGCAGCAGGCGTTGCTGAAAATGAGCATCAGAAGAAAGTTATTGAATCCTTGATCCGCTATTATAACACCGGTGATCTGAGTATCTGGGATGAATACAATGTACTCTGGGTCAAGGACCTTGATTCCCATGTTGACTTTGTTAACGGGTTTATTGAAAACTACGGGGATCCTATGGGACTGAAAGCTACCTGGGAAAGTATGGTTAATTTCAAGGATATCATTGCAACGAAGCGGGCCGAGACCATAAGCGCCAATGCACAGTGGTTTGAAGATCATTCTCCTGTAAATCCTAAATTCAGAAAAACCAGGGTCAGAGGGGTATCGGCAAAGGTAATTACAGCAGCCCAGCTTGGCGGTGACTGCTACCCTGCCACACCGATTGGCATAAACCTGCCGAATGCCGACTGGATCAGGAAAGAACACGGATCAAAATCCGTAACCATAGAGAACATCACTTATGCTTACGATCAGGCTTCCTTAGGAAACGGAATGCTCGAGGAATTTGCCTTTTCAACGGAGGAGGCCGAACTGGCAAAAAAATACGGCAGTCTCGCCAGTAACCTTCATACCGACCTGCATGAGTGCCTGGGGCACGGGTCGGGTCAGTTACTGGCTGGTACCAGGGGCGATGAACTGAAGAATTATGGTTCACCGCTCGAAGAAGCCCGCGCCGACCTTTTTGCATTGTATTATATGGCCGACCCTAAAATGATGGAATTGGGTTTGTTTGACAATAAAGGAGTCTGGATGGCTGAATACAACAGTTATATCCGAAATGGCCTGATGACGCAACTGACAAGGATTGAGCCCGGCAAAACCATTGAACAGGCCCATATGCGATGCAGGCAACTGATTGCCGGCTGGGCATACGAACTGGGGAAAACTGAAAATGTAATACAAATGGCGGAGAAAGATGGAAAGAGTTATGTCACGATCAATAACCATTCTGCCCTCAAAGAAATTTTCGGTAAAATGCTGGCTGAAATTCAGCGCATCAAATCGGAAGGCGATTATGAAGCCGGACGCGACCTTGTAGAGAAATATGGTGTGCAGGTTGATCAGGATTTGCACAAGCAGGTACTCGGACGCTTTAAAAAACTGAACATCGCACCATACGGTGGTTTTATAAACCCGGTTTTTGTTCCTGTGACGAAGAATGGAAAAATCACCGATATCAGGGTAGAATATCCGGAAGATTATTCCGGACAGATGCTGGATTATTCAAGGAATCATTCATTTTTGCCCACGTATAATTAGTTTTACTGCGCCTGATACCTGATTTCATTTTTCATTCACAATCCCTGGCAGAAATCGATTAACATCCGTAATATCAGAACTCCGGGATTAAATTAGCTGTGTTATGACAAAAAAAACAATAATTGCACTTTTACTGATCTTCACAGGTTTAAACAGTATTCTGGCTCAAACGGAAGTTGATGAAAGAGCTATGATAAATTTTCACAAAGGTTTAGGTTTTAATGCGCCAGACAGCACTTTTGGAATGAATATCAGGCTCAGGGTGCAGAGTCGGGCAGCTTTTAATTTCGATGAAGAACTAAATATAGAAGACATTGAAGCGAGGGTCAGCAGGCTCAGGCTTCGCTTTGATGGTTATATCCTGAATGACAAACTGACCTATTATCTGCAGTTGTCGTTCTCAAGGGGCGATCAGGATTGGGACAATACCCATATTCCAAATGTAGTAAGGGATGCTATGGTTTATTACCGGTTTAATCCAAAATTCTACATAGGTTTTGGACAGGGCAAGCTTCCCGGCAACAGGGAACGCATCATCTCCAGTGGCCAGCAACAGTTTTATGATCGTTCAGTTGTAAACGCAAATTATACTTTGGACAGGGATTTTGGCTTATTCGGCTATTATAGCAGCAAAGCTGGCGGCATAAATTTCAATATTAAAGGAGCTGTGTCCACAGGTGACGGTCGCAATCAGTTAAAAACAGACAACGGACTGATGTACACCGGACGGCTTGAAGTACTGCCTTTAGGTAAGTTCAAAAAAGACGGAGATTTTTCAGAAGGCGATCTGGAATTTGAATCCACTCCAAAACTTTCATTATCGGCCGGATATTCTATCAACCAAAAGGCAAAACGCACCAGGGGAACAATTGGTACAGAACTATACGAAAGCCGTGATTTAACATCCTTCTTTGCTGATATGGTATTGAAATATAAAGGTTGGGCACTCTCGTCCGAGTTTATCAACAGGACTTCACCACAATCCGCGTTCACTTATAATTCTGAGGATTCAACGATGGCCTGGGTGATGGAAGGACATGGACTCAATACTCAGCTAAGTTATTGTTTGTCAAATTATTGGGAGTTTGCACTACGATATGCCTACAGTGAACCTGATATTGAGATCAATAAGTTAGCTATGCGCGACAGCTATTATATTGTAGGTGTTAACAAATATATCCGGAAGCACCTCACCAAGATACAGGCATCTTTTGGCTACAGGAGTCAGGAATCTTACAATAGCGCTATTTTCGGAAAGAATAACCTTCTGCTGGTGTTCCAGGTCGAACTGGGAATCTAGATTAATCTTCAGATATTGAAATTAATCGTTGTTTTGAGGATCCGATGGTATCAGTGTCCGCAGGAGCAACCACTACAGCTACCTCCGAAATCATCCTCATCTGCACCTGTATTACAACTGCCGGTATCACAGTTACCGGTACCACAACCACCATTCACATTGTACTTCACCTGAAATCCTTCCTGGAACCAGGCCTGCACACCTCCTGCAATGTATCCCACATTCTCAAATCCCTGATGGTATAAGAGATTGGCAGCTTTAAATCCACTGGTTTCATCATATCCACCGGTAATATAGGTCGGTGACTTATCTAACCATTGTATTTTCTCCAATAACTGGAGAAGGGTAACCTGGGTGGTTGGTATCCCATCAAAAGCCACAACACTGTAGCCTTCTTCATCAATAATTTCAATGAATACCGCACCATCTTCAATTTTCTGATATGCCTCTGAGGGCTGAAGCTTCAATATTTCAGACATAAGAATCCTTTAAAATGCCGGGTAAAGGTACTGGAAAATTACAAATCCGGACGGGTATTTCATCCCATGAAGCAGTTTGTAAGGTCGATGCATCCGGCGCCCTTCTCCAAATGTGTGAATCATGCAATTCATTTCCAAATTTATGTAACTCAACCATCTTCGTACGACATCACCTTTGTAGAGTGTTAAACCAAAATTGATTAATCAAAATTCTACAAAATGAAAAAACTGCTACTTGTAATCATGGGCCTTACTTTTGCTTTCAGCATGAGTGCTCAAACGGCCGATAAAAGATGGAATATTGGCCTTCATGGCGGAGCCATACAATACAATGGTGACCTTGGAAATGATTTCTTCAGAACCGATCAGGCCTTCTATGGCTTCGGTGGTCTTTCGTTCACCCGGTTTCTGGGAAACAGACTGGACGTATCTCTCCTTTTAACCAAAGGCGAAACCGGATATATGGTTGAAACAAGTCGTTTCAGACATCAGCTGACAACCGGAACCATCAATTTCAGATTGAACCTCATTGGCGCTGATTACTTTGTCAGACCATATCTGTTTGCCGGAGGTGGAGTAATGATGTTTGCCAATACCCTGACTGATGTAAAGAACAATGAAAAGTTTGATTTTGCTGCTCCTTCATTCGGGGCAGGCCTGAATCTCCGGCTTGGCAAAGCGGTAACACTGAATCTCCAGGAAACGATTATGTATTCGTCGAGTGATGAAAGAGACGACGTAGTTAAAAATTCAAATGATTTCTTCCTGTTCCACTCTGTAGGTTTAACCTTTAATTTTGGCAAAAAGAGTGATGCTGATGCAGATGGAGTTGCCGACCGTCTCGACAAATGTCCGGAAACTCCGACAGGAGTTAAAGTGGATGAAGCAGGTTGTCCCTTTGATACCGACAGGGATGGCATTGCTGACTATCTTGACAAATGCGACAATACACCCTTAGATATTCAGGTTGATAAGCTGGGATGTCCGCTGGATGAAGACAAGGATGGCGTTCCTGATTATCTTGACAAATGCCTGAAAACAAATCAGGGCGTAAAGGTCGATCAGAACGGCTGTGCCCTTGATGCTGATAATGATGGTGTTGCAGATCAATCGGACAAGTGTCCGAATACCCCCGCCACCATACAGGTTGATCAGAGCGGCTGTCCGCTCGACGAAGACAAGGACGGAGTGGCAGATTATCTTGATAAATGCCCGCAAACGCCTGTAAAAGCCAGCGTTGATGAATCAGGCTGTACGCTTGATTCTGACAGGGACGGCATACCCGACTACCTTGATAAATGTCCAACCATTACCGGAACCAAAGAAAATCAGGGATGTCCGGAACTGACAAAGGAAGTGAAAACACTTTTCCAGAAGGCGCTTCAGGGTATCAAATTTGACACCGGTAAATCAACCATAAAACCTGTATCGTTCCCAATCCTTGATGCTGTTGTGAAAGTTATGAATGAAAATCCTTCATACAAACTTATTATTGGCGGACATACCGACAATGTGGGCGCAGAAGGCATGAATCTGACCCTCTCGAAAAACCGCGCTGAAGCCGTTTCAGTTTATCTGATAAGCAAAGGCGTAAGTCCTGAACGCATTTCAGCGACTGGTTATGGCCTTACCAGACCGGTTGATGATAACAGTACCGCAGCAGGCAGGACCCGCAACAGAAGGGTTGAACTGAGTGTAGAGTTTATCGAAAAGGTAACAGTTCCGGTAAAAAAATAACAACAGAAACAATCCTGAACAAAAGCCGTCAGAATATACTGACGGCTTTTGTTTATTAAAATTGATTGCTGTATTTAAGAAATTCTGATTTGCATTCAGAATTATCAACCACAGACGAAACAGGAAAAGCTCAGGGGAAGAGATACCTGAAGCGATTACTCTGAATATTGTACCACTTGAGCTATATCGGGCGATGTGTGAATGATATAATCAATCAGTGGAATTATATAACAGCAGATCCGTCAAAGTTGATCAACTTTAGATAAAACTAGAACCGATCCTAATCTACCGGGCATTCAATGCCAGCGAATTGTTTAAAGAATCAGAGTCATGGTATTTAACAAGCCGGAACTAACAACAAATAAGTATAGATGAGCAGGGGTTCAAAATCACAACATTGAAATGACGATGATAACAGAAATTTTGAACAGTGGTGACAATGAAAGGTATTCTGACAGTTTTGTTAAGAATCCGGGTTTTATACCCACTGGCTGCGTTCAACATCAATGCAGACCTGAATACGAGGGAGGTTATCAGTGCCCTTCGAAATGTGAAGGCAGAAAAATATATGATCAGCCGGGAACCTGTCCGGTATGCCGGATGATTCTGGTATTGATCGCATCATCTTAAAGGAAAGGACTGACATGATCAAACTGATTGCATTCATTGGCTGGGAGCCCGGCATGGGCTGGGGTATAGCTCTGGCCCTTGCATTTCTGGTTGTTGCAGTAGGTATTTATGCCAAACTCCGGAAAAGATAGGAGTTCTGATATTTGTACTATTTCTTCTCCCTGCGTTTTAACTGGCACATACAAGAACCTGACAATCTTTCTTTAATGTCGGTACAAACCGGAAGTCCTGCGCGTTCCCAATCAACCAGTCCACCAGCCAGATTACCGGCAGATAGAAAACCCGCATCCATCAGGATCTGTGCAGCCTTGCTGCTGTATATCCCTACTGAGTCAGCACAGATATAGAAAATTTCATGCGGCAGGGAGGCTGCTTTAACTTTAAGTTCACTAACCGGTATCTGAACTACGCGGGGTACATCAATACACTTGAAACCCTGAAGATATGTTTCACGTGTATCCAACAGCACCGCTTTCCCCGTTGTCAGCAGGTCGAAAGCTTCATGTGCACCAAAAACCCTGATACCCTGTTCCATTGCTGTTTTGCCCGATTGTTAACTTACCGGTTTAACCAACGTTAAAAGTACTTTCTTTTGATGTAAAATGCAACACTCACCAGTCCGATCATCACCGGCACTTCAACCAGGGGTCCGATAACTGCAGCAAAGGCTTCTCCTGAGTTAATACCGAAAACCGCGATGGCTACAGCAATGGCCAGCTCGAAATTATTACTTGCAGCAGTAAACGACAGGGTTGCTGATTGCTCATAGGTGGCACCGGCCTTTTTACCCATAATAAAGGAGAGCAGAAACATAACAATGAAATATATAAGCAATGGCACTGCTATCAGTATAACATCCATTGGTATCTTCACGATGTACTCCCCTTTCATTGAAAACATGACTATAATGGTAAACAAAAGGGCAATGAGTGTCAACGGACTGATTCTGGGTACAAAAACCGCTTTGCTTTTCACCCGGATCAGAATAAACCGGGTAAAAAATCCTGCAATAAACGGGATTCCAAGGTATATAAAAACACTTCTTGCTATTTGGCCGATGGTGATGGCTTTCACTGCATCACTGGTTGGAATACCAAACCAGGCGGGCATTACTGCAATAAAAAACCAGGCATAAACAGAGAAAAACAATACCTGGAAAATGGAGTTAAAAGCCACCAGACCTGCAGCATACTGGGTATCTCCTTTCGCCAGATCGTTCCAGACAATCACCATGGCTATGCAGCGGGCCAGTCCTATCATGATGATGCCATATACGTATGGCAGGTTAGCATTGTCTTCACCGGGAAACAGTTTAAACAGCGTAACCGCCAGCGCAAACATCAGCAACGGGCCGATGATCCAGTTTTGTATCAGCGATAAAGTCAACACTTTAACATTCCGGAAAACATCTCCCAACTCCTCATATTTCACTTTGGCCAACGGCGGATACATCATCAGGATCAACCCGATGGCGATGGGAATATTGGTGGTACTATCAGGGGATACTTTCAATGAATCCCAGAAATGGGCAATAGCCGGGAAGAAATAACCTGAAAAGACACCAATAAACATGGCGAGAAAAATCCAGAGAGTCAGGTACCTGTCTAAAAATTTGAGGCGTGGTTTTGATGGCATATCGATTTCGGATTTCTGATTGTTGATTTCGGATTGGTATCTCATAAATTAGCTGATTAGCAAACCAGCCTGCCGGCTGGCAGGTTAGCCGATTAGTTGCCAGTGTAATCTGTTTCCAGATTCTGCTGATCCCCGGAAATGGCATTTGTTTTATTAGCAAATTAACTGATTACTGAATCATTATTGTCCGGTTAATTTCAGAAAGTACTTATGAGATTCTTCACTTCACTTCGTTACGTTCAGAATGACAATCTGTTATGGTTTGAATAAGGGGGCTTGGTTGCGGTTTCGCCGCATCCAAGCCCCCTTATCATAAGAACTATGTAAATCAAAGTCATTCTGAGCGTTAGCGAAGAATCTCATAATTTTACCGGACAAGAATGATCTGTAAATCATCAAATCAACAACTGCAACCGCACCCACAGCCACTGGTCTCTATAGATTTTTCTGCGTAAACAGTAATACTGTAGATTCCGGTACCAGACTGTTTGAATGTTGAAAGATCAGCCTCACTTAAGTAATTAAGCAGGATGTCATCCGGTACCGAGATAACTTTTTCCTTTTGAATTTTAATATTTTCAAGACCGCACTGTTGCATGATCTGAAGATATTCATCCTTTTGAACCGCTCCTGAAACACAACCCGCGTACATTTCAGCCGTTGTTTTCAGGACTTCAGGCAGTTCTCCCTTCAGCACCACATCTGAGACCGAAAGATGTCCGCCCGGCTTCAGTACCCGGAATATCTCACTGAATGCCTTTACTTTATCCGGAACAAGATTAAGTACACAATTGCTTATGATTACATCGGCCTTCGCTGAGGTTACCGGCAACTTCTCAATATCACCATAACGGAACTCCACATTGTTGAAACCCAGTTTCTCAGCATTCTCCCTGGCTTTGTCAATCATAGCCTGTGTGAAATCGATTCCGATGACTTTCCCCTTTTCACCGGTGAGGGCACGGGCCACAAAACAATCATTGCCTGCACCTGAACCCAGATCAATCACTGTATCTCCGGGCTTAATCTGCGCAAATTCTGTCGGGATACCGCACCCAAGTCCAAGATCGGCATCGGCATTATACCCTTCAAGTTGTTCGTAGTTCTCGCTGAATATGGTGTAATCCACATCTCCGCAGCATCCGGTTGCCCCGCAGCAGGAAGATTCGTTTGCCTGCCTTGATTGTTGTGCAATTTCACTGTACTTTTCCTTAACAGTGTTTTTCAATTCCTCGTTGTTCATTTGATTGGTTTTATTTGTTCATCATAAAATCGTTGAAATCCTGCTTTGATTTCTTCCCTTACCCTTCGGAACTCGCCGAGAATAAAATCATCCGTACCGGTTGCATGAGAAGGATCATCAAATCCGATGTGAAGGCGGTGTCTGACCTTTCCTGGAAAAAACGGACAGGCTTCATTGGCACCACCACACACCGTAATCACAAAGTCCCAGTTTTCACCAAGGTAAATGCTTACTGAGTCAGATGTGTGATGACTTATGTCGATGCCGGCTTCCTTCATAACCATCACGGCCATGGGATTCAGTTTACCGGAGGCTTCAGTACCGGCAGAGTAAACCTTCAGGTCCGAATCAAAAGACTGCAGAAAGCCATGGGCCATCTGGGAACGGCAGGAGTTGCCGGTACAAAGAATTAAAATTTTCATATCAAAGTGTTTTTTTTCACGCAAAGACGCTAAGACGCAAGGAATCGCAAGCTTTTTTAAATAAATACTGCTTCTCATCAAATGTCCGGCAAATGCTCATTTCACCCTAAGTCGGGGTGAATCGCAAAGAATTTGACAATCATTCAGGCTACCAGAAAAGCCCGGTAATTTATGATAGACATAAAACCTTTGCGTCATTGCGTCCTTGCGTGATTCTTATTTTCATTGATTAAACATTGCTCATTCAACCGGGTTATCAGAAAAAGAAGATATCATGACTTTTTTCAGATACTTTTTCCGGAATCGTTACGTCCTTCATGCGCTTGACAGTTTTTACCCCGTGAAAATCCGCTTTGGGTTTTGCTGCAGTTTCACAATTGATTTCCACATTTCTTATTGGCTCAAAGAAATTGCCGAACAGGTCAAGAAATCTGCCAATCTCAATCGAACAGAGACAATAGTTGATCTTCAGCCCTTCAATATCACCATGAATCAGACCAATATCACGTAATTCTTTCAGGTGTTGCGAAACGGTACTGCGGCTCAGGGGAAGGTTATCAGAAATATCCCCCGATATGCATGTTTTGGTTTCAGCCAGGTACTGAAGAATGGCCAACCTTGCAGGATGTGAAATTGCCCTGGCAAAACGGGCAATCTCCTTCTGAGTTTCCGTGAATTCATTTGATTTATTCATTTTTTCATTTTTAATGTCGCAAACATACGACATTAATTGAATCATACAACAAACAGAACAAAATATTATCTTTATAATGCAAAACGGGTTGATTGAATGAAATCTAATGAAAATTCTAAAAGAGAATGAGCAATACCAGCACAGGGAGTCAACCGGGAAACCAATTCGGTCAGCGGGATTCCTTATCTTAAATTAATGAATTTTCCTGCGTTGCGGGTTCTATATATATTATATAATTCCTCGCATTGACCGGTTTTAATCCCTACTTTAATAAAATAATTTGCCGCAATTTCGTCATTTAGCCTCCGGACGGCATATCATTATTCAGATTATTAGATTTATATTTACTTTGTCTTTATTCCAGGAGGGAATCAGTATTTCCGGAACATACCTAATATATATCAAACCAATCGTTATCGTGCGTTTTACCCTATAGATACGAAATAATGAAAAAACTTTCTTTCCTGCTGCTTTTCAGCATCATTACAGCGTTTAGCCTTTCTGCGACCAATGTAAGCGGCCCCATTACTTCAAATACACTGTGGTCGGTAGCCAATAGTCCTTATGTAGTTACCGGAAATATTCTGGTTATGGAAGGGGTGACACTTACCATTCAGCCCGGGGTTGAAGTCAGGTTTGATGCCTCAAAAGCATTACAGGTTAACGGAACACTGATTGCAATGGGCACTGCTGCCGATTCTATCCGGTTTACTTCCAACACCACCCAAACGCCGGGGGCCTGGGGCAATATCTATTTTCCCAACACCTCTACAGATGTTGTTTTTGATGACGCCGGAAATTACCTGAGCGGGTGTATATTGGAATACTGTATTGTAGAATATGGTGGAAACATCGAGGGAACAAATGCCAATATGCTCAGGTTGGATGACGCCTTGCCCGGTATCCGTAACTGCGCAATAAAAAATGCAGCAAACGCCGGAATCGAGATTCATTATCCGCATTATGATACACTAAATTACAATCTCAGCAACAACTGCTTCCGGCATTGCAAGTTGGGTATTACGGCACTTAGCTATTTGAGTTGGATATACATTACCAACAGTTCGTTTATTCAGAATGAATGCGGTATAGACGCAAACGCTCTCATGAAGATCGACAACAATCTGTTTTCCGGAAACTCACAGGCACTGTCCATGGATTCTCGCTCAGTCATCACAAATAACGAGTTTTCGGATAATGAAACCATGAACCCGGGCAGCAGTAATTTCATTATCTCAGTCAGAGATGAGGTTGATTTCACCAATAACCTATGCCAGCGCAATGGCTCAGATTTAATTTACTGCTTTTTTATGGATGGGATGGGTATAATCAAATCAAATATATTCACCGACAATGTCTGTACCTCAGGCTCCGGTTCTCTGATCTCTGTGTTTAATGATAATGACAATGGCTATTGTCCTTTATTTTTCGAGAATAACATAATAACGAACAATAGCCGGTTCAAGCCTCTGGAAGTCCGGCTTGCTATGAATGTTCCGGCTACTTTTACATCGAATGTAATCACCAACAACTTTACAACTGCTGATTTGCTTAATGTTAATAATTTATTTACCGGAGCTTTGGATACTACATTAATTACCTTCAAGGATAATATTATTACACAAAACTTCAGCACATCCGATGTATTAACCACCTTCAAAGGTAAAATTGCCCTGAATCAGAACAGTTTTTACGACAACGGCCCATCAGCCTTTATACTTAAAAACAACAATTCTCCTGCTTTTCAGCCATACCTGGATGTAAGCAACAATTACTGGGGGGTTGAAACTGTAGAAGAATTAAGTGAAATTATTTACGATTTCTTTGATGATGCCAACCTGGGAATTACCTTGCACGACAGTATTCTGCTTGCCCCTCCGGCATCAAACCCCGTATTGCCACCTGCCAATGTTGGAAAAACCGATCTGGGAAACAACAGGGTACAACTGAGCTGGCTGGCCAATTCTGATGCCGATATAAAAGGGTATAATGTTTACTGGGGAAACTATACCGGCTTTACTTTTGAACATATGGCAGATGCAGGCCTGAATACAAACTTTATCATTGACGGCGCTTCGGTGGATGATACGATCGCCGTAACCGCTTACGACAACGACTACATTTCAGGGAACAAAACCAAAAAATGGTTAAACGAAAATATGCTCAACGGGCACGAAAGCGCCTATTCGTTCGAGTTACATTTCCCGCTGGGTATCAAGGAAATCAAAGAAACAGCGGACTTCAGCATCTATCCTGTTCCGGCATGTGAGAAAATCACCATTGAACTTAAAAACCTGAATGATTATAGCTCACTCAGCATTGTTAACATTCAGGGACAATCATTAAAAACCATTCATCTTACAAATTCAAAAACCGAGGTTGCTATTGAGGAATTAACAAGAGGAATGTATTTTGTTGTACTCAGCGGCAGCAAAGGCATTTCGATGAAGAAGGTGATCAGAATGTAAATCCATTGTAATGATGACTGCATCGTCAACAAGCCTCTGACAATATCGGTCATAAAAATGAGCTTATGGCATTCGGTCTGAGAAAGAGCAACTTACTTTCCTCATTTACTTTCACGGAAAAACAGAACAATCGAACCAGAGATTCCCGTGAAAGCTAAATTGCAGATGGTCTGAAGTTTTGGAAACAATCACGCTGACCAGCAGCATACTGAATATAATAATCCCGAAGGGTCAGAAACCCTCCGGGACAATTCCGGCGAAACCGGCTGATACAATTATTCCTGCGGTGACTGCATTTCAGGCTGAGCCCTGTTATCGATACCAAACAGGTCATATGGCTTCTCCCTGAAGAAATCGTTGAACAAGAAGACTGACACCACGATCCAGGCGATAAATCCAAACACAATCAGCAACTGTGTGCGCGATGTTTTCTGAATATCCTGCCGTGACCTGACATCACAAACCTCACCGGGGCAATACTGGGCTTTCTCTTTATAAAACCATCCGTAAAACTTGCATCCCAGGCAGATTCCGAAGGCCGATTCGAAGAACAGGAATATAAGGCATATAAGGCATATAAGGCCGGTTATGGGACTGTAGGAATTTACGATTACCTGCAAAATCAGCATAATGATTCCCAGCACCAGGCCGATGACCCAGGCAAACTTCTTCTGCTTTGCCCCCACATACTCAGGAGTCTGATTAAACACCACGAGGCGGCCCAGGATTAATGTTGGAGCGAACCTGGGATTGATGAATACCCGCACGATAAAATCGGTCAGAAATATAACGATGGCATATTTCAGCAACAGGAAATTCGCTGTAAGAATCACTGTAAGAATAGAAGTAAACATTAGCAGAAAGAGCAATCCTGCCGCAGCCCGGACCTCTCTTTCATTCAAAACCGGAATGCTGTACCCTTCAACATCTTCACCGAATTTAATCACTTTATTGTTGTTCATCTTTTTCGTTTTTAATTGTTAGTCCGGATATCCCCGGATGATTTGTTAGTATATGTATTGAAATGCTTGTGAATCAAAGCCATTAGCTTGTCTCTGCTGATGGGTTTTGATATATAGTCGTTGCAACCTGCCTCAATTGATTTATCCCTGTCGCCTGCCTGTGCATAAGCGGTCTGCGCAATGATAATCACATCTTTATTTTTCTGCCGGATCATTCTGGTTGCTTCATATCCGTTCAGATCCGGCATCTGAATATCCATCAGTATTAAATCAATACCGGGGTTATCATGAAGAATATTAATCACTTCATTGCCTGTCCTGGCTTCAAAAATTTCCTTACTGAACTCTTTGGCAAAGGTAAAAACAAGTTTTTTGGATGTTTCATCGTCTTCGGCAATCAAAACTTTCAATTTCTCGTTTTCAGCTTCTGACTTTTCAAATGCCAGATTATTATCAGCAACCATAGGTTTATGCTCAGCTACGATGTAAGGAAGGGTGAAATAAAAAGCAGAACCTGAACCTGCTTCACTTTCTACCCAAATTTTACCACCAAGCATTTCTACATATGCCCGGGTAATCGACAAACCCAACCCGGCTCCCTGATATGCATTCTGACCTGTAACATCTGCCTGTATGAACCGCTCAAAGACAATTTCCTGCCTGTCTTTGGGAATCCCTATTCCCGTGTCTTTGACAAAAAACTTCATCATCATCCGTTCATCAGCCTGTACTATTTCATATCCAAATTCAATTGACCCCCTTTTGGTATACTTTATTGAGTTTTTAACCAGATTGGTCAGTATCGCGAATACTTTTTCAGGATCGGTTTTAATAACCGACTCCCTGGCCAGAAGCGAATTGCTATAGAAAAGTTTCATCCCCTTGGCTTCAACTTCGGGTTTGAAGAAATGAAAGATATATTCGATCTGCTCATTGATATTCGATTCTCTTATATCGGCCTTCATCAGACCAGCTTCAATTTTCGAGATGTCGATGATGTCGTTGATAATACTGAGCATGCGCTCACCGCTTTTCTCAATAATTCCTATGTAGTTTTGCTGATCTTCGCCTGTCAGGTCAGGGTTTTTCAATAAATCAGCAAAACCCAGAATTCCATTCATAGGCGTACGTATTTCATGACTCATATTTGCCAGAAAAGCCGATTTTAGCCGATCGCTTTCTTCGGCTTTTTCTTTGGCTATGATCAATTCTTTCTCGGCCTGTTTACGCTCAGAAACATCGCGGATAATTCCTTCGTGGTAAAGTATCTCACCGGAATCATTATAGGTGAACCAGCCATGATCCTCTACCCAGACTTCAGAACCATCCTTCTTCCGGAGCCGGTATGAAATCAAATCTTTGTTTATGCCTTCCAATGTCAGTTTCTCACGATCCTCCGGGTCAAAATACAACTCTTTACCTATACTTACACCCATCAATTCTTCCTTACTGACAAAACCCAATATCTTCAACATGGCCGGGTTCACCTGAATAACCTGCCCGTCATGACTGGTTTTGTAAACACCATCCGGCATCTTCTCAATGAGATTCCGGTACACTTCATTACTTTCTTTCAAGGCCAGCTCTGCCTTTTTCCGCTCGGTGATGTCCCTTGCAATAAGAACTGTGCCTATTACTGAACCCAGATTATCCCTGACAGGTGAACTTGAACAAATAACAGGTATGCACTGTCCGTTTCCGGCCTGAAAACAACCTTCCTTATTCGTAAAGACTTTCTTATCAATAATTTTTCTGTACAGATCAGCGATTGGATCATCCTGTGGAAGGATAGCAGTTATGGATTTCCCCTCCAGGTCCATGCGTTTGTATTGCAACGAAGCCAATGTTGCTTTATTGACATTCAGAATAATCCCTTCCTGATTCAGAAGAATCAGAAACTCGTCCATGGCTGAAATAATATTCTCAGCCGCAATGGTGGGTGTTATTGAAAGGAACCTGTATTTATAAATTGCATAAATAATACCACTCCCGAAAATAAATACCATCAGGTTAGTCAATGGAGGAATACTGTGAATCCCAATATTCTGAATCACAATATCCATGAGTGTCCCTGCAAGGATGCCTACCATAGAAATAACTACCAGAATCTTTGACAGCTTTTTCTCGTTTGAATTTTTTAAACTCCGGCAGAAAATAAAAATGATGAATACAGATAAAAGCGTAAAAGTCAGACAGTATGTAAAGAACATATAAGTCCAGACTTTATCAGACCAATCAATTGACCATCCATAGGGTTGTCTGACCGGATTAACTGACAAATTATTTGTCAACTGCAGGTAAATAAATGCAAGCGGAAACAAAATAACCGGGATCCGGAACCACTTTTTCCTGACAATATTCTGATTTTTCGTAAACGCCAGTGCAAAGGAAAGAAATACACTTGCAAAGCTGATCCAGCCAAAGGAGGCAATATTCTGCATCATCATCACCAAATCAGTGTTAATTGACCTGTCGGGATTATGCACTATAATATCACCGAAATTCCAGAGGGAATAGCAGATCATCAGAAGAGCACTCATCCTGTTAAGCAGTGACCTGGTATCTCTGTAAAAAATAAATACAGCCAGGGATGCAGAGGCAATAAAACTGAAAAAATGCAGGAATGGAAGAAATATCATTGAATTACCTGAGAAATTTCAATTAAAAAAACCGAATGCACCTTTAATTCATTGGTGCTCCCGGGACAGAAGTGCATAAAAAGCGGGAATGCAGTTTACAAATATACACCATGTTAATCGTAAAACAAATTCAGCCCCACAGTGCTTCTGGGTTTTATAGAGATATCATTAGCCGTAGCCTTACATGATTAAAAAATAAATAGTAAAAAGTTTGCTCCGACTGATTCCATTTAAAGGTGAAGGAATAGACATTCATGACTCAGAAAGTCACCATCTTATCAGCCCACACTACCAGGTTAACGCAATCAACCATGGTTGAGAGCGGGCAGGCTTCGGTTTCGTTCCGATGTCTTGATTTCAGACAGGTACCGCAGGCCAGAATTTCACCACCGGCATCAACAAAAGCCTTTAACTGCGCGTCAACATTGTATTTATCATGGGTAAGACCCTCACATTCCACAGCTTCGCCCATTAAAAAAACTTTCACTTCATGTCCCTGATTCCTTGCTGTTACAGCAAAACGGAAAGCATTCCAGGCTTTCTCAAACGCTTTTGTTTCAATAATAATTCCTATTTTCATTGTTTGTTAACCTTTGAAATCAGTGAAATTAAAGCTCAAAGAATTTCCTTTTAACGCCCTGCTTAAACAATACAATCTCAACTTTCTCAGCCGTAATCATACAACCTGTCGGTATTTTATCAAACCAGGGCCTGATGCCTTTTAAAAACCGATCTATTTTGGGAGCTTCATCAACCAGTTCAACGACAACTGGCAGTTTATCCGTGATTTCCCAGAATTTTGTGGTATGCACCACGCTGCTGGATCCATAACCCATGCTGCCCCGAATTACAGTCGCCCCGGCCAGACCATATCTTCTGGCTGCAAAAACAAGGGTTTCACTTAACAGTGAATGCCTGAATTTATCGGTGTTGCTGATATAAATCCGCAAACGGGTGGCTTCCTGGTTCGATTCCATATTCAGAAGATTTTGGTGATTGCATTACCACCATAAGTGGCGGCCAATCCAAGAAAAACACTCAGCCCAGTGTAAAGTGTAAAATAGTAGAAACTCCCATCCCTGAGCAAGGCCAGATTTTCGTTCGAGAAAGTTGAAAAAGTGGTAAATCCGCCACAGAAACCAACGGTAAGAAACAGACGAAGTTCTGCATTACTTAGATTTCCACGTTCGGAGAGGCCAAAAAACAACCCGATCAGAAAACATCCGGCAAGGTTTACAACAAAGGTACCAAAAGGAAATGCCGGGATAAAAGTATTCTGTATGTAACGAGAAACAAGGTACCGTGAAATACCACCCAGAAAACTGCCGGAACCAATGACAAGGAGAACTTTTAACATAAAGCTGAAAAATAATTGACTTAAAAGCGGTAAATTATTGGCTCCGTGCTTTGTGCCTAGTATTAGTAACCCGGAGTCATCAGAGTGAAAAGGTGGTTAACGGCTAACCCCTCAATAAGATCAAAGATAAGAATTATTTATGTGGCATTGCCATATTCAAACATCGAACAAGAGGCAATACCTGCAAACTAAGCAGGCTAAATTCTGTTTAATATAGGAAGCAGATTATTGAACAAATCTTTATTTCTTTTGCACTATAATTTTCAGATCCCTTCCTTTAACATTTTCCTATGGTTTTACTCGACAACATCTGGCTTATACTATTCGTAATCTGGGGACTGCCATTGACAATTTACCGCAGCAGATTCCGCAAGATCGTTTACCAGACCGATAGCTGGACGATCAACATAAAACCATATTTTGGTAAGGAGCTGAAGGCGCTGTTTGGAAATATGTATCCGGATAAGGCCAATTACCTGAATTTAAGGAATTTCTACAGGTTTTACCTCATTATTTACCTGCTTTTGTTCTCTGCTTATTTAACTTTTAACAAGGACAACCACATGAATGAAATCAAAACCGGCAGCACCATCCCTGCCTTTACCCTGCCAGATCAAAACGGAAACCCATTTGACATCACTTCGCTGATCGGCAAAAAAAATATGGTTATTTATTTTTACCCTAAGGATGATAGCCCCGGCTGCACCGCGCAGGCCTGTTCTTTCCGCGATCAGTTTGAGGTGTTCAGCGAAGCCGATGCTGTAATTATAGGCATCAGCGGACAATCGGTTAAAAGCCACAAGGAGTTTGCCGAAAAACACAGGCTCACTTTTACCCTGCTGAGTGATGAAGGCAATCATGTCAGGAAGCAATTCGGGGTGCCAACCAATTTACTTGGATTGCTTCCGGGTCGCGTAACTTATGTTGCAGACAAATCGGGCAAAGTGATTTATACATTTAATTCGCAACTACAAGCCGAAAAGCATGTTGAAGAGGCATTGAGGATACTGAAAGGGCTGAAATAAACCAGTTTCACTTGCAGGATTCACCCAAAGTATGACCATTCATTCACCTTAATTCCAGTGAATTATGAAGACTCTTAATATAGGAAAACTTGTAATTTCCATTATTTTTCCGCTTTCTGCCGGGGCGATTGCCGGCATGTTTACGGCCCGGGCAATCCCGGAATGGTATACCTCGCTCAAGCAGCCCTCGTTCAATCCACCAGATTGGATATTCGGCCCTGTATGGACAACGTTATACATAATCATGGGCATTTCGTTCTTCCTGATCTGGAAACTTGCAGCTGGTAAAGAACGCAACCAGGCGATCGGGATATTTTTATTACAGCTTCTTTTAAACTTTGGCTGGAGTTTTTTCTTTTTCTACTTCAACATGATCGGGCTTGCACTGATTGAAATTTTTCTGTTATGGTCAACCATCGTTTTTATGCTTGTCCGGTTTTATAAACTGAGGCCACTGGCAGCTTACCTCAACATCCCGTACTTGTTGTGGGTAACTTTTGCCATGGTGCTGAATGCGTCGTACTATTGGCTCAATTAAAACCAGGACTAACCTGAGTTTCGAAAACTTTTTTAGTATCAGATGATCATTTTAAGATCCAGGCCAGGTAACCCACCGGCAATTCATATTGTTGTTATTATGCTTAGTAGGCAATTTTGTATACATTCGTTTAAAATATTCGAAAGTTCTGAATAATCAGGGATGTTGGATCTGAGGAAGAAACCATCCGGGACCCGGAAAAAATAAAAAATGGATAGATTGTCAGAAACCAAAGCATATATTGAGAATGTCCTTAAGCGCAATCGTTTTGCTGTATTGGCAACAGAAGGCGATGGCCGGCCGCATGCCAGCTTTATTGCGATTACTCCGATGGAGAGCTACCGGGTATTGGTCTTCGCAACTTATCGCAATACACAGAAATACAGGAATTTAACGCGAAATGGTAATGCAGCCCTGCTCATTGAAAGTGGGAGTTACGACAACAACGAACAAAGGGATAGTTTTGTGCTTACAGCATTTGGACATACGGAAGAAATCAGGATAGAAGATCATGAAGCGGTTTTCAATGCACATCTGGCGTGGCATCCTGACCTATTGTCATTTATGCAGGCAGAAGATTGCATTCTTGTGCGGATTAAGGTCAACACCTATCAGGTTGTTCGTGGTATTGATGATGTGGAATGGTGGACAATAGCAGATCTTGAGGCAATGGATTCTGTCTGAATATGCTCAGGAAAAATAAATCCAGACGAAATACAACCCGGTCAGGATAAACAAAACCGCTACTACCCTCCTGAACCAGACTTCAAAAATTTTAACCTTGTTATAAAACCTGGCGACCCCACCTATACTGAATGCCAGCAGGTAGGCCAGCAATATTACAGGCAGGCCGGTAGCGATGGCAAAATCAGGCAGAAGAAGCAATCCTGATGGCTGAGAAAGGACCATGGGCATCAGCATTCCAAAATAAAGAACCCCGCTGTACGGACAAAAGGCCAGTGCGAAGATCACCCCAAGGAGAAGCGCTCCCCAACTGCTGCCAACTTTTACTTTATCGGCAAACCGCTGCATCAAGGTACCGGATGAACCCGGTAGTTTAATCATCCCCAGCATAAAAATACCGATGATGATCAGCAGTGGCCCGATCCATTTCTCACCGTTGGCCTGAACAGCCCGGCTGACCTGAAATTTGCTGGCACCAAAAAAGATGATCGCACCAAGTATGGTATAGGTGAGCGTCCGGCCAAGGGTATAATAAAGTCCATTCAGAAAAACAGTCCGCTTACTTTCAACATCCTTGCTGATATAGGCCAATGCAGTTATATTGGTAGCCAGCGGGCAGGGACTGATGGCCGTCATTAATCCGAGCAGGAAGGCTGTCAGCAGCGGGAATGTGCTTTGGTCGATAAGGTTCTGTATGAATTCCATTTTCCTTGATTTGAGAATTTGAGAATTTGAGAATTTGAAAATTACTCTTTGATCAGGAAGATTTTGATGTTATTATTATTTTTGACAGGACATTTATTATAGAATTCAGTTTTTCGGCAAGATCTTCAGGATCAGGATACATAGGTGATAGTTTGCATAAGATAAGCCAGTAATCAGTTTCATCGGCTTCTTTGGCTGCTATTTTCATTTTGTGAATAAAATCAGCCTTACTCTCAGCGTTTTGGGCTTCCCTGACATTGGCTCCAATTGAAGTCCCTGATTTTAAAATCTGTTTTGCAATGATATATTTTTTCAGACTTTCCAATTTCTCAGCATACTGTATAATATCAATCGCAAATTCAAGTGATAGCTTAACAATCAGATTTTCATTATCTTTTTTCATTTAAACATCCTTTCACCTTTAATGATTTAAGATCCCAAATTTCCCATGTTATAACATCCTCAAATCTTCAAATCTTCAAATCCTCAAATTATTTCAAATTCTTTTCGATCTCAGCTTTCAGGCCCGAAATAAATTTATCGGCCTGGTTTCTTGAATAGCTGAAGGCAAAATTGGTAAAATCGGTGGTTTTTTCTTTTTTGCCATCCAAACGGGTAAGGAAAAGACCTGAACCGTCGGCCTGGTATTTTTCAACCAGCTTAATATTTTTGTCGTCAGAAACATCCAGAACCTGGAGTTTAATGGTTCCATCCTTCAATTGTGCCGCAAAATAGGTATCCAGCGTCTTTTTTGTATTTTCTTCAATCGAGATACAGGTTGGACAACGGTGTTCAGCATGGAAATATACAATGCTCAACCTGGTGGCTTTCTGACCAAAAACGAGGGTAGCCATCATCACAAAGATTCCGATAAATACGATCTTTTTCATGTTTTAAATATTTGAGGGTTATTTTTTACTTAACATTTCCTTGAGCTCAGCAACAGACGGAATCCTTCCGTAAAACAATACTTTTTCATCTACAACCAGCGCGGGTGTGCGCATGATGCCATAGCCCATAATTTTAACGATGTCTTCTTCCTTAACGACTGAAGCATCCAGTTTAAGTTCAGCAACCGCTTCGCGGGTCGCTTTTTCGAGGTTTTTGCAGTTGGCGCAACCTGTTCCGAGAATTTTGATTTCCATAGTAATCAGACTTTAGATGGTGAAATTCAGTTCGTTCTGTATGTGGATTAATGTTTCTGTTTAAAAGATATAATTAAATAAATATCCTACCATAAGGATACCAGTTCCGACAACGCCGATAAATGTAAAGATCAGTGGCAGTTTTAGAACCTTACGGAGAATGATCATTTCAGGAAGTGAAAGTCCGATGACAGCCATCATAAAAGCAAGTGATGTGCCGAGCGCTGCCCCCTTCCCTATCAGGGCAGATACGATGGGGATTATTCCGGCAGCATTGGAATACAATGGGATTCCGATCAACACTGACAGTGGCACCGAATACCATACTGTGTCACCCATGACCGAAGCCATAAAATCCTGGGGCACATATCCGTGAACACCTGCGCCAACGGCAACACCCAGGGCAACATAGAGCCAGACTTTCCCAACAATCTCTTTAACTGCACTATATCCCATCCTTATTCTCTGTGCAAATGTCAGTTTTTCATCTTCGGGATGATCACCGGCCTTTAACTCATACACCCATGGTTCTACCCATTTTTCAAGGTGAAGCCTGCCGATGACCCAGCCTGCTGTAATGGCTATAAACAGGCCTGTGATTACATAAATAACCGCCGTTTTCCATCCAAACAAACCAAAAAGCAATACGACCGCTACCTCATTGATCATAGGTGCAGCAATTAAAAATGAAAATGTAACACCGAGGGGTATACCCGATTCAATGAATCCAAGGAACAACGGAATAGCAGAACATGAACAGAATGGCGTAACAATACCCAGTGAGGCTGCCATGACATTGCCTGTAAAAAGTGATTTGCCTTCCAGCGCCTTCCGTGTGCGCTCAGGGGAGAAATAAGAACGCACAATGCCAACTGCGAAAATGATAAGCGCTAACAATAACAGCACTTTCGGAACTTCAAAAACAAAAAACCAGACAGAATCTGCCAGATGTGTTCCTTTTGCGAGATTGAACACATCATAAACCAAAAAGTCGGTTAACCCCTGCAGGTTCCGGTAAAGCAACAGCCACAAAGGAAGAAGCAGCAATGGCAGATAATTTGCCGGATTTTTGACATGCAGTGCGATGCCCTTATTGTTCATAACAGGGTGTAGTTGACTTTTACAATCAATCCTTAAAAAAATTTCCGAACAATGACCTGGCAATTGCCCAGTTCTCCCGGTTAATGCAGTATTTGATGTACGGCGGATTGATTTCTCCCTGGATCAGTCCGGCTGCTTTCAGTTCTTTCAGATGCTCTGACAAAGTAGAGCGTGCGATGTGAAGGTTTTCGTGTAAATCGCCACTATAGCAGCACGTTTTGGTTTGACCGGCGATGTAATCAATAATGTAAACACGCACCGGATGTGACAATGCCTTGGCAAAACGGGCTATTTTATTCTGCTCTTCTGTATAGATGGTTTCTTTGGTCATTTCATTTCGCATTTCGTCGAATGGCGAAACAAATGTAAATCATCTTTTCTAAAAATAATAATTTATAGTATGAAATTTCGGAATCATTGAGAACCCTGTCAGACAAGCACTCATAGACGAAATACGATCAATGAATAGTGTTTCCCGATTCAATCATCTGATCTGCTAATCTTCTATCTGCCAATTTGCTAACCCGCTAATCTAAAATCGTAAATCTAAAAATCGTAAAAAGAACTCCTACCCGGCCATTGTTCCGCACAACTGAAACAACACCCTGGCTCCTACGTTGCCATCCCAGCCATCTTCGCCCGGAGCGACTTCACACAGGTCAAAACCTATAATTTCCTTTCCACTGCTCTTCAACACATTGAGCAGGTGCATCAATTCCTCATATTCCATTCCACCGGCAACAGGGGTTCCGGTATTCGGACAAAGTTTAGGATCAAGGCCATCGATGTCAATGGAAATATGAACCTTTTGCGGGAGTTTACCTACAATTTCAAGGCATAACTGATGCCAGTTCTCACCCTGATACAATCGTTTCCTGTTTTCACGGTCAAAATAAACGGCAATCCGGTCAGCATTGGCATTCACATAATTATTTTCCTGCTCGCAATAGTCCCTGATGCCAACCTGAACCAATTTGTCTACCTGAGGAACAGATTCAAGCGTGTTATAAAATATTGAAGCATGTGAAAAAACAAATCCTTCGTAGGCTATACGAAGGTCCATGTGGGCATCAATGTGCAGTATACCAAAATTCTCATGTTGCTTTCCCTGCAATTGAATATATCCCAGCGGAATGCTGTGATCACCTCCGACAAGACCAACCATTTTACCCTGATTTTTCCAGAAAGATGCCCGTTCCATAACCCAGGCATTCATCATAGCACAGGCTTCATTGACCCATACCTGTTTAGCATTCAGGTCCGGATCAGCCGCGATGTCTTTCCCCTGCTCTATGGCTTCGATCAAATCACCGGCGTCATCCCTGGCTTTCTCTCCCAGCCGGACAAGGTCTTCGGGGCATTTATCCAAATAAATTCCCTTCTTCCAGAGATCCGGGTAATCGTGATGGTAAAGATCAATTTGTGAAGATGCTTCTTCTATGGATGCTGGTCCCTTACCCGTTCCTGATCTGAAACTGACCGTCACTTCCCATGGAACCGGAATGACAACAATATCGGATTGCTCTGCAGTAAATGGCAATCCAAACAGACCCGCATCCGCTGATGCTGCTGCGTTGGGATCAAATCCGGCGATTAACTCTTCTTTTGTTTTCATTTACAACCATGTTTACAACTGATTTCAATGGCAAAAATAAACAATCAGAGCCAGCACTCTCTCATCATTCGCCGATTGTTTGGCAATGCAGACAGTAAAAATCAGAATCGCTAACTTTGCCTGACCAAAAGCTCAAGCATGAGAACTGTTCTGTTACTGATTGCCTCCAATATATTTATGACATTTGCCTGGTATGGCCACCTGAAATTCAAGGAAGCGGCTCTTTGGAAAGTGATTCTTGTAAGCTGGGGTATCGCCCTTTTTGAATATATACTCATGGTTCCTGCCAATCGCATTGGCCATGGTACCTTTTCTGTAGCCCAGCTCAAAACAATCCAGGAGGTCATCACATTGCTGGTTTTCGCCGCTTTCTCGGTGCTTTTCCTGAAGGAACCCATGAAATGGAATTACCTGGTGGGATTCGGATTCATCATCCTTGCCGTGTTCTTCATTTTCAAAAAATGGTAAACACCTGAACGCTCTGCTTCCTGCCCGGATCATCAATAAATCCGGTATCCTTTTCCCTTTCAGCAGATAGACCAAATGTGCCTCTTTCCCCTGTGATTTCCAGGAGCAGCATCAATTTAGTTACCCGGACATTCCCCGAAAAAAGGGCATAATCTCAAAACAAGAATTTCGCTATAAAAAACGCGTATTTCAGTGATTACTTTTCGGGCTGAAATTTATTAATACTGTACGTTTTTTTCTCCATCTCCGAAAGCACTTTTACATCTACAAATCATCCTGTTATGAGAAGAATATTCCTTTTGCTGGCTGTTACTACCCTGTTGTTTTCGACTGCCACCCGGGCAGCCTATGTTCAGAATCATCCCTACCAGGTAAACCAGCCTGATGGTACCATAATCAACTGCTTTGTTTCGGGAGATGAATATTTCAACTGGCTGCACGATGCTCAGGGTTACACCATTATTCAGGCACCGGATGGCTATTACTGCTATGGAATCAAAGACAAAGATCTTGTTGTACCGTCAATTTACAGGGTTAATGAGGTAGACCCGGCTACTGTCGGGCTCACGCCATGGGCAAAAATCTCAAAAACAGAATACCAGCGGCGAAAAGAATATTTCAACAAGGAAAACAGCCAGTCGACCAGGGCTCCACACCTTGGCACCATGAATAACATCGTGGTATATATCAAGTTTTCGGGAGACACGGAATTTACCACCACCCGTCAGACTTACGACGACCTGTTTAACCTGCCCACCGGCAATGCGCTGAAATCCTATTACACAGAAGTGTCATACAATCAGTTCACGATATCATCAACGCATTATCCTGCGTGTGCCATGACAACGAACTACTCCTATACGGACACACATCCCAGGAACTATTTTGAGCCCTACAATGCCAGCACCAACCCGGGCGGATACAATGGAGAGACCGAGCGCCGTCTGCGTGAACATGCCCTTTTGCGCGACGCTATCAACTGGATCAATGCCAATTCTCCGGTTCCGACAGCTCTGGACATTGACGGTGATGACGATAATCTGGTTGATAATGTCTGCTTTATTGTACGTGGAGGGAACGGGGCCTGGGCCAGCCTGCTCTGGGCCCACCGCTGGGCTCTGTATACTTACAATGTCTATATTAATGGCAAACAGGTCTGGGATTATACCTTTCAACCGGAATCACAGGTAGATGTCCAGACACTCTGCCATGAGATGTTCCATGCCCTGGGGTCACCCGACCTGTATCACTACGACGACGGGGGACTCAACATCGCACCCGTTTCGGAATGGGACCTTATGGAACAGGGTGGCGGGCACATGGGAGCCTATATGAAATGGAAATACACGAATTACTCGTGGATAACCAATATACCTGAGATCAATTCATCGGGCACTTACACCCTGCAACCACTGACCTCCGCAACAAATAACTGCTATAAGATTGCATCGCCCAATTCAGCCACTGAATTTTTTGTGGTAGAGTACAGAAAAACGACAGGTACATTTGAAAGTACCTTGCCAGGGTCAGGACTGATTATTTACAGGATAGATCCAAGTGTCGGAGGCAATGCAGACGGCCCTCCCGACGAAGTCTACATATACCGGCCCAATGGCACGACCACATCAAACGGCAGCCCCTGGAGCGCTTATTATTCGCAAGCATCGGGAAGAACGGCCATCAACGATGGCACCAACCCATCATCATTTCTGCAAAACGGAAGTCCTGGCGGACTGAATATATACAACATTACCGCCGCAGGAAATACCATATCCTTTACAGTTGGTATGAGTACTGTGGGGAACCCTTCAGGCTTAACAGCGACCACCATCAGCGGAACCCAGATCAATCTGGGATGGCAGAAAAACAGCTCCGACAATAACGTTGTACTCGCTTATAATACTTCCGCTACTTTCGGAATACCACAGACAGGTACTTCCTACAGCTCCGGTTCAACCATACCGGGTGGCGGAACAGTCATCTATGCAGGCAATGGAAGCAGCTTCAACCATATTTCGCTCTCACCTGCAACCACCTATTACTATAAACTCTGGTCGGTTGATGGCACTGTTACCTATTCAACCGGCATCAATGCCAGCGCCACCACACAATGCGGCATCGTTACCCTGCCCTTTTCAGAAACTTTTTCAGGGGCGGAATTCCCACCGTGCTGGTCACAGCAGGTCGTTGGAACCAATGTAGCATCCAACTGGTCTCTTTCGGCAACAAACAATGCCGGAGGGAGCTCCGGAGAGATGATGTCGACCTGGCAGGACAGAAATCCTGCGACAACCAGGCTGGTCACTCCCGCTTTTAATACCCTCGGGGTAACAGAACTAAATCTGAGTTTCATGCACATGCTTGACGATTACGGACCAGGGGCAACACTCCGCATCCAGTCGAGTACCAACGGAACAACCTGGACCAATGAAGCCTGGTCGCTCCCTACAGCATCCGGAACCAATGTAGGTCCTGTACTTGTCAACACAAGTGTTACTTCGAACCTGAATTCAGCCTCAACTTACCTTGCCTTTACCATTGAAGGTAACCTGTATCAGTATGATTACTGGTATGTGGATAATGTAAATGTATCGGCAGTCGGGGTACAGACTTTTGTCATTACCACCTCATCCAGTCCTGCCCAGGGGGGAACAACTTCAGGCGGAGGAACATACAATGCCGGAGCACAGGCAACTGTGTCGGCAACATCACTGGCCGGGTATTATTTCCTGAACTGGACCGAAAACGGAAATGTGGTTTCGGCGGATCAGGATTATACTTTTACCGTTTCCGGGAATCGTTTGCTGACTGCGAATTTTGCACCACAAGAGTATGTCATATCAACTTCATCCTCACCTTCAAATGGGGGCACTACCTCAGGAGCCGGAAATTATAACTATGGCACCCAGGTAGCCCTGAATGCCACTGCAAATACAGGATTTAACTTCACCAACTGGACAGAAAACGGAAATGTTGTATCGGCCAATGCTTCCTATTCCTTTACTGCAGAAAATAACAGGACACTAGTAGCCAATTTCCAGGCCATACAGTATAACATAAGCGTTACGTCAAGTCCAGTAAATGCGGGAATCGTCAGCGGTGGTGGCTCCTATGCCTACGGAACACAGGCCACAGTGAATGCAACGGCCAACAACGGATGGAATTTTGTGAACTGGACTGAGAACGGGAATGTGGTTTCAACAACCTCTGGTTATTCGTTTACAGTCAGTGGCAACCGAAACCTCGTTGCCAACTTTACACAACAGATCATTGAATATCTGATCACCGCGTTGCCAAGCCCTGCCGAAGGGGGATCAACCACCGGAGGCGGCGTATATGAAGCCGGAGAGCTTGTTTCATTGCTTGCAATTCCGGAAAGCGGCTGGACTTTTGTGAACTGGACAGAAAACGGGAACCAGGTTTCGGCTGATCCGGGGTACTCTTTTCCTGCAATGTCGGACAGGGACCTGATTGCCAATTTTATACAGGGAACCATCCAATATACCATAAGCACTTCGTCAGCTCCGTCTGCCGGTGGTGCTACCAATGGTGCCGGGGAATACAATTCCGGCGAACAGGCTACCGTAACTGCCCTCCCCAGCAACGGATGGTTGTTTGCCAGCTGGACTGAAAACGGGAATGTGGTTTCAACCGATGCATCCTATTCATTTACTGTAAATGCCGACCGTACGCTTGTGGCGGGCTTTACTCAACAGTTTGTAATACTGGCAATCGCTGATCCGCCGGCCGGGGGTTATACCACAGGCAGCGGCAGTTATCCCGAAGGTGATGAGGTATCGGTTTCAGCCTATGCCAACAGCGGTTATGTATTCCTCAACTGGACCGAAAACGGCAATATTGTTTCAACAAATCCCGTTTACTCATTTATAGTTTCGGGCAACAGGGAACTCACCGCTCACTTTTATGTTCCGGTTGGTATCAACAACATTAATCCACCGGGTTATGTCGTTTACCCGAACCCATCAACAGGGATGGTGACAGTGGAATCGGTTTCGCCTGAAACTGCCCTGATCGAAAGTGTCAGCGTTGTGACCCTTACAGGAAAGGAAATCTGGAGCCATACCGGGAATATCCCGGTTGACAAAGTGAATGCTGACCTGTCGCAATACCCGGAAGGCATGTATTTTCTCAAAGTTAAAATCGCAGACCAGAAAGCCTGCATTGTCAAAGTGGTCATAAACAGGTAACAATCAAAAAAACACTCAAAGGCAGGAAATAACAATCCTGCCTTTTTTTATTCAGCAGCAATGAATTCTCAACAGGTATAAAGCGGTCAAAAAGCCTTATATTTTCTGAACAATAGATGGTGGAATTTGTTATTTATGCAATCGTTTGAAGTACCTTTATCACAGGTATTCACTGATTATTATTTTAATGTTTTAAAAATGCCTCACTATTATTCCCTTGGACAGATTCCACCCAAACGCCATATCCAGTTCAGGAAACCTGACGGCGGTCTTTATTCTGAGCAGCTTGTTTCGACGGAGGGCTTTTCTGATGCCTACTCGAACACATACCATTTTTATCCGCCAACCATGGTCAGATCAATTGACCCTCCCATCGATGTCAGACCTGAGATAGCGATACAGAATAATATGCAGCACCGTAGTTTCCAAGGATTTAAAGTAAATTCTACGGACGACTATCTGAAGAGCCGAACTCCGGTACTTGTAAACAATGACCTCAGTATCATTCTGGCGGCACCCAGAAATTCGATGGATGGGTATTTCTTTAAAAACTCTCAGGCTTCAGAAATGATCTTTGTTCATGAAGGGTCGGGCATTCTGAAGAGTATGTATGGTGAAATCCGCTTTGGATACGGCGATCATCTCATCATTCCGCGAGGGGTTATCTATCAGCTGGAATTCGACACGACTGAAAACCGTCTTTTCATCGTTGAGTCCTACACACCCATCCGGTTTCCGAAAAAATACATCAACAAACTCGGGCAATTTGAAGAGCATGCTCCCTTTTGTGAACGGGATATCCGCAAACCACAAAGCCTGGTAACCCACGATGAGAAAGGAGATTTTGTCGTAATGGTAAAGAAGGAACACCAGTTGTTTCCCTATCATTTTGCCAGTCACCCTTTCGACGTTGTTGGCTGGGATGGCTATCATTACCCGTATGCACTGTCGATCCATGATTTTGAGCCGATCACAGGCCGTATCCACCAGCCACCACCTGTTCACCAGACTTTCGAAGCCCACAATTATGTGATGTGTGCTTTTGTACCCCGTTTATATGACTATCACCCGCTTTCGGTGCCGGTGCCTTATAATCACAGCAATGTGGATTCGGATGAAGTACTCTACTATGTTGACGGGGAATTTATGAGCCGCAAGCATGTTGAACGGGGGCAGATTACCCTTCATCCGATCGGTATACCTCACGGTCCTCATCCGGGCACGGTTGAAAAAAGCCTCGGAGCTTCCGGAACACAGGAACTGGCTGTAATGGTTGACACCTTCCGTCCGCTCTGGCTTACCAAGCAGGCCATGACAATAGAAGATCCGGACTATTTCAGGTCGTGGATCGAATAAGATTACAGCATACAAAACCTTTTTCTGATAAAATCCGGTATAAATCCCTGCCCTATTTTCAAACAGCATTGACAAAACAATAAAAATGAATTCCAGAGAAGACTTTCTGCCCATCAATGGCACCGATTACGTTGAATTTTATGTTGGCAACGCCAAACAGGCTGCCTATTATTATCAGACAGCTTTTGGTTTCCAGCCCCTGGCATATGCCGGACTTGAGACCGGCCTGAAAGACCGCACCTCCTATGTGCTGGTTCAGGATAAAATAAGGTTTGTATTTACCTCATCCCTGGTTCCCGACAGTGAAATTGCTGTTCATGCGATGAATCACGGCGACGGGGTGAAGGTTGTTGCCCTTTGGGTAGATGATGCCCGTAAATCCTGGAAAGAAACCACAGCCAGGGGAGCGGTATCCTGTCTCGAGCCAAAAGTTGAGAAAGACGAACATGGCGAGGCGGTGTTCTCAGGAATCAGAACCTATGGTGAAACCGTTCATATTTTTGTTGAACGCAAAAATTATAACGGACCTTTCCTTCCCGGCTATGTAGCCTGGAATCCGGAATATAAAACCAGGGATACCGGGTTGAAATATGTTGATCATATGGTCGGTAATGTAGGCTGGAACGAAATGAACAAATGGGTGAACTTCTATGCCGACACCATGGGTTTCACACAGCTTGCCTCCTTTGATGACAAGGATATTTCAACAGAATATACTGCTTTGATGAGCAAGGTAATGACCAATGGTAACGGCAGGATCAAATTCCCGATCAATGAACCGGCCGAAGGCCGAAAACGTTCACAGGTTGAGGAATACCTTGACTTTTTCGGAACCAGCGGTGTTCAGCATGTCGCTATGGCAACGGAGAATATCCTGGAGACTGTCGGAGAACTCAGAAAAAGAGGCATTGAGTTTCTCACTGTTCCCGACAGTTATTACGACACCGTTCTTAACAGGGTTGGAAAGATCGATGAGGAAATCCTGGCATTGAAGAAACTGGGCATCCTGGTCGACCGGGATGATGAAGGTTATCTGCTGCAGATTTTCACCAAGCCGGTAGAAGACCGACCAACAGTATTCTATGAAATCATCCAGCGAAAAGGAGCCAAATCTTTCGGAAAAGGCAACTTCAAGGCATTGTTTGAATCCATCGAACTGGAGCAGGTCAGAAGAGGCACGTTGTAAATTGTGGATTGCGGATTGCGGAATTTGGATTTCGGATTGTGCTTGGCCCCCCGCTGAAAAAGCGGGGCAAGTTGCCAAAGGCATTATGATTGCGGACCAAACTGCTCCCCTGCGGCTGGTAAACCGCAAACAGGCTTTTACTTTTTACCTACCTGCGGCAGGCAGGCTTTTTACTTTTAGCTTTTAACTTTTTACTTTTAACTTTTAACTTTATACTTATCCTCCCCCTATGAATTCCTGGATCGAAACACCTTCTCAAAGCGACTTCCCCATTCAGAATCTCCCTTTCGGGATAGCAACCATCCCTTCCGGAAAAACCGTTGCTGTTACGCGGATTGGCGATACAGTGATTGACCTTGCGAAACTGGAACAAATGGGAATCCTGAATAATTCCGGATTTGATTTCGGGGAGGTCTTCGGGCAGCCGGTTTTAAACCAATTTATTGACCTGGGCAAGGAAGCACACAGGGCATTAAGGCGGCGGTTACAGGAAATATTCAGTGACACCAATAAAGATCAGAATCAAAAGGATACCCTGAAGACCAGCGCATTCCACTCCATAGATTCAGTTACCATGCGGATGCCTGTAAAGGTCAGCGATTATACCGATTTTTACTCCTCCATCGAGCATGCCACCAATGTTGGTAAGATGTTCCGCGATCCTGCCAACGCCTTGTTGCCCAACTGGCGTCATCTCCCGGTCGGGTATCATGGCAGGGCTTCTTCCATCGTGGTTTCCGGAACTGATGTTCATCGTCCGAACGGTCAGACCCTGCCGCCTGGCGCAGATCAGCCTGTTTTCGGTCCCACCAGGATGTTCGACTTTGAACTGGAAATGGCTTTTGTTGTTGGAAAGTCAACGCAACTGGGAGAAAGTGTGTCAGCAGCACAGGCAGAAGACTATATTTTCGGATTTCTTCTTTTCAATGATTTGTCAGCCAGGGATATACAATCGTGGGAATATGTTCCTCTTGGCCCTTTTCTTTCCAAGAATTTTGGTTCGGTAGTTTCACCATGGATCGTAACACTGGAAGCGCTGGAACCTTTCCGGGTCAAAGGACCGGTTCAGGATCCTGAAGTTCTCCCCTACCTGAGAACCGGGGGGCTGAGAAATTTTGACATTCAGCTTGAAGTAATGATCAGACCCGATAAAGGTGAAGAAAACCTGGTCTGCAGTTCGAATTTCAGGCATATGTACTGGAACATCTGCCAGCAACTGGCACACCATACTGTAAACGGATGTAACATCACTACAGGTGACCTGTATGCTTCAGGGACCATCAGTGGCCCTGAACCCGGCTCTTACGGATCGATGCTTGAACTGACCTGGCGCGGCACGAATCCGTTGACACTGAACGACGGCAGCAGCAGGAAGTTTATTGAAGATCACGATACGATGATCATCCGTGGTTTCTGTGAAAAAGACGGGTTGAGAATCGGCTTCGGTGAATGCAAAACAAAGGCACTTCCTTCACGCTAATACCATCCAATGTATAAAACCATAGATCCTTCAAAAACAGCCCACAGTGAATTGCATAAGCTGATGCTTGGTGCCATTGCGCCCCGGCCAATCGCCTTTGCCAGTACCATTGATGCCGAAGGACGACCCAACCTCTCCCCTTTCAGTTTTTTCAACGCATTCGGGGTCAACCCGAGTACCATTATTTTCAGTCCGTCGCGCAGGGGCCGCGACAATACCACCAAAGACACTTTCGACAACATCAAACAGGTACCTGAAGTTGTGATCAACGCGGTGACTTATGATATGGTGGAGCAGGTCAGCCTTGCCAGCACTGAATTCCCGAAAGGGGTGAATGAATTTGAAAAATCGGGATTTACAGCCCTTGCCTCTGAGAAAGTCAGGCCTTTCAGGGTTTCAGAGTCACCGGTACAATGGGAATGCATGGTACGACAAGTGATTGAAACGGGAAACGGAGGTGGAGCAGCAAATCTTGTTATCTGTGAGGTACTGTTGGTACACATCAATGAGGAAATACTGAACAGTGAAGGATTGATCGATACCAGCCGGATTGACCTGGTTGGCAGGATGGGTGGAGATTATTATGTCCGTGCCCATGGCAGCAGCCTTTTTACAGTGGAGAAACCCCTGATGAAACCAGCCATCGGCATCGATGCACTTCCGGTTCATTTAAGAAACAGCCCTGTACTTACCGGAAATGAACTTGGTCGGCTCGGTTCCTCTTTAAGATCTCCCTCTGATGATGAAATCAAAACTGCTTCACTGATTCCGGAAATAAAAGAAATTACAGAAAACAAGGTGCTGACAACAGAAGCCAAACTTGAACGGCTGCATTCTGTTATCCGTGATCTGCTGCATCAGGACCGGAAAGAAGAAGCCCTTGCCATCGGGTTCCTGCTTTAAAGAAGAAAATACTCAACCCGGTTGCCGCCGGAAATGAAACAAAAAGCCCGGCTCACAAACACGCCGGGCTTTTTCACACATTCACAAACAATTCTTAATCACAATCTTTGATATTCAAAAGTCGGATAACCTTTCTGTCCCAGGTTATTATAAAAATCGATGAACCGTAATTTAAAGTAAAATCCGTCGGTATTTCTGATGATGAATACCATTTCTGGACGGGCAGTATAGGTTACATCCCCCGATGTCACATCCCCGTTCACCGCCTTCCAGTCGTAGCCGATGACATCCCTGTTGTATGACATCATTTTCTGCTCAGCATATGCCCTGTCGACTGAATCGAACGAAATGAGGGAATCCATCACGGCAGAAACAAGGGAATCATTGATCAGAACCCCTGTAACCAGGTATGGGTAAGGTTCGCCGGTATCGGTATACAATAGTGTGGTATACTGGGTAAAGAGCAGATCCCATGCGGTTCTGACCGGTTCAGGCTGAACCTGGTTCTGCCCGGTTTCAAACGACATGGTAACATAGTTACGGCTGTTGTCCTTTGTAAAACCAAAAGTGCGGTCACCGGAACCATCCAGTTCAGCAATCCTTACAGTAACGTTGTGACTGGAAGGATCAATCATCGGCTGGATCTTATAAAAACCAGCCGGAAGACCTTCCTCATCTATACCCCGGTCAACAAGCAATACTTCATTCATTCCAACAGGTCCGTCAACAGTGTTTTCCCACCATTGCCCGATTGCATTTCCGGAAGGCACCCCGGTTGATTCATCAAAAAGCCATTCAAATCCTTCTGAAGCATAAGTAACTTCAAACAGATCAGAACCGGTATGGGCTATTTTCATGAAACGAGAAGTATTCAGTATCAGGGAATAATCACCTTCCTTGCAGGAAAGACCAAGATCCCAGGATGTTTTGAGATTGGTATCAACAACCTGTCCGGAGGATAAATTAAAAAAAGACTGTATACTGTAATCAGGAAGCATTTCAATGACTGTAGTCGTTACATCTCCCGGCCTTTGGGGTATAACCTGCTCGTCTTCCTTAAAACAGGAAGTAAGTATCATCAGGCTTAATACCAGCAGATTACTTATTTTTATTAACCGCTTCATCTTTCAAAATGCTGAATGATAGTTTTACAAAGTATGTTCTGCCCCAGGCAACCGGAACCGATCCACCTCCTTCGGAGTGAACACCACCGGTGCTGCCAAACGAAGTAATATTGGTTACATCAAAAAGGTTGCGGATTCCTGCGTTTACCGATAACCGCTTCTGCATAAAAGTCTTCAGTACAGTCAGATCCATGTTATGATAGGCATCCATGTACCCTTCGGCCAGCTGTCCGTCTTCAAGAAGGCGAATCCTGGTAGTTTTACCTGTGTACTTGTAGATCGCAGTGATATGAAGATCTATTTTATCCATCCGGCATGTAACTTCTGCTGTAACTTCGGGCGACCAATAGATTTTCATGCTTTTGATGCCTTCGAGGCTGTTCGACCTGCCGGTTGAACCCCAGCCAAGTCTCAGGTCAAACATAGGATAAAGTGACGACCGCAGACTGGCCGAATATCCAATGGTCTTCGACTGATCGAGGTTGTAGTATGTATATGATCCATCGCCGGTTTCAGCCAATGTAATCTCATCGCTGATGTTGTTCAGGAAGAAACGGACTTCAGTCTCAGTGGCATAGGTTACTTTTTCGATGCGATGTGATGCCTGCACCTGCAGATGCGTCGAACTTTCGGGCTGAAGGTCAGGATTCCCGGTAATATTGTGGTTTACATCCACAAAATAAAGGTATAGTTCCTTAAGCGACGGAGCCCTGAATCCGCTTGAGAATGAAGTTCTGAACATCAGGCCTTTGTGGGGACCTGCTTTCACATGAAACGCATAGATCAGGGGTGAACTGAAACGACTGTTCCAGGCATACCGGAATCCCGGTTGCAGCGAAAGCCACTCAGCAGGCTGATATTGCATGGTAGCAAATGCAGCTACATCGGCTATATCATGTTTCACATTGCCGATGCGGTCGCCGGTGGCCCATTCAAAATTTGCATCATAACCAAACTGGGTACCCAACTTTCCAGATTCATTGCGGTATGAGTACATGGCTCGCGACAGGTAAGAACCGAAGCCGGTGGTATCGTATTCAACTGGCGATTTTTCAGGAATGGTCAGGTCGTTGTAATAAAGGGTACGTACCCGGCTATAAAATGACAAAGAGTTGCTTGCGGTGAAAGGGTTCGTCCCTTTTGTCGTAAAATCAACTTTTGCTGTGGTACGCCTGGTTCCAAAGTAATTGTCGAAAGCCTTCTCGTAATAGGGCGGCAACAGGTTTCCGCGCACCAGCAGCAATTCATCGAAATAACTGAGTCGTGTCTTGATGTTCACCTTTTTAAGCGACAGCCCATAGTTGGCATCCAGATTAAGCTGACGGCGAGGTTTCCAGAGCTTGGCGCGTCCCTCATCAACCGGTGAATACCCGCTGAAGAAATTGCGGCCTGCCTGCAGACCAAACGCGTTCTTTCCCTTTCTGACACTGAAACTACAATCAAAATTGATGATCCCGACCGATTCTAGATAACTCCCTGCATTGGCGGTAACCGAATTTCCGGGTATGTCGGCCGGGATGATATTGACTACCCCTGCCATGGCATTGCTGCCATAGATAACCGACATCGGCCCCTCGATGATTTCCACCTGCTTCGCATTCTGCACATTGACCTGACTCAGGTCGATGCTGCCGTTCAAACGACCAATTACAGGAACACCATCCACCAGTATCTTCACATGCTCACCTGAAAGTCCCTGCAGGCTCATGCCTGTCCCAAGCGAGGCATCCTGGTTGAAACGGATGTTCAGCTGGTTTCGGAGAATTCCGGTAAGATCTGTGGCAGCGGTTCGGCGCAGTTGAAGCTGATTGATCACATTTACCCTGTAGAGTGAGTGGTCGGCGCTCCCGGGATTGTATTGCGCGGTAACCACGACTTCATCCAATGAAAATACTTCAGGCAGAAGCCGGATAACCGGATTGGTGCCGGGCAGGATGGTATCATTAAATTTCTGAAACCCAACATAGGTCACCTGCACGACCATTGGTTTTATCACCGGCGTTTTTATAAAGCCATCAAAATCCGTAACGAAGTAACGGGTAGTCTTCGACCCGACCTCAGTAGCTTTCACATGGGCGAAGGCCACAGGGCTACCGGTACGGTTATCAACCACCCTAAGGTCTGACTTCTGTCCGAAAGCCTGAACAGCCAGTAAAAGCAGACTGGAATACAACGCAAGTCTGATGAATCCTGTCATTTTACCAGTACCACTTTGTTACCTGATATAATTCCGTTGTTGTTTGTTTTAAGGAAATATGTTCCCGGATTTAATCCACTGACATCCAGCGTCATTGATCCGGTTCCCGAAAGTACCCATTCACGGAGAAGTCTTCCGCTCAGATCAAAAAGTGAAGTCTTGCCTGACAAAGTATTTCCGGGAAGTATAAGATTCAGCTGACCTGAAGCCGGATTCGGATAAATGCTGCTGACATCAGCAGATGCTTCACCGATACCCATAAGTGATATCAATTCTGTGGTGAAAGTTGCTATACCGGTGGATGAACCGGCGAAACTTCCGAATACAAGCTTGATAACGCCGCTTTGCTGTGCTTTGGCAAAATACATGAGTGAATCTTCGACGATATACTGGAAGGAATTCATGTCAAAGTACTTCCAGTCGTGTCCGATGATGTCACTTCCTGTTTCAAAATCAAGAATTGACCAATCGGTATAAGCAGGATCGGTTTTGGCTACCCGGGCAGCTTTCACAGCCGGATTAAGCAGAACACCGACCACAGGATAAGGTGTGTTCTGAACCACACCATAATACTTTGTAAAAAGGATATCCCAGCTGGCAGCAGCCGGCTCACGGTCAACGATTCCGCCGGTAAATGAATATGCCATTAAGGCTTTATCCACATATGGGTTAACATCAAGGGTGACGGTCTGGTCCTGCTGACCATCAAGCAGTGAATACCTGATCTCGTATTTGTTCAGTGATGAGTATTTGCGGACAATGTTGAGTTTCCTGAAAATGCCGTCGGGCGTTTTTACCAGGAAAAGTGAATCACCTATGACATCGTGTGAGGTGGCACTGTATACGCCCCAGCCATAATCGGGATGGCCCTTCTGGTTGCGGTTGAAAGCGCCATTCTCCCAATCTGAAGGATCGTTATACATCTTGTTCCAGCCGGAAAAACCGGTGGTATCGAAACTATCCCAGCCCTCTTTATCGGCATTCGGATAGGTGTAAAGTTCAACGCCGGCCCCGTCATTGGTTATGATTCCGGCGCTGAAGGCGTTGGTGTAAAAAGCAATATCCCAGATATTCCTGGGTGAAACCTTCACTACACCGGTGGTAAGTGAAAAGTAAACTTCATTTGCATACTGGGGGCCCATTTCTATTGAGCCAGGTGTTTGAGCCTGAAGCCTGTTGAAATTTAAGACCACGAGTACAGCGCATGACAACAATGATACAGTCAGTTTAGTTTTCATAATAAATTGGTTTTAAACGGTTCTTACCGTTTCAGTTGACCGCTGGAGAATGAACATTCTCCGGACCGGACTACTGACAATTGTTAAATAAATATTGAATAGAGAATTGCAGCCGGGTATGGCTGAAAAAGGAAATATCAGGCTACAGGGGGAGCCCGTAGACCATGGAAGAGGGGAATACCTGATTTTGGAGCAAGCACATTTACCAGGCCTGAACCAGTTTCAACATCAACCCACAACGGCTCGGGAACAAACTGTTCGGCAGTTATACCTGCAGCGGTGAATGAAACAAGATAAACCGGCAGATCATGTCCTGAATTTACCGAATCCTCGCGTTTACAAAGGATTCCCTGCGACATCAGGGTGCGGCCGAAAAGATGATGCTGATGAAAATTGATGATAGATCCCAGATAAATCCAGAAAACAAGAAAAGCCGTTGCCAGAATGGCAGGTTTCGAAAGCTTTTCGATAATTGTTTTATAGTTCATCAGGGCGGCTGAATCTGAGTACTTTGCAGCTTTCAGTCATGAAAAGTAGGGCAAAGATAGTGTATATCTGTTATGTAGATTAAAAAAAATGCTACCGGTGCGATATATCATCTTTTTAATGAACATAAGTCCGTTATGCACATAGTTTAACTCACCAATGCATAGCCAAAGTATTGATTACATACGTTTTACAAAATTTCAGGCAATTTTGAAAGTGGAATGGTTTTTTTAGCCCTACCTGGAGTTAGCCGCAGAGAATCAGGCCATCGGAGATCACATTTACCAGACCCGGATCCGTTGCCTTGATTTTTTCCAGATGATTGGTTACCGTAGTCATCAGGCCACTCGTATCCTTGCGGCTTTTCAGGAATTCGTGCATTTCGAGAAAGAGCAGCCATTCCATCGGAAATTCAGAAAGAACACTGTTGTAGAATGACTGTATATCAGGAAGTGCGGCCTTGCCACCACGGGCATCGCGCAGCATCTGATACAGTTTGTGTCTTCGCTTTGCTGAATCGTCGTAAAGTATTTTATGAGTATGCTCGGCAGGAGCATCAAATTCAAATCCGAAAGCATCCGGATCGGCTGGGCCCTGAAAAGCTGAAATCACATCTTCACCCACTGCCATATCGTACCTGCCCCAGTCTGGCCTGAAAAGCACCTCTCCCTTATAGGTTACCGTGCAATCGGTAAATCCGAAAAGAATGTTTTTGCCTTTATGACTTTTCAGATAATTAAATATCCCGTTGACGACCACCCCGGTTTCAAATACCAGTTCCTGGCGAACGCCAGGCTGAAAACCGGCGTCATCCAGTTCTGATTCGCTCATGGCTTCCAGCGAAAAGCCCCCGGCCCTCAGACGACCAACAGGTGATCCGAAACCACTGGCATGGAACCTTTTGCTGTGCATGAAGATTTCCCGGTTGCCTGCAGAAAGACTGGTCGGTCCGGCTGTTCTGATGTACACGATATCTCCGTCCTCGTAGATACAATCTTTAAATGTGCCGCTTACCTGAAGTCCGGAATCAAACTCCACCGTGGCTGTATTGCCCGACGACTCAGCCCTGTGAACCCCGATGGCTCCGCCGACCCTCAGTGCCATTTTATCGGCAAACTCATTCAATACACCGTTAAGGTGATTAAAGTCGGGGGTTACAAAGAGTTGAGGCTGCTGGGTTGTAATGTCGAAATTATAATTCACAGCATCGATGCTGTAAGGAATCTTCTTAACCCCGGGCTTCATACAATTGATGCTCTCCCCGATCGAAGAAAGAAGGCCGGCTCCGTAAATTTTATAATTGTCAAGACTCCCGATCAGGCCATACTCAACAGTCCACCAGTGAAGATTCCTGATCAGGGCCATTTCGCTGGGCCGGCCAATATTCTTTTCAAGAACCGATAACCTGGCTTCCGCCTCAGCAATTTCAGCGGTTCCTGAGTAAGGGTCGGCTTTAAGGATTGACAGATGCCTTATAGCTTCGTACAATTCATAATCGCGGGCCGATGAGAATGCCCTGGAACCAATTTCCCCGAAAAACCTGAGATGTTCGGCATATTCAGGGTCGGCAATAATGGGCGCATGCCCGGCAGCTTCATGGATAATATCGGGTGCCGGAGTGTATTCTATCTGATCGATCGGTCTGATATCGGCGGCAATCACAAGCACTTTATAAGCCTGAAACTCCATAAAGGCTGAAGGTGGAATAAAACCATCCACTGCTACGGCAGCCCACCCGATTTCACTCAGGATTCTGTTCATGCCATACATATGCGGAATAGCATCAATACTTATACCTGTCTTTTTCAGCCCGTTAAGATAGGATCCATGGGCAACCCGGCTCAGGTGCCTGATGTTGCGGCGCATAACATAACGCCAGATGGCATGATCTAGGGCAGTGTAGGAATTGTAGGGCTGATCGATCACAAGCCCCATCAGGTGTCTGGGAAGTTTATCCAGAACTTCATTAGATTCCATAAACAGGTTGTTTACATTTGCAGACTGGTAATCTGTATCGGTTAATCTTAATTTATGTGACCGGAAAAAGTAACATTGACCTTTGCAACATTTAGAATCGATCTTAATATTGATTCAACAGGTTCCGGATAGCATAAACACATGATGTCAGTATATTCAGGATAAGTAACAAACATATGGGCATTAAAGTTTATGCAGCAATTCCGGTTTTGAACGAATTGGAAAATCTCCCCGGACTGTTGGAAGATCTTCTGAATCAGAAGAATATAGCATGGGAAGCACTGTTTTGCATAAACCAGCCTGAAGAGTGGTGGAAAATTACAGAAAAAATTCCAATCTGCAACAACAACAGGGCATCTGCTGAGTGGCTTCATTCTAAAGGCATACCTGCCATCCATATCATTGATAAAAGCAGTCAGGGCAACGGATGGATCGGGAAAAACCATGGTGTTGGATGGGCAAGAAAAACAGCCATGGATGCGGCCTCCGATCTCGCCGGACCCAACGATTTAATTGTAAGTATGGATGCCGATACAAGGTATCCGCCCGGATTCTTTCAGTCGGTCGTGGATTCATTTGAACGGCATCCCGGTGCCGCCGGTTTGTCAGCGCCCTATTATCACCCCCTTACCGGTGATGAAATTGCAGACCGGTGCATCCTGCGGTATGAGATTTACATGAGGAACTATGCCCTCAATATGCTGCTGATTGATAATCCCTATGCTTTTTCGGCCATCGGCTCAGGCATGGCATGCAAGGCCACCAATTACCTTAAAATCGGAGGTCTGACGCCAAAAATGAGTGGTGAAGACTTTTACTTTATTCAGAAACTGAGAAAATCAGGCAACATTATTGTCGACAGCGGGGTTTATGTTAAACCCGCATCCAGGTTTTCCGACAGGGTCTATTTCGGAACCGGTCCGGCCATGATTAAAGGCAGAGACGGTAACTGGGAAAGTTATCCCATCTATCACACGAATGCTTTTGAACCCGTAAGAAAGACTTACAGTATGTTTTCCGGGCTGTTTGATGCCGATATTGAAACGCCAATGGATTCATTTCTTTCATCCATGACCAGGGGTCAGGCCTTCTGGCAACCGCTGAGAAGCAATGCCGCCAGCCGGGGAAGCTTTTTAAGGGCCTGTATGCAGCGGATAGATGCACTGAGAATCCTTCAGTTCCTTAAGGAAAATGATGGAAATTTCATCGAAAGCAATGAACAGCGTCTGAAAATATTTCTTGAAAGCAGGTTTAACACCGGCAATCAGATAAATCAGATCCTTCAGAATCTGAACTTTGAAACTTCGGAAATCAGTCATCTGGATGCCATCAGGAATTTTATGTCGGAACAGGAATTGGTATTACAGAAACAAAAGGGAGTTGTCTGAAGAAACAGGTACCCTAGCAAAACACAAACTCAGATGAGCATAGGTTTGCGGATTAAATCAGGACGATAAAATCAAAATTATTGACAGATGTTGAAACAGAATGTTGTAATTCTCGGGCCGACGGCAACCGGAAAGACAAGGCTGGCAGCAGTGGTAGCATCAGGAATCGGGGGTGAAATCATTTCGGCCGATTCACGTCAGGTTTACAGGGGCATGGATCAGGGCACCGGAAAGGATATTCTGGACTATGTTGTTGAAGGAAAAGCCATTCCTTTCCATCTGATCGACATTGCTGATGCCGGAAGCCAGTATAATATTTTCGACTATCAGCGCGATTTTGCGCAAGCCGCCAATGAGATTCACCTGAGAAATCATTCCATCATTGTGTGCGGTGGCAGCGGTATGTACCTGGAAGCTGCCCTTGGTTTGTACCACCTTACTGAAGCCCCGGCCGATGAAAAATTCAGGAAGGAAGCAGAAGAACTATCTGAAGAAGAGCTGTTTCATATGCTCGCTTCACTCAAACCCCTGCACAATACAACCGACACCACTGACAGGAACCGGATGATCAGGGCCATCGAAGTAGCCAGGGCAGAATTAGAAGGCAGACAGAATAACGGCAATACGCCCCTATCCCCGGTTAGCATAGATAACACACTCGTGTTTGGCGTCAGTTTCCCCAGAAACATTATCCGGCAGCGGATAACCGAAAGGCTTGAGCTCAGAATGAAAGAGGGAATGTTGAACGAAGTTGAATCTTTGCTGAACAATGGGATCAAGCCCGAAGACCTTATTTATTATGGCCTGGAATACAAATACCTGACGCTCCA
>WSXU01000029.1:0-21815 GCA_009773455.1 Bacteroidota bacterium | reverse complement strand
CACCTGACAGGAAAAATCAGTGCAGAAGAGATGTTTTCACTGCTCAATACGGCCATTCACCAGTTTGCCAAACGTCAGATGACCTGGTTCAGACGAATGGAGAAAAAAGGCATCCGGATACACTGGCTCGACGGCACACTGGGGACTGAGAAAAATGCTGCCCTTATCGTCAGGATGTTCAGCAATCATTGAGAAATACGATTAGGGATGTAAACATTTCAGGCAAATGACTGTTTATGCATACACTTAAAAAGTTAAACATAATACATTTCATTTTCAGTTTTGATCTCTTGACCATGAAAAGAATATTCCTGACAGGAATCCTGTATATCGCAATATTTCAATTATTTGCCCAGAACGGCACCATCAGGGGAAGGGTATTTAATGAAAAAAACAATGAACCCCTCCCCTTCACCAACATCATCATTTTTGGCACCACCATTGGTTCTACTTCCGATCTTGATGGAAATTTCATATTTACCGGAATCAAGCCGGGTTTCGTAAAACTGGCAGCTTCATCGGTGGGTTTTGAAAGCCATATCAGCGAAGAATTCCAGGTTACCAATGCCAAGACCGTATTCATTGACATACCGATGCGTGAGACCAGCATTCAGCTTGAGCAGGTGGTTGTTAAAGCATCACCATTCCGGAAAACAGAAGAAAGTCCGGTATCGATGAGAACATTGGGAATCAGTGAAATTGAAAAGAATCCCGGAGCCAACCGCGACATCAGCAAGGTGATTCAGGCACTACCGGGGGTTGCATCTACGGTTTCATTCCGCAACGACCTGATTGTGAGAGGAGGAGGGCCCAGTGAAAACCGGTTTTACCTGGATGGAATTGAAATTCCCAACCTCAACCACTTTGCTACCCAGGGTGCTTCAGGCGGTCCTGTAGGCATTGTTAATGTAGACTTTATCAGGGAAGTTGATTTCTATTCGGGTGCATTCCCTGCCAACCGGGGAAATACACTGAGCTCTGTACTCGAAATGAGACAGATAGACGGAAACAAGGAAAAAATTGTTTTCAAAGGCTCTGTCGGAGCCTCGGATCTTTCGCTAACCCTGAACGGCCCACTGAGTGAAAAAACGACCTTTCTTTTTTCGGCCAGAAGATCTTACCTGCAGTTTCTGTTCGATGTTATCGGTTTGCCATTTCTGCCAACCTACAACGATTTTCAGTTTAAAGTAAAAACGCGATTCGATCTCAAGAATGAACTGACAATTGTAGGCATTGGAGCCATTGACCAGTTCAGGCTGAACACCGGCATACAGAATCCTACCGAGGATCAGCAGTATATCCTCAATTACCTGCCGGTGAACGAGCAGTGGAATTATGCGATTGGCGCAGTGTACAAGCACTTCAGGTCCAATTCGTTCGACACCTGGGTTTTCAGCCGCAACATGCTCAACAATAAAGCTTTCAAATACGAAGACAACGATGAAGCCAATGCCAAGACACTGGATTATGTGTCTCAGGAAATGGAAAACAAGTTTCGGTATGAAAATTCAGGCCGGCTTGGTGATTACAAACTGATTGCCGGTGGAGGAGGCGAGTATGCCAGGTATACCACCACTACTTTTCAGAAAGTTTTCATCCCGCTTCCATACGATACAATCACAAAAATAGATTACAGCTCAGAGATCGACCTTTTCAAATACCATATTTTCGGGCAACTCAGCCGCAACTTCGTCAATGACAGGCTGGTTCTTTCGCTGGGGCTGCGCACTGACGGTAATTCTTTCTCCGAGAACATGGCAAATCCTTTGAATCAGTTGTCGCCCAGATTCAGTGCAGCCTACGCAGTGAGGCCAAAGTTCTTCATCAATTTCAATACCGGCCGGTATTTCCAGCAACCGGCCTACACTACCCTTGGTTACAGAAACACCGGAGGCATCCTGGAAAATAAGGCAAATAACCTGAAATACATTGCCACCAACCATCTGGTGGGTGGAATTGAATACCGCAGACGTGATGATGCCAAACTGACCATTGAAGGTTTTTATAAATATTACAGCAACTATCCTGTTTCTGTGAATGATTCCATTTCGCTTGCAAACAAAGGCGGAGATTTCGGCGTAGCAGGCAACGAGGAGGTGACCTCAACAGGCAGCGGCAGGGCTTACGGTATGGAGGTATATCTGCGTGACCGCATTTTGGACAAAATCACACTGATCCTATCGTATACCTATGTCAGAAGTGAGTTCAGGGATATTTCAGAAAACTACATCCCTTCGTCATGGGATAACCGTCACCTCATGAACCTGCTGCTTTCGAGAGAATTTAAACGCAACTGGAACCTCGGAGCGAGATGGCGTTTTGTAGGCGGGTCTCCTTATACCCCTTGGGATATTGACCGCTCTTCACTCATCTCAGCATGGGATGTCCGTCAGCAGGGCTACCTCGACTTCGGCAGGTTCAACACCCTGAGAACCGGAAACTTCCACCAGCTGGATGTGAGGCTCGACAAACAATACTTCTTCGACAAATGGTCGCTCAATCTTTATGTTGACATCCAGAACCTTTATAATTTCAAGCAGGAAGGACCTCCAAACCTGCTTACCCAGACCGATGAAAATGGCATTAACCTGACCGATCCGGAGAATCCGGGCAGATATCGTTTAAAAGAGGTCATCAATCCATCGGGTACAGTGTTACCAACCATTGGGATAATCGTTGAATTTTAACATCCAGTCACGATGAAAAAGTCACAATTAACTATCGGATCGTACTTATCACAAGTCACGCTTTTATTTTTGATCATAACATCCGCGAGTCTTTCTTATGGGCAAACCGAAAAGAAGAAAAGCAATTTACCTGAAAATGAAACCATTACAACCAATGTGGATGGCATGGGTGTTGTCCTGACCATTGACTTCCATAAAGGCCCCGAACACAATCATCCATTGATGGCTATCTGGATTGAAGATACGGATGGCAGATACATCCAGACCCTTTATGTTTCACAATCCATTGCAAAAGGTGTGTTTGCCTTTGGCGACAAATCAACAGGAAAATGGAAACCCGGCGAAATTATGAGGCCTGCCGCACTGCCATACTGGTCGCACAAAAGAAATGTGATCAACGACAAGGGAAATTATATGCCCAGACCCGGGTATGAAGTGGCTGACGCCTATTCAGGAGCTACACCCACAGCTGATTTCCGTCTCTTTACCAGAACGGATTCAATCATTGGCAAGAAATTCACATTGTTGTGCGAAATCAATCAGTCCTGGGACTGGAACAAGCACTGGACAAATACGATGTACCCCGAAGATGCTGAGTACAAAACCTCTTCACAACCTGCAGTGGTTTATGCAGGAGAGATTGATCCGCAGAAGGAAGGAGGTGTAGTCAGTCTCAAACCCATTGGCAGAAGCCATCATTCAGGGGCCGATGGCAATTTGTACCATGACCTGGAAACGCTGACGACCGCACTGAAAATTGCTTCAGAGATCACTGTGACAGTAGGTCATGTGAAATAACTGCTTAATCGTTCGCTTTATCGCCCAGTAGCGGAACAAACCTGAAACGACCGTGATGATCGGTTCTTAGTCTGCCATCGGGTAGTTTCTCCACGGTTGTCATAAGTTGTGAATCCCCTTCGTCAACGGGGATCACCAGAATACCACCGGGCTTGAGTTGTTCAGCCAGCGCTTCCGGAACATAAGGAGCCCCGGCCGTCACAATGATTTTATCGAAAGGGGCAAAAGCAGGCAATCCTTTATATCCGTCACCAAAAAAGACTTTTACAGAATACCCCATTTTCGGAAGGTATTCCTTAGCCCTGGAGAAAAGAACCCGCTGCCGCTCGATGGAGAAAACCTTAGCGCCCATCTGATACAGAATACTGGCCTGGTAGCCTGATCCTGTGCCTACTTCCAGCACCTTGTCACCTCTTTTGATGTGAAGAAGTTCTGTCTGGAATGCAACCGTATAGGGTTGTGAAATTGTTTGTCCGGCACCTATCGGAAAGGCTTTGTCTTCGTAGGCAAATTCAAGAAATCCGGAGTCAAAGAAGAGATGACGGGGAACAGCCTCCATGGCTTTCAGCACATTCTCATCCCTGATCCCCTTGAGGCGGATACTCTCTACCAACTTCTTCCTAAGCCCCTTATGACGGAAAGTATCAGCAAAATTATGATCGGTCATGTAGTAAAACGAATGTTTCCATTTTTGTGGCTAAATTAGTAATTTCGCAAAGTTTTACTAACCAACCACCGATCAATTTCACTGCATATGCTCAGAATTGGAGTACTTGGCGCAGGCCACCTGGGAAAAATACATATCAAATGTATTAAACAAATCGCTAAATATCAACTCGTTGGCTTCTATGATGCCGATGCTGAAAATGCAGCAAATGTTGAAAAAGATCTTGATGTCCGCTGCTTTGAAGGGATAGATGAACTGATTGACCAGGTAGATGTCGTCGACATTGTTACGCCTACCCTCTCTCATTTCGACTGCGCTTCACGTTCGCTCAGAAAATTCAGGCATGTTTTCATTGAAAAACCGATTGTAACCACCCCTGAAGAGGCGCTTGACCTTATCAAACTGGCGGGTGAAGCAGGTGTAAAGGTTCAGGTAGGTCATGTGGAGCGGTTTAATCCGGCTTTCATCGCCGCAGCTCCGTTCATCGATAATCCGATGTTTATCGAAACTCACCGGCTGGCACAGTTCAATCCACGGGGTACAGATGTTCCCGTAATTCTTGACCTGATGATTCACGACCTCGACATTGTACTGAGCGTTGTAAAATCAGACATCAGGAAAATAAGTGCAAGCGGTGTCTCCGTGGTAAGTGACACGCCCGACATAGCCAACGCCCGTGTTGAATTTGTGAATGGCTGTGTGGCTAACCTTACAGCCAGCAGAATCTCCATGAAAAATATGCGCAAGTCGCGTTTCTTCCAGCGCGATGCTTATATTTCGGTAGATTTCCTGGATAAAACATCAGAAATCATCAGGATGCGCAGTGTTGACCCAGATACAGCCGACCCGCTGGCCATGATTCTCGACCTTGGCCCCGGCAAACAGCCGAAACAGATCCTGTTCGATAAACCTGAAATCACGCCCATCAACGCCATTCTGACTGAACTTGAAAGTTTTGCCGATGCCATCGATAACAACACCACCCCACCGGTAACCATCAACGACGGATATGCGGCCCTTGACCTGGCTTACCGCATCATCGAAAAAATGAATTATGCCGCTAACTTAGCCTGATTCAGCGACTTCCGGAAAATTCTGATTTTTTTCACATTTATTGATTCTTTTGGCAATAAAATGCCCGGCAAAGCGTTCATTTTTCATTACAGGAGGCAAGTGATAAGGGTTTACTTATGAGGGTTTTTACAATATCGACGAAGGCTTTTATTTTTATCATTCTAACAACCACTTTTTCAAGTGGTTGCGAGAAGAAGAATGACCCGGACCTGATTCCCTCTTATCTGCATATTCAACAAATCGGGTTAAATTCCACTTATCAGCAAGGCACATCCTCACAAAAAATTACGGATGCATGGGTTTATGTCAATGAAACCCTTATCGGCGCCTTTGAATTGCCGGCCACAGTTCCCATCCTGGTCGAAGGCGAACAGAAAATAACCATCCGGCCCGGCATTAAAATAAACGGCATATCCAATACCAGGACCATTTATCCTTTTTTTACCGACCTGAAAAAAAACATGATACTGGTGAGGGATAGTGTGGTGAACTTTAACGACACCATTACCTCCTACCGGGAAAGTGCCACTTTCCCATGGATAGAGAATTTTGACCTTTCGGGAATCACGCTCGACACCACCCGGAAAAGCACGGTAGGGATCAGAAAAATCAGTGATCCTGATCTTATTTTTCACAACCCCGGCGAGGACAACAATTATTCCGCTTTCATCAGTATGGATGCTGATACAGCCGTATTTGAAGCAACGACAACGCAGACCTACGACTTCCCGAATGATGGTTCGGCCATTTTCCTGGAAATGAATTTTTTAACAAATCACCCGCTGGTCGTCGGCGTTTTCTACACGGCCTCCGGCATCAGGGTGCAGCGGCCACTGCTTATCCTGAACAAGACCGATCAATGGAATAAGATTTACGTAAACCTCACAGTTCCAACGTATGACACACCCGGTGCCAAAGATTTTCAGATTTTTTTCGGCACCCAGAAAGAAGACGGAACTGAGGAAGCAAAAATCTATCTTGACAATTTAAAACTGGTTCATTTTTAATATCATGAAATGAATAAAACTCTACAGGTAACAAAATATGTCATTGCGGATCTGATTACTGCCTTCCTGGCCTGGGGGGCGTTTTTCATTTACCGGAAGGTTTCTGTAGACCCGAATGTGTTTGATTACCCTGAAGTGATCTACAGTGATACCAACCTGCTCTATGGTTTGATATTTATTCCGGTTTTCTGGCTGTGCCTCTACATCATGATGGGCACCTACCGCCGGATCTACCGCAAAGCCAGGCTGAAAGAACTGGGACAAACCCTTCTGATCACTGTTATTGGTGTCATTATCCTTTTCTTCGCCCTTATTCTGGACGATACCATTGTTTCCTACCGCAATTACTACGAATCGGTGCTGGTACTTTTTACCCTGCACTTTGTTCCGACATATCTTTTCAGGCTGATCCTTACTTCCATCACTGCTTATCGCATCCATCACAAAGTTATTGGCTTCAATACCATTATTGTCGGCAGTAACGGAAATGCTATTTCTATTTACAATGAGATTGAAAACCAGGAGAAATCGAGTGGAAACCGGTTTGTAGGTTTCGTAAATGCTGCCAGTTACAAGGATTACAAACTCGAGAAATTTTTAAAACACCTTGGTCAGATCAATGATTTAAAGAACGTAATAAAGGAGCACAACGTGGAGGAAGTCATCATTGCCATCGAGCGTTCGGAGGTTAAGACCATCGAACAGATCATTACCGAAGTTGAAGACACCAACGTGGTAATCAAGGTTATCCCCGACATGCAGGACTATCTGCTCGGGACCATACGTTCAACTTCCATTTTCCATGCGCCCCTGCTTCAGATTTCGCCCGATCTGATGCCGGCCTGGCAACAGTCGCTCAAACGCATTATTGATATATTCGCATCCGTGGTAGCCATGATCATCCTGATCCCGGCCTATGTCTTTGTTGCCCTTGGCATCAAGTTTACTTCACGGGGGCCTGTCCTTTACAAGCAACAGCGCATGGGTGTGCATGGCAAGCCTTTTACCATGATCAAATTCAGAAGCATGTACTGCGATGCCGAGAAAAACGGGGTGCCTCAGCTTTCATCAAAGGAAGATCCGCGCATTACCCGCTTCGGACGTTTCCTCCGCAAAGTCAGGCTCGACGAAATCCCGCAGTTCTGGTCGGTGCTGATCGGCGACATGTCACTGGTTGGCCCAAGGCCTGAACGTCAGTTTTTTATTGACCAGATCATTCAGCGTGCACCGCATTACCGCCTCCTGCAGAAAGTAAAACCAGGCATCACCTCATGGGGACAGGTTAAATACGGTTATGCTGAGAATGTGGATGAAATGATCGAACGGCTGAAATTCGATATTCTGTACATCGAAAACATGTCTCTTGCCATGGATTTCAAAATCCTGATCTACACGGTGCTGATTGTGGCACAGGGAAGAGGGAAGTGATTAAAAAGTAATAACTAATTTCTAATATCCAATTTCAAGGATACAATAGCCAATATCTAATTGATCTTTAGGCTGATGTTAGAAGTCTGATGTCTATTTGTTTAATAAGATAGGGTAGTATAAAATCATTACGTTTTGAGTGCTGCTATCTTGTATTATTATGGTGAATCAAGCCACCATTCTGAAACTTTTAAATTGTCGTCATGGATTATCAATTTATTCTGAATGCAAATCTCTTAGTATATTATCCTTTTACTGGATGTTAATTTTGGCACAATATTTCCAACTGTCTTCTGTATTCCTTTATTGATAAGCGTTACAGAAGAAATATTTTTAGCTAACTTTTAAAAACCTGTTTGGTTCTGGCTTGTCCAGGTTAGACATTAGAAATTAGAAATTAGAAATTAGAAATTCTAGATCATCCCGTTCTCAATCATCAGGACAATCGTCTCAATGTCTTTATCGTTCCCTTCGGGATCGTACTTCTCCTTGAGGTTGTAACCAAAGAGCCGGCTCAGGTTCTGCCAGAAGAAAGCTACAAAGCTTCCTCTCAATTCTTTCACAATATGGTAGGTAGGGGTGCCTGTCTCACGGTCAACCAGTTTAAGCAAAATACGCCCCTGTGAGAAGGTCAGCGACTTGAGTTCATCACCAAATTCAGCTTTCAGCTCCTCTTCTGCTCTTTTGTAAAGTTTACGCTGTTCCTTCTCGGTGAGACCTGCCATCAGTGAATCGTAATGCTGCAGCTTGAGGCCGGCCAGTTTGGCATACGGGTATACCTTCTTCACATTCCTGACCAGCCGATCGAACCGGCGCTGATCGGAAGGGGTACGGTAGATGATAAATCCCTTGATTCTGACAACCGGAAGATCCATGATCGGAATGGTATCGCCATCCACAATCTTAGCCTTGGCTACAATAACATCGGTTGTTTGTGAGAAAGCCGGGAAAACAAGGCAGATAAAAGTAAACAGTATGATAATCAGGCGTTTCATGCCCAGGTTGATTTTAGTTTTAATCCGGCTTATGATTACAAATACAGTGCCGGATATTATAACGCAACTTCATATCAAATGTTTTGCCACAAATATCCGGGCAGGGGGTCCAGCTGATGAATTGAACTGAAAACTTTTATTTCGTTTGATATCTCAGGCAACGCGCAACCTCGAAAGGTTTGATTTGCCCAGTTTTTCCTCGGCATAGGCGCGGGTAACCTTCAGTTCACGTATCCCTTGTTCAGAAGGAAGTTCGAACATGGCATCAATCAGGATGGCTTCCATCATCGATCTCAGTCCACGGGCACCCAGCTTGAATTCAATGGCTTTATCAACGATGTATTCAAAAGCCTGCTCATTGAAGGTAAGTTTAATGCCATCCATCTCGAAAAGTCTGACAAACTGCTTAACCAGCGAATTCTTCGGTTCTGTCAGGATCTGACGCAACACCACAGCATCCAGGGGCCTCAGATAGGTCACTACAGGCAAACGACCGACCAGTTCGGGAATCAGTCCGAAACTCTTCAGATCCTGTGGTGCTATATATTGAAGCAGGTTACTGCGGTCTATCACTTCCTGATCTTTGCTGGCATATCCGATGGCATTGGCCTGCATACGTGAAGCAATCTTTTTCTCGATACCGTCGAAGGCACCTCCGGCAACAAACAGAATATTCTGGGTGTTGATCTGGATCATCCGCTGTTCGGGATGTTTCCGCCCCCCCTGGGGTGGCACGTTTACCACCGAACCTTCCAGCAGCTTGAGCATCGCCTGTTGAACACCTTCGCCAGATACATCGCGCGTGATGCTCGGGTTGTCACTTTTTCGCGCTATCTTATCAATTTCATCGATAAACACAATCCCCTTTTCCGCGGCAGCTACATCATAATCGGCCGACTGAAGCAGCCTCGACAGGATACTTTCCACATCCTCACCAACATAACCAGCTTCGGTAAGCACTGTTGCATCGGCGATACAGAAAGGAACATGAAGAAGTTTGGCAATGGTACGGGCCAGCAGGGTTTTCCCGGTACCGGTCTCCCCTACCAGGATGATGTTTGATTTTTCAATTTCAACTTCGTCTTTGGCAACGGTTTGCCCGATACGTTTATAATGATTGTACACAGCAACCGAAAGAACCCTCTTCGCATCGTCCTGACCAATTACATACTGATCCAGGTATTCTTTTATCTCCGAAGGTTTATGAAGCTTTACCTTCGAGAAATCCTTGCCGGTAGTCGCTGTTGAACGGACCTCTTCGCGCAGGATATCCTGCGCCTGATCAACACAATAGTCGCAGATATGGGCATCAAGTCCGGCGATCAGCATATTGGTCTCGCTGCGGGGGCGGCCACAGAACGAACACCTCTCTTCTTTTTTAGGCATAATGCGGTAAAATCAGATGCTTATTAATAGACTTCCGGATTAAAAGTAAGTCCCTCCAATGAATTACTTTACCATTCATTAAAGCAACTTCTGAATCCCAATGGAAGCATTTCTGGTTTAAGCTTACAAAGTTAAGCAAATTAGGGGTTGGGTACCAAAATATCAGAAAGTGGAAAATAACTGTCTTTCAGCCCTTAGCCTGAATTTTCCTTTAAATAAAGGTGGAAAAGTGCAGATTTTTTCTTAACTTTGATAAAGCAGTCAGCGTTCTTTATTTCTCAGTGGACATTGAATAAATCCGGGCTCAGTAACTTTTCATGCTTCCAGCATATAAGTATTTCAATTCCCCTTCCCTGCCGGATATGACTACTCCATACTCCCACCTGTCCTGTTTGTAAAAGTGTACCGTCTTAAAAGTCATCGGATTCTTTAAAACGCAGCACAATGAAAAAATCCCTGGTTGTACCGTCCATTTTCCTGGCTATTGTTCTTCTGCCGGTGCTTCACTGCATCGCTCAGACAAAGCCAGATACCACGTATAAATTCCGGATTGAAACCGTCAACGGCAATGAATACTCGGGAATTGTCACCGCCACGGACTCCGTCAGGGTATACATGAACGAATCAAAACTCGGTAAAATCTCCATCCTGAAACAGGAGATCAGGCATTTTGACCGGATTGATACCACCAATATGAAAGAAGGGGCGTATTGGTTTGAGAATCCACAATCAACAAGATATTTCTGGGCGCCAAACGGTTTCGGACTAAAAAAGGGCGAGGGCTATTATCAGAATGTCTGGGTGCTTTATAATCAGGCCAGTGTAGGCATCTCGGATTATTTCTCCATTGGTGCCGGATTAATCCCCCTGTTTTTCTTCGCCGGAACTGAAACACCTGCCTGGATTATCCCAAAGATCTCCATACCTGTGGTCAGGGATAAATTTAATCTTGGGGCAGGTGTTATTGCAGGTACTATCCTGGGTGAAGACAACGCCGGGTTCGGAATTGTTTATGGTGTTTCAACCTTCGGCAACAGGAACAACAATGTGAACCTTGGCCTTGGTTATGGTTATGCGGGAGGGCATTGGGCAAAAAGGCCGCTGATCAATCTCGGCGCCATGGCAAGAACAGGAAGCAAAGGATATCTTATTACCGACAACTACTTCATCGGAACCGGCGATAACCTGGTTTCGATCATCTCCATTGGCGGAAGATCCATCATCAGGCGTTCTGCAGCAATTGACTATGGGTTGATTATTCCCTTGTCATCCGAAATGGATGGTTTAGTCGGAATCCCCTGGCTGGGTATAACCGTTCCGTTTGGATCAAGGAACAGGCCTGAGGCCCTTCCTGAGGGGAAGTACTGATGGGAAGCCGGATGCGAATAAAAAGTAAAGTGCACCTTGACCAAATTAATCCTACTGAACCAGAAAGCAATACCTTCCTTTACAAAAGCCGGCAGATAAAAATACTGCAGGATTTTCTGAAAAAAGAAAAGGCCGTCAGTACTGACAGCCTTTAGAAGATACAGGTTCTTGTTATTTGTTACCCCTGATGAGTACTTCGTCGATCATTCCGTATTCTTTCGCCTCTTCAGCGGTCATCCAGTAGTCGCGGTCGGAATCTTTTTCAATTTTCTTGAACGATTGTTTTGAATGATTGGCAATGATTTCATAAAGTTCCTTCTTCAGCTTCAGGATCTCGCGGGTGGTAATCTCGATGTCGGAGGCCTGTCCCTGTGCCCCTCCCATGGGCTGATGAATGAGAATGCGTGAATGCCTGAGGGCCGTCCGTTTGCCTTCCTGCCCTGCACACAGCAGCACAGCACCCATTGAGGCAGCCATGCCGGTGCAGATGGTGGCTACATCAGGCGCGATGTACTGCATGGTATCATAGATGCCCAGTCCGGCATAAACCGATCCTCCCGGGGTATTCAGATAAATCTGAATGTCTTTTTTCGGGTCAACCGATTCTAGGAAGAGCAACTGTGCCTGGATGATGTTGGCTACATAGTCGTCGATGGGCACACCAAGAAAGATGATCCTGTCCATCATCAGGCGGGAGAATACGTCCATGGTGGCTATATTCAGCTGGCGTTCCTCAATAATGGTCGGGGATATATAACCATTCACCTGGGAAGTAAAACGGTCGAGGGTCAGGCTGCTGATGCCGTGATGACCTGTGGCATATTTTCTGAATTCGTTCTGCATGGTTTGTCTGTTTAGTTAATGTCAAATTTAAGGATATTCACAGAACTGATTTATAAAAAACCCGAAATGTCAGGAAATATTCTCTCTATAATTGTGCCACCACGAAAAAAAGAACCAAATTGTCAGTTCCCGGGCTATTCTGCCTGAATCACGACCGGCCTGCTTCCTGACGGAAAGATCGTAATTCCTGAAAACAAAGCAGGGACCCACAAAGTGAAGTCCCTGCATGGATATAACGTATGCCGGAAAATTATTTCTCAGCCGCCAGTTTAGCAAACTCTTCGTAGGATACTTTTTTCTCCTTTGGTTCCAGCTTTTCTTTCAGCAATCCAAGCAGTTTCTGCTCAAACAGCTGATCGTTGATGCGGCGCACATCTTCCTTGTTTTTCATAAAGGAATCAACAATACTGTCGATGCGCATTTTCATATCATCGTCCATCTCGCTGCTGCCCGGCCTGCGGAAATAACCACGGAAAACATCCTTGATCTCCTCTTCAGAAACCTCGATGTTGTGCTCCCTGATCATGCGGTTCTCAATCAGCTGCCAGCGCATGGAGTTGGCGTATTCGTTGTAGTGCAGCTCAACCTCTTCGGCTGACAATTTGTCCTGGTTCACATCGATCAGCCAGCGTTTCAGAAACTCATCGGGCAACTGAATGGCCGACATATCGAGCAATTTCTTCACGGCGTCGTTAAAGAACTTCTTATCGCTTTCGCCGACAAACGACTGTGCGGCATCTTTTTTAATCTGCTCAATCAACTCTTCCTCACTGCCGATTTCAACGCCCGGATATACCTTTTCGAAGAATTCAGCATTGACTTCAGCAGGAACCATGTGGCTGATTCCGGTAACGGTAAAATTGAAATCCGAATCCAGCACTTCAGCGTGTTCTTTGGTGATGCCCAGCATCGCAGCCACGTCGGTGGCGTTGCCTGAGGCCTTCATGGGGTTAAACTTTACCACACTGCCGGGCTTTACACCGGCAAACAGGGCAACAATGCCTTCATCGCTGAAAAGCTCAGCATTCACCGTACCTGAACTGGTGATGCCACCTTCCTTAACCTTTCCGTCAGCATCCAGTTCAGCAAAGTCACCCTTTACAAGGTCGCCTTTTTCCGAAATTTCCACTTCGGCCAGTTCGCCATTGCGACGACGCATATCTTCGAGGTATTTTTTGGCAATTTCGTCCGATACTTCAATCCTGTAGTAAGCCACACCGGCTTTACCATCCAGTTTCAGGTCGAACTTTGGGCTGAATCCCAGGTCGAAATAAAAACTCATATCAGTAGGCTCACTGAAGTCTACCTGCGGCGTTTTTTCCATATTGGCCAGCGGATTGCCCAGGATATCCAGCTTCTGCTCTTTGATAAATCCGTCTAAGGATTCGCCCAGGAGTTTATTGATCTCATCGGCAGTAACGGCCGAGCCATACATTTTCTTTGTCAGACCGAATGGTACTTTACCGGGCCTGAAACCGGGCATCTGGGCTTTGCGCTGATAATCCTTCAGCACTTTCATTACTTTTTCTTCATAGTCGGCTGGCGACAGGTCAATTTTTACGGTAGCGGTCAGATCACCGGTGTGCTGCAATTCAATATTCATTGTAAAAACGTATGGGTTATGTTTCTTTTTGGTTCTCTTTCAGGAATATATCCCCGAAAATACCGGATCGCTCCGGAGGGCGCAAAGGTAGTAGTTTTTTTGAAACAGAAGCAATAATGAAATACCCTATTGCTGATGTTATCTCCAGTGCATTTCATTTTTGTACCGGCTCATTTCTTTGACACCAATACACCAAATCACCAGATAAGCACCAAATACTTTTTTATTTTCATCACGTTTAAAGTCAGGCAGTAACATTCAAAAGATATAAAAAGCCATTTAAAAGATTGTAGTCCGGGATCCCGGAAGCATCAGGAAATGAAAGCAACAAAGGTGAATCCAGTCCTGTTTCCGGGAATTCAACAACTATAAATTATTGTTTTGCCCAGTGTTTTATCTTTCCGGAAAGCGCCTTCGGAGGAATCAGAGAAACAAAAAAAACACGGAAACCGATCTGATAATTATATCAGACAGGACCCCGTGTTGAAGAATAGTGTATTATGCAGGGAAAGCAAATCAATTTCCCTGTTTTACCATCTTGGCTGAATATAGATCGTTTTACCGGAGGCATCCTTCACGGCCTGCAACTGTTGCTTTCTGTTCCTTGATGGATCGTACGAAACATGCACCCAGCGGAAGCCAAACTCATCTATGATCTGATCGAACGGCAGGTTAAGTTCTACAATCTTTTTATACAGAAACTCATTGCCATGGGTATGGTCAACGATGTCGGCCGCCTGCCCGGTCATATGCTGGCTGTTTTTGGAGCCTTTAATCGCCACATTGAGCGATGGACAACGATAACCGCTGTTGATGTTGACCGGCGTACCCAATGCATCCCTCAGGGGCTGAAGCACATGAACGCATAGTGCCCTCAGGTTTTCAATAACGGCTGCAGGTGGATTGTATTGCTCCTCATCAAACTTTCGGTGGTTGGTCAGCAACAACTCGTGCAATGAAAAGTTCGGGGTAAACTTGATGTCTGGTGTCATGATTTTGGGGTTTGAAAAGGATAATTGGTAATGGTTCTAAATTTGAAGAAATAAGGCTTGATTGAAGTTGGGATGGTCAGATGATTCGGTTTATTCAGAGTAGAAATATAGTAAAAAAATCTATTTGAGTCCGAACCGTCCGGCAATTTCCTGTCGTTCATCCCAGGCATCGGAAGCACTACACAGGCCGAATTTTTCTATCAATCGTTCGTGTTCCTTTTGTTTGGCTTCCGAACCTTCAGGAAAACCATTTTCAGGGGTCAGCTCATAAAAAACACGTTCCAGGTATTCCTCGAAAGGTTGGTTGAAATACATGTCAATGAAACGCAGAGGCTTGTCGGAAGCATTGAAGAATGTATGTTTGATCATGCGTGGCCGCAGGTGCCAGCCACCGGCTTCAATATGAACTATCTCCTTATCCATCAGAATACTTGCCGTTCCTTCAAGTACAAGCATCAGTTCGTCCAGTTCTTTGTGCCAGTGAGGAGCAGGCCCCATGGTTTTGGGTGCTACCGCACATTCAACGCTGGAGTATAATCCATTCGTCATGGCCGAACGCACCCATGTCCTGATGGCCATACCCCCATTGTGATCCAGGGGAGGCTGTGCCGGGAGCAACATCTGCTTCATAGGTTCGTTATCGGCTCCGGCAGGTGCCTGGGCAAATGAATTGCCGATGGCTCCGAATCCACTTTGCGCCATTGCGCCGAATGCGGTTAACAATCCAGCAGATAACAGGAAGTTACGTCTTTCCATAATTGTTGTTTAGGTTGTGATCAATTGATTTCAATCTGAATATGATGGGTGTTTTAATCCTTTGCAGTAATGGTTCAGACGAATTCAGAAGGGTGATATTCAGTATGGAAAGAGGAACCGAGGGATAAATAACACCGGTGGCTCTTCTATGTTACCGGGAAGTGGCATATTAACAGATAATTAACATCTTGAGGACGGTTTATCCATCAAATTTCATGTCTCAAGTTTCAAGTTCAAACCTGCCCAACGGCAGGCAGGGTATCAAGTATACCCGCCTTTGGAGGGTTCGAAGATCTTATTCAAACGCCATGAAATTCAGCCACCAAAACACCGATCCACCCCTGCTGGCGCGCGTCTTCCCGCCATAAAGGGCGGGACAGGCTCCGACGCGTGCCTCGTTGGCGCGCATCCCCCGTTAGCGCGCATCTTCAGATGCGTGCTTCCACAGTTAGGTGTGTACTTCCACCCCGTTGGCGCACATCTCCGGACCTGCCTGCCAGGCATTCAGGCAGGTGCGTGCTTCCATAACGCTTGAACATTGCATATTTCGCGACCCCATAGCCGGGTGGTCTCGATTCCGCTCGACCACCGGTGCTCAGCCACAGGATTCTTCAATTCTCATCTAAAATCTCAATAATAAAGAATAACTCCCCCCGGAGGTCGAGCGGAGTCGAGACCGAAGGAATTCCAATTCCTCCGTTGGCGCGCATCTTCAGATGCGTGCTTCCATTGCTAGACTCCCAAAGGCTTAAAACCACCCCTGTAAAATACCTATTGCTACTGATTCTCCGGACTGGCCACCTGCCTTATATTTGCAGATAACCCTGTTTATATCCATGAACTTCGCAACCATGAGAATCCAGCCTTTCTTTCTGAGTATATTGTTGCTGCTGACCGTTTTTATCAACCTCTCCTGCGAAAAGGAGAAAACACCGGAAGATCAGCCGGAAATTCCCGCCGACAGCGGAAAGTACATTGTTACCTATAACCAGTCACAACTGATCACTAGCCTGAATGGATACCGCTTTGAAGCGGCTTTCGGTACCGCAGAGCCACTCGGATATCCCTACCTGTGGCTGCAGTTTGCCGATGATTACAACGACAGTATCCGCCTGGTGTTATTAAATCAGAACCTCGCCAAGACCATCACCAAATACATGGCTGCCAATTGCTACAATGGCTCCATCAGCCGGAAGTTTGAACACGGCACTTTCCCGAACGATGTTTCCAATTCGATGTCGTTCGCCTTCGATCACCCGGGATTCCTGTTATTCTGGTACGATAAGGTGAACAGCACCATCACACAGACAGGAACTGTGTTCGGTATCAATGCCCAGATCCCGCAGATCTTCACCGGCATGCAGCAACAATACACCTATCGGTTTCTGAACAGGTTCCTGATCCGTTACATCAGCGGTATCAGTCTGTGGCCGTTCAACTACGGCAACTGGAATGATGAAGCCCAGTTTGTTGCCACCAGTGAATTGAGTGCCCCAAAGGCCATTGGTCATTACTATGATGAGACCTGGTCAACCTTCCCTTATGATGTGAGTCACAATATGTATTCCGGATTTTTCCAGTCGACCAACGAAGCCACTTATGCAGGCATTGCTAAGGGAACGGTTAACCTCGACACCATCTGGTTGAACAACCACCCGCCCGACTGGTACAATGCGCAGTACTGCCAGGCTTTTATGGATAAAGCGGGCGACACCCTGTATCTGGGCACCCTGATCAATGTACCCAACTCAATCCAGATGGTTGCCAGCCTTTACCGGCTGATTGAAGGCTCCGGTCAGATGGAGGCGCTTTATTCGGATATTCCGCTCACATTTTCGGCCAGTTTCTTCCGAAAGGGTTGTTATTATTCAACGAATGGCAATGGCAAACTTGTAAAAATCAACCACTCAGGGCAGGAAGAAATCCTGCCGCTGCCACAAACTTCAACAAGTGTAAATGTGAGGTTTACCCGCAACAGGATAGTTGCCGTCAGCACCTCCAACGATGGCAAAAGGCTGGAAGTATTTTCAAAACCCTATTGATCAGGAACTGAGTGTCATTTGAACCTTGGCGATCCGGAAGCTGGATTGTTATTGAAGCGCCATGAAATCTGGCCACCAAAACACCAATCCACCAAACTGCACCAAATTTGTTTAATGGTTTCCAACGCTGGCGCGCATCTCCCAATGTGGGCTTGCACAACGCTTGAACATGCATATTTCTCGACCCTATAGCCTGGTGGTCTCGACTCCGCTCGACCACCGTCGCTAGACCACCGCCGCCTTCCTGGCTGACGCCCCCGTTAGCGCGCATCTTCAGACCTGCCTGCCAGGCATTCAGGCAGGTGCGTGCTTCCAATAACTTCAAGTTCAAACCTGCCAATCGGCAGGCAGGGTTCAAAGTTTACCCACCTTTGATGGGTTCAATGATCTTATTCAAACGCCATTAAATTCAGCCACCAAAACACCAATCCACCAAACTGCACCAAATTTGTTTAATGGTTTCCAACGCTGGCGCGCATCTCCCGACGCGTGCCTCGTTGGCGCGCATCCCCCGTTGGCGCACATCTTCAGACCTGCCTGCCAGGCATTCAGGCAGGTGCGTGCTTTCACAGGTGCCAAAGCAAGGCCAGTCGCCGGCTGGTCGAGACCGAAGGATTGCCAGTTCTCCAAATTGGTAAGCGATTCCTGACACTCTCAGAATATTCAGGTTTAATTGTATCTGACATGGGTTCCGCTGCTTAACGGAAAATATCCAAACATGTTTTCAAATCCTTAAAGAGGAAAGAAAAACGGAATGTCATCACTCCCCCTGCCTCCGGGGTAAACCAAAGTGGCTATAATTGCCGGCCGGTTGTCACCACCGCCAACCTCACACTCCCCTTCCCGCCAAAGGCAACCTGCCCATTGATCAGTGTGTGTGGTCTGCTGGCATCCATCAACGCTTCAGTACTGGCACTCAAAGCTATAGTCCTGTTTTTAAGCAGGTGATCATTCACTGTAAACCACCTTAAAAAAATCTTTACAAAGCTTGAAATTTAGACAGACAACAGTTCTTCCTAATTATTCTAAGAAAAATGGATTACAATTCGGGTTAATATACATAAACACCGTAAAAAAATAGTTTTAACAGCCTGGAAAAAGTAAAATAATTATACACTTTCATAAAACAGCAAAGCAAACAATGGTAACAACTTAAAAAGAGAGGTAAAAAATGCGAATTAATTTAATCAGATTATTAACAACTGTCTTACTCTGCTTATTTCTTGCCGGGGCTAATGGCCAGGCGGTCATCACAACGGCAGGCTCTGATGCCAGTGGAAACGGGGGCAGTATGAGTATTTCTTACGGACTGGCAGTCTACACCACAACTACCGGAACAACCGGCTCAGTAGCACAGGGAGTACAACAACCCTACGAAATTTCAGTGATAACTGAAATCACAGATGGTCCTGAAGTGGGACTTTATTTTAGAACTTACCCAAACCCAACAGACCATTCTCTGACCCTCAGATTTGAAGGAAAGCCGGAGATGGAATACCGGGCTGCAATTTACGATGCCTCCGGGAGGTTATGCATCATTAAAACCGTTACAAGCAATGAAACCAGCTTTGATTTATCAACGTTTGTTACCGGTACTTACATTCTGAAACTAAGTGATTTAAACAGGGAAGTGAAAACTTTTAAAATAGTAAAAAACTAAACCAACATGAAAAAAATTATCTCAACTTTAAGCATTTTGCTATTCTGCGGAATTATCTGGGCACAAAGTCCACAAAAAATCAGCTTTCAGGCCGTTATCAGAAATAACAATCAGAATCTGATCACGAACACCCAGGTAGGGATGCAACTGAGTATTCTGCAAGGTTCCTCTTCCGGAACAGCCGTTTATGTTGAAACTCAGACACCTGTAAGCAATATTAACGGGCTGATTTCAATTGAAATCGGTGGAGGTGATGTTGTTTCAGGATCATTTGCCGGGATTGACTGGTCAAACGGCCCTTATTTTATTAAATCAGAAACAGATCCTGAAGGAGGATCAAATTACAGTATTACCGGGACAAGCGAACTGTTAAGTGTTCCCTTTGCCTTGTATGCATTAAACAGTACTCCCGGCCCCCAGGGCCCTCCGGGTCCTCAGGGTGAGCAAGGTCCTCAGGGAGAACAAGGAATTCAAGGTGAGCAAGGAATTCAGGGTGAGCAAGGTCCTCAGGGTGAGCAGGGAATCCAGGGTGAGCAGGGAATCCAGGGTCTTCAGGGTCCGCAAGGCCCTGCCGGCAATGATGGTCTCGACGGCGCTACCGGCCCGATGGGTCCGCAAGGCCCTGCCGGCAATGATGGTCTTGATGGTGCTACCGGCCCGATGGGTCCACAGGGTCCTGCCGGCCCGACAGGCGGTTCAGATACACAGATTATCTTTAACAATTCAGGAACCAGCAGCGGAAGCGCAAATCTAACCTGGATTGATGCAACCAGCACCCTTACTGTGACAGGAACATCAGCAGCAACCAACGCGAGGGTTACAGCATTGGGTGGCTCAGGTACACGGTTTGTTCAGGTCGACAATTCAGGGAACCTTACTGCAACCGCAGCCGGTGGAATCACAGGATCCGGCAACAATAATTACCTGACCAAATGGACCACCGCGGGTTCAGTCGTCGGAAATTCTTTATTCCAGGACAATGGAACCTCCACCAGCATAAATTACCCTGTTCAGAGTACCAATCAATTGTTTGTGTACCGCCAACAGCAGACAGCCAATGGGGATGGTCAACACACATCCGTTGGTTATCGCGACCGGAATAATATGAATGACGGAACAGGATATGGATACTCTGGATCTAATTCAGGCGCTGCCGGACAAAGTTTCTGGGGCGATCAGTATTCCTTTGGTTCAGGTGGATGGAATTACAATGACTTTACCCGTTGCGGAGGTGTTATAGGTGCAGAAATCTACGGATCATACTGGGGAGCTTTAGGATATAAAAGCAGCGGTACTTCATTTTATGGGGTTTATGGATCCAGCGCTTATGGCAATGGAGCAGGTAAAGCAGCTTCGACCGGCAGTGCCGGGATCGGTGGTGGATTTTTTGGCGATATGATCGGAAGTACCTCGCAGGGTAATGTAATCGGCCAGTTGAATTCGGGTGATCTGTTTGCCCAATATAACCTTGGCAATATCTATACCCTGGGGAAAAGTGTCGAACTTGTGCAAACCACTGACAAAGTTGTTCCGGTTTATACCGTTTCAAGTCTTGAACCAATCGTTTATGCAAGAGGAACCGTTGAACTGGTTAACGGTGTTGCAAACATTAAGTTCAGCGAGGATTTTAAATCCATCATCGCCGAAACACCTGTTATTACTGTAACTCCTAATGGAGAATGCAACGGCGTTTATATTGCTTCCTCCGATTCCAAAGGATGTGTAATCAGAGAACAGATGCGTGGTTCAAGCAATACCACGCTCTCATGGATTGCCATTGCCAAACGCATTGACAGTAAAACAGATAAGGCAACAAATATGGTTACTGCCAGCGGGTTTGACAGCAATGTCCGCAAAGTACTCTTCTCTGACAGTAATCAGCAGGGAAAAGCCCTTGGAATGTGGTGGGATGGCCAGGCTATTCAGTTTGGCGAAATACCGGCCAGTCTCAGAACATCAGCAAGGGGATCAGCAAATTGATATTGCTGAAACCGAATTTGTAAAGTATTGATAAATGGTGGGTGACGCCCGCTTCCCTGTCAACCATTCCTGTCATCAGTGACAAAATGGGCGGCAATCCTGAAAACAAAAGGGATAAGGGAATGCGCTTCATCCACCATTTTTTTCATTCAGTCATGTCATACAACCTTTGGAAATGAGTTACAGGATTATCTGCCTTTCGGTATTTGCTCGCCAGATCTCTTGAAAAACAACCACATCTCCCGATGAAGCACGTTGCGCTCTGCACCATTTATTCTGTTCCAAATCTGACTGTTAGCACGCGACTCCCGAAGTATGCTTCAACGCCCCCTGTTTGTTCATGTTTCCGGATTTGCCTGCCAGACATTCAGGCAGGTGCGTGCTTCCAATAACTTCAAGTTCAAAGTTCAAAGTTTACCCGCCTTTGATGGGTTCGAAGATCTTATTGAAGCGCCATGAAATTCAGCCACCAAAACACCAATCCACCAAACTGCACCAAATTTGTTTAATGGTTTCCAACGCTGGCGCG
>WSXU01000153.1 GCA_009773455.1 Bacteroidota bacterium | reverse complement strand
TCCTTCTGCACGCGGTTCATAATAATCATACCGGCCTAAAGGCTCAGACCTCAGATTAATGTCCCAGGAAAAATTATTTTTAAACACGATCTGTGTGTTCCATCCTGCATTCAACAGTGTAAAGGTTTGAGGATCTGCCTGCATGAAGTAAGCAATGCCAAGGTTGTTGTTCATTTTATTGAACTTCCAGAAAGGATCGTAAATATTATAGTTCTGATTCAAAAAAAAGACCCTCTCGTTGTTCCTTTCGAGATAACCCATGTCATTGGGGTCAAATGTTTTTCCGATGTACATCTGCGAAAGGTCCACTAAATAATTTCCGCTGATCTTGGCAAGGGTGATACGGTATTTATGCCCCATGAAAGGTGCTGATGAATCAGGATGGAATAGCTGCGACAGGGCCCCGTCACCGGCAATTGCAAACCTGTCACCACATTGTAGTTCGCAAGGGGCTGGGTATTCACCAAACGCTCGTTCTTTGAAAGGGTATCCAGGATCCGTGCATGGGCCGGAGCAGTGACGGCATTAAAAAAACCTATTCCGAGTTTGCTTTTTGTGCGCCCCGAAATTTTTGTGGCATTGTAGAGCTGGGCGGTGGAAGGATTTTTCTCAACTACCTCATTGGAATCAAGTCCCTCGTACGCCTTTCCGTATCCGATCGGCTCCCCTCCTATCCTCCTTGAATAAAAGAGACCGGCACGATTGAACAGTTCGGTGCCTTCTGTAAAAAACTGACGCTTCTCATCATAATAGGTTTCAAAAGGAGATAAGTTCAATACTTTATCATCGCTCTTCACTTGTCCGAAATCCGGAATGAGCGTCATGTCCATGGTAAAGCTTTCATTGATACCGTACTTGATATCTGCACCGCCATTGATGGAATACGAATTGCTTCCTCCGTAATTATCCAGGTAGGATGAAATATAGGGATAGAGCGAAAGGCGGAGCGGAGAATCAATATCGGAGATCCCCTTCAGCAATCCGCACTGGTGAACAAATCCCTGCTCTTTAACATTGATCGGACTCCAGTGACTGAACTCAGAGTACCTGCGCGTCATCCTTGAAAAATTGATCCCCCATTCCTGTACCGGTTTTTTAGGGAACCGCAGGGCTGAATACGGGATGCGTATTTCAGCGATCCATCCTTTATCGTTCCTGCATACTTTGCTTTCCCACACGGCATTCCACGAGTCATCAAATTCTTCCGGTTCGGCAACCCGTGT
>WSXU01000152.1 GCA_009773455.1 Bacteroidota bacterium | reverse complement strand
GATATGTCTGACAAAGTTGCTTACTTGAAAAGTTTCCCGTCTATGCTCCGCGGCCTTGATCCCATGGCAATGGGAAAGTGGGGCAAGATGAACGCTCAGCAGATGGTCGAACACCTCACGTACTCTACCAGCGTAGCGACCGGAAAAGTGCATCAGAATAAAGAATTAACCCCTGAGCTGACCGAAAAAGCCCGTAAGTTCTTTCTGAGTGATAAGGATTTTCGGGAAAATACAACCAACCACCTGCTTCCGGTTGAACCTTACAAGGTCCGCAATCCTTCTATGGAAGATGCAGTAAATGAATTTGAAACTGAATTGAACGCGTTCTTTTCTATTTTTCAGAACTCACAGCGTACTACGATCAACCCGTTTGCAGGAGAATTCAATTTCGAACAATGGGTGCATCTGCTCCACAAGCATTTTCATCACCATGCCAGGCAGTTTGGATTGGAATGAGCTATTTTCCTGACAGGAATTTCTTCCAGGGTTTCCAGTAAAAACTATCCCATCCTCCTTTTACTCCGTAATACTGATGGTCGGGAACATTTGCATGCACCATATTCAAAACCGCATCTTTTCCTTTCTTTTCAAACCAGAGAATGAGCGTTGAGTCAAGGTCTGCAGGTTTGAAATCGGATGAACGCCAGGATTGAACGATCATTTTCCCTTTTATCAGCTGAAGTGTTTTCCCGGTGATATAGCCATCCCAGGAGGAGTAGGAACTCCCGGCCTTAGCTGCGATTTTCACTTTAGCGCCTCCGATGGCTTTGCTGTGCTTTTTGGGATCCGTGTAAATGCCATAGAGCGTTTCGGGTGAAACATTTTTAAATTGGATGGTCTGACAAATTGTTTTCGCCATTGCGTATAGGATTAGTTTGATGCCGGTAACCGAAAGTACAATTAATTTTTTTCTGTTTCTGCCCGTCTGATCTTTCTCAGGAAATAGGGGCTGATCCAGCTTCCCGCAACGGCCCCGCTTGAATTAGCCAGCGCATCCATCAGATCGAAGTGACGGTCCGCTGTAAGTTTTTCCTGAAGGATCTCAACCAGGAAGCCGTAGGCAAAGGTGATAACAAGAATCTTCAGAAGGGTATGGCGGTAAAGAGAGGGGAAAGTGATTTGTTTTTTCCAGCCGTAATACATCATGAGGGCGAGCAGAAGATAAATGATAAAGTGGACTATTTTA
>WSXU01000028.1 GCA_009773455.1 Bacteroidota bacterium | reverse complement strand
GGATAAGGTGTAAGGAAATTATTGTTATCGTAGTTTACATCTTGAATTGCTGTGGCAACTAAAGTGCCGGGCAAACTGTAAACTTTTGAAGCATTATCTGTATGGTTGTCGAGTATCATTTTGGTTCCATTGGGTGTATTGAATATAGCACCGTACGCAGTAGCATCAGCATTTAATGAAGGGGTTTCACTGGGTCCGTCAAAAATTAAAGTGCCTGATTCTTCCACTATTTTTGTAGCGCTGTTTGCCCAGTTATTATCATCCGAATAAGACACCATAAATTCTACCGCTGCATCAAAATCAAAGGTTGTTTCCGAAACATACAGAACCTGAGTGCTTACACCTGATAATATGGGAAATGTCATAGTCTTAAAAATGGAATGGTCTAGGTTGTATAGTATTATTATCCCCGCTGCTTCATCTACCCACTGATATTTCATTCCTGAATTGGATAATGTAATCAGTGAAGTTTCCCACTTTCCATTAGGATAAGAATGTTCAAGAGTAATTTGTGCAAACAAATTACTTGTCCATAAAACAAGTGCTACTACTTTGATAATATTTTTCATTGTTGTTTATTTATTATGTTTCTTACTCTATTTTGGTTTTCAGAATCCCCATTTATTTTAGCTCGTAAAAATAATTTATTGCTGTCAAGTTTGAATGTTGCGCTGTCGTCCATGAATTACCGTTAGCGTTCCCGGGCTAGGCGAGGTGGGCTTTTTGTGGGCCTAGTGCGTTGGCAAGCCCACCTTGCTTAGCCCGTGTTGTGGGTAGTTATATTTTTCTCATCAGCACACTTACATACATTTTTAGGAAGTCATCAGTAAAACTGTCATTATAACCTCGATTAGAATTATTCTCAACGTATGACCCAACATAATAGATTTGTTGGCCTGGATCAATCCTTCTATAATCATATTCAAAAATGATATCATTATTTTGATAGTAGATTTTCTTAGCTTTAAACAGCTCTTTTCTATATTTATTGGATTCCTTGATAGAACATAAGATCAAATTCTTATTCTTATAATAAAAGTCTATTTTTAATACAGAACCTGATGATATAAAAGTGCTGATTGTCTGGATAACATTTTTCTTCAACTTGCAATGAATTTTGACACTATCTAATTTAAAAGATTTTATTCTATATGGCAATTTCCTTGATTGTAGATTTTCACGAATATACAAGTTTATCTTCTCAACTTTAGTATTTAACATTAAGCAGGTGTCATTAAAATAGGCAATAATTGTATCTCTCGTATTAATTAAATTCCTTGGTATGGTTATATCACGCGTAGAACAAATGCCATATGATACGGCAAGTTTATATTTAGGAGAAAAATACTTGGGATTAATCGAAATGAGTCCATTTGTATCAGAATGCAAAGATTCAAGGTAATTGTCATTTTCTTCGTATATGCTCATATTAGCACCTGCTAATTTAGAATTATTGTGATCACTTAGCAGAAACTGAATTTCCTGACCTTTGGTTGAAAAACAAAAAAGCAAAACTATTGGAAGTATTATTTCTTTCATGTTTGTTGATTTTCTATAATTACCCACAACTTTGTTATATCCTCAGCCATCCATACTTTCAATCATTTACAAGCAATTATAAATGATCAAGCCGATCTTGTGCTTCCGAAAAAACCATCCGGAAAATTACTGAAATAATCTGATTTTAAAAGATATCCTAGAAAAACCGGGTGCTATTACAATAATAAATATGCTGCTTTTAGGAAAAAGGAACATATCATGTTTGGCTTCCCATAATTACTGCTGCCGGCATCGTATACAATAGCATAAAACCCCGGATGTTCACAACAGGGTTTTATACGGGAGATAAGAAAACATCAAACCGGACGGACGTCCCCTCCTGCCCTGATGATTATAACAGCAATGATTACCGGATCATCGGCAGATACTTTTCCCGGTTCTCATAAATCACCCAGAGGTTGATGGCCAGCAGCACCAGGGCCATAACCAGTCCGGACGGGGCATTGATGATATGGGTAAGCACAATGCCTATCATCACCGGGAAAATTACGATGGCACCGAGAGCCCGGGTCCGGGGAATCATAAACAGGATGCCCCCGATTATTTCAGCCACCGCCACCAGCGGCATCAGCCAGCCGATCTCCATCATCGCCCCCATCAGCTTCACCATGGTTTCCGGCAGATCGTCGGGCACAGGGATATAATTCAGGAATTTATTCAGGCCCGAATTGATGAACATCAGTCCGAAAAGGATACCCACAACAAGCAGAATCTTCTTTTTCATATTATGTTAAGTTTAAGTTTAAATTTAAAGGTTTGGTCAAGTAAAAGTGCAGTGGTAGATTGATTTTTCGACACCAAAACACCAGGACTCTGCGATATGTTCAAATATTACTTTTAAATCCCGGCAGGGATTAAATGTTGGTAGAAAAATAATAGAATGAAATTATCTCGTCCCGTACGGGACGAAATGATCTGTCAATAATCTGTTTTTTACCCCGATATCATGCCTACGGCATGTTGATTTTTAGAATTCATACACGCATCAGGTTTAAGGTCCTGAATTTCTGAACGTCAGAAACCGGGATTAAACTTTTCTGAGTAAAGCGCAGATCGTTTACCCTTCACAAATCTGCCGTTCATCATAAACAACCGAAGGGGAGGAAGGTTTCAGGGAGCGCAAATTGCAATGCTGCTGTTGAGATTGATTCAGATATGATTGTGATTGACCTGCTGAAACGAATACCGGAAATAAGAATTGGTGCTGCAATTGGTGATTTGGTTTACCTGCCTTACGGCAGGCGGGTTGGTTGCAAAAAAGTGAATTGCCACCATCCCGATAGCTATCGGGACACTAAAGCACCAAATCGCACCAAATAATTGGTGTTAATTTTCTGAAAATGAATGTTTGAAACAATCAATGATGATCCGGCATCACGCTATTTCAGCACATCATCATTAGCCTTGAGTCTGTAGAATTTCATCCCTTCCTGATAAGCCCAAACCAGAAGACCGGAAACCAAAGTTATCCCGATAAACCACCACAACAGATCCCAGCCACCGGCTGATTTATAAAAGGCGGTAGCCAGGTTACCGATAAGCAACCACTGAAAGACATAGAAGGTGGTGACATTTCGACCGGTCCAGCGGAGAAATCCGGTTACCGGCCAGAATGGTATCCATCGGGTCACCTGCCTGAACAGCATCGTCCAGAGGCCCAGGAAGAGCATTGCCCACAGGAAGTAAAAGAAATTATGGTGGTAATAGGACGGGAGGTCAGCGGTGATGCTGAAGCCATACCGGAAAAAGACAATGAAAGGAACCAGTCCGGTCAGGGTAGCCATAAACAGTTGCCTGTCAGTCACTTTATTCAGATACTTTCCGCTGATCAGGTAAAAGCAGTAACCCGTCAAAGGATACACTAGCCAGGGCAGCAGGGGGAAGTAAGACCAGGGGACATCAAGGTAGAGGTAAGCGAGTACATAGTCAGACCACTGATTTTGGGCCATTCCTGCAGGTATAAAGGTCGCCGGAAGCACCACGGCAAGCAATACAGCCAGCCAGGCTGACAGAGAATCACGGAGTAGTAAACGGAGCAGTGAAATCAGAATCAGGCTGAGTCCGGCCAGAAACAGGATGTCCACACCGAAAAGATAAGTCAGCGGATTCAGGGCCAGTTCACCGGTGAAGATATGATAGAGCAGATGCAGGTTCAAACCTGTATTCAGCAACAATCCGTAAACAATCAGCCGGATTCCGCGGAAGATGCTTTTCATAACACCAGCTCCCTGTTTCGCGATAAAATATCCCATCACCGCCATAAAGACGGGGGCAGCCGGCGGGCCACCTAGGAAAAGGGATATTTTCCCGGCAAGGCTGTTAAAAATTTCCTGCCTGGCGAACAGTTCCATGAGGTGGACCTGGATCATCAGCAAAACGGCAACGCCTTTCAGGACATCGGGGAGCAACAGACGATCGGCAGTGGTTTTTGTCATGGGTCAGAAAAATTAAAGGTTTTGGCAGGATTCACCAACTGGATGGGGCAAACTTAATACAAAAGCAAAAATTCCGGTCATCCGAATAAAATCTTGTACAATTATCCACGAAAAGTATAACTGGCACTTTTCAGCAGCCAGTTATTTTTACTGTCCGTTATCCTAAGCAAATTCCTAAACTAATCCATATGAGAAAATTACTACTGACATCATTATTATCCCTTTCATTTGTCCTTGTTTTCGGACAGATCAATCCGGAAAACACCTACAGTTATTCGGGAACTTACGCAAAGCTGTCCGTTTCGGGCAATAAGTTTTACCTGATGGATGTATTGCTCTCGCAGACCCGGATATACAATACCAACCACACCCTCTGGAAAACAATAAACCTCCCCGTTCCGGCCGGTAATTACCTTTACGATATCAAACACCTTTCGGAGGGGTTGTTTACCAGCGATAATTCCCTCAGCCTGGCTTATGTTTATTATATATATGATGAGACCAATGCCTACTTTACCTTCAATGCCAGAATTATCAAGGAGAACGGAACAGAACTGTTATCCATTCCCGGCTGCCAGTACATCGAAATTATGGATCTGGGCAGCGATGGTGTAAAGATGGTCGCCTTTTGTTTCGATTATTCACTGAGCCCTTATACTGTGCAGACCAGGATTTATTCGTTACCCGGAACATTGATGTCGGCAGAAAATCCATCCCTGCCTGTAAAGGCCGGACTTCCTTTCCCGAATCCTGCCATCAGCCAGACAACCATTCCATACAGCCTTCCTTCCGGAGTCCTTACAGGTATGATAAAAGTGAGTGATATGCAGGGTCGTGTGGTTGATCAGCAAATCATCAACCGGAACGCAGAAAGTGTAACCCTCCCGACAGATAGCTATCGGTCAGGAATGTATAATTATTCCATTGAATCAGGTAACCAGCGGTTTGATTCGGGACGGTTTATTGTAAAATAGTATACAGCGGGATCTGTTTATTGTTTTAAGCAGGGATGCGACAGGTCGTGCCCCTGCTCTTTTTTTATAAACAATACAAGTCAGAACCGGAAAGGGTTTTCCATGGTCTGTTTTGTGCCATCGCTCATATGAACCTTCAACTCCGGTTCATTCAGCAAGGATACAATCTTCTCCCTTCCGGTGATTGCGGGAACAAAGGTCAGCACCAGCCTGATGCCTTCGTCGGTAAACCGGGTAGCAAATTTCACCACGCCCTTATCGTTGCTCACATGGCTCAGCAGGTACCAGGGCAGATCGGCAATGTCAGGATCAGCGGCAGCAGAAAAATCAAGCTCCAGTGAATCAAGCTCATCCGGCAGGTAACTTTCAGCATCGTTAAAACTCATTACTACCGGCTCATACATCAGGGCAAGATATTCTGACAAGGGCAGATCCTGCTCTTTTTTGCCAAGGCTGGCCACCCTGAAATCGGTCTCCGCAGCGGATGTTTCGCCATCGGTGGTCCAGGTAACCCGTTTCTCCTCAATCAGGGTCCGGATTTTTTCACTGTTGATATACCGGCTGTCAAAATAAACAAGGGTATGAACCGGTTCCCCGAAAACGGTCTGTATGGCCAGGATGCCTTTGTTCTGACCGAAGCGGATTCCGAGCAACATTGCATCCTTCGGATCAAAGAACTGATCGATGGCGGCTTCAGCGACAGAAACCCCGGCTGAGCCTGGTTCCGGAGCAGCAATCACCGAACTAACCGGTGTAAATATGGCCTGACGTATTTGCTCAGCAGTCAGTATTTCTTTGTCGTAAAAGACTTTCACACTGTGATCGCCGACATAGGTTTCCACCCCGAGCACCCCTTCAAGCTCCTTCATATGGTTGGCAAACGACATGGAGCTTCCGAAACATTTGATGCTTGTGAGACCCGACTGACGGTAAACCCCCGCATTTTCCATCTGTTCAGGAGTGCCCCAACGCTGATTGATGGTCGGGATATCGGTGAAAGCCGCGAAAACAAGTCCTGCTGCCACCAGAACAACGGTTGCCGTTGCCGGAAGCCAGTCAAGTTTCTTACGGTTTATCTGCAGTGTATCCTTTTCCGGACAACGGGTAATGCAATCCCCGCAGAGGTGACAGTCGATGTGATCGATCCTGGGCTGGTCAGAGATTTTGATTGCCATCGGGCAAACCTTGTCGCACAATGTGCACGACGTGCAGGTAGTGGCATTCCGGGTGATTTTAAACAAAGGCAACCCCCACGATTTCATCCTGACTGTTTCAAGCAGCACACCGGCAAGGCTGAGTGCCCCAAGCAGCCAGATCCATCCAATGTTCAGTCCGGCCACCGTAACCAAAAGAAAATACAGGGCTGTTAAACCAAGAAACACATAGCCATAGGTGAAAATATTGGAGGCGGCACTCAGCGGACAGAAATATTTGCACCAGAACTGCCTGATAAAGAAAGACCCGGGAATGGCAAGAAACAGGGCCATGATCGCGTAACTCAGCACCACGTCAGAGCTGAATCCTGAGAAAACAGCATAATAGGGATCGAAGGTTTTACAAAATAATTCACTGCTGGTTACTGAAAAATAGAAGGTGATAAACAGGATGGCATATTTGAAAACCCGGAGAAGGCGGTCGGCAATCCCGGTGATGATAAAATTCATTTTCAGCTTCTTCCCTGTGCGGCCCAGCCATTCGGTGAAGGTTCCGATCGGACACAGAAAACTGCAGAACAGCTTACTGAAGAGAAAGATACCCAGTATCAGTGCCAGCCCCATACCAATCTGGGTGGTGGTCATGGAACAGGCCAGTGAGTTGTTTGCCAGGAAAGAAGAAAAAGCCTGTAGTCCACCGAAAGGACAATAGGCTTCAAAATCGGCCGTGTAGGCTTTGTCAACTGCCGGTCTCACCAACAGGTAACCGAGCATCAGGAGCACCAGCCACTGCAGCGCTGTCCGGTAATAATTCTTTTTAACAACTTTTGCCATAACTATTGAATCAGGTGAGCTACTTCACTTCAAAAGTATGAACTTATTCAGGTCCGTCGGGCAACCGCAGTAATTCAGAAAGGTTTTAAATAGCATCAATTAAACCGGAATGTGTTTATCAGGCAGAGATCATGATTCACAAAAAGAATCAGATTTGTTGTCAATGCCGGTGCGACTCACAACTGTTGACAACTTGCTGTTGACTATTTCCCTGATTTTGATTAAGTTTGAATCAGCAAAGCAGGCACGCATGCGATCAAAAGACTTCCTGACAGGAACACTGATCCTTGCAGGAATTATCCTCAGTCTCAGACCGGCAGCCCAGGATGAAACAGGGCTGGGCAACGGGTTTAAGATCATGTTCTATAATCTGGAGAACATGTATGACCCTTTCGACGATAGTCTGAAAGATGATAATGAATTCCTCCCGCAGGGTATGCGGGGCTGGACGTGGAAGAAATTTGAAAGGAAGCTGCAGCACACCGCAAAGGTGATCATCAGTGCAGGGGGCTGGCGGCCTCCCGAAATCGTCGGGATGTGTGAACTCGAAAACCGGTTCGCCCTGATTCAGCTGCTGAAAAGAACACCGCTCGAACCCTTCGGTTACCGGATCGTCCACGAAGATTCACCGGACGCACGCGGCATTGATGTTGCCCTGATTTATCGTCCCGACCGTTTCCGGGAACTTTACCACCGGGCTATTCCGCTGATTTTTGAGGGGGACAGTGTGGCAACCTCGCGTGATATTCTTTATGTCAAAGGACTTGTTCCGAACGGGGATACCCTGCATGTATTTGTCAACCACTGGCCATCGAAATATGGCGGGGCAGCAGCAACCATTCCGAAAAGAAGGGATGCCGCCCTGTTGCTGAAATCAGTAAGCGATTCTATTGCCAGGCGGGATCCGGAAGCGTTGATTGTGATCACCGGAGATTTCAACGATCAGCCGTCGGATGAGAGTGTTTCGGTTCACCTGGAGGCAAGGCATGGTCAGCCCGATTCTGCTGGATATTATCTCTATAATCTGATGTACAGCCTGATGGGAAAATGGGATGTTGGTTCTCACAAATTCAGGGAAGAGTGGAGCATCATCGACCAGTTTATTGTTTCCTCAGCTTTGCTGAACAGGAAAACAGGGCTCAGAGTGTCAGAAAAGGAAGCAGAAATTTTCAGGGCGCCCTTCCTGCTGGAGGATGACCGTAATTTTAACGGCACCAAACCTTTCAGAACGTTCAACGGCCCGGCCTACCTGGGAGGTTTCAGCGACCATCTGCCGATACTGCTTTACCTCAGGTACTGACGATATTATGTCTGAAGTTCAGATAATGTCGCACCCAACAATCCTTCTCTACTTCACACCCCGTATTTTCACCACAATAGGCACAACTTGTCCCGGTCACTTTGCCGGGATTAGAGCACATTTTACTTATAATCATGCCATTGTTTAAGTCGCATTGTCGCTCCCTCTCTCTCGCTTAAGTCGCTTCTTTCCGCTTAAGTCGCTTTGTTCACCCTTTCCAACTCTGGACGCGCGAAGCGCATTGAACGCGAAGCATTGAACAATCGAACAATTGAATAGAAAAAGATCACCACATAGGCACATTTGGGCACATTTGACTTTTAATTATGTAATCGCTAACTGCCGCTGAAGTCGCTATCTTTCGCTTAAGTCGATTCATTCACTTAAGTCGCTCCCTCGCTCCTTCCAACCTCAAACGCCCGACAACAAACCTAGAACGTCAAACATTGAACGCCCGAAGGGCTTTGAACGGCACAGCCATTGAACATTTGAACTGAAAAAATTTACCACAATAGGCACAACTTGTCCCGGTCACTTTGCCGGGATTAGAGCCCATTTGACTCATAATCATGCCATTGTTTAAGTCGCATTGTCGCTCCCTCTCTCCCTCGCTTACGTCGCTTCTTTTCGCTTAAGTCGCTTTGTTCACCCTTTCCAACCCTGGACGCGCGAAGCGCATTGAACGCGAAGCATTAAACATTTGAACAATTGAACGCCCGAAGGGCTTTGAACTTCAAACGCCTAACGTCAAACTCCGAACACCCAACCTCAAACGCCTAACGTCCAACGCCCAACATCTAACTCACCTTACATCCCACACCCATGCACCCGATTCCCTCACAGAATAAAACAGCAGTCCTGATTTCTGAGCCTCTTCCGCCCACGATTTGCATTTTCGCAAAGAGTTTGAAGCATCCGCTATAAAACGGGCACCGGGGAAAAATTCCTTCAGTTTCTGAAGTTTCAGCCGGGTATCAGAAGTCAGAATCACGAGATCAATTTTCAGGTGCTTACCCGATTCAGGCAATGTCGTTGATTGGGTAACAACGACTCCCCTCCTGCCATTGAAAATAAAAAAACCGTTTGAATATATTTTCAGCCCGGGTAACTTTTGCCTTTCTGGCAGGCCAGCGTCCAGACAGCTGTATGAAATCTCCTTTATACCCGATTTAATTCTGGAACCACTTAAAGGATAGTTAAGCAGTGAAGGATCAGTCATCACCAGGGAGTCGACCATCAGGTGCTGATTTCTTCCGCTGGTAAAACTGATGGCTGAATGTTTCTTTAAAGAATGAACAACCATCCGTTGCTGCGCCGACCTGCTCAGGGCAACACAGGAATAATCAGCGGCAAGCAACAGGCAGGCTGTGAGGGCCGGATACAACCAGATCCGCTTTCGATACAGGAATCCGAAAAAACAGGAGAATAGCAACAGATACAAGACAATGGTAGCAAAGGGATTCAGATACAGGTTATGACTGACTGCCCCGGGCAAGCCTTCGATAAACGCCACTGAATTGTTGAGCAGTTTAATCTGCAGAATTAAAAGGGAGGCAGTTATTTTCCCCAGCAGCGGAATGAAGGACAGGAAAATAAAGATGACCCCTGAATAGATCAGCACGCCCGAAAGCGGAATAGCGATCAGGTTTGCGATCAGGAAATAATTGGGAAACTGGTGAAAATAATAGATAGAGATGGGAGTAACCAGTAACTGGGCGGCAATGGAAACATTGATCATCCCCCAGATGTAGGAGGTCACTTTGTTTGTTGAAATAAAAACCGGGCGGATGTGTGGCTGAAAAGCGACGATTCCCGCCACCGCCCCGTACGATAGCTGAAAGCCAAGATCATAAAGCATCGCCGGATTGATCACAAGCAGGATAAAAGCGGAAGCTGCCAGTGTATTGAAGGTATGCGACTGCCGGTTGAGTGATTTTCCGATGGTAATCAGTGAAAACATCAGCGATGCCCGCAGAACCGAGGGAGCCAGCCCGGTGATTACGGAATAAAGCCAGATAACCAGGATAATGAGCAACGGCCTGAGCCAGACTGCCTTCTTTTGCTTCCGCAGAAAAAAGAACAGATAATCGGCAATCAGAAATACAATCCCGACATGAAGTCCAGATACACAAAGAATATGAACAACACCGGCGCCCGAATATTCCTGACGTTGCGCTGCATCAAGGAGATCATCATAACCGATCAGCAAAGCGGCTGCAACAGCATACTCCCGTCCGGTTATGCCGTTTTGTTTCATCATCTCCAGCAAGCGGCTGCGGGCCTGCAGCGCAAACTTTTTCAGCCATTGGCCTTTGTTGATTCCGCTGTTTGAAAAACCACCCTTTGCGAAATATACCTGATGAAAAACATTGTTTACCGCCAGGTACCGGGCATAATCGAATTCTCCCGGATTCGATGGCTTCCGGACAGGCTCAGGGGTGATAGAAAACAAAATTTCCGATCCATAATCCAGGGTGTTAATCAGCTGATCTTTCTGTGCATAAGCGAGCACTTTACCCTTAACCCGGAATTGCTTTCCATTGGTATAAACCTTCTTGATCTCCAACGGGAATTTGTATGAATTCTCGCGCTCAGCAGGCGGTTCAGTCAGGACTCCGGTATAAATAACCTTTTCATTGGCTGTAAAATACGAGAAATGTGCGGCATGATTCTGCTGATTATTGATCAGGGATAAAAAATAACCCAGACCTGCGAAGAATCCATTCATTCCAAGGCCGAAAATCCACCTGGAACGATAAACTTTAATCCTTAATCCGGCCAGAACAAGCAGCAAAAACAGGGAGGAAACAACAGAAAGGTAAGCAATGCCTGTGCGTGGATTTACCGGAAACAGGCCATACAATACTATTCCCGCCAGCAGCGGAAAAAGCATTCTCACAAAAGGGAAACGGGTCCAGGTTTTCAATCTGATAAGCCGCCAGTAAATGGTTTTACTGTTTATTTCTTCGGCTTATAAATATAATAAATCAGCAGATGATTTGCAAATATATTTTATTGTTCAATCGCAGGAAAGAAACGATTTACTTACAATACTTCTCCAGCATATTGACGGCATTGCGATGGCCCAGTTCAACCGCTTTCTTCCAGTCGTCACAGGCTTCGGTTTTCTTGCCGGTTCGCTGGTACGCAAAGGCCCGGTTGTAATAGGTTTCGGCATTCCCGGGCTGTCTGGTTACTGCCCTGGTATAGTCATCGGTGGCATCAATAAACCGCTCAAGCATGAAACGGCAATTACCGCGGTTTACATAAGCCTGGGTATAATCCGGGTCGAGGTTCAGCGACCGGGTAAACATATCATCTGCTTCGTTGAATTTCTTCAGTGAAGCAAGTGAAGTCCCTTTGTTATAATAAGCCAGCGCATGGGTCGGCACCTTGGCAATGGCTTCATCATAAGCGGCAATGGCTTCCTGGTGTTTGCCAAGTTTGGCAAGCACAACACCCTTATAATTAATGGCATCGGTATAGTTGGGTGCCCGTTCAATGGTGGCGCTGAAGTCGGAAAGCGCCTCTGAATAACGCTGCAATTCCAGGTACATCTGTCCGCGGTAATAGTAATAGGCAGCCTGCATCGGCCTTATCCGGATCGATTGGGTGAAGTCTTCATCAGCCCCTTTGTAATCCTTTAATTCCCATTTCGCTTTACCCCTGTAAAAATAAGCATCGGGATTACGCTGGAATATTTCTATCGATTTGGAAAATTGTTCAATGGCACCATTCAGGTCACCTTTTGAAGCCATCTGAATTCCAAGTTTTCTTTCTTCAGCACCCTTTCCCCTGAATTTGATCTGCTCGAACATCTTAGCTTTACGATCGGCTTCAGGCAACTGCTTTTTGCCCTGTGCATAATTATCCACCAATGGAATCTGGTCAAAATCACCCTGAGCGGCAGCGGAAGCATTAGCCGTTGTATCGGTTGAAGGAACAACCGCCTGCAGATTATTAACAGAATCCGGTTGGGCAGTAACAGGAGCCTTCTGGTCGTTTTTGCATGAAACCATGATTACGACTGCAAACAGTAAGGAGAAGAAAAAAGATGATTTCAGATGTTTCATTTTTTGACAATATTGAGCAAAGGTAAGGAGAAATCAAATTGACCGGCAACTGGCTTGTGTGCGAACGATTACCTGGCAAGGAAGTTAACCACAGCAAATGCTGCTTTTGCCGAAGCGCCGGTTCCTCCCAGAAGTTCGCGGAGGCGGTCAAATTCAACAATCATCTTTGTCCGGTAAGCTGTATCATTCAATAACAGGTTGAGTTCTGTCATAAGATTTTGTCTGTTTAGTTCACCCTGGATAAGTTCCCTGACAATCAGCTTATCCATAATCAGGTTTACCAATGAAATATACTTTACTTTAATCACCTGACGGGCAATAAGATATGAGATCATACCCCCTTTATAGCAAACAACTTCAGGTGTACCGATCAGGGCTGTTTCAAGTGTGGCAGTGCCGGATGTTACCAGGGCAGCCGATGATTGTTTCAGCAGGTCATAGGTACGGTTCATAACCACAGGGATAGCCGAATCAGGCATCAGTTCTTTATAGAATTCTTCTCCCAGTGTCGAAACGCCGGCAATGGCAAAATCAACCTCAGGGAAATCCCGGGTTACGGATAGCATAACCGGAAGCACTTTCCTGATCTCCTGCCGCCTGCTTCCGGGAAGCAGGGCTACCAGTTTTTTCCCGTTGGCAGGGAACACAGGACTTGCTGTTTTCTCTGCCAGTGCATCAAGGAGCGGATGACCAGAAAACTCAACTTCAACCCCGTGCTGTGCATAATAACTCTTCTCAAAAGGAAGGATGACAATCATTTTATCCACCGAACGCCGGATGGTCTTAATCCGTGATTGTTTCCAGGCCCACAACTGCGGGGATATATAATAAATGACCGGTATTTTCAGGCTGTGGGCAAACCTGGCAATACGCAGATTAAACCCTGGATAATCAACCAGTATCAATGCATCTGGCTTGTAATCAATGATATCTCTTTTACAAAAAGTGAGGTTGCCGAGAATGGTACTAAGGTTAGCCAGCACTTCAAGAAATCCCATAAATGCCAGATCGCGGTAATGTTTAACCACTACGGCACCCTGTTTCTCCATCAGGTCACCGCCCCAGCAGCGAAACTCCGCTGTGGCATCGAGTTTTCTGATCTCCCTGATAAGGTTGGAAGCATGAAGGTCGCCGGATGCCTCCCCGGCTATAATATAGTACTTCATAAATTGAGAAAGAAGATGCTGAAGGTACTTTTATCGAGCAATACGAAATACAGAATAATGAGCAGGAAAGTCATGGTTAAGGCACCCATGCCGGCTTTTTCGAAATGCAGCCTGCGGATATACTGCCTCATCAGTAGTATCGAAGGAATGAAAGCGAGCAACAAAAATTTGTTCTGCGGCAGAAAGTCGGAAAACTGCCTGTAAACCAACGGAGCTGTTGCAATGACCAGGAGCGCAGCAGCAAGGCTCAGTATAAGGGCTGCAAAAGCACCAATAAAGAAATTATCATGTTTCCACATAGCCGGTGTCAGGTCTGAAAAATAATATCAAAAGCTAAAAGTGCTTGCTTTGAATGGTTGTTTATGACAAAAGACAAAGAAGTCAGCCGATTGTTTCCCGTGAGATCTAATGATGGTCAAGATTGCCCGTTTCCCATTCCCTGAGCAAAGGTATGGTTTTATGGGAAGTCAGATCGAAATGAACAGGAACGACCGAAACATAATTGTTGCTGAGTGCCCATTCATCGGTATCCTCACCCTCATCCCGGTTTCTGAAGATACCGGTGAGCCAGAAATAGTCGCGCTGATGCGGATCCTTCCGCTGGTCGAATTTCTCGTCCCAGAAAGCCATGGCCTGCCTTACTACTTTGATTCCCTTTATCGGGGAGCCATTCACAGCCGGGATGTTCACATTCAGACAGGTATAAGCCGGTAATCCCTTATCGATTACATTCGTGGCAATGGATAGGATATAGGGTTCACATTTACTGAAATCGGCCGCATACGCATAGTCGTTCAGCGAAAACCCGATGGAAGGAATATTTTCCATGGCACCTTCAAGCACGGCAGCCATTGTGCCGGAGTAGATCACATTGACAGAAGAATTCGAGCCATGGTTGATGCCCGACACGATCAGATCCGGATTCCGCCCCAGAATGGCTTTCTGTCCAAGCTTTATACAATCAGCAGGTGTTCCGGTGCAGGAATACTCTGTATAGCCGGTTTCTTCGGCAAGTTTATGCACCCTCAGCGGGGAAGTTATGGTGACCGCATGGCCCATTCCCGACATGGCTTTATCAGGTGCAACAACCAGCACATCACCGAGTTGTCGCATCACCCTGATCAGGGTTCTGAGCCCGGGGGCATGAATGCCATCGTCGTTGGTAATCAGTATCAAAGGTTTTGTCATTCAGATATTATTTTCGATTATCATTCCATTTTGCATGAAAACCCATCATTAACCGACCAATGGATTCATGCATTATTTTCTACTTCTGCCTGTAAAAAACACAATACTTCAGACTCTTTCTATTCTCAGGGACGAGTGACGAGGGACGAGGGACGAAACTCCATACTCCATACTGCTTACTGCTTACTGCTTACTGCCTACTGCCAACTTTTCACCGGGACGTGGGGCGAGGGACGTGGGACGAAACACCCTACTCCTTACTCCCTACTCCTTACTCCCTACTCCTTACTCCTTACTCCTTACTCCTTACTGCCTACTGCCTACTGCCTACTGCCTACTGCCGACTGTCGACTTTTCACCGGGACGTGGGGCGAGGGACGTGGGACGAAAATCCTTACCCGCCTGCGGCGGGCAACTTGCCTGCCGCAGGCAGGGCTCCTTACTCCCAACCCGCCTGCGGCGGGCAAGCTCCTTACTCCTTACTCCTTACTCCTTACTCCTTACTCCTTACTCCTTACTCACAACTCATTCTCCTCCGCCTGATGTTGTGTTTGTTTACTGTCAACACTGGTAACGCCTGCACTCACAATAAATTTCATCACTTCGGCCGGATGGGCCGCCAGCGGGGTTATATTTTCGACAGGGACAATGAACAGATTGCCCGAAAAATTATAGGAATGAGGCAGATAAACCGCCACTTTCCCTTTGGGTATTCCCAGGTTTGACAGATCTTTCTGGGTGATAAACCCCATTTTTTCTAGGTTGGCGTCCTTGCTTACCTTTACCAGCACCGGTTCTGTAAATCTTCGTTCCTTGCCGACAAAGGCCGACATAAAGTCTTTGATGGAGGTATAGATGATTTTAACCAACGGAGCCTGGCTGATCAGCTTGTCAAGATATGACAGTAACGGCCTGAAAACAATGGAGGATCCGAGAAATCCGATCAGTGTAATGGTTCCGAGAATCACAACCATACCCAGGCCGGGGATTCTGAAGCCGAAAATTCCTAGAATGACATCCGTAAGGATACCATCAACGATCCTGAAGGATTTATAGATGATATAGATCGTTAATGAAACCGGGGCAGTAAAAAGCAGGCCCTGGAGAAACCAGGCCAGCAGATTTTTTGAAAGTTTCTTATCACCCATATCTTAATAACTTGATATTCAATATGTTTATCTAATCCCGGATTGAAGGAAAGACCCCGCAAAGGTAGTCAATGATGGCATACGAAAAGTAAAACTGGAAAAGCCATTTTTACCAAAAAAACCCTCCGCATTCCTGCAGAGGGTTCTGATTCAATGAAAAACCTGAAGAAACCCGAATATTCCTATGGTGTGGCAGATGTTACGAATGCTGCACTGTTATTATCGATGATGGTAATATCGGCCGTATCCACCGAACCATCGCCATTGACATCTGTTACCACATAACCGGCAACGAAAGCTGCAGCATCATTGTCTACCGGGGTCATGTCCCCGGTATCGACAGAACCGTCCTGGGTTACATCACCGCCGTAAATTGCATACCAGGTACCCGGGCCTGCCATCAGGATGAGGTTGCTTCCATAAGCCTTGGAGGGAGCATCAAAACTGTAGTTTATGGTACCCCCGGCAAAAGAGACGGGCGTTGCCGTAGTAGTTTCAATGCTGTTGCGGTGACGCACGGTAACGTAATATGATCCGTTGTATAGCCCGGGAATGGTAACGGATGAAGCTCCGGTAGTGCTCAGGTTAACATTTCCGGCAGTAAACAATTTCGAAGCATAGCTGGCCGGATTGTGTAATTCAATGCTGATCTGGTCTGCCGTTGTTCCGGTAAGTATAATCCCTCAAGCAATGCCGTAAGATTCAGTGTTTTATTCGCGAGTTGCTGAATTCCGGTGAACGTGCCGAATTCTGTTATACCGTTGGCTGTCAGCAGATCCGATGCAGTATTGGCAACGCTGAAATACACCACCGAAACCGGGGTAATACGCAGGCAGTAGATCAGGTTCTCAGTACCCACAACATCGGCCGGCATATATTTAAAAGTTGCGTTGCAGGTGAATCCGGTGATGCCACTCTGTGCTACACCCCAAAACCGGTTGATGTAACTTCCTGTAGCACCCGGATAGGCCGAATTCGTCAGATTTACCCCGGCATAATTACCTGCAGCGAAAGAGCCGGCAGTAAAATTAACGGTCACCGGAGTGTATTCAACCGTACCAATGGCATCGCCAACCGGAAATGTGAAACTTCCGGTTCCACTGAACGACTTTCGCAGTTGCCCGGAACCGGTGGCAACCACCATTGATGTTGCCGAAGGCGCTCCTGCAACCAGGGCAGCTGTTCCCAGCAACAGGTTGTTCGATCCGAGGGTTATTCTGCCGCTGGTAAATGTAATTGATCCGTTAAGGGTGGAATTACCTCCGAGGGTAATCCCGGAAGCATTATTCAGCGTAAGATTACCAAAGATGTTCTGCCCGCTGATAGCCTGGACCGATGTTCCGGACATGACAATGGTTCCTGTTCCCAGGCTGTTGGCCGACGCATTCTGGTTGGTCAGATTGCCTGAAAGAACTAAGGTTCCAAGGTTGTTGAGTGTAGCCCCGTTTTGAATGGTAACTGAAGTCTGACTTACCACGGTTGTACCCGCTGTCACCCTCATTGTTGTGCCGGAAGTTATGATATTGTCGGCCATCAAACGATCCTGAAACAGAAAAACGGAAGAGATGATCATCAGGAAATATACACAATTTGTTGGTTTCCTGATTTTTGACAATGTTCTCATGTTGAATGGTTTTAAGTTATAATCCGCTGTGGATCAGATTAATAATACCTTATTCTAAACCAGTTATTTGATGTTTGCCGGATGATAGGGTGGCATGCTGACAGATGAACCATTTTTATTCGTGTCACTTTCATCCTTAGGCGATGCCTGCGAAACCGGCTGAGGTTTTCCGTTGCCACTGCCAGCTGTTTCGATGGCGGGCAGTTCTCTGGCAGCAGCCCTCTCCGGGTTCTGTGCCGGTTCTCCTGTTTTTCCGGAAATTGTCCCGTTCTCGGGAATCCGGCGAACCGGAACGTTTGGCTGAACCTGTCCGGGATCAATAACTCCTGAACTGATTCCTTCAACACCCATGCCTTCGCCTGAAGGTACTGACGGCCTGGGCATGATAGTTTCAATAGCAGGCTTATTAGGATCAGGCAGGGTTGAAGCATGTATTCCCGCTGTCAACTGTCCGTTTTCATAATAAAGTCCTTGCCCGTTGGTTTGTGTATCAGCATCGTTGTGCAGCCCGGCTGCCAGTTTGCCGGTATATCCGGCATCAATCACTTCACGTGGCAGGTTAGGGTTCTCGTATCCTGCCCTTTTACCGATGGCAATATAGTTCACTGATACATTGCTCTTACCGGCATTGTTCTCCACAACGGTAAATCCGGCTCCGGAAACATCAGCAAGATAAACGCCGTTGGAATTTCCAACCGGAGTTACCGTAACAATCACCGGGGCTTCAGTTGAGACGGAAGCAGCAAAGGAAGGATCAAAAGCTATATTCGCCTTTCCGTTTGAAAGGGTTGCCACACCGCTGGTCTGAATGGTAACATCGGTTGATACATTGGTATAAAGTACCGTATTTGTCCCTGTTCCGTTATCCTGCAGATGCACATCAAGCCTGTTTTTATATACATCGCCATTCGAGAACATGGCGTAGTTTTCCCCTTCAGCATAAAGGCCATAAACCCTTCCATGAATATCAGCACCCATCATATCACCCCAGGCTCCGATGCCGATACCTGTTTCAACCTGACCGGCTGATTTACCGGTACCATTGGTGGAACTGGTGAAATAACCCCCGTAAGTAGTGCCGCCACTGTTTTTATATCCCAGTGATCCCCAATAATTCCCGTTTGCGTTGCTGCCTAAAATACCACCGCAACGCGTATAATCATTGTAATTGAATCCGCTGGTCCCAAAAGTGTAAAGATCACCCCAGAAAGAATATCCATTGATGGCTGAGTTACAGGTATTCACCGAATACCCGATACCATCATTCTGGGTGCTGCGTGATCTTAACGCATAAACACCTGCCTGACCATCACCTTCAGCTGTCTGTTCAATATGGTAAAAATGAGCTGAAAAAACAGAACTATAGCCCAGGTAACTGTGTCCATTGGCATTATAATCAACCTGCAGACGCGAGACAGGGGATGTTGTGCCTATCCCCACATTCCCTCCTGCATCCTGAAGGACCAAAGGATTGTTACCCGAATATGTGCCTACACTGAAGTAGGCACTGGCAGGGGTGACATTGTAATTCCAGATTAAATATCCCTTGTTGCTGTAGCCCTGTCCTAAATATAATAACGATGTGGCGGCGTCATCCCCGATGGATAAATTTGTCCCGCCACTATAACCGCCGATCTGGTCACCAAACAAACCGGTATAGGATCCGGCTGTGTTGTTAACATGTATTTTTGCCAGGGGTGAAGTAACATCAATACCGACATTGCCGCCTGCTTCCTGCAAAACCAAAGGATTGCTACCTCCATAAGAACCCAGGCTGAAGTAGGCGTTGGCGGGGGTTGAATTGTATTGCCAGATGATATACCCCTTATTGCTGCTGCTCTGACCTATATGAATCAGTGAATTGGCATTCTCGTCGCCGATTGATACATTAGTCCCCGTGGTATATCCACTCACCAGTGAACCAAAGATAGCTGTGTGTCCGGGACTCTCTTCTGCGACATGCAGTAATGCAGCAGGTGCATTGGTCCGGACCCCTACATTACCCCCATATTCCTGCAGCGTCAGGGGATTGCTTCCATTGTAGGTGCCAATGCTGTAGTATCCTAAAGCAGGATCGGAGTTGTACTGCCAGATCAGGAATCCTTCACTTCCGGGGGCCTGCCCAACATAGAGTACGGCATCTTCGTTATCATTTCCAACCGCAACATTGGTACCTGAAGTCCAGGGGCTCACGGGTGCTCCGAATGCTGCTGTGTAGCCGGGGGCATTTTCAACAACCTGTAATCTTGTTGTAGGCGTCATAACCCCAATGCCGATATTTCCTCCATTCCTCACAACAAGATCCGGAGTATAGCCCCCATCGTTATCGGCATTCAGGATCAACGAATTATTTGTACCGTTGTAAAATATCCAGGCTTTATTGGCGCCGCTTTCATTAAATTCCAGCCCGCTGTTCCCTCCGGTGTATGTGTTGTTGAATCTGACAAAGGGATAGCCTCCGGTTGTGTTGGACAAATGAATATATCCGTCGACTTGCAGTTTTTCAAGTGGCGCAACGGTTCCAATCCCAACATTTCCCAGATTATAATAGATACTGGTGCCATTGGTTGTCCATTGTCCGGCATTGCTTCCCACCAAAGCCCATACCGGCGCAGCAGGTGTGCCCGAATTGTAGTAATACCCCGGAGTGCCATTTGTCTGAAAAACGACAAGCCCTGTCGCAGGCGTGACAATGGCATTTCGCTGGGTAAGGGTCATCCGGGGCGCCAGAAAACCCCTGGTTGTACTTTTCACATCCAGCATGGCCGAGTTGTCGGGTGCCGTGCCGTCTGTATTGATGGCGACCTGGGAAAAAACATTTAATCCCGTAACCATCAGCAGAAAAAACAATACTTTTTTCATAAGCAGTTGATTTTTAAAGATTAAAATTCGTTTTTCACTTTAAGATTAAGATAACCTGGTAAGGCTCTGACAAAATGGGAAATACCGGGTCTGTTGCTAGAGGTCAACCCAGAGGCTGCCGTTAAAATACCGGAGCATATTGGAAGTACTGTCAAAATAAATCATTCCGGCTGAAGGCATTGCCGGTTCACTGGTGGGTGTAAGTTGTATCAGGTCTTTCAGTTGGATCACTCCCCATTCGTCCCTGACAATGCTGTTTCCGATATTGATCTGTCCGGAAGAGTCCCCGTTTATCAGCTGGGTATCGAAGCCTATCGCAATGTTATTGGAACCCGTACCGATATTGGTAGCAGCCTGGTAACCAATGGCTATATTCCCGGGCCCTTCATTGATGAACTCTCCCCCGTTCAGCGCGCGCTCACCGATGGCTATGGCGTGGTCACCGTTGTTGTACCGGGCTGCCTGTGCCCCAAGGGCATTAACGCCACCTCCGCTGTTGAATTGGGCAGCCTCCGGTCCAAATGCATTCAGGCTCCAGCCGGTATTGTTCTGCGCCGATTTATTGCCAAATGCATTGACGCTGTGATTTGTGTTAAACTGGGCCGACATGGCACCCAAAGCATTGACTTCACTACCCTGATTCTCCTGCGCCGACAAATGACCCAGCCCATTCACCGAATTGCCACTGTTATTCTCACACGATTGTGATCCAAGTGAATTAACGAGATAGCCTGTGTTGTTCCGCGCCGATACAGCCCCCAGGGCATTTACGGCCCATTGTGTGTTGGAAAAAGCAGCCTGAAAGCCAAAAGCATTCACATCCTGCTCCGAGTTGTTATAAGCTGCCTCATAGCCGATGGCATTCACATTTAAGCCGGTGTTGCTGAAGCAAGCCGATTGCCCGATGGCATTTACGTATTCCCCCTGGTTGGTCTGCGCTGCGCTTGAGCCCAGAGCATTTACATTTGATCCTGTATTCCCACCGGCTGCATACACCCCGAAAGCGTTCACTGAATAAGCAGTATTGCCAAAAGCAGCATACTGACCCATAGCATTAACATGCTCGCCACTGTTGGTGTTGGCTGCATCCGGGCCGAAGGCGTTCAGGTATTTCCCGCTATTATAGAATGCAGTGTTCAGCCCAAGTGCCACCACATAAGCGTCACCCATGGTTGACTCTGAATTACAAACTCCCTGCCCGATGGCAATCACATAATTGGAGGGCCCGCCAAGATCCCCGAAAGCATCGTTACCCAGCACAACATTGGTGGATCCTTCAAGGGACTGGTTGCTGCTGTTCGAGGAAATAAGGTTGTTGTTCCCATCGATCATTACATCACATGATTGGGTAACATTAGTGACCAAACCCTTCCAGTGACCGGCAGGACCATCCCAGTAATAAAAACCGGGAATTACGGCATCTTCTCCGGAACCTGCTGCAGTGGTATTAAAGATCAGCAGGCTGTTGGCAGGATTTACAACGGTGGTATTATCGTATGCACCAGTCAGGGCAATTCTCGGAATCAGAAGGCCCTTACTGGCTGACTTGACATCCAGCATCGCTGAATTATCGGGAATACTGCCATCGGTGTTGATGGCAATCTGAGCCTCAACTGCAACTCCGGCAGCCAGGAGGCAACATAATAACAATGCTTTCATAAAATCCGGATTAAAAATTCAATATACCATATGTGATAAATCAAACATTCCGAAATACTGGAAACACTGCCTGAAACCGGGAAGGTTAAACAAGAGTAAGGCGGGAAGCTACAATTACCTGGAAATTTAAAACGTACCCTGGCAGGAGGTTTTAATGATGTTAAAATACGAAATTTAAAAGCAAAAAGCAAACAAATTATGCCCGAATTAAAACCGACTAACATTTTATTGATTCCGGATAAAAAATGCCCCGGGAATCCCCGGGGCATCAATAAATCTGGTTTAAAGATAAATCATCTATTCACCTATTATGAATTTATATCATACTCAGGGTGTCACAGAAGTCACAAAGGCTGCACCATTGTTGTCGATAATGGTAACATCCCCGGTATCCACACTGGCATCTCCATTCACATCGGTAGCCACATAACCGGTAACAAAGGCTGCGGAATCATTGTCAACCGGGGTTGAGTCACCGGTATCGACCGATCCGTCCTGGTTAACATCGCCTCCGTAAATGGCATAATATGAACCAGGGCCAGCCATCAGGAGAAGGTTTCCACCATAAGCCTTGGCCGGGGCATCAAAACTGTAGTTAACCGTTGTACCTGCAAAAGAAACCGGAGATGCAGTGGTAGTTTCAATGCTGTTGCGGTGACGTACTGTCACATAATAAGATCCGCTGTAAAGACCTGGCAGTGTAACGGCTGTAGTACCTGTGGTACTCAGGTTAACGTTGTTCACAGTCAGAACTTTAGTGGCATAAGCAGCAGAATTGTGTAACTCGATGCTCACCTGATCGGCGGTGAGGCCCGGATACTGAGGGCCAAATTCATTCTGTGCCTTGCGCATGGTTCCCGATCCATTGTATAACCCTTCGAGAAAAGCAGTCAGGTTCAGTGTTTTGTTTGTCAGCTGCTGAAGACCGGTAAACGACCCGAATTCGGTGAGGCCATTGGCCGTTAGAATGTCAGTTGCCGTATTGGTGGCGCTGAAATAAACCACAGAGGTGGGGTTCACCCGAAGGCAGAAAAGCAGGCTTTCGGTGCCCACCACATCGGCCGGCATATATTTAAACGTGGCGTTGCAGGTGAATCCTGTGATCCCACTAGGGGTTACATTCCAGTAACGGTTGATATAACTGCCAATGGCACCCGGATAGGCCGAATTGACCAGATTTACACCAAGATAATTGCCTGAACCGAATGACCCACCGGTAAAAGTCGTTGTAACCGGAGCATATTCTGCCGTCCCGGTGTTATCCCCGACAGGAAAGGTAAAACTTCCTGCGGCGCTGAATGACTTCCTCAACTGACCACTTCCCGTGGCAACAACCATGGATGTTGCTGAAGGCGCTCCGGCAACTGTTGCTGAAGTACCAAGAGAAAGGTTATTGGAGCCAAGGACGATGTTTCCTGAAGTGAAAGTCAGTACACCATTTACAGTGGTATTGCCGGCAAGGTTAACCCCTGCAGCATTGTTCAAAGTAAGATTGCCAATGATATTCTGTCCTGAAACCGTCTGGGCTGCAGTCCCGGATATAACCAGTGTTCCTGCCCCCAGATTATTGGCAGTGCCGTTCTGATTGTTAAGATTACCACCCAATATAACCGTTCCCAGATTATTCAGCGTTCCGCCATTCTGAATGGTCAACCCGGTCGGGCTGACCAGTGAAGTTCCCGCTGTCACCCTGATGGATGTACCGGAAGAAACAATATTTTCGGCAGGCAGGCTTGTGCTGAGCAACAGGGCGACTGCAGAACTGAGCATACGGAGACCTTTGAATCCGCTCAGTTTATTTATATTAATATTTCTCATCATGTTGACTTTATTAAAAAACAAATATAAGTAAAATTAGTTTACAATCAATTGGATTGACCGGCTGATGAACTGTTAACGGCTCCGGAAGCCTTCACCGGCAAGGGGTTACCTGCTGCTGAAGGCTTTGAAAGATCTTCAATCGCTTTCTTAACCTGAGGCACATTTTGCGTGGAACCTTTTTGTCCGCGTGAACCGGATGGTGTATCCACACTGCCGGAATTCTGCGTGTTTACAGCCGCAACTCCGGGTTTCGGCCTTACGGATTCTTCAGAAGGCTTGTTCGGATCAGGTAAAGTTGATGCGTGTTTTCCAACTACCAGGTTTCCGTTCTCATAATAAAGGCCTTCGCCATTGGTATGGGTATCAGCATCGTTGTGCAAACCACGGGCAAGATTCTGATTGTAACCGGCACTGATTACTTCACGGGGAAGGCTTGGATTTTCATAGCCGGCCCGTTTACCGATGGCAATGTATGAAATGGTTACGGAGCTTTTACCATCGTTGTTTTCGGCCACCTTAAATCCTTTGCCCGAAACTTCAGCCAGATAGACCCCATTGGAGCTTCCGGTTGGGGTAACGGTAACTACCACAGGTGTTTCAGTGGAAACTGCAGCAGCAAAGGCCGGATCAAAATCGATACTGACTTTTCCATCCGACAGGGTGGCATAGCCGCTGGTCTGTACCGTAACATCGGTGGATACATTGGTATAAAGAACAGTATTGGTCTCGGTTCCATTTTCCTGCAGATGTACATCGAGGTTGTTTTTAAAGACTACACCGTTGGAATACATCGCGTAGTTCCCTCCTTCTGCATATATGCCATAAACCTTTCCATGGATATCGGCACCCATCAGGTCGCCCCAGGCTCCAATGCCAATTCCTATGTCTGCCTGGCTGCTTTTGCCGCCTCCGATCGTGTAACTGGTGAAATATCCACCATAACTGGTTGATCCGCTATTCCTATAGCCCAGCGATCCCCAGTAAAAACCACCCTGCTCAGCCCCTAAAATCCCACCGCAACGGGTATAATCGTTGTAATTGAATCCTGATAAGCCAAAGGAATAAAGATCACCCCAAAAGGAAAAGCCCTTCGTTGCACTGTTACTTAAATTATAGGCATAGCCGGCTCCATCGTTTTGAGAAGTACGGGTTCTGAAAGAATATAAGTTAGTCTGTCCGTAACCATTCACAGGAACTTCCGCATGGTAAAAATAATTGGTATAAATATTACTATACCCCGAAAAAGTCAGACCATTGTCATCTAACTCCACATGCAACCTGGAAACAGGTGTAATGGTACCGATTCCGACATTACCACCCTCCGGCTGAATTATGAGTGGATTCGAACCATTGTAGGATCCAATCCAGAATTGGGCATTTGCAGGCGTCGGATCATAATTCCACTTCAGGAAGCCTTTGTAGAATTCCGACTGACCCACATATAAAAGTGCAGTGCCGGCATCATCCCCAACAGATAAATTGGTAACTGAATTAAAATTACTTAGAGGCGTTCCGAATATTCCTGTTGGTGTACCACTGACTTTTGCCACATGAAGCATACCGGATGGAATGCCATTGCCTATTCCTACTTTACCATTATATGGCTGTAATATCAGAGGGTTTGAACCACTGTAGGTGCCTATATAAAAATTGGCTAAGGCCGGATCCGGGTTATAATTCCAAATCAGATAGCCTTTATTATTATCAGACTGCCCGACATATAAAAGGGATTCACCGGTGTCGTAGCCAATGGAAACACTCGTGGTACCGGGAAATCCGAAAATATTTGATCCGAATAAAGCCGCATTCCCTGAGCTGCTGTTTGCTACATGAAATGGTGCAGCAGGTGCATTGGTTCCGATGCCTACATTACCGGAATTATAATAAATACTGGTACCATTGTTCAGCCATTGTCCTGAGTTGGTTCCAACCAGGTTCCACGACGGAGCGGCTGGTGTACCTGAGTTAATATAAAGGCCTGGCGAACTGTTTGTCTGGAATACTACCAGCCCGGAGGCCGGATTGAGAATGGCATTCCGCTGGGCCAGGGTCATTCTGGGGGCCAGGAAGCCCCTGGTGGTGCTTTTTACATCCAGCATGGCCGAATTGTCGGGTGCTGTGCCATCGGTATTGACAGCGACCTGGGCATGGGCGTTCAGCGCGATGAACAGGATTATAAACAGGTACAGGTTTCTCATAGTTTGCTATATTATCGGTTTGTTTACTGCTTATTGATTGAATTTATTGAAACTAAATCTTTAATCCGAAATTCTTCTTTTGTTTGGTTTACTATTTAATTCAGATTGTGTGGCTTTGACAACGCCTGGCTATCGCCCGTATTATTTAACCGGCTGTGTTTGCCTGGCAGCTTCAATGCGATCCACATTGGTTGAAGGGTGTTTTCCTACCGACAATTTGCCGTTTTCGTAATAAAGTCCCTCACCTTCCGATTTGATATCGGCATCGTTGTGCAGACCCCTGCTGATTTTTGACGAATAATCTTTTCGGGTCACCTCATAAGGTATCACAGGATTTTCATATCCTGCGCGTTTCCCAATGGCGATAAAGGCAAACCGGACATTGCTTTTTGCGTCACCGGCTTCAGCTACGCTGAATCCGGTTGTATTGGTTTCGGTAAGGTAAATCCCCTGAGAAACTCCCACAGGTGTGACGGTTACCACTACCGGAAAATCAGCCGAAACCGAATTCCGGAATGATTCATCAAAGGTGATGGTGGCTTTACCGGCATTCATCTCAGCAAAGCCACTGGTTTGCACCGTCATATCGGTGGAAACATTGGCATAGAGGACGGTCTGCTGATCGGTTCCGTTGGGCTGCAGGTGTACCTGGGGTCCGTTCTGAAAGGAGGTTCCGTCGGCGTAGAGCGCGTAATCGCCGCCTTCTGCGTACAAACCATAAACTTCACCATGAATTTCGGCACCAAACAATTCGCCCCAGGCTCCGATGCCTATGCCGGTTTTGGCAAGAGTACCTTTACCGGCACCATTGGTTGAGCTGGTAAAATATCCGCCATAATTGTTATTACTACTGTTTTTGTAAGCAAGAGCTCCGAAGTATGAGCCAGCATTATCGGCACCAAAAACAGCACCGGATCTTCCGAAGTCATTCCAGTTATGGGCAGCCATGGCAAAAGTAAAGGGATCCCCGTAGTCTGAATAGACCTTCATAGCCGCACCTGAAGAAAGAAAATCATAGCCGGCACCGGGAGTAGATGAAACCCTGTAGCGAACGGCTAAAAGGGCGCTCTGACCATATCCAAGGGCCGGAGTCTGATTTTGGTAAAAGTAGTTCCCCGTAACTTCGGTGATACCAAGCTGAACATAATTGTTGTTGTTGTAGAACACTTCAAATTTTGACTGGGGTAAAGTGGTGCCGACGCCAACCTTTCCGCCTGACTCCTGCAATGAAAGGGTTTGTGAACCACCCGGAGTGAGTATACTCATATAGCCTTCTGAAGGGTTCGGACTGTAATTCCATCGGATTTCGCCATTGTCCGTTTCGTTTTTCCCTATAAAAAGCCTCACAGATCCTGCATCGTTACCAAATGAGACGTTGTTGCTGGTAAAATCCAATCCGACCGGAGTGCCGAAAACGGCGGTTCTGCCATAAGACTGCCCTTTAACATGGAAAGTAGCCTCATGACTCTCAGCAGCCTCTCCGAATCCCACCGAACCATTCAGATTGAAGCCCGCTATCCGGGATGCTGAATTCCTGAAATAAACAAAATCCAAACTATCATGGTATTCAATCCCCCATTTCGGGAAAGAAGGAGAATGGCCAATCACCATACGGTCAGCATTCTGTGTACCTGCACTAAACATGTACATCATCGGGCTGTTGGGGTTGGTGGTGGCCGGGAACTGAATGGTGGCCTCATCATCGGTAAAAGTAACGTCACCCTGGGTGCCGCTCACCTGAAACTTGTCGCCGTTTCCTACGGTTAATGTTGAGGCCGGGGTAGCATCCCCAATACCAACATTGCCGGCTGAGTAGGAAATATTACTACCGTTGGGAGTCCATTGCAGGGATCCCTGATCGGTGAGTTCTACCCAGGAACCGGCACTGTAAAACCAGAAACTCTGGGTGGTATTGTCAAATACCAGCAACCCGAAAGCCGGGGCAGCAATAGCGGTACGCTGTGCAGTGGTCATTCTTGGTACCAGCATTCCGCGGCTGGTGCTTTTCACATCGAGCATAGCGCTCGGATCGGGGTTTGTTCCATCGGTATTTACAGCAACCTGGGCCTTCGATTGAACAGCCAACAGAATCAGGACAACTATAAAGAGGTATATTCCTTTCATAATCAGAGTTTTATTCAATTTTCTTTTGCATTGCATTAATCAAAGACCTCAGCTCATCAATTTGTTGTTGTTGGTTTTCGATGACTGCCTGTTGCTCCTGGATGGCTTTGATGGCAATAACCCCGAAACCACTGTAATCCATGGTGTAAATTCCATTACTGCCCCCATCGCCAAGGCTGGTTACGAGTTCAGGAAAGATTTTTTCCACTTCCTGGGCAAGAAATCCGTTGTAATGGCTTTTATGGATGGTATCTGCAGCAAAGCGGTACCTTTTGGGATTAAGCAGCATCAGCTTTTCCATGATGTCACTCATCGGGCTTACATCCGTTTTCAGTTTTTCATCCGAAACAGCGGTATAGGCTCCACTGGCGCTGTTGATTCTGGCCCTGACCAAGCCTTCCCAGAAAAACTCAAAATCCCCGGTATTATTAGAGGTATAGAGGTTCCAATTGTACCGGTTGGCCCCCTCGTTTTCAATTCTGATACCATCATTCAGACCACCCAGATTGGTATGTACAACATGTAGTTCTGAACGGACAGGACCTTCCGGGGAACAATTGATACCGATTCTTGGCTCCCTCATCACATCAAATTCAATGGCATATCTTCCGAGATGCTGACTGTAAATTCCCAATGTTGAATCGGGTCTCGACATTCCCAGAAAGGCCCTGCTAAAGGTATTTGTCTGGTTGTTGAACCAGATACCGGGGGAGTTAGACATGTTTCCATCGGAGCGCAAACGCAGTCTGCCTACAGCATCAAGAGGAAATTCCGGAGATTCAGTACCTATACCGATATAACCGGGATTTAACCTGAATGCTAAGTTTCGGCCCACAGATGATCTCATATAGAGTATATCGGTCGTATCGTGATATTGCAATCCCCAGGTGGGGAATGATGGTGAGTGTCCGATTACCATACGGTCTGCATTCTGGGTTCCGCTTGTGAACATATAGATCATCGGACTATTTGGAATGGCAGTAGCAGGGAAACGGATGTTGGCATTATCATCAGAAAAAACAACATCCCCTTCAATTCCGCTAACCTGAAACTTATCACCATCGCCAACGGTCAGTGTGGATACGGGTGAAGCATCACCGATACCAACTTGTCCCGAATTATAGTAAATACTGCTTCCGCTGGCAGTCCATTGCTGTGAGCTTTGATCGGTGAGTTCAAGCCAGGAACCCGCACTGTAAAACCAGAAACTCTGGGTATCGTTGTCAAAAACCAGCAAACCTGAAGCCGGAGAGGCTATAGTGTTGCGTTGAGCCGTGGTCATCCTGGGCACCAGCATACCACGGTTTGTACTTTTTACATCGAGCATGGCGCTCGGATCAGGAGAGGTACCATCGGTATTCACTGCTACCTGGGCCTGAATACACACAGCAAACAGCAAAAGTATTTGCAAAAACAAGACTTTCATACAAGCACAAATTGATTATTATTTATTTGTAAATCAGGTTATTAACGAGATTTTTAAATGTAGTGGAATGGGTATAAAAGAGCAGAAAGGAGAAAGCCGAGATTCAATCAGTAAACTACATATTCATTTATATACATATTTGAATACAACAAAACGGGATAAAGAATGTTTAGCCACAAAAGTCTGAAGGAGCATTAATACGGAAATAATGCCGAATGCACTTATCGGCTCTGGCATGAACATTTGATTTATTTTGCCGGATTTAAAGTTCATTAAGAGCCCGAAACCCGACCTGGTGGACTGCGTCGCTATGGCTGCAGGCATAGCTGAAGTCGACCCGGGCAATAACTTACTCCGGCTGGCAAACATCACATCCGGCATGGCTGAAATGTCGGGGGTTAAGGCATCAGTGTTGATGGCAAACCGGACATTGACTGACATTGTGAAGATCATAGGCTGAAGACACAAAATCTTTTTCATATCAATATCTTCAGGATTATCTGGATTCAAGTTTTTCGATGCGTTTGACCAACTCTGCATTGAGATTTTCCAGGTTTTCGATCATAGCCTGCTGCTCCTGAACGGCCTTTGTCAACACCGGGATCAGGCCTGTATAATTCACCGCCTTGAAATCAACCGGTTGTTCCTTTTTAGCCGGATTCAGCTTCACCAGTTCCGGGAAAACACTTTCGAGGTTCTGAGCTGTGAAACCATTCTGCCGGTCGGACGGCAGGTTAAGCTCCGGAAATCCGGAAGTTTTATAATTGTAGGTCATAACATCAAGTTGCATGATTTTATCCAAGCTGTTTTTCATCGGTTGAATATTGTCTTTCAGTTTTTCATCCGAAGGCAGGTAGGTTCCCGAACAATAAACATTACCCGAAAAATATGCGGCATAGCCGGCAGCAGAAGCATAGGAATAGAGCGCCCATGTTCCTGCTGAAGTACTTGTTGCGATCACTTCAAAGGCAGTGCATCCGTTGTATGGAGTGGTAATATGTCCTGCAGTGTAATCAGACGAGTTGATGTGCAGATCATAAGCGGGATCGGTTTTAACTCCGACTTTGCCTGAAAATATTACTTTATTATTGGCCCAGTTCACATTCATGGCATCACTTGCTAAACCCCAGTTGCGAATACAGAAATTATTATCACCAACAGTTCCTTCAGCCCATAAATCAATCCCCCCCTGCTGATGCACAAGATATCCGTTATCGGTGGCTGCCGCTTTATCTATGGCAATACCGGCCCAGCCATAAGTTGCTTTAATCCGCTGAAACGGGTATGATCCCTGCACCTCCAGATTATAGATGGTAGGTGCCGTGCCTATCCCGACTCTTCCTCCACTATAATAAATCCCATTCGCATCGGACTGCCATTGGCTGTTTACAATTACCCAATCCGGGGTTGCAGGTGTCCCGTTGTTGGAATAATAAAAGCCATTGTCCGTGCAGAAAATCAGCAATCCGGTGGCCGGTGATACAATGGCATCGCGCTGTGCAGCCGTCATACGGGGAAGCAGCAGCCCCCTGCTTGTGGATTTAACATCCAGCATGGCTGAACTATTCGGTAAAGATCCATCGGCATTGATGGCTACCTGTGACCAGGCGCCCAGCCCGGCCGTGAGAAACAATAGAATGAACAGGTTTTTCATACGGTTACTTTTTAGTTTGTTTTTCCACAGCGTATCAGAGAAAACCGCTAAGTCGCAATACAATGCTGTTTTCAAAACTCCGTCCGCTTTGCGGTAATTATAAAATCAGTATCGTCCGGTAAACTTTTAAAATTATTCGTGAGATTCTTCACTTCACTTTCCCGCACATGCGGGAGGGGGGGCTTGGTGGCGGCAACGCCACCACCAAGCCCCCCTCTTCTAAAATACCATGTAAATCAAAGTCATTCTGAGCGTTAGCGAAGAATCTCATATTTTTTACCGGACAACAGTGATTATGAAATGGTTAAATTGATAAATGGTTAAAAAGCCCTTACAGCACGGACATAGTTATTGTTGAACTTCCCGATTGAGAGCTGTGCACTGGTAACGAAGTTCAGCAGCCAAGCGTTGTTTGGATCCGTCTCGGAAGAACTCCAATAGGCGGTATTAACGAAACCACCAATCACAGCCCTGTTCAGGTAAAGCTTGTTCAATTCATCGATTGAAGGCAGATACCAGTCGCTGAAACCGTTCAAAACAAGGTCTCCGCATATTCTTGCAGCTATTCCCGTTTCGGCACAGCCAGCCATGATGTCTATGGTGTTCTGAATGCCGGTCCCAAATGCTGTGCCATCAGCTCCGGTAATTGAGGATCCGTAACAGCCCCATGGAGAGCCAGCAGTTTGGTTGCCTGGAGTGGCAATGAGTCCATGAAACTCTCTGGCAATGTATCCCGGGTCACCGGGTTGCAGAATATAAGCAATGATACCCCCCTGGTAGTTATTACCTATGGCCAGTCCCGGATTGGCCATACTGCCAGCCAGATTAGTCCAGACAACTCCGCTAAACACCTGCAATTCACCGCAGTCGGTGCAATAGATGACAAGCCCCTGGGCCGGATCAGCGATGGCATCACGTTCCAGGTGAGTCATTCTTGGGGGCAGAAATCCCCTGGATGTGGAGCTCACATCCAGCATGGCTGAATTATCGGGGTCGGTTCCATCGGTGTTGATGGCTACCTGTGATGAGGCGCTAAGGCCGAAGGCCAGGAAAAGAAAAATAAACAGATGTTTCATAAAGTAATGCTTAAATTGATTTTTAAAGTTCAAATGTTCACCCCCTGATAAGCCTGACTGAATGTGGAAAATATGTATCTATGCGGAATATTTGCTGGCAAACAGGTTAAGGTAAAAATGAGCCAAAACAGATCAATAATCCCTGAGGCAACGAAGTGTATAGACATCACCTTTGCCGATATTAAAATTTAAAAGGTAATTATATATACCATTGATATATAGCGCCCAGCCTGAGTCAGTGCCACCTTGTGTATTGCTCCAGTATACTCCGACTCCACCCCTTGAGTCTAATCCGCCACCATAACCACCCAAAGCTCCGGCAAGATGGATCTTCAGATTTGAGTTCCAGGGCCCGTCGAATGTTGTCCAGGCCCCGAATGAAGTCACATTTAACCATTCTGAATAAGTGGGGATTCTCCAGCCGGTACCTAGTTCAAGGGCACAAGGATCATTAGAAGACTGCCAGTCAGCGTTTTCATAGATTGGATTAATCAAGGGAGTGTTGGGTATCCTGTTAACACCATCGTGTTTGTACCCCTGTTTTCGATTAAACTGCCAGTACCAGCCGGCAGAAGTCTCGGAGGCATCGTCAACTGCCGTAGCCTGTTGGTCTGCGCCGAGATTACTTGTAATCCAGCATTTTTCGGGTTCGCCGGGGATACCGTTTACGGTGCCATATGTAACCGATTTATCAACCGGGGCAACACCCCTTGAAGCCAGGTGGTTGACCCTGACCGGAAAACCGCAGGGCGGAAAAGGTTTCATGGAAGACCATTCTGTTCCATTAAATACATTCAATGCTTTTTCATCTGTATTATAAACAACCAGTCCTTCTACAGGCGAGGAAATGTCATTTCGCTGGGTGGTGTTCATACGTGGCGGCAGGAATCCTTTGGTTGTAGAGTTGACATCCAGCGCTGCCGATGAAGCCGGAGTAGTGGTAGAGATCCCAACATTTCCATCCGGAAGCACACTGATTCTTTCGCCACCCACATTGTTATCAAAAACTGACCAACGATCGCCGATGGTACCCATAAAATATTCACGCTGGGAATTCCTGGTGCGGACACCGGCATAAAAATTATCAGGGGTTTCTATCAATATCCTCAGATTGGTTGAATCAAACAGATGCAGTTTATCATCCGGGAGGGTGGTTCCGATACCCGCATTTCCGGTGATATTGGCATAGATATCATTCCCATTCACCGTCCAGGGGCCGTTGGCTAAGGTTGCCCAGGAAGTGCCGTTCCAGTAATAATATCCGGGGGTTACATTGTCGGGCGAGGTACCTGCCGTTGCCGTATTGTAGATCAGCAGGCTTATGGCCGGCGATGCGATGGTTGCAACATCCAGGGTCCCGGTAAGGGCCACCCGCGGGATCAGTAAACCTTTGTCGATGGATTTAACATCCAGCATGGCTGAATTGTCGGGGTTGGAACCATCGGTGTTGATGGCTACCTGGGCGTAAAGGCCGGATGTAATAAGTATCAGAAAAACCAGAAGGCTTGATTTCATATTCAGGATGATTAAAAAAATATACAATTCAATGAAATAGGTTACAGGAAAAGCAACCGGAAAAGGCCGGTTTCAGATGGGATAATTCAGAAAAGGGGAAGGAAATATTGCTTTACAAAGGCAATACCAGAGTTATGTAAGATATTTTAGAAAATCAGCAGAGCTGCGATGCAAAGAACTTATACAATTGTTATCAATGGTTTGATATACAGCCAATAAAGCAAATCAAATGTTTCAACAGTTAGGGTTGAGTCGATTTAACATATTGTTGAAATGAAAACAACTCTGATCCGGAGTTTAATCTGCTTTAGTGCTACCCGATTGCACACCAGGCAATATTCAGATATCCAGCATTCAATTTTGCCGATTTGTTTAATCCTCTGAAGGAGTCAAAAATAAGCTGGTCAAATGCTCCGCTAATTTAGAATGATTTTAAATAAATAATGTTAATATATTGTTAATGTTTGATTTACAGTTAAATTTAAAGTTGAAGTATAACCTATGTCTGAAAAGGATTTAATATCCATGTTCGATGAAACAGCCGATACCCACTATTTAATGGTCTGCAACAACTGTTCATTCTGCATTCTCAGCTTTTCGTTGATTTGCCTTAATTCCTCCATTGCGTTCTCCTGAGCCATGATTTTTTCATTCAGCTCCTGCACCGCCTTCACCAAAGGCACCACAAAATCGGCATATCTCAGGGCATACACATCCTTTTCATTTTTCGGAGCATCTACACCTGAAAAATCATACCCCAGTTGCTGAGCTGTCTTTTCCACTTCCTGGGCAACAAAACCAGAGGTAATTCCACTCATGGCTTCGCCTTTATAAGCAGCTTCGACTCCAAGATAAGTGTTGATGGCATTGCGATTCAGTCGATAGGTGACAGGCCGGAGCTGGTTGATAAATGAGAGGCCGGGAACATTTTCACTGAGGTCTTCCTTGAAGCGGCCATCGGAGATATTGCTCCAGTTGACATAACCACCGATGGAATTGACGAAAACATTGCCAATACGCACCTGATCGGTGGCTGTTGCTGAAGCATCAATGCCCAGGGTGGTTGTATTAGACAGGTTCGCAGCATTGGGGCCGGTGTTATAGCCAACAGCTGTATTATAGGAGCCGGTGGTATTGCTAACAAGGGAATATGCACCAATTGAAGTATTTTGGAAGCCGGTAGTTGTTGTACTAGATGCAAGATTGCCGAAAGCGGTATTTTGATTTCCTGTAGTGCAGGAATAGAGAGAACCAGCGCCACTGGCTGTGTTATACGACCCGGTACTATTTGAGTAAAGTGTTTCAAAGCCCAGGGCGGTATTGTTATCCCCGGAAGTGCTGCGATGGAGGGCATCCGCACCACTGGCGGTATTCCCATTACCGGTGGTGTTAAAAAAAAGAGCCCAATTGCCGGTAGCGGTATTTCTAGATCCTGTAGTGTTATCGTAAAGTGAATTGGTGCCAGTGGCTGTATTGTAATACCCGATGGTGTTGGAATACAAGGCCCACGTACCGGCAGCGGTGTTGTAATAGCCGCTTGAATTGGAATAAAGAGAATACATACCTGTGGCTGTGTTTTTACTTCCGTAAGAATTATAATAAAGCGAAAAGCAGCCATTGGCAGTATTCATTTCTCCACCAATGTTATTTCTGAGAGCCTCACAACCATTTGCCGTATTAGAATTTCCAGTGTTGGCAGCAAGCGCAAAGTAACCATTGGCAGTATTGCTATATCCCAAAACATTGGCATACAGGGCATGAGAGCCAACGGCTGTGTTTTTGTATCCATTTGTATTGGCATAAAGGGTATTGTACCCCAACGCAGAGTTTTCAAATCCATGGGTATTCATAAAAAGTGCGCTGCTTCCAGCGGCTGTATTGCCATATCCGGTAGCGTTGATGCTCAGTGCTGCATTCCCGGCAGCAGTGTTTGTGCCAATATTTCCATTACCCCGACCAACAATAATCCCATTAATCTTTGCATCACCATTAACATCAAACAATGCAGACGGCGTTGTTGTTCCGATACCTACGTTACCTGAGTTGTAGTAAATATTGTTACCACTGCTGGTCCACTGTCCGCTGCCTGACCCAACCTTTATCCAGTTTGGGGTTGCAGATGACCCTTCATTAAAATAAAGTCCGATCGAACCATCTGTCTGATAAATGATTAAACCTGTGGCAGGATTGGGAATGGCTGTTTTCTGAGCCTGGGTCATCCTGGGTACAAGAAAACCCTTATCTGTGCTTTTTACATCAAGCATAGCAGAATTATCAGGGACAGATCCGTCAGAATTGATGGCAATTTGTGATTGTGCGTTTAAACTTATGAGTAACAGCAACAGCAAACCAATCTTTTTCATAGGCAAAGGATTTTGTAATCTACTTTAATTTTTCAGTTCATTCAACGAGGCGGCAGTTTCTTCTTTCAACTGTTCAAACATGGCTTTCAACAGTGCAATTTCATCTGCCTGTTCAGCAATGCGCTTTTTCTGATTCAAATTCTCTTCATTCAGCTCCTGCACTGCCTTCACTAAAGGCACTACAAAATCAGAATATCTCAGTGCATACACATCCTTTTCATTCTTCGGAGCATCCACTCCGGAAAAATCATACCCCAATAGCTGAGCGGCCTTTTCCACTTCCTGGGCCACAAAACCGGAGGTAATTCCACTCATGGTTTCCCCTTTGTATGCTGCTTCAATTCCAAGATAAGCGTTGATGGCATTGCGGTTCAGGCGGTAGGTAACAGGCCGGAGCTGAGTAATGAAAGATAAACCCGGCACATTTTCATTGAGTTCTTCCTTGAAGCGCCCATCAGAGATGTTGCTCCAGTTGGCGTAGCCGCCGATGGAACTGACAAAAACATTGCCTATGCGCACCTGGTCGGTGGCGGTGGCACGGGCATCAATACCAAGAGTTGTGGTATTGGAAAGATTTGCTGAGTTTGGACCTGTGTTATAGCCAACAGCGGTATTGTAGGAGCCGGTGGTATTGTTAACCAGGGAATTAGACCCCATGGCTGTGTTCTGAAATCCTGAAGTTGTTGAATAGGCAGCATGGTATCCGATTCCGGTATTGTGGTCAGAGGTGCTGTTAATCAATGCTTCACGCCCCCAGGCTGAATTATAATTTCCGGAAAAGTTATAGTACATTGCAGCGTGACCCCCCACGGTATTGTCATTTCCCCAGGCACTTGAACCCAGGGCATTGACTCCGATGGCAATGCTATAATTACCGGTATTATTACCCCCCAGGGCATTTACGCCCAAAGCAGTATTTTCATTTCCTGATGAGCTGGAGGCCAAAGCTCCCGTTCCAACAGCTGTATTGTTGTTGCCGTTAGAATTTGAGGCCAAAGCGCCATTCCCAACAGCTGTATTTGAATATCCTACTGTATTGTCAATCATTGACATCATCCCGATTGCTGTGTTGTGGTGACCTGAGGTGTTGGAATACAAGCTTCTCGCCCCGAATGCCGTATTGTTATACCCGGTTGTATTGTAGAACATCGACAGCATCCCTGCCGCTGCATTGCTATATCCTGAAGTGTTGCTGTAAAGCGACTGAAATCCCGATGCGGTGTTTTCGCTACCGGCAACGTTGGAGAATAATGACTGATACCCATTGGCAACATTGTAGGATGCTGTTGTGCTGTTGTACAGAGTCTGATATCCGATGGCGGTATTGAACGATCCGGTAGTATTGGTGTATAATGAATAAGCACCATACGCTGCATTGTTGTTTCCGGATATATTTCCATTCATTGAAGAGCTGCCGGCAGCCACATTTTCAGTCCCGATGGTATTGGCCGACAACGCATTTATCCCTAAAGCAGTATTATAAACTCCTGAGGTATTCGAATACATGGCATTAAATCCCATAGCACTGTTGCCGTATCCATTGGTGTTGAACCGTAACGAAAAGTTACCAAATGCCGAATTGTGGTGACCGGATATGTTTGAATTAAGAGCATAATATCCTACACCGGCATTGTCGTCACCAACGGTATTTGAATACATTGCACTGTGCCCAATCCCAAGATTGTAGTTTCCATTGGTATTTGACCGCAAAGCCTGATACCCCACAGCAGTATTCTGGACGCCTGCCGTATTGGTCATGAGTGACTGGAATCCAAAAGAGGCATTCTGATTGCCGCTTGTATTTGCAAGCATCGACTGATACCCAAGAGAAGTATTGGAAACAGGATCAATCATACCGGCGTTCTGATTATTTACCCTGAAAGTCAGCGCAACGTTGTCCGTTGTCCCTATAAAGTTGGTTCCGGCTGATGTTCCGCTGTTTCCTGAAAGGCTCCACCCAGAACCTGTTCCAACTATTGTCCAGACCGGAGTTGCAGGAGACCCTGAATTATAGTAAAAGCCCGAAATCCCATCCGACTGAAAGATCATCAGCCCGTTGGCCGGATTTGGAATGGCATTCCGCTGAACGAGTGTCAAACGGGGAACCAGCAATCCCTTTTCAGTACTCTTTATATCGAGCATGGCTGAATTATCGGGCAAAGAGCCATCAGCATTGACAGCCACCTGCGCCCTGACAAATGAAACCACCAGCAAAAAGCTAATCAATAGTAAGTTTTTCATAATTTTCAGCGTTAAATTATTTTCATGGTGATTTCATTCAAAAACAGTGATTTAGCAAAGCCAGTGCCTTGCAGATCAATATGCCGGGTATACTGATGGCTGAATTACAGGAACAGAAAACAGAAATCAGATAGTCATTTATATAGATATTTCGATACAACGAAGAACACAGAGGCTATTAACCGGGGGTTCATTAAAAAGTTCAGCCTTATCTGAATTGCCTGCAACAAAAAAATCCTGATAACTGATTTCCGCCACACATCAAAGGATAAGTTCCTTTAACATCTTTGAAATCGCCGGGTAACTCAGAAAATGCATTCAATAAAATTCAGTCTCATGATCTCATGGAGACTAAATTCCTTCCTGTCAGAATCGGAAAAACGATTATCACATCAATTCCGGAATACACTGAAAGCCTTCACGCTTATCTGCCCTGTGAAATCCTGATAGACGACACTTCAATATCCCCGTTCTCCGAGTATAAACTCAGCCAGTTGTTATCCTCCCTGAACCATTTATCCTGCATACTGACATTCACAACGAAATCATAAATCAATTCTGAATTGATGGTTTTCAGAACCATACCTCCGTTCTTCATTTTGTCACGACCAAAATTAACATAGAGTTTTGGCTGAATAGCACTGCTGCTCCGTGCCCTTATCACAAGGTAATTCTTACTGCGAAGCCTCACATCAACAGGTTTGAAACTGAATGATTTTTCCGAATTGTTTTTTAAAACAAATTGCTCAGAGGTTACTTCCACCACTGAGTTTTGCATCATATATTTTCTGATTCTGTAAATCATTTGTCCGGGATAAGGTTCTCCGGGTTTGATTTCAAGGGCACTGGTATACAGTCTGATCGCTTCATCAAGTATGAGAGATTTGTATGCTTTATCTGCCTCAGCAATGGCCTTGTTATAGGATTCCCTGATCATTCCGGCCCTTTGAGTGATCAGTAAAGCAATTTCATCAGCCCGCTGTTTCGGATAAGACTCCTCAGGCTTTATCATGGATGCAATTTTATAGGCTTTCTGTGCTTCCTCCAGTTTCTGGCCGGCAAAAAATAATTCAGCCTGCCCAAGGTAATCGTTGTATTGTCTGTCCAGTTTCTCCCTGTTTCCGGCAATAATACGGCTGATCTCCAATATCCGTTCTCTGGGGTATATTTCATCCGGCTTATAACCGGAAGCCGTTTCAAAAAATGCCATTGCCGACGAATAATCTTTGGCTGCCAGTGCCTTTTCAGCCATGAAAACAGCCCTGGAATAGTTATCCTGGATCACTTTCAGATCTTTCAGCTTTGCATTTACCGCTTCAATTCGTTCTTTCGGGTATGATTCGGCAGGATAAACATCCAGTGCAGCTTTATAGGCTGTAATTGCCGCAACATAATCCCTTTCTCCAAAAGCGAGATCTCCGTTTTCAACACAGGTGTTATACTTATCCTTCCTTGCCTTCAGCTGACCCAGCGTAACATTGATGGCGGCTATTTTTTGTTTCGGATACACTTCCGAAGGTCTGACGGAAAGCGCTGTTTCGTATCCGCTGAGTGCTTTGGGATAATCCATGGCCTGGTAGGCACGATCGGCTTCTGCAATGGCTTTGTGATAACTGAGCAGCTGCTCCTTTGATTGCCCGAGCAGGTTATTGATGACAAGAATCCTCTCCTTTGGGTAACTTTCCCCGGGCAACAAACCGGAAGCAAACTGATATCCCGACAAGGCTTCCGTATAATTCCCCGCGTCGAAGGACTGATCGGCAAAAACAATGGCCCGATTGTATCCCTCCCGCGCAGCGAGTTGCTTGCCGACAATGGCATTGATGGCGGAAATCCGTGCCTGTGGATATTTTTGCCCGGGCATCAGTTCAAGGGCGGATTCATAGAGGTCTTTTGCTCCTGTGTAATCCTCATTAACGAAAGCATCATCACCGGCAAGGATGATCTGATTGTACTTATCCTGTGAGACTTTCAGCAGATTTCTGATCAGGTCGATCCTTTCCTGAGGATATTTCATGCCGGGCCGCTGCCTCAGTGCAGCGCTGTAGCCATTCAGTGCCTGGGCATATTTCTTGTCATTGTATGAATTATCGGCAAATTCAATGGCCTTATTGTAATTCCCGTCGTCAGTACCCGGCTGTTTGACCGGTGGTGAATTCGTGCGGGTTTTCTTTTCCGGGGGTGTAACCTTTTCCGGCCCGGGTTTTCCGGAAGAACTTGCATTCACCGGGGACATCTCCAAAGGTTTTGAAGCTTCAGCGACAAGTACTTCTTTTTGTTTCTCCATGATGGCATTGATGGCCGAAATCTGCTGCTTCGGGTAAATTTCTTCCTTCCTGATCTCCAGGGCAGCACTGAAGGCTTTCAAAGCCGCCTGATAATCCTTGGTATTGAAATAATTATCGGCAGATGCAATAAGCTGAGCGTACCCATCCTGTGCTCTGTTCAACTCATCGATCAGCAACCTGCATTCCACCGCTTTCTCACGGGGGTATTTTTCTTCGGGCCTGCATTTCAACGCAGCATCATAAGCGCTGATTGCCAGTGTGTAATTCTTTTCAGCGAAAGCATGGTCCGCTGAATCAATCAGAGCCTGATAATTATCCGGTACCAGAACCATGTTATCGGATTTTTTGTCCGACAAGGCAACCGCCTCCCCCTGAAGCTGATCAACAGGAGCATTTGCTGGCTCAGATTGATTTTCAACCGGCAAAACAGGCGGACTTTCTTTGGCTTCTTCCTTTCCGATGTGCGCAGTTTCGGCGGAAGCATTCTGTTTTTCGGCTGTTTCCTGAGCAATCAGCTGTTGCAATACTTCCATCTTTGCTTTCGGGTATGACTCATCAGGCTTTAACCTGGAAGCGTATCTGAATTCGGTCAATGCCTTGCTGTAATTTAATGAAGCCATAGACTTTTCACCATTTTCAACGGCCAGCTGGTAGGCATCACGGGGACCATTGCCATCACCCGATACTTTGGACAATTCCTTTATCCTGGACAACAAATAAGGATCATCGGGAAACAGATCGAGGCACCGGCGGTAACCGATCACGGCAGCCTCATTATCCCCGGCCATTGCCAGGATATCGGCATTGATTACAGGGCTTTCATAACTCGAAAGATAGGTGTCACCATGAATATTGTTGTGTGTAATTTTCCTGAGCATATTTTTGGGATGCTGTTCGCCGGGCTGAAGGTTCAATGCCTGCTGGTAATGAATTCCTGCATTCTCAAAGTCCTCCAGTTTGTAAAACATGTCCGCATCCTTTATCAGGGAAGCATAGGTTTGCTGACCCGTATATTCAAATGCCAGCAGATGATCAATCAGGAATATTTTCGCAGCCGGGTAATTCTCCTTAGGCTTTATTGATGATGCCTTTACATATTCTTCACGGGCTTCAGCCAGCTTTTTCTGCTCCAGGAGATGGTCAGCTTCATCAAGCAGCCTGGTATAAGCATCCATGGCTGAAGCTTTCTTATCCCTGAGGGCATTCACTTCATCTATCTTTCTGACCAGCCAGGTTTCGTCAGGTTTCATCAGAAGGGCTTGTCGGTAGAAGTCGACAGCCCTGGCAAAGTGCGACTTTTCAAGCGATTTTCCGGCATGAATGAGGACTATCCGGTACCTGGTTTCATTCTCAGGATCATCGAATTGCTTCGAAATAAGGGTCAGTCTCTCCTTTACATAAGCATCATCGGGATTGAGGCTAACCGCATTAAAATAAGCAATATTGGCATTTTTATAATCTCCGGCACTGAAGCAACTGTCACCGGCTTTAACCGCTTCACCAAACAACCTGGGCGTAAGTTGCAGATTGGCTATGGTTTTATAGATCTGATCTATCTTCTTTTCAGGATACTTTTGCCGGGGATAAAGAACCCAGGCCCTTTCATATTCATTGATGGAACGAAGGTAAGATCCTGCCATCAGCAGATTATCTGCATTCCTGATGGCGATGTCGTAGGCTGAATTCTCAGGAATTTCCTTTGGCTTTTGTGCACTGATACAATAAGAAAACAACAGCAGGCCGGGAAATAACAATTTCCTGGCCAACACCAAAATACCCCGTGTATCCACGGATGGATGAGACAACATGATTGTTTTCTAAAATAATCAGAATGATTTACTTAAAACAGCGGAACCAGATTTAGGTTCAACCATTTGAAGCAATGATAATACCGGGAAAGATTTCCGGAATATTACCATTAAATTTTAACCTTGCTAATCGCGCTGATGCAGACAAAAAAATCTCTCAATCAACGTTATTGTATGATTTTTCAGCATGACACCCCGGGAAACAGGATCCACCCTTTTCGGAAGGGGTAAATTTCACCGGCAATTCCCATTCACCAAATTTCACTTTGGTTTCAATCAGATGCTCATTCATTGTAGCATGGACATTGTGGCACATGACGCAACTCCGCCCTTTTTCAGCATTCATGTGTACAAAGTGCAGATTCCTGTCACCATCCCTGAAGTTGGTCGCAGAGGTAGTATTTGACACCTCAAGCAGATCGCTGTCGTGGCATTCCCAGCAAAAAGCAAAATTATCCAGGGTTGCCTTCGCATAATTACCCTTCGGGAAAGCACTGATTAACAGATAATTGTTTGATGAAGCATGGGGCTGATGACAGACAACACATCCGCTGTTCTCAACCGGTGGATGTATGACCTTGCTTACAGAAATCAGTTTTTTAATGTTAACCACTTTTTTGCCATCTTCCGAAATATCCTTATTGTGACAACTCAGACAAAGTTTTTTCTGCCCGGTAACGAGCAGCTTTTTCTCGTCAGAAGAATGCGGCGAATGGCAAATGGTGCATTGACCCTCAGCAAGTACTGCCTGATGGATATTTTTGGAAGTATCAATAATCTGCTTCAGATCACCATGACAGGAATAGCATAACTGAGGAACCTCAGCGCTGAGCATTAAACCCCTTGCACCATTCACGGTATGATCGGTTATGTTCACCTGATGACATTCAGAACATGACGCCGATGCCGGCTTGTGTTGAAACGCACTTTCAATAAGATCGCTGTGACAATCCAGGCATTTAGGATCCTCTGTAACCAGACCTGAGTGGATCTGGTCTTTGACTTCGCTGTTACCAGTAAGATCAACGGACTCCTGTAATACCAACCCGAACAGGGATATAAAAGGCAGGAGTGAATATATAAACAGAGATTTTCCCATGATTAGAACTTTCTGACAATTTTTGCATAACAACCTTTGAAATTTATCCTTTCACCCACATAATTACGCCTGTAAAGTTCAACTCCAAGTGAAAAGTAAAGTCTGTTGACCGAGGATGTAATTTCACTCCTGGCAGTCAGAAGGTTAAGTTCGATGCCCCGGCCAGTCTGCTTCCTGTACATCACATCCGTATTGAAACTAGTTTGCCTGAAAATGGAATACGTTACCCTACCGGTAAGGTCCATGTATTTCTGGTACTTTATGACGGGCTCATCCAGCATTTTATAATCCTGCATATTCCAGTTCAGCATTACCGTTGCCTTACTTCCCAGATTTTTCTGGAAGTTCACATAATATTTCAGCATCCTGTATGGTAGAATAGAGCTTTTATAATCCTCGTATTCCGCTCCGGCGTTAATAAACTTAAAATCGAGTCTGAATCCGAAAACATGCTGGGTGTAATAGTTTAATGTAACAAACTCGGTCCTGTCAAGATTTAAATAGTCCTGCGTCGAAAACCGGTAATTTAATGACAGCAGACTATTCAGCAGGTAAATTCCAGAGGTAAAGACATGTGCATTCGCATCGTAGCTGTAAGAACCCGGCTGATTTGCCGTGTAATCAATGAAGACAGGTCCGTTGTCGGGGATAGCACCTCCGGGGATCCGCCTGATTTCAATGTACCTGTTTCTTTCAATCAATATATAATCCAGTCCGTTCTGATAAGTCAGCGTTGTGGTTATATCCCTGACCACAACAGAGGAAAGATGTACGTCGGGAAGCCTGAGAAGCACAATTTTACTATCGGACAAGGTATATTGCTCGTTGGTTATATTCAGTTCTACCGGATCAGAAGTATAATCCTGGTGATAGCGGTCGAACCGGTAGGACATCATAAACTGTCCGGTCGGAATCTTCTTGGAGTAGTTCAGTTCAATCCCCGCTTTGGTATTGAATTCCTTATATACAGAATGTTTTATGCTATTGACATCCAGATTTATTGCGGATTGAAGGCTTTTGTATAGTTTATGACTTAAACTGGAGTTTACACTGTGTTGCTTCAGGTCGCCCGATTGCTGGGTGATGTTGTAAAAATTATAATTGCTGTAAAGCGACAAGTTCAAGGGTAGCTGAAACTGCAGATATTCGCTGGCCTGAAAACGGTTCAGGTCCGAATTCCCCGACTGGATGAAATCAGAAACCCTTGTAATGAGATTGTAATCATGACCGGAATCCAGGTACAATGAATTGAAAAACTCAATATGATCGATGGTGCTGGCAACCCGCAGCAAGTTCTGGTTCACGTTTACATTTTCATCGTGTGAGAAGTTAAGTTCACTTTTATCACGTTTTGAAAATGACCTCGACAACCGGGCTTCAAATAATTTCTGGTCAAGTGAGTACTTTCTTCCTGTCTTTATCTCCTCCTCATTCCAGTTCCTGCGTTGAATTTTCATCGATAAAGGGAGGTAGCTGTTGCTGTAACCCAGCTCAGCCCCTGCAATCTTACTCACTGACTTTATATCGGTAAGATTTTCGCGCGAAGAATAACTCTCATCATAATTTCCGAATACGTTGAGTGTGATTTTCTTATGTTTCAGAAAAGTGGCATCGAATCCGAGTTTCTTCGTTGTCCGGACTTCAGACTGGTCAGGAACTACAATAAAGTTGTCGCGGCTCGTTTCCGGGAAATATCCGGCATTGAGGTTCAGCATCAGGAAATTCTGGTGCAGTATGGAACTTTGTGCATTGAGCATCAATCCGCCCGACAGGTAAGCACTTTTCTGATACTCGTTGAAATCACGACCTGTCCTTTCCTGCTCCCTGTAAAGGCCGTTCAGCCTGGCTTCACCCGAAACAGCATGAAATTTCCAGAAATACAGGGCATTATTCCCGTTCTGAGAATACGCATTAATCGACAAGGCCAACAGAATCGGCAGCATCAGCGCGTATTTACCGGGTCCTTTCATCCTTTCAGCGTAAAAGGTTATTGTCGTTTCCCCCATGCGGGTTATGGCATTTGGTACAGCCGGTATCACCTATATCCCTGTGTGATTCATTTGCCATAACCTGGTCTGTTTCATGACAATGAAGGCAGAGATCCTGACCAGTGCGGATTGCAAACGCTTCGTTTACTGACATATGCGGACTGTGGCACATGGTACATTGCCCCCCGCCAACAGGTCCGTGCAGGACTTTGAAACGGTTGGCGAAATCGTCGTGGCACTGGTAGCAAAGGCCCGGCTGCGCAACCCTGAGTTTTCCCATACTTCCCTGATCATGACAGGTGCTGCACTGCTTATCCTTATACGGGGGATGAAGATGCGTCATATCAACCGGCCTGTTCACGGCATTCTGGGCGAATGAAGTTGTATCTACTGCTTTTATTGAATCCCCTTTTTGCAAATCCCCTGCAGAAGGATCAGGAACACCGTCGAAAAAGAAGGAGAGAATTTTATAATGATTGGTTGAAGAGCATCCCGATTGAAATACCATAACAATCATCAACACAAAAAGCAGGAACATCCTGCCTTGTTTAAATGATTTATGGATTAATGTCTTCAAAATTTCTTTTGCTTAAAATCCGGATTAAAAACTGTTGACTTTTAAAACATGGGTTGTTTGACTTTACTTCTCTTTTTCGGCTTCTTTATATTCTTTCCGCCTGCCTGTGATTTCTCAGACTTAAAGTTTTTTAAAGGCTCAACAGCACCATACACGTTGAACTTATCAGGGCCAAACTGATTGGTCACAAAAACGAGGTACTTTAATTTATAGGCGGGATCAACGAATTTTTCAAAAAACCTGAGGTTGTCGTAATCGAGAACAACCTTTGCCGGCAACCACATATCGCCGGGACCTTTGTAACTGCCACCGAAATGCATCAGCAGTTTGCCTTCACGGTTAAAAATCTGAACGTTCTCAAAACCGGCATCAACAACAAAAAGATTTGCATCCCGGTCAACAGCGATGCCCTTGGGCCTTGCCAGTTGTCCAATTCCCTGCCCGTAGGTCCCGAATGAACTTATAAATTCGCCGTCGAATGAATACTTCTTGATCTTAAAATCGCCGAAATCGGTTACATAAACATTGCTGTCGTGAACAAACAGGTTGGTAGGCGAAAACAGGCTGGTCTCCCCTGTACCCGGCTCCGGGAAAGTGTTAAGTAATTCGAATGTGGAGTCGCCTGAATAGACATGTACCTGATGACCGGCTAGGTTTGAAACCCAGATTTTATTGTCATGGGCAAAAACATCAACCGGTTTAAAATTCTCTGATTCACCAAAGCTGTTGAAATAGTTACCCTGATCATCAAAAACAACAATCTGCTTTCTTTCCGAATCAGCGATGTAGAGGTATCCCTTTTCATCGACAAAACAATTTACAGGAACTTTCAGTTCCCCTTTCCCTCCGGGAATAAACTGCTCGAAGGTATTTTGCGCCATATCGATTTTAACCAGGCCGTGGATAAAAGTGTCGCAGATCAGGATCTTACCGTTGTGTACAGCAATGCCGTAAGGTTTGTTGATCGGTATATTTTCCGCCTCCCCGAATAAAAACCTGGAGAATGAATTGCGGTTGCCGGTAATATCCTGCGACCCGCTTATTCTTGTCAGGAACTGTATCCTGGCAGTGTCGGGGGGAGAAGGAAAGATGATCAGGTTATCTGTTTCTGCTCCTGAATAAGTGGTTCTGGAACAGGAAGAGGTGATGGCAATCACACCTATAAGAAAGAGATATCTCAGGGTCATTCGGGTATTTTTTGGCAAATTTAAACTTTCGCCCGCTTATTATACATTTATATATGTTGATATATGCTTTAAGCAGGAAAAAGGGGCGAAAATCTCCGCCCCTCTGAAAATATCCGTAATAAAACGAATATGTCTTTTTTATTTGTCATGACAGGTCAGACACAATGCGCTGGCTGCATTTGATTTCAGCAACAGGCTGCTTGTACCGACTGCACTGTTGTGCACATCGTGGCATGAGGAGCACTGCATTTTTCCTGAAATAAGCATATCCTCAGCAATGGTTCCGCCCAATCCTGATGAGGTTGTGGCTGGATTATGAAGTCCGCCATCGGCGAGTGCCAATGCGGCATCGTAATCAATTGAAATAGGATGGTCATTACTCAAAGAAGTTCCAATCAAAGCATCACCGCTCATAAAATTTGTACCTGAAGTGACTCCGCCAAAATTCTCGAGTGCAACGGTACCGTCATGACAACTCAGGCAAAGTTTTGAACTTCCGTCGGGCTGACCCGGAACTGAGTTCATTGTGCCACTGGCATACAGTGTATAGGTTGCCACTGCTGAAAGGCTGTGGTTCCACAGTGGGGCGTCGGCCACAGATATGTCGGCATTGTGCGGGGTGTGGCAGACAATACAGATTTCTGTAGTAGTGTTCCAACTCTGACCTGAAAAATCATGTGCTGAACCAACAATGGTTTGTGCTGATCCGAATTGAACCACTGCAACGAGGAATGCACAGGTGAAAAATACGTTTAATTTATTCATTGTTTTCGATTTAGAGTGATTGAGAATATCTTGTTTCCGGACAAGTCAAAACATGTGCCAAAAGTTGTATATTGCTCATTTTATGAGCTTTACATAATAGATGGATCATGAAAAGCACTGATTTCCAGATGTACCTGGTGAGATAGGATTTGAAGAAACCGGAACGGGGGAACAAAACGAATAACCTACTAAATAGATTTTGTAATAATTTGATATACAGTGATTTAATTTGCACACCCAAAAATTGCTATTCCTTCCTAAATACATCTGACTGTAAGAAGGAACTCAAACGTGATCGATGTATATTATTTGACACCGGAAATCAGTTTACATACTTCTTCCTAAAATATTGATATTTATATGTTTATATATACCTATCTTTATTCATGATATCGGAACAATCCGCTGGGTCATATGACCCACATTGAGTGGGTTATATAACCCACTCAAGTTACAGATCATATTTTTTCATCTTATATCTTAGTGTATCCCTTGAAATTCCAAGTAAAACAGAAGTTTTTGTCTGATTGTATCCTGTTGTTTCAAGTGCCTGCAAAATGATCTGTTTCTCGATTTCATAAAGAGAAACACCTTCGGACGGGATATTTAATTCGAAGGGCAGATGATTCCGCTCAACAGAAACAGGAATATCCTCTGAATGCAGGCTTCTGCTCATTCTGTTCTCACTCAGGGATACAATCTCTCCCGGGAGACTTTCAGACTGAAGATACGACATTGATTCAAGGATTACCGCCCGCTCTATCACATTCCTCAATTCCCTGATGTTACCCGGCCAGTGATATTTCATAAGCAACTGCCTGACCGTATCACTGATGTTCTTGATATTCTTCTGGAACTGCTGATTATAGTGCCTGATAAAATAGTCGGCCAGTATCGGAATATCCTCTAGTCTCTCCCGTAAAGCCGGAAGGGTAATCTGAAATACCTTCAACCTGTAATACAAATCTTCGCGAAAGGATTTCTCATCAACTGCTTTTTTCAGATCCCTGTTCGTAGCGGCAATAATTCTGATATCAACAGGTATATTTACTGTGCCGCCCAACCGTCGTACCACCCTGTTCTCAAGTACGCCAAGCAATTTAATCTGTGTTGCCTGGTTGATTTCACCGATTTCATCCAGAAATACTGTACCCCCTTCGGCAATTTCAAACAGCCCCTTTTTCAATTGCCGGGCATCTGTAAAAGCTCCCTTCTCATGACCAAACAACTCGCTTTCCAGAAGAGATTCAGGCAGCGAGGAACAATTGATCGTTACAAAGGGTTTTTCATTTCGGGTACTTTCGTTGTGAATGGCATGAGCAAACATATCCTTACCGGTACCACTTTCACCCAGTAGCAGAATGGTTGTGGTCTTGGTTCTCGATATTTTTTTTGCAAGCTGGATAATCTGCCTGAACAAAGGGGTATCACCGATGATGTGGTCAAAAGTTACAACGTCTTTCTGCTGCCTTCGCAACAATTGTATCTCCTTGCTGATCTTAATCTTTGTTTTAATGCTCTCCAGGATAACATCAATTTCCTCAAAGGAAAACGGTTTGTTAATATACTCTGCTGCACCGGCCTTCATTGCATTTACTGCCGTTTCAATTGATCCGTAGGCTGTCATAAAAACAATGGCCGTTTCATCATCCAGCGATTTAAGCTTCAAAATTACATCAAGCCCTTGCATCCCTGGAAGTTTATTATCGACAAAAACAACTTCAGGATGGTGCAAATCAAAAAGCCTGACCCCTTCTTCTCCGGTTTCGGCAGAGAATGCAGAATAGCCTTTCGCCGTGAGGTGCTTTTCAAGTGACCAGCGGATCAGCTTTTCATCATCAATGATCAGAATTTTTAACTGTTTCATCGTTAACAATTTTAATTACAGCAGCCTGATGATGGTTTACCTGACAGGCCGGGACTCACAGGGTCACCCATCACCGGCAATGCCAGAAATCCGGATTCTGACAAACTAAGATACTGCATATGCGGGTAATGATATAAAAAATGTACAACCCGGCCCTGCATTATTTTCATACCATAGTTCACCACCATGCTTTTCAACAATGTCTTTCGAAATCGCCAGACCCAGGCCAGTACCTTTTGTCCTGGTTGTAAAAAACGGTTTAAAAATTTCCTGACCTGCTTCCTGAGGAATGCCGCTTCCGTTATCAGCAACTAAGAGAATCACAATCCTGGCGACCGGATCAAACATGGAAGAATAAGTAATGGTTCCTCTCTCTGCAAAAGCCTGCATGGCATTAAAACTCAGGTTAAGCAATACATTTTCAATCAATTCCTGATCATATGAGACCACTGGCAAATTCTCCCCCAGATTCATAATAAATTCCACCTCCTTGTCATGCGCCTGATTTTTCAGGAAAAACACCAATGATCTGACCGTTTCATTTACATCACCCGGTTGCATGTATATGTCCTTGGATCTCGAATATCGCAGCAAGTTTGAAATCGCCTGATTCACGCGATTTGCCTGCCGCTGAATTTCTTCCAGTATGGGTTTGTTATCAGTATCTTTCATCTCTGAAACGATGACTTCCATCGCCCTGGAAATGCCAGTGATGGGATTCCTGATTTCATGTGCTATCCTGGCCGACATCTCTCCGATGGTGGCAAGTTTTTGTGAATTCTGCAATTCCTTCTGATGATATAGCTGAAGTTCTTTCTGCGTTCTCTCAAAAGTTTCCAGCATCTCATTGAAATTCTTTCCCAGACTGCCCAGTTCCCTGACTTCCGGAATCTCGAGCCTGGCACTGAGCTCTCCGCGGTTTATCCGGTAAATGGTGGATCTGAACTGCTTTATGGATTTCTTAATGTATTTGAAATGCAGATATGCAACCAATCCAAATATAGATAAGAGAATAAACAGCGTATAAAAAATGCTAAACCGTTTGGTAAAAGCTATGATGCCCTGGGTTTCGTGACTAGACAAATCCATCACAATCATACCAAGATTTTTTTGAGTGGGGCTGTGACAGGAATAGCAGGCCTTGTTATTCTGCATCCTGATAAAAACCCGGTAATACGGATTCTTATCCTTGTTGTATGGCTTGATGGATATGTTTTTTTCCTCCGCAAATAATTCCCTGAAACTTGCCGTGTCACCTGACAATGCAGCATAGTTTTCAGGATATACCACATTCAACCCTGAATCGACGAGGAATGTACGAAGCACATCCTTGTCTTTTTCAATGTTTTTAAGCATTGATTTGATGATTCGGCCATCGTGCTGGCTGATGGTAAAGTAATACTGGTCTCTGAGAAGATTGATCTGGTTGTATGTTTCTTCTGTGGTTGTAAGCAGTTTATTTCTGAGAAAAATATTGAATACTGTAAATGAAACCAGGGAGAACAGGGAGACCACCGCTACAATGGTTACCACAATTTTAACCCGGAAACTAAAATTTCTCATACTGATTATTATCGCTATGGATTAGTAGCTCAATGGGTTATGATTTTCGCCATGACAGGTCAGATAACAGCGACCCCTGTAGAGTCCCTGATCGTCGAACCGCCTTATACCACCCGAACTATTGGTTACGATTGTTGTCCAGAAATTAATCAGGTTTGAATTATTGGTACTGTTTCCCTGGGTACTGCTGATGCCGTGGGGGTCGTGACAGGTGTTGCATGGGGTTCGCTCACCCACTATATGCAGATTGTGTTCACCGAAAGAGGAATTGTTCAGAATGGATGTACGGTTGTGACATCCATAACAGAGGGCATATGCCGCAGCTGATTCGGTGGTATTGTCTGCTGTGGAGTATTGCCGTTTCAGGATATGCGGATAAATTGACCCGTGTGGTCCGGCAGGTGAACTGGCGCCATCGCTGGCATGGCAATCGGTGCAATATAGCCGGCTGGAAGTGGTCCATGGGGCAATCAGGCTGGGTACATTCGTATTTACACCGGCAGCTGCCACAGAATGATAGGATGGATTCCCGGGTGCAAATTCAAGGCGAACATTATTCTGTACAATTACCCTGGGAGTTACTGCAGCAGGTGCGCCCGGACTGCCTGCATGACAACGGTAACATATCTCATAGGAATAAACTGCAGGATTAACGGCTGCCCCACTCTGATTCACCCCTTTAACTCCGGTTAAAAATCCGTTGACATTGGGAGCTACTGCCGTCTGGTTAAGTGCAGCATGAGGATTATGGCAATCAACACATTCGACATGCATGGTTGTAACCGCAGCAGGCTCATTGGCCACATGCACATTGGTGTAACCTGTAACATTGTGCCTGTATGTTTTCGCAAACTGGGCGGTAACGTTTTTTGAAGCGACATTGCCATTGTGACAATCATTGCAGTTGCTCTCTTCAGCCTGATATTTCAGCAACATCAGGTTCCCGCCTGAGTTGTGCGGATTGTGGCAGCTTTCGCAGGCATTCTGGGCAACCGTAGTCATAGCGGGATCGGTGTAAGGCCAGGGATCGGGGGCTACACCGTTCCAAGTCCTGGTCGAAGAGCTGTGGGTGCTGGACGTCCAGTAAGTGCGCTGATGGCAACTGTTGCAGAGGTTCGAATTCTGGGAGGTAGCTACCAGGAAATCGGAATAAATGTTTTTGTGGGGATCGTTACCATTCGCAAGTGAAACCGGTGGTGTAATACCACCGGGTGGCTTCAGCTGCCCGTCGGCCGTTGCAAGTGCCGCATCATAAGTAAAAGAAACGGGATGATCATTCCTCAGGTTGGTCGTAAGGTTGCTGACTCCGGCCGGCATAAAAGTCCCTGTCGTCATTCCGATGGTAGCTGGACGACTCAGCACACTTCCCAAAGCTACCGTTCCATCATGACACGAAAGACAAAGAATGGACGTTCCATCCGGCTGGCCCGGCAATGCCTGAAGCATGGAACTTGTGTAAAGTGTATAGGTAGCTCCGGGATCATTCCTGTTCCACAATGGAGCGACTGGCCGGCTGTTGTGGGGCGTATGACAGAAAAGGCAGATCTCCGCTTCGCTGACAGCCTTAACAGTGCCGGGTCCCGACACCGACAGGTTGTGCTTTGTATTGACAATTGACTGGGCACTAACCATCAAAGGCAACCAGACAAAAACCATCAGGTTAAATATAATTATTCTTCTCATTCTTTCTCCTTCTGAATTAAATGAAAAACCTGTATCCTGGAATTATAGGTATCCGCCACATAGATGAAATCATGATCATCAATGCAGATTCCTGAAGGCATCCAGAACTCACCATTACCATGTCCCTGCTTTCCAAAACTATACAGAAACACCCCTTTAATATTGAAAACCTGAATCGCATGAAAGAGTGCATCAACAATATAAATATTACCGGACGAATCGGTTGCAATTCCCTTGGGCCTTGCCAGATAGCCGGTGGCATCGCCTGCCTCCCCGAAAACAGAGATAACCCTGCCTTCGTGATCCAATACCTGGATCCTGAAGTTCATTGCATCCGTTACATATATATTGCCCTGCTTACTGATCCAAAGGTGTGTCGGATAATTAAACTCCCCTGTACCGTTGCCCCTGATCCCTATTCTTCTGATCAGTGTCCCGTTTTCATTCAGTACACATATCCGGTGCGATCTGGTTTCAATGACAAATATCTCTTTCTTGACCGGGTCAAAGGCGATTCCGGTAGGCTGATCAAGTTTAAGCGTGTCATTCAGCAGCCTGAGTTTCTTCTTTCCGGGGACCATTTTATAAATACTTCCCGATTTGGAATCTGTAAACAGAATACTTGAATCAGGACCATAACATAGTCCAACCAGTGAAGACATCTGAAAATCTGACTTCAGCACAGATTGGGGGATATCACCCACTTCATCATCAACCTGGAACATCGTTTGATTGCCCTGATCCAAAATCATAAAACCGGCGGGATTTTCAGCCAGTACCGCAACCGGATTAAGCAATTCGGGCCGTTGAATCCCAAAGAAAATGGAATTCAGGTATTCTTTGAAACTTCTGGAATGCTGACTGCTTTCTTTTGATGGCCAGCTTTTAATCCATTCTACCTGCGGATAACCGGTCATTGCCGAAGTTGCAGCGGAGCCGGACTCCTGGGCATATACAGAGCCGCAGTAAACTGACCAGATCAGCAAAGTAATGATCTTAGAAGTAAGAATTCCGGACCTGATAAGGTTCATAAAAAAAGAATGTCAGAGTAACTTAATGTAAAGCGGGTTTCCAAATTAAGCCTGGAATGCTGAAAGCAATTTTCATGCTACATTCAGCACTTATGTTGGATTACCCTCTAAATTACAGATATTCAACAATTTAATTCAGTATAGAAGTCCTGAATTATCTGCTTTCTGCGAACGTCCGGAAACGATAATTTTAGCTTACATCCTTTCCGGATTGTATTGATTGTCTCCACCTTCAGGAAGATTTCAACCATCAGTGACGGCTTACACATTCTTCGTAAAAGGTACCCGGGCTTGCCGGAAAACCCACTGGCATGACAGGATCAAACCCCTGAATGCATCAGCCAACAGATACAACATCCCCCTGTATCAGCAGTGAAACGATAATGTAACTATGGGTTAATCATGTCATCCTGCTGACCGGCGCTGAGCTTTTTCTGCTTATATCCTGAAGCCAGAATAAGAGCAAGAATTGACAGAATAACGACCCATGCCCATATCGGGAAAACAGGGGTATCACCTGCTCCATAACTATGCATCCCTTTTGAAAGGTAATAGTTGACCCCGACAAAGGTCATGATCACACTTCCGAATCCGATCACTGAAGCAACATTGAAAGCATAGGTGCTGCCCATTTTAGGAATAAACCTTATGTGCAAGACCAGCGTATAGGCAATCACAATGATGAGAGCCCAGGTCTCCTTGGCATCCCAGCCCCAGTACCTCCCCCACGATTCATTTGCCCATACCCCGCCGAGGAATGTGCCGATGGTAGCCAGCACAATACCAACAGTAAGGTTCATTTCATTGATACTGGTCAACTCAGATATGATTAAATCGAGACGTTTTTGATTGCCCCTGTTTTTAAACAGGTTGATGGAAAGATTCATCAAACCCAGAAAGAAGCCCAGTCCTAGAAAACCGTAGCTGATGGTCAGCGTTGCCACGTGAATGATCAGCCAGTAAGACTTGAGTACCGGCTGAAGGTTGGTAAGCTGAGGATCATAACTGCTGTGGCTGGCCGTCATCAGCATAAAGAAAGCAAGCAAAGCAGTTGCAGCAAGGGTGATTTTAGAATACCTGATAAAACTAAAACCGGCCAGCAGACCTCCCCAGGCCACCAGGATGAGCGATTCATAACCATTGCTCCACGGAGCATGTCCTGTAAGATACCACCTGAGAATCATCCCGAAAGTATGATAAAGAAATGCAAGACCCAGCATACCAATAGAAATGTTGAGCGCCCAGGTAATTATGCTGTTCTTTTTAATTTTCAGATTATCAACAAAGGCCAGTATCAGAAGCAGGACACTGAGCATTGCATAAACATTGCGGAGCACGATGAAAATCTGCAATTTGTTATAGAGAACCTCCGTATTTATTTTTGATTCGGAAGCCATCATCTCGGTACCGGCCGACTGTCGCTGAATGCTGCTTAAATAGCCCAGAATTTTATCAGCGTTGTTGTAATCGCCCGTTGATGACGCATTGGCAACTTCAGTAAGGTAAGCGATCATAATGTTCCTGTAATTCAGCTGACTGAGCTGCAGATCATCGTTGATGATGCCTATGGCACCTGTGAGCGGCTGCAGGGTATTTTTGTCGTCAATACTGATCCATTTGTTGTTGGTCGAGTTCTGGTCAGGAAATATTTTAAGCATGCTGCCCTGCGTGGCCATCACAAAAATATTCAGACGCTCATCCACCCTGATGATTTCCTTATCAAAGCTGTTCTGCTCAGATTGTTTCTTCCTGAATGCCTCTTCAACAAACTGTTGCAATTTATATTCGCTTCCATTGTTGAAAAAGTCGTTAAATGAAGCATACTTACCGTCGATGCCGACAATATCCCTGACTGATTTTTCCCTGACATAGATCATGTTCTGTTGTTTCCAAAATTCAGGATACAACAGCATATCGATCAGTATCTGCATGGCATTCATATCTCCCCTGCCTTCGATGCTGAATTCATCTTTTCGTGAAATTTTATGCATCACATCATAAGCCTGGGAGTGAACTGGCTCAAACCGCCCGTCAAATGTCTGACTGATCAGATGTCCGAATTTTTCAGCATGCTCAGCATTTACAGGTTTGGGGACTTCCGATTGGGCATACGACACCAGGCTTAAGCCGATGATGAATACAGGAATCATCGTGAGCGCCTTTCTGCTATTTCTGATTTCACTCACCTTCTTTCCGAGCATATAGAACCTTGAGTGCCTGTTGAACAAGGACAAAATAAAACCGGCAATCAGCAGAATATATCCCAGGTAAGTTACCCTGGTACCATAATAATCATGATTTACCGAAAGGATGGTTCCCTGCTCATCCTGATCATACGAAGACTGGAAAAACCTGTATTTATTGTAATCGAGAACATTGTTCATGAAAACCCTGTGATCCTCCTTTAATCCGTTTCTCTCATCGATCAGTGTAACTTCGCTTGCATAGGATGACGGACTCATTGAGCCCGGGTAGCGATCAAGAATAAAATCCTTCAGGAAGATCGAAAACGGAAGTTCCACCGGCATCTCACCATAGCCGATCTTAAATGCTATATTTTCAAAATCAAAGTTCTGATGATTAAGGATATACCCGGGACCACCCGGCACAGCAACTTCATGAACCACTCCATTTACCGTCACATTCATTAACATTACATCCGTGCCTTTTTCTTCGCCTTCACCTGTGCCGTTTACCCATTTGGTCGCGGCATTGCGGTAAAAACCGGTAAGATGAACCACGGATCCATTCAAACCATAAATGTTTTCTCCAGCCAGCGTTGTAATGGTATCCGCAGCAATGGTATCAACCGCTTTCATCGACATATCGGCAACAATTACATCTGAGGTTGAAATAAACCTGACCACCCCGTTTTCTTCCGACAAACTCAGCATATTGCCGGCATCGTTGTTGTTGTATCCGATGTTCAACCCCGAGACGCTTTTTCTGCCACCCTCTTCGATTAAAACTTCCTGCTGGCCATCGCCATTGGCAACGATGAGTTTGACGATGTTTTTACCGGAAGGCACATTCTCTTCAATTGCCTGTACTGCATTCCGGATAAAGTCCTTGTATGAAACTTCAACCTTTCCACTGGCCTCTGAATTGTAATCCATACGGAATGCATTCCGCCCCAGGCTGCTGATGTTAAATGGCCTGCTGAATTCAGAAGTACGTCCGTTCTCATCAATGATTACCTGAATATACGGTTCGGCCGAATAGATCACATTAGAAGACTGCCCTTCCCGGATATGCATACTTCCTTCAAAGCCAAAATACCTTGTAATTCCGGCCCCGATAATGATCACAATAAATGCCACATGAAATACCAATCCTGCCCATTTTTTACGGCTCAACAATTTGTACTGCCTGATATGACCGAACAAATTCAGTATCAGCAGAAAGAAAATTAATTCAAACCATTTGGCCTGATAAACCACCTGCCTGGCGGTTTCAGTGTCGTATGCCTCTTCGATGAAGGTGGCTAACCCCAGCACCAATGCGAGTAAGGACAACAACAATATGGTCATAGGAGATGAGAAGATGAATTTTGTAATGCGCTTCATTGAGTGGTGGTTTAAATTATGGGAATGTATAACTATAAACAGGCAATCAAACCGGATACAGAAAAAATCGCTTACCTGGAAACAAGACTATTGTAAATAGCCATTTCCTTTTCGGCTTCCTTTAGCTTACCCTTTTCCTTTAAAAAGACAGACAGGTTGTAATGCGATTGCGGATGACTCTGATTGATCCGGATATTTTCCTGAAGCAATGAAATTGCAGTTTCGTTGTCATTCAGCCGCATGTAACAGGTAGCAAGATCGCACCTCACATTGCAATTGCCGTGATCAAACTTCAGAAAACGTTCATAATACCTGATGGCCTGCTCATTCTGCTGTAAATCATAGTAAATATTTCCCAGGTTAAATACTGCTGCCATATTGTTCGAATCAATCCGGTTGACAATCAAATTATGAAACATTGCCTTCTCGAGATCCTTGAGAGAGTAGAAATAGGCAGCCAGCCGCAATCTCACATCGGTATTCAATGAATCAGTCTGAAGCATTTTTTCGTAAACTTCAGGCCCATCGGCAGATGGCATCACGACACTACCGTTACCTGTGCCCGAATTCCTGTTATTTTCTATTGCTCCGGATTTATCGGAACGATTGCATGAGAAAACTGCTATTCCGCATATGATAATAACCAACAAACGACCGGCTGTTCTGACCAACATAAAATCAAATATTTTGAGGTGTAACAATCAATACCAAACCCAATGGTAGCAGGGCTATTTCTCCAGTAAAACGGCGTCTTCCATCAAAACTTCATAAGCGTATCCATAACCAAAATCCTTATTGAGTGATATCCTGCCTTCAAGGATGACCGAATTGCCGACTACAGTCTCATCTGTGGTAGTTGCAGTCAGATCAAATTTGCCCGCAAATTCGGTACCATCCTGTATATGAATCCAGTTCCTTTTCAGGATTGCATCGTTGAACTTGGTAACTTTTCCACGAATCCTGACAGTTTTACCAGAATAATTTTCTTTATTCGCATAGAGTTCTGCTATGGTTATTCCCTGGTCGGCCTTCTCAGTCTTAACCTCTTCCTTTTCTACCTTAACTGCCGCCCTGTATTGAACCTTTGACGATGAATCTGGGAGCTGGGCGACCGGTGAGTGCGGATTTTCAGCCGGGTCATTTGTTACCAGATCAGGAGACTGACTGATGGATTCAAGAAAATATACTGTTTTAAACGTTTTTCCTAATTCCCTGCTTTCAAAATCAGTCATTTTAAATCCGTTCCTGTAGTAATAAATATCACCCGCCCTGGCATTCATCCTGGGTAATGCCAGCCAGTTTTCAATATCCTTTTCGGTTACCCGCAAATAGGTATAATTGGCGGTCTGAAGAACTTCTTTAACTTCCACCTTATGCATATCCTGCAATCCGGATACACCGGCGCCTGAATTATCGGCTGGGTTACAAGCCGTGATCAGACAGACTATCATTAAAAGAAAGAAAACTGGTTTCATTGAATCAGGTTGTTAAATACAATAAGAGTAATCAGGGCCCAAAATTACATATTATTAGTTACATATGCTCATATGTAATATCCGTTATGCTAAATAACCTGTAAGAAATTCCCCTTTTGGTCATGATCCATGGCTGAACTTACAAAAGAATATATCACGGGAAGATTTTTATTGATTTTATGCTAGTTTTACGGCATTAAATTCCCGCTTCAGGACAGGGATATTCCCGGCAGACCTGTGCAGGAAATAATCCGAGCAGATGAATGAAAAGTACATTATAAATAAAGAGATTATAGCTGCAACAAAAGACTGCAGGAAAAATTTCTCCTGTCTGAATGATTCCGGGGCAGAATTATGTAAGGTTGTATTCTGCGTGAATTGCAGATTGCACGGTATACTCTGCCAATCCGACAAATTCTGCTCCTACAGGCTCGAAGCCGATGAAAGAAGCTATTGTTCCTGCCCGGTCAGGAAAGAAATCTACACCCGATACAGATTATAACGGCCTGATTTCTGCCTGGGAATCCATGTTCCCTTGGAGATATACAGGAGCAGATACCCCCTTTGGATGATAATATTTCAGACCGTCGGACTTACAAATTCCTTTAATTCACAATACAGTTTCTGTACTGGTAATCCCATCACATTAAAATAAGATCCTTCTATCCGTTCAACGCCGACATAGCCAATCCATTCCTGGATACCATAGGAACCGGCCTTATCCAACGGTTTATAAGTCTGAACATAATGGTCTATTTCTTCCTGTTTCAGGACCCTGAAGAAGACATCGGTATTCACATAAAAGGAATGAAATCTGTTCAGGGTTTTAAAGCAGACTCCCGTGGCCACTGTGTGCTTTTTTCCGGATAATTTGCCTAACATCTGCCTTGCATCGTTTTCATCAACCGGTTTACCGATGCATTCCCCTTCAAGCCAAACAATGGTATCTGCGGTTATTACCAGGGCATTTTCAGGCAATTCACCGAAATTAAAAGCCTCTGATTTTATTCTGCTGACATAGAGGGCAATCTCTTCACAAACCAATCCGGAAGGATAGGACTCATCGGTGGGTTTAACCATAACATCGAATTTCAGCCCGATTTCATTTAAAAGAAAATGGCGGCGGGGAGACTGAGAGGCCAGAATAAATTTGTATCCGGAGTTATTCAGATCGTTCATCATCATTTTACAGGTAAATGGCCAGTATGAACATCCCAAGAATACCGGTGAGCATGGTCAGTTTGATCAGGGTGCTGATCCGGTGAAAGTCAGCCTTTGTTGTTGCACGCAACACCTTGAAAAGATTATAGATCAATGGGAGAAAAACCATTGCTCCAAAATAGGCAGAAGGCAAAGGTAAGGCATAGTTATAAAGCTGATAGCAGCCGGCAACTACCAGTATAAGAGTAAGCAACAACATAACAGCCGTGAGATTCTTTGAAGAACGGATTCCGTAAACAACGGGCAGGGTACGGCATCCTGTTGACCTATCCCCTTCTATGTCTTCTGCATCCTTAATCATTTCCCGGATAAGCGTCAACAGAAAGGCAAACAGGGTATAGGAAAAAACGATGCGGTTAATCAATCCTATCATGGTATAAACAGCCATAAATTTCTCAGGGTCCGACTTCAGGGCAAAGAATTCGAACAGCCAGACTACAAGCACTACCATGGCCGTCATGGCGGCAACAGAAAGATTCCCGGCAAGCAGGGTACGTTTATATCGTTCCGAATAAAACCATAAAAGGGTAATCATCAAAGGGAAAATCAGTCCCAGTCTGAAAGAACCCACTTTAAACGCCAGAATGAATCCGGCTATTATAGCAACGCTGTTAAGAATGATATGCAGTTTGATGGCTTTCCGCCGGGGCAGGAATTTACCAACGACCACAGCATCGGGTTTATTAATCCGGTCGGCACGCATATCAAAATAGTCATTGATGATATATCCGGCAGCTGCTATGATCACGGTCGTAAATGCGAGAGCAAGAAAGGGAAGTACCCCAAGGGCGGGTGTAATACCGGAAAGAGCATAAATCCTGCCTATGATCAGATACATGATCATCACCTGGGTCATCATCACGATCAACAGATTGGGCCAGCGGATCAATCGCAGCAGATGAGGCAGATGAAATCCGCTCTTGCTCTCCATGCCTTTACCAGTGAAAAGCATTACCGTTCATCCATTTTCCCTGAACTTTCATCACCTGTTCGATGATGTCGCGCACACATCCGGCTCCACCCGGGAAGTGGCTGATGTATTTCGAGATGCCTTTTATTTCCTCTGCGGCATCGGCCGGGCATACCGGCATGCCAACCATCTTCATCACCTGGTAATCGGGTATATCGTCCCCCATATACAGCACTTCGTCAACCGAAAGATTGTTTTTCCGGATGTATTCCTCAAAAACTTCAGCCTTATTTTCTACTCCCAGGAAAACGTCCGTCAGATTCAGTGCATTGCAGCGATGCCGCATCGATTCAGAATACCCTCCCGATATGACAGCAATTCTGTACCCGCTTTTGATGGCAAGCTGCAAGGCGTAGCCATCCTTAACATGTCCGGTGCGCAACTGATCACCCGTATTGGTGATGAGGACAACACCATTGGTCAGTACACCGTCATAATCGAAAATAAACGTGGTTATACGGGTCAGGTTTTCTTTGTAATTTGACATAGACTGGTTTAACAGGCTCCCCCTGTATCTTTCAGTTTAACAATAAGTTCGCTGATGGTTTTATATATTTCCCTGATATCGGGGTTGTTTCTGAGCATGCTCAGATGCATATCAATGGTTGACCAGTCACGACGGACAGCCGGCCCGGTTTGCAGGTTAGCTGCGTCACCCCCGTGAATCCTCATGGCTGTTTCGCGTATCAGAGGTAAAAGGATATCGGGATCAACCGTTGATTTTGCCAGCAGACAGTCGGCCACCGAATACATGTAATTTGAAAAATTACTGGCAAAAACAGCAGCGAGATGTATCAGTGCACGTTGCCCGGTGTCGATCAGCCTGACATCCCCCGAAAGCGCCTTTGCAACCATAACAAGGGAAGATGAAATCAGGGGCGTAGCTCCTTCGATGCAGATGGGGACCCCGGAAAATTCCGGTCTGGTTAACTTTGTAAATGACTGCAAGGGATAAAAAACACCTCCACCGGCATGATGTTGTGTAATGGCGCCGAGCGACTGCGACCCTGAGGTATGGGCCATGATACCATTAAACATGCCGGCATTCTTTATACTCAGTGAGAATCCGGGGATTACCTGGTCGGGAAGGGCAAGAATCAGCAGTTCTGTATCAGCATCTATTTCATCAACAGTACGAACCGGTCTGGCTTGCACCATGGAAGCGAGCTCAGCTGTATTTTCAGGATTCCGCCCAAGAATACACCGGATTTCAAAACCGGCTTTATAAAGTGCCGGGGCCAGGTTAAAGGCAACATTGCCTGTTCCGGCAATTGAAATGGTTCGTATTCCTTCTCCTGACATGAATAATGTGTTAATGCATGAATGAGTTTCGCGATTGCGGGTATCAGTCAGCGGCCTGTTTTGCTTTCACTGCCCTGCGCCAGATACTGACTGTAACCCCTGAAAACATAATGATAGCACCTGCCCAAACAATCCATATCCAGGGGAAAAACATAATCTTAGCCACAACAAATTCAGCCTGTTTTTCGAAAATGCCAACATGAATGGCCTTGGGTTTATCCGATACATTATCAAATCTTATTCTGACCCCATTGTTTTCGAGACTCACGATACCGTTTTGAGCAAATCCGTCTTTCACTTCATAAGTAAGGGGGTAGGATGTTTTCAGGCCTGAACTGTCTATGGCCTGGAGCATGGCTGTAATTTTTATTTCGTCTCCATTGGCAGATAACGAATTCACAAACAGAGAATCGAAAAGTATTTTTGCGCCACCGGCAACAAGGGTGTCGCCAGGAGTGATTTCAGATGTTCCTGAGAGCACGTAGCCGCCGGGCATTAGTTTTGAACGGTCTTCAGCAAAAGTGAGATACATGAAGACATCGCCTTTGAGCATATTCCAGGTATTCGGATTATACACATTGCCCATTCTGGAGTTATACTTTATGTTAGGATAAAGTGATTTCTCCAAATAAAGCTGACCATCAGCACCTTTTTTAAGAAAGTCGATCTGGAAGAACACCTGATCCTTCTCTTCCCTTTCATTACTGTAACAAACATAATAGTCACCAATTTCTTTCACCTGACCTTTGAAAAGCATAGCATTTTCACCGGCGCCCGGCATTTCTGCATTTTCAGATCTGGATATCACTTTCGTGTTGGAAAAGGCGATGAGTACCCCCAGCAGAAAAATACCAAATCCAATGTGGGTAATAGCAGCCCCTGTATTGCCCTTTCCACCTGCAAAACGGAAAAGAAATCCGACTGATGTCAGGATTGTAAAAGAAATACAGAATAAAAAAAGAAGGTGGGCAAAACTCATATCATCATCCACAAAAAATCCGATCACAAGAATAACCAGTGATAAACCCAGCGGATAGATAATGTTACGCACAAACTGCTTTGAATCGTTTTTTCCGTAAGATATGTATTGTCCCACACCAAGCAGCAGAGTAGCCAGTATGGCAAAAGGCATCTGCCAGTTATTGTAGAAACCGGTGACATCGTTTGGTGGTGCAAGGCCGGTACCCAGGAGTTTATTGATCACCGGAACCGAGGTTGTACTTATCACCTGGAATGCAGCCAGCAGCAGAACGATAGAACCATACATCATCAGGAATTCCCGCGTAAACATTCCGGGAAGGTCACTGGTCGGAATCGATTTGCGTCTTTTGAAAAGAATCCAGGCTGCCAGCAAGATGTAGGTCAGGGTGAACAATATTAGCTGGAAACTACGGCCATCATCACCAAATGCATGTACCGATGTTTCACCAAGCACCCCTGAACGGGTAAGATAACTGGCATAAAGAACCATGATAAAACCCAGGAAGGTGAAAATATAGGTACCCAGATAGTATTTATCCCTTTTATAGGACAGCAGCATATAATGCAGTGCGGCAACCATAACCAGCCATGGCACCAGTGAGGCATTCTCAACCGGATCCCATGCCCAGAAGCCTCCGAAAGTCAGAGATTGGTATGCCCAGGCTCCACCCATGATCAGGCCGGTTCCCAGCAAACCGATGGTCAGTGAAATCCATGGGAGGGTGGGTTTAAACCAGTAGCGTTTATCGTTCTGAACCAATGAGGCAAAGGCAAAAGCAAAGGGGAAGATTGCAGTGGCATAACCCATGAACAATAAAGGTGGATGAATGACCATCCAGGGGTTTTCAAGCAGCGGGTTCAGTCCATTTCCATCGGTTATAAATTGCAGATAGGAAGGATCCCTGAAGAATTCATTCGGCATGTTTTCAGGAACCATCCTTAACAACTGAAATGGATCACTTCCCAGAGAGAATCCGGCAATTTTAAATCCGAGCACCATCGACATCAGCAACAGCTGGGCCAGAATCACGATGATCATTGCCGGACCTTCCAGTTTTCGGGCGGTAAGCATAGCGCCTATACCATACAGGCCTATGAAAAAGGCCCACAAGAGGAAACTTCCCTCCTGCCCTGCCCAGAAACTTGAAACTATGTATTTGGCAGGCATCAGTGTTGATGAGTGCTTGTAAACATAGGCGTATTCAAAATAATGGTTTACAATCAGGTAGAATAATGCCAGGCAAACTCCGACAATTGAGGAAGTTTGAACCAGATACGCCAGACGGGCATATCGGTGCATCGCCTTGTTTGCTCCACCATTTTTGTCCATGCGCAGGTATAAATAAATACCTGTAAAACCAGCGATTATTGAGATGTAAACCAATAACCGGCCAATGGTACCGGGTAGCAGGTGCTCCCCGATATATGCAACTTCTGTCATAAGTATATATTTATCAGTGAGAAAGAAATACGGAACCGGAAATGATGGTACATCTCCTTCAAGCTTCAATTATGCCACTAAATTACAATACTTTCGTTTGTAATTGAAGGTGAAATAAATCATCTTTGTATTGAAAAAACAAAACCGGCCTCAGAACATCAGGTTCGGACCAGAGAAAAACAGGCAATTTCATGACACCTGAAATCAGGACCACAGAGAACAACAGTAAATCGCTCAAAGATTTCATCAGGTTACCGTCAAAAATCCACGCGCAGCATAAAAACTGGCTCCCTCCGCTTTATGCCGATGAAGAAATGTTCTTTGACCCAAAGCGCAACAAGGCATTCGGATATTGTGAAACCATACTGGCCGTTGCTTACATTCATCATGAACCCAGGGGAAGGATCATGGGAATTATCCATCGCGAATACAATCAGCAGCACAACGAAAAATCGGCAAGGTTTGGTTTTTTTGATTGTTTTGATGAGCCTGCTGTTGCCGAAGCACTGCTTGATTTCATAAAAGCATGGGCTACTGACCATGGGATGGATAGTATAAACGGACCTTACGGATTCTCTGACAGAGATCCTCAGGGGTTTCTGATCGAAGGATTTGATGACCCTCCATTGATCGACACCAATTGCAATCTGCCCTATATGCCCGGATTCCTTGAAAAGGACAGATTCGTCAAATTTGTTGATTGTCTCACATATCGTTTTGACCTGAATCTGGTATTGCCGGAAGTCTATAACAGGACTTCCCAACGGGTAGAGAACAGCCACCGTTATGAACTGCTGGAATTCACTTCCAGGAAAACCCTTTTGCCATATATTGTACCGGTGCTCAGACTGACCAACGAAACCTACAGCCATCTTTACGGCTTTTACCCGCTTTCGGAAGCTGAAATGCACGACCTTTATAAAAGATATTCGGCTGTGCTTAACCCTGAATATGTTAAAATCATTTCATGCAATGGTGAAATAGTTGCCTATGTAGTGGGTGTTGCAAATATGTCGGAGGGGTTCAGGAAAGCCAGAGGCAGATTGTTCCCCTTCGGATGGTATCATATTCTCCGGTCCATTAAAACGGCTACCCAGCTAAATCTCATGCTTGGAGCAGTCAGCCGTGATCAGCAGGGCCTCGGACTGGAAGTATGGATGGGATTGAAAATGCTGGAATCTGCAAAGAAAGCAGGCATTGAGACCATTGAGACCCATCTGATTCTTGAAACAAATGCCCGGATGAGGGCAGTATTTGAACGACTGAACGTTCCGGTTGTCAAACGCTTCAGGGTTTTCCGCAAGAGTCTGGTCTGAAACCGGCAATGATAGCCGCATAGATTTAATGTGTAATAACTTCCGCATTTCAGAGACAAAACACGTCAACCTTTGTTAACTGAATTAAAGAAAACCCTATCTCATGAAAATACCTTCGAAACTGCTTCTCAGGCTGTTCCTTTCCTATGGATTGATGAACCGTGAAGCCTTTGAAGAGCACATCACCCGTTTGCTTTCGGGGTATGTGGATGATCCCGACAACCTGGACAAATTGTATGATTTTCTTTTTACTCAGATGGATGAATTGAAAGATTACCTGAAGTTTGAACAGATGGCCGGGGCGTCATCCGGAGGATCTCAGGAAGAGCTGCGCCGGGAACTGAAGGAATTGAAAAAAGCCATTGAACTTCTGACAGAGAAGATCGACAAACAACAGGGGGCCTGATATGAACCTGAGAAGAATTTATATTATATACCTGCAGCTGATCAGGGCAAAAGAGATCATTTTTGTTATCCTGAGGCATGCCATGCGTGAGTGGATTAACCGGAGCCGTTTCGGTCAAAGGCTGTTCAGAAGAAAAAAAAGTCCTAAAAGACAGGTTTATTCAACGCCTGAACGAATCCGCATCACCATCGAAGAACTAGGACCAACCTATATCAAGTTTGGTCAGATTCTGGCCGACAGGCCCGATATGGTATCCGAAAGGTTTAGAAATGAACTGAAGAAGCTACAATCGAAAGCCAAACCTTTCAGCAATGATGATGCGCATAATCTGATCAGAAAAGAGCTTGGGCTTGAAATTGAGGAGGTATTCAGTGAATTCGACACCGAATGCTTCGCTTCGGCTTCCATTGGTCAGGTATATAAAGCCAGGCTGATCACCGGCGAAGATGTGATTGTCAAAATACAGCGACCGCACATCGAGAATAAAATCAAGCTGGACCTTTACCTGATGCGATACATTGCAAAGAGTGCGGTAAAGAATTATCCTGAACTTGCAGCCATAGATATTGTCGGGCTGATTGATGAATTCGGGCAAAGCATACTCAGGGAACTCGATTATTATAATGAATCCTCCAATCTGGTGCGCTTCGGCGAGATGTTCAAGGATGATCCCAGGGTTCATATTCCAAAAGTATTTATGGACTACACTACCCGACGCATACTCATTATGGAGCAGGTCGTGGGTGTAACTCCCGATTCACCTGAAATACTCAGGCAGAATGGTCTTGATCCGGAAATGATTGCCACCAATGGTGCAGACATCGTGCTGAAAATGGTCCTGAAACACGGATTTTTCCATGCCGACCCTCACCCCGGCAATATTTTCATCCTGCCTGAAAACGTGATTGCCCTGATTGATTTCGGAATGGTCGGCGTGCTGAAACCAAACCACCTGAACTTCCTGGCCAACTTTGCCATGGGATTTTATCGTTCTGATGCGGCAGCCATTACTCAATCGTTGATTACACTATGCGGAATACGATATTTCAACGATGAAAGCGATCTTGAATTTGAAATAGACCAGCTGCTGAAAAGTTATGCTTATCTGCCCTTTGAAAAGATCGATTTTGCCAGGATCATGCAGGAATGTATCAATCTCATGGTGAAATACCAACTGAAGATACCTTCAAGCATATTTATGCTTGTGAAAGCTTTGGCCACCATCCAGAAATTTGCAGGCAACCTTCATCCTGGCCTTAACCTGGGTCCGGTAATACTGCCATACGCACGTGAACTTGTCGCCCGCCGCTATGACCCACGCAAGCTCGCCTCCGGCATTTATGAAACCATCGACAACTATGTCACCCTCTTCCGTGAATTCCCGGGAGAAATCAGTGAAATCCTTTACAAGATAAAGCAGGGGAAATTAAAGCATGAAATCCGTCTGGGAGATCCTGAACCTGCAATGAAGGCCCTGCGCAATTTCGGCCAGCGTATGGCACTGGCCATCATCCTGGCAGGGCTTGGAGTTACATCCACCATTCTCATTGTCTGGAACGATGAGAAAACATTCGGACACATCACCTTTGGAATAACCATGTTTTTCACCATATGGGTGATGTTTAAATGGTTGTTCCGGAGTAAGGAATAAAAAAAGAGGCTGTCTCATAAGCCAGGAATTGTCTATATTTCGATCCCGATAGCTATCGGGACTCAATATGACAATAGATTGATTATCAGATGTCAGGCTGAGCGATTCCGATAGTTATCGGAACTAAGCCTATTCTAACTTAAGAGACAGCCTCTTCAGTTCATCGTCATACCAAAAATTCAGCCTGATTAAAGCACAAAGCAGTCTAATTGGTCCGGACTATCTTTTGCATAAACATCTTTCCTTTGTAAACTACCCGGAGAAAATAAACGCCGGTACCAAGCTTTATCCCGTTACCGGTTGTTCCCATCCAGCAGAAGGAATTGCTGCCCTGCGGTAAAACCTCATTCACCAGTTCACTCATGCGTTTACCGTTCATGTCATAAACTGATATGTTGACAAAATCACTCTGTGGTAGTTCAAAACTCACATTCAATTTATCAGAAAACGGGTTCGGGAAAGCCTGAAAACGGAGGTTTACATCCATATTTTCCTCAACTCCAACACCGACAGGTGTATAATTGAGTACCATATTTTTAAAGTAGGTTTCATCGGGTACGGTGATAGAAACCACATCAGCTCCCTTGGTGAACGCAACTTTTGTAAATGGTCCGACTGCACCGCCGTTGGCAGAGTTCCTGCTGGTATACTCAACCCAGATTTCATAGTTTCCGTCAGGAACAAGGTTTCCGGTTACATCCCTGCAATCCCAGCTTATATTGTGTGTCTGGTGGTTCGGAAGTGTAGCACCGGTAGTGGCGTTAACAACATTATTGCCGGATGATGCCACCCATTTCACAAGATGCTGTTTTCTGGAAGCAGCCATTACTTTTCGTGAAATGATAAAATTTCCCTGGGCATCCTTGACCCAGATGGCCAGAACATTCTTTGGGGAGTATGTCGCACCGTTACTGACAGTCAATACAGAAAATGTTACTGTTCCGTCGGTAGAAGCCGGAACTACAGAGGCCATCGCATTGAGGCCGCCAAGGAAGAGGAACATTGAAATGAATGACAATGAGATCCCGAAACTTAATCTTTTCATGTTTTTTTTAGTTTTTATTAAGCCCGTAAAGGTAATCAAATTTAATATTTAACATATATAAAAACTCCTTAAGGTCCCGGGCCGGAAGGTTCTCTGAAAACCTTGGCATTCGCAGGAAATGAATCATTTTCATAATAATTCAACAGGTAAATATTACAAAAAAAATCCCCGGATCTTCTCAGAACCGGGGATAATTCAGAAAACAGGAAAATGTTTATCTGGCATATTTAAATTCCTTACCGAGGTAGCGGGCAGAACTGCCGAGAATCTCCTCGATGCGGAGCAACTGGTTGTATTTTGCAATCCTGTCGGTGCGACTGGCGGAACCGGTTTTGATCAATCCGGTATTGAGTGCTACAGCAAGATCAGCAATCGTTGTATCTTCGGTTTCACCTGAACGGTGGCTCATCACAGCGGTGTATCCGTTACGGTATGCCAGGTTCACGGCATCGATGGTTTCAGTAAGGCTCCCGATCTGATTAACCTTGACCAGTATTGAATTGGCTACACCTTTATCAATACCCATCTGCAGGCGTTTTGAATTGGTAACAAACAGATCGTCGCCAACAAGCTGGATTTTTTTACCCATAACATCGGTCATCCGTTTCCAGCCATCCCAATCGTCTTCAGCCATACCATCCTCAATTGAAATAATGGGGTATTTATCAACCCATGTTTTCCAATAGTCAACCATTTGCGAAGGAGTGAGTTTGTCGCCGGTCGATTTCTTCAGGTGATATACTTTTTCTTCTTCAATAAAGTATTCGGAGGATGCCGGATCAAGAGCAAGGAAGACATCTACTCCCGGTTTATAACCGGCTTTTTCAATGGCCTGCAGAATCACCGTAACAGCTTCTTCGTTTGATTTGAGGTTCGGGGCAAAACCACCCTCGTCGCCTACGTTGGTTGAATAACCGGCATTTTTCAAAACCGATTTCAGGTTATGGAACACTTCAGCACCCATACGGAGCGCTTCGGTAAAATTTGGGGCACCTACCGGCATGATCATAAATTCCTGAAAGTCGATGGCATTATCGGCATGTGATCCGCCATTGATGATGTTCATCATCGGAATCGGGAGGGTATTGGCATTAACGCCACCTACATAGCGAAACAGGAACTGGTTTGATTCCTGGGCTGCAGCGTTGGCAACTGCCAGTGAAACACCAAGAATGGCATTGGCACCGAGGTTACCCTTATTTGGGGTACCATCTATTTCGATCATCCGGTGATCTATTTCATTCTGTTCCGAAACAAGGTAACCCTTGAGTTCTTCGGCCAATACCTTATTGACATTCTGAACAGCCTTCAGTACACTTTTTCCGAGATAGATATTTTTATCGCCATCACGCAGTTCCACAGCTTCATGAATACCGGTGGATGCTCCTGAAGGAACAGCCGCACGGCCCATGATTCCGTTGGTGGTGTATACATCAACTTCAATGGTAGGATTTCCGCGTGAATCGAGGATCTGGCGGGCAAAAATGTTAGCTATTGCGCTCATTTTCTTAAAATTTTGATGATTATTTTGTTAACTTAGGTTTACTTGGTTAATGACAAAATTGTAAAAGATTTATTCAATACTGAGTAACAAACAAAATGAGGACAAAGTAAGAAATACTTTATCCTCATTCCGTTGATCATATCAGCTTTACTCTTTATTTTCAGTTGCTTCGCTGGTTGGTTCTTCCTTAACATCCTCAACGGCAGGTGCCTTTGGAGCCTTTGCAACCGGTTTGGCAGGAGCAGCATCGTCTGCTTTCGCTTTGGTTGTACGTCCGCGTCGGGTAGTTTTAGCCTTAGGAGCCGTTTTGGCTGCGAGCATGTTTTCGTTGAAATCAACCAACTCCATCATACACATTTCAGCATTATCTCCCAAACGGTTACCTGTTTTCAGGATGCGTGTGTAACCACCAGGGCGGCTGGCCACCTTCACAGAGACCTCCCTGAATAAAATGGTAACAGCTTCCTTGTTCTGAAGATAACTGAACACCATCCTGCGTGAATGGGTAGAATCGTCTTTTGAACGGGTGATCAAAGGTTCAACATAACCTCTCAGAGCCTTGGCCTTAGCCAGTGTGGTGTTGATGCGTTTATGAAGAATAAGTGAAGCAGCCATGTTCGACAGCATTGCCTTGCGGTGGGCGCTCGTTCTACCAAGATGGTTGACTTTCTTTCCGTGTCTCATTTCAATTAATCCTTATCAAGTTTATATTTTGCAATGTTCATTCCGAATTCCAGGTTTTTCGACTTCACCAGTTCTTCAAGCTCAGTAAGCGATTTCTTACCAAAATTACGGAATTTCAAAAGGTCATTTTTATTGTATGATACAAGTTCGCCAAGGGTTTCAACATCAGCAGCTTTCAGGCAGTTGAGTGCGCGAACCGACAAATCCATATCAACCAGTTTGGTTTTCAGTAACTGACGGATGTGGAGTGATGTTTCATCAAATTCTTCAGTCACTGCTTTCTCTTCGGTGTCGATGGTAATCTTTTCGTCAGAGAATAACATGAAGTGATGAATGAGAATCCTTGCAGCTTCCTTCAATGCTTCCTTGGGCTGAATGGAACCGTCGCTGGTAATATCAAGGATCAGCTTTTCGTAGTCGGTTTTCTGTTCAACGCGGAAGTTCTCAATGGTGAATTTTACATTCTTAATCGGGGTGTGAATCGAATCAATTGCGATGGTTCCAAGTGGAGCACCTGCAATTTTATTCTCTTCGGCCGGCACATATCCACGACCTTTATCAATGGTGAGGTCGATGGTTAATTTTACCGATGGTTCCATATGGCAGATTTCAACCTCAGGGTTCAGAACCTGGAAAACTGAGAGGAATTTGTTGATATCGCCTGCTGAAAATGAATCCTGACCAGAGATCACGAGATGCACCCGTTCGCTGGTTTCAGTCTCAAGTAAACGTTTAAAACGGATTTTCTTGAGGTTCAGGATAATGTCGGTAACATCCTCAACTACGCCTTTGATCGAGGAGAATTCCATGTCAACACCTTCAATTTTAATGGAGGTAATTGCGAATCCTTCAAGAGATGAAAGGAGAATCCTTCTGAGGGCATTGCCGATGGTAATTCCGAAACCCGGTTCAAGAGGCCTGAATTCAAATACGCCTTTCGAATCATCAGCTTCGATCATTATAACCTTTTCAGGCTTTTGAAATGCTAATATTGCCATAGTTTCTTCCTCTTGTGTAATGAATTTGTTGACCAATAATACCGTTACTTCGAATATAACTCGACGATGAGCTGTTCTTTGATATTTTCAGGAATATCTTCACGGGCAGGAAGGCTGGCCAGTTTACCTGTCATAAGTGTGCTGTCCCACTCAAGCCATGGATAGGTATTGCGTTTTGAGGCAAGGGAGTTCTGGATCACTTCGAGTGATTTTGATTTTTCCCTGACTGCCACAACATCACCTACTTTTACTTCATACGAAGGTACATTCACAACGCTGCCGTTAACAGTGATGTGACGGTGTGAAACCAGCTGACGGCCGGCACTGCGTGAAGGCGCGATGCCAAGACGGAATACCACGTTGTCGAGCCTGGATTCAATAAGCTGAAGCAATACCTCACCGGTAATGCCTTTTTTGCGTGTTGCTTTGTGGAATGTGTTCTTGAATTGTTTTTCAAGAATTCCATAGGTATATTTAGCTTTCTGTTTTTCCTGAAGCTGTGTACCGTATTCTGAAAGTTTTTTACGCCTTTTCGAATTTCCGTGCATACCAGGACCGTAGTTTTTCTTTTCGAAATACTTATCGGGACCGTAGATCGGATCTTTAAACTTGCGTGCAATTTTGGTTTTTGGACCTGTGTACCTGGCCATAATTACTTGTTATTTTATGATCATTTTGTTTTTCTGTCAGAAGCCTGTGCCGTATGAATAACAAACATCCTGCGAAAGCATTTCCACGGCAAAGACAATCAATGGGTTATTATACCCTTCTCCTTTTGGGAGGACGGCAACCATTGTGCGGCAATGGAGTAACATCCATGATTTCAGTAACTTCAATACCTGAAGAGTGGATGGTACGAATGGCTGATTCCCTGCCCGATCCCGGACCTTTAACAAATACCTTTACTTTGCGAAGGCCAGCGTCATAGGCTACTTTTGAACAATCGGTAGCAGCCATCTGAGCAGCGTAAGGGGTATTTTTCTTCGATCCCCTGAATCCCATCTTTCCGGCCGATGCCCAACTGATTACCTGTCCGGCATTGTTGGTAAGGGAAATAATGATATTGTTGAACGAAGCGGTTACGTATGCACGACCGATGGGATCAACTTTAACGATTTTTTTCTTTGATGTTTTAGCAGTTTTTGCCATAACAATATTTTTTCGACAATTCGTTTTGTTATTACTCTGAGACCCGGCTTAACTCTTAGCCTTTGGTTGCTTTCTTCTTGTTGGCAACGGTTTTCTTCTTTCCTTTACGGGTACGGGCATTGTTCTTGGTGCTCTGTCCACGAAGTGGAAGACCAAGACGGTGCCTGATGCCGCGATAGCAACCAATATCCATCAGTCGCTTGATGTTAGTCTGTACTTCGGTGCGAAGGGCTCCCTCTACTTTAAACTGGTCACCGATGATTGTACGGATAGCGTTCTGCTCATCGTCGTTCCAGTCCTGTACTTTCTTATTGAAATCAACACCTGCGGTCTTCAGAATCTTCTGCGCCGTGCTGCGTCCAATACCGTAAATATAGGTCAGTCCTATTTCGCCTCTTTTGTTTTTGGGTAAGTCAATACCAGCAATACGTGCCATATATTGTTTTATTATTTGAAGTTAATTCAATTATCCTTGCCTTTGTTTGTACTTGGGGTTCTTCTTGTTGATAATGTACAAGCGCCCTTTCCTTCTGACGATCTTGCAGTCAGGCGTTCTCTTCTTGACAGATGCTCTTACTTTCATTTTCCAGGATTGTTTGTTATTTGTATCTGAAAATTATTCTTCCTTTTGACAAATCGTAGGGCGACATTTCAAGTTTTACCTTGTCTCCGGGAAGAATCTTGATGTAGTGCATCCTCATCTTTCCCGAAATATGGGCAATGATGATATGCCCGTTCTCAAGCTCAACACGGAACATTGCGTTACCCAATGATTCGGTAACGGTTCCGTCCTGTTCTATCGAAATCTGTTTCGCCATTTATTCTTTTGTTAATGTGTTTGATTTCAGTACTTCTTCAATCTCATCGAAAGAAGACAGAATTTCGGTTTTCCCCTCCCTGATTGCAATGGCATGCTCAAAATGTGCCGATGGTTGCCGGTCTGCCGTTCTGATGGTCCAGCCATCTTTCTCCTGCACTACCTGCCGTCTTCCAAGATTGATCATCGGCTCTATACAGATCACCATTCCCGGTTGAAGCATTGCACCCACGCCACGCTTCCCGTAATTGGGGACTTCAGGCTTTTCGTGCAGGTGTCTTCCCAGGCCGTGGCCAACCAGATCACGGACAACCGAATATCCAAAACCTTCAACGTAGGTCTGTATTTCGTATCCGATATCGCCGGTCCGCTTTCCGGATTTAGCAACACCAATGCCCCTGTACAACGATTCCTTTGTGCGTTCCATCAGTAACCTGACTTCCTCGCTGACTTCACCTACTGCAAATGAGTAAGCTGAATCACCATAAAAACCGTTCATAATTACGCCGCAATCAACCGAAACAAGATCTCCGTCATGCAATTCCAGATTTCCCGGAATGCCATGTACCACCACTTCGTTAACCGAGATACAAAGGGTTGCGGGGAAACCGCCATATCCTTTGAACCCGGGAACCGCGCGATGGTCGCGGATGAATGTTTCTGCGATTTTGTCAAGCTCCCCGGTTGTAACTCCGGGTTTAATGTGCCTGGCAACTTCGGCTAGGGTTTTACCAACAAGTAAAGAACTTAACCTTATTAACTCTATCTCTTCGTCAGTCTTGTAATGGATCATTCTACTGAATTCAAACCAGAAACTGGTTATTAACTCATGTTGATTGATGAACGGCCTTTGATACGTCCCGACTTGGTGAGTCCGTCGTAGTGCCTCATCAGCAAATGACTTTCAATCTGTTGCAGTGTATCAAGAACAACACCCACAAGAATCAGCAGAGAGGTACCTCCATAGAAATTTGCAAACTGCTGCGTAATTCCGATATTTCCGACAAGTGAAGGCATAATGGCCACAAATGCCAGGAACAATGAACCGGGTAAGGTAATTCTCGACATAATCTGATCAATGAAATCAGCGGTTTTCTTACCGGGCTTCACACCGGGAATAAAACCATTGTTCTTTTTCATATCCTCTGCCATCTGGTTCGGATTGATCGTAATGGCCGTATAGAAATAAGTGAAGACAATGATCAGCACTGCAAAAACAAAGTTATACCAGAAGCCGTGAACATTGGTGAATGTTGCGGCAAATCCGGAAAGAGCTTCCGATTGGGCAAATCCTGCAAGTGTAAGTGGCAGAAACATGATTGCCTGGGCAAAGATGATCGGCATAACACCGGCTGCATTTACTTTGAGCGGAATATACTGTCTTACGCCACCGTACTGTTTGTTTCCGACAATACGTTTTGCGTACTGTACAGGAATCTTGCGTGTCCCCTGAACCAGAAGTATACTGATCAGGATAACTCCCACAAGGACGGCAAGTTCAACAATGAAAATTACCAATCCACCACCTTTCTGCTCCATACGCGAAACAAGTTCACCGAAAAGGGCAAAAGGAAGACGGGCAATAATACCAATCATAATAATCAGGGAGATACCGTTGCCGATACCTTTGTCGGTTATACGCTCACCAAGCCACATCACAAACAGGGTTCCTGAGATAAGAATAATCACAGATGATACCCAGAAAAATGTAGTCGGCGAAGTAACTGCCGGGTCAAACGGGGTGATGGCTGAAGCCGGCAACTGTGAAACCAGGTTGGCAATATAGCCGGGGGCCTGGAAGCCGGTGATCACCACCGTAAGGTAACGTGTGATCTGGTTGATTTTTTTACGTCCGCTTTCTCCTTCTTTCTGCAGCTTCTGGAAGTATGGAATAGCCATTCCAAGCAGCTGGACAACGATGGATGCAGAGATATAGGGCATGATACCCAAAGCAAAGATGGAAGCATTGGAGAATGCACCCCCTGAGAACATATTCAGCAGTCCGAGGAGACCACCGCTTGTCTGGTTCTGAAGATTTGCCAGTTGGTTTGGATCAACCCCTGGAAGCACAACATAAGAACCAAGCCTGTAAAGCAGCACGATACCAATGGTGTATCCGATGCGCTTGCGAAGCTCGTCGATCTTATATATGTTCCGTATAGTCTGAATTAGTCTTTTCATCTAAAGTTTAGATTTTGATTGCCTGACCACCTTTTGATTCAATCGCTTTAACAGCAGATGCCGAGAAAGCATGGGCTTTCACTTCAACCTTTGCACTGAGTTCGCCACGACCAAGAACCTTGATTCTGTCGTTTTTCGAAGCCAGTCCGTGTTCAATGAAAACTTCCATATCGATCACCTCTTTACTTAATGAAGAAGCAAGCATCTGGATAACATCGAGGTTTACGCCGCGATATTCAACACGGTTGATGTTGTTAAAACCGAACTTGGGTAAACGTCTGTAGATGGGCATCTGACCGCCTTCAAAACCAAAACGCCTGCTGTAGCCCGAACGGGATTTCTGCCCCTTATGTCCACGGGTTGCAGTTCCACCACCACCCGATCCTTGTCCGCGCCCAATCCTTTTGCTTGATTTTGTTGAGCCCTGAGCCGGTTTAAGATTACTTAAATCCATAATGTCTTTCCGATTAACGTTGTATATTAATTAGATTTCTTCAACTTTAAGAAGGTGGTTGATCTTGGCAATCATACCTTCTATTTGTGGGGTTGCAACCACTTCAACCGGGCGGCCCATTCTTGAAATGCCCAGGGCTTTCAGGGTGCGCTTCTGGCGTTCGGGCTGTTTGATCCCGCTCTTTATCTGTGTAACTCTCAGTTTTTTCATCTTGCTATATATTAACGGTGGTTTATTACCCGTTGAACACCTTGCTGAGGTCGATCCCGCGAAGCTGGGCTACGGTATAAGCATCACGCATATTTACCAGCGCATCGATGGTAGCTTTAACCACACTGTGCGGATTTGATGAACCTTTTGATTTTGCCAGTACATCCTTTACACCAACACTTTCAAGTACAGCACGCATAGCGCCACCTGCGATTACTCCGGTTCCGGGAGCTGCCGGTTTCAGGAACACGAGGGCTCCGCCGTATTTTCCAAGTTGTTCGTGAGGAATGGTACCTTTCAGTACGGGTACTTTCACCAGGTTTTTCTTGGCATCGTCAACACCTTTGGCGATGGCTGCTGTAACTTCCTTGGCCTTGCCAAGTCCGTAACCAACCACACCATTTTCATTTCCAACTACAACGATAGCTGAGAAACTGAAGGTACGACCCCCCTTGGTAACTTTAGTAACCCTCTGTATGCTTACCAGCCTGTCTTTGAATTCAATTTCGCTGGATTTAACTCTTTTGATGTTTGCGTTTGCCATTTCCTTTAAAATTTAAGGCCACCTTCCCTTGCAGCTTCTGCCAGGGATTTGATTCTACCATGATATAAGTACCCGTTGCGATCGAAAACTACATTTTCGATACCTGCTTCAAGCGCACGTTTGGCTATCATCTGGCCGACCAGTTTAGCCTGTTCGATTTTGGCAATCGGGGTTCCCGAAACTTCAGGAGTACGTGACGATGCAGAAACAATGGTTTTACCATCCAGGTCGTTGATGATCTGGGCATAAATCTGTTTGTTGCTTCTGAATACTGTCAACCGTGGCTTCTCAGGCGAGCCGGTAACAACTTTCCGGACTCTGAGTTTGATCCTGTGCCTTCTGTATTCTTTTCTGTTCTTAATAGCCATCCTTATCTTAGGAATTAGCCCGGAAAATCCGGGATTGGTTTATGTTAAATGTTATTTGTCAGATGCTGATTTACCGGCTTTCTTCTTAACAACCTCGCCCATAAAGCGGATACCTTTACCTTTATACGGCTCAGGCTTACGCAGCGAACGGATCTTGGCAGCTACCTGTCCGATCAGTTGCTTGTCGTATGATTTCAGGGTGATGGTAGGGTTCTTTCCCCTTTCGGCTGCTGTTTCAACACTTACTTCAGCAGGCATTTCAAAGAAAATACTGTGTGAATAGCCAAGGGCAAGCTCAAGCAGGTTTCCTGTGGCAGTGGCTTTGTAACCAACACCCACCAATTCCTGAACCACTGTAAATCCGTCCGATACACCTTTAACCATATTGGCGAGCAGTGAGCGGTAAAGACCATGTTTTGACCTGACATCCTGGGTTTCATTGGCCCTGACAACAAGCAGCTGCGATCCTTCAACCCTGATGGTTACATTGGGGTCGATCTGCTGTGTGAGTTGACCAAGCTTTCCTTTTACGGTTACCAGATTAGTATCCGTTACCGTAATCTGTACTCCGGCCGGGATCACTATTGGCATTTTTCCTATTCTCGACATTGTAGAAATCTCCTCTTTTTAGCTAATGTAACACAATACTTCGCCACCGATCTGAAGCGTTCTGGCTTCTTTATCAGTCATAAGTCCTTTGTTGGTCGAGAGTATGGCAATACCCAAACCATTGAGAACACGCGGAAGCTCGTCAGCGCTGACGTACCGGCGCAAACCTGGTTTACTAACCCTTTCAAGGCTTCTGATGGCGGGAACTTTCGAAACCGGATGGTATTTCAACGCAATCTTGATGATACCGGGAAGGCTTTCGTCCTCAAACTTGTAGTTCAGAATGTATCCCTTATCAAACAAAATCTTTGTCATTTCCTTCTTCATATTGGATGAAGGTATCTCCACGATCCGGTGGTTTGCCATCACGGCGTTCCTGATACGGGTCAGGTAATCTGCAATAGGATCTGTTACCATTTTATCCTTTGATATTTTGATTAATGTTGTTTAATTGTCTTACCAGCTGGCTTTCTTCACACCCGGAATCATACCATCGAGGGCCATGAAACGGAAGTTGATACGCGAAATACCAAACTGACGCATGTATCCTTTCGGACGTCCGGTCAACTTGCAACGGTTGTGCAGGCGAACAGGTGAAGCATTTTTAGGCAGTTTCTGAAGTCCGATGTAATCTCCGGCTGCTTTCAATTCTGCACGTTTGGCTGCGTACTTTGCAACAAGGCGTTCTCTTTTGCGCTCTCTTGCTTTAATCGATTCCTTTGCCATATCGTTTATTTCTGATTTTTGAATGGTAAACCAAATTCTTTTAACAGTGCCAGGCACTCTTTGTCGGTACGGGCAGTGGTCACAAAGGTAATATCCATACCATTGATCTTGGCCACTTTGTCGATCAGAATCTCAGGGAAAATGATCTGCTCGGTAACACCCAGGGTGTAATTGCCACGTCCGTCAAATCCCTTTTCATTGATTCCGCGGAAGTCCCTGATACGAGGAATGGCAACCGAAACAAGTCTGTCGAGGAATTCGTACATGGTGTCACCCCTTAAGGTTACGCGCACGCCGATTGGCATTCCTTTACGCAGTTTGAAGTTCGAGATGTCTTTCTTCGATTTGGTTGCAACAGCTTTCTGGCCGGTAATGGCGGTAAGCTCGGTTACACCTGCGTCAATGAGTTTCTTGTCGGCAATCGCTGTTCCGAGTCCCTGATTAACACTGATTTTCAGCAATCGGGGAACCTGCATTACAGTCGTATATTGAAACTGTTCTGTCAGAGCCGGTATGATTTCACTGGCGTATTTATCTTTTAAGCGTGGTGAATAGTTCATTACTTGATTACCTCCCCAGACTTTTTGGAATAACGTACTGATTTATTGGTCTTGCTGTCAAGTTTCCGGCCAACGCGGGTCGGCTTGCCAGTATTGTCAACTACCATAAGGTTCGAGATGTGGATGCCGGCCTCTTTCTTGACAATACCACCCTGTGCGTTCTTTGCATTGGGTTTGGTATGTTTCGATACCAGGTTTACACCTTCAACAATGGCCTGCAGTTTTTCAACATCGAGTTCAAGAACCTTGCCCTGCTTACCTTTTGAGTCACCGGCAATAACCTTAACGGTGTCGCCTTTTTTGATATTTAATTTCGTGCTCATAGTCTGTTTTATCATTTACAGCACCTCAGGTGCCAATGAAACAATCTTCATGTATTGCTTTTCGCGGAGCTCCCTGGCTACCGGCCCGAAGATACGTGTGCCGGACATTTCACCTGCATTGTTCAGCAATACTACGGCGTTGTCGTCAAACCGGATGTATGATCCGTCGTTGCGGCGGATTTCTTTCTTTGTCCTGACAACCACTGCCTTGGCGACTGTACCCTTTTTAATGTTTCCTGAAGGAAGTGCATTTTTAACGGTTACAACGATTTTATCGCCGATGGAGGCATACTTTTTACGTGTTCCACCCAGTACCCGGATGCACAGAACTTCTTTAGCTCCGCTGTTGTCAGCAACCGTAAGTCGTGATTCCTGTTGTATCATAATTACTTGGCTCTTTCAATGATTTCGACTAGTCTCCAGCATTTGTTCTTGCTCAGCGGCCTTGTTTCGGCAATGCGAACAGTGTCACCGATGTTGCAGTCGTTATTTTCGTCGTGGGCTGCAAACTTGGAGGTTTTCTTCACAAACTTTCCGTATTTGGGATGTTTCTCACGACGCTCAACCTGAACGACGATCGATTTCTGCATTTTATTGCTGACAACAACCCCAATTCTTTCTTTTCTCAGATTTCTGGTTTCGGTTTCCATAGCTTCTCCGGTTATTGCTTGTTGACAGTAGCTGATACCTTCGCAGCATCTTTCAATTGGCGTGAGCGCAATTCAGTGACCATGCGTGCAATGGTTCTGCGATAGGTTTTGATTTTATTGGGGTTCTCAAGAGGCGAAACAGCATGGTTAAGCTTTAGCTTGATAAGCTGTTTGCGTTCTTCTTCGAGCCGTTCCAAAAGTTCGGCTGTTGAAAGCTCTCTAATGACTTCTTGTTTCATCGTTCGTTATATTGATTCTTCAACGTAATCTCTTCTTACCACAAACTTTGTAGCTACAGGCAATTTCTGAGCTGCAAGCCTGAGGGCCTCTTTTGCCACTTCAATGGGAACGCCTTCTGCTTCAAAGAGAATTCGTCCCGGGCTGATGCGGGCAACAAAATATTCAGGAGCACCTTTACCTTTACCCATACGGACTTCGGCAGGTTTCTTGGTAACAGGCTTATCAGGGAAAATGCGAATCCAGATCTGTCCTTCACGTTTCATGTGACGGCTAACGGCCTGACGTGCAGCTTCTATCTGCCTGCCGGTAATCCAGGCTTCTTCCAGGGTCTTGATTCCGAATGAACCAAATGAAAGTTCCGCCCCACGCTTGGTGTTGCCCTTCATTTTGCCCTTCTGCATTTTCCTGTACTTGGTTTTCTTTGGCTGTAACATTATTATCGGATATTGATCGTGTTGTTGTTACTCTTTTAACTGAAATCTCTTATTTCTTGGGACCCCTGTTGTTGTTGTTGCTGTTATTGCTCCGGTTTCCGCGCGGCGGCCTGTTGTTCGGGCGCTGTGGCATCGACTTTTCGCGGGGATTACCCGTTCCGGGAGCTTCAACATGAGGGGTAAGTTCTACTTTTCCGTAGACTTCACCCTTACAGATCCAGACTTTGATACCAATTCTTCCGTAGGTGGTATGTGCTTCGGCAATCGCATAGTCGATGTCGGCGCGCAGTGTATGTAACGGAATACGGCCTTCCTTGATCATCTCGCGACGGGCCATTTCAGCACCTGCCAGCCTGCCTGAAATCAAAACCTTGATCCCTTCAGCCCCGATACGCATGGTAGAGGCAATGGCGGTCTTAATGGCGCGGCGGTATGAAATACGGCCTTCAATCTGGCGTGCAATGGCATTGGCAACGATCACGGCATCCATTTCAGGACGTTTGATCTCGGAAATGTTGATCTGAATCTCCTTCTTGGTGATCTTCTTCAACTCTTCCTTCAGCTTGTCAACTTCCTGTCCGCCTTTACCGATGATGATACCCGGACGGGCTGTATGGATGGTAACAGTAACCAGTTTAAGTGTCCGCTCGATGACAATTTTCGAAACACCGGCCTTTGACAAACGGGCGTTCAGATACTTGCGGATCTGGTCGTCTTCTACCAGTTTGAGTTCAAACTTCCGGCCACCATACCAGTTGGAATCCCATCCCCTGATGATGCCGAGCCTGTTACCTATTGGATTAGTCTTTTGTCCCATTCAACAAATAATTATTTGGTTTTTGTAACCTGATTTGCAGTTTCTTTTTCTGTGATTTTAGCATTCCTGTTATCGATAACGAGGGTAACATGGTTCGAGCGTTTGCGGATACGGTGCGCACGTCCCTGGGGCGCGGTGCGGATGCGTTTCAGCGAACGGGCTCCGTCAACACCTACCTCTTTCACAAAGAGAGCGGTATCTTCCATGCGGGTTCCTTCGTTTTTAGCCTGCCAGTTGGCAAGGGCCGAAAGCAACAGCTTATGTAAACGACCGCTGGCGTCCTGTGGTGAATGCTTGAGCACATGCAGGGCCTGTTCCACGTTCATGCCGCGGATCATATCAGCTACCAGGCGCATTTTCCTGGGTGATGTAGGGCAATTATTCAGCTTGGCAAACGACACCTGCTTTTTAGCCTCTTTAGTCTGCTCGGCTTTGTTATGTTTCCGTGATCCCATTGGTTTATTCTTCTTTATTTTTTACCTTTATCTTTACTTCCGGCATGGCCCCTGAATATACGTGTAGGAGAAAACTCACCGAGTTTGTGACCTACCATGTTTTCAGTTACATAAACCGGAATGAACTTGTTCCCGTTGTGTACTGCGATTGTCTGCCCTACAAAATCAGGTGAAATCATGGAAGCGCGCGACCAGGTTTTGATAACCACTTTCTTGTTGGTGCTTATCACATCCAATACTTTCTTTTCCAGTTTATAGTCGATATAAGGACCTTTTTTAAGCGAACGGCTCATGTTAAATGCTGTTTAAGGTTCAATTACTTCTTCCTTCTTTCGATAATGTATTTGTTCGAAGCTTTCTTCGGGTAGCGGGTCTTGTAACCTTTTGCAGGTAATCCCTTGCGTGACCTCGGATGTCCTCCTGTAGCCCTGCCTTCACCTCCACCCATCGGGTGATCAACCGGGTTCATAACCACAGCACGGGTACGCGGCCTGCGGCCAAACCAGCGCATGCGACCGGCTTTTCCAGATACTTCAAGGTTGTGCTCGGTGTTCGATACAATACCAATGGTTGCTTTACATGTCTGAAGAATCAGACGTGTTTCACCTGAAGGAAGCTTGATCACAGCAAATTTGCCGTCGCGCGACATCAGCTGGGCCGATGAACCTGCACTGCGTGCCATTTTTGCTCCCTGACCTGGCCTCAGTTCAATGTTATGAATTACAGTACCGAAAGGAATTTCGCTCAGGTACAGGGCGTTGCCGATATCAGGCTGTGCGCCTTTTCCCGAAATAACTTCCTGTCCGACTTTAAGTCCGTTGGGCGCTACAATGTAACGTTTCTCACCATCTGCATAAAACAACAGGGCAATACGGGCAGTACGATTCGGATCGTATTCAATGGTTTTAACGGTAGCAGGAATGTCTTCCTTATCGCGTTTAAAATCTATAACGCGGTATTTCTGCTTGTGTCCACCACCAACTGACCTGATGGTCATTTTCCCATCGTTGTTACGGCCTCCGGTTCTCTTCTTTGGCTCCAACAGGCTCTTTTCAGGGCTGATGGCAGTTATGTCATCCAGAGCGCTTACCAGTTTGAAGCGCTGGCTTGATGTGGTCGGTTTGAATTTTTTTAAAGCCATTATCTTTAAATATTGCTATAAAAATCAATTGTTTCACCCTCAGCTAATGTTACAATAGCCTTCTTAAATGCGTTGCCGCTGCCTTTCACAACCCCGGTCTTGGTAAACCTTGATTTCGTCTTGCCGGCATAATTCATTGTATTGACCTCTGTAACATCAACTCCGTAGATTTCCTCTACTGCTTTCTTTATCTGCAGCTTGTTAGCTTCCTTCTGCACGATAAAGCCATAACGGTGGAGCTTTTCACCTAAGGCTGTCATCTTTTCCGTAACTAACGGCTTTATTATGATACCCATCGTTTTTCTTGTTAATGGTTCTTAATCTCAGCGCTTTGAGCGGTGAATTAGTTCTGAAATGTCTTTTCGATTTCGGCAACAGAGCCTTCGAGAATAATCAGGTTATTGGCCCGAATAATTTCGTATGTATTTAAATCACAGGCCCTTATAACCCTTGCACGGCTCAGATTTCGGGAGGACAAATATAGGGCTTTATCGCTTTCGCTCAGCACCATAAGTGTCTTTTTGCCGGAAAGTTTGAGATTCTCAAGAAGTTCTACAAAATTCTTTGTCTTAGGCTTATCGTAAGTGAGGTCTTCAATCACAACAATGTTGTTGTTTTTGGCTTTGTAACTCAGGGCTGATAAGCGTGCAAGCTGTTTCAGTTTCTGGTTCAGCTTGAAGCCGTAATCCCTCGGATGAGGACCGAAAACCCTTGCACCACCGCGCAACAGCGGTGATTTAATACTTCCTGCACGGGCACCGCCGGTACCTTTTTGCTTTTTCAGTTTGCGTGTGCTTCCCGAAACAGTGGATTTCTCTTTTGAGCTGTGTGTTCCCTGACGCTGATTGGCAAGATACTGTTTGGTATCAAGATAAATCGCGTGATCGTTAGGCTCGATATTGTATATCGATTCGCTGAGGGTTACTGTCCTTGCAGTTTTTTCCCCTTTAGTGTTGTATACTGCTAGCTCCATCTTTCAACAATTACATATGATCCATTGGCTCCGGGTACTGCACCTTTAATCAACAGAAGGTTTTTCTCTTTCACAATTTTAATGATCTGAAGGTTGATGGTCTTAACCCTCTTGTTTCCTGTCTGACCAGCCATGCGGATTCCTTTGAATACGCGCGATGGCCATGAAGAAGCTCCGACAGATCCGGGAGCCCTGAGACGGTTGTGCTGACCGTGGGTAGCACCACCAACCCCGCTGAATCCGTGCCTGCGGATAACACCCTGGAAACCTTTTCCCTTGGTTGTTCCGACAACATCCACAAATTCACCTTCTTCAAAAACATCGATCGATACAACATCACCAAACTGTTTCTGGTGTCCTGCTTCAAAACGGGTAAACTCCACCACTTTTCGTTTCGGACTTACACCGGCTTTGGCAAAGTGACCTTTCTCAGCCTTGTTGGTATGTTTATCCTTCTTATCGTCGAATGCCAGCTGGATGGCGTCATAACCATCTATCTCCTTGGTCCTGATCTGGGTTACATAGCAGGGGCCGGCTTCAATGACCGTACACGGAAGATTCTTGCCATTGGCATCGTATACGCTGGTCATTCCGATTTTTTTTCCTATAATTCCTGACATTGCAGTATCATGTTAAAATTGATGATTCTTTTCCTTGTGGCAGCCGGTTCTCACGGCAACCGTAATATCACGCGGCTATCAGACCTTGATTTCAACTTCCACCCCACTCGGCAATTCCAGCTTCATCAGTGCGTCGATGGTCTTGCTGGTAGTGCTGTAGATATCAAGTAAGCGTTTGTATGAACTCAGTTCAAACTGCTCCCTTGATTTCTTGTTGACAAAGGTTGACCTCAGTACTGTAAAGATCTTCTTGTTGGTAGGCAGAGGAATAGGGCCGTTAACAACTGCACCGGTCAATTTTACGGTCTTTACGATCTTTTCGGCTGATTTATCAACCAGGTTGTGATCGTACGATTTCAGTTTTATTCTGATCCTTTGGCTCACGTTATTTTGTATTTGTTGAGTTAGTTTCTTTATTTAACAAGGTATCCCTTTAACTTGTAGATGACATCATCCGTAAGTGCCTGCGGCAGCTCGGCATAATGCGAAAATTCCATGCTCGAATTGCCACGGCCCGATGTAATGGTGCGAAGGCTGGTTACATAACCAAACATTTCTGCCAGCGGAACATGGGCTTTTACAACCTGGTAGCGTGCCTTGTTGTCGATGCCTTCGACATTGGCCCTGCGTTTGTTCAGATCGCTGGTGATTTCACCTACGTATTCATCCGGAACATTCACTTCCAGTTTCATGACAGGCTCAAGCAACACATTGCGTCCGGTCTTGGCAGCTTCCCTGAACCCGACTTTTGCACAAATCTCAAAAGCAAGCGGATCAGAGTCAACACTGTGGTAGGAACCATCAAGCAAACGTACTTTCAGGCTTTCGAGTGAGAACCCTGCAAGAACACCATTCTGCATGGCGGTGCGGAATCCCTTTTCGATGGCCGGAATATATTCTTTGGGTATATTGCCACCCTTAACGTCATTGATAAACTGCAGCCCTTTAATCCCTGCATCAGCCGGTCCGATTTCAAACATGATATCGGCAAAACGGCCACGGCCACCCGTTTGTTTCTTGTAAACCTCACGGTGGGTAACGGTGGAAACCAGGGCTTCCTTATAGGCAACCTGTGGGTTACCACGGTTGGTTTCAATTTTAAATTCGCGTTTCAGGCGGTCGATGATGATCTCCAGGTGCAATTCACCCATTCCGCTGATCACTGTCTGGCCGGTCTCTTCATCCACCCTTACGGTGAATGTAGGATCTTCTTCTGCAAGCTTGTTCAGTGACTGGTCGAGTTTGTCAACATCATCCTGGGTCCTGGGCTCAACGGCAACGCTGATCACCGGTTCAGGGAACACTATGGTTTCAAGCACAATCGGGTGCTTTTCATCGCAAAGGGTATCACCGGTCCTTACTTCCTTGAATCCGACCACGGCGACGATGTCGCCGGCTTCAACCTGCTGAAGCGGGTTCTGCTTGTTGGCATGCATCTGCATGATGCGCGAAATACGCTCTTTCTTGCCTGTACCGGTATTCAATACATAGCTTCCTGAATTGAGTGTACCCGAATATACTTTAATGAATGCCAGCCTGCCTACAAAAGGATCGGTGGCAATCTTAAACGCGAGCGCAGCAAATGGTTCAGCAGGATCGGCATGTCTGACTTCTTCCTTCTCGTTAACCGGATTGATTCCTTTTACTGATTCAACATCGGAAGGATTCGGAAGGTAAGAAACAATGGCATCAAGCAACGGCTGAACACCTTTGTTTTTGAATGAGGCTCCGCACAAAACAGGGGTAATCCGCTGCTCAATCGTAGCTTTGCGGATAATCGAACGCATTTCGTCGGGCGTAATGGAATTGTGATCAGCAAGAAATTTATCGAAGAGCTGCTCGTTTTCCTCTGCAACACCTTCAATCAGTTTTAACCTGTATTCCTCCACCAGTTCGGTAAGTTCATCAGGCACTTCGCTTTCGGTGTAGTTCATTCCCTGTGAGTCGTCGTCCCAGGTAATGGCCTTATTGGTAATGAGGTCAACCACACCACTGAAGTTTTCTTCTTCTCCGATGGGGATCTGCAAAGGAATCGGATTGGCTCCGAGTTTTTCCTTCATCTGTTCGATCACACTGAAGAAGTCGGCACCGGCCCTGTCCATTTTATTGACAAAACTGATGCGGGGAACATTATATTTATCGGCCTGTTTCCAGACTGTTTCGCTTTGCGGTTCAACACCACCCACGGCACAGAAAATGGCAACGGCTCCATCAAGTACCCTGAGCGAACGTTCAACTTCAACAGTGAAGTCAACATGGCCCGGAGTGTCGATGATATTGATTTTATATTTTTCATCCCTGCAATCCCAGAATACGGTTGTTGCAGCCGATGTAATGGTGATACCGCGCTCCTGTTCCTGGATCATCCAGTCCATGGTAGCGGTGCCATCGTGTACTTCACCTATCTTATAACTGATACCGGTATAATACAATATCCGCTCCGTTGTCGTGGTTTTACCCGCGTCAATGTGAGCCATAATGCCGATGTTGCGTGTATGTGCTAGTCTGACGGACATTACTCTGGATTTGTACTTTGGTTGGTTACTGTTTGTGGTGATTAAAACCTGAAGTGTGAGAAAGCCTTGTTGGCATCAGCCATACGGTGGGTATCCTCTTTTTTCTTGAAAGCAGCACCTTCTTCTTTATAGGCAGCCATGATTTCACCGGCGAGTTTGGCACTCATGGTTTTCTCGTGGCGTTTGCGCGAATAAAGGATCAGGTTCTTCATTCCGATAGAGCTCTTGCGGCCCGGGCGGATTTCTGAAGGAATCTGAAATGTGGCACCACCGATGCGACGGCTGCGAACCTCAACATTCGGGGTTACATTATTAAGACCTTTTTTCCATATCTCGAGTCCGTCTTCGCCCATTTTTTCAGTTACGGTAGCGATGGCTTCGTAAAATATCTGGAAAGCAAGGTTTTTCTTCCCGGTATACATCAGGTTATTGACAAACTTGGTAACAAGTACATCATTAAACTTCGGATCAGGAAGAATGATTCTCTTTTTTGGTTTTGATTTCCTCATTGTTTTATGCTTTTGCTTTTACCTGAAACGGGGATTACTTTTTACCTTTTGCAGGGGCAGCTGCCTTACCGCCTTTGGGGCGTTTGGTTCCGTATTTGGACCTGCGCTGGTTACGGCCGTCTACTCCGGAGGTATCGAGTGCACCACGGATGATGTGATACCTGACACCCGGAAGGTCTTTCACCCTGCCACCGCGGATCATAACGATCGAGTGTTCCTGCAGGTTGTGGCCTTCGCCCGGAATGTAAGCGTTTACCTCTTTACTGTTGGTAAGCCTAACCCTTGCGACTTTACGCATTGCAGAATTAGGTTTCTTTGGCGTTGTGGTATAAACCCTAACACAAACACCTCTTCGCTGCGGACATGAATCGAGTGCCGGAGACTTGCTCTTGTCGGTCAACTTTTTACGTCCTTTACGAACCAATTGCGAAATTGTAGGCATATCAGTACTTTTAATTTGATTTTTGAGACTCGGCTTACCCTATTTTTAAGGGACTGCAAAAGTACAACTATATTTTAACTTTACAATAAGCTGAATAAAAATTATTTACAATCTTTCCTTTGCTTGTCTTACCAGTGTTTCGGAGGGTTAGCAGCAACCTTTGGAAGGTTAAAACCAAACCCTGTGTCAACAATGACAGGCAGGAAAATTTCTGAAATAAGAGGGGGAAAGAAGATAGTGACAGACAAAAAGGCCGCTGGCCTTAGACTGAATCAACACCCCGTTTGGTATTCCGGTGCCCGCTGGCTGGTATTGATTGAAACCTATAGTTGTCTAACTTTATCAGGTTTCCCGGATTCGAAAATCTCAGAAAAATTGTGCATTTCAGGTAGTTAAATTCAATTCCTTCCTTTCAAATGCGGCTGCAAAAGTAGAGATTAATTTCATATTCACAACATTTTTATCAATTATTTTGTAACAAATCACTAAAAAAGCCTGTGAATTTCTCCACAGGCTCATCTTTAAAGACTTAGAAATAATTAAGCGATTGTGAATTTCTTGTTTCGATCAATTTTCTCAATATGTCCCGGAACTGACATTGTGTAGATGTATGTACCGCATTTTTTATTACACCCAGATCACAGAGGTTCACAGAGGGCATTTTCTCTGATTTGCGCTATGCTTTCAACCGTAAAAATGCGGAGAAACGATAGAAACGATTACGAAGAAACCTCTCCGCGGTACTCTGCGAAAACCCTTGCGCTCTCTGCGGTTATTTTTTTACCGCAAAGAACGCTGAGAACGCGCAAAGAACGCTGAAATAAAATTGGAACAAGTTGTATGTCTTTTTATTTCACAGAGGTTCACGGAGATTTATAATTTTCTCTGTGTATCTCAGTGAAGCCTCTGTGTAGCTCTGTGTTACCATATACCGGTTTCATTCTTCATAAAAAAAGCGGAGATACTACCCCGCTGATTCAATATTATACAGGAAGTCTTGATTACAAGAGTTCCCTCAACCGCTTATACCCCTCGGCGCTGGTCTTTAACTTCGCCCCGCACTTCAGCATCACCAGATGGGTGTCTTTTCCATAGAGCTCAACCGATAATATCTGTGCAACATTCACAAGGTGACTGCGGTGAATCCTGATAAAGCCTTTCGGCCCAAGGCGCGTCTCAAAGTACTTCATGGTTTTTTCCTTCAGGTAATTGCCCTGTTCCGAATAAACCATCACATAATCGTCCTGCGCTTCTATATACCATATCTTATCAACCGGCATCACAATGATCTTACTCCCCAGCCTGGCTACCACCCGGTCGATGTCCTCAGCCGATTCATCCAGCCGTGCTTTCAGCCCTTCCACCTCTTTCACGGGTTCCTTGCCCCTGCTATCCATCCTTTGCCTTGCACGTTCTACAGCCTGATCCATACGGGCTTTGGAAAAAGGTTTCAGCAGGTAATCCACCGCGTTCATCTCAAAAGCCTTGATGGCAAACTCATCATAGGCCGTGGTGAAAATGATCTGTGGCGGATCCGTCAGCAGTTCCAGCAGCTCAAAACCGGTTATCTTCGGCATCTGTACATCCAGGAAAATCAGGTCAGGTTTCAGTTCATTGATTTTCTTCAGTGCATCAAAGCCGTTCTCACACTCTCCTATTAGCTCTATGTCATTGCTGCCGGCCAGGTAATGCCTGATGATGTCGCGTGCAGGTGGCTCATCGTCAATTATCAAAACTTTCATTTTTGTCATTTTCCGGGAAATTTCAGTTTTACTTCAAAGGTATTTTCTGTTTTTGAGATCTTTGCCAGGTTGGTCATCCCATAAACCATCTGCATCCTTTTCATTACATTGGTAAGTCCGGTACCGGTTCCCTTCTTTCCGGGAAGTTCCGGATCAAAATTGTTGGTCACGCTGATTTCAAGCCAGCCATCCGTCACCCTGCCGGCAATCCTGATAAAGGACTGTCCGGGCGTGTCATACACACCATGCTTCACCGCATTCTCAACCAGTGGCTGCAGGATCATCGGCGGCAACGGCCATTCCAGGATCCCCTGCTCCATCAGTTCCTCAACCCTGAGTCTTCCGCCAAACCTGACTTTTTCAATCTCGAGATACAGCCTAAGATGATACAGTTCCTGTTTGAGTGTGCTCATCTTATTGTCAGAAAAACTCAGCGAATAACGCATAAATTCCGAAAGGTTGATTACCATCTCCTGGGCTTTCTCAGGATTGGTCACCGTAAGGGAACTGATCGAATTCAGGCTGTTGAAAAGGAAATGCGGCTTAATCTGTGCCCTGAGCGAATTGAGTTCGCTTTCATGCAGGAGATTCTGCAGGGCCTCTTCCCTTGCTTTACGGTCTTTCAGATTCTGGTTATTGACCAGAAGGTAAAACACGCTCAACATAATAATATATAACAGCAACCCTGCCAGTATCCTGACCACCATGGTGTCGTTGAGCATGGCCATGTAATCCTTGTCATGACCCGAAACAAGACCGAGTATCAGATAGCTGCTGCCGAACCAGATGACCATGGTCACTGTGCTGCTGGTAATGTGCCTCAGGATCATCTCCTGCCGGTTCAGCTTTTCAAGGTCGGTGAATTTCACCAGGAACCACAATCCTATACCCAATAACGCAAATACCGAGCTGAAAACAAGAGCTTCTGAGATGCCCATCACCAGACCAACACCAATCTGGGTGGTGACGATAAAATAATGTACAACAGCTATTGCCAGCCATGCTCCCGCATAGACCGGCAATAGTTTGTTGTTATATAGTTTGGTGAACATAGGTGGAGTAAAGTAAAAAGTCTAAAGTTAAAAGTCTAAAGTCAAAAAGTTAAAAGTACTTACACCACAGATTATGGCTTTTAATAGCTTTTTAATTCCCCGCCGCCGAAGATGGCTGCTCCCCGGATGACCAGGGTTTTGTTGTAATCAACATTGAGGTTTCTCCGTTTATCGGTAAAACCACCGAAGGCATTGAAAACTTCCACTTTAATGTTCCAGTCGTTGGGCACAATCAGGGTAGTTCCGCCAAAAATAGCGGTCATTTCAATTTCATTCCTGCCCGGGGCCAGCTGACACTGTGTGAGATCAATTTTTGAGCCGCCGAAGACACAAACTATCTTGCCACCGCGGAAGTTCGTCGAATGAATGGCTCGTTCGCTTCCTCCGAATACCGCAGTTTCATCAATGAAATCACCGTCAGTATTGGAAAAATCGGGCCTGTTTTTCCTGAAACGGAATTTTGTACAGGTATTGGAGAAAATAAGCCCTATACCTATGATGATAATGATGGCGGGCCAGAAGAACGTAAACAGGTTGAAAGGAAGGTCATAATACCTGTCGGCGAGAAAAGCACTGCCCACTGCAAGCAGGAGGAGTCCCCAGCTGTATTTGCGCTCGGCAAGGTTCACCACGCCCAGCGCTACGAGCAGCATAGGCCATGAAAATATTATCCGCCAGGTTTGCTGGTCAATCACGTACATATTATGTAACATATACAGAAGACCAAATGTTACCACTAAAACACCAACCACCATTGTCTTAAGGCGATGCTGGGGTTTCATCATTTTGTTGTTTTCGTTTAAGGGATCCATTGCATTAAAATTTAATGTGATTTTTTTGACAAATGTACAGGTATCCGGACATCTGATTCCAGACAAAATCGGTGAATAAGGGATAGTTACCGGTAAATGAGGTGGAAAAGGGAATAAAACTTAGACTGTGAAAAGAAAGGAAAGTTTCACAACTTGTCCCGTCGTGACGGGAGTGTCGTGAAGGGAGAGGTTCACAGAGAAATCACAAGGTTACACAGAGATTCTATTCCCAACATTGAGTTCTAAATGCTCTATTTGCTTATTGTCCGAAGTCAGGTGAGATTATTTTGTTGGTCAGGAGGAATGTTAATACAATAACTTCTTAATTTTTTGTCAGGAGTGCTCATTACACTTTGCTCAACATACTAAAAAGTATCAATACAATTGATTTGCATGAAATTGAAGAATTAATCCTGAACTTTTAGAGTTTGTTTAAATTTTTATAAAAAAGTACCCACCCCAACCCTCCCTAATTTCAGGGAGGGAGCAGATTGTGATATGTTCTGGATTTTTCTATTTCAGAAAATCATAATTAGAATGTCCTCCCCCTGAAATCAGGGGGAGACAGAGGGGGTAAACTAAAAAAATGAAGCTTTTAATCAGTCTTGATCATTTAAAATTAATTCATTGCGTCTTAGCGTCATTGCGTGAACCAAAATATTAACGACTCTTGAACATCCGGACAAAAAAATAAACCGGGGTTAATCAGACCCCGGTTTCCCCAAATTACTCATCAATTATGAAAATTAACCCAAAACTCAAATTTTAATCATCAATCAATATCTGGCAAGTCTGGTAATCCGTGAAGGTTGCCGATGTACCGGGCGTGGTTGAAGGCTTCGCCGTAACGCATCAGCCTGAATATTTCAACCTGAACAGCCATTGAAATCAGCCGCCTTGCTTCCATGTCAGTGAACGAATCCCCGATGAGCCTGTGGTATGCTTCAGATGCTTCAGGAGGATAATTGCGCCTGATCTGCTTGTCAACGATTTGTTCAACAATCAGGCTAAAGCCTCCTCCCCGCTTTAGTAAGTTCATCATAGTTCAGTAGTTGTAGTGTAGTAGTGATAGTTCAGATCAGGGAGTTTTCATAGGTTTATCCCCGGATGCTTAAAAAGTAATCTGAAAAATCTAATTTAATTTCGTTCTTAATAATAGTTGACAATGTTGACAACTACACCCTTTTAACTGCCGGGTGCGACCGAAAAGAAGTGTATTTTTGCCGCAAAATTGATCGCTTTTGGTGTCGGACATTCTCAATCAGCTTAATGAAGCTCAACAACAGGCTGTTACATGCAGCGACGGGCCTGTCATGGTCATTGCCGGGGCGGGCTCCGGTAAAACAAGGGTACTCACCTACCGGATAGCTTACATGCTCAGCCGGGGTGTCGATCCTTTCAATGTATTGGCCCTTACCTTTACCAACAAGGCCGCCCGCGAAATGAAGGAACGCATCATCAGCCTGGTGGGCAGCAACGATGCCCGCAATGTGTGGATGGGTACCTTTCACTCCATCTTTGCCAGGATTTTAAGGGTTGAAGGACACTTTCTCGGCTATCCCCAGAATTTCACCATTTATGATACCGACGATTCGAAAAGTGTGCTGAAGACCATCATCAAAGAGCAACAGCTTGATCCCAAAGTTTACACACCGGGAAATGTACTTTCGCGCATCTCGGCAGCCAAATCAAACCTGATTTCCGCCGAGGATTACAATGCCAACAGTGAAATCATGGACAATGACCGGGTTGCCGGCAGGCCAATGATCGGGGAGATTTTCAGGCATTACCGCGCCCGCTGCTTCAAGGCCTCGGCCATGGATTTTGACGATCTTCTCTTCAACACGAATGTATTGCTCCGCGATTTTCCCGAAGTACTTTTCAAATACCAGCAGAAATTCAGGTACATCCTGGTGGATGAATATCAGGACACCAATCATGCGCAATATCTTATTGTAAAGAAACTGGCTGCCAGACACGAAAACATCTGTGTGGTGGGTGATGATGCCCAGAGCATCTATTCGTTCAGGGGGGCCAACATCCAGAATATCCTGAACTTCAGAAACGATTATCCGGATGTTAAAACATTCAAACTGGAACAGAATTACCGTTCCACGAAAGTGATTGTGAATGCGGCCAACAGCATTATTGCAAAAAACAAGGATCAGATTTTCAAACAGGTCTGGACCGAAAATGATGAAGGCAACCTGATCCAGGTGCTGAAAGCAACCACCGATGTTGAAGAAGGCATCCTCGTGGCAAATTCTGTATTTCAGACCAAAATGAACCAGCAGTTGCCCAACAGCGACTTTGCCATTCTGTACCGTACCAATGCCCAATCGAGGACCATTGAGGAGGCGTTCCGTAAACTCAATATTCCTTACCGGATTTATGGCGGGCTTTCATTCTATAAAAGAAAAGAAATCAAGGATCTGCTCGCGTATTTCAGATTGGTGGTAAATACCAACGATGATGAGGCTTTCAATCGTATCATCAACTATCCCGCAAGGGGAATCGGCAATACGACCCTTGAAAAACTTGAACTGGCTGCCGGTGAAAATGACAAAAGTCTGTACGAAATAGCCAGAGATGTAACCGGCTATGTTCCGGGACTTGCAAAAAACACGGCCACGAAGATTGAGGAATTTGCCACGATGATCGCCTCGTTTCACATTCAGCTGAAGAAACTGAGCGCCTATGAACTCGGCAGGAAAATAGCCACACATTCAGGTTTGTTTAAGGAACTGGCTGCCGATCAGACGGAAGAAGGTTTGTCGCGCCTGCAAAACAGCGAAGAGTTGCTGAATGCGCTGAAGGATTTTTCCGAAAAGGAAGAAACCCTTTTCCCCGGAGAGGAAGACGAAGTTGTAATTGAGAACGATGAGACCCGGTCGCTTGATCTTTTTTTACAGGAAATTTCGCTGATGACCGATGCCGACAGCGACGATGAGGATGGCAACAACAAGGTAACGCTGATGACCATCCATGCGGCCAAAGGACTGGAGTTCCCCTATGTTTATATTGTTGGTGTTGAGGAAAACCTTTTCCCTTCCATCATGTCACTTCAAAGCAGGGCTGATATTGAAGAAGAGCGGCGTCTTTTTTATGTCGCTGTTACCAGGGCTGAAAAGAGGGTAACATTGTCCTATGCCGAAAGCCGTTATCGCTGGGGAAACCTGACGATGAATGAACCCAGCCGGTTCCTTGAGGAAATCGATGATTCCTTTATTGAACAGACCACACGCCGGGTGCAGGTGAAACCTTCGTCAGGCATGCCTGTGATGCAGAAAGCGCCGGTTTTCATCAAAAAGAACATGAAAAAGCTGGAGGATGCCGGGACAGGCGATGCGCCATCCTATGAAACCCCTGTTGAAATGATTCAGCAGGGTGTGGAGGTAGAACATGAGAGGTTCGGAAAGGGTAAGGTCTTAAGTGTGGAAGGCGCCGGGCCGAACATCAAGGCAACGGTTTTCTTTGCAGCCGTTGGCCAGAAACAGCTACTCCTGAAGTTTGCCAAACTGAGAATTGTCGGCTGATCCTGATTAACCTCTCCCTTCTCTTTGCTCCTTATAATAACTCCTTACCCGCCAAAGGCGGGCAACCTGCCTGCCGCAGGCAGGGCTCCCTACTCCCTACTCCCTACTCCCTACTCCCTACTCCTTACTCCTTACTCATAACTCATTATTCCCAACTCCCTACTCACAAAAAAGTCCGAATCATTTTTTAGCTGCAGCATATTCCGACGCAATTATTTACTATCTTTGCAAACGAAAGATTCATCCCGTTTATCTCCAGGATTAACATAACAGCAACCGCATTTGCAAATGACCGCGGTCTTGATGGATCGGTTTACCCTATTAGGTAGTTGATATTTTGCATTTTTATCCTGCCGGATTTTATCAGCCTTTTTACATTATAAAGCAGCATTTCAGCTCAACAAATAAAATTTATGGATTATAACAGCACCCGCGACAAACTCATCATACCTGAGTATGGGCGCAATGTACAGAAGATGGCGGCATTTCTGCTGACCATTGAGGACCGTGAAAAAAGAACCAACATGGCCAAGGCACTGGTAAATATCATGACCCAGCTGCACCCCGACCAGCGCGACACCGTTGACTACAAGAAAACTTTGGGACCACCTGCACATCATCTCTGATTTCAAACTCGATGTGGATGGCCCTTTCCCCGCCCCTTTACCCGAAGACCGCATTGGTAAGCCCCAGCGTATCCCCTATCCGCAGGAAGCCATTAAATTCAGACCGTATGGCAAGAACATCGCCAAAATGATCGAAAAAGCCACCCTGTTTGAAGACGGCCCGGAGAAAGACGCCCTCGTGAAGAACATTGCCAATCACCTGAAAAAATCATACCTGAACTGGAACCGCGACTCGGTGAACGACGAGCTGATTACCGACCACCTGAAGGAACTTTCGAACGGCAAGCTCAAACTCAGTGAGGATACACGACTGGCCCATACCAACGACCTCCTTGCCAGGAATACCGGTCCCGGAAGCAGCACACCGCAGAATCAGGGCAACAACCGCCGTAAAAAATTCAACCCGAAAAACGACAAGAGCAGCAATTTCCGTGATATGCGGAACCGCAAAAAGAATTAACTTGCCTGCCTGAAATTCATCTTTTGTTGTCAATTTATCCCATTGATAAGTTATGAGTTCGTTCGTAATTAACGGAGGCAATAAGCTTGCCGGTGAAATAACCCCGCAGGGAGCCAAAAACGAAGCACTGCAGATACTCTGTGCCGTACTTCTCACATCAGAAACAGTCACCATTCATAATATTCCCGACATCAGGGACGTCAACAAACTGATAGAACTGCTGGGCGACATGGGCGTTGAGGTTACACCTGCCGGCAAGGGAAGCTATACTTTCAGGGCAGGGAATGTGAATCTTGAATACCTGAAGTCAGCTGATTTCCGGAAAAAGGGAGCAGGACTGCGCGGATCCGTGATGATCCTCGGTCCGCTGCTTGCCAGGTTTGGCAAAGGATACATTCCTCACCCCGGTGGTGATAAGATCGGACGTCGCAGACTCGATACCCATTTTATCGGTCTTCAGAAACTTGGTGCACGGTTTGAATCGGAAGGGCCCAACAGCTTTTACAGCATTGACGCATCAGAGTTAAAGGGCTGCTATATGCTGCTCGACGAAGCATCTGTTACAGGAACGGCCAATGTATTAATGGCCGCCGTGATGGCCAAGGGAAAAACAACCATCTTCAATGCCGCCTGCGAACCTTACCTGGTTCAGCTTTGCAGGATGCTCAACCGTATGGGGGCTAAAATAACAGGCATCGGCTCCAACCTGCTTGAAATTGAAGGGGTAGAACAGCTGGGTGGCACTACCCACACCATGTTGCCCGACATGATCGAGATCGGCAGTTTCATAGGTCTTGCAGCCATGACCGGCTCAGCCATCACCATCAAAGATGTGCATTTCCGGGAATTGGGCATCATTCCTGAAGTATTCGGAAGGCTTGGAATAAAGATGGAACTCCGTGGTGACGACATTTTTGTCCCTGCTCAGGAAACCTACGAGGTGGATACCTTTATGGATGGTTCGATCATGACCATTGCCGATGCACCATGGCCGGGCTTCACCCCCGACCTGATCAGTATTGCACTGGTCGTCGCTACACAGGCCAAAGGCAGTGTGCTCATACACCAGAAAATGTTTGAAAGCCGCCTCTTTTTTGTTGATAAACTGATTGAAATGGGCGCCCAGATTATCCTTTGTGACCCGCACAGGGCTACAGTTATCGGGCTGAATCACCAGTATGCGCTGCGTGGCATCACCATGTCGTCGCCCGATATCAGGGCCGGGGTTGCTTTATTGATTGCGGCCCTCTCGGCCAAGGGGAAAAGCCAGATCGACAACATCGAACAGATTGACCGCGGGTACCAGAATATCGACGGCAGGCTCAGGGCGCTTGGAGCCGACATTCAGCGAATTGCAAATTAAACCTTTCAACTGACTGACAAATTGGCGCTTATTACCTTACTGGCAAACAATTTGCTGGGCAGGGGTGAATGATTATTGAACCGAAATGGATGATAATATTTAACAATATGGTTAAACAGCGTAAAAACAAGCAAGTGGATGAAGATGCCGCCGTTAACAGGGCTGCTGAAGGAATGGAAAATGAAACCCCCGGTACACATAATAAGTCGCAGAATTCGGAAACTATGACTGCGCCTGAAGACATAATTGCAGAGCTGAATAAAAAATGCGAAGACCTGAATGACAAATTTCTTCGCCTCTACTCCGAATTCGACAATTACCGCAAGCGCGTCATCAAAGAAAAATCAGATCTGAGCAAGACCGCTTCCGAAGAGGTGATTACCGGCCTGCTTCCTGTCCTCGATGATCTTGAAAGGGCCATCGGGACCTTTGACAAAGTTGAAACCGTTGAACCGCTGAAGGAAGGCACTTTGCTTATTTACAATAAGTTTAAGAGCAGCCTTGTTCAGAAGGGGTTACAGGAAACCGAAGCTGTGGGATTGCCTTTCGATACTGATTTTCATGAAGCGATTGCCAATGTTCCGGCTCCTGCCGAAAGTCAGAAGAACATGATCATCGACGTGGCACAGAAAGGGTATACCCTGAACGGAAAAGTAATCCGTTTTGCCAAGGTTGTCGTGGGAAATTGATGAACCCCGATTTTTTGGTGCCGGTAAAATAATTCCGGCTTCCGGAGTAAAATAAAGACTGAACAACATCTGTAGTACAAAGCACTTTCAACGTGGCGAAACGAGATTATTACGAAATACTTGGCCTGGCGCGCAATGCCGGTGATGCTGAAATCAAAAAGGCATACCGCCAGATGGCGCTGAAATTCCATCCTGACAAGAACCCGGGAAACAAGGATGCCGAAGATCACTTCAAGGAAGCGGCCGAAGCCTATGAAGTACTAAGCAACCCCGACAAGAGGGCACGCTATGATCAGTATGGTCACGACGGACTCCGCAACGGAGGAGGCGGCGGAGGATATGGTGGCGGCATGAGCATGGACGACATCTTCAGTCAGTTCGGCGACATCTTCGGAAGTGCCTTTGGTGGCGGATTTGGCGGATTCAGCAGTGGAGGCTCAAGGCGAAGGGTCAGCAAAGGAACCAACCTGAGGGTCAAAGTAAAGCTTACCCTCGAAGAAATTGCCACCGGTGTTGAGAAAAAGATCAAAGTAAATAAACTGGTTTCGTGCGATACCTGTCACGGCACAGGAGCTGCCGGCGGATCGTCATTTTCGAGCTGTTCACATTGCCGCGGAACCGGTCAGGTAACAAGGGTTACCAGTACTTTCCTCGGTCAGATGCAGACCACATCAACCTGTCCTTACTGCAACGGTGAAGGACAAACCATCACCAATAAATGTAATACCTGCGGTGGCAGCGGAACTACCAAGGGAGAAGAAGTACTCAGCCTTAACATACCTGCCGGTGTTTCTGAAGGTATTCAGCTTTCGGTCGGGGGTAAGGGAAATGCAGCGCCCCGGGGCGGGGTTCCCGGCGATCTGATTGTTCAGATCGAGGAAGTACCCCATCCTGAACTGGTACGCGATGGGTCAAACATACTGTATGAGCATTACATCAGTTTTCCCGAAGCAACCCTGGGCACCTCCATCGAAGTGCCCACCATCGAAGGAAAAGTAAGAATCAAAATCGAACCCGGGACCCAGGGCGGAAAAGTACTGCGGCTGAAAGGCAAGGGCGTTCCTTCTCTCAACGGATATGGCAGGGGTGATCAGCTGATCAACATCAGCGTATGGACACCCAGAAACCTGAGCCGACAGGAACAGGAGATTCTCGAACAGCTGAAAAATTCTGAAAATTTCAAACCACATCCCGGTGCTAAGGATAAATCATTCTTTGACAGGATGAAAGAGTATTTTCAATAGTTTTGTAATTCAAAGGGACTGACCGGGGGATGATGGCACGAATAAGCAGTTTTCATCCCCGGTTTTTTTGTTAAACAACAGCATTTCTAACTGAAGCTTCATGAGCTACTATTTTTCAGCAAAAAACATCACGAAAAGGTATGCCAACCATACCGCACTTACCAGTGTAAGCATCGATGTTCCAAAACAATGTATTTTCGGTCTGTTGGGGCCTAATGGTGCAGGCAAGACATCCCTGATCAGGATCATCAATCAGATCACAGGTCCCGACGAGGGTGAACTTTTTTTCGACAACGAAAAACTCGCACCGCATCATGTGGAACACATCGGCTATCTGCCTGAAGAAAGAGGCCTTTACAAGAAGATGAAAGTCGGCGAACAGGCACTCTACCTGGCTCAACTCAAAGGGGTGAGCAAAGCCGATGCCATGAAAAAACTCAGATACTGGTTCGAAAAATTTGAGATTCAGAACTGGTGGAATAAAAAGGTGGAAGAGCTTTCGAAAGGGATGCAGCAGAAGATTCAGTTTATTGTAACAATCATCCACGAGCCTTCACTGCTTATATTCGATGAACCCTTCAGCGGCTTCGACCCGATCAATGTCAACATTCTGAAGGAAGAAATCCTGAAACTGAGGGAGAACGGGGCCACGATCATCTTCTCGACACACAACATGGGCTCGGTTGAAGAGTTGTGCGACAACATCGCGCTGATCAACAACTCGCACAAAATTCTGGAAGGTAAAGTCAGGGACATCAGGAACACCTACAAGACAAATACTTTTTCGCTCGAATACAACGATTTTACAGGTTCGCTCAGCAGTATGATACCTGCTGAATATGAGTTGATTGACGAGCAGACCGAAGATGGTATCAATAAAGCAACGATCCGTCTTCCGAAGGGCACCAGTCAGAATCAGCTCCTCACACTGATTATCCCCCACGTCACACTTCATTCGTTCAATGAGATCATACCTTCGATGAATGATATCTTTATTGAAACCGTAAATGCTGCTGCCACAAATTCCGTCACCTCTCAAAACAACCGGTCATGAACAAGATCCTGCTCGTTATAAAACGCGAATACCTGTCGAGGGTTCAGAAGAAATCGTTTATCGTGATGACCATTCTGGGTCCGATCCTGATGGCGGCACTTTTTATTGTTCCCGTTTATCTTTCACAGATTTCGGACGAAACCAAAAAGATCGACATCCTCGACGAAACCGGTTGGTTTATCGATAAATTCGAAAACTCCGATCGCTTTCATTTCGACTATGTGACCGAAGATCTGGAAACAGCCAAAACCAACATGTCAGCCAAAAAAGGGTATGCTTTACTGTATATACCCCGGCCTACAGCAAGCGTTCCTTCTTCGGCTGTGATATACAGTGAAAAACAGGCCAGCATCGACCTGAAGGGATACATCAGGAATGTGATGGCCAAAGAGGTTGAAAGCCAGAAACTCGGGGCAGAAATCCTGAAAGAAATCAGAAAAGTGAACCCGGAATACAAATCCATCGGTAACGATTCACTTTCAAAAGAAGCGTTGATCAGTGAAGAAATTCTGAAAAACATCAAAACGAATATAACACTGACCGCCATACAAATGGGAGAAGAAGGCAAGGAGGAAGAAAGCTTTACTGAGGTCAGTATGGGTGTCGGTATGTTTGCAGGCATCCTGATCTATTTCTTTATCTTTCTGTTCGGTGCACAGGTGATGCGCGGCGTGATTGAAGAAAAAACAAGTCGCATCGTTGAAGTCATTGTCTCTTCCGTCAAACCATTCCAGCTCATGATGGGGAAAATTGTCGGCATTGCCCTGGTGGGACTTACACAGTTTATGCTGTGGGTTGTGCTGACGCTGGCCATTGTCACTGTTTTCAAGACGGTTGTCCCGGATAAACTGAACCAGACCGATAATACGGAAGTGTTCAACCCCGGCACCCGCATCCCGGCCGGCGACAATACAGCTACCGTTGCTCCTGAAAAAGAGGATTCCGGGAAAATGAATGCCATTCTGGGTGGATTCCAGAAACTGAATTTTCTGGAAATTGCGCTTTCGTTTATATTCTACTTCCTCGGAGGTTACCTCCTTTACGGGGCCATGTTCGCTGCCATTGGTGCAGCGGTTGACAACGAAACAGATACCCAGCAGTTTATGATGCCTGTAACGATTCCGCTCATCCTTTCCATTGTGATGGCCCAGTTTGTCATCAACAACCCTGAGGGCCCGATCGCATTCTGGTTTTCGATGATTCCATTCACATCCCCCATCATCATGATGGTAAGGTTGCCGTTTGGCGTTGCTCCGTGGGAACTTGCCCTGTCGATGGCAATACTCACCGTAACTTTTATCGGAGCGGTGTGGCTTGCCGGCCGTGTTTACAGAACCGGTATCCTGATGTACGGAAAGAAAGTAAGCTGGGGCGAGATGTGGAAATGGCTGTTTTATAAAGGATAGGACGAATGACGCCTGCCCCGCAGAAGCGCAGCGTAGGCGGGGAATGACGAATATGGGAATTTGAAAATTTGGAAATTATTGTTGTCCGGTAAAATTATGAGATTCTTCGCTAACGCTCAGAATGACTTTGATTTACATAGTTCTTATGGGAAGGGGGGCTTGGTTGCGGTTTCGCCGCAACCAAGCCCCCTTATTCAAACCATAACAGATTGTCATTCTGAACGTAACGAAGTGAAGTGAAGAATCTCATTAGTACTTTCTGAAATTAACCGGACAATAGTGTTTGAAAATGAAGAATCAATTATCTTTTAATCTATTAATCTGATAATTTGCTTACTCCTTACTCCTTACTCCCTACTCCTTACTCCCTACTCCCTACTCCCTACTCCTTACTCCCTACTTTCTTACTCACAACTCATAACTGACTAAAAAATGGCACACATCTTAGTAATCGACGACGAAAGAAGCATCCGCAGCACCCTCAAAGAAATCCTTGAATATGAAGGATATCAGATGGATGAGGCTCCCGATGGGATGACTGCCCTGGAACTGGCATCGAAAGAGAAATACGATGTTATACTCTGCGATATCAAGATGCCGCAGATGGATGGCATTGAAGTGCTCGACAAGCTCCTGCTGATGAACGATACACCGGTGGTGATGATTTCCGGCCACGGGAACATTGAAACAGCCGTGGATGCCATCAAGCGGGGTGCATATGATTATATCTCCAAGCCGCTCGACCTGAACCGCCTGCTGATCACCATCCGCAATGCCATGGAAAAAGGCAGCCTGGTAAAAGAAACACGGGTACTGAAGCGTAAAGTGAGCAAGACGTATGAAATGGTGGGCGATTCGGAACCCATCCGGCATATCCGAACAATGATTGATAAGGTCGCACCGACCGATGCCAGGGTGCTGATCACCGGCAGCAACGGCACCGGAAAAGAACTGGTTGCCCGCTGGCTTCATGAACTGAGTAACAGGGCCGAAGGCCCCTTTGTTGAGGTGAACTGCGCTGCCATTCCGGGCGAGCTGATCGAAAGCGTACTGTTCGGCCACGAAAAAGGCTCTTTTACTTCCGCCATCAAACAACGTAAAGGCGATTTTGAACAGGCCAGCGGCGGAACCCTCTTTCTGGATGAAATCGGCGACATGAGCCTTTCTGCCCAGGCCAAGGTTTTACGGGCCCTGCAGGAAAACAAGATCATGCGTGTGGGCGGTGAAAAAGAGATACCGGTCGATGTACGTGTGATTGCCGCCACCAACAAAAATCTGAAGGAAGAGATTGAACAGCGCAACTTCCGCGAAGACCTCTACCACCGGCTCAGCGTTATCCTTATCCATGTGCCTTCGCTCAACGAACGGAAAGAAGATATTCCGTTGCTGGCCAACTACTTCATCACCGATATTTGCGAGAGCAGCGGCAAACCAATGATGATGTTTGAAGAGGCCGCACTGACCGCCCTTCAGGAAATTACCTGGACCGGAAACATCAGGGAACTGAGAAATGTTGTTGAGAGACTTGCCATTCTCTGCGACGGCATCATTACAGCCGAAGATGTGGCCCGTTATGCCAGGCCACTGAAACAGTAAAACATATTTTCGGACTTTAGAAGGTTACCTTTCATCCAGATAGGTCCTCAGCTTACTGAACAACTCTGCCGGATTGAAGGGTTTGGAGATAAAGTCATTCATACCGGCCAGGCTGATCTTCTCATGAACTTCTGATTTGGAGGACGCTGTAAGCGCAATGATCGGAATTGATACATAAGGCTCAACCCCACGGCTGCGTATAATGCTGGCTGTTTTATATCCATCCATTTCGGGCATCTGAAGGTCCATCAGGATCAGCCTGTAGTTCTCCTGGTTGAGCTTTTCTATAGCCTCCAGACCATTGTATGCGGAATCTACCTTAAGGTTCCATTCCTCCATAAATTTCCTGGCAATCAGTTCATTGATTTTATTGTCCTCGACAAGTAAAATACGCTGCCCGGCAAAACTGTAATTGTCCATCTCACTGAAGGCCGGCTCTTCATTATGTTTTCTGATCTGCCCCTCGGGCATGGTCAGAACGAACGAAAACTCGGATCCTTCTCCGGGCTCACTCTTTAGCCTGATGCTGCTGCCCAGCATTTCAAGTAACTTGCTGGTAATGGCCAGACCAAGGCCCGTACCACCGTATTTTCTGGAGGTTTCAGATGAGGCCTGGGTAAAAGCCCCGAAAATCCGCTGGTGCATTTCGTCCGGAATGCCAATGCCGGTATCTGAAACGATGAATTCGACATCCACTTTGTCCACTTTCCTTCCAACAAGCCTGATTTCGAGTAATACGCCACCCTTATCGGTAAACTTGATGGCATTGCTCACCAGGTTGTTCAATAACTGGGCAATCCGCAACGGATCGCTCACCACATAAACCGGCAAAAGCTCATCGTATTCAAACCTGAATTCAATTCCCTTTTCCTTCGCCCTGTGAAGCATTGAGCTGTGAACGCCTCCGGCCAGATTTTTAAGGTTGAAATTGATGGCTTCAATCACCAGTTTCCCGGCTTCTATCTTGTTGAGATCAAGTACATCGTTGATCAGACCCAGCAGGTTCTCGGCTGAGAATTTCAGGATTTTCAGGTCTTCGAGCTGTTCAGGACGGGGATTGTCGCGCATCAGCAGATGGGTGATCCCGATTACGGCATTCATCGGGGTACGTATTTCATGGCTCATGACCGAAAGAAACTGTGATTTGGCTTTGGCCGCCTCCTCTGCCAGGTTTTTAGCCTGTTCAAGTTCCTTGTTTTTCAGACTCAGTGCTTCGTTTTTATGACTGATGCGTTTATTCTGCTGCTCTATCTGATCGCGCTGTTTCACGATCTCCTGGGTACGGTCTGAGATGATCAGCTCAAGTTTTTCATTGTCAATCCGCAAACGGCGCGAATGCCGTCTTGTACTCATCACAAAGATCAGGGAAAGCACTGCCAACGCCAGCAGGATCACATACCATCGTTCGTACCATATGCGCTTTACCTGAAACCTGACGATTGTGGGGTCGCTGTAGAAATAATTTCCCGACTGCAGCGCCCTGACTTTTAGGATATAATTTCCGGGCTTCATGCTGCCAAGGAGGATTTCGCCATCTTTTGGCAGTACCACCCATCCTCTGTCGTACCCTTCTATCCAGCGCTCATAACTGAGGTACCTTGCCGGAAACTCCGGAGATGACACCTTCAGGTTCACGAATCCCTTGTTGCTGAATGAAAAGGATGCGGCAACCGCGAAATCAGCCTGAAAGTTATTGATCATGATGCTCCTGATGGCAGGACTCAGTGTTTTCCTCGGATGCCTGAGCGGGGAAGAAACAGCCAGTCCGGCTACCGTACCTACCCACAAGCGGTTATGACCATCCACCATCAGCCCACGGTACGAGACCGTTTTCGCAGGCAGACCTGTACGTTCGTTAAACGACATCAGATTACCGTTACGGTAACGGTGCAGTCCCTGGTTATTGGCAAACCAGACATAACCCAGTGAATCGATGGCCACGGCTTTCACCGAATTTTCGGTTAAATTTCCGAGATCCACCCTTTTGTAACTTCCCTTATGAAGCCTGATCAGGCCGAAGGAGGTACCAAGCCAGATGTCATTGCTGTGAGGATCGCAGGCAATATCATTCACATTGATGTCGATGTTACGTTCAAATTCAATTCTCTCACTCAGGTTGATGAACTTATCGATGTATGAGTTGTAGACCAGCAGAAATGCCGAATCGGTCATTCCGCCGGCATATAATTCACCTGAGCCTGATAGGGTAAGTGCGATGGCCCTTGAAAACAACCCTTCATCAGGTCCATAGGACTTCGTGGTAAAGTCTGGTAATATCCTGATAATGCCCGGATTAACATCCTGGCATGCCCATATGTTTCCGTCATTGTCTTTTACCATCTTGAAGATAGCCCTTCCCTGATCACTGAAATCAAACCGCCTGACTACCGCACCGGTAAAGGTTGTGTAAGTAATAGCCCCGGTGGCATCGGCCAGCCAAAGACCATTCTTATCGGGAATTACCTGGAGAACAACTGCAGAAGTCCTGAACAGTTCTTTTCCCGTAACCGAAGAACCTGTCTGCGACCTGAAAACAGCTGAGCCGTCGGTGAAGTAAACAATGTTCTTCTGTCCAATGCTGATGTGCTGGATATAGGCATTGGTAAGACTGCTGAAAGTCTCGCCAAACAGGGTTTCCTGTAAAAGCAGGATACCGATATCGGAAGCCACCCATACGTTGTCTTCCTGGTCAATAAACAGGTGAGCGACATCTTTTTCAGTGAACTGGCTGACAGGCATTACAGCATATCCGCCGCTTTTATCCTTGCTTATTGTATACAAACCATTCGACCAGGTGCCGGCAAAAACCATACCTTTGCCGCTTTTCGCCAGATACGAAATTTCGAGAGGACTAATGATTCGCAGGTGTTTGACAGATCCAGTCTTATCCATGATCAGTTCAAAGAGACCTTCACGGGTAGCAATGAGCAACAAACCGGGAGCGTTACTGAAAGCTGCATGGACCCCGGGAATTGGTGAGGGAAGGGCAACCGGCTTAAATTTGTCTGTTTTGTCGTTATAGATAAATACCAGCCCCGTTTCTGAAACAGCAATCAGGTTTCCGTTTCCGTCGTCTGTAAAGGAGAAGGAACGGTTAAAATTGTTGGTAACAACGCCGGGTCCGGGATCATAGGATTTAAACCCTTTGCCGGTATACCGGTATATCCTGAAATTATCGGAAAGCCAGATCCTGCCTTTGGCATCACTGAAAAGCATCTTCGGATACCACATGGCGGTATCGCTCTGCTTTACCGAGCCACGGGCGATGGTTTCGAAAGTACAATCACCGGCTTTGTCGGTTACACGCGCTACGCCCATATCGGTGGTAACCAGCAGCTGACCGCCGGGCAGGGCAAGTACCGATTTGGCATAGGCACCCGGAAGTTCATCCCTGAAAAGCCGGAAATCACGGCCATCGAACCGCACCAGGCCATCGTCGGTGGCGGCCCACAGAATGCCGTTGCTGTCGCTGGTGATGGATTTAACCAGCGGTGAAGGCAATCCCTCCTCTTCGGTATAACGGGTAAACCGCAGCGACTGTGAGGAAGCTGTTCCTGAAATTACAACGGCAAGCAGCAGAAAAAGAAGGCACTTTTTCAATGGCAATGTCATAAAGCAGATGCTTATAACAACTTTTAAATTTACGAATTTTACCCTTACTATCTGATTTATGACTAATTTTGCTGATTGTAACCGGGGATGACCGGTTTTGACAGCAAGGAAGTGGTATTGTAAGCATGCCGGGCGTTGCAAGTGTGGCCCGTTAATCCCAACCTGCACAGCCAACAAATGGCAACGATTACAATTACGCGTTAGCCGCTTAATCAAGGATTAAGCCGCTTTCTGCTCCCCGGGAAGCCACGCGCGGCCGCGTTCCGGTAAGGGCATCACAAATGCCGCGATAAGACAGGTAAGGCCCTGGTGCCTGTTCGAAAACCAAAAGGAATACGGAACCTGTTGGGCGGTTTTCTCCCTGCCGGCTCCCGACAATCAACTGAAAACTAAGCTTGTAGAAAGCACTATTGCTGCTTGTTTGGACGCGGGTTCGACTCCCGCCATCTCCACAGAAAAGCCCGGAAGCGAAAGCCTGCGGGCTTTTTGTATTTTATAAACCGAATTTCTGATAATAATCACAATTTTGCTGTAATCGACCGTTTAACTCTTCCGGAAAGAGTTGGCTTCCATTCAATTGACTACCATTGTAATTATGGCTGGCGGTATTTTATTCCGCCGCTTTTATCCAATCATGGATAACCTCTTCGAGTCCCGGCCTGGCCCTGATTATTTCATCACCATTTTTAAACGATGCAACCGCCCTGTCATTTTCTTTCCAGTCAAGCATTCCCGTTTTGTCTTTAATCAGTTGGCCTTCCGGTTGAGTCATTTTCTTAGCCCCCCGGTGAAAAATCAGCTGAATCTGCTTCGGGGGCTGAATTCTCATGGTCAGCCGGTCCTGATTGTTGTGACAATAATTGGGACCATTCCATTTAATGTTTTCAGTCAAACCGGCATTTGAATTCAGAATGATATGGCGCAACAGCTCAATTTCAACCCTCAGAGGGTGATTTAATTCATCCAGGAACTTTGTTACTTCGCTGTTCAGTGTGCTCATTGCTGATATGTTGTTTTCTGGCTATTGTTTAATAAACCTTCTTACTGTAGAACCTTGTTTATTTTTAATGCTCATTGCATAAATCCCGCTTGCCATATTTGTCAGGTCAATCCGGGTTTCAGGAGACCGTAATGAAATTCGCCTGATGAAACGGCCATCCATACCCATGATTTCAAGTTCGGTATTTTCAAAGTTATCCAGTTCAATATTCAGTTGATCCTTTGCAGGATTCGGATAAACATGAACACCGGAAAAATCAGAACCATGTTCCTTTACACCGACCACCTCGTCCAGCGATCTTGCCCAAACTCCCTTTCCGTTGGTTCCGGCATAGATATTTGTTTCATCCAGGGTCAGAGCCCTGACATTTGTGAGGGTTAAGCCCGTGTTGATTTTCGACCAGTGGGCGCCGTTGTCTGTTGACTGATAGACACCTTCAGGATCAGTACCGGCAAAAACAGAGGAACCACGCATTGCAAATGCATAAACCCCACTCGACGAAATCACGCCGGATGCATGCGTCCAATAGCCTCCATGGTCATAGGAAATATAGACACCACCAATTTCCGTTCCGGCAAGCACTGTTTCTCCGGTAATGATCAGCGACAGAATTCTTTTATCCGCGATATTTGCATCCATATGGGTCCAGTGAAGGCCGTTATCCGACGATCCGTACACCCCGTCATAGGTTCCGGCATAAATATACCCGCCTCCGGCAGCCAGCGATTCAACACCGGGCAGGTCGCTCACCAGTTCAGTCCAGGTAATACCGTTGTTGTCTGAAGAAAACACTTTTCCGTACATCGTCCCTGCATAAACCATGTTGTCGCCTGCTGCCAGCGCGGTAATGTACAGGTCCGACAGCCCCTGGTTCCTCCGGGTCCAGGTCTGACCGTAATTTTCGGATACAAAAACACCACTGCTGAATGTTCCGGCAAAGGCAACGGAACCGTTTACGGCCATTTTGGTGACATAGGTGTCGCCGATGCTGTCGTTGGTAAAATCCCAGACGGACCCGCCATCCAGCGTGGTATAAAGTGCACCTGCAAGGTAGGTGCCTGCAAAAACAGCCGGTCCGCATGAGGCCAACGCTGTTAACTCGGTATTGCTGACACCCACCGACAGCCAATGCTGACCTGCATCGGCAGATAGGAGTATTCCTATTCCATTGGTATTATATTGATCTCCTGTGCCTGCAAAAAGATTCGTCTCAAATGAAGCAACCGATTGAATGCGAACACCTCCCGTGCCGGAGGTAACCCCCAGATCAACAGCTGTCCAGCTTGCATCATGGTCATCAGAGGCAAACAAACCAACAGACGAACCCAGGTAGAGGATTGTGTCCACACAGGCCAGTGAAAGCACCGCAGGATATTCGGTTGAAGAGACATCAAATGGCAGACCATTGTTAACGGCCATCCAGTTTAAACCGTTATCGGATGATTTAAATACCCCATAGCCCAAACCACTTTCACCGGCATAAATATCGGTGCCATCCGTTGCCAGCGACCTGATATAATTGGGACACCGATTGTGTTCCGGCAAAAACATCCGGGCCTTTGACCACCAGGGAGTAAACAGTAGCGTTCTCCGGAATTCCATTATTTGCCTGTACCCAGGTTACACCATGATCGGTGGAAACATAAACTCCGTCTTCAGTATAGTTCATTCCACGCCCGGTGCCGGCTATCAGGCAACTGCCGGTATTCACCATCGCATTCACGCTCAGGTACTGCAATCCGCTGAATGTCCAGTGCTGCCCGCCGTCTGCCGACAGAAACACACCGTTGTACGTGCCGGCAAATACGCCGGTTTCATCGGTGACAAACGACCGGACATTGGGATAATTGATGCCCGCATTGGATTGAACCCAGTTTATTCCGTTGTCGTTTGAAATATAAATGGCATAATCAGACCCTGCATAGAGCGTGTTCCCGCTCCTGGTGAAACAATAGATGATGCCCCCGTAAGGGCCATGGGTTTGCTGCCATTGTGCGCTGACCATGTGGACAAAACCAAGGAAAGTGAAAATGAGCAGAGTAATTCTTTTCATGGGGCTGTTATTTTGTAGCGATGATACAAATTTCTCAGTATAATTGATGATACTTGTACCTTTTTATTTCTGATCTGGCCTTTGTGTATTCCGAAGACTTGCCTGACTTTCCCTTTATAGTTATTTCATATGTATCAGGTTTTTTCAGGTCAGCCGTTACTGAAATATAGCGTAGTTTTGTCATGGTATAAATCTCTATATAATATTAATAATTGATTAGTTTAATTGATTGGCAGATTTGTCCGTTCACTTTCAAATAAGCGATTAAGGCACAGGGCTTGTGTTGGTTAGCGACCCTGGAAATACCGCACCACTGTATTGTATAGTGTCCTCCTTTCTGGATTTGATTGGTTAAACGTTGTATCAACTTACCTTGAAGGCTGTAAATGCTCAGCTCTACCAGGGCTGTTTTTTGTATTTCGTATTCAAAAGTTGTGTTTTCGCTGAAAGGATTGGGATAACAACCAAATGATGCAATACCACTTTTTTTATTACGTTCATTAATACCCAAAGGGTTTGGAACGAAATGCCCGTTTCCATCGTTGAATAGCAATTCGAGGTTGTATTCTAATGGATAATAACTTATTCGCACAATTGCGAAATCCATAAAACCGTTGCCATCAAAATCGGCAGAATGAATATTGCGCCCGCCTTCGCGGTAATTATCCAATGGAATAAACTGCGGATCGGAAAGTTGAAAATTACCAAGATTGTAAAATATCTTTATCCCTCCAATTGTATCTATAATACCTGTACCTGTTGTATCCGGAAAGTTCAATAAGTATGCGATATCAGGCAGACTATCGTTATTGTAGTCTTTCACAGAAAATTTACCCGCCCCAGGAATGGAAAAATGATCATCCAATTTAGTAAAGATCTCATTTCCTGTATTTTTGTATATATTTGTCCATATTGAGTTAACTACCTGGCTATTATCAGCCACAATATCCACAAGACCATCCTTGTTAAAATCAATTATAGCTACTTTGTCTTTAAACGCTTCCAGATCAAGCGCTTTTCTTTCAAAACCAGAAGTTCTTGAATAAAAAATTTCAATGATTTGTCCTGTAATAACTACATCGTCCCTGTTATCTCCATTCAAATCACCACACTGTATACTCATGGGGTAATAACCCTGAAGGTAATGGAATTCAGGAGGTGAGAAGTTCTTATACCCATAATTATAAAAGACACCCCAATACTGACCTTCATTTGAACAAAAAATAATATCCTTTAAACCATTATTGTCAACATCTCCAGTAGTTAGGTCATGGATAGGGTCAGTTGAATTCGGTGATAAAAAATACGTGTCTGAATAATTGTTATTATAAAGAATACCAATAAGCTGATTTGTAAGCCATTTTCGGAAAATAATCTCAAAATTAGCTATGTTATCCAATTGACAACATAAAAGCGTTGTCTGGCCACCATAAAAGAATAATGAATCCTTAAGATTATAAGTTCCTGAACCTAAGTTCTCTGATATTGCTATTCCACTCCATTTTGTCTGCTCGCAATAATTATGTCCTGTAACTATATCCAAATCCCCGTCCAAATCCAGGTCGGCAGAAGCAACTGACCAGGCAGCAATTGGGATTGCATATTGGCTTCGGGGTGAGTCGGATGAAAAGGCAAAAAGAAACGGAAGCAGAAACCAGTATTTGATTAAAATTAACCGTAAAGTGAAAATATTATTCATTGTTTGTACGCGTTTAATGGGTTTCCTATAGCAGCCGATTTATGATTGTTGCAGCAGTAAGTTATAGCGGGTTTCATCACTGTCAAGCTACATCGATGTTTATGCGGGACAGGATGCTCGAATACAACGGAAACCCTTATTGACCGCTACACATTGTTATACACCGTTTTCATATTTCTCCAAATAACCAGTCAATTGAGTCAATTTGAAGTTTATCATTTATTGTTAAAACTGTCATGCGATAATATCTGAAATTTTGATATTTTAAAATCACTTCACTGTCATTTGACTTGGGTACGAAGATGATTTTTAGTTCAAACTCTTTCCTCTTTTTTATTGTCTTAATGTCTTTAATTATAAAGTCAAAGCGAGAAGTTGTGTCATTGTCCGCATTGTAAAAGTACAAGCCTGTCAAGTTTGATTTTATAAATGTAGTGTCAAGTAAAACTGGAAGGTTGTCAATATTATTAATCAGAAATTTATGTCCATAAATGTCGGTAAATGCAAAGTCCAACTGAGTTTTTGTCTGCCCGAAACAGGAACAAAAACCCAACAAAATAAGATAAAGTGTCAATATGAAATTAGTCTTTCGCATTTTTTAAATGGTGTAACGGTTGGCGGTATGAAACGTTGGGGATTTGGAAGCTACTTTCCTGTCAAGGTAAAGTGTGCTTTGATGTGAGAACCAAAGCTCAAATAACTACTTATTTCCCAATGTTTTATGACCGCGTGTAAGTGTTAGTTGGTTATCCTGTTTTTATCAATTTTAGTTTTGTAAAACCATTTTTTTCTGATATTGTAATCAAATATAATCCTGCTTTTAAGCCTTTATCATCAATATCTATTTTTGACATATTTGATTTAGTACTTAATACTATTTTACCTTGCATGTCAATAACTTGTATTTTTCTGTCAAGTTCCTTGTGAAAATCTATAGTGAAAGATGATCTTGTTGGATTCGGAAATACATTTATTGTCTTACTAGTATATGAGTCAATTGAGTTAGGATTATTTGTTAAACTATCAATCTTGCCAAATAAAAGAAATTGAGTCTCATTTGAACTTGTATTATTTTCAAATGAATATCCTGCGATATATATGTTTCCTGATGTATCTATAGCAATATCATTAGCCGATGACCATCCTTCTACTAAATATTGGCCTGCTTCAAAGAATGCACCATTTTTTAAATATTTAGCATAAAATAAATCATAAGCTCCTTGAGAATTTAAAATTATCGTACCGAAATTTATTTCTTCTAAAAAGTGACCAGCAATATAAATGGTATCGCTTATTATTTTTATTACATTACCATAGTTATGATGCGGACCAATATTATCCCTCCAACTACCTTCTCCAATTTGATTAAACCAAACAATGTTTCCTGACGTATCCATTTTGCATAAAAAAGCATCATACCATGATTTTTCAACAATATTGTCATAACTACCAATATAAAGATTATCTCCTGCGATATGTCCAGTAATATATAGTTGATTTTCTAAACATACTAGGTCATACGGCTGTGTAATTTGGCCAGAGGGACCACCTGTGATATGCCAAATATAATCGCCATTTTCATCGTATTTAATTAAAAAAAGGTTTTCTGATATCTCAATTTCATCTTCAATCAGACAATTACCATAATGAGAAGCAATTAAATATAGATTGTTAGAATTATCAGTTGTTATTGATAAACTTCTGGCATTTTTATAGTTTTTATACCAATTGATTTTATTTTGAAGATTATACTTTACTAGAAGCATGTGTTCAACATATCTGTAAATACTATCTGTTCCAGGCCAAATATAATCCCAATATCCTGTTGAGATTAACGTGTCATTTACAATAATAATTTCTCCTTCAAAACTACCTGTGATAAATAAATTATCACCTTTAGCAAATAGTTTTTCAGAATTAACAACCCCTTTTCCCGAGAATTTATCAATTCCATAAATTTTATCTTCAATCATTTCACCAATAAATAAATCAGTTAAGCTGTCTGCTTTAAATTCTCCATTTTCAAATGTAATTGAGTCACTAAAGACTCCAAGTACAAATAATCTATTGTTTACAAAGGTTATATCAGAAATATAATCATCTAATTTTCCTCCTCCATATAAATACCATAAGTTATTACCTGAAGCATCATATTTTGCAATTAAATAGTCCTTACTTCCTTTACTATTTATAAAATGTCCATTAATTTCAAGGCTATTTTCAAAATAACCTCCAACAATAATATTATTATTTGTATCAGAAATAATACATTTAATCTCATTTCTTCCAGATTGACCTAATAATTTTAACCATTCAAAACTTATATTCTGACTATATATTAATTGAACGAAAAGTAAGGATAATAATAAAATGCTAAATTTTTTCATGTTATTCTGTTTTTTCAGGTGGGTTTTTCCAATTAACACTAACGTTCCCGGGCTAGGCGAGGCGGGCTTAGAGTGGGCCATGTGCATTGGCAAGCCCGCCTTGCTTAGCCTGTATTGTGTGTAGTGCTATTCTACGACCTAAATACATTATTATTATGCCAAGTTAAGAATTCTTTATTTGGCAATTCGAAATTGTTATTAGGTACTGATATTAGCTTCTGTCCATGATATTTATAGTAATCTCTACCATTTTCGAATTCTTCTTTTATCCTTTTGCTTATTTCAACAGAATATTCAGTTGTTACAGTTACATAACCAATATCGAAGAGTTTGTGTAAATCAGCTCGAAGTAAAAGACCATTTTCAATTGAATTTATTCCAAAGGAAGAATACGGTTTTATATGAGCTGCCTCCAAAACTGGTAAAGTCTTTTCACCACTTATGGCACAACGTCTTGAATAAGCATCAGTTACTAATATTCTAAACGCTCCTTGTCCGATTCTAACATTTGTTAAATATTTTGCATATAATGGACTGGATTCATTGACATTCGCATAAGATTGATTTTGAGTATATTTACGTAGTAGAGATTCTATTTGACTCCAATATTTAAAACCATAAGTATCATCAGTACTATAAGTTTTACCTTGAACAATATTTTTTGACCAATCTGTAGGCAATGGAATCCAGTCTTCTTGGTCGAAGAAAATAGGATTTGTTAATACAATACAGCCTATATTAGAGTTTTTCTCAATCGGATTATTGCTATCTCGATATGATTTAATTTTCGAATAAAATTCCAGGAAATTATCAGTTCCATTTCTTTCTTGAAATACTTCCCAAGCGAAATCTATTGGTAAAATTGATTGTGATGTAAAAAAGCCAATTCCGGCTATTTTATTTATAGGGCTTTTTAGCTTAAGCAAAAATGGGGATCCTGATCCGACAGCTCTAAAATATGTTAATCCACTGGGTTGCCAGAAATTAATATCCTCAGGATTAATGCTCCTTAAAAATTGATACCACTTCAGGTCTGTATTTCCAATGTAATAGTTCATGTTCTATTTTTTTTGCATTACCCACAACTTGTAGATAGGTCTATCTTCCCCTCATTTCTAATAATTTACAATCATTTACAAATAAAAATAAATGGATATTACCCGCTTTTCAATTTCTATAACAACCGGAAAATTACAAAATAATTGAACAAAATATTGCTCCGGAATCAACATTTAAAGGAAATACTTCAGGCTGCCTGAGATCGTCTATAAAAAGCAAGGGCAAGTAGATCAGTAAATGACAGAAATGTATTCAGACAGATTTATTTTTCAAAAAGCATCCCCCGGTCGCTGGTAACACCCTTATATCCATAGGATCATTCCTCAAGGAGGTGATATCAGTCCCGGCGTGCCCGGAATGGCATCAATGAAGAAGGAACTTTACTCCTGGCTTTATCAGCTCTCCTTCATCGAAGTGACTGAGGGTGGCCGGCCGAACTCCTTGCAGCAGATATCCGTTGATTCCTGCCGGCATCGAAAGAGGGCAGACCCGGTTGAAATTTTCATCCAATACTTGCGAATCAATATAAATTCACGTAGGTTTGATCAACGATTAAATAACCATACTAAATTTTCAGCTCACTCAAAACAATAAAATATCGCAATATGTCAGATGAAAAATTGTGGTCGGTAAGTCCCTCGGGGGAGCAGTTTGTGCTCCCGCAGAAAAATGAATACAGCGTTGAAAAGGAAAGGATCCGCGCTTTGGTGGATCAGGCCCGCACGGAAGGCAAAGAGATTGTCGTGGTGATGGGCGTTGGTTTCGTGGGCGCCGTGATGGCCGCCATCGTTGCCGATACCGTGGATGCTGCCGGCAAGCCCTCAAAATTCGTGATCGGCTGCCAGCGGCCCAGCCAGCGCAGCTACTGGAAAATACCGATGCTCAACCGTGGTGAGTCGCCCGTGAAGGCCGAAGACCCTGAAGTGGACCGCATCATCACCCGCTGCGTGAAGGAGAAGAAAACACTCACTGCATCCTACAACAGCGAAGTACTCGAATTTGCCGATGTGGTGGTGGTGGATGTGCAGTGCGATTTCGCCAAGAAAGACCTGGGCAACATGAAATCGGGCGAGGCCGATATGGCAGCGCTGGAAGCCACGCTGAAAACCATCGGCGAAAGCATACAGCCACATTGCCTTACCCTGATTGAAACCACCGTGGCCCCCGGCACCACGGAATTTGTGGCCTGGCCCATCCTGAAAAAAGCCTTCACGAGGCGCGGCATCAAATCCGTTCCACTGCTGGCTCATAGTTTTGAAAGGGTGATGCCCGGAAGGGAATATGTGTCGAGCATCCGCGATTTCTGGCGGGTTTGTTCGGGCTGTGAAGCGGAAGCACGCATGAGGGTGGAGAAATTCCTCCGCGAAGTACTCAACACCAAAGACTTCCCGCTCACGGTGATGGACCGCCCCATTGAATCGGAAACCACCAAGATTGTCGAGAACTCCTACCGGGCCACCATCCTGGCCTATATGAACGAGTGGAGCCTGTTTGCCGAGCGCAACGGCGTCGACCTGATCAAGGTGATCAACGCGATCAAAATGCGGCCGACCCATTCCAACATGATCTTCCCCGGCCCGGGCGTAGGAGGCTATTGCCTGCCCAAAGACGGGGGACTGGGCTACTGGGCTTACCGCCACATCCTTGGCTTCGACGACGGGGATGAGATTTTCAGGATCACCCCCACTGCCATCGACATCAACGATACACGGGCGCTGCATGTGGCCGAACTTACCCGCGACGCACTGCGCAACATGGCCCGGTACATTGCCGGCGCCGATGTGGTGATCTGCGGGGCCAGCTACCGCCAGGATGTGGGCGACACACGCTATAGCGGCAGCGAACTGGTGGTGCGCAAGCTCACCGAGATGGGTGCCGAGATGCGCATCCATGATCCTTATGTGGATCACTGGTATGAGCTGGAAACCCAGGACGACTACCCCTCGCCGGGACATTCGTGGAGCCGTTTCTTCCGCAACCAGGATCACCTGACCGAGTCAAGGGTACAGAAAGATCTGCCGGCAACCCTCAAAGGAGCGGAAGCCGTGATATTTGCTGTTCCACACACCGAATACATGACGCTCTCACCCGACGACATCGTGAAGTGGGCCGGTCAGCCCATTGCCGTCATCGACTGCTTCGGGATACTCACAGACGCTGCCATCCGCAGGTATTTTGAGCTGGGTTGCGAAGTGAAGGCCCTTGGCCGGGGTCACATCCAGCGGATCAAGAAAGAGGTAAAGGACAAATAACCATAAATTCAACCAAACAGCAAGAGCCTGTTTTGCTTATTGAAGAAATGGAAAACAAAAGGGGGAGAGCAACCGTTGGGGGCCTCCCCTGCTTTTTGTGTGCCAATGATGCCTGATAAAGTCACCAAATGGTCACGATCACGGGATGCCTTTATAAAAATTCCGGAAAGCCGGCGAACAGGATATAATGGAACCCAAGCCGGCAATCATTTATAATAATTATAAATGCCCTTCGGGCTGTTTCAACACAAGAAGAACAATATTCCGGATAATATCAGTCATTGCTTGGGAATCAGAATAAATTCACGTAGGTTTGTTGTATGCATTATATGTTGGAAATATAATTTTAAAATACAGCCTCACTTTAATCAGAACAACAATCTATGAAAACAAGAAAATTCAGCTTTTTTACCGTTCTGCTACTCTCAGTATGTGTTGCCGCCTGCGACTCAGGAAACGGGGAAGATGATCCTCCAGCAAATCAGAACATCCGCCTGACTAAGGAAATAGTCAATGAAACGGATTATGGCACTTCAACCTACCTCTATTTGTATGATACACAAAACCGGCTGAGAAAAATAGCCTCTGAATGGACGGATGAGTTCTTCTACAATACAGATGGAACATTGTCCCACGTAACCTATTCGGGAAGTTCTTCCACCCAGACAGAAAATTATTTCTATAAAAACGGAAAAATTGACTTCATCGAAAGGATTGGATTTAATAAAAATACCAACCACGACACGATTTACTTTTTTTATGGAAGCAATGGCAGACTGGATCGGACCGAAAGTTCCTATTACTCCGACGGAATTGTCAGAAAGAATATTGTTGAATACACTTTTGACAACAATAACAGGCTTCTCAGCAGGTTTGAAAGATCCCTGTACGACAACGAGTTGATCAGATACGATTCAACCTATTATTCATGGAGCACTTCCGGCAATCTGAACAGGGTTGATATACGGCAGTGGTCTGAGGGATTGGTCAATTATGTTAATAAAATTGAGTATGAATACGATAACAAACTGAATTTTTATAAAACAATCAGTTATCCTGCTGAATATCTCCTGGTGAAGTCGCTGCGACCGGATGAAGAATTCTCGCTGAACAACTATGTGGTTCAGACCAGGACCAATATTACAGGCAGTTCAAATACCTACATTCACAACATCAGTTCCTACAACGAGCAGGGCTACCCACTGATGATCAATGCCGACTGGGGAACCTGGGAACTGGAATATGAGACCTATTGAAATATAGAACCCTGTCGTTCAGGGTGGTTCTGAAGCAAACTGATAAGCCTGTTTCATCGTGCGGATGAGGCAGGCTTTTTATTTTATCAATCCTTAACAAGATCCTGAAACTGTTAATATATCTTTTGATTAACGGGTTTTCACAAAAAAATATCGCACATTCCTGAGGCCACTCTGCCACTTGTATAAAAGTTAGTTTTCTTCAACAGTACCTGACATGGTCTGCATGATCTGAAAAAAAACAATCTTTCATTTGCAAATACTCCTTCCACGCTTTATATTTGCCAGACCGGACTTTTCTGAACTAGTTCTACTTCCCCTCCTGTATACCGGAAAACTTTTTAACATTTTTTATTTATTCAATTATTCCATTCTTATAGCCTTACCATTATGAACAGGGAAATACGTAATAAATTCCAGGAATTTATAGGTAAAAAGATCAGTGCAAGGTTCGACGCCCGTTCCGACACCTGGATTTTACATACAAGGGCAGAAGAGGATCTGAATGCACTAATCACTGATGTTAACGACGACTGCCTGATTCTTGAAATAGAAAACAGCACCAGTTATATCCCTTTCAGATCGATTGGAACAGTTTGGGTATAAGAGATTCTTCCTGTATTTTTCATACATTCAATCCATCCGTTTACTGATCTGCATTCCCCGGCGGATAAGTCAGTTATGCGCTGAATGCCCGTATGCGGAAGATGAAGGATTTTCAGTTCATTCCACCCCATTGTGGAAGCAAAATATGTCAAGGCTTAACCAGACTATACTATTCTTATTTAGACTTATTTAATTTTATTTTTCGTTAAATGTCGAAACCATGATCATGGAACTTATCTTTGTTTTTCTCAAGAACCGCTTCTTGTTTTCTGCCTGAATCTCCCCCCTCCATTTTTATTGATTGAACATGGGTGTCCGAACATCCACAACAACGTTGTTTAACGCAAAAAACTATGTATGAAAACAATTACCCTCCTCTTAAGCATCAACTTGTTTATGTTTGCCTCTGTTTTAAAAGCACAGGTTGACCAGGATATCATCAACGATGGCCCGCAGGGTCCAACATTAGTAGTCGATGCGATCTTCCTCGGTGAAGTTCCTTCGATCGAATCGCAGATTGCAAACGGGACTTTCAAGCCGACTGAGAACCATGTCAAGGAGTTTAATCCCAAACGATGGGGTTCCAACACTTCCGTTCCAGGCAAAGGATTACCTGTTGGCAATGATCCACTGTGGGATCAGCAAAGCAGAGCTGCACAAACCCAGGGCAGAGCGCCGATTCTTACCTTTGAGGCAGCGACATCAAACTCCACTCCTAGTGATCCTACAGGTGCTGTTGGTCCGAACCATTTCGTGAACTCCTGGAACTCTGCTTTCAGGATTTGGGATAAGGCAGGGAATCCTTTAACCCCGGTAGCCTCTCTCGGCACCATCCTCCCCGGCACTATGGGAGATCCTATTGTTATTTACGACCGGTATGCCGACAGGTTCCTGATCACCGAATTTTATTCCAATGGCTTTGATGTAGCCATCAGCCAGGGGGCAAATCCCGTTACCAGTGGCTGGTTCGTTTACAGATTTCCAACCAGTTCCTTTCCGGATTATCCGAAATTCTCCGTTTGGTCGGATGGGTACTATATTACTGCCAATAAAAACTCAGGCACAGCCGGAACCAGTCAGGTGGTATTTGCACTCGAGAGGACAAAAATGATTGCCGGGGATCCATCTGCCACCATGCAGGGATTTCCGTTACCGGGAATTGTAACCTCAGGTTTCTATAGTCCATTGGGATTCAATGCGAACGGACCTGTAGCTCCTCCCTCCGGAAATGTACCGATCGTTTATATGCAGGATGATTCCTGGGGTGGTGTATCAAGTGATCATCTGAAACTCTGGTCGATCAATGTCAACTGGGTCACTCCCGCCAGTTCTACCATCTCCAGCCCGCAAATCATACCCACTGCACCTTTCGATGGATTGTTCGATGGCGGATCCTTTTCTAATATCCCGCAACCTCCGGGAGGAGCAGACATTGATGCTTTGCAGGCCACCATCATGTACATGGCACAATACCGGCGGTTCCCCACTTACAATGCTGCCGTATTAAATTTTGTGGTTGACCTGAATGGGGCTGACAATTATTCAGGCATAAGATGGTACGAACTAAGGCAACCATCGGATGGAGCTCCCTGGAGTATTTACCAGGAAGGGACCTATGCGGCTCCCGGCGGAGTAAGTGCTTTCTGCGGGAACATGTGTATGGATCAGAACGGGAGTATCGGACTGGCCTATACGGTGGTGAATACGTCAACTTTCCCTTCGCTCAGGTTCACCGGAAGGCGGGCCACAGATCCCCTGGGAACCATGACACTTACAGAGGATGTTATTGCCAACGGAACCCAGGTGGATCCGAGTTCCCGCTATGGCGATTATGCCCAGATGACCATTGATCCTAATGATGATTTAACCTTTTGGTCCATTGGCGAATATTTTAATGGCGGCCGGAAAAGCCAGGTTGGTGTTTTCCAGATAACCCCATTATCACCTGTCGCACAGTTTTCTGCTTCAACAACATCACCAGCCGTTAACCAAACGGTAACTTTTACTGATCTGACCTCTAACGCTCCAACTTCCTGGGCGTGGAGTTTCAGCCCGAATACGGTTACTTTTATTGGTGGCACCAGCGCCGCATCACAAAACCCGCAGGTTCTGTTTACTGCTGCCGGCTCTTATACAGTTACCCTGGTGGCAACAAATTCCTATGGGTCGGATTCGGAGATCAAAACCAATTATATCAATGTTGCGCCTTATTGCATCCCTGCCTATAGCTCTGGAACAGGTGCCGGTGATTATATTTCCCTGGTTCAGCTTGGAGGTATAAACAATGTAACCGGTGCATCACCTGCTCCCTATTACAACTATTATAGTAGTTTGTCAACAGACCTCGCACGTGCCTCATCAAACACCATCACACTGAGCGCCGGATCTTATTTCGCATATAACAATATCTCCGTATGGATAGATTTCAATCAGAACGGTGTTTTTGAAATCACTGAAAAGATTGGAAATGTTACGCTGGGGGCATCGCCCGAAACAGGTACACTTAACTTTACAGTTCCGCTCTCTGCAGCATTGGGGACAACAAGGATGCGGGTGCGTGAGGTATATGCTTACACTGACATAGACCCTTGTGCAACGTATTCTTATGGTGAAACAGAAGACTACAATGTAAATATTCTTCCTGTGCAGTATTGCATTCCGACCTATATCAGCGGTTCCGGGTCTGGCGACTACATATCACTGGTTCAGCTGGGAAGCATCAACAATGCTACCGGAGCTTCACCAAGTCCCTTTTACACCTATTACAGCAGTTTATCAACCGACCTGTCGCCGGGGTCGGCATACACCATCACCCTAAGTCCCGGAACGTATGGATCTGGCAATAATATATCCGTCTGGATCGATTATAATCAGAACGGAGTATTCGAATCGTCTGAAAAACTGGGAAATGTAAATATTGCCCCTACTCCGGCAACCGGAACAATATCATTTACAGTACCCCCCAATGCACCGATGGGGATAACCCGGATGCGGGTAAGGGAAGTATATTTCAACAGTGATTTTGATCCCTGTTCTAATCAGTATTACGGAGAAACGGAAGATTACAACGTAAATATATTGCCATTGCAATACTGCACACCTACCTATGTATACGGCTCCGAGGACGGAGATTATATCTCGCTGGTTCAGTTGGGCAGTATTAATAATGCAACCGGTTCAACACCGCCACCTTCATACACCTATTACAACAGTTTGTCAACCGACCTGAATGCCGGTTCTGTCTATACCATTACGCTCAGCCCGGGAACTTATTCCAGTGGTAATAATATTTCGGTATGGATAGATTATAACTTCAACGGGCTCTTTGAGACCACGGAAAAACTTGGCATCATTAACATACCACCCACCCCGGCCACCGGCACCATCACTTTTACAGTTCCGCTCGATGCCTTGCCGGGTATTACCCGGATGCGTGTCAGAGAAGTATTTAACTACAATGATTTTGATGCGTGCAGTGAGTATTATTTTGGGGAAACAGAAGACTACAACATACACATAATTAACCTGAACGCAACCCTTAACCTCACAGCTCTGCTCGAAGGCTTATATGCCGGTGGCGGAACCATGAGACAAGCCAGCAATGAATCAGGCCCCCAGTATGGTGCAGGGCTAGCCGATCAGGTTACCATTGAATTGCACACACCAGGGAATTATAATAACATCGACTATTCTGCCCCGAATATTATCCTGAATACCAACGGTAATGCCCAGGTGACCATTCCTTCAGCTTTTAACGGAAGTTATTACCTGACATTGAGGCACCGGAATTCTGTTGAAACAACCTCTGCCAACCCGGTTTCATTCGCATCACCCCTGGTTAACTACAGCTTCGACAGTCCATCCAAAGCTTACGGAAGCAACATGCTCATGATGATTGACGGATACTATGTAATCTTTGGCGGTGATGTAAACCAGGATGGAGCAGTGGATACCGGTGATATGACCCCTGTGGATAATGATGCTGCGGGTTTTGTCAGTGGCTACCTTCCGACCGACGCCAATGGTGACGGCACTGTTGATACAGGGGATATAACCATTATAGATAACAATGCGGCTTCATTTACTGGGAAAGTAACACCATAGGATTCCCGGGGTTCATTTATCATATTATACCCTGTTTGTATAAAGCCCTTTCCGGAATAAGCCGGGAAGGGCTTTTTCTGTTCAGCTGCATTTTGACTGGCATGAATTGCTCTAATCTATCCTTATCTTCCGGCAAATCAGCGGTAAAAAACAGTCCTTCGTCTGATATTATAAAATCCTTAAATGAAACCTCCTTACTTTTGTAAATATTTTCCAAACAACCCAACCTTTTCTGCCGGATTTCGTATGGGAAATATTAACAGAATACAGGCTTCTGTTTATCCTGCAATTTTTAACAGTTCAGGTAAAGCATTTGACTCTGGAAGGCTGAAAAATCAGTTGTTTAAAAACAGTTTCTGGTATCAGAATTGAAAACATCCACTTTATTTTTTTCATTGCTTCAATATTGACATCAATGATTATAGCCTTCAAATTGAAAATTATCAAATGAAAGAAAAAATGCTATTTCTGATTCTTTTCCTGATCTTTTTAGCAGGGGAACAGAGTCTTAAAGCCCAGAGCCTTGTTGTCAGGCTGCAGGATGGCACCGAAAACACTGAATTGCTGAGCACAGTGCGGAAGCTCAGCTTTACCGCCAGCGAACTGCTATTGGCGTTCAAATCAGGATCGACCGATGAGTATGGCCTGTCGACCATCCAAAAACTCTATTTCGACACAGGAACCAGTACAGCCGGGAACATACCGGCAGGAGAGAAAACCCTGACTGTTTTTCCGAATCCGGCCGGTCATTCAATCACCATCGGGAATTTCGGACAACTGAAAGGCACCCTCAGCATCTACAGGTCTGACGGAGCACTGATGCTGGTGCAGGAAATCCTCTCCGAAATGGAAACCCTGGATATCAGTAGTTTTCAAAGTGGACTTTATTTCATCCGGGCCAATGGTCGTTCCGCTAAATTTATCAGGCTATGAGAAAACTACTCCTTTTCACAGTATGCCTTCTCAGTAGCCTGACCCTGCTTGCGCAGGAAAAAATGTACATCCACAAATCGGATAATTTCACATTGGGTGCCCTGATCTCCATGACCGACAGCGTCTATTTCAGCAACGATGGTTCAACAACCTTTTTCCGTATCGGCGACACTCTGGCACAATATCCAACATCAGATATCGACAGCATCACCTTTGGGGCAAACCCGAACACCATTTATGTAACCTACAACGGTTCCACGGTAAGTGTGATCAATCCGCTGGCTTTCGAAGGGGTTTCCGTTACAGCTGAAGGGGCTGATGTTACGGTTAACTCCGTTACAGATACGACGAACATAAATTACAGCCTTACAGGTACCACTCCCGATGGTATGTTTAAAATTTACAGTGAGGCGCGGTACAACCTTCTGCTGAACGGGGTCAGCATCACCAACCCGGATGGTCCGGCCATCAACATACAATCTGAAAAGAAAACCACCGTGCTGCTGACCGAAGGAACGATCAATACCTTCATCGATGGAGTAACCTATGCAGACCCGGCCATTAACGGAAACGGCGATCCTGAAGACCAGGACGGTGCCTTTTTCAGTGAGGCCCACCTGGTTTTCAGCGGAACAGGGACACTCAATATTTCAGGCTTTGGGTCTGATCAGCATGCCCTCTGCAGTGATGATGAAATAGAAATCGACGGCGGAAATATTACAGTGATCAGGGCCGTTAAAGATGGAATTCACGCCAACGACGGAATTGCCATATCAGCCGGCACTGTCAATGTTACCGCATCAGGGGATGCCATTGACGGCGACGAAGGTTTTGTGTTGATTTCAGGTGGTTCTATCACGACCAATAACATTGAAGATGATGTGAAAGGGATAACCTGCGACAGCACCATGGTGATTTCGGATGGCACCCTGAATCTTACTGTAACGGGAGATCAGTCGAAGGCCCTGAAAAGCAAGCAGGCCATGACACTCAGCGGAGGCAGCATCACCATCTATACCTCGGGCAACGCGGTGCTTGAAGCTTCCGGTTCAGGTTACGATCCCTCCTACTGCACTGCCATCAAGAGTGATGTTACCATTACCCTCAGCGGAGCAGTGATAACCATCACCAGTTCAGGACTCGCCGGCAAAGGCATATCGTCGGATACCGATATTGTGATGACCGATGGCACGGTAAATATCACCAGTTCAGGCAACGGGGCAGTTTACACGAATACCTCCGGTGTGCTGGATGCCTATGTGGCTACCTGCTTTAGTGCGGATGGTAATATTGTCCTTTCGGGCGGATCGGTTACGACCAGCAGTTCAGGTACGGGTGGCAAGGGCATCTCGGTTGACGGAAGTCTGACCATTGGAACGACTGACATTTCTCCAACATTGCAAATAACCACCACAGGGAACCGGATTCATATTTCAGGTACCGGCAATAACGCCACTTACGCCGAAGCTAAGGCAGTAAAAAGCGATGGAGCAGTGGTTATCAACAAAGGTACCATCAACATAGCTTCAGCCGACGATGGTATCAAATCAGAAATTTCAATCACCATCAATACAGCAACAGTCAACATTACCAATTCCGTTGAAGGCATTGAAGCACCTTATATAACAATAAACAATGGAGATGTGAATGCACGTGCCTCCGACGATGTATTCAATGCTACTTTCGGTGATGGCGGAGAACAGGATGATGGTAGTTTACTGACCATCAATGGTGGCTATATTGTACTGAACACCACCGGTGGCGACGGCCTCGACAGCAACGGCGACATCCTGATCACCGGGGGCACCACCATCGTACATGGTCCGCCTTCGGCACCTGAGGTTGGAATGGATTACAACGGCACCTGCAATATGAACAGCGGTTTCCTGGTTATTTCGGGCACCAACTCCAATATGACCCAGGCGCCAAGCAACAGCTCAACACAGTATAGCATCAAGGCGATGTCAAATACCAGCCTTTCATCATCCACACTCTTCCACCTGCAGGATGCATCAGCCAACGATGTGCTGACATTCCAGCCCGTGAGGAATTATTATTCCATCGTCTTCTCTTCTTCTGCGCTGCTGAACGGGGCATCCTATTCAATTTACACCGGTGGCACCTGCACCGGAACGAACAACAACGGACTCTACATCGGTGGTACCTATTCGGGAGGCACCTTCGAGAAAACATTTACAATCACAGCTAAAGTCACAAATGTGAATTTCTGATACTGTCTGTCTGTTATTTAACCAATGCCGGCATCCTGATGGATTCCGGCATTTTTATTAAGGCATATATTAAACTTGTTACATTGATGCATTTACTTGAAATTCAGGACAGAAACTTCAGGCTTTAAAACTGCTTTTTCAGGATAATAGTTTCCCGTCCGCAGCTTAACTACCTTTGCATGGCAAACCAAACTTTCCAGACCATGGCATTAAACGAACATATAGCCACATTAACTGCTGCAATCAGCGAAAGCATGGTCAACGGAAACCTGCTTAAACTTACCCTGAGCAACAAACGCAGCAAGTCCGATGACCTTAACAATGTGTTCGTAAAACCAGTAGTGATCAGGGATCAGACGTTGTTATCCTTTGTATACAGGCATACAACCCGTGATGTTACGAAGAATTTCACACTGGAGGATGCGGTGGATCAGATTGCCGGACTGCTTTCTGCAACCTTTTTCAATGCAGACCTGTTCACATCTGCAGCCGATTATTCGCTGCTTAGCAACAAACGAGGCAGGACAACCCTGCTGAAGAAGCCTGCCAGTTCTGCCGAACTTCCGGTATTCAGCCACGACAAGATCAAGCGGAGGCTGATAGAGGCTGAAAACAATGTGTACCTGAGAGAACTGGGTGTTCTGACAGCCGACTGGAAAGTCAGGACGGATATGCAGGACAAGTTCAGGCAGATCAACCGCTATGTGGAACTGGTTGAAGATGTGCTGAAATCCGCTGCTCTTCCCGAAGGATTTACGGTTGCTGACATGGGGTCAGGCAAGGGATACCTGACTTTTGCCCTTTACGATCATCTGAAAAAGAGCCTGAACCATTCCTTTCATATGATCGGAATTGAATTGAGGCCTGCACTTACCGACACCTGCAACCGGATTGCCGCTTTGGCCGGATTCGGGACACTCAGGTTTGAAACAGGCGCTATTGTTGACGCCAAACTCCCTCCTGTGAATGTGTTGATTGCTTTACATGCCTGCGACACGGCCACCGATGAAGCCATTTACAGGGGGATTGTCGCCGGCTCAGAAGTTATCATGGTGGCGCCCTGCTGTCACAAACAAATCAGGAAACAAATAAGCCCATCGAAGCCACTGAGTGAAATTACACGATTCGGCATACTTGAAGAGCGTCAGGCTGAAATGCTTACCGATACAATAAGGGCAATGATTCTGGAAGCTTACGGCTACAAAACCAGGGTTTTTGAATTTATCGCCACTGAGCATACGCCAAAGAATGTGATGATCGCTGCTGTCAGAAAAGAGGATCGTACATCGCCGGATCAACTGGTATTGAAAAGACTTGATGCCTTGAAAACCATGTTTGGCATCAAAACACACCACCTCGAAACCCTCCTGAAATTCGGGATTCAGCCTTCTGATTAATTAATCGGTGTGCAAACACCAAAGAATTTTCCGGTTACCGGGGAAATGTGATAAAACAGATTTTGCGATGACGGGACTGTTTTCAGAACGTCCATTTGGCTCCGATGGTAGGGTTTAGCCTGAATCCTTTGACAGGAACAAAATTGTATCCCAGTTCCAGTTCTGTTCCAATTGAAATATTTTCTGTGAAATTATACCACAACTGAGGCTCGGACTGGAATACAAATTCTGTGGTTTCTGCGCCTTCATTGTTTATAAAATCGTTGTCTTCCTTCCAGAAATCAGCAAAACCGCTGAACGTGAGCTTGTTATTCAACATATTCATATACCATACCCCGGTAATCTGAAACGAGGCATTGTGCTTGTCACGTATGTATTTGTAGAGCAATTGTATACTGAATCCTCTTGTAAATTCCTTGTTGTTGTAGTTGAATGCCGATCCGGCCAGCCAACTGTCGTTGATCTGATAGGCTCCAAAATAATCAGGTGTGAAGTACTGGCCAAAACCTCCGTTGTATTCGGCATGAAAAGCAATGGGGCTTTTTCCTAAGTTTAATTCCCGGGCTATCTCCCAATAAGCCATGCTGATACCCTTCACTTCTCCTACATTATAATCCATATCCACAAAAAAGAAGGTGGAACCCCATTTGTCGGTTTTAAACATTTCAACCGTAGAAGTCAGGTAATTCCGGTCTTTGCCGAAATCATAATGCAGCTGGACATTCTGCGAATAAAGATTAGAAACACAGCAGGTATAGAGTAAAAGAAACGTTAAATACTTCATTTAAAATTGTTTTTAATGAGAAGAAGCTGCAAAATTAACCGAACTCACGAATATCAGGGCAATGTTTGAAAAAATGACTCCTCCCTTCCACTAACCAATGATCAGGCGTGTGTATTCCAATCCCCATTATACATTCCATTTCCCGGAAAATGTCCCATTTCGGGAATTAATTGTCCCTGGAAAAGACAATTTGCAAGGTCATATTTTGGTTGGTTTTGTCGAAGAAAAAAATGCTGAGAAAAATATTGAATGTTTTGTATCTGTTTTTCAGCTCGTTACAGAGAATGATTCAGCCCGTGTTGCATTCTGGCACGAACTGTCTGCTACCGGTGGCACGTTTTCTGACTTACTCTTATCACATTACACTGAAATCTCAAACAAAACAATAACAACTCAAAAACTTAAAACAATGAAAAAGGTAACTATCAT
>WSXU01000151.1 GCA_009773455.1 Bacteroidota bacterium | reverse complement strand
CGATGATTTCACCATGCATTCTGCGATGATTTCACCATGCATTCTGCGATGATTTCACCATGCATTCTGCGATGATTTCACCATGCATTCTGCGATGATTTCGCCATGCATCTGCGACGATTTTACCATGCATTCTGCGACGATTTCACCATGCATTCTGCAACAATTTCACCATGCATTCTGTGATGATTTCACCGTGAATTCTGCGATGATTTCAGCATGCATTCTGCGACGATTTCACCATGTATTCAGCAATGATTTCACCATGCCTTCTGCGATGATTTCACCATGCATTCTGCGATGATTTCACCAGGCATTCTGTGAAGATTTCACCATGCATTCTGCATCAATTTCACCATGCATTCTGCAACGATTTCACCATGCATCCTGTGACGTTTTCACCACACATTCAGCTACGATTTCACCATGCATTCTGCATCACCATGCATTCTGCATCAATTTCACCATGCATTCTGCAACGATTTCACCATGCATCCTGTGACGTTTTCACCACACATTCAGCTATGATTTCACCATGCATTCTGCGCAGATTTCACCATGCATTCTGTGTCAATTTCTTTATGCATTCTGTGACCATTTCACCAGACATTCTGTGACCATTTCACCATGCATTCTGTGACCATTACACCTTGCATTCTGCGGCCATTTCATCATGCATTCTGTGACCATTTCACCATGCATTCTGCGACCATTTCACCATGCATTCTGTGACCATTTCACCATGCATTCTGTGACCATTTCACCATGCATTCTGCAACCATTTTACCACGCATTCTGCGATGACTTCAAAAGGCATTCTGTGATGATTTCACCATGCATTCTGCGACCATTTCACCATGTATTCTGCGACCATTTCACCATGTATTCTGCGACCATTTCACCAAGCATTCTGCGATAATTTCACCATGCATTCTGCGGTGATTTCACCATGCATTCAGCGATGATTTCATCAGGCATTTTGTGACCATTTCACCATGCATTCTGCGACCATTTCATCATGCATTCTGTGACCATTTCACCATGTATTCTGCGACCATTTTACCAAGCATTCTGCGATGATTTCACCATGCATTCTGCGATGATTTCACCATGCATTCTGCAACAATTTCACCATGCATTCTGCGATGATTTCACCATGCATTCTGCGACGATTTCACCATGTATTCAGCGATGATTTCACCATGCATTCTGCGATGATTTCACCATGCATTCTGCGATGATTTCGCCATGCATCTGCGACG
>WSXU01000150.1:936-1499 GCA_009773455.1 Bacteroidota bacterium | reverse complement strand
GTATTTACCGGTTCTCATAACTGGTCAGTGTCGGCGGATACAAAAAATGACGAGAACACACTGATCATTCACGATGATACGATCGCGAACATCTATTACCAATCCTTCAATCAGAACTTCATTGACCTGGGAGGAACGCTGGCTCCGTGTGCGGTCACTGCGATCGAAGAAGTTTCAGAAAATGAAATTACGATCTCTCCGAATCCGTCTGAAGGGAAGCTTAAAGTTGAAAGTTTAAAGTCTAAAGTTGAAAACGTTGAGGTTTATAATTTATTAGGAATACAATTATATGCAATGTCCCCCTCCGGGAGGGGGTTAGGGGGAGGACTTTCCGTTGATCTTTCAGGAATACAAACCGGAATATATTTCCTGAGGATAAAAACTGATAAAGAAACCTTTGTCAGGAAAATAATCATTCGTTAATTCGTACTTTCGCTTCATCCCGATAAACTCCGGGATGTACAAATTCGTTTTTCGTAAATTTCATGGTACTTAACTACATCTGGATCGCATTTTTCCTCATTGCATTTATCGTTGCACTCGTTAAACTCATCCTTCATTTT
>WSXU01000150.1:0-839 GCA_009773455.1 Bacteroidota bacterium | reverse complement strand
AAGACTGCTTTTGAACTTTCCATCGGACTTACGGGTTTAATGACGCTCTGGCTGGGCATCATGAAAATAGGAGAGGAGGGAGGATTGATCCGCGCGTTTTCCCGGTTTGTCAGTCCGTTCTTCGGGAGGTTATTCCCTGATATTCCCAAAGACCATCCCGCGATGGGAAACATCCTGATGAATTTTTCCGCCAACATGCTGGGCCTTGATAATGCCGCCACCCCGCTGGGCCTCAAAGCCATGAACAGTTTACAGGAGCTCAATCCGCAAAAAGATACGGCCTCCAATTCACAGATCATGTTCCTGGTGCTGAATACAGCAGGGCTTACATTGATCCCGGTAAATATTTTATTGTACCGCATGCAGGCAGGAGCGGCCAATCCTGCCGATGTATTCATTCCCATCCTCCTGGCCACGTTTGCGGGAACGATCGCGGGCTTGCTGTCTGTTTGTTTTTTTCAGCGGAATATAATTACTCCCAAACTTTTTTTGTACCTGTTTGCATTTGCCGTGATGCTGGCAGGCGTGAGCTGGTTCTTTTCCACGCTTACCGATGAGCGGCTGCGGAAAGCTTCTGAGCTTTCTGCCAACCTTGTTATTTTTTCTGTCATCGTGCTGTTTATCGCGGCCGGGTTTTTGAAAAAAATAAATGTGTATGAAACCTTCATTGAAGGAGCGAAGGACGGCTTCAACGTAGCCATACGCATCATACCTTATCTCGCGGCTATATTAATAGGTGTGGCTGTGTTCAGGGCATCGGGTGCAATGGATTATCTTTTACAGGGGCTCTCCTGGCTCTTTGCATCAATAGGAATGGACACCTCCTTCGTTCCCGCCCT
>WSXU01000050.1 GCA_009773455.1 Bacteroidota bacterium | reverse complement strand
GAAATAGATGGCGCTGAAGGGTTGACCGTTTGAGCACTCCGGGCGGGACCCGTTCCTCCATTTCCAGAATCAGAATAATCTGATTGATGCTTCGGGAGGTGTAGTCCGTCAAATTATAAGCACCACCATCCAGCATTTTATTTTAACCAAAATGATGGGAAATACGGTTATACGGGCACATTATTGACACCTGATTCGGCAGATTAAATAAACCGCGCTATTAACGGAGCAAATTAAACGATCTAAAAAAGCAGGTTTCCCTGCTTTTTATCAGATGGCGAGATGGGATTTAAGGGCTTTTAAAGCACAGATGATGCTGATGGCATCGGGTTCTGATAAATCCGGATTGTTGATGGTCAGCTGTTCCAGATTCCAGAAGGTATCGTTCAAAGCGGCAAGCGGGGTCGATACCCCCAGATCCGGGATGCATAAAAAGTGGCCGTGGGTATAGGTGCCGCAAATGATATGAAAAGAGCTGTTTCGGGCGGTCACGGTCAGCTCATAGGGATCAACTTCGGTGATCAGTCGGACCTGTCCTTTCCAGGAAGCTTTCCCTGACAGGTTTTTGGAACAACAGTAATCAAAAGTCATGGCTGCCCTCCTAAAGCTCGGTATCGTTAATGGCCTGCATTACGATATCGGCATCAATAGTGACCGCTTTATGGCTTTCGCCGATCAGCAGACTGGCGTTGCAGAACTTGTTGATCATCCGCGGGGTTCCGTCGGCTGCGTTAAGAATAGCCTGAAGGGCATTTTCTTCAAAAACAGGCTGATGGCAGCCGGCACCTTTTAGTTTATCGATCACATAGGTTCGACCTTCCTCCCCGCTTAAGCCGCCCAGATCATAGTTCATGACAAGGCGCTGGCGGAGGGGTTCATGAATCCCCAGGCGCAGGGTTGAATTAAGGGCCGGCAGGCCGGCCAGCAGGATGGCGGCCCGATCTCTTGAATCCATCTCAAAGTTGAAGAGAATCTTCAGATCATTTAAGATGGCACTGTTGATATGGTTGGCTTCATCAATGATGATGACCGGTGTTTTGCGCTTTTCAATGGCAAGACGGGAAATTTCCTCCTGAATAATCCGGAAATTATCGGGTTTCCGATAAGATGGTTGGGCCCCGAATTCGCTCGCCAGATGGCGATAGAAGTCATTGGGGGTCAGGGTGGAAAAGCTGGAGTAGATGACCTTGAATAAGGAAGGATTGAGACCGGCGGCCCAGTTACGGATTGCCGTGGTCTTGCCCCGTCCAGGGCTGCCGGTGAGCAGGCCGAAGCCTTTGGTTTTAACCAGATAATCCAGACGAAAACGGGTTTCCCGGTATTCACTGGTATCGACCAGGATCTCTTTTGAATTCTTCAGAAAGGGGTTGAATTCGAGCCCATAGCGTGCGGTATAGTTCATGCTTCTTCACCCCGGCATAAATGGATTTTTTCCCGTTTGACAAAGGCATTCTCCTGTTTGTTAAGCAGACGGATCGGCGTCAGGGTGCCATCCGCTTCAGTGATAAAGATTTTTTCCATATCCGGGGAATAGCGCAGACAAACCCGTTGCCTGGCAAAACGGCAGTCGACTTCGTATTCCACCTGATCGATGGTGATGACGCTGTCGATGGAAACCCGCCGTTCGATCTCCAGCAGAAAATGCTTTTCGATTTCCTCATCGGAAAGACGGCGCATGTGTTGGGGTTCCGAAAAGAAGCGATCCTGAGGTGACAGGCCTTTAAGCGATGAATGCGGGGTCTGATTATAGCGCAGCACATAAGCCCGCAGGTGGTCACCTAGACCGGAAAGCGAGGTGAAATCGCGGATATCCAGACTGGCCAGCCACTGATCTTTCATGGTGCGAAACCATCTTTCAATTTTGGCCTTCTGGATTGGCGTATAAGGTTGGTTATAGTGAAGAACCGACCCGGTACGGGCTGCCAGCAGCTCCATCTGTTTGTTCCTGAAGGAGCTGCCATTGTCAAAGTTGTAGATTTGTGGGCGACCATACCGGGCGACCGCTGATTTCATGACCGACATCAGGTTCACGAAGTTATCATTAAAGAAGACATCAATCCCGACAATCAGGCGGCTGGCGTCATCAATCAGGGCGATAATGAAAACCTTGTGCTTCTTCCCGTCCGGTGTTTTAAGATAGGGACCGACACTGGTATCCCCGCACCAGACTTCATTGATGTGCGGGCGTTCATAGCGTCGCATGTCATGATTGGTGGTGGTCTTCATCTTAAGCTCCAGTTGTCTGATAAAACGGTTGACCGTCGATTCTGACAATTGACCGGTGCTGACACTGCCGTTCTCACGCAGCTGGCGGAAAATGGCCGCTGCCGACATCCGCGGATAGTTTTCTTTCAGATACCGGATCTGGGTCTGAAGATCGTCATCCAGCTTGCGTGGCTGGCCGCTGTCCGACCGGGAGGAAGGGAGCAGGCCATCAAAGCCGTTATGGAGATAATTGCGGTACCAGTACTTGATGGTTTGTGGTGCAAAGTGCCGGGTTGATCCGTCAGCCACCACCACCCCTTTAAGAGAAGCATCACGAAAGAAAGCCTCGTTGGACGGATACGCATCAGAAAGGCCTGAAATAAGGGGAGCGATGACAGCATAGCGCATCAGCGCGACTGCCTGAGCTTTATTCTGGTTCATGGTTGAAACCTCCTTGGTTTTTCATCCATTATATGAAAAAATGTCGGAGGGATCGTGTCAGCTTATGTGGGTTCTGGAAAGAAAACATTCGGGGTCGGTTTAATCTGCATGAACTGCCGGCCGAAGCTTTTAAAACACTGGCTGATGAAGTGACAGGTCATCGAAAGCGTCAGCCCGATGGCAAGCCGCCGTTGACGCCAGTGGCAACGATACTGGCGAATCACATGTCGGATATTACTTTCATCAATCGCCGGATGACCGTTCATAATCGCAGCGAAGTCGCCGGAAGATTCATAACAGGAAAGGATTCGGATCTGCTCAGAAAGAGCAATCTGAGAATAAGGGACGATCGCTGACAGCAGCAGGGCATGGGTTCTTTTGCAAAGCGAGCATTTGACCCGACAGATCCGCAGTGACACCAGGCAAGCTCCAACCTTGATGCTGCGCCGGTAGTAGCCATGAACAGAAAGACAGGCCGAACAGCCACAGCTGCATGTAAGCTGGTGGAACTGAAGAGTGTTAAGGGTATGATCATATAAAATTTGCGAAATGGGATTGCAATTATCCGTAAAAATCGTTATCATATAAACTGTTATAGTGGGGCTACAACCTCTCTGTGATGTTATGAGTGGCAGATGGACTTTGTTAGGGTTGTTTCTGCCACTCAATCAAAAATAATATTTTCATGATAACACAAGAAGGTACCGGATCAAACAATCTGACGCATTATGCTGCAGAATATTTTATCCGGTACCTTCTTTCATTTTGACTGATAATGATAAATTTTGAAGCGTATAATTTGCTGAATAACATCATTGATGGGAATACTCCGATCTTTGTTGCCCTTCCCATGACGAACTTTAAGGACTCTGTTTTTAAGATCCACATCATCCAGGGTGAGATTGCACAGCTCACTGACCCGAAGACCCGTATTGGCCATGGTGATGACGGCATAGCGCACAATGGCATGATCAATGGTGGGAATCAGAATCGCCATTT
>WSXU01000027.1 GCA_009773455.1 Bacteroidota bacterium | reverse complement strand
TGCGTTCAATTCAAAGGTTACTGACTTCAGAAACGGGGTTGGTATCAATGATCTGAAGTATGGTGCTGCGTATGGGCCCTGGATCAATGCCAACCTGCCCAGGCAGTTGCGCAGGAAAAACCTGATTCTGAAGCGTGAAGGCACCAATGCAGCCGTTCAGCTTGAAAGCCTGACGACCGATTCGGCCATTCTTAAACTGCTTTCGGATGTAGTACTTGCAGAAACAGGCGGTGCGGCACTTGATGTTTCCGAGACTACCATCAGCGGAGCTCCGGGGAAGACCCTGAGCGATGCTTTACAGGCTGCGCTGGATGCTTACCGGCTCACCGATGGCACAACATCAACAGCCAACCTGGGGGTTGCCCTGCAGGGTTTCACCAATCTTACCCTGGCCGTTCTCAAGGCTGTTCAGGATATCAATACCACAGTTTACCCGGTTGACACTCAATTCAAGATTAAAGATGCGATTACAAAATACCTTGAAAACCCATCGCTGAAGAGTTCGATGAAGAAACTGGCAGCAAACCATTTATTCATTGCACAGGCACCGGCCATTACACTCATCAATACCGCCAGTGCCAACTGGAACCCTTCAGCCGTTCTTCTTGGGTATGCTGACGGGGCGGCCCTGCTGGCCGACGTAGCCCTGGGCGATGTTTCGGCCGATTATGCCGGTGCAACCACGAATAAACTGCGTGCAGATGTAGCCAGGAATGCTGCCTATGTAGCCTGTGGCAATGCCATCGCGATCTTCAGGCATGTTGAAAAAAGCACCGATGAATTTGAAAGAAGCCTCAACAATGCACTGGTGGTTTCATTTGGCAAATTCAAGGAACTGACCACCAAGGGAGCGGAAGCCCTTAACCTGCTCCCTCCGGGAGGAGCCATCGCCGGTATATACGCTAAAACCGACAACGAACGCGGGGTTTGGAAAGCACCTGCCAATGTCAGCCTCAGCAGCGTGATCAGTCCGGCAGTCAAGATATCGCACGAACAACAGGCTGAGTACAACGTGGATGTCAATTCCGGGAAATCAATCAACATCATCCGCTCATTCACAGGTAAGGGCACCCTTGTATGGGGAGCACGCACCCTTGCCGGAAATGACAATGAATGGCGCTATGTGAATGTACGACGGTTCTTCAATTTTGTAGAAGAGTCGGTAAAGAAAGCGACCGAGCAGTTTGTTTTCGAGCCCAACGATGCCAACACCTGGGTTAAGGTACAGGCGATGATAGAAAATTTCCTGACTACACTCTGGCGGCAGGGGGCCCTTCAGGGAATCAAACCCGAACATGCCTTCTATGTTGCTGTTGGCCTTGGCAAAACCATGACAGCCCTTGACATTCTTGAAGGGCGTATGATCATTGAGATCGGTATGGCAGCGGTAAGACCGGCAGAATTCATCATCCTCAGATTTTCACATAAGATGGCTGAATCCTGATCAAATTTCAGGTTTGATGAATAAAACCTGAATTCAGAACGACAGGAACTACCTGATGCCTGCAAAAACAAACATTCAGAAAAGAGGTACACTTCTTAGAAACCAAATTACAAAAAAACAGATCTATGGCACAACAATATCCTTTACCCCGATTTCATTACCAGGTTGACTGGGGTGGAGCAAAAATCAGTTTTACCGAAGTCACCGGTATGGACCAGCAGGTCGAAGTAATAGAATACAGGCATAGCGACAGTAAGGATTTCAGTAAAATCAAGATGCCGGGTATGCGCAAATTCAGCAACATCACCCTGAAAAGGGGAAAGTTCGAAGGTGATTTCGACTTCAACAACTGGATTGATGAAATCTCCAATGAGCGTGTCGGTGCCCGTCGTGATATGGTCGTGAGGCTGATGAACGAAAAGCATGAGCCGGTGGCTGTGTGGAAAGCTTCAAACTGCTTCCCGGTTAAAATCACAGCTCCTGACCTGAAATCAGACGCCAATGAGATTGCCATCGAAAGCATGGAAATTGCTCATGAAGGATTCAGTCTTGTAAGGTAAACCATGGCCAGACCAGCAGATTATTACCCGCCCTGGGGGTTTTACTACAAAGTTGAGTTTGGTATCAGCGGTAACCTGAGTGATGTCAGGTTTCAGTCGGTATCGGGCTTATCGGTAGAGTACGACTATGAAAGTTTCAGGGAAGGTGGTGAGAACCGTTTCGAACACAAGCTGCCTGTGAGAACCAGGTACAGCGACCTGATCCTGAAACGGGGAATGCTCACCGATTCGGAATTGATCAACTGGTTTAACCGGGCTTTCCGCGATCGTCAGTTCGAACCTTCCGACATCAGTGTTATCCTGCTGAATGAGAAAGGTGAACCTCTGAAGACATGGAAGGTGACACATGCGATACCAAAAAAATGGATGATCAGTGACCTGATTTCAACCGAGAATGCTGTTGTGATAGAAACGCTGGAACTGACCTATCGTTATTTTACGGTCCAATAGACCGGAACAGAACTGAACACAGTAACAAACCATTATTCTTTTCCTGTTTTCCGTTGAATACGGGGAAGAAGAGACATACCCGGGATTATGCCGATAGAGATAAAGGAGCTTCACATCCGTGTTAATGTAACACCGCCTGCTTCAGGGCAGACACCCCCGGCACCGGGAGGGTCGCCGGGACAGCCGGAGCGGCTTACAGGCAGGCAGAGGCAGGAACTCATTGCTGAATGTGTAGAACAGGTCATGAAAATTCTGGAAAATAAAAAAGAACGCTGATGGCTGAAAGTGGAAAACTCGAAAAGATGCTTATCCTGGCATTTTCCGATTCGGAAAAAGCCGAGAATGGCGGTCTGAAGGAGGCTGATGATGTTTTTGAAGCACTCATCAACCCTGAGGGCTATGCGCTCAGTTACAAACTAAAATTTACCGACAGTGCACAGGGTCAGGGCACCAGTGGTCAGCAGCTCAAATACGAGTACACCGAACCGGAAGAGATCACTTTTGAATTTCTTTTCGACAATACCGGAATTATTGACGGAAAGCCGAGGGCCAGTATAGCCGATGACCTGAAACGTTTCAAAAAAGTTGTGATTGACTACAAGGGAGACTCCCATGAGCCACGTCACTTCAAACTGGTATGGGGCGAAAACTCCATATTCAAAGGCAGGGTAACCGAGCTTTCGATCAATTACAAACTTTTCAGACCCGACGGAACACCAATCAGGGCTGTAGCCACAGTCAGGTTTAAAAGCAGCATAGAAGAGCAGATCAGGGCCGCCAGAGAAAACAACAGTTCACCCGACCTGACCCATATTCGAAAGGTAAAAGCTGGTGATACCCTTCCATTGATGTGTTACCGGATATATGGTGATCCGAAGTATTATCTGCAGGTGGCTGCAGCAAACGGACTCTCCGGCTTCAGGTCATTGAAACCCGGAACAGACATCTATTTTCCACCCATTGAAAAAACCAGGTAAACGACGTGGCCAGCGAATCGAACATACCAACCCCTGCTACCCCTGATGTATGCACCGCTGTTATTCTGACTGGCGGCATACAGATTCCGGGCGCTTACCATCTCCTTTCGGTGACCGTGAGCAGGGAGCTGAACCGTATCCCTTCAGCTACCCTGTTCCTGCGTGATGGAGAAGCATCAAGCTCAACCTTTGCGATCAGCAATACCGAAACCTTCCTTCCGGGGAAAGAAATTGAAATCCAGCTGGGTTACCGTTCACAGAATGACACTGTATTCAAAGGCGTCATCATCAGCCACAGCGTCAGGGTTCGGCGCAACAGCAGTATGCTGATCGTTGAATGTCGCGACAAGGCAATCATAATGACCCTGGGTAGAAAAAACAAGTATTTCGCTGAGCAGAAAGACTCTGACATCATGGAGCAGCTTATCGGCAGCAACGGATTGCAGAAAGAGGTTGAAGCTACCACCACTGATCTGAAAGAGGTTGTTCAGTTTGATTCCAGTGACTGGGATTTCCTTTTATGCAGGGCCGAAGCCAATGGTCAGGTGGTGATGGTTGAAGATGGGAAGGTTCAGGTCGGTAAACCTGCTACGGGAAGTGAAGCCATCGTTAATGTAACTTTTGGAAATACACTTCTTGAACTGGATGCGGTTATTGATGCCAGGTTGCAGAGTGAAAGCATCAGTGCTGAAAGCTGGAATCCGGCTGATCAGCTTATTGTTGAGGCGGAAGCCAATGAGCCTGAAACAACCGGAAACGGCAACCTTCCTGCAAATGAATTATCGGCAGCTTTCGGCGGCGGGGTGCGCAAATTAATACATGGGGGAGTGCTCAGCCAGCCGGAACTGCAGATGTGGGCTGACGGACGATTGATGAAGGAACGTTTGGCCAGAACAAGGGGCAGGGCAAAATTCCAGGGTTTTGCCGGTGCGATGCCGGGTAAGATCATCGAACTGTCAGGAATCGGCGAAAGGTTTGAAGGCAAAATGTACATATCAGGCGTACGGCATACCGTGGCTGACGGAAACTGGGAAACCGATGTACAATTGGGCCTCAGTCCGGATCTTTTTGCTGAAACCATTAACCTTCGGCCATTGCCTGCTTCCGGTCTTGTGCCGGGCATCGGCGGGTTGCAGATCGGCAAGGTCACCCAGCTTGAAAACGACCCTGCCGGTGAGGACAGGATAAAAATCAGGTTGCCTGTGATCAGCACTTCCGACGAGGGCATCTGGGCGAGAATTTCCACCCTGGACGCCGGTAATCAGCGGGGCACATACTTTCGCCCTGAAGTTGACGATGAAGTTATTGTAGGATTTCTGAACGATGATCCCCGTAACCCTGTGGTGCTGGGTATGTGCCACAGCAGTGCAAAGCCGGCACCTGAAAAGGCAAAAGACACCAATCATCAGAAGGGCTATACAAGCCGTGAAAAAATGCGGTTCTCCTTTGATGATGAGAAGAAAATAATCATGCTGGAGACACCCGGAGGCAACAAAATTACCTTGTCGGAAGATGCGAAAGGCATTGAACTTGAAGACCAGAATGGCAATAAAATCACCATGAACGGCAGCGGTATCACCATCGAAAGTTCGAAAGACCTGATACTGAAAGCTGTAAAAGATATAAAGCTCGAAGGCATCAATATGGGAATGAAGGCCAGTGCCTCATTTAAGGCGGAAGGAACAGGAAGTGTGGAACTTTCGGGGGCCAATGCTACATTGAAAGGGAGTGCCACAGCCGTGATACAGGGAGGAGTAGTGCAGATAAACTGAGTTTGAAGTCTCTGGAATACCTAATTTCTCAGGTCTATTGTCTTTGATAAACCAGCTTTCGGGAAAATAAAATCAACGAGGCAGATTAAATAAAGATGCTTAAACAAGTACTAAACCATTAAACAATCAATATGTTGCCAGCAGCAAGAATGACCGATCTGATCGTAAGTCCTGCAACCTCGGGAGTTCCTGTTCCGGTTATACCTCCGTGTTCACCGGATATTCTGATCAACAACCTGCCGGCAGCCCGCATCACCGATGGTTGCGGGGCAGATGTTATTGCCATGGGATCAATTACGGTGCTTTTTAACGGACTGCCTGCAGCACGGGTTACTTCAGCCACAGCTTCGGGTGGAATGGTTCTGCCGCCGGGTTCGCCGAATGTATTGATAGGATGAAAGTTTTAAAAATTTCGGATTTCAGATTTCAGATTTCGGAGTGTGGAGTGCGTGATGGAAGGTGGCTGAGTGATTTGTCTTTTATCCTGGATAAGCGAAAACAATCGGGTGCAAATCGTATCCTGGAGAAATGGAGACAAGGAGAAATTTCATACTATCCGCTAAAGGAGGTGGGATTGTGGATTTCGGATTGTTGATTTCGGATTGCGGATTTATAGATCATGACAAGGCGAAATGGAGAAATGGGGATATGGAGAAATTCAGACTACCCGCTAAATGATGTGGGATTGCGGATTTCGCCTGCCCCGCCAAAGGCGGTGGGATTTCGGATTTCGGATTGCGGATTTCGGATTGCGGATTTAAAGAGATTGACAAGGTGAGCTGGAGAAATGGAGACAACTGGAGAAATGGAGACAAGGAGAAATTTCATACTATCCGCTAAAGGAGGTGGGATTGTGGATTTCGGATTGTTGATTTCGGATTGCGGATTTATAGATCGTGACAAGGCGAAATGGAGAAATGGGGATATGGAGAAATTCAGACTACCCGCTAAATGATGTGGGATTGCGGATTGCGCTTGCCCCGCCAAAGGCGGTGGGATTGTGGAATGCGTGATGGAAGGTGGCTGAGTGATTTGCCTTTTATCCTGGATAAGCGAAAACAATCGGGTGCAAATCGTATTGAAGCCACTGGGATTGCGGATTTTAGATTTCGGATTTCGGATTTCGCCTGCCCCGCCAAAGGCGGTGGGATTGCGGATTTTAAGAGATTGACAAGTTGAGCTGGAGAAATGGAGACAAGGAGAAAGTTAATTTCTAATGTCTAATTTCTAATGTCTAATATCTAATACCTGATGTCTGAAGTCCGGAAGGAAGAATAAAGTAATAACAAAAATATAAGATAAGGACTATGGAACAGAATCTGACATTTCTTGGCCGGGGGTGGTCGTTTCCACCGAGGTTCAACCGCAGCCTCCGTAGTGTGGAGATGCTGGAATATGAAGCTGACGTAGCATCAAGCCTCGAAGTGTTGCTGGGTACGATGAGGGGCGAACGGGTGATGTTGCCCCAATATGGCTGTAACCTCGACGAACTGGTATTCGAAAGTCTGGATACCCGCATTAAAACCCTGATGGAAGATAAGATAGAATCGGCTATTCTGTATCATGAACCCAGGATTGAACTTGAGAAAGTAAGGATCGATGACAGCAGGGATTCTGAAGGGGTGGTTCTGATTGAAGTGATTTACCGGATCCGGACCACCAACACCCGGTTCAATTTTGTCTATCCTTTCTATAAGCTGGAAGGTACCGACATCAACCTTAGTACAAGTGTTAACCTGATCGCCTGAAACAAAGAACCATGCCACTGCCGGAAAACTGTCACCAGAACACCGACCCCCTGAAGCTGAGGAGGGATGGTACCAACCAGGAAGAACGACTTTCCCGGGCACTGAAGCCATCCCATGCTCCGGTGAATGAGCGGACACCTGCGCATGGGATGCTTTTCGCAAGGGCATTTGCGGCATATCTTAAATTCTTTGATGAAGACAATACTTCGGCCACAAACTGGACGGCCTTTTTCAGCTACGACATTTCAGTAAGGCTTGCGGTGGCTGCCATTCAGAATATCGATGAATATAAATCCACCATCAAATCCAGTCTTGATTTTTTAAACAATCTGGATAATGAAACCCGCGACACTGCCCTGATCGGTCATCTGAGCTATCTTTTCAGCTGTACAAGCACACTGGCAAAACAACTTGATGTACTGAAGGAAGGTCTTCCTGCTGAAGATGAAGATCCGCCGGCATGGCTTACACTCAGGGCAAGTCTTCTGAATCAGATAAAAAGTCAGCTTGCTCCGGCCCTGCAAAAGATGATTTCATGGTATCAATCCGGAATTGCCTTTGGCGTAATAAGCCAGGCTACCCCTCCAGGGGAATTGAAAATTCTGGGCATTGAGGCTTCAGGATTTGCAGTCAACGTTGAGTCTGGGTTTTCAACCGATTGGATAACCGACGGATCAGCAAACTGGAACAGCTATACAGCAGCTGTAATGCCTGATTCAACGGTCTACGGCAATCCTGCGGGAACTGTTTTTGAGCTGACCAACCATATTTCGACGCATAATTTCTTTAGCACTGTTCTGGACCAGTTCCTGAAAGTTTATGCCAGGGTCATTGCCGAAGCCCGGTCGGCCCTGGAAACGAGCTTTACCTCCTGGGACAGGCACGACCCGCATTACGCCCTGTTCCTTGGATTTCTCCGTCTTTTCGAACATGCCAGGGAAGAGATGAATACCCTCACCGGAAGACATCTTGACTTTTATTACCGGGATATTCTGCGTCTGAATGAAAGGCCGGCCGCGCCACCCAAAGTTCACCTGATCGCGGAACTGGCAAAACAGGCTGTTTCTCATCATTTCAAAAGTGGTGACGGATTCCCGGCAGGTAAAGATGCCCTGGGCAAAGAGGTACTTTTTACCAATAACTCGGATCTTGTGGCCAATCAGGCCAGAGTGACCGCACTGAAATCGGTTTACCGGCACGGAAATGAGCCTGTAGGATCCGGCCCGGCAGCCACGCTGAACAATGGAAGATATTACGCCTCCCCTTTTTCTGATTCAGCTGACGGATCAGGGAAAAAGATTGAGAAGGATGATAAGTCATGGCATCCGTTCAGCAATAAAGTATATACCAATGGTATCCTCACCGGCATTGAAATGCCTGAAGCTGAAACAGGCTTTGCCATTGCTTCACATTATCTGCTGTTGTCAGGCGGAGAACGTTTCATTACCCTATTATTCACCCTGGGTGCAAATTCAAACGCGTATACTGCTGATTACAAAGATGATATTGTTTGCCTGGTAACCGGTGAAAAAGGCTGGACAGAGATCGGAACGACGGGATTCGGTCTGGTTTCGGGCACTCAAATGCGCCTTACAGCAAAACTCAGTGGTGCAGATGCTGCTGTGGTTCCTTACCTGTCAAAAACACACGGATACAACTTCGATACCACACTACCCATGATGATGGTAAAGCTCAGGCACAGACCCGATAATGAGTTCATTTATAACTACTTCCATGAACTTGAGGTACATCAGCTTCAGCTTACCGTCAATGTAACCGGGTTAAAAACACTGGCCGTCTCAAACGATTTCGGGGCCATTGATTCATCCAAACCATTCCAGCCTTTCGGGGCTATGCCAGTTACAGGCAGTTCCATGATCATCGGGTCGGCTGAAGTATTTCAGAAAAACCTGACATCGCTTACCTTCAGAGCCTCCTGGCTCGAAAATCCGGATCCTTATGGCAGCAACATCCCGAACATCAATTTTGATTTCCTGAATTCAGGCATTTGGAAGCCATCGGCAAATCCGGCTGTTCCGGTGACATCTACATCCATTGTTCTTTCCCAGAATCTTCACCTGGTGGTGAAGGATGCACCCTTTGCAGGAGATGATGAGATCTATTCCAATGAATCGAGGCAGGGATTTGTAAAACTTAGGCTGGATGCAGATTTCGGGCAGAAAGCTTACCAGACAGATTTACTGAAATATGTACGCAAAGATGACGGGGCTGCTGATCCGGGTGCGCCTCCCACGGGCCCCTTTATGAATTCTCTTTCGCTCGATTATACCGCCGTACAGACCCTTGTGCTGAATACCGCCTCTGAAGAATCATTTGCAGGCCGCAGCGCGCGCTACTATCATCTGTATCCCTTCGGTCATGCCGAAGAGCATGCATTCCTGAGTTCAGACCTGAAGACATTTCTGTTGCCGCAGTTCAACTTTGAACGCAACAATCTGGTGCAGCGAAGTGAAGCGGAATTCTACATCGGTGTCACAGGTCTGAAACCTCCGCAGAACCTTTCGCTGTTGTTCCAGGTTGCTGATGGCACAGCCAATCCACTGAGCCTGAAACCATCGCCGCATCTTCACCTGAGTTTCCTGAGCAACAACGAGTGGGTTGCCTTCAGGGATAACGAAATAACGGATCAGACGGAAGGCCTGCTGAAACCGGGAATCATGACGCTGGCAATCCCCTCAGACGCCGGAGAATCCAATACCCTGCTGCCGGGCGGGCAGTTTTGGATAAAGATTGCCGTTTCAGGGGTTACCGATGCCGTTTGCCGGTTGCTGATGGTTTCGGCCCAGGCCATGCTGGCAACGTTTAATGACAGGGAAAACGATCCGGGATTTGCTGCAGCTGTTGTCGCGGCTGGTACCATCGCCAAACAGGAAATACCGGATTCAGACATCAAAAAGATTTCGCAACCGTTTGATTCCTTCGGAGGCAAGGCTGCTGAAAATTCTGAATCATTCTATACAAGAGTAAGTGAACGGTTGCGGCATAAGGACCGGGCCATCACTTTGTGGGATTATGAGCACCTGGTGCTGGAAGCCTTCCCGGAAATTTACAGGGTAAAATGCCTTAACCACACGCAGTATGAACCTACCGAAAACGGGGACGGCATATACCGTGAACTGGCTCCCGGGAATGTCACCATCGTTACGATTCCCAACAAGCAATTCCACAATCAGCGTGATCCGTTACGTCCTTATACCAGCCTGGGGACACTTCAGGAGATCACAGCATTTCTGAAAACACGTGTATCCTGCTTTGTCAGACTGCATGTAAGGAATCCCCGGTTTGAGGAGGTGAATGTCAATTTCAGACTAAAATTATATGAAGGGTATGATGAGGGTTTCTACACCGATATCCTGAAGGAGGCCATCACGCGTTTCCTTTCTCCCTGGGCATTTCCGGGAGGCGAAAGCCCTTCGTTCGGCGGCAAGATTTATAAATCGGTCCTGGTTGATTTTGTTGAGGAACAGCCTTATGTTGATTATGTGACCGATTTCGGAATGTTCCATACCATCGGTGGCATCCAGGGCACAAGCGATATGAACGAAATTGAAGGTTCCAGTGCTGTTTCCATACTTGTTTCAGCACCTGCCAACAGACACGGAATTACAGTTATTCACCCGGCTGCGAAAGAGATCGCTGCTGAACAATGCAACTGCGAATCATGAGCCAGAAACCCCTCAGTATACCGAAAAAGCCAGTTCTGAAGCCGGCAGCAGACTATTACCGGCTCCGCAGGGAAGGCATCGGCCACATCGAGCAGATGGGTAGCCGGCAATGGACGGATTACAATACGCATGACCCTGGAATTACCATACTGGAAGCGCTGTGTTATGCCATTACCGATCTTGCTTACCGCACCGGTCAAGACATCAGAAACATCCTGACAAAGGCAGAGCCGCCGGCAGATAAGAAAAATCCATACCCCGATCAGGCATTTTTCACCGCCAGGGAAATTCTGACTGTCAATCCATGGACTACCAATGATTTCAGAAAGTTACTGATTGATGCGGAAGGTGTAAGAAATGCATGGCTTATCTGCAGGGAATGTGACTGTGACGTTCATTATTACGCCTGGTGCGACGAAGACAGGTTGATGCTGGCGTATGCCCCTCCGGCTAACCCTGACATTCAGCCGGTCAAGGTTTCACCACGTGGCCTGTACGAGGTACTTCTTGAACTTGAAGAGGACCCTGAAACAGGCGACCTGAATAACCGCAAGGTTGAATTTACCTATCAGGTCTATGACGGAGACGGAAAGCCACATCCTGTGATTATGGAAGTGCGTTTCCCTGACTGGTCGTTTTTAAACAAAAACCAATGGGAATTATTCCTTCATAACAACGATGCTTTCAACGGTGCAAACGGAGCTTCATTCAACCTCAATCTCCTGCAGTTCGGAGCAACAAAAGACTACAATGTCATTTCGGATCCCCTGCTGAACGAGGAAGGTAAAAACAACTACCTGCACCGGCAATGGCGGAACCTCTTTTATGCTGACCTGGAACTGGAGTTTCTTCCGGGTGGAGAAAAAATAATCATTGAAGACATCACTCTCCGGTTGCTTGGTGACACTACTGCCAAAAATGGAAGTACAGTGAGCCGGCTGGAAGAAATCATGACAAGAAAGGAAACCGGAACAGGCATATTACAGCAATACCGCAGCAAAATGCTTAAAGCCGAAGCATATACCACGCTGTCGAAAGGTCTGCTTCATGCCCACCGCAACCTGGACGAAGATTATTGCCGGGTAAAAGTGGTGGATATAGAGGAAGTTGCTGTATGCGCTGACATAGAAGTTACTCCGGATGCCGATATTGAACTTGTTCAGGCCAGGGTGTGGTTCGAGATTGAGCGATACCTCAATCCGCCGGTGCCTTTTTATTCACTGCAGGAACTGATGAATGAAGGCAGAGCGGGCGAAGATATTTTCAACGGTCCGGCGCTCGGCAACGGATTCATAGCAACGGATGAACTTGAAAACGCGCAGCTGAAGGCAATGATCAAGACTTCCGATATCATCAACCTGCTGATGGAAATCGAAGGGGTGGTGGCCATCAACAACCTGCTGCTGTCGAAGTATGATACGGAAGGGAATATTGTGAAAGGTGCGGCTGATCCCGCCTGGGTCAATGGAAATCCGGTATTCGACGGATCGAAAACAAGTGCGCAGTGGTTACTTTTTATCAGTGAAAACCATCAGCCAAGGCTGTATCTTAACCTGAGCCGTTTCCTTTTCTTCAAAAACGGCCTGCCCTTTACACCCCGGATGGATGAAGCCAGGGATACGCTCACTCAGTTGCGCGGTGAGGCTGAACGTCCGAAGTATAAAAATTCAGCAGGGGATTTGTATCCGTCTCCGGGAACATTCACTGATATTGAGGAGTATTTCCCGGTACAAAACAGCTTGCCGATGATTTTTGGCGTTGGTACCGAAGGATTGCCGTCGCATGCAGGCGAAGCACGCCGGGCCATGGCAAAACAGCTGAAGGCTTACCTGCTGGTTTATGAACAGCTGCTCGGCAATGCTTTTGCACAGGTAGCACATACCGGAGATCTGTTTTCTCTTGATCCGGCTACCAGGCAGACCTATTTTGTCAGGCAATTCAGTGAAGAACTGATCCGTGGCTATGATGAAATCGTGAGCGGGCTTACAACCACCGGATTGGAGGGAATGACGGAGACCCTCACGGAGTTTCATGAACGCAGGAACCGCTTCCTCGACCATCTGATGGCCCGTTTTGGTGAGCAATTCAGTGAGTACGCCCTTTTGCTGACCAACCTTCAGGGCAAGCCTGTAGCGATGGAAAACCTGATAGAAGACAAGACCGCTTTTCTGAAGGCATATCCTGAAATAAGCCACAGCCGTGGAAAAGCGTTTAATTACATGAACAACCCCTGTTCACCAACCAATATTTCCGGGCTGAAAAAACGCTTCAGCCTGCTCCTCGTATATCCCGATCTGAGATTTGAATTCACCCTCATCAGCCTTAGCGGAACCATCTGCAGGTTTGGATTTACACTGAAGGATTCTTTTGGAAGAAGTCAGCTCAATGGTGAGGTCGCAGCAGATGCCCCTGATGAAAAAACTGCTGAAGTTATTGCCGGGAAAACCATCGTGAAACAGATGATTCGGCCCGATGCCTGGTTAGTCCAGGCATCGGGTGATGGTTTTACACTCAGGCTGAACGACAAAGACGGAAACCTGTTGGGAAGTTTTCCGGATACAATTGTTTCCACGGGTCTTGCTGTGGAATTGAAAGATGAATTTATCAACTGGAGCAGCAATGAGCGGGCCATCGTGGTAGAACACCTGCTGCTGAGGCCCAGATTCCCCGGTGATGCGCTGTATCCTGCCTGCAGTGACGGATCATGTGTAACATGCGGGGATGAAGATCCATACTCGTTCAGGCTGACGGTTGTAATGCCCGGCTGGACCGGTCCTTTCAGTGTCAATACCGATGCACGGCGGTTTGCCGACCGCACCATCCGTCAGGAGATACCCTCCCATTTGCTTGGTAAAATATGCTGGGCCGGAAACGATGGCTTCATTCAAAACCTGTGCGATGAGGTGATTTCAGAATTGACCGGGCTGATCATGAAAGATGGGTTTAGGGAAGATGGCACCCGGCCATCAGAATCGGAAGCCTGTGCCTGTGCCAATGCTGTCTATCTTCAGTTCTCAGCAGCTTTCATCCAATGGTATGAAGACAAAACACTTGAATACATACATCCCGATGCCCTGAAAGCACAACTGGCGAACCTGTTCAGCACAATTGTCCCGGAAACGGCCTGCACCTCGACCGGCAATTCTTCACTGACTGATAAAATCAGGGCTATGCTGGTCGGCCATTTTACTGAAACTGCAATCAACGGCTGGCAGTTTGAACGGCTCGAGGAGGCCTGGTGCAACTGGCTTAGGGAAAACGCCGCCATTGACCGGACGGAAGAAATGCTCACTGAAAGGGTTGAAGCCATGCTGAAAGCAGGGTTTCTGCAGGGAGCCACAGGCAATGATACAGATTTGTGCCATTGTGCAGGAAGTGTCCTTTCTGTCTTTGGTGCAGCATTCCATAGCTGGATGAACGGCCTGATCGTTTCAGGAATAGCCTTAACGGATTTGCCTGAATTCGCCGGAGCACAGGTTGACCTTTGTCAGACGGGACAGTTTAAACCCGGGACTGCTGAAGCCATCCGCAATTTTCTGACAGAACGGTACAATTATTACAGGAAAGCTTCATACACACTGCAGGTATTCGTAAACCAGCTGGCAGGAATACGGAATGTTTATCCGGGTGCAACCCTCCACGACTGCGTTGATGGCAGTGATCAGAATCCGGTTCGTCTGGGAAGTACTTCACTTGGTAATTATCCAATGAAAAGGAGCATCATGGAAGTAAAAAATACTTTGATTTCAAGGATTCCTGAACCACGCGTCAGGGCCAAAAAGCCGGTTCCGGTAAAGGCATCACGCAAGTCATCAAAAAAGAAGAAACCACCGAAGGCATAGCCATAAAACATACAGAAAAATACTTTAAACTGAATCCGCCATGAAACCAACCCAGGATAAATACCCGCATTTTGAGGCCAACCAGGTTCTCACCAACAGTCACCTAAACCAGGTGTTCGACTATCTGGATGAACAGGAGCGGCTCACCCGTGCCAACCTGATAGGCATCGGTATTGTCTGTGGTCTTGATTTCAGGGTTGAAAACAACGGAGGGATCACATCCATCTCCGTTACCAGGGGAACAGGTGTAGGATCGGCCGGCTATCTTTTGAATGAACCTGATGATGTTTCGCTGGTTTCATACCGCGAATATACCCTGCCGAATGAGATCGCTTACCCACGCTTTAAGTATGATGATGCGGGAATTCAGAAACAATATCCGTTGTGGGAGTTGTTCGCGGCTGGAGAGCCTAATACCACATCCCTTGACAGCCCTTCAGGATTCATGGCTGACAAGGTGCTGGTTCTGTTTCTTGAGCTGAAAATGGACGGATTGCGCAATTGTAGTCCTAACGATTGCAACGACAAAGGAGAAGTAGTTACGGCTACCCTCCGCCACCTGCTTATCCGCACCCCGGATATGGAGAAAATCATCGCGGCCGGCCATTCGTTGCAGGGTAACTTTACATTTACAGATCTTGAACAATCGCTCACAAACCGGCTCAACCTGGCCGACATCAGGCTACCCCGCTGGGATGTTCCCAATTCAGCGCCGGTTACCACGCCTGAAGTATTACAGGGTTTTCACAACGTTTTTACCAACGATGGTATAGCAGACAGGACAGGCAAAGCGCTTCAGGAAGCCTACCAGGCTTTCAGGCCATTACTGCTGGCTGACTATCCTTCAGATCCTTTCGCAGGGTTTGCCGGTAGGTTCGGATTTCTTGACAATTCCCAGGTTCCGGTCAGCGACCTGAAATTTATGCAGTATTACTATGGTTTCTTTGAAGATCTGCTGAATGCCTATGATGAATTCAGATGGAAAGGCGTCAGTCTGCTCTGTGCCTGTTGTCCGCCCGAAGACCTGTTCCCGCGTCACCTGATGCTCGGACTGCTCAACCCGTCTTCAGTCAACAACCCTGAAATATTCAGGAACCGGTTTATACCATCACCGGCGAACAGTCAGTGTGAAGAACAGATAAAAGAGGTGAGACAGCTCTTTATGCGGCTGGTTGAAATGACGCTCAGATTTACCAGTACCCCCCCCCTTCCCCCATCGAATGAAAACAAACAGCAATTTCTTCAGATCCGGATTACACCGGATAAACTGGCCGATATAAGCCTCTCGGACAAGTCGATACCGTATTATTACCTTCAGGATGGCCCCCCGCATTTATACAGGTTATGGAATTACGGCAGAACCAGCCAGGGAAGGGCCAATCAGAACCAGGGATACAGGGCAGACGAGTATGTACCGGCAGCACCCGATTTCGTCGTGAAGCCACTGCGGTACGACCTGGAACCGTATAATTTTCTGCGGATTGAAGGTCACCTGGGCATGAATTACCAGGCAGCTTTGAGCCGGATTATTTCCATCAGGAGGCAGTACCGCCTTCCTGTAGATGTGATCGCCCTGCGTACGGGTGAATATGATGAAAGAACCCTGACCAACCGCGAAAACCAAACCTGCCATTTCAACGATCTCGAAGCCATGTACGACAGTCGTATCGGAGAACTGACCGGATTCCTGGCCGGTAACCTGAAATATTTCTACGATCTTTTCTTTCCGCAGGCAAAAGGGTTGTTGCAGAACCCTGTACCTCCAAAGGTACAGTGGCTGGCCGAATATGATCCTGAATACAGGGTAAAGCCTACTACCCTTGGCGCCTATTTTGAAGTACTGATCTGGCCGAACCTCCACCTGAAACCCTATTTCAGTCCGGATAACCCAACCCTCAATCTTGTCGATTTTATCGGGAGCACAGGTGAACCGCTCAAGGAAATCATCCTGATCTATGTGATGTATTACATTGCGCGTTTCCCTGAAATCCTTTCGCCCGACCTTGGGGATCTGGAACCTGATGCACTGGTTGAACGTGAAAAACACCTGACTAAAGTTGCTGAAGCAGTCGAAATAAAACGAGAGCAACTGTTTGACAACAACCAGGAAGGCGAAAAGGTGACGAGCTGGGAAGACCTTGATGACCGGCTTGAAGCCCTGGTTTACGGACATTACAGCGATTCTATCAAAGCATTGCTGAAAGAATACGCAAACCGGCTGAAAGAGATGACAAAGAAACTTTATCTGGGTCATTACCTGAGAAACAATCCCGGTATTCAGCACAAAGCCGGTGTTCCGATGGGAGGTACTTTTATTCTTGTATATCACGGTGAAAGCAGGGCTGATGGTCACAATACCCCTCCACGTTTTGGCAATTTTATTATCCGTGGCCAGGTAGTGATGGGCAGAAACGAACCTCTGCCGGGAGTTGCTGTGATGCTGAAAGGCACAAGCACCGGAACAAAAACCGATGTATCAGGGAACTTTCTGATAAGAACCAAACAGTTGCCTGTTACCCTCAGGGTCGCCCTGACAGGATTCAGGCCCTATGAAAAATTCATCAGTGATGACGGTTTTTATCTGCTCGATATCCTCGATGAATCAACCGGTGATGATCAGGGAAACCGTCCTGATTTCTTCCCCGGAGAAGTCATTGCTGACTTTTACCTGCCTTATCTGTGCAATTCTGATTGCGCCCCTGTACAGTTTGTTTTACCTGTGATGCCACCTTCGTTTACCGTGGAAACCGGTTGCACCGGCGATAATGGAAACACCCGTGTAATCGTGACTCCAGCCGGAGGGACGCCTCCTTACCGATTAAAAATCAACGATGGTAATTTTTCAACCATCGAAGATCAGATGACACTCAGCCCCGGTGAATACACCCTGGTTGTTCAGGATGCCGAAGGATTGACTTCCTCACCACAGAAGATTGTCGTTCCGGCAGGGCTTACCCTGGGTGAGCCCAATTTCGACTGCACCGGTGACAGCAACCGTTATGTAGTTGCCATTGGGATCAACGGCGGAACCCCACCATACAGTTCCAACATCGGTCGTATCCTCAACGAAAACACCTTCTTTGGTGAGGATCTTGCCGGGGATACCGACATTGAAGTAATCATTACCGACAGCCGCAATTGCTCAGCTTCAGTCATGATCAATCATTCCTGCGGACCGGAGCTCGCCTTCACTACCCGCATCGGTTGTGCCAATGCCGATGACTTTGCACCCGTCGAAGTCATCCCTTCGGGTGGCACTGCCCCCTATGAAGTACAGGTCGGAACCGAACCGTTTGTACCTGTCGGTGATCCGGTTTTCCTGCCATCCGGCAAGCATACCCTGACAGTGAGGGATGCTTCAGGAATTACCACATCACCTCAGGAAATAGAAGTTGCAACCAGGCTCATACTTGGCGAGCCTAATTTTGATTGTGTCGGAACCAACAATCAGTTTATCACAGTCATTAGGATCACCGGAGGACAGGCTCCCTATACATCCAACCGTGGATCAATACAGCAAAATACGTTTATCAGTGATCCTTTGCCCGGCGATACCGATGTGGAAATAATTATTTCCGACAGCCGGAATTGCAGCATAAGCACAATAGTAAGGCACTCCTGTGGTACCGGACTGACTTTTGATGTCAGCAAAGGCTGTACGTCGGCCAATGGCGCCGCGGCGGTTGAAATTATACCTTCAGGAGGAAGTTCACCTTACGAAATCCAGACAGGCACCGGACCCTTTATTCCCTTAAATGGTCCTGTGGTCCTATCTGTTGGCACCCATCAGCTAGTGCTTAGGGATGCTCTGCTGATAACCACTTCACAATCCATCATTATACCGGATGTACTGACTGTGAGTATTTTAAAATTCGCCTGTGATCAGGAAAACAAAAACTACTTTGCAGGTCTGAGGATCAGCGGGGGAACACCGCCCTATATTGCTTCAGGCGTTGTGATCACCGGGACCGATTTCTCCACCGATGCTATCCCAAACGGCGAAACCATCACTGTACAGGTATCGGATGACAACAAATGCAGTGCGTCAATTGAAATACAACACAGCTGCGATGAGCCCTGCGACCTTCCCTGTGAAGGAGAAACCATGGAGTGCGCTTACCGCTTGTGGCTTCAACCTCCGACAAAAACAGAAGCCTATGAAGTTTACCAGACATTGAAGGAGGTCAGCTTCAGGTTTAACGGGCAAAACATCAACCTGCCCAATGCCCCGGATCTTATACAAACGACCACAACCAGGCTGAACCGCAATTTCAACAATGCCATGGCTGGTGTGATTAAAAATCTGAATGAAGCGATAAATCAGGCTTTGACTGAAGCTTTGGGGACAGCAGGCAATAACCGCCTTCACATTAGTTTCGATCCCCAGGCCACCGATCCGTTTTCGGTCTTCAGGATCGAGCACTTTATATGCGACACTTTCAACCTCGAATTCTCTTACAGATTCGGCAAACCGAATCCCATCTTCACACTTTCAGCAAGATATTCGAATGAAGTGAGTGAGAGTGGTGCACCGTTTAATGGGGCTGTATTCATCAATCATAGCCAGGACAACAAACAATCAATTGTTCCTGCCTTTGATTGTGGTCAGCGCAATCAATGTTCTGACGGGGATTTTGAAAAACTCTGCAAGGAGAACAACCTTTCGCCTGACTTCACTATTCAGTTGTTCAGGAACATCATCAATCTTGAAAGCACAACACCAGGCAACATTACGGCCTGGATTTGGGATATCACCGGATCATCCGCATCAGAGCCTTTCTTCACCGGTGAAAAAGTTTCGGTCAGGGTGGCTGAAAAGAATGCAAATATCAGATTGTCAGTCATTTCACCACAGGGCTGTTTTGCCTTTACAGATAAGGAATTAAACAGATGACACACCATATCAGGCAGCAGCACCTTTATCTGGAACTTTCCGGTACAGAGCCGGATGGTCAGCTTATGCAGCGGCTGATTCCTGATCTGTTGTACGAAAAATTGTTCCCGGCCCTTGAAAAGGTATTTGATCAATCAGTTCCGGCCGGTAAACTTTTGAAAATTGACCGGCTCGACATTGATGCGGGTTCCATCCCTATTGACCATATGGATAAGGAGCTGACCGGGGTGATAATCAGGGAAATGGCCAGGGTTTTAAAGGAGATGAGCAGCATTCAGACGAAAGAACAGAATCCGGATGGTCATGTAGTCATTCGAAACAGTGATGAAGACACTTCCGGCATTTTCCTTTACTTCCTTGAAACCGGAAAACTGCCCTGGCACTTCAGCCTAACTGATAAAAAGCCACTGAATGAAGTGGTGATTGAAGCTGTCAGGGATATCATGAAAGGAAGCAACAACCATCAGTTTATCAATAAAATCAAGCAGACATTGTCGGATAAGAGCGCCCTTGTGAGACTTGGCAACCAGTTTCCTGAGACATTTCTGACAGAACTGCTCAACCTGATCGCCCCATCGGTGTCGGAGTTATCGGGAAAAATTCTCTCTTCGGGAGAAATGCTTCAATTCTCTGTTGCAGCAAGGGATGCATTTACAAAGAGTATCCTTGCGGCTGCATTTTCCTATTTTTCCTATGCAGAATCTCCTTCCGGGGATGGATTCAGGTCACATCTGCTCCGGACTTTTCCTGAAATACAGGGTGTAACACCCACCCTGAAGAAGCTGCTGAATTCCGGAGCCAAACAGGAAAACAGAAAGTCAGGTCAGGACATACTGAATTTCGTGAAACCTATTCCAGAAATCTTACCTGATACCGAACCTGTTTATATCCGTAATGCCGGACTGATCCTGTTGCATCCTTTCCTGCCGGGTTTCTTCGAAAGCCTGCATGTTTCGCAGGATGCAGAACTGCTAAATCCTGAGAAGGCTCTGCAACTGCTTGGCTATCTGGTCTCAGGAAACCATAAAACACCTGAATACGAACTGGTCTTACCTAAAATTCTTTGCGGAATACCGGTAAATAAACCACTTATGACAGATAATCCGGTTGATGAACAGGAATCGGCCGAAGGTATTACCCTGCTCAAAGCCGTGATCGGGCACTGGGAAGCACTCAGAGACACCAGCCCGGACGGACTCAGGGGATCTTTCCTTTACAGACCCGGAAAACTGAGCCGGAGTGAAGAAGATGGCTGGGTATTGCAGGTCGAATCCCGATCCTGGGATATCCTGCTTGATCAGCTGCCATGGGGGATCGCAATGATAAAACTGCCATGGATGAGGGAGATGCTGAGGGTGGAGTGGAATTACTAATGTCTAATGTCTGATGACGGATGAATAATTGCCAGTTAAGAATTAATAACAAGTGATGTGTATTGCCTGATGAGGCATAGGGGTTTCCGTGATATTGCGGAATTGGTTTCGGGAACATTCATTCTGGCTTTTGAAAAAATATCAGGTCAATATATCATGAACAAGGAAAGACAATGAAATCGACTGCTGAAAAATCAACCACTTCAACAACTTCAGTATCACAGAAGTCGGGCTCGTCTTTTTTTGCAAAGGCCGGTGGTGGTGATTTTTTTGCACCTGTCAGGCAGGGAACACAAACCATTATTCAGACCAAACTTGCTGTAAACAAGCCCGGCGACAAATTTGAGCGTGAAGCCGACAGTGTGGCAGAGCGGGTGATGCGGATGTCTGGGGGTGCCCGGTCGGTGGACGAAGGAAAAAAGATTGAAAGTCAGGTTGAAGAGAAGGTACAACGCAGGGAGGACAATTCGCTACCTGAAAAAGAAGCCGGAAACCAGAATCCGGACGAAAGTACACAAACGGCCATCAGGAGTAAAACCGGAGGGGGGATGCCTCTTCCACGCCCGGTCAGGGATTTTATGGAACCCAGGTTCGGCAATGATTTCAGCAATGTCAGGATTCACAACGATGATCAGTCATCGCAACTGAGCCGCCAACTGAATGCCAGGGCATTTACCCATAAGAACCACATCTTTTTCGGTTCGGGGCAATACAATCCCGACACAAAGCAGGGCAAACAACTACTCGCCCATGAACTGACCCATGTGGTTCAGCAGGGTTCTTCGCCCGGGTTAAGCAATCAGGGAGTAGCGCCAGCCGTTCCGGTATCAGAAAGCAGGATATTACAGCAAACCGGTGAAAGCGGCAGCCAGCTGATTCAGCGAAATACCATGGATACCAATGCAGAAGGATCTGGCCTGGCTCCGGATGCGACAACCGGCTTTTTCCGTCGGATCGGGGCTGCCATCGGAGCCGGTATAGCAGCAGCAACAAGCTGGATTCAGGGGATTGCATCCCGGATCAGGGCAGGCATTGCAGCGGCCTGGTCATGGGTAAGCAACCTGGCGTCAAGGATTGGCCAGGGTCTTCAGTCCTCCAGGAACTGGATCCAGGAGCTGGCCTCAACGCTGGGCACAGGCCTTGATACTGCCTGGGGCTGGATACAAAACATAGCAAACAGGATCGGAATGGGATTATCGGCAGCCTGGGGCTGGATCAGGTCGGTGGCCGGGGAAATCGGCACGGGCATCGTTTCAGCCTGGGCCTGGATAGAATCTGCCGCAGCCAGGCTTGGGCTCAGCGGATCGCTCGCCTGGCAATGGATACGACGGCTGGCTTCCATGGTTGGCATGGTGCTCACTACAGCATGGACCTGGATTGAAGCGGTGGCAGCAAGGCTTACCATGATGATTACCAGCGCATGGCAATGGATACAAATGGCGGCCGGCTTCCTTAGGATGACCATCACCACCGCCTGGATCTGGATTCAGCTTGTGGCAGCAAGAATAAGCATGTTCATCCTGGCCACATGGATCTGGATCCAATCGGTGGCTGCCATGATCGGAATGGTTATAGCTATGGCCTGGCAATGGATACAGATGGCTGCATCGCTGATCATGATGACCATTATCAGGGCATGGAACTGGCTCTATGCTGCTTCGTTGCGCATTGGCAGGGGTGTAACCGCTGCTTTCACCTGGCTGATGAGTATGGCAGCCAGGGCTGGGAAAATGATTGTTTCTGCTTATCATTGGCTGCTCGCTATCGCCGTTGCCGTCGGCCGGGGTATCGTTTCAGCATGGAACTGGCTGATTGGCCTGGTGAAACGGTTTGCATTAACCATCGCTGAATTCTGGGACTGGTGGATCAACGCCCCGGACATCGACATTGAAACCACCTTTGCCGCACCTGATGGTTCAGGCAAATCGAGAAAAAAAGTGGGTGTGGGTGAACGCGTAACATTTACCGGAAGCAAGACAGGTGAATGGAAAGCAACCGGCGGAATCCCGCTTGCCCAGGCTACCGGAACCCGATTTGTGTGGACAGCACCCGACCGGGCAGCCACCCTGAAGGTCAGCCTGAAATCAGGAAAATACACCCGCGATGTGGTGATGAATGTGCTTGAACCCAATGCCATTACCGCCCGGAAGAAGGAAGAGATGACGTTCAGGCGGGGCCGTCAGGGTGTCGGCATGAAACTGAAATTCCATTATCATCCCAAGACCGTTTCATTCGGCAATGCCGATGCCAGGGAAGTGTCAGGTCCGGCTACCGGCGTCAGGGGTTACTTCGCCACCCATGGTGGTGATTATCATCATGATTCGGGTGATACCTTCTATCCCATCAACCACGACAATGTGGATTCAGCAACCGATACCGCAGCCATGTGGAACTATCCGGCCCCCTGGAGCCGTGGTGGATACGACTGGATAATACCAAACCGTTTCAAAGTCAGGACAGAATCAGGAGATGGCAAGAAATTCACCGATGTGACGCAATCTTTTACGATTGAAGGGACAGATGGCACTTCCACGGTTTCAAAAGGCGGAGAATCGGCAGAAAGAACACCCTGATCAGTTAACAACTAACAACTAACAGTTAACAACTAACAATTAACAGTTAACAGTAAATAGTTAAGGAATAAAAATCAATGTGAAGGATGGATTTTTGTAATATTTAAGATCGATGGGTACTGAAACAAACCGGACAGGAATGAGCGGAGAAATATTATACAAGGCTTTATTGCAGCTTCAGGATATGGTGAAGCGGCGGTTGTCGCATCCGCGGTCAGCGGGTCAGGCTGCTGAAAAGGTGTCGTTCAGGCTGAAAAACGATGGATCTCCTTTTGCGGCCTTTATCGAAAAGTACAAGCCTGATTTCAGGGAGTATATGACATTGCTCCTGGCTCTGGCCCCGCATCTTCAACCTGATTTCTTCAACAGGATCGTAGCGGAATCATTCCCCGAAGGCGGTGACTTTCCTGAATTCGGAGGCGTGAAAGCAAGTAACCACAGGGGAATCCTTCCGACCGGAGAAACAGTTCTTTTTCTACTCGCGGGAAATGATCTGATAAAAAGGCTCCAGGTTCAGCATATTCTTGGTTCTGACCACTGGTTTTCAAAGAAGCATATTCTATGGCTTGACCAGGTGCATGAAGGTGAGCCGGCCATGAGCGGAAAGCTTACCCTTGACCCCGAAATTGTTGAATCAATCACTTTGGGTACCATCAGTAAACCCCGCTTCAGTTCCGGTTTCCCGGCCGAAAATATAGAAACGGAAATGGAATGGAACGACCTTGTTTTACATCCATCTACCAGGAAGCAGATCGGAGAAATAGAGGGATGGATACTTCACAATGAGACCCTGATGAAAGATCCCGCTATGAAAAAGAGGGTGAAACCAGGATACAGGGTCTTGTTTTATGGTCCACCAGGCACAGGGAAAACCCTGACTGCAACGCTGCTTGGGAAACAGACGGGCAGGGATGTATTCCGTATTGATTTGTCGAGGGTGATCTCGAAATACATCGGGGAAACGGAGAAAAATCTGTCGCGGCTTTTCGACAAGGCCGGTGACAAGAACTGGATTCTCTTCTTTGATGAAGCCGATGCCCTTTTCGGGAAAAGAACGGATATCCGCGATGCACACGACAAATATGCCAACCAGGAAGTAGCCTACCTGCTGCAACGAATAGAATCGTTCAACGGTCTGGTGATTCTTGCCACCAATCAGCGCGGAAACATTGACGATGCGTTTGTCAGGCGTTTTCAGGCGGTTATCCACTTCCCCATGCCCGGAGTAACCGAGAGGGCTGCCATCTGGATGAAGTCCTTCCCTGAAAATATGGTGAACGGAGGAAACCCCGACTGGCAGAAAATAGCTTCACGCTACGAACTCAGTGGGGCAGGCATTGTAAATGTTGCTCACTACTGTGCACTTGAAATGCTTTCTTCTGGCAGGAAAACGCTTTCAGAAGAAAATCTTGAAGCTGCCATTAAAAGGGAATTTATAAAGGAAGGGAAAGTGGTATAACCTGATCCGGATTCACCGGCAGGCAATGTTAAATATGGCTGACTGAAACGTAACGGGAATCTTATAAAAACAGGATCAGCTACCCGGCAGGGGTTCAGTAATTACTTTTGCAGGATCATCTTTTTTGATACCCGTCTTTTCTTTTCCGGTGGACGCGATTTCACAATAATCTTCTATCATTTTCATCGTTCTTTCGGTGTTCCTGAGGGTCATCTCCGATACCTTTTTATACTGGCCGATCATGGCATCCCCGCCGCTGGCTACCGAATTCCAGTTAAACAGGTCGATAAACCAGTTATAATATGCCGTCTGCAACTGTGCGAGATTGGCCCTGCTTTTCTGCAGATCGAGGGGAGGTTTGGTGATAAAGTAGGCGATGAGGTCGGCAACACCCAAACCCGCAAATACAACCGGCAACAACGATTCACCCCTGAACCAGGCAAAAACAAACGCTGCCAGGATCATTCCGATGCCTGCATAAAAAGCCACTGTATACATGATCATGGCTGATTTAAATCCTTGTTTGATCTGCACCAGCGAATCCACAAGGCCACTCTTGAAGCTGTTGGAGGTCAGCCTTGTAGTTTCGAGCTGATCGGTCATGAAAAATTCCATTTTCTGACGGTAAGCCTCAGAAGCCAGCGGTGAAAACTGAAACGTGGCAAGGTTTTGCTGAAGGGCTCCGTTCTGGGCCAGCAATTCATCGTAGGCGATTACCCTGCTGAGGATCACCTGAAGAAGATTGACTTCATCGGCACCGGTGACCCCCTCACCTTCCATGGCTTTATAAAAATCAGTTTTCAGGTTGTTTCTGAACGATTCATCGTTGACCGCTTTGGTCAGAATTGCAAAGACTTCTGAATTTTTCATCACTGCCGGTTTTCATTTACCCAAAGGTAATAAAAAACAAGAGAACAAACAACCAACAGACGAATTAACAAGTAGTTAACAATTCCGGTTCATCAATTACCCCATAAGCAGTTTCAGAATGGCATTGTTCAAACAACGTCAATAACATGAATAATGGAAAATCAGGCAGCCAGGCCAACCCTGGGTGATGGCCTTTAAAATCATATACTGGGGATTACCTCAGATCCGTGCCAGCAGGGTTGAATCGATCGTCACCAGAATTCCATGGTTGATCTGATCGAGACGAAGCAGCATACGCTTATTTCCTCTTGCTTCAACGAGTTCCCCTTTCAGACCGATGAGGGGTCCGGCAATTACTTCAACCTGCTGGCCAGCTTCAAAGCTCCCTGCTGTCACCTCCAGATCCACACCTTTTTCCAGAATCAATTTCAGGGCTTCGATCTGCCAGTCCGGAATAGGAACCGCCCTGCTTTCGAATGTAATGAAACGAAGAAATCCTTCAATAAAGAGAACCTTGCGGAAGCTCTTGTTATTCACCTTTACAAAAACGTATGACCTGATGAGAGGCTCATCTACCCATTTGATGCGGTCGCTCCAGCGGCGGCGTATCCTTTGCAGAGGAAGATAGCATTCAACACCGGCGCCTGTCATTCTGGCTGCAACGGCCTTTTCGGCGCGGGGTTTAACAAAACAGGCATACCATCTGTTTTCGGGGGAATCAACCAAAGATGTGGGCCTGGCAGCTTCTGTCATTTGCAATTTTTTCAGGCGCAAAGATAACCATTGCAAGGACAGCCGCAAAAGCAGCTTCATTGAATCAGGAAAATCAAAAGTAAAATGAAAATGAATGCGGTCAGATCCTATTCGCTGGATTCTCCGGAATAAATATACTCCAGCATCTGTTCGTAAACCTTTACCCAGCCGATCCATCTTTTTTCATCCGAGAAGCTTTCGTTGTGCCAAAGGCTGATGAAATTGCCGTTCACAGCCTTCACCTGATCAACCAGCGCCCTGATCTGGCGTATGGCACCGTCGGTGTCCAGGCTGAGATAGTCGCGCAGGGTGCCTTCCATCAGCGTAAAGGGATGCAGGGTCAATTCAGTGACTGTCTCGGCTTCCAGATCATACCATTTAAACGGGGTGCAGATTCCGGCCCTGAACCCGGGCTGTCCGGCAAATCCCATGGTAAAATCATCGGAGATATCGAGATTGACAAGGTTACGATAGGTTTCGGGCATCGACAACTTGAGAAAATGCTGCCGGCTGGCGGTAATTTCAGCCCTCAGTACCTGTGAAAGTCTTACGATCTCCCGCGAAAGCAATTCCGGGTTGCTGTTGGATGCATAGGATGGATGAATGCCAACCCTGCCATAGTCGGCCAGCGATTTCACAAGGGTCTGAAATCTGCTGTTGTTGACTGGGACATTCTTATCGTTGAGGCCATAATCAGCAAAAAGCACAAAAAAGTAAGGTTTCAGGCCGTACCTGCTGTGAATTTCAAGCATCCGGTCATACGTGTCAAAAGGATCCTTTTCCATCCTTAACAATACCCTGGTTCTCTTCTTCATTTCCGGGAGGTCCAGTTTTCCGAGATCCTTCAGATAGCCGCCCAGCGTCCTGATCAGGCCTTTGTTCTGGTATGCCCAGGCAGAATCAATATCAATGGTCGGAAGAAAACTGAATTCTCTTTGTTTGAATTGCAGAGAAGGAAAGAAATCAAGCAAATGCTTTTTCAGCAGAAGCGCCCACCGGTTGACTACCGGTTGCTGCAGGAAGCCCTGCTGCATAGCGATTCCATAGCTTGCAGAGAAACGGCCATGTTCGTCGCGCATATATGGCAGATACTCTTCGTAGCGGCTAACCATATAGAAAGAAGCGGCAAAAAGATCAAACGGGATGGGTGATAATTTGCTGTATACCGGAAAAAAAGCACGGGAGTCATCAAAATCAAAAAAGCTCAGCTGATGACTGTTGATCCCTTTCTCAGTGAGCAAACCGCAGGGCATGATGAGCAATTCCTTACCGGCAACAATGGGTTGGCTGTGATAACATAACCGGGGTCCTTCAAAGGATTCGTACTCAGGAATACTGTCAGTCGCAGTAAAATCAAGACCCAGGACGTCATCCAGCATCAGATCAAGGATATACCGGATCCTTGGTGTGCTTTTCTGACAATAAACCAGGAGGTCAGGTTCCATAGAAATGAAATCAGGAATTATTCGTAACGCAAAGATTCAACCGGATCGAGGCGGGCAGCCCTGGTAGCGGGAATAATGCCTGAAAGCACCGCTACACCAAAACACAAAACAACACCCAATATTATCCATGCCCAGGGTATGATGAAGCCTGATCCTATGATAAACGACAGCAGGTTACCTATGGCGATGCCGAGAATTATGCCCACCATTCCGCCGATCTGCCCTATAACGATTGCCTCTGTAAGGAACTGGTTGCGGATGGTACGGCGGTTAGCCCCCAGGGCCATCCTGACGCCGATTTCACGTGTTCGTTCGGTTACAGAAACCAACATAATATTCATCAGTCCGATGGCCGCACCGATCAGGGTAATCACCCCGATGATGGTGGCTGCATACCTGAGATACTTCAGGTTATCGAACAGCATTTCAGAGAGGTTATCACTCTTGGCCAGGTCAAAACTATCCTCATCCCCCACCCTTACTTTGCGGATGATCCGGAACATTCCGGTAGCTTCACCGATGGCTGCATCAAGTTTTGTAGGGTCTGCGGCCATCACGTTGATCGAAAATGACATACCGGGACGCGAGAATGCCTGTTTTACATTGGTGATCGGCAGTATGCAGATGTTATCGGGATTGAAACCCATGCTGGATCCCTTTGCCTTCAGCACGCCAATCACCCTGTACTTACCCGGGCCGATGCTCACAATCCTGTCGACCGGATCCACACCCGGGGCAAACAGCTTTTTCACCAGGTCGGCACCCAGTATGGCAACATGCGAACTTGAATAAACTTCAGCAATGGAGATATTTCTTCCGGATTCAATTTCATTACCTGAAGTGATGACATAATTTTCGTCCGAACCAACGACGGGGACATTCGGGTTGGTTTTTTCAGAACCATATTTCAATGTTGCAGTATGCGTTGCGAAAGTAAATACAGAGGTAAAAGCAGGAAAAGTATAACTCTCCTTGAAATCCATGGCTTCGTCCCAGGTAATTGTCCTATAATTCCTGGGCAGGGAATTGTGGTTGCCCATCTGAACCCTCATACTGCGGTTCCTGATGGTAAATGTATTTGCCCCCATCATCGTAAAGTTCTCGGTCAGATAGTATTTAATGGCATCGATTGAAGTAAGAATCCCTACCAGTGCCATAATCCCGAAGGCAATGATCATCACAGTAAGAATACTCCTGAGCAGGTGGCTTCGGATGGAATCGAGGGAAATTTTAATATTTTCCTTAACCAGTGTGGTCATGGGCTTATTTTTTACAAACTTACGATTTTTTCAGATCGTTTTTGGGTTAAACGGAATTGTTATCATGGTATTGCATTGAGTATACTTAAAGGCGCGCATCAGATAGCCTGCCCGCCTGATCTGCATATGATTCATGCCAGAAAGGGCCATAAAATCATGATTACCATCAGAGAGCTTGCATTGAGAATCACAAATTATCCAATATGTTATTCCATGTCATGGTGTTGCGAAAATCACCACAAAAAAAAGGGCAACCTTCCGGCAGCCCTTTCGTAATAGATTTCCTGATTACCAGGTTTCAGATTTTATTTCCGAAGGCAAGGTCACCGGCATCTCCAAGTCCCGGAACGATATAGGCCTGCGCTGTAAGTTCGTCGTCGATGGCGCCAACCCACAGGGTAACGTCATCGGCCGGCAGATTCCTCTTGACATATTCAACACCCTGGGTGCTTGCGATCAGAGTGACAATATGCGTATGTTTTGGCTTTCCCTTTGCGAGAAGAGCTTTATAGCTTAGTACAAGTGAGGCGCCGGTTGCGAGCATGGGATCGGAAAGTATGATGATCCGGTCGGTAAGATCGGGGCATGAGACATATTCCACCTGGATATCGAAACGGCCGTCTTTACTGTGTTTACGGTAGGCTGAAACAAAGGCGTTTTCCGATTTGTCAAAAACATTCATCATTCCCCTGTGCACAGGGAGACCAGCCCTCAGAATGGTGGCAAGAACAGGATAATCCTTTAGTACCGGGACTTCAGCAACACCCAGGGGAGTAACAACCTCTTTGACCTCATATTCAAGCTGGCGGCTGATTTCATAAGCAAAAATGGCGCCCAGGCGCTCCATATTAAAACGGAAACGTAGGCTATCCTGCTGAATAGCTGCATCACGAAGCTCGGAGATAAACTGATTGAAAACCGAAGCCTGTGCACCCAGATTTCTTACCATGACAAAGTGCTTAATTCCTGAATAACAAAGTTATTACTATAACTGCTTTGCAAATATAGTGAATTAATGATACTTTGTAAGCTTATATATCAGGGATGACGCTTTATAAAATATCTTTCACCTATTCCAGCCATGAAAGCCAGGGCGGGCATCAGAACTTTTTACAGCACGTTTTCTTTATAAGGGAGCTGATCGGAAAGGGTCTGATTGCCATGCAGTCAGATGCAGCCGAAGTGTCAGAATGAACAAGGATTAAGAGTGTTTATCTGTTTGATACCAGGCATTTAGATTCCGTTTCAGCGGGAATGAATTGATTAAATCTCATCAGCCATGCATTTATTGGTCCATCTCAATTCCAATGGATTTGATTGGTTTGTTTAATGTCGCGGCGCTATGCACCTTTAAATTTCTGGCGAACCATAGCAGGTTACAAATGTCGCAGTGCTATGCACCTGCCTGAAAGTACATGTGCATAATTATTCAGCCGAATGCAGATGAGATATCCAAAGCAAATCGGAAGAAAAAAAGGTGCAGAGCATCGTAACATTTCTAGCAAACAAGCATAGGAAGATATTAAGGTGCGGCGCACCGCGACCTTTGCAGAACGCAATTCACCAGACCAGATCAGGGTTTAACATCAGATGGCATGAAATCACAGGCTGGTTCCGGGCATTTCAGAGCGGAAAACTATTTTATTGTTTTCAGCATTTCAAGACGGCTGATGACCGATTGACGGTAGGAAATGCCGATCGGAAGTTTTTCCTTATCAACCATGATGCCTGAATTATTGTAAGATCCGATAAAATCCTTGTTTACAATATAGGATTTATGGACCCTCAGAAACAAGGATTTCGGCAGGGTACTGAACATTTTATGGGTGGTTGAGGTACCCAGGATCATACGGGTGGTTGTAAAAACCTTGACATAATTTCCATAGCTCTGGATATACATGATTTTACCGGCTTCCACATACTCAAAATCGCCTCCGGTGTTCACTTCAATAATCCGTGCCTTATCCTGTGCCTCATCTTCCTGAACCTCTTCACCCGGCTTGACCCTGTCGAAAGCCCTTTTTACGGCACGATCGAACAATTCGCGGCTGATGGGCTTTACAAGGTAGTCAACAACATTATAATCAAAGCTATTGATTGCATACGAAGAAAAAGCCGTGGTAAAAATGATCATGGGTTGCTTCTCCAGTATATTCAACATTTCAAGACCACCCATCCCGGGAAGGTTTATATCAAGAAAAAGAAGATCTATTTCATTCCCCTTCATCACCTTCACTGCCTCAAGTCCATCATAGGCACAGGCAATAAGTTCAAGGGATGCTGTCTGATTGATGAAATTACTCAGAACCCATTGTGCAGGCTGCTCATCGTCCACAACCAGACAACGCAATCGACGGTTCTGAAATTCGCTTGTTTCATTCATATTCAATCAGGAAATTCGTTTAAAACTTTTCAGGTCAATAAACAGACTGGTTTCGAAAAAACCATTGATCTGCTGATTAATAATCCGGTGCGAAGAAGGATAAAACATTTCGAGTCTTCTCACCGCATTCTCGATCCCGATGCCACCTGACTGGACATTGGGTGCATTGTAAGGAATGGTACCTTTTGTGAATAAAAACAGCTCCCTATCCTTTTCCTGCAAATGAATTTTAATAACAGCCTTACTACTGAGGCAATTACTTTGTTTGATGGCTCTTTCAACAAAAGGTTGCAACAGCATCGGGGGAATCTTTTCTCCCGAATTTGAAATTTCAGAATCGAAACTCAGCTCACACCGGTCGCCCAGACGAACTTCCTCAATTCCGAGAAAACTTTCGATAAAGAAGTTTTCTTCCGCTAAAGTTACGGATTCTTTATCAGAACTTTCAACCTGATAACGTAAAAGTGAAGATAATGTATAAATATAATTTAAAGCCAGTTCGGTATCAACCTGCATTGTTGCAGCTACGTTGTTCAGACTGTTGAACAGGAAATGGGGGTTCAGCTGATTCTTGAGGTGATCGAGCTCCAGTTGTTTCATAATCACCTGATTTTCGAGGTAATTACTATGCATGGTCACAAGAAAATACAATTCATTCATGAGCAACCCTGAAACTAAAAAAAAGATCACAACGGCAAGTGAAGGAAGCAGGCTCATCACATGACCCTGAAAGGCAGGTCCCGGGCCGGAAAGCAGGAAAAGAGCACTCCATCCGGCAAGGATCGATATGGAAAGAATGATAAAATAACGTAAATAGTTTTTCAGGGTTTTGAAGTAACGGTTATAGACTAGGTTATGATACAGCATGATATTGCAGATCACAAAACCACCCAACAGCCTTTCAGGGCTGAACAAACCGTAGCTTTCGGGCGGGAAAAGCAGAAGTATGGCCTGAAAGCAAAGAATAACAAGCAGCATGAATAAGAACAGCTGCAGAATTTGTTTCAGGTTAAATTTCATGATTATACAATTGTCGGATAAAGGTATCAAGGTTTTCAATATCCTGAACCTATTTACAAATATTGAATGACAAATGAAATTCATCAACACATAACGAAGATCTGTACTCTTTGACAGTGTTGGGTTTCATGAGGATAAAAATCGGAATAACTATCCTGTTTTTTTAACAATTTTCTTTAAAGTATGTCGTCAGACCTATCCTTACCAGTCATAACAGAGGTTAAAGAGAGAGGAGCGGAGGCCAAACCAGAGAAGCACGCCTGAGTAATCACGGTCGCCTGAAATTTCGCTTCTCAGCGTAATGCCGGCATTCAGTTGCAGGTTGGTTGCCGGGTTCACCAGCCAGCCAATCCTGAGGTCATTTACCATCAGTGTCGATTTCAGCCCCTGTCCTATTTTGTTGCCAAATTCGGTAACATAGGTGAGGTAAGGCTTATAAATATCTCCGCCGAAGTTGAGTCCTGCCGTATCAACGCCATGGACACTGTAGACCATTTTATAATTGAGAAGCCATCGGTTTACCCTGTATGAAACAATAACGTCGGCTTCGCGGAAATTAGCCCCAAGAGGATGGGCCAGCGGCTGGTTGTAATGTCCGTAATTCTGCACGGACTCATTGTGGGCATAGGTATATGGCCTGACATGGTTATACTCGGCCTGGAGAAACAGATTCTTCACATTGAAAGGGTCAAATACCTTGATTCCTACCTGGAATCCGTGTTTGTTGGCCCACCAGCCGTCACCCTTGAGCACATGGTCAAGTTTAAATTCGTCGAGCATCAACTGTGCGTACAATAATGCCTTTTTCCTGAGTGTTATTCTTAAACTCCCTCCAAGCAGGGCATTGTCGGGCGATCCCATGGAAAACTCCACCGGCCTGTAGAAAATCACCGGGTTCAGGTAATTAATGTCGAATCCACGATTGCCGGTTGAATCGCCCGAGTTCCAGACGATGGCTTCAAAAATACCCAGGTTTAGCCATGGGGTCACGTTCATGGTCAGATAGTGCATTGTGGTGTATTTCTTATGCCACGGATCCCAGGCTGCTTTCGGCACATTAAGGTCCATCATCTGGGCATACAGGTTGACATACTGCAGTTTCCAGACTTTTGTTGTAATAAGCAAATACGGGTAGTTGAATGCCACATCCGATAAAAGCAGCGAACGGTAACCATCGCCAAAGAAATTACGACCGTGACCCAGCCTGAAGGTGAAATATTTGGAGGGAGTATAATTAATATGACCTTCGGAAAAGGCGTAATCAAAACCTGTTCCCTTAAAGCCTTTATACATAGCCTGACCCGGCACCAGTCGCAGCACTCTGGCAGCACTATCAGTCCATGTTGAAAATACTGCCTGGCTTTCATAAAAAGCCGTATGGAAGGAGAAATCGCGGCCTATGCTTCCATCAGCCCTGACACCACGGGTGTTTACCCAGGTATTCCTGGCGGCATCGGTCTGCCGGCCGGCTTCAAAATTTACCAAAGGATCAATTATCAGTCTGAAATCCGGCTGATTGACCCTGATCAGTGATTCGGTAAACAGTTTGCGTCCTACCCGGGTCTTTGCAAACTTTCCCCTGAAGGGTCTGAGATCCCGGTATTGAATTGTATCTTCATCCGCGCTCAGCATCATCGGCCAAACCGGATGCCACGACTTACCTGTAGAAAGGTAATGCTGCTCCAGGGAAATCCTGAAATCCTGCTGTAAAGGCTGGCTCACCTGCTGTGCAGCAGATGGGCTTACAGAAAGGCAGAAAATAAAAATGGCAGTATAATACTGCCAGTTTTTCGTATAAATCATCGTGGTCATGGTTTTAATGATTCTATCCGGCCGGCAGTACCTGCCTGATGTAACCGTTTTCGCTTCATAAGTATCAAATACGGAATTGCCGTAAGCACTGTTCCTATAAACAACAACATCGCCATCACTTTCATGGTTCCCAGGTATTGGAAATACCAGGCAATCTCCACCACAAAAATATTCACGGTCATCAGGGTAAAGGTTGCCTTTGAGTGACTGAAGCCCAGGTCCAGCAACAGATGATGCATGTGACGGCGATCGGGTTTAAAGGGTGAACGTCTGCGGTAAATTCTGAAGGTAAAAACACGGATCAGATCGAAGAGGGGAACAAAAAGAATGGAGAACGAAACAGCGGGGGCAGCGTCGATCAGAAAAGTAGCGTTATTGGTAATATTTAGTTCATTAAACTGTATGGTAAAGGTTGCAACAATAAAGCCCAGCAGGAGTGAACCTGTATCACCCATAAAGATCTTATACTCGGAAAAAAAGAAGTTATATCGCATGAATGCGATCAGGGTGCCCACAAGGCTGCAGGCCATCAGCGCCAGCTCCATCTGTCCGACTTCATAAAACCAAAGGCCAAAGAAAACAGAGGCAACAATGGCCATGCCTGCTGCCAGGCCATCAATGCCATCGATGAGGTTAAAGGCATTTATAATTACAATGATTGCGAACAGCGTCAGAACCACGCTGACATAATAATTCAGTTCAAATACATTCATGAACCCATGCATGTTGGTAAACCGCAGGTCACCGAACATGATAATGATCAGCGCAGCCATCAGCTGCCCATATAATTTTTTCCAGGGGGATAGATCAAGAACGTCGTCTTTCACCCCGATAAAGAAAATGATCATGGCGCCAGCCATCAGGTAAGGCCTGATCAGAAAATCATTGGTATGGGTGAACAGCATCACCGGAATAGAGAAACCGGCGAAAATAGCGATGCCCCCAAGCGTCGGGACACTGCCATTATGTGAAGTCCGGTGGTTGGGCTCATCAAAAAGATTCTTGGTACGGGCAGCATTAACAATGACAGGAATGGAATACCAGGCTATCAGGAGAGATGTAAAAAATGTAAGCAACAATCTCCAGTCTGAATTCAATATATCCGTGATTAATGTCGGCATAGCAAATTAATTAAAACAAATAATCTGTTGGTTTCCGTTTGACGAAGTAATAAGTAATATGATGCGAATATTCAAAATAGATTAAAATCAGGAAATTGATTTCTGATAGCCTTGAAAAGTAACCTGCGAGTAAAAGAATTTGAATTGTTCCCGTTTACAAATATATGAACTTTACTAAATATATAAGTTATCCGGGCTCTTAATCTCATCGGATTACTAATCTAAGCAGAAAATAATAGTATAAAACAACACATATCATTATCAAACCACTTAAAGATAAATACATTGAAAACTATACAGTATTATTGGTTTTACAAACCTTCATTTATCAAGGCATCTTTTTTATTCTTTTCAGAGAATCCACGACTGTAAGATCCTTCTCAAATGCGAAGGAATGAATCCCTTTGACTTTATTATCCCATTTTGGTTCAATGGATGTAACTTCTGATTCCCTGTATTCAGCTTCATTTAACACCTCAATCCTGCTTAATTTCAGTCCAAAGCCATATCGTCCCGAACAATTCTGTGAAGGCCGGTAAATAACCCCGTCATAATTAAAAATCCTGCCGGCCTGCCTTGCCCTGGAAACATCCGAAACTACCGGATTTGCACTGTGGGGCCACCAAACGCGGCTGAAAAGCTCCTCTGAATGAAAAATAAAAAGCTCATCCCAGGCTTTGAAATGAATATCCTCAATGATGGTGGTAAACATCCACCACTTATTGTTATAGAACAGGAGGGTTGTATCAATGGCATAAACATTCTCCATCAGGTTCATTACAAATTCCCATTCATGAGGAAATGAAGTACTCCGATACAGCTCAATGGTACGGTTGTGATGCGACTCCGGAATCATATAATAAACTCCTTCGTGATTAAAAACAAAGGGAAAGGACAAATGGTACGGACGTGATAAGACCTGAACCGGCTTACTGTAACTCCCCCTTTCATCCATTTCTATCACAGAAATATGGCCCGATCCCTTTGAGTAAATATACTCTTCAATAAAAATAAAGTAGGTTCCATCCCTGTATTGAAGGTGAGGATCAGCCCAAAATCGATCCCTTGGTGGAGTTAGCGACCTGAATTTCCGAAGCGAGGTTGATACCTTATCCACAGAGAAAGAATACTTTATAAACCACTGCTCCCGTGTAAATGATATCAGATATAAATATCTGACCGCTCTATAAAACTGGCGTGTCGCATAATAAATGCTTATCAGATTGCCGGGCGATTTGGAAAGCTTTCCGGAAAAAAATTTTGGTGCTATATTCTCTCTTTTTACCCTAGAGAAAAAAGCCTCCCCACCGGTATCATATAGCTCTTTCAGTTTTTTGCTAACAAAGTATGAGGATTTTAAAAAATAATGATTTCGGCTTATTCTCGGAGAAACTTTGTATGTGGATGCAAATGAACGATATAGAATCTGACCATCATCCAATCCATCGGCTAGTATCTGCAACACTGAGCCTGTTACCGGAATATTTTTAAAAACCTCCCAATATCCGGCAGGACGTCCTCTTGCAACGGAACTATCAGAATGCTGATAAGACCAAATCCCATACCTGGCTGAATTTAAAGCCTCTCCCCTAATGATACGGAATCCCATTCTCAGAAATACATCAATCGAATAACTCTGAATTTTTTTTAATGTGGTTTCATCAAAATAATCACAAAATTTTGTCTGAACAGGGATTATATTCAGGATGTCTGATTTAAGCAAAAGGGGTCGGATATCCCTTTTTGTAAAAGCATCCGGATTACAATATGGCTTAAAAAAATAATCATCAAGCTTTTTGTACAATACAAATATCAATCTCTTTCTGTTTCTCCAGATCCGATTCAATCTGTACTTTAATGACTTTCTGTCAATTGCATTGTATACTATCAGGCTGATTTCTGCATAATGAGAATTCTGAATATTCTCAAGGATTGTATATTCCCAATATGGGACAAAGTACGAATCGACCAGGATGCCAACTTTTAATTTAGGTTTCATTGACACGGAAAATGATATTCAACTGCTGAAATTTTTAGACGGGAATCAGTTTACAAATGGACTGTGATCTATGAAACTAGAACAAAATCAGTGTAAATAGTATTATAATCAGAAATATTAATTGAAAATGAATAAGCTTCCGTTGTTTTCCGAAAACGAGAAATATGTTGTTCTCCCACTTCAATCGTCTGACTATAATCAGAAAAGGAATAAGAATTAATGTAAGAAAAATGACAACTACTGGTGGAATCCCAATAATTAATTCCGGATTTATATTATTAGAATAAATTAAAAGCATCGCCAGCATGAATCCACCGGCAAGAGCAGTAGCCCTTCCTTCATAAACATAGTTACCAATTGCAGAAATAAAGAGTGTAACCGAAGCGCCGGCGAGGGAAACCGGAAGGATTGATAGTTCAGGAAAACCAGATTTCAGAAAAATATCTGTCAAAGCAAAAGAAACAATAATTAATACTAAGGATACCATGCCTGGGATCCTAGATGAAGCAATCATTAAAACCACACAACTTATGTAGATTCCATAGGTAACGAGTAAATCAAACAACGGATAATCAAAAACAACACCCAGACCAGTCCGAAATAACGGCATGCCGGCCACATCGGTGATGATGGCTGCGGAACCAACCACGACCATAATTCTTAAAAACCAGGACAAGTGAAGCAGGTCGTCCTGCAAACCGGCTGCCAGTAAAAGAAGAAGTGCAGCCAGCACAAACTTAACACCAGGCATTGTATTTTCTGCCGAAAAGACAGCAATGGTGATACCAAATCCTACGACCAGAGCAATGCCTCCATGACGGGGAATATGGCTGAGGGTGACTTCCTGGCTTACATCGAAATCATACAGTGACCATCGCCTGGAAACCGCCCTTATTGAAGGAACGATAATAAAAGCCAATCCTATGGCCATCAGAAAATCCAATGTGAGCTTTAGCGCCCAGTCACTGGAAATAAGAAACGTTTCCATCTTATCTATCGTCTTTTTGTATCAGTGAAAAAAAAATTCAGGGTTGCAGTTGCCTGACTTAAATCCTGATTACAATGGCCTCATCCCAGTTGATCCTTTTTATTGCCGTACTCATATCAATAAATTCAAACTCATCGAGCCAATGTTTGAGCTTGTTATAACTTCCGCCAAGTCCATAATAGGATTTGAAAATCCTGTAAGGCGACATTCCGGGAAGCACCTTCTGACCCGGATCAAAATCACGGGGATGAAAGTAGGTCATGATATATTTACTTCCGATGCTCAGGTTTCTGATTACCTGATAAGGCATCAGCCTGAAATAACCGCCTCCTGAGAAGATCATTCTGGTGCCCAGATACTTACTGGTATTGAGTGGAAATTCGTACAGTCTGACACCCCTGACATCAATGATACAGGGCTGATCGGTCGGGAAGGAAGGGAAACCACCGTGTGCCCTGCTGGCCGGGAATACCGATGAATCGGCTGTGATGCCCTGCTCCACCAGCTCTTCAAATGCCCAGAGGGTACTTTCAACAATGGAGAATCCGGGTGCCCTGAACATGGTGACAGGCTTTCCCGAGATGCTGCTTACCAGGTCGCACGATTTACGGATGTCCTCAGCAAAAGCGCGTCGGGCCTGCATAAAAACAAGGGAATGATCGTAAGAGTGAATTCCCAGTTCATGGCCGGCATCGGCCAGTTTCTTCACAACCTGGGGAAATTCCTGTGCCACCCAGCCCAATACAAAACAGGTTGCCTTCACCCCCATCTCATCCATCAGCATCAGCAACCTGTCGGTGTTGGCTTCCAGGCGGTGTTCAAAGTTACCCCAGAGTTCCGGCTTGCTGGTCGCCGGCAACTCCAGCAGGTGAAACCATTCTTCTATGTCGAAAGTCAGTATGTTCAAGTGGGGAGTTGGTTTGATCAGTGGTTGCGGTTTGCCATTAGCAAACCAAAATGTAATATGGATATTTTTAGTGCCAGGACCTGTTGAAGCTGATCGGCTTCACTTCTGGTGACTGAATCATTATACAGTAATATCTTAATTGCAAAAAAGTCATCTTAGAACTACCCCGGAACGAATAAAACGAAAAATCAAATTGTCACACCCTGATCCTGCCTGCCGGATTTGGCCGTCCATCATCTCATTCCGATGATATCAAAGGCAATTACATCAATCAATATTCAGACAGATGTAAATTGCATGATGGGGGTAATACTGTTTAAAACTGAGCTCAGGCCTTCCTTACTTTCTTTGCTCTCCGGAATTTCTCAACCCAGATTACCCAGAGGATAAAAATCACCACATAAAAGAAGGGCCGGAGAATCCAGTCGTGGGTAAAATCCCAGTACTGGGGTTTCCAGAGGACGACCAGCGATAAAATTACAATTCTTAAAACATTGGTTATGTACATTACAATAAATCCGAAAGGAATATACCACAGCTTATGCTTCCATGGTCCGGGGAAAAGTATGAACAACACCGCTATCTGATAGAACTGTTTAAGGCCGGAACAACTTTCATTGACCCCGACATAGCCATTGTTTGAGAACCACATGGTATTGGGTTCGCTCGTAATAATGGATAATCTCAGGACATTCTGGTTGATCCACAAAGCCGAAGCGTAAACCTGATCAGCAAGCCAATCTGCAGAACCAGAGATCATATTGAAAGATTTAATCCATTCTGAAAAGCTCCACCATAATTCATGAAAACCAATTGTAATAATAGCGAACAAAGCAACATCAACCAGCGCCTGCAGTCTATGCTTTATGATAAACCCTTCAGCTTTTCGGTAGTAGGTCCTGATCATGGTCATAAGTTTGGGTAAATATAAAAAGTTTTTTGTGTCTGAAAAAAAAATTAATATTAAAACCGGATGATTATATATCGGAAGTTTGATTTCCGGTTTCAGGCAGTTAACTTCGAACACAATTTATCATTATATTCTTGATTATTATTCTTTTACCTCTAGATTATTCTGTAATTCAACAGCACCTGTAACTTAAAGTAATATCAGCAAATACCTGTAAATTGCTGAACACATTCAGAGAAATGCTATGTTCATCAAAAAAGCATTCATGTAAAGTTCAATAAAATTTTCCAGCCACCTTTGGGCCGAGCCATGCTGTTATAAATCCCGGTAAATTTTTCCAGATCCCGGAAAGGAAATCACGCCCCGGAAATTTAATCCGAATCACACCCAAATTCAAACCATCATTGCCTGGAAGGTGCGAATAATTCCAGTACAGCCTGATGTTGCGGGTGCCCCACTGGCTTTTATACTGATGGGTTCCGCTACCCTCAGAACTCCGTCCGAATGAAAATACATGGCAGCCGGCGCTGCATGAAAGCCTGATGCACTCCCACCAGAGCAAATAAGAGGTATAGAGTGAATTATAATCTTCGAGGGTTGCAAACCAGCAGGCTTCCGCCTTGTCGCCGTGCTGAAGCCAGAGAGCTGCCCCTATGTTACGGCCATTGTAAGTGGCAATAACAAACTTCCCTTCATTGCCGAAAGCTTCGGCAACCCGTTTATAAAAAGCGGCTGACATCGCCGGGGCGCCGAGTTTGTGCATATTTTTTGAATATACCCGGTAAAACTCATCCGATAATTCCACACCTCCAACCCTGATCCCGATGCCGTTTTTTCCGGCCTTGCGTATCTTACGCCTCACATTTGAAGGCAGGGAATCCATCTGCAAAGCGGCATTCTCTTTCAGCGGAAGCCAGGAAACCACTTTATGGCTTTCAACATGATCTGACACCTGCCGCAACATCCTGACATTCCATTTCACTTTATCATCACTGCATTGTAAATGCCCATCCCTCAGTGTGAATGAAATGTTCGTGGCGATATTACCCGGGGTTTCCCTGCAAAGCAAAGCCCAGGAGAAATAGGGCATGGATACAAGGGTACCCTCCATATCAACCATCAGAAGATAGCGTATACCTTCCTTTGTGTCAACCCTGTACCACAGAGGCTCACCGTGGTCAGCATAAATCTGATTCCAGTTTACTGACATGGGATAGAAATCATTTGCTACTTCCAGAAATCCGGCCTGGCCGGCAGGTCTTTAAAAAGCCGGAATGCCAGCTGATTCTCAGGTAAAACGATAACGATGGCAGTCAGCAGGATAATCAGGAAATCGGTTCTCAGACTCATATGATCATGATACCAGAGTTCCAGCGCTCCCTTATAGGGTGCCAGGTGTAACCTGTCAAATTCGTGCGGATCCATCCCAGACTCGGAATGCAGCTTTTCCTCATCCCTGAATACGATGGAGGCTATGCCGGTCAACCCGGGCTTGCAATCATAGAAATGATCCTGAATTTCAGGCGAGAACTTCACAAAATCCGCCTCCATCAGGGGCCTGGGGCCCACCACCGACATCTCTCCCAGGAGGATATTGATCAGCTGTGGAATTTCATTTACTTTGGACCCCCTCAGGTATTTACCCATTGGCGTCAGCCGCCAGTCGTTCCGCACAGTAATGCTTCCTGTTCCCAAACCCGGACTGGCCTTGAGCATGGTCGCGAACTTCCAGATCTTAAACATCCGGTTTTTATATCCCCTGCGCTCCTGGAGGTAGAAGATGTACCCTTCACCGGTAAGTTTCAGGGCAATGGCAAGTGGAATAAAGAATGGCAGGAAGATCATGATCCCCACCATTGCAAACAGGATATCCCCGGCCCGTTTGATTGAATTGTATCCCATTTTAATGGACTTTGATTAGTAGTTGAATTTTAATACTCTGTTATTTATTGAGGGAGTGAAAGAGCGAGGGAGCGAGGGAGCGATAGAGTGAGTGAGTGAGTGTATGGTCCGATATTTCAAAATGACCAGTTTTCAGGTTTGATGCTCATATTGACAAGCATTCCGATGATGTGACCGTATTTATCATTTATCGGATTATAGATACCTTCATCAATGTATTGACAGCTTAAAGCATAGTCAAGCCAAACCTGTGTTTCAGCTGCTTCACCCTCCGCATCCGACAACTTTGCAACAAAAGCCTTAGGATATTTCCTTTTCCGGAACGCTTCAGCTATATTTCCTGAGACAGATCTGGATGAACGTCTTATCTGCCAGGTTAAAGAATATGTTTCTTCTTTGGGAAACAACTTGCTGATGCTGAAAACCTCCATTCCTGCTTTAAAAGAAAGCTGAAATACTTTTAAATCCTTATGGGTTCTGATTCTGTCCATAACATGAAATATTGATATTTCATTCTTTAATATTCAGATTCTTCGACATATTTAGCTTAAGTCACTCCTTCGCTCAATCGCCAGGGTCTCTCCATCGCCCATGTCGCTCCTTCGCTTTTTTTTCCTTATCGCTTGTTTTCACTCCATCGCTTAAGTCGCTCCAACGCCCTTTCTCGCTCCTTCGCTTAAGTCGCTCCATCGCCACTTTTACATCTTCTGATCCAGGTTCTTCCCGGTTTCGATGTGGTGGAATGTTGGCAGGAATTCGCCCATTACTTTTACGATGTCGGCTTTGGTCAGTGCAGGGTTATTCAGGACAGCCTGCAGACCGGCGATCATTTGCCGGATTTCAGCCATCGGCTTTTTAGGCGCGTTCTTGATGACTCCAAGGGCATGGAAGGTTTCCAAATCAAGAACCTCACCTTCTGTATAGAACTCTTCAAAGGTCTTTTCACCGGAGGTTTCTGAAACAAAGAAGTAAACAGGGTAATGTGAAGATCCCGGTCTCAGCCTGGTTGCTTCATAACGGGCCTCTTCCTCACTGCCACAGATCATGGTTTCGTAACCAAGGGTTTTCAGGAATGCAATGGTGATGTCCTTAAAGTTCATCATCTGCTCATCCTCCAGTTTCGGAAAGAAAATATCGCCCGACTGCCCAAGAATACAGGCCATCAGGCAGATCTGTCCAGACTCCTGCGGGGAGACGAAAAACCGGCGGATATCAGAAGGGCTCGAAAACGGCTGGTTTTTCATCAGCCTTTCGAGGTAACCGGCCAGTAAACTGCCGTTTGAGAAAGCGACATTGGCAAACCTTGCCGTTGTAATGGGAAACAGGTTCGAGTAGGACATAATCACCTCTTCCATGATCTTCTTGCTGGCACCCATGATGTTAACGGGATTGGCAGCCTTATCGGTCGAAACACAGAAGAAATGTTCCGGTGGCATAGCCGACAGCTTATTGAGCAGCCTTTCGGCTTTGATGATGTTGTTCTCGAGCAGGGCAGTCACCGAATGCTGGTCCTTCTCACTGCGCACATGTTTGTGTGCGGCAAAATTTGCTACAATATCAAACGGGCCGTATTTATCGAGCACTTTATCAAACACCGGGTCTCCGAAGTTGATCGGATAAGTAATGTATGTTTCCGGGACTTTCACCCCATGTGCACTGCGCAGGTCGCGTGTAAGTTCGGTCAGATAGTTTTCGCTGATATCCACCACTACAAGGGTACGCGGCTCAAACTTCACGAGTTCGCGGATGTAGGATGAACCAATGGTCCCCCCTCCCCCGATCACGAGGACAGCCTTGCCATTGATGGCTTTCAGCAATTGACCATGGTGTTTCTCAAGATCTTTTTTAAAGAAACTTTCAGGACGGAAAGTAATGTGGTCGCTGATAAATTGATTGATATCGATCATACGGACTGGATTGTGTTATTTTGATTTATGTTATTTGACGTTGGGCGTTGGGTGTTGGACGTTAGGCGTTAGGCGTTGGAAGTTAGAAGTTTAATGCCCTTCGGGCGTTCAAAAGGCGACTTAAGCGACTTAAGCGTTTGGCGTTGGAAGTTCGGCGTTAGAAGTTAGAAGTTTAATGCCCTTCGGGCTGTTAAGAGGTTCAATCGCTGCGCGGTTAAAATTTACCCCTCTGTCCTCCGGACATCTCCCCTTTGAAAAGGGGAGAACCTAATTTAGTGAAGTCGGGGGTTCATGGGTTCAATCCGGCGATAGAGCGATGGTTCGACTTGGTTCGACATGGTTCGACATGGTTCGACAAGCTCACCACAAGACGCTCACCACAAGTGGAGCGACTTAAGCGAGGGAGCGAAAGAGCGAAAGGACGCGAAAAGTATCTGTGATTATCCGTTTAATCCCTGCCATACGGCAGGCAAGCGTGTCATCCGTGTTCATATAAGAAGCGATGGTTCGACTCCGCTCACCATGACACTTAAGCGAAAGAATGCGAAGTACCGAAAACTCCTTACTCCCACTCATAACTCATAACTCAATACACCGGTTGGTCTCGACTCCCCCGCCTCTACTTCGTTTCTGCGGGGCAAGCTGCTCGACCACCAGACTCTATTTTCAAAACTAACTACTCACCGCTTCTTATTCCTTACTCCTTACTCCCTACCCACTTCCGGCGGGCGAGCTCACTTCGTCACGGCCCTGGTCACCTCATCCACTACCTTCTGACGCTCCTCGTCGGTGATGTTTGAACTCGACGGCAGGCATAACCCGTTTTCGAAAAGGAATTCAGACGTACCATTGGTATAGGAAGGATAGTTCCTGAAGACCGGCTGCAGGTGCATAGGCTTCCACAACGGGCGGGTTTCAATGTCATGGTTTTCCAGTTTCACCCGGAGGGTTTCGCGCGAAACACATCCTGTAATCACCCTGTCGATAAGTATGGTGGTAAGCCAGTGGTTCGAGAAGAAGTCAGCCGAAGGTTCTGTCAGCACACCGACACCTTCGATTTTTTCAAGGTTCTCTTTGTAAAACAGGAAATTCTCACGTCGTTTGGCGATGCGCTGCTCAAGCACTTCCATCTGTCCGCGGCCGATGCCTGCACTGATGTTGCTCATCCGGTAATTGTAACCGATGTGTGAATGCTGGTAATGCGGCGCAGCATCCCTGGCCTGGGTTGCCAGGAAGGTTGCATTTTTACAGTATTCCTCATTGGCGGAAATAAGGGCACCGCCACCCGAAGTGGTGATGATCTTGTTGCCGTTGAATGAAAGGATGCCGATTTCACCGAATGTGCCGCATGGCTTTCCCTTAAAGGTTGAACCAAAAGCTTCAGCGGCATCTTCAATCACAGGAATGTCGTACGAAGCGGCAATCAGCATAATCTCATCCAGTTGTGCAGGCATACCGTAAAGATGCACCAGTATTATGGCTTTGGGCTTTTTGCCCGTCTGTCTGATACGGTCATCAATGGCTTCGCGCAGCAATCCCGGATCCATATTCCAGGTATTGATTTCAGAATCGACAAATACCGGGGTTGCTTTCTGGTAAACAATCGGATTGGCCGAAGCGGAAAAGGTGAAGGTAGAACAAATCACTTCGTCGCCCTGCTCCACACCGAGGTTGATCAGTGCCAGGTGAAGCGCTGCCGTACCGGATGACAGACAGGAACAGCCCTTTGACCCGGTGAACTTCCGGATATCCTCTTCAAGGCCTGTGACGTTGGGGCCCAGGGGCATCACCAGGTTTCTTTCGAAAGCTTCATTGATGTATTTCATTTCGTTCCCGCTCATGTGCGGTGACGATAGCCAGATTTTAGTTGTGTTCATTGGAATTGTTTAGTGTTTCAGTATTTTCTTCAATGCCCTTTAGTAGGGAGTAGGGAGTATGGAGTATGGAGTATGGAAAAAGCAAGTTGGTTTACATTGTAGTTTGCTGTGTGAATAGAGTAATATTTCATTAATGAAATATTATATCAATTTGATATTTAATTATTTACAGAATTTTTCCGGGTTGTTCATCATAGATATCAACATTTTCCGAACCTCTTCATATTCATTCAGGAAGTATTCATGTTTTTCATTGGTAATATATCCGCAATCACGGGAGAAGTCTAACCAAATCTCGGTTTCATTCTCCTCTCCCAATGCATCAGCAAATTTATTAACAAATATCTTTACATAAATTCTTTTAGCCCAGGATTCAGCTATATTGGTTGGTATTGATCTTGAGGATCTCCTTATCTGATCGGTAAGCGAGTATTTTTCTTCTTTAGGGAAAGTTTTGGAAATTTCAAAAATCTCCATCGCAAGTCTGTATGATTTCTGAAAAACTATCAAATCCCTGAATCCACTATAAGTTGCCATAAAACCAAAACAATGCTCTGATAAATTTTAAACCAGTCTTTGGCAGTAATCTCACAACTCCCTATTCCTTGCTCCTTACTCCTTACTCCTTACTCCCTACTCCTTACTCAATTAAAGTATGTTTCCTTCAACTTTTTCCCAAACAATGTATATAGAATGATCTTAATATCCAGCCAGAACGACCAGTGCTTAATGTAATTGATGTCAATCCGGACCTTGTCGGGATAGAGGACTTCATCGTTGTACTTTACGGGGTCTGACTGTAAAGCCAGCAGTTCTTCCTCGTTGGAGTATTTCAGGCTGGCGGCACCGGTGAGGCCTGGTCGTATGGTGAGCAACAGGCGGTCATCCCCTTCGAGTTTATCGGCATAGCCTGGCACATCGGGACGGGGGCCGACAAAGCTCATGTCACCAATCAGGATATTCCAGAATTCGGGAAACTCATCAAGCTTGTATTTACGCAGTTTTGCCCCCAGGGGTGTAATGCGGCTTTCACCTTTCACCGAAATGGTATTTCCCCCGTGGTTCACCTTCATCGAACGGAATTTCACCATTTTAAACAATTTGCCATGGCGCCCTACCCTGTTCTGCCTGAAAAAGACCGGTCCGGGCATTTTCACCCTGATAAGAACGGCGATGATCAGAAAAACAGGAGCGGTGACGATCAGCCCGAAGATGGAAGCGGCGATGTCGAATAGACGTTTTATATTCATTGATTATTGATGCTTAATTTGACAAATGGTGGAATAATATTTTAACTTCATTTAGCTGACCTGCCTGTCTTTGAAAAGGATACGGTCTGGAAGGGAAAAACAGTTGATTATTCTTCAGTCCGGATGAATACCATACCGTCCCTATGGGACTTTGAAATGTTCACGAATCATTTTGACTACCAACATTTTGTCCCTGACGGGACAGTCCCGGAGGGACGCAATCCTGGTAGCAGGTAAAAAATAAGCGATAGTAAAGTCCCTTAGGGACGTCATATTGATTGTTGAATCAGTAAAGCCTGAATTGCAATTGTCCGGATTCATAATTCTCACTTTATTTCATTAAACTCACATCCCATCACGGAGTCACATCGATTTTCCTGGTCGCTTTAGTCGCTTAAGTCGCTTCGTTCAGGCTGTCGGGATCTTAAACTGATCTATGAGCAAAAAATTCAGTATTTTGATATATTCATAAACCACATCCTGCCGGCTTTCGCGGAAAAGCCACCATTTTTCAGCCCTGAATGACGAATAGATGCTCGGGCTGGTGAGAATTTCAATTTTACGGTCACCTTTCAGTACTTTCCTGAAAATCATCGCTGCCCGGCGTGTGTGTGCGGCAGAAGTGATGATGAGCAATGAGGTAATCTCAGGATGGCCTGACAGGTAATCGCGGGCGATCATGGCTTCTTTCTGGGTGCTGGCAGCCCTCCCCGGCAATACTGTTATACAGGAGTCGGGAATGCCCAGATCTATCGCCGCCTGCCTGCATTGTTCGGTATTGCTGATCAGATGGGCTCCCCTGATCACCAGTGACTCAACCGGACCCATGTTTTCTTCTACCAGAATCAATCTACCAAAATATCCCTCCTGATAGAGATCGGATGCCTGAAGCACCCGGTCGGTGATGCTGCCCATCAGCAGAATGGCCGCATCTGCCCTGTAAAGGGGTTCTTCCCTGACAAGATAGTTGCCGGCCGATCTGAATATCAAAGTAAAAAGAAACAATATCAGGACAATAA
>WSXU01000026.1:42800-46546 GCA_009773455.1 Bacteroidota bacterium | reverse complement strand
CTACCATCCATACTGGATGGGCAATGCCTGGCAGAACTACCGCTGGGACCTGCTGAGCGATCTGTGCTTCTTTTCATACGAAACCGACCCGGCTACAGGGAATGCGGTTACCACCAATGGATTTGAAACCGCTGTTGTTGTTGACACGGCGCTGGCCCATGGCGTGAAGGTTCATCTTTGCGTAACCCTGTTTTCAGGGCATGCAACATTTTTCAACAACCCGGAATCACGGCAAACACTGATCGGAAACCTGATCAGCCTGGTGACCCAGCGGGGCATTCAGGGAATTAACCTGGACTTTGAGGCGGTACCTTCATCGCAGCAGCAGGGACTGACCAGTTTTATCCTTCAGTTGGCGGATGCCCTGCACGCCAATCTACCCGGCACTGAATTAAGTATAGCTGCACCTGCCGTCAACTGGAGCAATACCTTCGACCTCCCGGCCATAGCCCCGTCGCTTGACCTTATTATGATTATGGCATACGACTTCTACTGGAGCGGTAGCACCCTTGCCGGGCCGGTTGCGGGTTACTGGCCCCTGACCTCTTCTTTCAATTATGCTGTAAATCATTCGCTCAGTTACTACCAGTCACAGGGCATTCCACCTGAGAAACTGCTGTTGGGTCTCCCCTACTATGGCCGCGAATGGTCGGTCAGCACCAATACCCTGCCGGCTTCAACCACCGGCAGCAGCACAGCAGTAACCTACCGGAATGTCAGGAACAACAGCAGTGGATTCTATACCCCGGGCAACCAGTACTGGGATCCTTATAGTTACAATCCGTATTACAGCTATTTCAACGGCAACTGGTGGCAGTGTTTTTATGATGATGTGCGCAGCCTGGGTGCAAAATATGATCTGGTAAACAGGAGAAATACCGGTGGTATTGGAATATGGGCATTGGGATATGACAATGGTTATCCGGACCTCTGGAACCTGATAGAAGAAAAATTCACACAAAGCCCTGTTTATCCCTGCCGCGATACCCTTTATGATCCGGGTGGCCCCTGGTGGAACTACGGGGATGATGAATTCTATACAGAAACCGTGACTTCAGATTATCCGGGCCCGCTCATGCTCAATTTTGAAGAGCTCAGTCTGGAAACAGGCTTTGACTCACTCTGGATATATGACGGCCCTGATGTGAATGCTCCGCTGATGGCAACCCTTTCGGGGGATCAGGCACCCTCAGGTCTGGCAACCTCAGGCAACAGCTTTACCCTCCGATTTAACACCGACGGCGCCACCACCCGCAGCGGCTATGCCCTGGAGTGGAGCTGCCCGACCGCATCCATCAATGAAACAACAACCCCTGATTTCAGCATTTATCCTAATCCTGCCGACGATCAGTTGTTTATCAGCAGAATTGACAACAAACATGATTTATGGTCCACGGAACTGTTCGATGTTCGTGGAAGATTGATTCAAGCAGGCAATTCAGGAAAAATGGACAGGGTTGCTTTATCTCTTGAGGATTGCAGGGAAGGCGTTTATGTGCTTAAAGTAAATTCAAACGGCAATATTAACTTCTATAAAATTGTTATCTGCCATTGAGTGGTTAACCGGATGGCTCATTGAGCGTCACTACCGGCAAAGAATCTGAAATTATGATTAAATAGATTCTCCGGCTTTTAACGTACCAAAGTAGTAACTTTCTCATTCAGAAACGCAAAACCGGCGGGATTCAGCCCGGCATCGAACGAAAACTTCAGCTTTCCGTTCCTGTCAAAGGCGAATACCGTTCCCAGACCGGTAAAATTGCGGGCATCGGAAATATACACCAGCCCGGAAACAGGGTCTGCGGCGATACCGTAAACAGTCTGTAAAGCAGTGCCATCGCTGATGAATGCGTTGCTTAACACCGTTTCTGTTTTCACATCGAGCATCATAACACTACTGACTCCTGTACCCCAATCGTAATTGTAAACCCAGGCCGTATCGCCTGCCATGGTAAAATTGATGGCCTCGAAACCGGTAAATGTATGTTTCACGGACCCGGTGGCCACATCGATGATCTGGAGGCGGCTTTTCAGATCGCCGTAATTGCCCCTGGCAATCAGATACAGGTCACCATAACTGTCAGGGAGCATCACGAAGGGATTGGTCCCGACCTCCACCTGTCTTTCTTCTGTTAATGTCACAGGATCAATAATGGAAAGCGTGTTGTTGTAATCAGGGAAATTGAGGCCTCCTGAATTGGACACCCAGATTTTACCACCGGCAACGGTGATACCATCCGGATTTTGTCCTACAGTAATGAATTTCTCAATTTTCAGCGAAGTGGTGTCAATAACTGCCACTGTTCCATCAAAATTACAGACAAAAGCCTTGTTTCCATAAAAAGCAATTTTTCTGGGCTGGCGGGGTAATTCGCCGTCAAAAAGAGGAATCTGCTTAATGCTCTGACAGGTGCGGGCATCCATCACTTCCACCTGACCTGACATGTTGACGACAGCATACATTTTACTGCCGTAAATGGCCAGATCGCTGCCGGTATCGCCCAGGCCCCGGCTGTTAGCCTGCAGAAAGACATCGGCTGTCGCGGCAGAATCGCTGAAGGCGAAACGTGAGAGGGAAGCGTTGTTGCCGTTAAAAAGACCCTCGTTCATCACATAAACACCCGCACTCCTGACCAGGGTATCGTGGATATCGGGTTTGTCGTCGGGCTCATCGGTGCAGGAAACGGTCAATACCGCCAAAAAAAGAATTGAAGAGAAGATTTTGTAGTCCATTATTGTTTCTGATTAGTGATTAATTGTCAGCGTAATGTAATAACCGCGTCCATTCATGGGGAAGCCCCGGATAACCTCATAGGATTTGTTGAAAAGGTTCACTGCTTCCGCTTTGACCCTGAAGAGATAACCCTTAACCGGAATCTGCCGGGATATTGCAATGTCGTGCACCATCCAGGATGGCAGCAGATTGACCGGGATAGTCTCGCCCAGTGTGTAACGGTGGCTGTTGTATAAAAGGTTGTAGCCAAACGTCCAGCTTTTGTTGCTCAGTTTGAGTAAGCCTGAAAAAGTCTGAAAAGGAACATAGGAAATCTGTTGATTGTAGGTCGGACTTCCGGGCAGGCTTCTGTCGAGCGCCTTCTGGTGCGTGTAATTCAGGTTGAGTGATATCCCTGCTGAATGGGTCAGACTTGCCCTGACATCAACCTGAATTTCAACACCCGTGATATCAACCTTTCCCAGATTACGCATCGACCAGATAAACAGGTTCTGGGTCGGAACCGCAACGATTTTATCCTTCACCCTGTTGGTGAAGACATCGGTGTGCAGACTGAACTCAAAAATTCCCAGCTCTTCCGAAAAAAGCAAACCCAGGTTAAACTGATTCACTGTTTCAGGTTTCAGTTTATCGTTACCCACTAGATTGTAATACAGGTCGTGAAATGTGGGCATCCTGAAGCTGTTTTTATACAGCATCCTTAAACGAAGTAATGGTGAACCGGTAATACGGGTAATGAATGATACAGAAGGAGACAACGCATGACTGAAACCGGACCCGTTTTCCTTTGTTGATTCATTGACCAGTGTAGCCAGCAAAACAGCTGTTGCTTCAGTTTTCGGGGTTTTCGCCTGCAGGCTGACCGACCCCAGTCCGGTAAATCGTAGCGGGTTACCCTGAGAATAAAGCCCGGTCTGCAGGCTGTTTATCATCAGATCGGCTGCAGCTCCCAGGCTAAAAATGCCTTTCAGTGGTAACGAAACCGCCTGAGACAAGTAGTATTCCTGTTGAT
>WSXU01000026.1:0-42790 GCA_009773455.1 Bacteroidota bacterium | reverse complement strand
TAGTATTCCTGTTGATGATACCTGTTGTCGAGGCCACCTTCGGGGTTCAGGTATGAAGGATCGCGATAGCGCAGATACCCTGCGGAAAAATTCAGGTTGCTGAGCAGTTGAAGCCTGCCATGTTTTTGCAAATACTGAATGTTGCCTGAAAAATCCCGGTTGGTCAGCCTTTGCGAAGCGTGTGGGTTATAGAAGATCACCGCTCCCGGCAAGCCCCTTTCTGATCCGTAAAACCAGGTTTTTACCTTCAGTTTTGAGCTGTCGCTGAAACGGGTCTCGAGTCTGAAATCAAGGCTCAGGGATTCCATGTCTCCATTGATCCGCCGGAGCGTAGTATCGGGTAGATTTCCATTTTTCAGGATGTATGGATAATTGCCAAGGGTATGGTTATAGCCGGCCGAGAATCCGGCAACGGTTTTATTCCCGATTCTTGAATAAACACCGGCAAAAGGATTGACCACTCCGAATGAACCGGTTCTTATACCAGCTTTCACCTGCAATTTTGCATTGCCCGGATCAGGCATCACCGAGTGAAAGCCAAGTGTACTTGCAGATGCCAGTGCCCTTGCCGGCTGGCAGAGCTGCTGCGCCTGCCCGATGGTCAGGTCAATGGTTTCAAGGTCGTCGAGCGGGACCCTGCTGAGATCAATCTGTCCGGTGGCGGCATCGCTCATGGGCATACCATCGATAAAAACAGCGGTATGGCTGGCGCCGAGACTCCTTACCACCACTGTTTTCAATCCGCCCAATCCGCCATAATCACGTATGGTTATTCCCGAGAAATTCCTGAGGGCATCGGCGACTGTAATACCTGGCATTGTTGTCAGATCCTTCAGATTCAGCTGCTGCACGGGCGAAGCAGAGCGGTTTCCCGGCGGTGTCTGATGTTCAGTGACTTCAACACCCCTGATGTTCAATGTATCTGAAACCGGCTCCTGGGCTGACACCATGAATGATGTCAACGCTAAAAAGAATGTAATTCCGGTTGCAGCAGATTGTTTCATTGGTAATCAGGCCAGACGGGTTTGATTTCCCAGTGCAGGAAACTGACGTTGTGCGAAAGCAAAGGCATAAAAAACGGCAAAGGAGTAAATCAGGTCACCTGTAAGGGTATTCCTGAAGAAGGGAATCGCTGCAGCATAACAGGTTGCCATTCCCGGAAGGGTGGCCGCATACATTCCGCTGAAGGCCCAGACACCGAAATTAGAAACAAGGAAAAAAATCACAGAGGCCGAAAGGCTAGTGAAAAGGAGCCTTTTTGCTGAAAACTTCCTCAAGGCAACGGAGCCAAGAAACACCATCGTAGCGAAAGCGGCATAAGTAAAAAATGCGCCGTCATAAAATGGTACAAATCGCCCGTAGAAAGCGGCGTTCAGGAACAGATCGCTGACCCACAACGCCGTCAGTGGAATCAGGTAAGCCGCGAAGCGGTTGCTGTAGCGTGCACCGCCAAACAAGGCCAGCGCAGCCAGAGGTGAGAAGTTGAAAGGATGAGGTAACAACCGGCTGAAAGCCAGCACCATTACGATTGCGGTTATGATTACCAATCGCAGGGGAATTTTTTCGTTTTTCATTGCTACAGGTTTTGATGAATAAAAACAGCGCGGATTCTGCAGCAAAAGTGAAAACCAGTTTAAAAACAGCCAGAAAAGAAAAAGCCGGATTTGGTTTCCCGATATGCAGTTCATTCACCGTAAACTACAAAATCCACAAGGCAGTGGCAGGTCTTCTGACTTACTCCGTTGGTTTCAACGCCTTCCCGTCCGTTTTGGGATGGACAGTGGCATTCGGTTGAAACTGTTAAAGAGCTTACAGCAGCGGGAACTGTTGCCGGATTTCACGGCATTCCCTATTATCCGTTTCCGGAACCAATGCACGGCAAAAGTAGGGAGATTAGTTTCAGGAAAGCAAGTTTTTTGTGTTAAGTTTTTCGGGAAACTATGAACAGGCTGTTGAAAAGAAACCAACTCCCGTGTCGCACAGATGATTCAGCCTGTCGCACAAACTTCCGGATGAAAAAGAAAAAATTTGTTATTGAAGGTAACACCAGATCAATAAGACCAAAATCCGGCAATATTTACCTGTTATCATTATAAACCCGGTTCTCCTGCTCGGCCACCCGTATAAATGTGGTTCTTTTCGTTAGCTCTTTGAGCTGGGAAGCACCCACATAGGTGCAGGTACTCCTGATGCCACCAAGAATGTCGAGCACAGTGTTTTCGACACTGCCACGGTAAGGAACCTCTACTGTTTTGCCTTCACTGGCGCGGTAATCGGCAACACCGCCCACATGTTTCTCCATTGCAGTGGCAGAACTCATTCCATAAAACAGCTTGACCTTTCCGCCGTCCTTTTCAATCAGTTCTCCCCCGCTTTCGTCATGACCAGCCAGCATCCCACCCAGCATCACAAAATCGGCACCGGCACCAAAAGCCTTGGCCACATCGCCCGGGGTGGAGCAACCACCATCACTGATAATCTGACCACCCAATCCGTGTGCCGCATCGGCACATTCGATGATGGCCGACAACTGCGGGTAACCGACACCGGTCTTGACTCTTGTGGTACATACTGAACCCGGCCCGATGCCAACCTTGATGATATCTGCCCCGGCCAGCAACAGTTCTTCGACCATTTCACCGGTCACCACATTGCCGGCCATGATTACCTTATCGTGGAATTTTTTCCTGGTTTGCTTGACAAAAGCCACGAAATGCTCTGAATATCCATTTGCTACATCGATGCAGATAAACCTGAGCTTTGGGTTAGTCTCAAATATCGCTGTCATCTTGTCGAGATCTCCCGTTCCTGTACCTGAACTCACTGCAATATAGTTCTCTATTCCTGAAGGTGCCATGGCCATGAACCGGACCCAGTCATTCAGGGTATAATGCTTGTGAATGGCCGTAAAAAGCTGTAACTTATGCAGCGCAAGAGCCATTTCAAAGGTTCCTACTGTATCCATGTTGGCGGCCATCACAGGAATGCCCGTCCAGTCCGATTTTGTATGCATCATTTTAAAAGTTCGTTCCAGCTTTACCTGCGCCCTGCTTTTCAGGGTTGAGCGCTTGGGCCTGAACATCACATCTTTAAAGCCTAGTTTGATCTCGTATTCGATTCTCATTTTTGTGTTGATTTTATGAAGTAAAGATAGGAAATGTATGGGTGATTTTTGTTTCGCCCCTTCAGGGCTCCGGGCTTGTGGGGTTCCCTGACCACGGGTTTCGCTCTACTTCACCTGTGGTTATTGCTGTTGCGCCCTTTCAGGGCTGGTGTTAAGGCAGGCGTCAGGGAGTAGCTCAGGATATTTGCTTTCTTTTCCGCGGAGTCGCTTTTCCGAACAAATAGGCCGATGAACTGTTATCCTTTAACATTTTAGACTAATTTTGTATTGTCAAACGGTTTCTTTCCTTTCCGGAAAAGATGTTTGAGTTATAAAGAAGAGGGGAGAGACCAGGCTCTGCGAACCTCTGACAACCATCCGCCAGCAAAGCCGGAACGGTGCCAATACCTGTTCCCTGAAAAGGGAAACTTATAATTGAAACACATTTCGCTGCGCTTCCGGCCTTTCCGATTGTGTCTCTATTGTTGAACCGACTGCCTGAAAAGGGTTTGCTGATGCTGCCTGTAAAGCCGGTCCGAAACTCATCACATGAGTACTGAAAAGAACATTTACAGTGAAATCGAAAACAGGGTGCTGGTGCTTGACGGTGCCATGGGTACCATGATCCAGCGCTACCGGCTCGAAGAACGAGATTACCGGGGCGAACGCTTCATTAACCATTCTTCGGACCTGAAAGGCAACAACGACCTGCTATGCCTGACCCGACCCGACATCATCCGTGAAATCCATGCTGCTTACCTTGATGCCGGAGCCGACATCATCGAAACCAATACATTCAATGCAACCAGCATATCGATGGCCGATTATCACATGGAACCGCTGGTTTATGAAATCAACCGGGCAGCAGCTCAGATAGCTTCATCTGTGGCAGGGGGATATTCCCTGCTGAACCCGGCCAGACCGCGCTTTGTTGCCGGTGCCATCGGCCCCACCAACAAAACAGCATCCATGTCGCCCGATGTAAACGATCCAGGATTCAGGGCTGTACATTACGATGACCTTGTAAAATCATATACAGAACAGGTTAATGGCCTCATTGACGGTGGCGTGGACCTTCTGCTTGTTGAAACCATTTTTGATACCCTGAATGCAAAAGCGGCCCTTTTTGCCATCAACGGTGTGCTGCGTGAACGTGCCATACGGCTGCCGGTTATGGTTTCGGGCACCATCACCGACCTGAGCGGCCGCACCCTGTCAGGACAGACACTGGAAGCCTTTCTGAATTCTGTTTCACACATCGACCTGCTGAGCATTGGTTTTAACTGCTCACTGGGCGCTGAACAACTCAGGCCTTTTATTGAGGAACTCTCAGAAAAGGCACCCTTCTATATCAGCGCCTATCCCAATGCCGGTCTGCCCAACCAGTTCGGGCAGTATGACGAAACTCCTTTAGAGATGGCCGGCCATGTCCAGCCTATGCTCAACAGCCGGTCGGTTAACATCATCGGGGGCTGTTGCGGAACCACTCCCGAACACATCAGGGAACTGCGCCTGCTGGCAGATAAAGCTGTTGTAAGAAAACGACCGGTCATCCCGAAGAACCTCAGACTGAGCGGGCTGGAACCGTTGCAGACGTTCAAAGGCAGCAATTTTATCAACATCGGTGAACGGACCAATGTGTCAGGATCGAAGAAGTTCGCACGCCTAATACGGGAGGAAAAATATGATGAAGCCCTGGCTGTGGCACGCCAGCAGGTAGAGAATGGCGCACAGGTGATTGATGTCAATATGGATGATGCCATGCTCGATGCAGTTAAGGCCATGGTTCGTTTCCTTCATCTGGTGATGGCAGAACCTGAAATTGCCAGGGTACCGGTAATGATTGATTCATCACGCTGGGAAGTGATTGAAGCCGGGCTCAGATGCCTTCAGGGAAAAGCCATCGTTAATTCAATCAGCCTGAAAGAAGGAGAAACCGCCTTTAAGGAACATGCCGGGCTTATCCGGAATTATGGCGCTGCCACGGTTGTCATGGCCTTTGATGAGCAGGGACAGGCTTCCACCTTTGAACGCCGTGTTGAGATCTGCAGGCGGGCCTACAATATTCTGGTGAATGAAGTGGGTTTCCCTCCTGAGGACATCATTTTCGATCCGAATATCCTCACCATAGCCACCGGCATCGCCGAACATAACAACTATGCTGTAGATTTCCTGAAGACAATTGCATGGATAAAAGCCAATCTGCCGGAAGCAAGAGTCAGCGGCGGCATCAGCAACCTCTCCTTTTCCTTCCGGGGGAATGAGGTGCTGCGCGAAACCATGCACTCGGTCTTTCTTTTTCATGCGGTGAAAGCTGGCATGGACATGGGGATTGTGAATGCCGGCAACCTGCCTGTGTATGATGATATTGATCCGGAAGAATTGATGCTTATTGAAGATGTACTGTTCAACCGGAGACCGGACGCCACCGAACGGCTGACCTCCTTTGCATCAACAATGAAGACGGGTGAGCCGGAAGAGGTAAAAAAAGAAACCTGGCGCACCCTGCCACTCGGTGAACGGCTTTCATATGCCCTGGTTCATGGCATTGATGCCGGAATCGCGGAGGATGTGGAAGCTGCCAGACTTTTGTATACCAAAGCCCTTGATGTGATTGAAGGACCGCTTATGGATGGGATGAATGTTGTCGGCGACCTGTTTGGCGGCGGTAAGATGTTTCTGCCCCAGGTGGTCAAAAGTGCCCGGGTAATGAAAAAAGCCGTGGCTGTGCTCCTGCCCTACCTTGAAGCTGAAAAGGCCGAAGGAGAATCCCGTTCAGCCGGAAGGATTCTTATGGCTACGGTGAAAGGCGATGTACACGACATCGGGAAAAACATTGTGGGCGTTGTGCTGGGTTGCAACAATTACGAAGTGATAGACCTTGGGGTGATGGTTCCCGCCGCCAGAATCCTGGAACAAGCCATATTGCAAAAAGCGGACATCATCGGCCTGAGTGGTTTGATTACACCTTCGCTTGAAGAAATGACCCATGTTGCCCGCGAAATGGAGAAAGCAGGGCTGAAAATTCCTTTGCTGATCGGTGGTGCCACAACCAGCGAAATGCATACAGCCGTTAAGATTGCCCCTGCCTATTCAGAAGCCGTAGTTCATGTGAGGGATGCCAGCAGGGCTACTTCTGTGGTCGCCAGTCTGTTGTCGGCCGATCAGAAACCAGCCTATACGGCCGCCTTGCGCGACCGGTATGCCGACCTGAGGACCAAACATTTGAATACCCGTGCCGGGATTACCTACATTCCGCTGGATGCAGCCCGAACCAACCGTTTCAATGCTGACTGGAGTGCGTATTCTCCTCCGAAACCTGCAAAGACCGGAATCACCCGCTTCACAGACTGGCCACTCGAAGAGATCAGCCGTTTCATCGACTGGACCTACTTCTTCCATGCCTGGAAAATCGGCGCGAAATTCCCGGATATTTTTGATGACCCCCTGAAAGGGACAGAAGCCCGAAAGCTCTACGATGATGCACGGGTTATGCTCAGGCGTATGATAGAGGAGAAGATGGTCAGGGCTGACGGGGTGATTGGTTTGTTCCCTGCCAACTCCGTCAATGAAAGTGTGGTAATCTTTGATGCCAGCACAGGTGAAACGTCCGGTACTTTCCACTTCCTCCGGAACCAGGAAGCAAAAGAACCCGGGGTGCGCAATTTATGCCTGGCCGACTTCATTGCCCCGGCTGCTGCCGAAAAACGGGATTACTTCGGATTCTTTGCCGTAACGGCCGGCCTGGGTATCGAAAAGCATGCAGCACAATTCACAGCCGAAAACGATGATTACAGTGCCATCATGGTTAAGATCCTGGCCGACCGGCTGGCTGAGGCTTTTGCTGAAGTACTCCATCTGTATGTAAGAAAAGAATACTGGGGATATGCACCCGATGAAAGCCTGCCGCTGGAACGCATCCTGGTTGAAGAATACCAGGGAACCCGCCCTGCTCCCGGATATCCGGCCTGTCCGGAACACAGTGAAAAACGGAAACTGTTTGATCTGCTGGAGGTGGAAAAATCCGGGATTCAGCTGACCGAAAACTACGCCATGTATCCGGCTGCTTCGGTTTGCGGTTACTATTTTTCCCATCCTGCATCACAGTATTTTAATGTCGGCAGGATAAGTCAGGATCAGGTTGCTGCTTACGCGTCCCTGAAAGGAATAACTATAGCTGAAGTTGAGAAATTGATGGCACAGAATGTGAATTACTGATGCTGAATAAAATCAGGATTACAAATCTCACGCAATGACGCAACGACGCAATATTAATTTGAATTAAAAATCAAAAATGGATTGATTGTATTATCCATAAAGCAAAAAACTGAACACGTTTTCTATCCTTAATCAATGAAAATAACCGAACATATCGATCACCGCAACGGCAGAACACTTTTCAGCTTCGAGTTGTTACCGCCCCTGAAAGGTGAAAACTTTGAATCCATCAGTCAGACCATTGATCCACTCATTGAATTCAACCCTGCTTCTATCGATGTTACCTATCACCGTGAGGAAATCGTATATAAAGAGCGTGAAGACGGGCTCCTTGAAAAACGAACCGTCAGAAAACGCCCCGGGACTGTGGGCATTTCGGCTGCCATAAAGTTCAAGTATAACATTGATGTTGTTCCGCACCTCATCTGCGGAGGTTTTACCCGTGAAGAAACGGAAAATGCCCTGATCGACCTTTATTTCCTGGGCATTCACAACCTGCTGCTGATCCGGGGTGATAATCCTGCCGGTGAAAAAGCCTTTAAGCCGGAACCGGATGGCAACCACTATGCCCTGGAACTGGTGAAACAGGCGATGAATATGAACCGGGGCATTTACCTGGAGGATGATATCGTGAATGCCAATCCGACAGGGTTCTGCATCGGGGTGGCAGGTTATCCCGAAAAGCATCCCGAGGCACCCAATATGGCGGCAGATATCCTTCACCTGAAAGAAAAGATTGAGGCCGGTGCCAGCTATATTGTAACACAAATGTTCTTTGACAATGCCGCATTTTTCAGATTTGAGAAAGCCTGCCGGGAAGCCGGAATCAATGTTCCCATCATCCCCGGACTCAAGCCTTTATCGACAAAGTCACAGCTTTCAGCCTTACCGAAAACCTTCTCCATCGATCTGCCTGAAGCCCTGTTCAGGGAGGCGGATAAATGCTCAACAAATCATCAGATCAGGGAACTGGGAGTGGAATGGGCCATCGCACAAAGCCGCGAATTGATCAAAGCCGGTGTCCCGGTGCTCCATTTCTATACCATGGGGAAAAGCGACAACATCAGGAAAATAGCGGAAGCCGTTTTTTAAATCAGTGATGCATGGGACAGGGTTGATCTCAGGTACCATAGGATCAGGAGCGGCTGAGCAGCAAAACGCTTTGCTGAAGTTCTCCGCTGAGCAGGGTAATCAGGCTTTCCTCAAGCTTTAGTTTGCCAAGATCCTTTCCAATGAAAATAATGCGGCTTTTGCGCTCCTCCCCTGCTTTCCATACTTCACCGGCTGAAATCATAATGTGGTCGCGCACCGACTGCACCACAACTTTCTGGGCTACTTTTTCGAAACTGATGATTCCCTTGATCCTGTAAATCCCCGCACCGTAATATTCAACCAGGTGATCGAGCCAGAAATTAAACTGGTGAGGATCGAAATTGCGCGTGAAAGTATAGCTGTGCGATTCCACCTGGTGGGTCATCGGTGACTGCTGTCTGCTGACCAGTGCAAAGCCGGAAGGTCGGCTGATGCCGCTGCTTAATTTCATTAAGGATGCTTTCTCCGAAAATGCTTCAATTTTCTCCGGCGCATAGGAATAGGTATCAAGTACCGCTATTTCGTTCATTTTCCCAAAGCTGGTACGATGAATGTCAGCAAAGGGATTAAAAGACCTGACCAGTGCTTCGGCTTCAGCCAGACCCGATTCATTCACAAGATCGGATTTGTTCAGGATGATGGTATCCGCATAGCTGATCTGTTTGGCTGCCATTTCTGTGTCGCTGGCAATCAGTTTAATATTTCTTGCGTCAACCAGGCAAACCACACTGTCGATCCGGTAAAACATCTCTACCTGATCGGACGACATAAAGGCCTGCACAACCGTTGACGGATCGGCAATACCGGTAGTTTCAACAATCAAATGTGTTAGTTTGTGACGGATATTCAGCAGGTCGAAAAGCAATTCCGAAAGTTCGCCGTTCAGGGTGCAGCAGATACATCCGTTCGACATTTCGAAGATATTCTCGTTCTCAACACCAACGATCAGATCGTTATCGATGGAGATTTCACCAAATTCATTTTCAATGACGGCAAATTTATTTTCAGGATTTGAAGCAATCAGTTCGTTCAGCAGGGTTGTTTTTCCGGCACCGAGGAAACCGGTTAGTATTGTTACCGGAAGCCGGTCATCGTCGGTATAATCAGCCATTTTAGATGAAATGTTAAGGATTTTTCAGGAGTTAACCGGCGGCAAATTTAGTCAATCGGGAAATGGAATGGGTAATTACCCTCGCACATTTACTCTGAAGTAATCAGAAGATTCGGTTTTTATGAGTTTATGTCACAGTGCGCTGCACCCTGGTTCCCAATGTTTGATTTCATTACTGCAAAGGTTCCACCATGCAGTGGCTATATCTACCAGGATTTATGCAGAAAAAAAAAGAATAACCGCTAATACCACTGAGATGATGCGGAGAATCGCGGAATCAGAAAACTTTGCGCCACTCTGCGGATTTCTCCGGGTACTCTGCGGTAAAACTATTTGCCGGTAAACAGGGGTGGTAATCTTGAAGTACTCAGAGCTTAAACTGGTATCCGATCCCGCCGATAAAGTCTGTAACAGGATCATTTACATTCATCTCCTTCTGAATCATATAAAACAGATCCAGTTTGTGATGCTTTGAAAGGGCATATTCAAAGCCAGCGGAATAGCGGATGTCATCAAATACAAATGGCTGATTTTGGCGGAGTGGCGAAAACAGCTCAACCGACAGGTAGGGTTCCCATTTTCTGTCGAGATCAAATTTAAAGTTGAATTTGTTTCTTGAATAATAACCGGCAAAGCCGCCATCAGGTGCACGGCCGATGTCGGCATATTCCTCCTGAAACCGTGTGCGAAACTGGAAGATAACCGGTTTTATCTTTTTTTCAGCCTTCACATCAATAAAAAGCCGGTGACGGGGACTATACTGATTGTTGGTCTGTCGTTTCATTGTAAACCTGTAATTGACAGAAGCCTTCACATATTTATTCAGCTTATACTCCAGACCCGCTTCACTGATCCATGTACCCAGTTCGGTCACATTTTCGTTGAATCTGTATTCCTGTGAAACCGTTGCTGAAAGTTTTTTCACCAGTTTTGCCTCAAAGGCAAGACTGGTCCATAAACCGGCATCCTTAATCTGTGCATGGACTATAGGAATACAAAGCAGGCTAGTTACAATCATTAAACAGCCTGCCTTTATAAAATATCGATCCAGCATAATTTCTGTCTATTTTTTATAATAATAGACTATAATTGAAGTGGCATCTTTGAGAAAATCGATGGAGGAAATGGAGAAACGGTGGATATCGAGGCCGGTTCGCTTGCGCAGATCCTCGATCAACAGTTCATGGTTTTCCGGTTTAATCAGTTCAATGTTTTCATAAACCACAGCTTTTGATTGCTCCTGTTTGAAAATCATCGGATGATCAAGGATAAAGATGAAGAGAAACAGGATCAGGTTAAAAACACTGATGGGCAGCAGGCTCAGTCCAATGGCATTGATGAGTCCCAGCGCGATGGACAACAGCAGGTAGGTCATTTCCTTCATCGAGATGCCTTCGGTACGGTAGCGCAGCATCGAAAAGACGGCAAAAAGGCCGAAAGCCGCACCCATCGAGATGCTTGTCTTATTCAGAACAAAGGTGATGATGAAAATGATGATGTTAAAGATAAAAAAGGTGAACATGAACTCCTTGTTCCTGTAATTGGGGAAATAGATCAGGCCAAAGATCAGCAGCATAGAAGCCAGATCAATCAGGATGCTGTAGGCAAAGCGTCCATTGAGCGTTATGGGCTCATTAACCACCTGGACTTCAGGTGAAGGGTGTTTTACTGCATTGTTATTTTCAACCACCACTGCTTTCCCCTGAACAGGAACACTGGTCTGACCAGCCGTTGTATATGCGGTAAGCAGCATGCACAGTAAGAAAAGAGATATTACAATCTGTTTAAGATACATCATAGCCAAGTTTGTTTAGGGCCATTAATTTCCGTTTGAATCTGTTCTTTTTCAGGCCTTCATGAAGGCAGGTAATCCCGAGGCAGTATTTGCTGAGGTAGAACTCGTGCATCCTGTTTTCACGCATCAGTTGCCTGAAGGGAGAAACAGAATGTTTCTGCTGTTTTACTTCAACAATTGCAATATTCTGAATATTTTTCTCGCCATTCTCATCACCATAGTGAAGATTGGTATCAATGGTAAGGCGTTCTCCCACATTAAGGTTTACCAGGGTAATTCTGTTGAAATTTACCCTTAAAGCAGGTAAATACTGATCAAAATCATCGTTGGTACAGTCATGCACAAACTGCTGCTGATTTGCTGAAAGGCTCTCTTCAATGTTGCTGACTGAAACCCTTTTTTTAACGGTACGGTGCGTATTGGTCTTCAACTTGACCTCAAAAAATGAAATTCCGGAATTGACATATTTCCTGAACCTTAATTTATACCTGTTCTGATGTCCGTTGTGGTGCATCCTGTATAGGTTATAGTCCGGCGTATCGAAATAAAGCGTCTCATAGGGATGAAGCAATTCGCCTTCAATGTTCAGGACGTAATACGAATCTGCAATCTTTCCGAGCAATTCGGACAACTTCGCCTGGTTAAGAATGTATTTGGTATCGATGCGGTCAAGCAACTGTACCTTGTCCATCTGATCAAGACTTATCGGAGTAAATCGCTTGAGTGCTTCTATGAGTTCATCCATCCTGGTTATTCTTAGTATTACTTTCCGGTTTCAGCTATTTATCCTGAATCTCACGGATTGTAATCGAGTAGCATTAGGCGCGGTTATTTGAATATGACGATGTCGTCGGCTTTCACCGTCTGCCTGTTGCCGCTAATCCTGACTTCCCTGACAACGGCATATTTTCCTGAGGGCATGGTAAGTGTCGAATCCTCCGAATAAACATAAACCTTGTAATTTCCGGGACGCAGGTATTTGAATTCGTAAACCCCGTTGTAATTTGAACGGATTCTCTCGCTGTAACTCCGGTCGTCGCCATAGATGATGTATACATCTTCATCGGCTCCGTTGTAGATTCCGTTCAGTTGTGTGTAACTGCTGTTGTAATCATGGACGATTATGGTACCATAGATTGTAGAATTTCCACCCTCCCCTTCTTCCTTGGAACAGGAGGAGAAACCGAAAACCAAAAACAGGATGAGCGGGAGTAACCGGAATTGTTTCACAATTATTTAACGATTTCTTAACATCACTTTCAGCGCAAATTTATATAAAAATCACGCACATTTGTAAATAATGAATTTCGGTTTAAATGAATTAAACGAAGGGCCTGCTGACTACTTTGAAACCCGGCATGAACAACTTTCAACCAGCAGGATACCAGGCCCAATCTGCTGATTAGTAATCCGATTCATCAACCTGTATGTCAGGTTGAATTTCGTTTATAAGCCTGTCAGGATTTCTTTTTCCTGCCGGAACTCTTTTTCTGTTCCTTAACATTTTTCAGGGCTTGCCTGAGCGATCCGGCCAGTTGTTCTAATTGTGCCGAAAAACCGGTTTGAATGAAATCCTTTCCAAAAACATCCGGAATCTTCTGCAACAGATCTGTCAGGACTTCAGCCAGCAGAACCTGAGCCTGAAGTTTTACCTCCAGCTGACGAAGCAATTTTCTCTGATCGGGCAGGGTTGCTGACGTTTGCTTACCGGTGATTGATAATTCCCCGGCAGAACCGTCTTTAATTCCTGAATACCCAACATGAATATTCGCCTGTTTAAGGAAACGGCCTATGGCGTAGGAAAACAGGCGCATCCCCCTATCATATCCTTTCTCTGATGGTTGCTCCATGTATGCGTGGAAGAGGGTTCCCGCCTTCTGATAATCCCTGATCCTGTATGCTGAAAGCGCCCTTTTCAGGAAATTATCGGCCTTTCCCTTTTCAAGCTCACTGATGATCAGTGTTTCAGGCGTCTCATTGCCGGCAAATTCCAGTACCACCGGGTCGGTCATGATTGCCCTGCCGGTTAACGGGGTCTTCAGCAATACCCCCGGGAAGGAGGTGCAGCGGCTTAAAGCTACATATACCTGTCCCGGTGCAAAGGCTTCACCCAGATCAGCAATGATTTTTTCAAAAGTCAGCCCCTGGCTTTTGTGAACCGTTATGGCCCAGGCCAGTTTCAGCGGATACTGTACAAAAGAACCGACAGGATCTTCAATGACCTTGCTTTCCTTGCTGTCCCAGGAGTACCTGATGTTGGCCCACTCTTCCCGTTCAACCGATATGATTTCCCCTTCCGGCAATTGTACGAACAGACCTTCTTCGGAAATCTCAATTACATGACCAATCTTTCCGTTATAAAACCGTTTATTCCGGTCGTTCCGGAGAAACATTACCTGGGCCCCTTCTTTCAGTTTCAGCATGGCATCGGCAGGGTAGCTGGTCTCGGGAAAAATTCCGTCAACCATTGCTTCGAACCGGTGCAGGGGCTCATTGATTTCACGGAGCCGCATTTCATTCGTCTCCTCCACCATCCGGTTATGTGTCGCCAGAATAATGTAATCTTCTTCCTGTTCCGGTGTAAAACCATGGAGAAAGCGGCTGTTAAGCAGGCTGAGGTCACCCGGGTCAAGGCTGTTTATCCTGATCCTGTTCAACAGATCAATAAAATCCTGATCGGTCTGACGGTAGATTTTCTTCAGTTCTATATAAACCGGTTTCTGATCCTGCAAGGCACGGGAACTGAAAAAGAAAGGACTTTTGTAAAACTGGCCCAGAATGCTCCAGTCGTCCTGGTTCACAATGGGCGGCAGTTGAAAGGTATCACCGATCAGCACCACCTGCACCCCGCCGAAAGGGGTGAATTCCCTTTTGCGGAATACCCTCAGCAGCCGGTCGATCACATCGAGCAGGTCGCAGCGGACCATCGAGATTTCATCAATCACCAGCAGTTCCAGGCCACGGATGATTTCAAGCTTATCACGGTGATACCTGAAATGATCGTTGATCATGCTCTTGTCCGGATCATCCGGTGGTACCCGCACCCTGAGGCGCTTATCGCCCGGCACATACACACTGGGCTTGATGTTGAAAAAGGAGTGGATGGTCTGCCCTCCGGCGTTTACTGCAGCCACCCCGGTTGGCGCCAGTACCACCATATTTTTGTTGCTGATGTGTTTCAGCAGTTTCAGGAAGGTTGTTTTTCCTGTGCCAGCCTTTCCGGTAAGGTACAACATCCGGTTGGTGTGCAACACGAATTCAGCGGCATACCTGAATTCAGGGTTGTTTTCATCGATGGGGATGTTGTCGATAACGAGTGTCATGGCCTTTAAACGAAACAGCTAATGTACTGAATTATCGGTTCAGAGAATTGCATGGTTACAGAGTTTCAGGGATACAGGGTTACAGGGTTTCAGAGTTACAAAGTTTCAGAGTTACAAAGTTTCAGAGTTACAAAGTTTCAGAGTTACAGAGTTACAGAGTTACAGAGTTACAGAGTTACAGGCTTGGCCCCGGAGAAGGGGTTAAAGTATTTCAGGGTTACTGAATTTAAAGACACAACGGTGGTATATCACTTACCAGATGCATAAAATGAAAAAGCATCCAACCAAAGTCAGATGCTTTTTAAAACAGTTAAAATCGTGGCTGTTACCAGCGTTTCCGCTGAAAAGGCCGCTGCCCTGAATTGGAAGGGCGGGCAGGGCGACCATGGAATGAAGGACGCTCGGGTCTTTCGGCAGCAACCATATCCAGAGCAGTATGTGAACTGGCTACAAACCCGTTCATCCGTTTCACTTCGATGGCCCTTGGCAATAACTTGTTGATGTCCTTCAGGCTGCCACGCTCTTCGCTGGCACAGAAGGATATGGCAGTTCCGCTCTCGCCCGCCCGACCGGTACGGCCGATACGGTGAACATAGGTTTCAGGCACTTCGGGCAATTCAAAGTTGATGACATGGGTCAGTTTGTCCACATCAATCCCGCGTGAAGCGATATCGGTGGCAACCAGTACTTTGATTGTCCTGTTCTTGAATCCCTGCAACGCTTTCTGGCGGGCCATCTGAGACTTGTTACCATGAATGGCGACTGCTGAGATGCCTATTTTGTTCAGTTCACGGGTTACCTTATCGGCCCCATGCTTGGTGCGTGTAAAAATCAGGGCGGTTTCGATCTCTTCAGATTCAAACACCTGCTGAAGCATCGCCCGTTTGTCGGCCTTCTCAACATAATAAACCGACTGGTTTACACTTTCGGCCGGTGCACTGTTCGGAGCCACATGGATCATTACCGGGTTATGAAGCAGGCTGTCGGCCAGCGCCCGTATTTCCTGCGGAATGGTTGCGGTAAAGAACCCGGTTTGTTTCCGGGCAGGTAATTTGGCGATAATGCGTTTGATGTCGGGAGCAAATCCCATATCGAGCATGCGATCGGCTTCGTCCAGGATAAAAAATTCAATGGTATCGAGGCGGATAAAGCCCTGATTCATCAGGTCAATCAGTCGTCCGGGGGTGGCTATCAGAATGTCGATGCCCTTTTTCAGAATCGTCGTCTGGGGATTCTGTGAAACACCTCCGTACACGACGGTATGTCTCAGTCTGAGGCCCTTACTGTAATCGGAAAAGCTTTCGCTGATCTGGATGGCCAGTTCGCGGGTAGGTGCAAGCACCAGTGCCCTTATTCCGGAAGTTTTCCGGTCGGCCTGGCCTGCATAGAGTTTTTGTAATATCGGAATAGCAAATGCGGCAGTTTTGCCGGTGCCTGTCTGGGCAGTGCCGAAAACATCGGAGCCTTTTAAGAGATGCGGGATTGCTTTTTCCTGGATGGGTGTTGGTTCAACATAACCCTTTTGTTTCAACGCCTGGGTAATGGGCGCAATGATGTTCAGATTTTCGAATGTCATGTAAAATTGATAAAGTGATCGCAGCCGGTAAACAACCGTGGCTTTTCGGAGTGACCTGAGTTAAATTCTGAAAGGATCTGGAAATAACGAAGGTTCGATTGGCAGGAAAGGATATAAACCTATAAATGAGAATCAGCTACTTTAAATGAACCGCAAAGGTAAGCATAATGTTTTGATAAAAAGGAATTTAAATGCGAAATCAATGTTTGACTGAAAGTATATTGATTTTCCTGAAAAATCCTGGACTACATTTCTGAACCCAACACACTGGCAGTGTGACCTGTACCTCGGATTAACAGCCAGTCGGATATCTTTTCAGGAAATGAAAATAATTTCCCTGAAATCACCTGCTTTTTCATAAATTACTACAATTATCAGAAAAAACCTGCATTAGCTGACAAGAATCCTTCTAACTGAAACAGCCTTACCCAAAGAAATAACCACATTGTAAAGTCCTTTGCCATATTCTTTAAGATCGATTTCTTCCGAAATCCTTCCTTTTGAGGTATTGCAGTAAACAACACGTCCGACGGCATCGCTGATGGTCACCAGTAAATTTTCATTCCCGTTATTTTCAATATCCAGATAAATCAGGCCTCCGGTCGGATTGGGATAAATTCTTATGCCAGCCTCATCCGGTTGCTGAACTCCGGTAACAAGTCCTGTCTGCAACACTGTAATAAAGACCGGACTCATGCCGCTGGCTGTTACCTTCAGGTTTGCAACACGATCTTCTGTTGAATGGTTTTCAAGATAAGCCGCCGTAATGGTTCCGCTCCCGGAACCCGAAGGGGTTACCATGCACCAGGCAGCATCGCTGTGCACGGTCCAGTCGGTATTGGAAGTAACTGCAAAGTTGACGCTCCCTGATTCAGGAGGCACTTGTTGGCCGGGAGGTGACACCTGCAGCACAGGGGCAGCACCAAACTGGTACACTGTAACGATCTGATCACTGAAACCTGCCACAGAAACGGTGATGGTAGCCACACGGCTGGTTGTGATGGTATTCTCAGCATAGGTCGCCAGAATGGTTCCGTTGCCTGATCCTGAAGGTGTGACAGTACACCATTCTGCATCGCTTTGAACAGTCCATGCAGAATTGGAGGTAACGGTAAAATGTGTTGTTCCGGCATTGCTTGATACATTCTGGTTTGCGGGTGAAACCTGCAGGGTAATGGCGGATCCGGCCTGGGTTAAAGTTACGGATTGATCGACTGTTCCGGGGGCCGATAGTGTGATGGTGGCCACCCTTGTGCTGTTGTCTGAATTCTGGGTAAAGTCTGCAATCAGTTCGCCATTCCCGCTTCCGGAAGGTGTTACCACACACCAGCCTGCATTGCTCTGGGCTGTCCAGGATACATTGGAAGTCACCGTATAAGAAGTCGATCCCTCAGCAGCACCCACATCCTGGTTCAAAGGCGTGACAGCAAGGGCCGGATCAGAGCCCAACTGCATTAATGTAACTGTCTGGTTACCTGCCCCTGTTGCCGAAACGGTGATTGTAGCTGTTCTCTGGGTCGTTCCGGTGTTTTCAGTGTAAGTGGCAGTGATGGTGCCATTGCCAGTGCCCGATGGCGTTACTGTACACCACCCGGCATTGCTCAGGGCTGTCCAGCTTGTATTTGAGACTACAGTATAACCTGCTGAACCTGCTGCTGATGACACATTTTGTGATGGTGGTGTCACCGATAAGGTAACCGCAGCACCGGCCTGTGTTACTGTTACTGTCATATCGCTGGCTCCTGCAGCGGATACGGTGATCAAAGCCATCCTTGAAGCGGTGGAAATATTTTCGGTGTAACTGGCAGTTATGGTTCCGTTACCGGTTCCAGTCGGTGTTACCACACACCATCCGGCATTGCTCTGTGCTATCCATCCCGCATTGGAAGTGACTGTAAAAAAGGTGTTTCCTGAGGAAGCCGGAACATCCTGGTTTGAGGGGGTTACAGTTAAAATTACGGCAGTTCCGGCCTGTACAACAGTAACCGTCTGGTTGCCTGCCCCGGTGGCCGAAACCGTGATGGTTGCAGTACGTGATGTGGTTCCTGTATTGGCTGTATAGGTTGCTGTCAGCGTTCCGTTTCCGCTTCCCGATGGGGTAACTGTGCACCAGCCCGAATTGCTCTGTGCGGTCCATGAAGTGTTTGACGTAACCGTGAAAGCTGTGCTTCCCCCCGCTGCAGTCACATTCTGACTCGATGGGGTTACCGAAAGGGTGAGTGCCGTTCCGGCCTGTACCACGGTAACAGTCTGATTGCCGGTTCCGGCAGCTGAAACCGTAATGGTTGCCGTCCTGGAAGTGGTTCCGGTATTGGCGGTATAGGTGGCTGTGAGCGTTCCATTCCCGTTTCCGGACGGGGTCACAGTGCACCAGCCCGAATTGCTCTGGGCTGTCCAGGCTGTGTTTGACGTAACGGTAAAAGCTGTACTTCCCCCCGCCGCAGTCACATTCTGGCTCGAAGGGGTTACCGAAAGGGTGACTGCCGTTCCGGCCTGTACCACGGTGACAGTCTGATTGCCGGTTCCCGTTGCTGAAACTGTAATGGTGGCGGTCCTGGAGGTGGTTCCGGTGTTGGCTGTATAGGCAGCTGTGAGTGTTCCATTTCCGTTTCCGGATGGGGTCACGGTGCACCAGCCTGAATTGCTCTGTGCGGTCCAGGCAGTGTTTGACGTAACCGTAAAAGCTGTACTTCCCCCCGCTGCTGTTACATTCTGGCTCGAAGGGGTTACCGAAAGGGTAACTGCCGATCCGGCCTGAACCACGGTGACTGTCTGATTGCCGGTTCCGGTTGCTGAAACCGTAATGGTTGCCGTCCTGGAGGTGGTTCCTGTGTTTGCAGTATACGTCGCCGTAAGTGTTCCATTCCCGTTTCCTGATGGAGTGACTGTACACCAGCCGGCATCGCTCTGGGCCGCCCATGAAGTATTGGAGGTGACCGTAAAAGCAGTATTTCCCGCTGCGGCTGTAACATTCTGGCTCGACGGGGCAACACTGAGTGTTGCAGCTGCACCTGCCTGAACCAGGGAAACTGCCTGGCTGCCCGCCCCTGAAGCAGAGACTGTAATGGTTGTTGTTCGCGATGAAGTTCCGGTATTGGCTGAATATGTCGCAGTCAGTGTTCCGGTTCCGCTTCCTGACGGAGTGACTGTACACCACCCGGTATTGCTCTGGGCAGTCCAGGATGTGGCCGAAGTAACGGTAAAACCAGCTGATCCGGCGGTCGCTCCCACGTTCTGCGAGGAAGGTGTTATACTGAGGGTTGAAAAACTTTGTTCATAGGCTATGGCAGCATCGAATATTTCGTTCACAAACTGGGGGGCCACCAGGGCTGTGGCAGTGCCATTCGGATGACTGTCGGAACTGCTGATGGCATACTGAGGCAGCTCATATCCATTGGCATCGGTAAGTTTCGAAAAGTAATGGAACACATAAATGTTCGGGGGCAAGGCTCCCATTTCCGGATCGAGACCCTGGGCAAGGGTATCCTTGGCCCATGTGGTAAACTTTTTTGCAAGAGAAGCAGCTGTTGGATTCGTATTTCCCTGCACATGGGGTGCATTGGTCCAGATGGCAAAGAAATTCTGCGGCCTCGAGGCCATGACACCAATGATATTCCGCCAGTGCCACTTGTAGTTATAAATTGATTTAATGGTCGGGGTAAGCGTATCTGAAGGCTGACCCACACCTGTCATTTCGGATGAAGGGAAGCAGGATTTGATTACGACGATTTTGTTGTTGTTCATCACCGAGAAGATGTTCAACCCGGGCACTTCATTATCGAATATGCGGTGCCAGTATTCCCATTCGTTGTTTCCGCCACTGGGCCACCACTGCTGTCCCATGGTTACCGCGCTGGTCCCGGTATAACCGTGAGCAGTGTTATAATTGACCATTTCCTGGGGAATACTGGTGGATGAACCATTGGGGCCCCAGATGTTAAGTCCTGTAGAATGGTGAAGGAAAGTGCCGCTGCGGAATAAGGTTTGTGCCGAAGGTGATAAAGGTATCAGGACAATGAATACCAGTAACCAGGCATAATATTTGAAAACACTCATCTTTAACAATTTTGTAAATAAGCTTCTGTCCTAAATGAAGGCATTATTGTTAGCTGTTTACCTGCATTCTCAGATTCTGAGTGCTGGTAATAATGCGTCCCGAAGCTCCCCCCGTCAGGATCAGAAAATTTTGTTATTCCAATGTAAACTTAAACAATATTTCAAAAACAACAAAAAAAGTTATTTGTTTCAGTATGTTGAATTTCTGACAATGTAAATCAACACTTTGTTGTCCCTGCATACAGCGTAACTGCTTTTGTCAGTTCACTTCCATATTAATCTTTTTTTTATCCAAAGGTTATATAAAAATGTTCATAACCAATAAGTTCCTGAAGGATTCCGGTATATTAAAATTTTATCATCAGGGGTGTAACATCCCGATAAATGAGAATTGGTTATTGTCCAGCGTGGTTATATCCGCAGTATCTATTGAACCATCACCATTTACATCCTCAGGGAAATAACCGTTCGCGAAATTGGCCGAAAGATTATCAAAACCGGTGATATCAGCGGTATCAACGATACCGTTCTGATCCACATCAGCACCATAGACAGCGTAATATGAACCGCCCAGGTGTTTCAGGTTATTTCCGTAAGCTTTCGAAGGAAGGTTAAAACTGTATCCAGTCACCTGCCCGGAAAACGACACCGCAGCAGCAGTCGTGGTTTCAATAGAATTTCGGTGTCTGATTGTGATGTAATAGCTCCCATAAAGCGATTGTGGGATATTGACGGAAGCAAGTCCTGAGGTAGACAGTTCTGCACCTTCCGAACTAAATACAATTGAACTGTAGTTGGTTGCATTATGCAACTCCACATCAATGAGGTCGGCAACTCCTTCCCTGAAGCGTGGTCCGTCTGCATCATAAGCCTGATTCATCTGACCATTTGAGGCATACAATCCTTCAAGTAACAAACTCAGGTTCAAAAGTTTACCAGGATTGGCAGCCTGATTTACGGTGAGAACAACATCAGGAAGTCCCGAAGCGCTGACTGTAATCGTAGCTGAACGTGCCAACGCATGATTCTCGTTGAAAGAAGCCATCAACACACCACTGCCTGAGCCTGATGGCGTAACGGTACACCAGGGCTGACTGCTTGTCGCAGTCCAGGCACTGTTTGTAACCACATTAAAATTCACTGATCCGGCAGAGGCTGAAACAGCCTGTGAGGATGGTGTTACAACCAACCCATTGCCGATCTCATAAGCTATGGCTGCATTAAAAATTTCGTTTACAAATTGCGGAGCCACCAGAGCAGTGGCATTTCCGTTCGGATGGCTGTCGGAACTGCTGATGGCGTATTGAGGCATCTCATAACCATTTGCATCGGTCAGTTTCGCAAAATAATGGAAAACATATATATTCGCAGGGAAGGCTCCCATTTCGGGATCAAGGCCCTGTGCGAGGGTATCTTTGGCCCAGGTGGTAAACTGCTTTGTAAGAGAAGCAGCCAGCGGATTGGTGGCACCCACCACGTGCGGTGCATTGGTCCATATGGCAAAGAAATTCTGAGGGCGCTGAGCCATCACCCGTACGATGCTTCTCCAGTGCCATTTGTAATTATATACCGATTTTGTGGTTGGGTTAAGCGTGTCCGACGGTTGTCCTATTCCGGTCATCTCCGAAGAGGGAAAGCAGGATTTTATTACCACAATCTTATTGTTATTCATAACCGATGTAATGCTCAACCCCGGCACTTGATTGTCGAATATACGGTGCCAGTATTCCCATTCGTTATCACCACCGCTGGGCCACCACTGCTGATCCATCTCTACGGCTGCACTTCCGGTATATCCGTGAACTGCATTGTAATTGCTTATTTCCTGGGGGATACTTGTCGGAGAACCATTCGGGCCCCATATGTTCAATCCGGTAGAATGGTGAAGGAAAGTTCCGGTACGGAATAATGTTTGTGATTCAGCAAAAAAAGAAAGAATCAACAGGCAGGTAAGGTATAACCATTTTTTTATCATAATTTTTACATTTGATTTCAGTTAGCAGCGACAGACATTCACAAGGCAAAACCTAATGTGTTCACGCAGGATATACTGGAAAATTCCCTCGCCCGTGGCGGATTTCCCGACGGCATTGATTTACCGCAGGAACAATGTGTCGTTGTCTCTGAAAAATCAGAATATACAAATATACAATGTATTACGAAGGAAATGCAAACTTATATGAGGTAAAATGCCTCATCAGGACCCGGATTAAACCCTATCCGAATGGTTTTATCGTTGGTTTTAACTGATAATTAGATATGTACCTTATCAAATAGAGGTAATTCCCTCCATTTTTGAGATAAACAGAGGTAAAAATTAACAATTATTTAACAGCAACTGGTTCATTCCATGTACCTTCAGGTTGAATCTACCACAGGATAGAACCTCTGGTATAAAAAATCCGGAGCGGTGTACACCTACTCCGGACCGATTGTTTTAACTGATTGAAATATTGCAATGATTAAGGGGAAGCAATATATTGTGTTATTTTATATCCTTTTCATTCCAGCCAGATCTGTCGGGCGGTGCCGGCGGATTAACCTTCTTCACAGGGTTTGTTTCCAACTCCTTCATAAGCATCTCAACAGCTTTTTCGATGCATGGGTCAACACCTTTTGCCAGTTGCTCGGGGCGGTCAACCACTTCAACGTCAGGATATACACCGATGCCTTCGATGATCCATTCACTGTTTTCATCAAAGATTCCGAAACGGGGAACAGAAATGTTTCCACCATCTACCAGGCGGGCATTACCCGAAATACCAACCAGACCGCCCCAGGTGCGGGTCCCGATCAGTTTTCCAAGTCCGAGCTTCTTGAAATAGTATGGGAATGCATCCCCGCCCGATGATGAATAGCCATTGATCAGCATGGCTTTGGGCCCGTCGTGGGCAATGGCAGGTGCCCTTCCTGGCAGCAGGTTATTCTGATGCCAGTAGCTGAGCGTTTTCCGGTCGAGCAGGTCGGCCATACGATCGGGAATGAATCCACCACCATTGTAACGGTCATCGATAATCAGGGCTTCCTTGTCGTGATAGGCATAAAGCCCCCGGTGCAGTTCCCGGTTTCCTTCAACAGCCGTATTGGGCACATGAATATAACCGATCTTTCCGCCCGAAAGCTTATCAACCAATGCCCTGCGCTCATTAACCCAGTCGAGGTACATCAGATCCAGCTCACTTTTCACCGGCTCAATCAGGCAGGTGCGGGCACCGGTGGCTTCCCCGCTGGTATTGACCGAAATTTCAACTTTCCTGTCGGCCAGATTTTCAAGAAATTCATAAGGGTTGTCCTTCAGGGTTATTTCCCTGCCATTGATGCTGATCAGGTAGTCGCCTTCCTTCACGTTCACACCCTGCTCTGAAAGCGGGCAACGACGTTCAGGGTTCCAGTTTTCACTGTCATATATTTTTGCTATCCGGTAACGGCCTGCCGCCTCATCGGCCACAAGTTCAGCACCAAGCAATCCACCTTCAACCCGCTTCACCTGTTTAAAATCTCCCCAGTCAACATAAGAGTGACCTGTATTGGATTCAGCAACAATCTCACTCAGGATATAATCAAGGTCAGCGCGATGACCAACGAAAGGCACAATGGCACCATATCTTTCCTTCAGACCGGCCCAGTCAACACCATGCAGGTTATTGACATAGAAATAATCACGGAAGATTCTCCAGCCATCGGTATAAATCTGATTCCACTCTTTGCGTGGGTCAATTTTCATCTCCATCCGCCCAAGGTCAAGTTTGCCGGTTCCTGGTTTCTGCCCGGGGGCAATCTTACAGATGCCATAATCACCACCCGCATTGTAAAGCACCATCTTGCCATCAGCAGAAACTGCATAGTTAAAAGCCTTATCGATGATCTCTTCCGCTTTCTCATCTTCGATGCTGTAACGCATCATTTTTCCGCCACTCACGTAAAGCAGTCCACCGTCAACCGCAGCCAGCCCGAAATAATCTCCGGCTTCCATGGGAAGTGCTATGATCCGGCCGGCAATGCCTTCCATATCAATCACCACTTTCACACCTTCATCCTTCTTTTCTTCTTTGGCATCCGGCTTCACCTTTTTGTCTTTTTTCGGCTCATCGGTCTTTACAGCATCTTTCACCTCTTCCACATCGTTTTTTTCCTTTGTAAGTTTGGGGCCGTCGGCCTTCAGCACCACTGCATAAATACGGGTTGCCTTGTTATACAGGTAATTGAACTCAAAACTTGAGAAAGCCAGGTTAAAATCACGGTTGGAGGCAAAGAAGATATAATTGCCGTCCTTTGAAAAAACCGGGGAAACATCATCGAAGGAGTTATCGGTGATCTGATAGTTCTTTGAATCTGTGATGTTGTACACCCAGACTGCAGCCTGTTCATTGCTGCCCTCCTTCTGATAGGTGATCCATTTAGAATCGGGCGAAAAACCATAAGCCCGGATTTCGCTGTTTGCCCCTTTGTCTACTTCCTTCTGGACGCCGGTCTGAACATCGAGCAACCAGAGTTTGAGTGTGCGGTCGGAATAAAGCATGTACCGACTGTCGGGAGACCATTCCGCCTCATATTTCCATGCCGCTGAGTTGCTGGTAAGCTGACGTGCTTTTGCTCCCTTTTTATTTTCGAGAAGGTAAATCTCGTATTCACCTGTTGCATCAGAGAAGTATGAAATATACTTTCCGTCGGGCGACCAGGCAGGGTAGATTTCCCTGACACCCTGGGATTGTGTCAGGTTTTCAATCACTCCGTTCTCAGCCGGAACCGAAAAGATATCGCCACGGGCATCAAAAAGTGCACGTTTTCCTGTAGGCGAAACAGTGAAGCTGTTGATGTCGTCTTTCACATTTTTGAAGTAAGGCACCAGATTGGGATTATCAAAATTCAGGTTCACGATGATTTTCTCCGAAACGCCTGTGCCCAGATTCAACTTATAAATAAAACCACCGTTTTCATACACCAGTTGTCCGTTTTCGCCTGAAGGCCACATCACGTCAAAATCCTTGTGAAAAGTCAGCTGTTCAGTCTGCTTCGACTTAGTGTTATACCGATAGATATTCAGCCTCAGATCGCGGTCGGAAGCATAATAGATGTTGTCGCCATACCAGGTCGGACACTGGTCAGTACCTGCAAATTCGGTAATCTGCTCTGAAGTGTTTCCGGCAAGGTCATAAATCCACAGGTTGGTGGCACGGCCGCCCTTATACCTTTTCCAGGTGCGGAATTCCCGGTCAACCGGGGTGAAGCAGATTTTCTTCGCGTCGGGCGACAGTACTGCAAATCCACCGTTTACAATCTGCAGCGGTTTCTCCAGACCACCATCCAGTCCTACGAGAAAGTATTTACCATTGCGATCGCCGAACTCGGTCCGGTTACCACGAAACATAATCTGTTTGCTATCGGGCGTCCAGTCAAGCACAGCATTGTCCCAGCCCCCCCTGGGCGGCATAATGCCTACGGAGTTATAAAAAGTAAGCTGGCGGGGAGATCCTCCTTGTGAAGGCATTACAAAAACCTGTCGTGTTCCTGAATACTCAGCTGAGAAGGCAATCCATTTCCCATCAGGTGAAATTTTAGGGAAAAGTTCAAGCCCTTCGTGGGAAGTGAGCCGGCGGGCATTCCCTCCGCCTGCCTCCACAGTCCAGATGTCGCCTGCATACACGAAGGCAACAAGGTTGTTATTGATATCGGGGAAACGCAGCAAACGTGCATCGTCCATGGCATAGGTTCCTGCTGAAACCATGAGTAACAGCAACATACCAAGCATTCTTCTGTAACAATGAGTCATAGGTGTAGATTTTAAAAAGCGGGACAATATAAACAGTCTTTATCAAACGGCAGGTTAAAAGATGTTAAAAAAGGCAGAACGAACACGGTTCTTGCTGATCATAAAATGGCCTATTTAAATGGCGATTCATTCAACAACAGCCAATACAAACCCAGTTCCCCGACCACCTCGATGAACCGCTTGAATTCAACCGGTTTCACAATGTAGCTGTTTACACCCAGTTTGTAGCTGTCAACGATGTCGCGCTCCTCCTTTGATGAGGTGAGCACAACCACAGGAATAAAATTCGTTAAAGGGCTGGCTTTGATTTCCCGGAGGACTTCAAGCCCATCAACTTTGGGTAGTTTCAGATCCAGCAAAATCAGCCTTGGTCCGATTCCAACTGTTCGGTTGGCAAATCTGCCCCGGGCAAAAAGATAGTCAAGCGCCTCCTCACCATCAATCACATGTACCAGATTGTTGGCCAGGTTGTTTTTTCTCAGCGCCCTTTTGGTCAGTTCCGCATCGTCGGGGTTATCTTCGACGAGCAGGATATCGGTATCAGAAAACATATTCATAACTATCGCATGTTTATATTAATTACAGAACAATAACCTAACTGAATCATTAATCGGAAGTGTCAGAATATCAGTCTAAATATACGATTATTTCTGTTTTATGCAATGAATATTTCACCTGACTTTCCAGTATATTTTATTCTCCTCCGGCTTCACTTGCCGACTACCGGAAGACCTGCTGAAGTAGTGTATGAAAAAGGATCTTTTAGAATTCACAAAGTATCTGATTATAATATTCCGGCATGCTTTAGCAATAAGAGCATGGAATCATTCAGCGCAACTTCGAAATTCTCAGTGTGTGAAATAACCGGCCAATGGGCTGAAACTGATCAATGATAATAGCCGTTTGAGCCCATGGACTGCTGGTGGTATATATTCAAACTCTGAAATATTATTTCCCGATAAGGTCCTGCAGGGCCGCTTCAATCTCAGGAAAACCGAATACAAACCCTTCGTTGAGCAATCGCCCGGGCAATACCTTCTGGCCGCCGGTGAGCATGGTTGCCCCTTCACCAAACAACAGCCGCAGTGCAAATGCCGGAAGAGGCGTAAATACCGGCCTGTGCAGTACCTTACCCAATGCCCTGGTATACCCCGCATTGTCAGTTGGGTTTGGAGATGTCAGGTTAAAGACACCATCCAACTGTTTCTCCATCACAAAAAGATAAGCATTCACCAGGTCATCGATGTGAATCCATGAAAAGCCCTGTTTGCCTGAGGCTATCGGGCCACCCAAACCCAATTTAAAAGGCAGCAGCATTTTCTTCAAAGCACCACCCTCACCCGAAAGGACTATCCCGAGCCTGAAAACCGCCACCTTTGCCAGAGGTCTGGCTCTTATTGCCTCTGCTTCCCACGCCTTGCAGACTTCTGCAAGAAAATCATTTCCAAACCGCGCATTGCCTTCAGTGAATACATCTCCTTCGGGATAAATCCCGACGGCCGAAGCAGAAATATACAGCCCCCGCCATGCAGTAGCACTTTTCATGGCTTTCACCAACCGCCGGGTAGTAAGAATACGGCTTTCCATGATCTCCCTTTTGTACGACTCAGTCCACCTTGCCACAATGGGTGCGCCCGAAAGATTGATCACCACATCGGCCTGTCCAACCTTTGCATTAAGAGATTCCTCCGGTCCCGAAAAGTCAGCACGGCCAATGCCTGAAACCTTATGCCCTTTTGTGAGCAGGACTTCTTTTAACCTCTGCCCGACCAAACCGGTTGATCCACTGATTAATATATTCATATTGAGTTTTTTACATGTATCTTTAAGGCGGAAATCCAGTTGATACGAACTGTCAAAATAAGCTAAAAAACGTTTGCAGGATAAAAAAACCTATACCTTTGCACCGCTTAAAACTTCAACGTCAACAATCAATCTGCGCAAAGGTTGCATCAAACCATATAATCCGTTACGCGTGATGGAAAATACAGAAAAAAAGGACAAAACCGCCGGTATTCTTTCAGAATTCCCGGGTGTGTCAACAACAGAGTGGGAAGCTAAGATAACTGAAGACCTGAAAGGGGCCGACTACGAAAAAAAACTAATCTGGAAAACGGCTGAAGGTTTCAGCATTAAACCTTATTACAGAGCCGAAGACCTCGAAGGTCTGAAAGATCAGATGAATTCGCTCCCGGGCGTTTTTCCCTTCCTTCGGGGTACAAATACCGAAAAGAACGACTGGGAAATTTGCCAGAGTATTGAAACTCCGGATCCGGTGACAGCAAACGCCCAGGCCATCGATGCCGTTACCAGGGGTGCCACAGCTTTGTCGCTTAACGCACAAAACCTCACTGGTTCAGCCGAAGTGACAAAGATGCTGAAAGGTGTCAATGCAGGGGAAAACAGCCTGCATTTCAATTCATCACGCTCTTATATTCAATTTATGGGCTGGTTGGAAGAAGGCCTTAAGTCCACCGGCACCGATGTTAAAAAAGTCAGGGGTTCGGTTGATTTCGACCCCATCAGCTACCTGCTGCTGAAAGGCAATTTCCATTATTCACAGGAAGAAGATTTGCTCGAAGCTGTCGATCTGATTGATCTGGCTGAAAAAGATATGCCCGGATTCAGGGTGATCACCGTGAACGGACAGTATTTTCATAATTCAGGTTCAACGCTAGTTCAGGAACTGGCCTTTGCCCTGGCTTCCGGCAACGATTATCTTGCTTTCCTTACTGGGAAAGGTCTGAGTATAGACCAGGCAGCTTCACGGATTGTTTTTGCCTTCACCACCGGATCAAACTATTTCCCTGAGATAGCCAAACTCAGGGCAGCCCGCATGCTTTGGGCGCGCATCGTGGAACAATACAAACCGGCCAACCCGGAATCCGCCAAGATGCACATCCATGCGACCACAGCCAACTGGAACAAGACGATTTACGATCCGTATGTCAACCTGTTGCGCACCACTACCGAAGCCATGTCGGCCGCCATCGGCGGAGCCGACCTGATCACGGTGCTGCCATTTGACCTTGATTACAAAGAACCCGACGACTTTTCGCTGCGTATCGCCCGCAACCAGCAGATTATTCTGAAAGAGGAATCAAGCCTGGAGAAAGTGGTGGATCCCGCTGCCGGATCTTATTATATAGAATCACTCACCGCCGCCTTTGCCGATGCTGCCTGGAAACTCTTCCTGGAAGTCGAGGAAAAAGGGGGTATGATTGAAGCCATAAAAACAGGCTTTGTTCAGGATAGGGTGAATGAAAGTGCAAAACAGCGCAGGGCCGAAATCGCCTCCCGCAAAACCATCGTGCTGGGCACCAACCAGTATCCCAACACCAGCGAAAACGTTCTGCAACGGATTCAGGTCGAAGAAGAAGCCGGAGAGACCGAAGAGACTGAAATTCCCGGTCTGACACCAAAATACTTAACCATCAGCATCTTCCGTGGCACCGACGATTTTGAAGACCTCAGACTGGCTACCGAGATCTGGGAAAATGAAGGCAACAAGCGCCCCCACGTTTTCCTGCTGACCATCGGCAACCTGGCCATGCGCAAGGCAAGGGCAGGTTTCAGTACCAACTTATTCGGCTGTGCCGGGTATAAGGTGACTGACAATGCAGGTTTCAGCACCGTTGAAGAAGGGGTAAAGGACGCATTGAAAGCCGAAGCAGACATTGTGGTGCTCTGCAGCAGCGACGAAGAATATGCTGAAATCGCACCACTTGCCGCAACCCTTCTTAAAAAAGCAAACCCTGAAGTTCAGGTTGTTGTAGCCGGATATCCGAAAGAAATCGTTGACAGCCTGAAAGCTGCCGGCGTGGATGAGTTTATCCATGTCCGTACCAATGTGCTTGACACTTTGTATGTGTTTCAGCAGAAACTTGGGGTGATGTTGTAATTGTAGATTGCGGTTATCGGAGTAAGATGGTACACCCTTCGACTACGCTCAGGGTGACTGTCAGTCTGAGCGTAGTCGAAGACAATTTTTCTTAACTAAATGCAATTGGTCCGAAATCCGAAATCCGAAATAAATTAAACCAATAAGAATCGAAAACAAATCAAGATATGCGTCCCGATTTTAAACATGTAAACCTCCGGTCGTTCGGAACAGCAAAAGGTACCGCCCCTGCCAGTGGCAGCGAGTGGATGACCACCGAACAGATTCCGGTGAAGCCGGTTTTCACGGCTGCCGACCTTGACAGGATGGAGCATCTCAACTATGCTGCAGGTATCGCGCCCTTTCTACGCGGGCCTTACAGCACCATGTATGTGATGAAACCCTGGACCATCCGTCAGTATGCCGGATTCTCCACAGCTGAAGAGTCAAACGCTTTCTACCGCCGTAACCTGGCCGCCGGTCAGATGGGCCTCTCGGTTGCCTTTGACCTGGCCACACACCGCGGCTACGACTCTGACCACGAGCGTGTTGTTGGCGATGTGGGTAAAGCCGGCGTGGCGATCGACTCCATCCTCGACATGAAGATCCTGTTCGACCAGATCCCGCTCGATAAAATGTCGGTTTCGATGACCATGAACGGTGCCGTTCTTCCCGTACTCGCCTTCTACATCGTGGCTGCCGAAGAGCAGGGTGTTTCGATGGACAAGCTCAGCGGGACCATCCAGAACGACATCCTGAAGGAGTTTATGGTGCGCAACACCTACATCTACCCGCCCACCCCATCGATGAAGATCATTGCCGACATCTTTGAGTTTACCTCGAAGAACATGAAGAAATTCAACTCGATCTCCATCAGTGGTTACCATATGCAGGAAGCCGGCGCCACCGCCGACATCGAGCTGGCCTACACCCTGGCCGACGGACTGGAATACATCCGCACCGGGATACAGGCAGGCATCAACGTCGACGCCTTCGCCCCGCGCCTCTCCTTCTTCTGGGGCATCGGCATGAACCATTTTATGGAAATCGCCAAGATGCGTGCTGCCCGTATGCTGTGGGCCAAAATTGTGAATCAGTTCAACCCGAAGGATGCCAAATCGATGGCACTCCGCACCCACTCACAGACCTCGGGCTGGAGTCTCACCGAACAGGATCCTTACAACAATGTAACCCGCACCGCTGTGGAAGCGCTGGCCGCCGCCCTGGGCCACACCCAGAGCCTTCACACCAACGCCCTCGACGAAGCCATCGCGCTGCCGACCGACTTCTCGGCCCGCATCGCCCGCAACACCCAGATCTACCTGCAGGAAGAGACCAACATCTGCAAGGTGGTGGATCCATGGGGAGGTTCCTATTATGTGGAAGCCCTCACCCATGAGCTGATGCACAAGGCCTGGACCCTGATCGAAGAGGTGGAACAACTCGGTGGCATGGCCAAAGCCATTGAAACCGGCATTCCCAAGATGCGCATCGAAGAGGCCGCTGCCCGCAAACAGGCCCGCATCGACTCCGGACGCGACACCATCGTAGGCATCAACAAATACCGGCTGGCCAAGGAAGACCCCATGGACACCCTCGAGGTGGATAATACGGCCGTTCGCGAAGCTCAGCTGAAACGCCTGGCTACCCTGCGCGCCAACCGCAACAACGAAGAAGTACAAATTGCCCTGGATGCCCTGACCACTTCCGCCCAAACGGGCGAAGGCAACCTGCTGGCCCTGGCCATCGACGCCGCCCGCAAACGTGCCTCGCTGGGTGAAATATCCATGGCACTCGAAAAAGTATATGGAAGGTACAAAGCCGTGATACGTTCAATTTCAGGAGTATACTCCTCCGAATCGGCCGACAGCAGCAGCTATAAGAAAGCCTGCGAACTGGCCGACAAATTTGCCGCCATGGAAGGCCGCCGCCCCCGTATTATGATTGCCAAGATGGGCCAGGACGGACATGACCGTGGCGCCAAGGTAGTCGCCACCGGTTATGCCGATATCGGATTTGATGTGGACATCGGACCGCTGTTCCAGACCCCGGCCGAAGCCGCACGTCAGGCGGTGGAAAACGATGTGCATGTACTGGGTGTTTCCAGTCTTGCCGCCGGCCACAAAACCCTGGTTCCCCAGGTGATTGAGGAACTGAAAAAACTCGGCCGCGAGGACATTATGGTGATTGTGGGCGGGGTGATCCCGGCACAGGACTATGACTTCCTTTACAAAGCCGGTGCTATGGCCATCTTTGGCCCGGGCACGGTGATTCCGGATGCAGCGATCAAGATGCTTGAAATTTTGATAGATGCGAGGAAGTAAGGGTCAAGTAAAAAGTAAAAAGTAAAAAGTAAAAAGTCTAAAGTAAAAAGTTAAAAGTTAAAAAGGGATCCGGGAGGGTTCCTTTTTTTTGTCCTAATTCCGTTGTACCGGTGTATGTTTCATTCTGATTTTCAGGAAAACAGTTTGATTATATTGATTTCTACATACGCTCTTTCCTCTTAATAAATGGAAGATAGGTTTCAGGATTTATCACCGCAAAGGTTGAGCCAGGGTAATTATCAATAAAGTCCTTTGGAACTTTGCCTTTATTCACTGACCATTTAAACTCAAAAGCAGATAACTGTCCGTTTGATTCTTCAATCAGATCAATTTCCTTTTGATCGTAAGTTCTCCAGAAATAGCAATTGACCGACCGCTGATTATAATGGTTAATTTTCATCCGCTCAGATATGCAAAAGTTTTCCCAGAGCCGACCTGTATCATCCCTCACAGCAAGACGACCGAAGTTTGAAATAACGGAGTTTCGTATTCCATTGTCCCAAAAGTAATAACGGGGTGATTTTGAAAACTCCTTCCTCAGGTTACGGCTAAATCCCCGGGTTGAAAATAAGATAAAACTTTTCTCCAGCAATTCAAGGTAACGCTCTACGGTTTTCCGGCTTACCCTCAGATTGGCTGCAAGCTCAGCAAGCGAAACATCTTGTCCTATCTGAAAAGCCAACAACCGGAGAAGGTTTATTATAAAGATTGAATCCTTCAGATTATCCAGTTCAAGTATATCCCTGAGGAGATATCCGTCCCGGATGGATTCAAGTACTTTAATTCTTTCTTCATCATTGATTGCATTCACAACCTGAGGATAAAGTCCGAAAATCAGCTTTTTTTCGAGATTCTCTTTTGATGTAAGAAAATCCTCTTCCAGCTCACCCAGGGCAAACGGGTAAAGGTTATAAAATGTGCTACGTCCGGTTAATGGCTCACCAATATTCCCCCGAAGGTCAAACGCGGAAGACCCGGTCACAAATACACTTATTCCGGGTATTGAATCTACAATCAGTTTCAGGTTCAACCCAATATTTCTTATTTTCTGTGCTTCATCTACAAACAGGAAATCATATCCATTAACAAAATTCTGTAATACTGATAACCGTTGACTCGAAAGTATTTCCGAAACATCAAGATTCTCTCCCTGCACATGCAAAACCTTTTGGGTTGACAATTTTTTCCGGATGGATTCCATTAATATCGTTTTTCCTGTCCTGCGGGCTCCAAAAAGACCCGTTACATTGCCAGGCTTAAGCGATGTCATCAAGGTTGATTCAATAATTCTTGTTATCACGGTGTCTGTATTTATATAAATACCGACACCAAACATACACTATTTTGAATAAAAAGACCAATTAATTTCATATTTTTTTTCCAGCTATCTGATAAATCCATGAGTTTGTGTTATACAATAATGAATTTTGCCGGACAAACCGGCCTTCTTATCATTTTCCACAACCAAAGCCTTGTAAAGCCGGCGCTATGGCCATCTTTGGCCCCGGCACAGTGATTCCGGATGCAGCGATCAAGATGCTCGAGATTTTGATTGATGCGAGGAAGTAAGGCTGTTAGAATGTCTAATGTCTAATTTCTAAGGCTTTTGTATAAGTGAGAAAAGGGATCTGGGAGGGTTCCTTTTTTTTGAATTGTCATGAATTGCAGGAGTAATATTTAATTCAATTTTAGGATCCTTTTGACCGCAATTGCATTCCAACTGCGCCGTAATATTCCGGGTGATGGTAATTTCTACACGTGAAAAATAAATTCCCTCACGTGAAAAATATAATTTCTACACGTGAAAAAGTAAATTTCCACACGTGAAAAATAAATTTCCTGCTGTGGAAATTCAACCAGATGCAGCAGAAATCGAAACTTACAGACAGACACCTAACGACCGACGTCAATCCATTAACTTCCAACGCCGAACAAATTTCAACTGACCCTCAACCCCCGTTCATCCACCCCTTAAATCCGGCACTGCGGGAGCGGCTGACGATGATTTCGATGCCCGGATCGGGCTGCAGTTCGAGCTTCAGCTTAAAGTTAAAATAGTTGTGCACTTTGCTGATGACATCGGCTGAAACAATGCACTGCCTGTTTACCCTGAAAAACAGCCGGGGATCGAGACTGGTTTCCAGCTCTTCGATGGTATTGGGGATGACGTACCGCTTACCTTCCTTCGTAAACAGCAGCACAGCTTTGTCTTCCGCGTAGATACAGGCGATTTCACCGGCTTTCACCGGGATCATCGCGTTGCCTTTACTGATCAGGAACCGGTCGCGGTAATACGCCCCCACCTGAGATTTCAATTCGGTGATCATCTCATACAGGCGATGATTGGGGCTGTCTCCACCATAGAAGTGCTTGATTTTCCTGAATTTTTCAAGGCTGTTGCTCAGCTTATCGCGGTTTACCGGCTTCAACAGGTAATCGATGCTGTTAAGGTCGAAGGCCTGCAGGGCATATTCGTCGAAGGCCGTGGTAAAAATGACCGGAATATCAATCCTTACCGATTCAAAGATGGAGAAGCTCTTGCCATCGGCCAGCTGGATATCCAGAAAAATCAGGTCATAGTCCCGGTTCTCCTTCAGGTGGGCAATGGAAGCAGTAACGGTGTCGAACGGGCCATACAGCGCACAACCGGGCTCCAGTTCTTCAAGCAACTGTTTCATCCTGGCGGCTGCCAGTTCTTCGTCTTCAATGATTAATATTTTCATTGTCCTTTGATATTTTGGGGAACCCTGCTTCGGATCCCGGATTCACAGAGTATCCCGGTTATTGCAATTGCCGGTATACCTAACATATTTAACCACTGAGGCACTGAGAGCACTAAGGTTCACTAAGAAATTTTTCGATGACAAAATGATCCGTTGATAAAATTCATTCCCTTGCCTTGTTTGCTGTTTATTCACCACGAAACTGCCCGCCGGTTTATCCGCCAAAGGCGGACAAGCCCGCCAAAGGAGGGCAGACGGGGACACTGAGAGTACTCAAATGCACTATGATTGTTCCTTTCAGACATTTTTTCTATGTGTTTCTATGTGCCCTATGTGCCTATGTGGTTATTCTTTTACCCAGCCCGTCTTTCCACCACTCATGCACCGAGAGCACTATGGTTCACTAAGATTTTTCAGACTGGTTTAACCGGATCAATTCAATGATACCTATTGATTTTGCCTTTGAAAAGGAACAATTTATATTTATTTATTTCTCCTCAGAATTGCCTTTCGAACAGCGGTAGCATGACAACAAATTTATTGTCCTTTTGCTTCACGATTACCTCTTTTCCCGAAAGGAAGAGGTACCGGTCGCGGATATTGGCAAGCCCCACCCCGGTAGACGGCTCTTTGTCAATTTTCGGCTGAATGTTGTTCTCAACCACCAGCCAGGAATCATCTGCAACATATACCTTCACATGCAGCGGATTATCGCGGGAAATGACATTGTGTTTCAATGCATTTTCAATCAGCATCTGCAGGGCAAGCGGGGGTACGGCATAATGGAAAAAGTTTTCCTGCACGTCGAATGAAACCGAAAGCTTTTCCCCGAACCTGCTTTGCTGAATATAGACAAATTCCCTGGCCATTTTTATTTCATCGCGCAGCAACACCACCTCTTTCTCCCTCGAATTCAGCATATAACGCATAAACTCCGAAACACTCTCCACATACCTGCTGGCAACGGGATTGTCGTTTACCAGCATCAACAGGGTGTTGAGACTATTGAATAAAAAGTGTGGATTTACCTGGTTGCGGAGGGTTTCGTAGCGGGCTTCCATGTTGGCTTTCTCCAGCGCCTGGGTTTTCAGCATGTTTGATTTCCATTCAAGGAAAAAGGAGACCGAAGCATAAATGGCACTGATCATAAAGGTAATCAGCAGACCTGTGGCGACAAAACTAACCTTTTCACCCTGGTTCATAGGTACACCCAGAAAATGCTCAATGGCCCAGATGTTGCCCGACTCTACCCCTACCACAAACAATGCCAGTGAAATCACCTGGATCACCAGCAATTTGACCGGTTCCCTGAAAACAGAAAACTTCGATACCGAGTAATTGATAATTAACATGCTGCCATTCCACAAAAGCGCAGTACAAACAAGCGAAACCAGCACAATTTTCAGAAATCCTGCATCTGTTGAAGGATTGTCAAAGCGAATCACCGGGAAAAGAACTGAAATCACCAGGATTCCGATGACCCGGGTCAACACCTCTCTTTTGTCTGGCTTGTATTTATAATCAGGTTCAAAACTGAAATCCTTTGGTTCTCTCATGGGTGAATCTGTTCACGGATTTTAATAAGCATGGTTTGATAAATCATTCAAAGCAATCCTTCAATCGGATTAAAACTTTGAGGGAAAGCCATCCACTGAACCGGAAACTCCGTTCAGAATAGCGATACCCGGATTTGCTGAAAAAGCGGAATAAATATATGACAATCGATTCACTTTATTATGGTTGAGGTCAATTTCCACTCCTCATGGGGGCTCCATTTGTTGAAGCAGGTATCCTGTAAACCCCGGATTCTCATCCCGGGACTGACAGGATACCAGTGGATTATCTTTATCAGAAATGCAACCTGTACTGGGCCATCGGGAAGAATCCGAGCTGGTAGAGGTCTTTCACTTCGTTTTGTGACTTACTGTAGGCCTGGAGCAATACATTCCTGTTATTGGTAAAGTTCTCCACATAAAACAACCATTCATGCGAAAGCTTTTTACCATTCATGCGGTACCCGACCTTGATGTCGGCTTTGAAAAACGGGTCGAACCGCTCACTGAAGGCTTTGGTTTCATCATACTTTGTCGTACCCGCTGCCTGTGAAGCCGCCAGATCAACCGGGGTATAACATTTACCACCGGCATAAGACAGTTTAAAGTCAACAAAAAAGGTTGACCGCGGGTTGATGGGAAACTCTTTGCCTACCAGCATATTCAACACATAGTTTCCGTTAAATGCAGTATTCCGCTCCACGCCGTCGCTTCCTTCATATTTCGACTGAAACAGTGAAAGGGTAGCCAGATAATAAATGTTACGACTGAAGAACCGCTCCATGGTAAACTCAAGGCCGTAGTTGAAGCCGCTCCCCCTGTTAACCAGGCTGTCTTCAGATCCCAGCCCCCAGCTTGCCCCGGTATTGAGCATGCTGAACGAACTGCTTTGTTCTTCAACCGGCACATTGTAAAGGTCCTGATAATATGCTTCGGCCTTAAACCGGGTGTTGGAGGTCAGCAACCAGTCGTAAGCCATGACAAACTGGTGCGATCTGGTAAAGTCCAGCTCCTTGTTGGTCTCCACCAGTGAACCATCTTCCATATGGGTACCGTAGAAATAAGCCGACAAAGTCTGGGTGCGTGAGTGCAGTCCGTATCCAAAACTCAGCTTTTTATTTTCAGTCACTTGCCAGTTGAATCCGATGCGAGGCTCCAGGGCAGCGGATCCATTCAGGTCGAAATACGAAAAATGGAGTCCGGGGATGATGCTCAGGCGGTCGTTAAAACGGTAAGTGGCCTGGGCATAAGCAGAAAAAAGATTCACCCCATTGTTGAGCGATTTGCTGAAATCGATCATCGAACGCATACCCTGATCTTCTGAATTGTACTGTTTCGAAAGGATATCAAAGCCCATCCTGTCAATACCCGCTCCCATCCTTGCGGAGAGCCGGCTGTTGTATTTGGTATGCACAAATCCTGTAAGCGAGGTTTTGAATTCGGTGTACTGCTGGTCATATTTCTGATGGGGGATACTGGCAATGTCGAGGGTATCTATTTTGGTCCCACCATCCTGGTAGACGCCCGAAAGCATAATTTTATAATAGGTACGGCTGTTTGAAAACCTGGTGTAGGAGATTCCCGAAGCGGCCATGGTAGAGCGGTTGGTCAGATCCTGACCTTCGTCGGTATAAAGATCCTGCTCATTGCCGTCCTTGCTGTCGAGCATGGCGATTTCACTGTCGCCGCCAAGAGCGAAAACAGAAATGCGACCCTTTTTCATCGGGAAATTGAGTTTAAAGGAGAGATCTTTGTATTTGGGAATTCCGGTGGTACCGAAATCAATGAGTCCGTCCATCAGCTCCATGGTTGAATACCGGAAGTTGGCCAGATAGGATGCTTTTTTCCCTTTGCTGAAAGGACCTTCAGCCCCAAGCTCAAAGCCGTTGAATCCAACCTGGAAGAGAAATTCGTGTTTCTCATTGTTCCCGTTGCGCATTTTGAGGTCGAAAACACCGCTCAGGGCATTGCCGTATTCAGCCGGAAAGGCGCCGGTCATAAAATCACTGTTCGACAGCAGGTTGTTGTTCAGCATCCCCACAGGGCCGCCGGTAGTGCCGTTTTCGGCAAAATGATTCGGGTTAGGAATGTCGACATCCTCGAGTTTCCACAATAATCCAGAGGGTGAATTTCCGCGGATGATGATGTCGTTGCGCTGATCGTTGGCTGCCAGAACCCCGGCATAGTTCATGGCCATACGGGCCACATCGCCGCGGCTCCCGGCATATTTCTCCGTTTCTTCCACCGAGAAGGAACGGGCGCTGACTGCCGTCATCCGGTTGATCGTCTCATCCCTCAGTGAATAGGCTTTGATCTCTACCGCCTGTGTCTGGATTACATTTTCCTCCAGTTCGGCTTCGATGATGACCTCCTTGGCTGAGTGTACAATCAGGTTTTCGAGGCTGGCTGTTTTGTATCCGATGTAACGGATGCTGATTCCCTGACGTCCGAGCGCCACACCCGTTAGACGGAAATTTCCATTTTCATCTGAGGTGGTTCCTATGAGCGGATCACTGTTTAACAACAGGATGGTTGCCCCGGGAAGCGGGGTCTTGGATTCCTTATCGGTAACACGCCCACGGATCGTCTGGGTAAACTGTGCCATCGATGAAAGCGAAATCAATAAAATCACTGCGGTAGTAAACAAACGTTTCATGTCTTGTCATTTTCTGGTTTTGTATGATGCAAAGATGCGGGGGCACTTCGCGATATCCATATCAAAATTGATAAAGCGTTCAAAACGGCGGATGAACTTTGCAAACTGCAGGATGAAATGAAACCGACTTTCCGGTTGGTCCGGCATTCCGGGGAGAGGGAGCGACTTCAGCGAGGGAGCGAGGCGGTGATGGAGCGAATACGGCAAAGAAGAGAAATATCCGTGGTCATCCCTGCCAGCCGGCAGGCGGGCGTTTGATCCCTGCCATACGGCAGGCAAGCGTGTCATCCGCGTTCTATTGGGCGAGAGAGCGACTTCAGCGAAGGAGCGAGGGAGTGATGGAGCGAATACGGCAAAGAAGAAGATTATCCCTGCCTTCGGTTTACCCGCCGAAGGTGGGCAGGCGGGCATTTCATCAGCGTCATCCGTGTTCTAATGGCGAGGCAGCGAACTCAGCGAAAGAAAGTGACTTAAGCGAGGGAGCGAACCTGGCGCAATGAAGCAGACTTCTATCTCTAAACTCCTTACTCCCTACTCCCTACTCCCTACTCCTTACTCCTTACTCCTTACTCCTTACTCCTTACTCCTTACTCCTTACTCCTTACTCCTTACTCCCTACTCCTTACTCCCTACTCCCTACTCCTTACTCCTTACTCCTTACTGAATTTTCAAACCAATCTCCCTAAACCCCACTTGAAAAAGTCATCATTTGAATTAAAATAAATCCTGACCTTTGAGCAACTCAATAATGGATAAATGAAAAAATTTCTTTCCGTTTCTATCCTTGTGCTTGTTCTGATCTCAGGCCAAACCTCAGCCGGCCAGCTGGTTATTACCGAAGGCTCCCGACCTTTCTACAACATTGTGGTGGAAGAAACAGCCGATTCGAATACATTATCAGCAGCCTCAGTTTTAAAGGAATCCATCTTCCGGATGACCGGATGCTGGCTGCAGATAGAGCACCTGCCGGCAAAGAAAATGAAATCCCTCTTTATCGGCAGCAACTGGTTGCAGGGAAAGCCCGTTTATCAGGAGCTACTGACACTTTCCGGAGAAGGTTTCTACCTGCACAGCGAAAATGGCAACTATTACCTTGCCGGGAAGCAATCCACCGGTGACCTGTATGCCGTTTATACAATGCTCGAAAGCTGTGGATTTCTGCAGTTCAGTGCCAGGGAAGCGTGGTATCCGCCAACATTCAAACTCGTTCTGGAAGAAATCAGCCAGGGCTATCAGCCGGATTTCCGGTTCCGTCATGCCCATTTTCCCGACAAGGACAGTCCCGGCTTTTGCATTCCCAGTAAAACCCATTCCATGGACGACTGGGGACTCTTTGTCCATACATTTCAGAAACTTTGCCCGCCGGATCTCTATTTTGACCAGCACCCGGAATACTTTTCACTGGTGAATAACCGCCGCATCAGAGATGGCCAATTGTGCCTGAGCAACCCGGCCGTGATCTCATTGCTGGGCGATAACCTCCGGAAAGAGATGGCCGGAAAGCCTGAATGTGAATACTGGTCGGTGTCGCAGAACGACTGCATCAACTACTGCGAATGCGAACATTGCCAGGCTTTGTATGATAAGTATGGCAGTGTATCCGGGGCATATATCGAAATGGTCAACAAAATTGCCCGAGAGTTTCCCGACAAGCAGATCTCTACCCTGGCATACCAGTTTACCCGTTCTGCCCCGAAGAACATTGTGCCAGATCCCAACGTTAACATCATGTTCTGTTCCATCGAATGCAACCGCAGCCAGCCACTGGCAAGTGATCCCCGTTCCCGCGATTTTGTCAGGGACATGAAGGACTGGGCTGCACTGACACACAACATCTTTATGTGGGATTATGTGGTGCAGTTCAAGACTTACACCTGTCCTTTCCCGAATTTCGGGGTGCTGCAACAGAATATTCAGTTTTTTCACCAATACAGTGTCCCCATGATGTTTCAGCAGGGCAGTGGCAGTTCATGGTCCGATTTCAGCGAGTATAAACAATCGCTGATTGCACACCTGCTCTGGGATACCGGACTGGATGAACCGGCCTTCAGGCAGAAGTTCTTCAATGCTTTTTACGGTGCTGCAGCTCCGGCTATGCTGAAATATTTCAACATGATACAGGAGGAGATGAATGCCCGGGCCGATGAACGTCACCTTGACATTTACGGTTATCCGGTCATGTATGCCAACTGGTTCCTGAAACCTGAACTGCTGATCAGTTATAAAGCCCTGATGGATGAAGCGGAAGGACTGGTATCCCGGGATCCGGAACGGCTGAAAAGAGTATTGCGCCAGCGTTGCAGCGTTGACTTCGCCTGCCTTGATGTCGCACTGAATGTGAATGACCCCATACTTTCCTTTTATAACCAGAGGAATGAAGGTCTGGAGGTGAACCCTGAAATGACCCTGTTGCTGGACCGATTCGTGGAAAACTGCAAAACCACCGGTATACTGAGCATTGACGAAAATGGTTATACCCCGGAGCAATACCGCACCCAGACCCTGAACATTGTTTCCATGGCGCTGAAACCCAATAAAGCAGCACTGAAAAGCATATCTTCACTTACCCCTTACAGTCCGTTGTATGATGTCGGCGGAGCAAAGGCCCTCACCGACGGTTTGTTCGGTGGACAGCACTTCAGGCTTAACTGGTTGGGTTATCAGGGCAACGATATGGAACTGCTGTTTGACTTCGGCCACACAGAAACATTCAGCAAACTGGAAACCAATTTCTTTCTCGATCTGGTCTCCTGGATTTTCCTGCCCTTACAGGTGAAAATTGAAGTGTCTGACGATAATCAGGCATTCAGACAGGTTTATTTACAGGACATCGCCGAGCTGGCACGCAACAACGGGCAGAAACCTGTACACTTTGCCTTTGGGTTTCCTGAAACCAACGCCCGTTACATGAAACTCACCGCCATCAGCCGCAAGACCTGCCCCGACTGGCACCGGGGTGCAGGGCAGCCGTCATGGATCTTTCTGGATGAAGTCGTCGTGGAGTGAGCAGTTAACAGTTAATAACTAACAATTAACAGTTTGTTTCCGGAGGTAAGTCCGTTGGGTGTTAGACGTTGGACGTTTGATGTTCGGAGTTAGAAGTTATGAGTGAGCGAACTTAGCGAAAGAAAGCGACTTAAGCGATGGAGCGAAAAGAAGCGATGATCAATAAATATCTGTGTAAATCCGTCTGATCTGTGTCATCAGTGTTCTGATTCAGAGGGAGCGACTTAAGCGATGGAGCGATGGAGCGAATACTGCAAAGAAAAAGAATATCCGTGGTCATCCGTTTCATCAGTGTCATCCGTGTTCTCATGGCGAGGGGGCGAATTCAGCGAAAGAAAGGGACTTAAGCGAGGGAGAGAAAAGTAGCGATGATCAATAAATATCTGTGTAAATCCGTCTGATCTGTGTCATCAGTGTTCTGATTCAGAGGGAGCGACTTAAGCGAGGGAGCAAAAAATCAGCGAAAATCAGCGTTCCGGAGGATCGGCGGTATCGGCGTTCAAATGGGCGATGGAAAGAGGGAGCGATGGAGCGAAAAGAAGCGATCATCAATAGATATCTGTGTAAATCCGTCTGATTTGTGTCATCAGTGTTCTGATTCAGA
>WSXU01000025.1:2684-45528 GCA_009773455.1 Bacteroidota bacterium | reverse complement strand
CAAGGAAAGGATGTCCAGCTCCGGATTGTGAACCTTGTCTCCGGTTCAGTGTCCCCTTGTGTTGAACAACCTTCCCTTTCAGGTTAACTTTGTATAGTGTATCAAGCCCGGCTTCTCTTTCTCAGGAGTGCCGGGCTTTGGGTTACACAGGACATTATAGAAAATATGTTTATCCATTCCCATATTTCTTGAATAGAAAAAAACGGCAACATTCCAACATCGGCAGAAGCCGGTTGTTTGTTCTTGACATCGACCATTAAAATTACCCCAAATGGTTACATTTTATAGGTTCATGCATTAACCAAAGTCAAAGCACTCCAATTTAGCTAACTTTGCAGTGAAACCATGCCTCTGATGAACGGGATGAAGAAGGCCGGACTTATATGTATTTTATTCTTTTTGATGAACCTGCTTTGCCTGCCTTTTGCGAAGGGACAGGGTTATGAAAGAATTGACAGCCTTCAGAGAATGCTACAGCTTACTCATGATAAAAAAGCTAAAGCAAGATTGTTTCTTATTATTTCAAAGAAAGAAGAATTAAGAGACCCTGAAAAATCTCTTAATTATGCCAGGATGGCCAGGCAAGTTGCTCAGAATTGTGATTTTGACAGTGCTGAAGTGAGAGCGATGATTTTAATGGGAGGAAACCTTAACCGGCTGAATCTTATTAAAGAAGCGATTGAAATCGGAGGCGAAGTGGTAGAAAAGGCCTCTGAACAAGGTATGCAGCTTGAGGTTGCAGACGGTAGAACCATAATGGCCGTAGCCTATGCGCAGGTGGGTGATTTTGATAACAGTTCGAAACTCTATTTCGAAAACCTCAAATTATATGAAAATTTAAATGAAAAGCGGCTGTTAGGCTCAACTCTGGGAAATATAGGAGCGGATTTTTTTAGCCAGCAAAGCTATGAAAAGGCTTTAGAATACATTAATAAAGCTCTTAGCATAGCAATTGAAGTAAATAACCTGCCTCTTGTAACCGATCAGTATAACAACCTGGCAGCAATATATCAGGTCAGATACTATGATTTGCCTAAGGCCCTTCATTTCTATTTTGAAGCCCTGAAGGTTGCAAGAAAAATAAATGACTTCCAGCAGCAAGGTCTCAATATGATTAACATTGGCCGTGTTTACCAGGAAATGAAGAATCCAGATTCTGCTCTCTATTACATGAAACATTCCCTGGTTATATTTGAGAAAGTAAACAATCCTGTTAATATGGCCGACAGCTATCTGGCTCTGAGCGAATTTCATTTTCGCAAATCAGATTTTGCTTTAAGTAAAGATTTTGCTTTTCGTGCCCTCGGGATAGGTGAAAAATACCAGATGCTTCAAACGATTTCAATGGCTTCTGATTTATTGCAAAAAAACTTTATTGTTTTAAACGATTCCGCAAATGCTTTAAAATATATAGTCGTACAAATCCGGGCAAATGATAGTCTTTATGCTTTACAAAGTCAAAAAGCCTTATTCAGGGCCGAATTGCAATATAACCAGGAAAAGGCAACCAAAGAGCAAAAGCTAAAGCAACAGAGATACTATTTCCTGCTGGGGTTTGTTATACTTGGCCTGTTGTCAGGATTGTTTATTGTAATTCTGTTCAACTCGCGACAAAAAATCAGAATAAAAAATACCATCCTTGAAAAGGAAAAGGCAGAAGCAGATCTTAAATTTAAGAGTAAAGAGCTAAGTATCAACATACTGGCATTATTAAAGAAGAATGAACTGATTGCTGAAATCAGGCAAAAGTTTACGGATCTTGAAAAAGCGCTCCCGAATAATGATGTTAAAGAGGTTGTTACTAAGTTTAACCATGAAATCAAGATGAGTTCTGACGACCGGCTTTGGCAGGAATTCTCCATTAGGTTTAAAGAAATCAACAGCGAATTCTATGATAAGTTATTGAATAAATTTCCTGATCTAACCCAGAGTGAATTGAAACTCTGCGCTTACCTGAGGCTTAACATGACAACCAAGGAAATTGCTGACCTTACCGGTCAGAGCACCGAAACATTGGGAAAAGCCCGCTACCGCCTGCGTAAAAAGTTTGCACTTACAAATTCGGAAAGCAACCTGGTGATGTTCTTGTCACAATTATGATCAATACCTGGTGAAGCTATTTTTTTATATTCAGATGCTGCCTATCAATACCCTCTTCCATTACCTTCTGTGCAATATTGAACAATAGGGGCAATTCTATAGTTGCCAAATAACCAACAACTTAAGTAAAGTTGTCCTATAAATGTCCAATCAATTCCTGCTAAGGATACCATTTTTGTACACCCTTAAAATTTGTTTAAGCCATACCAGATGCTTCATATTTGCAGCCTGGAATAAATAACCATTGAAATGGAAAAAAAGAATGTGAATGAGAAAGATAAAGTTCATCCAAAGGAGAGCGAAGATCAGGATCCTTTTCTACGACGGATAAAACTTCAAGGGATTGTATTAAAAAAATTGCTAGCTGAAGTTGGGCAGCAATCAAAACCTGATATAAACATAATTCCGAAAGAAGAAGTATAAATAGAATCACTTGCATTTCGGAATGAAGGTGATAAAATAGCCTGATTATCGAACTTTATTGTCTTACTCAGGTAAACGGAAGATTAAGAAATACAACAAATCCAAAGAACCTAACCAACCCAAAAACCAAGAAATATGAAAGAATCACGTACTATTCTCACAATCCTGATGCTGCTTTCCTTTTTCGGGCAGGGAATTGCTCAATCTTTTACCTCGTCCGGACCCAATTCGGGCAATATTACCAGCATCGCCGCCACATCCACCCTTCTTTTTGCAGGGGCTAAAAATGAGTATTCTTCCGGCGGGGCATGGACCTCGGCAGATAATGGCCAGACCTGGAATAATGTAATTGATAATATACCGGGAAAAATTGTTCAGACAGTCGGAAGCCATGGAGATGTCCTGTTCGTTGCAACACAGGCGCATCAGGACAACACAGGGGTAACATATTATGACGGAGGTATCTATCGCTCAGATGATAATGGACTAACATGGACACAACCCTGGCCGCAAGGACCCACCGTGATTATCACCAGCTTTTATTCCTTTGGTACTTCAGTATTTGCAGGGACAGGCACCGGCCCGTATCGCTCTATCAATAATGGTGTTACATGGACATTGGCCAGAACCGGTTTAAATACCGGACTACAGCGTGCCGTAAAATGCTTTTTCTCAAGCGGTGATACCTTATTTCTTGGCACGCGCGCCGGGGTGTACCGTTCTGTTAACAATGGAACAAACTGGATAGCATCTACCGCTGGAATTCCACTTACTGGATCCGCCTTTCCAGGCTGGATAACAGGGATGACAAAGTTTGGAAGCACTCTTTATGCATCTACATATGACCAGGGTGTATTCAAATCAACAGATAAGGGTATTACCTGGGTTGCAGCCAATACGGGACTGCCAGAGATGGAACTGCGCGCCATCTATGCGACCGAAAACGCGGTGTTTACCTCCACAAAAAAGAACGGTGTATACAAATCTATGGATAACGGAGCGACATGGACCCAGGCAACTTCCGGTTTGCCAATTATGGAGATCCCGGTTTTCTTGCAGTCCGGCAATAATTTATTCGCAGGCGGATTTGACGGAATTTTCAAAACCACCGATAATGGCCTTACCTGGACCGAGACCAACAACAACCTGGCCGGGCATGCGGTCTGGAAATCAACTAAGGCCGGTCCCTACCTTTTTGCCGGCACATACAGTGGCAGGGTGTACCGTTCATCAGACAATGGAACCACCTGGCAATCTGCAAACGGGAATCTGATAACAAAATCCGGTTCGTTAAATTATGTAATGGCAATGGGAAGTGTAGGAAATACGGTGTTTGCCGCCTATTATGACAGTCTGTACCGCTCGACTGATTTTGGCGTCACATGGGCCTCTGTAACAGCAGAAAATGTTGTTGGCCAGCAGATAAATGAAATGTTTACCATGAATTCCAGGATTTATTTAAGTATCGGTGTATACTCCGATGATGAAGGGTTAACCTGGACAACAGATTTAACACTGGCGGGCAGCAATAATTGCATCAAAGACGGGGATAGGTTCGCGGGTGGCAGTCAAACCGTTTACCGATCCGTTTCCGGAACACAACCGTTTACAGCAGTAGGAACAGTGCCAACGAATGGTGGCGCAAGAATAACTTGTATGGCCACATTGGACAATAAATTGTATGTCGGCACGGGGATTACCTATACAGGCGACGGCGTATATGAATCCTCCGACAATGGGGTTACCTGGACAAAAGTCGGTATGGGCGACAGTTTGGTTTCCAACCTCGCGGTTGTTTCGGGCAAGTTGTTTGCCAAAACTATGTGGAGCGTTCAGATGAAATCCGCTGCAGGAAATACATGGATCAATGTCGGTGCCGGGCTTCCATATAATTTTATGGGACGTTATAGCAGTGCGCTTTTTGGCAACAACGATTATCTCTTTGCCGGTATCGCTGCCCGTTCGTTATACAAGGCTGATGTAACCCAGTTTGTTGCACCATCACAACCCTCTGCTATCAGTGGTTCGGCCGCACCATGCATCGGTTCAACTCAAACTTATAGTGTAACCAATGTTCCTGGTGTTACCTATATCTGGCAACCTCCTGTTGGCTGGACTATAACATCAGGGCAAAATACCAGTACACTGACTGTAGTAGTCGGAAGTATTCCGGGAACTGTTATTGTAACCCCATCAAATGTTTATGGTGTTGGCCCTTACCAGTATATGGTAGTTATGCCTAACACCAACCCGCCTGCCCAACCGGGTGCGATTGCAGGTTCGACAAATCCCATGGAAGGAAGCAGTGAAACCTACAGCGTTACTAATGATCCCGGCGTTTCCTATGCATGGACATTCCCGTCAGGATGGGTTCAAACAGGAGGCGGTACTACAAACGAGGTAACTGTAACGGTTGGAAGCGACTCGGGCAATATCACGGCAACTCCTTCAACAGCATGTGGTTCCGGTATGCCACGCACACTGGCTGTTGTTCCGACTCCCTCGGGCTTCACTGTGACCTTTAACGTTGATATGTCCACGGCCGAAGGATTTACTCCCGGCACTGACCTGGTGTATCTCACGGGAAATTTCCCCGGTGCCTCCTGGATTACTCCGGGTGACCCGGGAAGTTTAATAATGGCACAGGTCGGCTCAACCCTGGTCTATACTTATTCGTTGCTGATAGATGCTGGAACTTACGAATACAAATATTTCAAGAATGCCGGCTGGGACGATGGTGAATATACCGGTGGCGCAAACCGCTTAGCAGCAGTAACGACTTCCACTTCATTTAATGATACCTGGGGTGGTTCCATAAATTGGGCAAATCTTCAATGGCCCGGAACGGGTTCCATTGCCCTTGGAGGCGCTTATGATGTTTACGCCCAGGCCTATATCCCCAACGGGATTACTGCAAATGCCGGCGGAACTTATGGATTACAGGCCTGGATCGGTTATAGTTCTGACAATACTGATCCAAACACATGGACAAACTGGATTCCTGCACCTTTCTTCGGACAAGGTTATGCTAACGACGAGTTCAAAGCGGATCTTGGAAGCGCTATTGCGGCTGAAGGAACCTATTATTATGTCAGCCGATTCCGGTTTGGCAACATGCCTTTTGTTTATGGCGGCTTTAACGGAGGTTTCTGGGACGGAACAACAAACATCTCAGGGGTGCTGACCATAAATGCAAACGATAAAACGCTGACACTGAACAATGTTATGCTCGAAGGGCTCTATGCCGGAGGCGGTTTTATGAATCAGGCATTCAATGAAGTTGGACCTCAGTTTGATCCGGGCGTAGCCGATATGATTGCCGTTGAGTTGCACGATGCCACCAACTATGCAACGATTGAATACAGTTCCCTTGTTCAGCTGAGCACAACCGGAACAGCTACTGTAACCGGTATTCCTGTAACACTCAGCGGCGACTACCGCATCACGGTTAAGCATCGAAATTCCATCGAAACAACCACAGCCAACGCAGTATCTTTCGCCGGAACCACCATTATTCAGAGTTTTGGTGATCCTGCTGAGATTTACGGTGGAAATCTGTTGCAGATGGCCGATATGGGTTATGCCATCTATGGTGGTGATATCAATCAGGACGGAGCTGTTGACGGTGGTGACGTTACCCCGTTCGACAACGACCAGTTTAACTTTGTTGCGGGTTATGTCCTCTCAGATGTTGACGGAAACGGTAGTGTTGACAGTGGTGACGGCACCATCATCGACAACAACCAGTTCGGATTTGTGGGAGCATCTCTGCCATAAACCTATCTTTTAACATGATCAAATTCAAAAAAGTAATCATTAAAACCGGAGGCATCAGAAATCAACAAAAACAACACTTATTTGCATGGAAATACCAAGCAATTAAACAGGTTAACTTTGTATAGTGAATCAAGCCCGGCTTCTCTTTCTCAGGAGTGCCGGGCTTAGGGTTAGCTGGCAAATCATAATCAAACTAATTTTCAGGGTAGAAACGGATAAACAGTGTTGTATTTAAATCCTGTCAACTTAATATAACCTGTATATGCTGTCTGGGAGAACCCGAATAACAACCATAACAATTCATTTGAGAATGCTCTGCCTAAACATTAAATCTAATATTCAGAATATCCCCGTCTTCAACCAGATAATTTTTCCCTTCGACAAATAATTTGCCGGCAGTGCGGCAGGCATGCTCTGATTTCAATTCTACGAAGTCTTTGTATTTCATCACTTCAGCCCGGATAAAGCCACGCTCCAGGTCACTGTGGATAACACCGGCAGCCTGAGGTGCAGTCATCCCTTTCCTGATGGTCCATGCACGTACCTCCATTGGACCGGCCGTGAAAAAAGACATCAGGTTCAGGATAGCATAGGCAGACCGGACCAGCCTGTTTACCCCGGGTTCCGATAGTCCGGCATCTTCAAGGAAAACCTTTCGGTCTTCGGCACTCTCCAACTCTGCAATTTCTGCTTCCAGGGCTCCCGCAATCACGATAACTTCCGTGTTCTCTCCTTCTACAGCATCTTTAAGCTGATCAACATATTTATTTCCCTTAACAGCTGAAGCATCATCAACATTGCAGACATAAATCACTGGTTTATCGGTAAGCAGATACATATCGTCGATAAACCTGCGGTCCATCTCCCCTATCTCCAATGTCCTGACCGACTGAAAATTTTCAAGGTGGTCTTTAACCCTGGTCAGTACATCAACCCCATGCTTAGCATCCTTATCGCCGGTTTTTGAGGCTTTTTCAAGACGCTGTATCTTGCGTTCCACAAGATCAAGATCACGAATCTGAAGCTCCAGATCAACAATTTCCCGATCCCGCACCGGATTTACTGAACCTTCCACATGAGGCAGGTTTTCATCATCAAAACAACGCAAAACATGAATTATGGCATCCGTCTGCTGTATATCGGCCAGAAATTTATTCCCCACGCCTTCGCCCTGGCTGGCTCCTTTGGCCAGACCGGGAATATCCATAATTTCCACTGTTACAGGTACAATCCTTGCAGAATGAATCAGCTTATCGATCTCAAATAAACGGTCATCAGGAACATTCACCTGACCGAGATTTGATTTATTGGTGCTATAGGCAAAATTCGAGGTCTGCCCTTTGGTGTTGGATATACAGTTGAAAATCGTGGTTTTGCCAATGTTGGTCAAACCTACAATGCCACATTTTAAGGCCATAAATATTGAATCTGGTGGTTAAAAGAGGTGCAAAGATAGGGAAAAGGAAAGGGATTGTTGATTTCGGATTTCGGATTGCGCCTGCCCCCCCCGCTGAAAAAGCGGGGCAAGCTGCCAAAGGCGGTGGGATTGCGGATTAAATATAGCCGCTTCAGATATCCGGTATTAGGATATAAAGCATAATACGGATGGAACTGATTTAAACTGAACAAAAGTTGATTAGTCTGATCAATGACAATAGGCTCTGAAAACCGGAACCTGACTTGAGTTTCAGAACAAAGTTCTCAGACAGTTCAGCCGATCCTCGTCAGAAATCAAAAGCCTGGATCAGTATGTCTCTTATTCGTATTGATAGGTTTCCGTAAACGACCAGGTGATGTAATCTTCCAGCTTACTCAATGGATAATTCCCGGTATTGTAGGTAAAGGTATAACTGTCTTCATAGGTTTCCTCTATTCCACCGGAACTGTTATACACAACGATTTCATCGGAAATCATGTTATTCACAGAACTATAAAAAGCGATTTCGGAAAACTTGTATATCTGAAAATCTTTCAGCGGATTGATTTTATTGTCATAAGTATAGGTCACCACAACTTCCCTCACAAAATCCTGTTTTAAATTCCCTGTTTTCCCATTTAAGTGATTATTTCGCAGCACAGAATGTGGAGAATACTTTAATAACGCTCCTGCAGGTGGCGTTCCTTTTGCCTGATACCTGAAATTACTGCTTATGTCCGCAGGATACCAGGTCTCTTCCGAAATCAGGTTATTCTCTGCCCATGTATACACAATATAAAACCCAAGAATCCACTGCTGCTCATAAAAGGCCCAGGATTCCATCCTTACCATCTGACCATTGCTGTTTAAATCAATCACCGCTTTCCCGTCAGGATAATCCGTTTCAGTCATAGTTACAGTGTTTCCCGACCAGGCATACATCATGGTGTAATTATCATAATCCATCCCCCTGATCTCGGCTTTACTGATGGTGCCATCCTGGTTATAAAACATGCTGATAGAGTCCCCCGACTGATTTCCGACCATGGCTATCAACTGATTGCCGGCATTATATAGAAAATGAATTGAATCAGTTTCATTCATTAAAGGATCGTCCGCCTCAAGTTCAGAAATCACCTGTTTCAGCCTCGGCCCCCTTGATTCTTTATCATCTTCCGGATCACCACATGATGTGACAAGTAAAATCGACAGTATAGCAAATGAGGTGGCCACAAGGACCCTGCAATTTTTGGATTTCATTTGAGTGTTTTTAGATTAATCGTTGAGTCAAATCAGCTAACAGATTAGTAATCCCGGAATACACCGGGTTCGCATTAAAGCCAAAGGTATGATTGTTGGGATAAAATCCAATATATACTACATAAATTGCTGATAAATGCTGATGAAGATTTATAACAGCCACATCAGGAATCCCCGATGCTAACATACCAATCCTATGGCCTTTACTTTAGACTTTTTACTTTTTACTTTAGACTTTAGACTTGGAACTTGGAACTTGGAACTTGGAACTTGGAACTTGGAACTTGGAACTTGGAACTTAAATAAACGTCACCTTCACCCACAGATCACGGTTTCGTCCCCTGTCATCCGAACAACTGATTTTACATGTTCCTGCTTCAGGGGTAAAAAAAATCTTCTCCGTCGGAAGGGCCGCTTTGTAAAACCGGTCATTCAGATACCAGTATACTTTACTCACTCCGTTTTCGGCATTACACGACAGCATCAACTGCTGTTTCCTGCCGTAGATCAGCAGGTATTCTGCACCATCGGTTAAAGAAGTAACCAAAGGAGCATCTCCCTGATGAATGGCCGAGCATTGCGGATTGTGCGGTGGTACAGCTTCAAAGGGTATCTGCATTTCGCTGTACCACGAAATAAGATCGGCCGGATAGTAAGGGTAAAGCACTTCCTTATACCCTTTGTCGGGTAAACAGGAACGGCAGTAACTCATGGTGCCCGCGCCGTTCACGTATTGCCGCTGAAGATGATTGCATCGGGTCGACGGTGATATACCGGGAAGGAAATAATCCATGGTTACATGATGACAGAAGGTATCGGGAGGCATTCCCGACTCAGAACAGACAAGCCTGAAGTCAAGGTCTTCCGGCGGAGCAAACCAGTCGGGCCGGTTAGCCGGGCTGATGGCCCTGAAGATATTGAAGAGCAACGGTACAGCACAATCGGCACCATTCAGCTCCGGGATGCCGTTTCCCGGAAAATTACCGGTCCATACACCTACTGTATAATCCCGGTTATATCCTATGGCCCAGCCATCACGTCTGCCGTAGGATGTGCCTGTTTTCCACGCTATTCTGGGCAAATCAGCAGATGCCTGGTATTGCCCGGGAAGATCGGGGCGCTTCAGGCCGGTTAAAATCTGGGTAACCATATAGGCTGCTCCGGGTGAACATACGGTGTCCGGAATCCGGTCATGATCTGATGCGGAAAACCTCAGCTGTCTGATGACACCATCATTGGCAAAACCCGCATAAAGTGTGGTCAGTTCTTCAAGGGTCGAACCACATCCGCCAAGAACCACCGAAAGCCCCAGCCGCCCACTGTTCTTCCCGATCCAGTGAAATCCACTTTTTGACAATGCATGTAAAAAGGTTTCACTGCCAAGTTTGTCGAGAAGGTTTACTGCTGGTACGTTCAACGACAGCGCAAGGGCCTGCTCAACCGTAATTTTCCCCCGGTAAGTTTCATCAAAGTTCTCAGGCCGGTAACCGTTGAAATTGGCAGGAACATCTGTAATGACCATTTTCGGACTTACTATGCCCTGGTCGAAAGCAAGAGCGTATAGCAATGGTTTCAGGGCCGAACCCGGCGAGCGAAGTGCTCTTACACCATCAACCTGACCCTGAAAATTATCTTCACCAAAACCGGCTGATCCTACATAAGCTTCCACTTCCATTGTCCTGTTATTCACAACCAGCACAGCGGCATTGGTTATCTGCATGGTCCGGAGAAGCCTTACATGGTTTTTAACCAGTCCCTGCACCCGGTCCTGCAATGACGGTTTCAGTGTGGTGATGAGTCCGTGCTTATCCATGGGCTGTCCTCTAAGCCTGACTGCAAGATGCGGAGCCAGTGAAGGTACCGGATACCTGCGATGTTCAAACGGCTCAGACAATGCATCAACGATGGAAGCGTCGGTGAAAATGCCTTCATTTTTCATCCTTCCCAGCCAGTGGTTGCGTCGCTGCAACAGGCGGTCGTAGTTTTTTCCCGGTCGCAGGGCATTGGGATCGTTGGGAATAACCGTAAGCATCACCACCTGGGCGGAGCTAAGCGCCTTTGGTGACTGGCCGAAATAGATCAGTGAAGCCGATTTCACCCCTTCGATGTTGCCGCCATAAGGCAGCAGGTTCAGATATTGCTGCAATATTTCATTCTTGGAATAATGCCATTCCAGCTGAAGGGCATGGAACATTTCGCGGAATTTGCTGCGAATGGTCCGTGGTGCAGGATCAAGCAGCCGTGCAAGTTGCATCGTAATGGTTGAAGCGCCTGACGTGCGGTGTCCTTTGCTCAGGTTGTTCCATACAGCCCTGACAACTGCCAGCGGATTTACCCCGGGATGGTAATAAAACCAACGGTCTTCTTTGAATATAAAAGCCCGGCGAAGATCAGATGTAATCTCATCTTCATCCGCATATAACCTCCACTTCTGGTCTGTACTCAGAAAGCCATGCAACATGGTGCTGTCAGAAGCATAAATTACCCTTGAATAAACAACTTTGTCTGTCCTGAATGGAAAAATCGCATCGATCAGCAAAAACAGTAGAAACAGGAAAAGGATCACTGCAAAAAACAACCATCCCCGGTGAAATTTTCTCACCCAATTCAATCCACTCTTTAGTCCGGGTCTTAGAAAAAGCATCTTCAGGATGTTGTTTGCAAAGTTACAATTTCCATGATCATGCAACTACGAGCCTGTCGGTTGAAACCTCAAGGCAGGATACATGATAATAACTGACGGCTTTCAAAATTGTGCTGAGAAAACGGTTGAATGCTCCCTGAAAACTTGATTATGCTGAAATGTCAGATGTAAGCGCTGAAAATGTCCTGATAGTTAATTAGTTGTTAATTAGTTACCATTTCTTGTATTCCCGAAGACGACATCTTATGTTTGTAATTACTGATTTACTCAGTAAAAAAATTTCCATAACCACCATACTTTTCTTTCGTCAGAAAATTGCAAAAGAATCATTCAACCCTATCATGCCGGAACACAACCCAAATATCTAACACCCCAAAAAAATGCGCTACACCGATCTGCATGTCCATGTCAGTCTGAAGACTATGTTGTGCAAAGACAGCAATAGCAGGCCGTCGTGCTGGACCAATGTGAATGTCTCCGAAGCCATCGATTTTGTCAGCAGGAATACTTTTGATTCGCAAAGCAGTCTCAGTCAGATGGCCAAAGGCAACTGCAGCATTGCAGTCGTTGCATTGTATCCGCTCGAAACCAAACTGGCCGATGTCGATTTATTGCAGATTTTGGCGCGGCTGGTTGATAAAAAACTCGCCAACAAAAGGCTGAGGGAAATCAGACAGAATCAATGGACTTCATTTGATTATGCCAACGATGAGCTTGATCATATTTTATCAAGGCCAGCATGTCTTGTGGATGGAAAACAAAAACAACTGAAAATACTTCACAGCTGGCAGGATTATGACCCGGAAAACCCCGACACCATTCATGTGGTTTTCACGCTCGAAGGCGGACATTCATTACGATATGGTAAAAATGAGCACAACGATACAGTAAAAATGCTGGATAATTTCAGGCACTTCAGGTTGCGTATGCCTCTGCTTTATATTACCATGTCGCATATGCAGCAAATGGTATTTGCCAATCACGCTTACGGAATGAAGAGTGCCGGCAAATACTATTTTGTACCCAGGGGATCGGGGCTTACGGATTGCGGAAGAAAACTGATCGATGAGTGCTATACTGAGCGCAATGGGCGTAAGGTTCTGGTAGATGTAAAGCATCTCAGTCTTCGCAGCCGTATTGATTTTTACGCCTACAGGAAGCAGATGGAATATGAAAATATGCCGATCATCGCCTCACACGTCGGCGTTACCGGCATCTCCAGAACCAATCATCAGTATGTAAGGAAATTGGTTCAACCTTTTTTCAGAAAATTCTACAAGGTAGTTTACCAGCAGGTTCCCGGAATTATTGCCGGGACTTTTTTCAATCCCTCGACCATTAACATGTATGACGAAGATATTGCTGAGATTCTGAAATCGGATGGGATTATTGGTATTTCATTCGACATCAGAATTATAGGCGGGAAGCATAAACCACCAAAAGAATTTTTAAGCAGTTATGAAGCTTTTTCCTTTAAAAGCGAGAAAGATTCCACCCTGATGGTCTCCAACTCAGAGAGTGATTTCGGTGATGATGACGGTGATGATGATCTTTTTGATGGAAAGGATCTGGATTACACGAGTATAAAAGGGGTTCTCCATTTTGCGAATCAGGTGTTACACATCCTCAGGATTGGAAACAACATCGGAATCGATGCTACCGGACATATTGCGATCGGAACAGATTATGACGGCCTGGTGGCTTCCCTGCCCGAGGTTCCTGATGCTTCCGCTATGCCCGATTTTGCAGTCAAGCTGATTGCTGTGTTTGGAAAATGCAATCTGCATGCGTATACTACCATAGGAGCCAGTGAACTGGTTGAAAAAATTATGGTTAAAAATACAGAAAGGCTGATTCAGCGATGGGTTACCAGTTCATACTAGGAAACCATATGCGTTCGGGAAAACAGCTCAGATGAAATGTGCTGATCAGTGAAACAGGCAAACATATAAAAATCACATACCCTTTCCCATGCCTGGATGGCTGGGATATCAATCATTGAGGTTGCTTTCTTTTGTGATCATATCATGTACTTTCTGAAAGTCCGATTTTACCTTTTGGCCGGAAATGTCAACTGAATAACCTAAACACAAAGATATTAAGAATTAAAAGTTAATAAATAGTTGCCTGCTACCGGCACAAATACCTTTAAAAGCCTATATTTGCTTTAGTTTTGAAGAAATAGTTTTGTATTGCACTCATTTATAATGATATAAAATTGTTCTCCTTTTCTTTTTCCGTTCTTTTCCGCTTCTTAAATCCGGAGAAACCGGATAAATGAAAAAAGACATTAAGCTTCGTTTCAGGCAACTTACATTTGCCGGAATAAAACATTAAGGATAATCGCCCTGCGCAAGCCGGACGGGGTTTACTGGATTGATCAATAGATAAAAGGAAGGGGTAATGTCATGCTGATGATACTTATTCCGGCAAAAACAAACACAGAAATCCTATGGTTGCACACAGTGTGATCAACTTCATCAGATGTCAATGCCTGACAACTTCCCCCTCGGTGACCTATAGGGATTATTCATTGTTGCATCAAATTCAGGTTATCTTCTTTCTTACGGTATTTTTTCTGCTCCCGGGTTTCAGTTGTTTTTCTCAGGATGATCAGGATGCAGTCAGCAACTACCTTTCCGGACCATTTTATGATAGTTCCGGTCGCGAATTATCCCTGATTACAGTGCCCGGTAAACCTCCTGCCGGTTACAGATCACCCGCTGCCACACTTACCCCGGGGGCCGTCATAATCGGCGATGTACCAGCCTACGACTGGTCGTTCGGTTGCGCTCCCACCGCCGCTTCCATGGCTGCAGGATATTATGACAATTCAGGTTACGACAATATTTATGTTGGTCCTGCCAATGGGGGTCTCATGCCAATGGATAACACCATATGGGGCACAGTGGTCATCAATGGTCAGACACTTTCCCAATGTCCGGTCAGTGCGACACGGCAGGGTCTCGACGGCAGGGTAACCCGGGGGCATGCCGACGATTACTGGAATTATTATGAAAACGGCGACCCTGATCCATACATTGTAAACAACTGGCTGCAACATCCTCACGATAGCTGTACCGGTGATTTTATGGGAAGCAATCAATCGGCCTATGGCAATCCCGACGGAGCTTCCACCTTCTTCCTGTACACGGATGGAAGCCCGTTGTTTGATTTCACCTTACTGGAGCCTGACTTCAGAGACGGGTGCCATGGTTTGAAACTGTTTTATGAATCACGCGGATATCAGATCGTTGAAAATTACTCCCAGATGATTATGGGATATAACGGGAATACCATCGGTTTTACATTTGAACAGTATGTTGAAGAAATTGACAATGGCCGGCCGGTACTCATCCACATTGCAGGCCATACCATGCTGGGATACGGTTATGATTTAGCCGGACAACAGGTGTACCTTCACGATACCTGGGATTACAGCATGCATTCTATGACCTGGGCCGGCAGATATGCCGGACGTCAGCATTTCGGGGTAACTGTAATCAGGCTTCAATCTGACACACCACCTCCGGTTGCTATGTTTACAGTAAATCAAAGGCAGGTGGATCCGGGTCAGAGCATTGAATTCACGGATACATCAACAGGCTCTCCCTCCTCCTGGCAATGGACTTTTGAAGGAGGCAATCCATCTGTTTCAACCGATCAGAATCCTGTTGTGACCTATAATGTTCCGGGAATTTATTCAGTTACCCTGGTAGCCACCAACAGCATAGGATATGATACCGAAATAAGGACAGGTTATATCGCTGTGAGACACTGTTTCGCCTCCGGAGAGTGCAGTGATTTTATCGCAGGAATAAATCTGGGCGAAATCAATAATCCGAACAATACCTGCGGAATCAACGGATACGCTGACTATACTTCGATGACCGCTTCCCTCGTTCCCGGTAAACAATATACCATCGATATCCTGTATGACAGCATAATACTTCCTGACGAAAAATGCGGGGTATGGCTTGACTGGAACCGTGACAATGATTTTACCGATCAGGGTGAATTTACGCAGATTCCGGCCTTATCAAACAGCAACCGGTTTTCGGGAAACTTATCTGCCCCCCTCGGTGCAATGGCCGACAGCCTTTTCAGGATGAGAGTCAGGGTAATAAAGTACGGCGAATTGATACCCTGTGGTTATGCTGGTCCGGGTGAAACAGAAGATTACACCGTTCATCTGCTCAAACCCACAATTACGGTTACACCTGACTCTCTCGACTTTGGAGGCGTTATCCGGTTCGATTGTTCCGATCCCCTGCCTTACACAGTTTCTGCCTGCAACCTGAGCTCTTCCTTGTTCATTACCGCATCTCCTGATATGCAGATTTCGTTCTTCCCGGATCACGGTTTTACCTACTCCCTTTCCATTCCACCGTTAAACGATTCCATACCTGAAACTTCCGTTTATGTAAAATTCTGCTTTTCATGGACCACAAGTGAATATGAATACATCTACAACAGTTGTCCGGGAGCTGCCACACAGATTGTCACACTACATGCCACTGAATACATTCCACCACCTGCAAATGCACCTGTGATTAATGCCGCGAATATTGTCTCCCTGGCCGATACCCTCATCAGGATACCCATAACGGCCAGTGATTTTACAAATATCCAGTTTGGTAACCTGAACCTTATCTACGACCCCAAAGTCCTGACATATTCCGGCATTGAAAACATTCACCCGGAGCTGGACTGGTGGTGGATTGAAGGGAATGAATATCTGGTTACAGAAGATATTGCAAACCTCAGCCTCTATCTCGATGGAAATGAGAATCCCAGGAGCATACCGGATAACGGCAAACTCTTCGACCTGGTTTTTAACTATGCACACGGATACACATGCATCGGATTTGATTCTACCGCCTGTGGCTGGGAGGATACCTGGTATCATCCGATGAACGATGTCCCGGCCGGAAATTTTTATATCAGCGGATCTGTCGGTCCGGAATTAAAAACCATAAAACTGAACCTCTACCTCGAAAGCCTTCTGGAAGAAAATCAGACATCGATGCGAAAAGCCAAAGGTGAAACCGGTGATCAGTTCCCCGGGTCAGTATCGGATCTGATCTGCATTATGCTGGCATCACCCGTTGCTCCTTACGGTGTCATGGACACCATAGGCATGGTTCCACTGCATCAGGACGGCACCCTGAAATTCTATAAGCCACTTTCATTTGACGGGGACTATTATATTGTCCTTTCTCATCGTAACAGCATCGAAACCTGGTCGGCTGTTCCCCTGATTTTCACCGGCGACTATGTTACCTACGATTTTACCGACAGTGTGTCAAAGGCATACGGCAATAACCTGAAACTCATTGGCGATAAATGGTGCCTCTTTTCTGGAGATGTTAACCTTGATAGCACCATCGATTCAGGCGATATGACAATGGTTGATAACGACGCTTCTGAATTTACAACAGGCTATGTTCCGACCGATCTTTCCGGAGACGGAGTAGTGGATACCGGGGATATATCTATTCTCGACAATAATTCCAATTCATTTATTACAAGTAAAAAGCCATAATTTCAGCGTTGTTATAAAACAGCCGGATCGCCCACAATCCGGTATCGTTTGTTAACCGGCAAAATTCAGGAAACCAGTTACTGGTACTGAAGTTAATTTCCACATCCTGAACATATCAGAGAATCCGGCTAATTGCGATTGAATAACCAATGGGTATTGCGTTTATTTAATTATTAAAAAAAATAATAAAAATCGAAGGACCGATAACCAATTCTGTGTTTTCGTTATTAAATTAGCGGTGCTCTTAGCATATTAACATTTAATCCTTCTGCTATCTGTAAACCGTTATCTGTTAATTGTTATCTGTTATCTGTTAACTAATCCCTCATTGCTAACCCAGCTTACAAGGATGCTAATTTTTACAGTGATTGAAAGCTATTGAACCGGATTTATATTTTGTAATTATTTTACTATGAAATACAGAAGACACTTACTACTGGCAGCCATTCTCATTGCAGGTGCTATCTGCGGTTTTGCACAAACCGGCCCCGTCACAGTTGAACGGTATATAACTGGCCGGACTTATGACGAAAGCGGACGGGAAATCATCAGGGTAACGACTCCGGTCAAACCACCGGCAGGTTACAGGGCACCTGAGGCCACTTTATCAGGAAGTGCGGTTGTACTGGCAAATGTTCCGGCATTCAGCTGGTCATTCGGTTGCTCACCCACCGCAGCCTCCATGGGTGCAGGTTTTTATGATAACAGTGGTTATCCTTCTGCTTATACCGGCCCCACCAACGGAGGCGTGATGCCAATGAACAACAGCAGCTGGGGATCCACTGTCATTAATGGAGAAACACGCGACCTGTGCCCGCTTAGTGCCACCATGCTGAATCTTGACGGACGCACAAACAGGGGACATGTGGATGATTATTGGACTTTATACAACAGTCCGGATCCTGATCCATACATTATCAATGGATGGGCCCAGCACACCCATGGTGACTGTCTGGCCGACTATATGGGAACCAACCAGTCGGCTGTAGGGAGTTCGGACGGATCCACTACTTTTTATTATTACGGAGATGGCAGTCCGATTTATGATTACAGTGGTTCGGAACCTTCAGGCCGCGATGGATGCCATGGCATGCGGCTTTTTTACGAATCACGCGGAATAACTGTTGTTCAGAATTACACCCAGCTGATTTACGGTAACGGCGGAAATACACTGGGATTCACATTTGCACAGTACATGAATGAAATAGATAATGGCAGACCGGTGCTGATCCAGGTATCAGGACATACAATGCTTGGCTACGGGTACGATGAAACCGGCAGTATTGTCTACCTGCACGACACCTGGGATTACCTGGACCATTCCATGGTATGGGGCGGTGAATATGCCGGAATGGCACAATGGGGAGTCACCGTATTGCAGTTGTATGCCGCCAGCGCACCACCGATTGCCAATTTTTCGGGCAATCCTTCTTCAATCCTGACAGGCGAAAGTGTTACTTTCTCTGATATCTCAGCAGGCAATCCTACCAGTTGGCAATGGACATTCGAAGGTGGCACTCCTTCTGCTTCTTCACTTGAGAACCCGGTTGTTACCTACAACTCTCCCGGAACATTTGCCGTTACCCTGGTTGCAACAAATGCCAATGGAAGCGACACAGAAACCAAACCGGGGTACATCACCGTTGAAGATCCTGATTACTGTGAGGCAAGTGCAACTTGTGACGAATACATCGGCACATTGAACTTCAATACCATTAACAATTCATCATCGTGCGGCACAAACGGGTATTCGGATTTCACCGGAATCACCACCACTATTACTGCAGGCACGGGTTATCCGATTTCAGTTACAACCAGCCCATGGTATACCGGTGATCAGTGTGGTGCCTGGGTCGACTGGAACCAGGATCTTGATTTCGATGATACCGGAGAATATTTCCCCATGAGCCAAAGTTCCCTTTCCGGCACAATCACGCCTCCTGCAGATGCGTTAAACGGGCCGACCAGGCTCCGGGTAAGGTTGTTATATACCGGAGAAATTGTCCCCTGCGGACCTGTTGATTGGGGAGAAACTGAAGATTACACAGTAAATGTCATCAATCCCCAGGCGCAGAAAATATTGAATCTTACCCTGATGCTTGAAGGATTGTTTGATCCGGCAACACAGCAGATGCGAAAAGCAGGTGATGAATACGGCCCCCATTTCCCCGGAACTGTGGCTGATCAGATCAACATCAGCCTGGCTCAGGCAGCACCGCCCTATGCCATTGTAGCAACCTCCGGCAACACAGATCTGAATCAGAACGGAACCTGCACAGTTGGTTTTCCATCAGCATTATCTGGAAGCTATTACCTGATTGTCAACCACAGGAACAGTATCGAATCCTGGTCATCCACGCCTGTTTCATTCAGTGGAAGTACCATAAATTACAATTTTTCAGATTCCCCTGCAAAAGTTTACGGTAACAATTCGATCTTAAAGGGTGTAAAATATTGTCTTTACGGAGGTGACGCCAATCAGGACGGGTCTGTAGATACAGGGGATATGACCCCCATCGACAACGATGCCTCAGCCTTTGCTTCAGGATATGTGGTTACGGATATCAACGGTGATGGCAGTGTGGATACCGGCGATGTTACCATTGTTGATAATAACGGAAGTGCCTTTGTTGGGGCAGTTCATCCCTGACCTGTAATGAATTCTAAATCATGTGAAAGGGAGGCTGCAGATGGTGCGTCCTCCCTTCCGCATGTTGGGGTGTGGAAAATATCCGGACTATCATTTCTTCAACTTTTATTAAGCCTAAGTAAAATATATTTCCATATAATCTAATATTAATCAAGCTTTTGTAAAATATTTTAATATATTTTCAAATAAATGCATTACTTTTTTACTATTCTTACATAAACATCAAAGCGTAGTTAACTTTTCTCATAGTTTTGCGGTTTAGTACTAAAACTCCCTTACGAACCGGCTGTTGGCTTCTGTTCAGTTCCCGACTTGTTGACTATTTACACTGAAAGATATGAAATGGGAACCAGGGTCGACAGCCGGTTTAATTTAGTCCTGAAGGACAGATCAACGAAAACTTTAAAGTAATGGAGCAGTTAATCAGGCAACCAGCTCGATTTGTCCATTGCCCTTTCCTGTGACGGATCCTATAACGACTCCCATCAGTCCCGCTTCTTCCAATCCTTTAATCAATAATTCAGCTTCAGCAACCGGCAGGCTGATCAGCAGCCCCCCGGAGGTTTGTGCATCGCACACAAGGTATATATCAGTCAGTGAGAAATCTCCGAAATCAGTAAATTCCCTGGCAAAATCAGCATTGGCAATGGTTCCGCCCGGTACCGCCCCTGCTGCAGCAAGTTGCTGGGCACCGTCCAGAAACGGAATATTTCCGAAACTTATCTCTGCAGTAACTCCTGATGCAGCCGTAAGCTCGTGCAGGTGACCAATAAGCCCGAAACCTGTTACATCGGTACAGGCATTAACCTTTCGGTTTCCCATAAGTTCAGCCGCCCCCTTATTCAGTTGCAGCATAGAAGTTATAGCAGCACTGATGCCAGGCTCCTCAGCAATTCCCCGCTTGGCTGCTGTAGAAATAATCCCGGTGCCAACAGGCTTTGTTAATACCAGAACATCCCCGGGCTTTGCTCCTGCATTGGATAATACCTTGTCAGGATGAACAAGTCCGCTTACCACCATCCCGAATTTTGGTTCCGTATCTTCGATAGAATGGCCGCCAAGAATCGGAATACCGGCTTCGGTTGCCTTATCTGAAGCACCCTTCAGAATGGATTCAAGCACTTCGAGCGGAAGTCGGCTGACCGGGAAAGCAGCAATGTTCAACGCAAACAGGGGCGTTGCACCCATGGCGTAAATATCGCTGAGCGAATTTGCCGCGGCGATCGCTCCGAAAGTGTAAGGATCATCTACCACAGGTGTGAAGAAATCTACTGTCTGAACCAAAGCCATTTCACTGCTGAGGCGGTAAACTGCTGCATCGTCACGTTTATCGGCACCAACCAGAACATTTGGATTGTTTATCACAGGCATATGGGCAAGTACCGTTTCCAGATCGGCAGGCCTCATTTTACAGGCACAGCCCAGGCCATGGGTAAATCTGGTCAGTTTGACCGTTTCATTTCCTTCCGGTTTTGAAAAATCCCCGGCAGGTTCCGGTTGAAGCGATTTTACGGCAGATGAAATAATCTCCACAGCCTGATCAATCTCTTCACTGGTTGTATATTTTCCGGCTGAGAAACGGATGGTGCCCTGCGAATAGGCTGGTGGCACTTTCATTGCACCCAGTACGGATGAATCGCCGGTTGTTCCTGTATGACAGGCTGCACCAGCCGAAGCTGCAACCCCTTCCATGGCCTGCAGCAGGCTTACCGCATTCAGGTTTTCGAAACCAATGGAAAGGGTATTGGGCAGATGCCTTGAAGGATGACCGTTGATCCTGAGATTGCCCAGGCGATCAGTCAACCCCTTGAGCAAACGACTACGCATCTGAGCAAGGTGAATGATATTGTTCTCCAGTTCCCGCCCGGCAATTTCACAGGCTTTGCCGAGACCCACAATCTCAAGTACGTTCTCAGTTCCTGCCCTGAGGTTTTGTTCATGATCGGCGCCATGCATCAGTTTTTCAATCTTTACGCCGTGGCGGATATACAAAACACCGATGCCTTTGGGTGCATATAACTTGTGACCGGCAATTGAGAGCAGGTCAACATCCAGATCCCTGACATCAACAGGAATCTTCCCCAGCGACTGTGCCGCATCGGTGTGCATCAGCGCTCCGTGACGACGGGCAATATCGGCAATGGCTGCAACCGGCTGAATCGTCCCCACTTCATTGTTGGCATGCATCACCGAAATCAGGATGGTTTCAGGCCTCAGGGCTTTTACCACCCTGTCGGGATCAACCAAGCCATATTTATCAACAGGCAATATGGTGATCTCAAATCCCTGTGTTTCGAGAAAACGGGTTACCTCTGCCACGGCAGGATGCTCTATTGCAGAGACTATGATGTGGTTTCCGTGCCGGCGCATGGCGTAAGCAGCTCCCTTTATAGCCATATTATTCGATTCTGTTCCGCCACTGGTAAAAACAATCTCCTGCGGACGGCAGTTGATCATGGCTGCAACCCTGGATCTTGCCTTTTCGACAGCGATACGGGTTTTAAGGCCATATCCATGGCTGCTCGACGGATTCCCGAAGTATTCATCAAGAAACGGTCGCATTTCAGCTGCAACTTCAGGATCAATAGGCGTTGTTGCATTGTAATCGAGGTATATCTGGTTCATGGGGTGAAGCTCAAAGTAAAAAGTAAAAAGTAAAAAGTAAAAAGTAAAAATAAAAAGTTGAAAGTTAAAAGATAGTGTGATTCATTTGATGAAAGGACTTTTCAGGCAGGGATGAAATTATAGCTATGTGACTGCATTCCCGTTTATATGTTTCAGGATCAATGCTGCATTTGCCGCCGCGTCACCGGTTGTAGATTCAATCTGAATGATTTCCCTGTTGCTGAATTTTGCCAGAGCCCTTAAATACATTTTATCGTAATAACCCAGCACCAGCCTGATGGCCGGAGCAAAGTTATTTTCCTCAATAGATTTAACGGCTTCCAGCACCCCCTGCCCTCCCATAGGTTGGGCTATCTTCATGAGTGCATCAGTCAACGATGACTTATCAAATCCTGCATATTCCTTAATCAGGCGTTCGACCCTGTTTTCTACAGGCACGTGAAGCAATACCATAGGCTGCTGTTTCATCTTGTCAAAGAATGGTCCGGGCAGACTAACTGCTCCGATCGAGCGGCTTTCATCTTCAATCCAGACAGGTCCGGAAGCCCCCGGCAAAATCCATGCATCAGCCAGATTATTCTCAAACTGCTCATTGGTAGGTTGTTCAGGCTGTCCGAGATAACCAAAAACAGATCCTTTGTTACTAGCCAGATGTTCCAGATCTATCACCCGTTCACCTGATTTTTTGAGTTCAAGAAGAATTTCAGTCTTCCCCGACCCGGTCATTCCACCGAGCACAATCATCGGAACACTTTTGCCAGATGCTTCCCTGATATAAGAACGGTATGCCTTATACCCTCCTTCGAGCAAACTGACCCTGTATCCAGCCGTGCTGAACAACCAGGCCATGGAAGCGCTGCGCATTCCCCCTCTCCAGCAATAAACAGCAACTTCCCTGCTGTTTCCCCGGCAGAGGGCATGAAGTTTCTTCACGAACCCAGCCATCTTCACTCCGACAAAATCAAGACCGATAAGCAGTGCTGCATCTCTGCCTGCCTGCTTGTAACGGGTTCCTACCTCGGCCCTTTCACTGTCAGAAAACAACGGAATATTGACAGCCCCCGGTATATGCCCCTGAAGGAACTCGGCCGGTGACCTCACATCTACCAGCATCATGGCTGCTTTCAGAGAAAAAATGTCGTTTGCTTTAACTGGCTCAATCATCGGGCAAATTTACCGCAATTTAGCATTGATATTGAAGATCAGAAAATCATATAGGGATATGCATTTCAGATATTATTTTACCTCAATAACCTCAACCGGCTCCTCCAGATAGATAAGCCAGGCTTTCAGGTCCGGATAGCCCATCTGACTGAGCAGGGCTGCATAGTGGCGTATCTGATTTTTATGCGAATCATATGGTTTCCCGGTCTTGTAATCAATTACATCGGTATGCGTTTTATGAAAAATCACCCGATCGGGCCGGTAACTCTTCCCGCCGGGGGCAAGTATCTCCGTTTCAACGGCGATTTCACCCTGTGCGCTGAAAAATGGCCTTACATCTTTATGATTGATGATGGCGTTGAGCTTCTTCTTAAGGTCTGCTTGTTCATTACCTGTTATAAAACCCTGCAGCACCAGTTTATCACAGGCTGTTTCCAAATCATCCGGAGTAATGATCATTGACAACGCCAGGTGAAGCAGGTTGCCCGATGCCTGACTTTCGCCGGGGCCTGAAGCCTGCCATACCCTGGGCGCCCTTGCTGCGAAAACAAGCCTGCTCCGCCAGTCACTGGTCAGAAAGCCTGCCTCAATCACTTTCTCCGGAACAGTATCTTTCAATATGGGTTGCTTTTTCACCGCCTGCCCGAATTCATAGATAAGTTTCCCTTCCGAAAAGATTCCGGCACCCATAAGGAATTCGCGGATCAGGGTATGGATCGATCTGATTTCATCCCCGGGGGCTGCCTGTTTTCCGGCCAATACATACAGTCGCTCAGCAGCCCGGGTAAAAGCAACATAAGCCATATTCAGCAGATCGAGCTTACTTTTCGAGAACTCGGTATTATATATTTCGGCCAGCCGCGTTTTTGCCAGACTCTTGTCAATCCTGATCATGGCTACCGGCAATTCCGGCAGTTCCGCATCATTCAACTCAACCCAGGTGGATTTCCGGGTAAGTTTCCTTACGTCATCGTCGGCAAATGCATAAATGACCACAGGAAACTCAAGGCCCTTGGATTTATGAATGGTCATAATCTGAACCGCTTCGGGCGACAGTGGCAGAACAACGGAAAGTTTGGTTTTATTCTGTTCCCAGTATTCGATGAATCCACCGATGCCGGTATTTATGCCTGAAGCATACATGAGCACCTCATCAAGCAGGAACTGCATATAAACAGGTGATTTGAGGTGAAGATCAAAAGTCCTGATCAGTTCCTCACAGGAATCATAAAGCGAAAGTCCCCTCAGCTTACCGGTATTAATATCATAACCGGCCTGTTTCAGCATTGTAAGGAAGTCTTGCAGGTTCATCGCACCGGAAAAATGATGGTGATAACCGGTTCCGTTACCCTCATTGATTGCTGAAAGATAGGCGGCAGCTGCAACCCTGGCAATATCATTCTCAGGATCAGAAATCAGGGTAAGAAAATTGATGAGGAAATTAACTTCAGGTGACCCGGAAAGCAGCAGACTATCGGATGAAACCACCTGAACCCCATGAGCATTCAGAAAGGTGGCGACACTGGACGAATCCTTGTTCGACCGGCAAAGGACCGTTATGTCTCCGGGCTTATAGCCATCGCCGGTAATCTCCTCCACTAGTTCCAGAACCCGTTTACAATTGTGATCGCTAAAACCGGACTGATCCCCGTCGTAAAATTCAATCCTGACCAGCCCGCCTTTGTTGTCGGGATTCGTTTTCTGATCCAGCCCATCATAAACTTCCCTGAAATCAGGCAGAAACGCCCCCGAAGCAAACCGGAAGAAGCTGTTATTAAACTCAACCACTTCACATTTAGATCTGAAATTGGAGTCAAGACGAAAGGGTGCAAATTCGCGCCTGAGCGCCAGGGCCCGCTGGGTTACCAATTCGTTACCGGATGGATTGTCGATTTCAGGCAGTTTAACAAACTGATCCACTTCCCCGTTCCGGAACCTGTAGATCGCCTGCTTACCATCTCCAACAATCATGTTCCTTCCGCCGTGAGAGAGTGAATTCTCGACCAGCGGCAAAAGGTTCTGCCATTGCAGTACCGAGGTGTCCTGAAACTCATCAATCAGATAATGCCTGAATTTCTCCCCGGTGCGTTCATAAATAAACGGGACCGGCTCATTCGCAACAATTGAGGAGATGATGCGGTTGAATTCGGCAATTGAAATCACATTGCGCTCTTTCTTGACTTCCTGAAACCGGAGGTTCAACTCACCGAGCACAGCCATAGGATAAAGGTTGCTGCGGATATTATTGCAGATGATCTGCTGCCCTTCCCCGGCCAGGACAATGGCTTCAATTTCCCTGTAACACGAAGTCAGCTCAGCCGAAATACTGATGATGGCACTGGCATCGGGTGACTTTTTCCCTTTTGTACTCAGCCATTCATTGTTTTCGATGGTTTTTCTGACGTAGCTGTTTGGCTCACCCGCCACCACAACATCACCCTGACTAACTTTCCTGAAGTAACTGTATATCCCCGTCTTGCTATAATAAAACGATTCAGGGTCAATGCCTTGGCTCTGAATGAGTTGAAAAGCCCTGATGGCCGGTTTCCTGACATTGGTCTCATAAGTGCTGATCTGCTGGCTTAGTTTCCGGTTTATCAGGCTCAGTCTCTCCGGAGTGAATTCTCCCAGCAAAGGCAGCATGGCAACGGCATCTTCCCTGAAAAGGTTGTTGCTGAATTGCTGCAGATCACGCTCAATCTGCCAGTTTTCATCACTTTCGGCCCTTTCCTGGACAAATTTCACCAGCACATCGGTCACATGCCTGTCGTTACCAACCCCGGCCAGCAGCAAATCAACCGTTTCAGCCTGCAGCATGGCTGTATCCATCTCCACTTCGAAGTTCATCGACAGTTTCAGATCGAAAGAAAATGACCTGATGATCCGGTGCATAAAACTATCGATGGTTGATACAGCAAAATCACCATAACCATGCAGAATAAGGGTCAGCACCCTGGCAGCACTTTCTTTCAGTGCAGCCACATCAAACCCGGTAGCCTCTGACAGGCTGGTTACCAGGTGCCCGATTTTTTGAGGAATATGATCCTGATCGAGCACCGACAGCAGCCTCAGGTTGGAAAGAATACGCTGCTTGATTTCGTTTGCCGCTTTATTGGTAAACGTAATGGCCAGTATATTCCTGAAACGGGAAGGATCCTTCAGAACAATTTCCAGGTATACACGCATCAGTGTGTAGGTCTTGCCTGAGCCTGCCGATGATTTATATACCAGGAAGTTATTCATGAATTTCTAATGTCTGATTTCTAATGTCTAATGTCACAAAGCAGTATTGAAATCAGCGGAATTCGTCTGAAATCGGTTAACAGAACAAATGTAGTCAACTGCCGGCATTCCTGCAAGGTAATCCTGCCAAAGGAAACAATCACCACTTAAAACCCTATATTTGCACCTTAAATCAGGCAATATACAACATCAATGAAAGACAGCAACTTTGTTTACGGCATGAGGCCGGTGATCGAAGCAATTGCCGCAGGCAAAGAGGTAGACAAAATCATGATGCAGCAGGGGCTGAAGGGCGAACTGGTTCCGGAACTCAGGAAACTGATCAACGAAAACAACATCCCTTACCAGTATGTGCCTGTTGAAAAATTAAACCGGCTGATCAGGGGTAACCATCAGGGCATCGTTTGTTTTATCTCCCCGATTGCATTCCAGCCCATCGAAAATCTGTTGCTGTCGGTTTACGAAAAAGGGGAAACCCCGCTTTTTGTGATCCTCGACCGCATCACCGATGTCAGGAATATGGGCGCTATAGCACGCACTGCTGCCTGCGCCGGGGCCCACGGACTAATCATCCCTGAAAAGGGAGGTGCTCCGGTAAATGGCGACGCCATGAAGGCTTCGGCAGGGGCGCTTTCTTCACTGCCTGTCCATAAAAGTCCGAACCTGAAAATCACCATCGACTATCTGAAGGAAAGTGGGTTAAGGATTGTCGCCGCCTCAGAAAAAGGAAAGAAGAACTATTACGACGCATCGTTTACCGGTCCGCTGGCAGTTATCATGGGATCGGAGGAAGACGGTGTTTCGGGCGAATACCTGCGCCGGTGCAACGATGTGGTATCGATACCCATGCGTGGGCAGATAGAATCTCTGAATGTGTCGGTCGCAGCCGGTATCCTGCTGTTTGAGGTCGTGAAACAACAGATGAACGAACAAATCAGCTAAGCTGCATAAAACTCATTCCACCGGCATGAATGTGAAAGATCTGTTATCAGGCTTCGAACCCGGGAATAAAAAGCATTTCCGGCTGCTCACAGGAATCATATTGCTTGTGGCAGCAATTCTCCGCCTGACAGAACTTGGCTTCTCCTATTCGAACGATGAACTGAGTGCGTTGGTCAGGGTGAGGTTTGATACTTTTTCAGATCTCGTCGACCATGGATTTTATGTCGATGGTCATCCCGGAGGTATCCAGGTTTTTCTATACTATTGGGTAAAACTTTTCGGTATGGCTGAATGGGCCGTCAGGCTTCCGTTTGCCCTGGGTGGTGTTTTGGCAGTTTATTTTACCATACGGTTATTCACCCGATGGTTCGGTGAAATTACCGGGCTGCTTACAGGTGCCTGTGTGGCATTTCTTGAATTCCCCCTGCTCTACAGCCAGATTGCAAGGCCTTACGGGGCCGGCCTGCTTTTCAGCATGATGATGGCCTGGTACTGGACCCGGCTGCTGTTCGACGAAAAACCACGGAAACTTTTTGCAGCTGCTTTCGCGCTGAGTGCGGCTGCCTGCATGTACACCCACTATTTCAGTTTTCTACTCGCCCTGATCATTGGCATTACCGGACTTTTTTTCCTGAAACGCGACAGAATCCTTTACTACATTTCTGCAGGAACCGGGGCTGCCCTGTTGTTCTCTCCCCACATATACATCACGCTCAATCACCTGAGTATCGGAGGTGTCGGGTTGTGGCTGACCAAACCCGAAAACGGCTGGCTCTGGACTCACTTCAGGTATATTTTCAATGATTCTCCGGTATTGATCTTAATGACCACGATTATCGTGCTTTCTTCCCTGTGGTTTGGTCGTAAAGTATTGAAAATAAACAGATTTCATCTGTTGTCTTTCCTTTTCTTCATCCTGCCATTCCTTACCGGATTTTTTTATTCAAGGTTTGTCAACCCGGTGCTTCAGCACAGTGTGCTTATTTTTTCCTTTCCGTTCCTTGTGGCGCTTCTTTTTTCGTTTGCGGGAAATTTTCCTGCCAGGTTTTCCGGTGTGTTGATATTGTCGGTACTTATGCTGGGCACAGCTCAAACCATCATCGGAAACAGGTATTTTGCGAAACAGCATTTCGGGGAATTCCGTGGCATAGCAGTGGCAATAGACAAGTGGAACCGGCAATACGGAGACAGGAACATCACCCGGGCCATCAGCATCAACAATCCATGGTACCTTGATTTTTACCTTGACCAGACTAAAGGCGGCCGTACCACATTCGGACAATACGACAACCGTGGCGGACTTCAGCTGGATTCTCTGGCCATGCTGCTCGATTCCTGCAAAACCAGCTACTTTATCTACGCCTGGACAAAACCCGTACCTGCCGAAACCGAGGACATGGTTCGCGCGCGGTTTCCCTGCGTCAGCGAAAAGGCAGATTTCGGGGGGCTTGCAGCAGCGACACTCTACAGCAGGGGAAATACCTGTAAAACACCGAAGGCCGACACCCTCTTCAAAGCGGTATTTGATCCGGAAGACCATGCCGTTGCCGGAATCAGTACCATGGACAGTCGCGAATACAGCAAAGGATTTGACGGCAGGCTCTCTGAAATTATCAAAGACCGGTCAGGCAATCTGACGGCATCTGTAGAAGCTTTTGCTGATTCCGGCATCGAAGGTGCCGTCCTGGTCGTTTCGTTTCACGATGAATCGGGAGAAACCATTCACTGGCTGGGCGCCCCTGCAAAATTGTTTGTCAGCAAAGGCAGGTGGAGCAATGTCAGGCTTTCCTTTACCCTCCCTGAGATAATCACACCCGATTGCCGGATGAAGCTATTTTTCTGGAATCCCAAACAGGAAAAACTGAAAATAAGGAACCTGTCAATCACATCAGAACACTGAGGCAACAAATTGAATTAAAACCGCTCAAAATGAGAATCAGAGTCATTGGATTTATTTCCGTATGTGTATTGCTCCTGGCGATGCCCTCATGCAGTAATGAAAAAGTTGAGAATTACCCCAATGGCAATCTGAAGTCAGTGCAGCAATTCAGCGGAAAAAAACTACATGGAACCAGTACCTGGTTTCATGAGAATGGAAAGAAACAACTTGAAGCTTCGTATAAGGATGGCCTGCTCGACGGAAGGTCGTCAAGGTGGAATTCAGGCGGAAAAAAAGAATCGGTAGAAAACTATCAGCTGGACAGGAAAAACGGACCGGCCATTTACTGGAATGCTGACGGGATAAAAGTTGAAGAAAGAACCTATAAGAACGACAGCCTGAACGGGCCTTACAGGTTGTACCATGAAAACGGAATTTTAAAGATAGAGGGTAGTTACAATATGGGCTTGTTCGACAGCACCTGGGTATACTACAATGAGTTTGGCTTCAAGGTCGGTGATGCCGTCTTTCATAACGGGTCGGGCAAACAGCGGGCCTTCCACCTTAACGGGAAAATATGGCGTGAAGTGCCCTATATAAACAATAAGCGAAACGGAACAGAGAAGGAATACGATCAATCGGGTAAACTGGTAAAGGAGACAACATATAAGGACGATGTGGTTTCCGGGATTAAAAATTACGCTGAATAAACGATATTGTGCAATCGTTTGCAGGTGATACTCACTGTGTTCGGCGGGCAGTGAATACGGTGTTTAGAAACAGTCTAAAGTAGCTGAAAACGAAAATATTAACTTAGTGTTGAAATATAAAAGCACACATCAAAATAAGTATCCGTAAATTTGGAAATTAAATTTTTTATAGCATAAATTTGCACTGTTATTTAATTAACACTGTTACAATTTTCACATAAATTAATCATCCCTAAACATCCACAAGATGAATCTGGAAAAAATCATGACCGACCTGGAGAAAAAACATCCGGGAGAAGTTGAGTACTTGCAAGCGGTACGCGAAGTTCTGGAGTCCATTGAAGAAATCTACAATGAGAACCCTCAGTTTGAATCGGCCGGTATTATCGAGCGCATCGTTGAGCCTGACCGTATCTTAACCTTTAAAGTTCCCTGGGTAGACGACAGTGGCAAGGTACATGTCAACCTTGGCTACAGGGTGCAGTTTAACAATGCCATTGGCCCTTACAAAGGCGGGTTGCGTTTCCACCCGAGTGTAAATCTCAGCATCCTGAAATTCCTCGGCTTTGAGCAGATCTTCAAAAACAGCCTCACCACCCTTCCGATGGGCGGAGGTAAAGGCGGAAGTGATTTTGATCCCAAGGGAAAATCAAATGCTGAAATCATGCGTTTCTGCCAGTCGTTTATGCTGGAATTATGGAAAATGATCGGCCCCGAAACCGACGTTCCTGCCGGTGATATTGGTGTTGGCGGTCGTGAAATCGGTTTTATGTACGGAATGTACAAAAAACTATCCAGGGAGCATACCGGAGTACTTACCGGAAAAGGCATCAACTGGGGCGGCAGCCTCATCAGGCCTGAAGCTACCGGATTCGGCGCAGTATATTTTGCCCAGGAAATGCTGAAGACCAAAAATCAGGATTTCAAAGGAAAAGTCGTTGCCATCAGCGGTTTTGGCAATGTAGCCTGGGGTGCTGCCCTTAAAGTTACTGAACTGGGTGGTAAAGTGGTTACTATTTCAGGTCCTGACGGATACATTTACGATCCCGATGGTATTTCAGGTGAAAAGATTAACTTCCTGCTCGAATTGCGTGCATCGAACCAGGACATCGTGAAACCCTATTCCTATGAATTCCCGAACGCACAGTTCCACCAGGGAAAACGTCCGTGGGAAGTTAAATGCGATGTTGCCCTGCCATGTGCAACCCAGAATGAGCTTGGAAAAGACGATGCACTGGCCCTTGTAAAGAATGGTGTTATGTGTGTTGCCGAAGGAGCCAATATGCCTTCGACCCCCGAAGCCATTGAAGTATTCCAGGAGCATAAAGTAATGTTTGCCCCGGGTAAAGCTGTAAATGCAGGCGGTGTGGCAACTTCAGGTCTTGAAATGTCGCAGAATTCGATGAAACTCAACTGGTCATCCGAAGAGGTTGATATGCGCCTGCACCAGATCATGAAAAACATTCATGAACAGTGCGTAAAATATGGCACAACAGCCGACGGATATGTAAATTATGTAAAAGGCGCCAATGTTGCCGGCTTCCTCAAAGTTGCCAACGCCATGCTCGATCTGGGCGTACTCTGATATTTCCCCGACATATGCTATGTTGGATAACCCTGCCCCGGCAAATGCCGGGGCTTTTTTTTGGTTACTTTTTCCGAAACAGGAAATAGATTGCTACCGGAGAAGTTCATAAAACCGGTAAAAGCAAATCCAGTGAAAAGAAATTAGGAATGATGATTAAATTTTTATTTTTGCCGAAACACTTAAAAACACTGCCGACACCATGAAACCATTTTCCACCATTGATGAAATCCTGATTTTTGCCGTGAATGCAGAGCAGGAAGCGGTCGATTTTTATTCGAGGCTTTCGAGCCAATCGATGAATACTGAGATGAAACAGGTTTTCAATCAATATGCCCATGAAGAGATGAATCATAAAGCCAGACTGATGAAAATCAGGGAGCAGGGTATTTTTGAAATTCCGGCTGAACAGATCAGCGATCTGAAGATCAGCGACTACCTGGTTGATGTATATCCCGGTCCGGATATGACCTATGCCGACGCACTGGTGCTGGCGATGAAAAAAGAGAAGGCAGCATTCCGCCTTTACCTGGATCTGGCCGCTCTTGCCCTAAGCAATGAGATGAAGGCTGTTTTCAGCTCACTTGCCCAGGAAGAAGCAAAGCACAAACTGAGGTTTGAGATCGAATACGATGAGAATATCCTCAAGGAAAATTAAAGAAAAACAATGAAATTTTCAAAGCCCATTCCTCCGGATGGGCTTTTTTTATTCCGGGGTATTACTTTTCGAATAAAACCGGATTAACAGTATATAATTTGCATTTCCTGAAATTTTTATCCTGAAAGAACCTTAAACCCGATATCCCTATGAACAGATTTAACTCGGTTGATGAGATCCTGCATTTCGCTATCAGATCAGCGCAGGAAACAGCAGATTTCTTTATCCGCCTTTCAAAACAGGCGCGCAATTCGAAAATGAAACGGGTTTTTGAAACTTATGCCCGTGAAGAATTTGCCTATATGGTACGACTAACCAGGGTAAGGGAAATCGGTCCGCTTGAAATCACCGAGGAACAAATGGAAGAGCTCAGGGTTAGCGATTATGTGATTGACCTGAAACACGAAAGGGAATTACAATATTCGGAAGCCCTTGAGATGGCCATGCGTAAAGTCAGGGCTGCATTCAGGCTTTACCTTGACCTTGCTTCAAAAACCCCCAACGACGAAATTCAGTCAGTATTCAGATCACTGGCCAATGAAGAAGCCAAACACAAGCGTGGATTCGAAATAGAATATAACGAATCCCTTTTGCTTTGTTGACAGGAATTAGAGCGGTCCTGTAAAAGCCTGTCCTTCCGGACGGGCTTTTTTTTTCAATCGGGTTCAATGGTATTCCTTTACTACGCGGATTTGTTTAATTTTGCAGGGAGATGAAAATAGCCTTTCCTCAGCGCAATTATGCAGTTCATTAATCCCTACATTCTATTTGCCCTCCTGGCGGTGCTGATACCGATCGCTATCCATCTTTTCAATTTCAGGAAATACCGGAAAGTTTACTTCAGCAATGTTAGTTTCCTGAGGGAGTTGCAGCAAAAAACTCAGAAGCAGTCGCAACTGTTGCATATACTCGTTCTGATAGCCAGAATTCTGGCGGTTGCAGCCCTTGTGTTTGCCTTTGCCCAGCCCTACATTCCCTCTGCAAAAAAAACCTTACCCGGCCAGATCAGCGTCGTCAGCATTTTTATCGACAATTCTTTCAGTATGGAAGCGGCCGGTGCTCACGGACGGCTGCTCGATGAAGCGAAATTAAAAGCAGCTGAAATTGCTTCAGCCTACAAGGCGGATGATCTTTTCCAACTGCTGACCAATGATTTTGAAGGGCGACATCAGCGGCTTGTTACCCGGGAAGAGTTTCTTGAGATGCTGCCTGATGTGCTTCTTTCCCCTGCGGTAAGAACACTCTCCCAGATCAGCTCACGGCAGCAGGAAATCCTGTCTGCAAACCGCTCGGGTGCAAAATTCGCCTACATCATCTCCGATTTCCAGCAAAGCACCGTAATGGCAGCTCTTCCGGAGAAAACCAAAGGCATATCATTTTCACTGGTTCCTCTTCTTTCAGCCGGAGCCCGCAACCTGTATATTGATTCCTGCTGGTTCGACAATCCTGTTGTTCAGTTGAATCATACCTCTGTGCTCAACGTAAGGATCAGGAATTCGTCGGATGCCGACCTGGAAAAGATACCGGTAAAACTGATGATCAACGGCCGGCAGCGGGCTGTAGCTGCCCTGGGGATCAAAGCCGGCGGGGTGTCGGAAGTCAGGTTGCCGTTTACCAGCCCTCAAGCCGGCACCATGGAAGGCATGGTTGAGATCAGCGATTATCCGGTTACATACGATGATATTTATTATTTTGTATTCAGGGTTTCCGACAGGATTCCGGTGCTTGCGGTCAATGGCCGTGACGAAAATCCATACCTTAAGTCGGTTTTTGATCTTGACTCAGTGATCGGGTTCAACCAGGTTTCATCCGGCAAAACCGACTACTCCGCTTTATCAGGATACCGGCTCGTCATCCTGAATGATCTGAAAACATTGACTTCGGGTGCCATCCAGGAATTTTCAGGCTTTGTTTCGCAGGGCGGCAGCCTGCTCATCCTGCCCGCACAGGATGCTGTTATTACACAGGTAAATCAGCTTTTATCCGCCCTGGGCACCGACCTCATTACTGGCATAGATTCAGCCTCAGTCAAAGTTGCGGTTGTAAATACCAGGCATCCCGTTTTCAGCGATGTGTTTGAAAAGAGCGGGCTTGACCCGGACAATACCGATCTTCCGGTAATCAGGCGTCATTTCAGGCTTTCAGCAGCCAGTAAAGGTACAGCCGAGACACTGATAGGTCTGGGCAATGGTGATCCCTTGCTGATTGCCCAAAACAGGAACGGAGGAAAAATATACCTGAGTGCTGTTCCTTTAAATGACCGGGCGGGCAACTGGCCACGGCATGCGCTCTTTGTTCCGGCCATGCTCAACATCGCATTCGGAAGTGAAAATGTGCTGCCAATGATGCATTACACCGGAACACCCGGCGGCATCAGTCTGGGAAACCTCAAACCAGCCGAAGACAATGTATTCAGGGTTTCGAAGACCGATGGGACTTCAGCATTTATTCCGGAATACAGGCGACTTGAAGGACAAAGCATGGTTTTCATTAATGACCAGTTAAAAGATGCGGGAATTTTCAGGGTATCGGGTGGTAAGGACAACGTCACCCTGCTGGCATTCAATTACAACCGTGATGAATCGGAACTCACCCCGGCAGGTGAAGAGTCAATTCAGAAATTCGCTGAACAGGCCGGTAATTATGAAGTGCTTGAAGCGGGACCAAAACCACTCAATGATATAATTGCAGCAAAAAGCTCAGGGAAAAGACTCTGGAAATGGTTTATTATAACCGCACTTTTCTGTATCATTGCCGAAGTTTTGTTATTGAGATTTTTCGGAAGAAAAAATCCTGCTATAAATAAATAACAGGCTATAAATGTGCGTTCTACGCAAACTGAATAATGGAAGAGAATATTAATATCAACGGCAGCGAAGAAATTCAGCCTGAAGATCTGCCGGAAGTTCAACCGGATACTGAAGCAGGGGAACTCCATAAAACCATTCAGCTTTCAGGTATGTACCAGTCATGGTTCCTGGATTATGCCTCCTATGTAATCCTGGAGCGGGCTGTCCCCGAAGTACTCGACGGACTTAAACCTGTGCAGCGAAGGCTAATGCATGCCATGGACGAACTGGATGATGGTCGTTACAACAAGGTAGCCAACATCATCGGTCACACCATGAAGTACCATCCTCACGGCGATGCCTCCATTGGCGATGCCCTTGTGCAACTCGGCCAGAAAGACCTGCTGATCGACACCCAGGGAAACTGGGGGAATATTCATACCGGCGACAATGCCGCAGCCCCGCGATACATCGAGGCCAGGCTAAGTAAGTTCGCCATTGAGGTTGTTTTTAATCCCAAAACAACACGCTGGAAATTATCGTATGATGGCCGCAACAAGGAACCTGTTACACTGCCCGTTAAATTCCCCCTGCTTCTTGCACAGGGGGTAGAAGGCATTGCCGTAGGGCTGGCTTCCAAGATCCTGCCCCACAATTTTAATGAACTGATTGATGCTTCCATTAGAATACTGCAGGAGAAGGATTTTGATCTGCTTCCCGATTTCCCTACCGGAGGTCTGGCCGATTGCTCAAAATACAATGAAGGACTGAGGGGCGGCAAGGTCAGGTTAAGAGCCAAAATTAATCAGCTTGACAAAAAGACACTGGTAATTACTGAAATACCTTTCGGCACAACGACCGGTGGGCTGATCGACAGCATTGTGGCTGCCAGTGAAAAAGGCAAAATCAAGATCAGGAAAATTGACGACAACACAGCCAATACCGTTGAGATACTGATTCACCTGACCCCCGGTGTGTCGCCCGACACAACCATTGATGCACTTTATGCTTTCACCGATTGTGAAATCTCCATTTCGCCCAACAACTGCGTTATCCAGGATGGGAAACCTAAGTTCAGCAGCGTTAAGGACATCCTTCGTGAATCAACCCGGAGTACTGTTGATCTGCTCAAAGCTGAACTGACCATCCGAAGGCAGGAACTGATGGAAAACCTGCTGTACGCTTCACTTGAAAAGATTTTTATCGAAAACAGGATTTACCATGAAATAGAGGAATGCGGAAGCTGGGAAGATGTAATTACTACGATTGATAAATGTCTTGACCCCTATAAGCCTCAGTTCTACCGCGAAATCGTCACCGATGACATCCTGCGGCTGACTGAAATCAAGATTAAACGGATTTCTAAATTCAATTCTTTCAAGGCTGACGAACTGATGAGAAACCTGAGCGATGAAAAAGCCCAGGTGGAGCATTACCTGGATAACCTAACGGAATATGCGATTGAGTATTTCAGGAACATCAAACGCAAGTATGGCAAAAACAAGGACAGGCGGACGGAACTGAGGAGTTTTGATAACATTGAAGCTGTGATGGTTGCGGCTGCCAACCAGAAACTCTATGTAAACAGGGTTGAAGGGTTTGCCGGAACAGGCCTTAAGAAGGATGAATTTGTTTGTGATTGTTCCGATATTGACGATATCATTGTGTTCAGGGAGGACGGGACGGTGATTGTAACCAAAGTAGCTGAAAAGGTTTTTGTGGGCGAACAGGTGATCCACATTGATGTTTTCAGGAAAAATGATGAACGCACGATTTACAATCTGGCTTACCAGGATGGCAAAGCCGGAGGTGTTTATGTAAAGCGGTTCGCCGTAGTTGGCGTTACCCGCGACAAGGAATATAATCTCACCAAAGGCACCAAAGGATCGAAAGTCCTGTACTTTACCGCCAACCCCAACGGAGAAGCTGAAATAATCAGGGTTGCACTGAAACCCAGACCAAAACTTAAAAAGCCGGTATTTGACTTCAATTTCGGTGATCTGGCAATTAAAGGGAGAAATTCACAGGGGAACATCCTGACCAAATACGCCGTTAAAAAGATCAGCCAGGAAGAGGCCGGTGTATCAACCCTTGGTGCCCGTGACATATGGTTCGATGATTCCATCAGGAGGCTGAATACTGAAGGCCGTGGCCGGTTGCTCGGGGCCTTTGCCGGGGATGATAAAATCCTCACCATCATGCAGTCGGGGCACTACAGGCTTTATAATTTCGATATATCGAACCACTTTGATGAAGACCTGCTGATCATTGAAAAATTCAATGAGAAGAAGCCGGTCAGCGTGGTTTATTATCATGCCGAAAAGGAGTTCTATTACCTGAAGCGTTTCCAGGTGGAAATTACAGATAAAAAGACAGATTTTATCGGTGAAGAAGCTGATTCAAAACTTATCCAGGTTTCAAGTGACTGGCTGCCGAGATTTCTGATTGTATTTGACGACAAGATCAACAACCGGGTAATTGACGATGAAGAGGTGACCGCATCGGAATTCATCGATGTAAAAAGCCACAAAGCCAAAGGCAAAAGGCTGACCACCTTTGGGGTTAAAAAGATCAAAATGCTTGAACCCCTGCCCTACCAACCTGAAGAAGAACCTGAAGAACCGGAGGAAGAAGAAATTCCGGAACCTGAAACTGAAAGTACGGTTGAGCTACCGTCGAAGGATCGCAAACCACCCATCGACGATGATGCCGTTCAGATGACGCTCGAATTTTAAGCTATAAACACTATACATTCAAAAGGAATGAAAGACGAAAAAGTTCTGGATGTAACAAAGGATGTGAAATGGGTAGGAATACTCGATTATGACATTGTCACTTTCGACGTGGTAATGGAGACGAAATACGGGACTACCTACAACTCCTATTTCATTGATGCAGACAAAAAAGCTGTGGTTGACACGGCCAAAAACAGGTTCAGCGAAACGTACCTCAATAAAATAAAGTCGGTATGCGACCCCGCAGCCATTGAGTACATCATCATCAACCACACTGAGCCTGATCATTCGGGATGTCTTGACAATTTGCTTCAGATTGCCCCGAATGCCACGGTTGTGGGCAGCGGCAATGCCATCAGATATCTGAAAGATATACTGGGGCATGAATTCAGGCACCTGCAGGTGAGGGATGGCGACACTTTGTCGCTGGGCAACAAAACACTGAAATTTATCGGTGCGCCGAACCTACACTGGCCCGATTCTATTTTCACCTACCTGCCTGAAGACCGGTTGTTGTTTACCTGCGATTCGTTCGGAGCTCATTTCTGCAACGATCTGATGTTTGACGACCTCACCGGTGAATACGACGATGCATTTCTGTATTATTTCAATGTAATCCTGAAACCATACAGCAAATTCCTGATCAAGGCCATTGAGAAAATCAGGCCTCTGGAAATTGACCAGATATGCACCGGACACGGGCCCATCCTGCGATCGACCTGGAAGCAACGTGTCGCCCAGTCAGAAGCGCTTTCGCTTGAAGCACTGAAAATGCGTGAAAAACGCAGGGTATTTATCCCTTTTGTTTCGGCCTATCACAATACAGCCATTCTTGCCGAAACCATTGCTGAAGGGATCAGAAGCGCCGGTGAAATAGATGTGCATATCTGCGACATCGAAAACACCCCATTCGGTGAATTAGATGCTGAACTGACCAGGGCATCGGGCATCATTGTTGGGTCACCCATCATTAACCAGAACATTATATTGCAAATTTACCAGCTGTTTGCGCTGATCAATCCGATGCGCGACAAAGGCAAACTTGCCGGTGCTTTTGGTTCATACGGATGGAGCGGTGAAGGCTTGAAACTGATCGAATCGAACCTGGCAAACCTGAAGCTGAAAGTGGTGAGCGACAATATGTTCATTAAATTCACCCCGCATAAGGAGGAACTGGAAAAAGCCCATGCCTATGGACTCAATTTCGGCAAACTTCTTCTCGAACAGGAACAAATTCCTGAAACAGAGTGTTCATAAATCAAATAGCTAACATTCTACATGCGGTCAGGACGCTTGCTGATTTCTGCTTTTGTTATCCCATTGATACTGCTGTCGGTTTCATGCAGTCCTGAGCGACGTCTGGCAAATTCCTATGTAAAAAAGCAGGAACCGGTATCCGTATTGCTCCTGATGCCTGATTTCAGCTTTAAATACGCCTATAAAGTTCCTGATGTTGAGAATTTCGACAGCCTTGGTTCTGCGGTGCAGGATTCATTGCTGTTTTTCAACAGTGACCTGGTTCAGTACCTCGACGATTCAATTGTTATTTCCAGCTATCTGGAGGGACTTTCATCCGGCCTGAAAAATTATGGATTCAATGTATTTACTTCCGGCATGGCCGATGGTTTTGTCAATTCAGGCACTGAGGCATTGATTTTTAACCTGGCCCAGCTGCAGTTTGAGGAGTTTTTCGATTCAATCAGCGACGAAGTAAGTTTCGGAGAAGAAGAGCTTTACAATTATGAGCTCTTCATAACTGCACTGAACATCAACAGCTGGTTCGAGTTATCGGGAGTAAACCACTACGATACTTCTACACGGATTTTGTATACCTCTCAGACCATCACCGACTATTTTGACGGCGGGTTCCGGTATTTCCCCTTTTCGGGTGAAGTAAAATACTCCTATACCCTCGATAGCCTGAAAACAAGTGATGTGTATCGGGTGGTAAAGGACATCGGATTGCAGTATTCGGACTACCTGTATGATTATCTGATGAATGACTATGTACAGAAAAACCTGCCTCCCGGAACCAGGGCTGAACAGACCTACACTTATGACAGGCAGGCCGGGGTTGTCAGAAAAAACAAAGGACAGGGTTTCATCAGGCTCAACTGATTACCTGTTTTTAACAGGAAACCTTTGAATTTCATGAATTGGATCTTGAGTAAGGCGACATCGAAAGGTCGCTGAAATCCCTTTTAAGGTACCTGAAATAGCCTGCAATGGCAATCATAGCGGCATTATCTGTGCTGAACCTGAATTCGGGGATGAAGGCCGTGATTTTCCCTTCGTCCTGAAGATCATTCATGGCCTTTCGCAGGGCTGAATTGGCCGAAACCCCTCCAGCAATGGCAACCTGCGTGATTCCGGTCTGTTTTACAGCGAGCATCAGCTTGGCTGTCAGTGCACTTACAATTGAATGCTGGATGGAGGCACAAAGGTCGGCTTTGTGCCTTTCAATGAAATCAGCATCCTCTTTCAGCCGGTCGCGCAGGAAATACAGAAACGATGTTTTTAATCCGCTGAAACTGTAATCCAGGCCTGGAATGGCCGGTTTTGAAAACTTAAAAGCCAGCGGATTGCCATCAGCTCCGTATTTATCAACCAGTGGTCCCCCGGGATAGGGCAGCCCCATGATTTTAGCGGCCTTATCGAAGGCCTCCCCGGCCGCATCGTCGATGGTACGGCCAATCACCTTCATATCAAAATAGTCGCTCACCAATACAATCTGGGTATGACCTCCTGAAACAGTCAGGCACAGGAAAGGAAACGAAGGAAGTATTTTCGAGCCTTCTTCATTCTGAATAAAATGAGCAAGGATATGTGCCTGCATATGGTCGATCTCGATCAAGGGGATGTCCATGGCAAAAGAAAATGCCTTGGCAAAAGAGGTGCCCACAAGCAATGAACCCAGCAGACCGGGTCCACGGGTAAAAGCAACAGCATTCAGCTGATTCTTGCTGATACCCGCCTGCCTGATGGCCTCATGAATCACCGGAATGATGTTCTGCTGATGCGCCCTGGAGGCGAGTTCAGGCACTACCCCTCCGAAAGAAGCGTGAACCTGTTGATTGGCGATGATGTTCGAAAGAATAACATTGTCTTTGATCACCGCGGCTGAAGTATCATCACAGGATGATTCGATTCCCAGAATATAAGTTGGCATGATTATTCGTTACAAAACATTACTAAAACAGAAAGTTGAACTTATTTCATGTTTAATTAGGCCTTTAAGCCGATTTTTCGGATTTTTGTATCACATTGATCCTACAGAAATAAGCCTGGCTTAAAACATTGTTGACAATCTCTGCAAAGTTATCAAAAAGACACTTCATATATCAGGGCTGATCATCGCATACACTTTGCTAGTGCTGACCTGTATGTACGGAATACTCCGTACCTCCCGTGTGCAGACCTGGCTTGCCGTAAAAGCTACGTCGTACCTTTCCGGCGAATTGGGTACCAGTGTGAGTATTGGCGGACTTGACATCTCCTGGTTTCTTGACATTGTGCTTGAAGATGTGATGGTGAAAGACAAATCGGGCAGGAACATCCTGAAAGCCGGCCGGATCAGATTTGATATGGGTAAGCTCAACCGGAAAGACAGGTTTATCGGGGTATATTCAGTCAGTCTGAAAAATGCGGAACTCAATATCATCAGAAATGCCTCCGACAGCCTGATGAATTATGATTTCATTGTTGAGTATTTCACGGGCACCGATACAACCGTTCAGGTAAGCAAGAGCAAACCCTGGAAAATCGGCATCTCCGGTATCAGTCTGAAGGACAGCCGCTTTGTTTACCGGAACGAATTGAAGCGCATGTCGGAAAAAGGTGTTGATTATGATTACATCAGCGCTAGCAACCTGAACCTCGACATCAGGAAACTTTTAATCGCCGGTGACAGCATCACCGCGAACCTCAGTGGTTTGTCGTTCCGCGAAAAATCAGGCTTTGTCCTCGACAATCTGGAGGCAGAGGTAAAAGTAAAACCCGATGAGATTTCTACCCGCGGACTTCACATTGCGACCCCGGCGAGTGACCTCAGGCTTGATCTGAAGTTCACCCATAGTGATTATGAAGCATACAACGATTTTATCGACAGTGTGAGGATTCAGGGTGATTTCAGTGACTCAAGGCTTAACTTTTCTGACATCAGTTATTTCGCTCCCGAAATAACAGGCATGAACAATGAAATAAAGTTCAGGGGACTGGTAAAGGGCACCATTTCATCACTACGGGCACGCAGGTTCAGTTTGTCTTATGGAAAAAAAACCTTTTTCGAAGGCAATGTCAATATGGACGGGCTTCCCGACATTGAAGAAACTTTTATCCACCTGAAGGTTAAAAAACTGAACACGGATTTTGAAGATCTGGCTATGATCAGGCTGCCCGGAAATACCGGACTGGAACTTCCGGAAGCGGTGAAGGTCATTGGCAAGGTATCGGTGAAGGGATATTTTACCGGGTTTTACAACGACTTTGTTTCCTCAGCAGGTTTTACAACCGACCTGGGTACCATGATCACGGACCTCAGCCTCAAAATGGGTGATGACCGGGTGGTGGATTACAACGGTCACCTCAACCTGGTTGACTGGGATCTGGGCCGCACCCTGTCGAGGCAAGACCTGCTTGGGAAGGTTGATTTTGTGTCGTCCATCACAGGACGGATTGATGACTATAAGACATTTGATC
>WSXU01000025.1:0-2661 GCA_009773455.1 Bacteroidota bacterium | reverse complement strand
GCACTCATCAGCAGGATCGGTCTCTATGGTAACACGTTTCACAATATAAAAATCGATGGTGAACTCAAGAACCGCGAATTCAACGGAGAACTTACACTCAGGGATAAGCTGGTTAATCTTGATTTCAGGGGAATGGTTGATTTTACCGACAGCCTGCCAAAGATGAATTTCACCTCCACCGTAAGGAATGCTTACCTGAGCAAGCTTAACCTGTGGGAGCGTGATTCCTCTTCATGCCTGAGTACGCACATGGACCTTGATTTTTCGGGCACAAACATTGACAATATGCTCGGTTCTTTGCGGTTCGACAGTACAAAATATGTCGAAAAAGGAAAAATTTATCATGTAAAGCAGGTTTCACTGATCAAAAACAAGGATGTTTCAGGAAACAGAACACTTGACCTCCGATCAGACTTCGTTGATGCGGATTTTGACGGCATTTTCACCTTCGCGGATTTTTACAATTCTGTAACCAACATTCTGAGCACCTATCTTCCATCCATTCAGGCAACCGAAAGGCAGGCCCATGTTGTTGAAAAAGATCAGTTGTTCGATTACACCATCCACATCAAGAATGTTGACCCGCTTACCGAGCTGTTTCTCCCCGGCTTCTCGCTCGAGAGTGAGGCGAATCTCTTCGGTAGTTTCAATTCCGCCTCGGAAACTATTCTCATCAACGGACAGGCAAGCCGCTTTGTCTATAACGGAATCCTCTTCGATGACTGGTTTATCCGCGGGCAGAATGTCGGCCGTATTTTTGAATTACAGACCGGTGCTTCGGGCATTACCTGGAAGGAGCCCACCGAAGATGATCCTCAGAAACTGGGTATTGAAAATTTCTCAGTCAACACCTTCCTTGAAGGTGATAGTGTGCGCTATCAACTCATATGGAAGAACAATGATACAATCAATAAAAACAACGGCAACATAGCGGGTACCATGCTGTTCAGGGGTGCATCACGGATCATGACCTCGCTTGAGAAAGCCGACATCATGATCAACAATGCAGTATGGACAGCCAGACAGGACGGGGATATCTCCATTGATTCCACGATGGTTTCCATCGATAACCTGATCATCCGGGGGGATAACCAGGAACTGCGGCTGAACGGGAAGATATCCGAAAATCCGAAGGATGTATTTAACCTCTGGTTTGAAGATCTTGACATTTCGGTTGCCGATGTGCTGATCAGCAGGAGTGATATGGAATTTGACGGAATTGTAACAGGTAAGATTACGCTGACCGATTTTTACAAGGCCCGGACGTTGCAATCGGACCTGACCATCGACAAGTTTGCATTCAACGGAGAACTTATGGGTGATGCCCGTATTAAAAGCTGGTGGGACCAGGACAAATCAGCCCTGGGCATTGATGCCAACATCATATACCACGGAAATGCCGGCACCCACAATCCTCTTCTCGTCAAGGGATTCATTTATCCGGAAAAACGGGATGAAGGAAATTTTGACCTGGATATCGACCTCGTCAATTACAAACTTGCTTCCCTCAATCCTTTCCTGTCGGGTTTTGCATCCAACCTGAAAGGGATGGCCAGTGGTAACCTCAGGATGGATGGCACCTTCGAAAAGCCGGAAATAACCGGTAAGATCCAGTTGCTGAGGACCCAGATGAAAATCGATTACCTGAATGTAACCTATTCGCTGGCCGATCAGGTGAGGATGGAACACGGTCTGATTGCTGCAGACAATGTCATGGTTTACGATTCGCTGGGAAATTCAGGTCTGCTCAATTTCAGGCTTACCCACGATTACTTCCGGAACATGATGCTCGACATGAATGTGAAAGCCAAAAACCTCGCAGGGCTGAATACCACCTTCAAGCAGAATGAATTGTTTTACGGAACCGCGTTTGCAACAGGAAACGTGTCAATCAAAGGGCCTTTCGAAAATATCAGAATCAACATCGATGCCTCATCCGGGCCCAACACCAACATCTTTATCCCGATCAACCTTGCGGTTGGCGCCACCGAAAATGAATACATCAAATTCATCAGCAAGGATAAACAAGCCGAAGAGGAAGAAGCTTATGTTGCCAACACAGCAGGCGTCAACCTTGACATGATGCTTGATGTAAACAAAGATGCCAACATTCAGATTTTCCTTCCTGAAGACATTGGCAATATCAAAGGAAACGGCAGCGGGAAAATCAGTATGGGCATCGATACCAGGGGCGATATCACCATGTTCGGCGACTATATTATGAATTCCGGCACGTTCCTGTTCACCTTTAAGAACATTTTCAACAGGGTATTTTCGATTGAGAAAGGAAGTGTCATCTCCTTCCGGGGAAGCCCTTACGAAGCGGACATTGACCTCAGGGCTGTTTACAAACTCAGGGCATCACTCAAGGGAATTCCTGAACTCGCAGATGATCCGGCTTATGCGGGAAAATCGACACCGGTCGATTGCATCATCAGTCTTGAGAATAACCTTTATAATCCGGATATACGGTTCAGCTTCAGGTTACCAGAAGCCAACGAAACCATGAACCAGATTATTTTTTCTGCCATCGACACCACAAATGAGGCCGTTATGACACAGCAGATGGTTTCGCTGCTGGTGATGAAATCGTTCAGTTTCTCGTCGTCAAACAACAGCCTGGCCAACACGGTAGGTTCATCTTCCATCGAAGTGCTGACC
>WSXU01000024.1 GCA_009773455.1 Bacteroidota bacterium | reverse complement strand
GAATGAAAGGGAGTATAGAATGATTGTAATTTGAAAATTGGAAATCAATGCTGTTTGGTTAAGGGAATAAAAAAATAACCGCAGAGAACCGCAAAGTTCATCGCAGAAAACCGCAAAGAAATATGACTCTTATTTGCTCTGCGGCTCCCTGTCTGTCGTTTTACCCGCCAAAGGAGGGCAGGCAGGCCGTCCCGGCGCGCAAATCGCAAATCGTAAATCGTAAATCGTAAATCGTAAATCGTAAGTCATAAACCCGCCCTGGCGGGCAAGTCGTAAACAACATTTCCCCACCAATGACCCTTACAACCAGAGGATACCTTTACGCATTCATCGCAACCATCTGCGGTTCCCTGGTATACCTGTTCAGCAAGGCGGCATTGAATGAGGTGAGCCTACCGCAGTTCGGGTTTTACTGGTTTGCAACGGCCATCTTCTTTAACAGCCTGATGGCGCTTCATCCACGCGGTGGGTTTTCTATCAGGGCATTCACCAGGGCAGATTACCGCACGCTGTTGTATATGGGACTGATTGAAGTGGTGGCTACAACCTCGCTTTACGCTGCCATATCCCTGTCATCAAATCCGGCGGTCCCTTCTTTTCTGAGGAATCTTGAATATCTTTTCGTGACACTTTTTGGCATCTGGCTGCTTTCGGAGCGGTTTGGGAAACTGGCGAAGGCCGGCGCGCTGCTGACCCTTGCCGGGGCATTTATCATCAGTTTCAGGCAGTCCTCCTTCAGTGGTTTTATTACCGGGACATCGGGCCTGATGCTTTTATCGACTTCCTTTTATGCGGCACGTACCATTCTGGCCAAGAAACACATAGGAGAAATAAGGCCGGTCGTACTTGCCCTGAACCGTGCCATTTTTCTGCTGTCGTTTGCAACGGTTTTCATGTTTGCTTTCCGGTATTCCTTTGTGATTCCTGCCAGGGCATTCTTATTCATTGTTTCCGGTTCATTCGTCGGGCCGTTTCTGACCTCTGTTTTTCAATATTCGGCCCTCCGTTATATTGAAGCTTCAAGGGCAGCCATCGTTCAGAGCACCACAGGTCTTTTCGTTCTGATCGGTGCTTTTCTGATTTTTGGGAACCTTCCTGCCGGCATTCAGATCGCCGGAGGTATGCTGGCAATGGCCGGGGTGGTTCTGATGATGAAAAAAGCGTCAGTTACTGAGCACTGATCTAAAAAAGAGGAATATAATAAGACTGATATTATCTTTCACAGAACCCTGAATGGCTGTTGCAGCAGGAGGGTGGCCTGCACGGTATGCCGTTACCTCAGCTATTGCAGTCAGAACGGCTGATGAACGAAGAGTTCTTTCATTCTCCGTTATCTTCCCTTTATTTTCCCTAAATTTGAGCCTGAAAAGCAAATCATGGAATCAGTCCAATCGGAGCATATTCTCTATTTACCGCGCTGGTATCCTTCCAAAACAGATCCGATGTTCGGGCTGTTTGTGCGAAAGCATGCACTGGCCGCTGTTGCTGCCGGTTTCAGGGTCACTGTGGTGTTTGTTATCCCTGACCTGACGGTAAAATCACATGAGCTTTTTGCAACAGAAATTCATACACAAAATGGTCTGACAGAAATCATTGTCAGCTACCGGAAGGCAGATGGTTTCACCGGGGTGGCCAGGCAACTGATCGCCTGGAACCTGGGTATCAAAAGCGCTTTCAGCCTGAACGGGCAACCTGCCCTGATCCATGCACACATTCTCACACGCACCGCCTTGCTGGCCTGGTTGTTTGGCCGGAAGTGGAAGGTGCCGTATCTGATTACAGAGCACTGGTCGCGTTATTTTCCTGAAAACCTTCAGTACAAAGGAGTTCTGCGCAAGCGGCTGACCCGGTTTGCTGTGAGGAAAGCGACCCTAACTTCGGCGGTTTCTGCCCGTCTTTCCCGGTCGATGCAACTTGCCGGCGTCGGAGAGAATTTCAGTATCCTGCCCAATGTGGTGGATACCGGGCTTTTCGACATTGCTGAAGAAAGGGGCCCGAAAACACGGATCATCAGCATAACCTGCTTTGAGGACAAATCAAAGAATCTAAAACTTCTGATTGATGCCTTCGTTTCCGTTCTTTCTGAAAGGCCGGAAGCAGAACTTGTGTTGGTCGGGGAGGGGGCCGACCTTCAGATGATCAGGGAATATGTTTTATCAAAAAAACTCCCGCCCGGCAGCGTCAGATTTACAGGATTACTTGAAAATGAAGCCCTTGCCGCTGAATTGCAGCAGGCTGCCTGCCTTGCCTTAACAAGCAATTATGAAACCTTTGGCATTGTAGCCTATGAAGCGATGGCTTGCGGTGTTCCGGTTGTCGCAACCGATGTTGCTGACCTGGCCGGTTTTGTAAAGCCCGATTCGGGAAGAATTACACCTGTCGGTAATTTCAATGCCTTCGCGAAAGCACTGCTGGAGGCCTTGTCAGTGCCGGCGCAGTTCAACAGGCACGAAATGCGTGCCCGGGTAGTGAAGCACTTTGGTTCTGAGGCAGTATCAAAGCATCTGGCTGATTTGTACCACGGTATCCTTAACCAACGGAACCAATGACAGAGAAAGGAAAAACCAGGCTGAAATTTGCTGTAATGTCCAATACATCGACACTGCAGCAATGGCAATACGATGTTCTTTCCGCTCTTGCCGAAAAAAGTAGCGCAGAACCCGTGCTGTTTATCCTGCGGAAGCAGGATTCAGCAAACGTTAAGGGGTTGTTCAGGAAACTGATCAGCTATGAATGGACAAAGTTCTTCTTCAGAAAGTATTACCGTTATATCTTCAGGCCTGTGGCTTTCAGACGCATTTCTGCCGGTCCATGGATGGAGGGTGTGCCCGTTATGTATTGCAGGCCCGAAATCAGAAGGAAGTACAGCGAATATTTCAATGAAGTTGATCTTCAGACCATCCGTGATCACAACCCTGATTTTATCCTGAAATTCGGCTTCGGCATCGTCCGTGGTTCGGTACTGCAGGCTGCACCCTACGGTATCTGGTCGTTTCATCATGGCGATGAGCAGAAATACAGGGGAGTGCCTCCGGCCTTCAATGAAATTCTTTTTAGTGACAGGGTGACCGGCTCAGTACTTCAGCGACTGACAGAGACGCTCGACGGGGGAATTATTCTCCGCAAAGGCTATTTCCCGACCATCAGCCATTCATGGAAAGCCAACCTCGATCAGGCGATAGCGCTTTCAGTCAGCTGGCCGGCCGATGTTTGCAATGAAATACTTGCCCAGCATACCTTCCCTTCAGAAGCTGTTTCAGGAATGACCAGGGCGCCCATTTTCAGGGAACCCACCAATTTTACATTCGTCACTTTCCTCTTTAAACAGGCAACCAATAAGTTAAAGTTTCACCTCAGGGAATTGATGTTCACCGAGAAATGGCAGACCGGCCTGATTAAAGCCCGTCCTGCAGATCTTGTATCTGAATATTCATATACCATAGAGGATGAGGATGTTATGTGGTACGGAGCACAAGGCAGGAACAGGTATTTTGCCGATGGCTTCGCACTCAGGGAAAACAGCCGGTTGTTGCTTGTCTTTGAAGATTATGATTACCGGACACGGAAAGCAGTGCTCTCAACATCATGGTTCACCGAAAGGGAATCACTGTTTACAGAACCTGTTAAACTTCACGAAGAGCCGTGGCATCTTTCCTATCCCTTTCTTTTCAGGTATGAAGGGCACATCTGGTGCCTTCCCGAGTCGGTCAGCCATGGAGCCATTGAGCTATATCAGCTTGATCCGGCCAATGGTAAGCTGCTGCACCACAGAACCTTGCTCAGCGGAGTTTCGGCTGCGGACCCGACACTCGTTTTTCATCAGAATCACTGGTACCTGTTTTTTACACCGGCCCACGCCACCAATGTTGAATTGCATATCTGGCATTCGGAAACCCTTGACGGACCTTTTATTCCTCATGAACTCAACCCTGTGAAGGCTGACATTTCAAATTCGCGCCCTGCCGGTCCGTTTTTTACCCTTGACGGGATTCTCTACCGGCCGGCACAGGATTGTTCGCATACCTATGGAGGCCGTGTGGTGATCAATGAAGTCAAATTGCTGACCGAAAGTGAATTTCTTGAGATGCAGGTTACTTCTCTCAGACCTCCCGAGGGATATACCGGCTTACATACCATCTCTTTTGCCGGTGACTATCTCTTTTTTGATTGTAAAAAGCCTGTATTTTCACTGGCTTCTACTGTCTGGCAGCTGAAACGCCGTCTCCGGCTTGTTAAACCTGATCATAAAGCCGGAAAATGATTCACAGGATCATATCAACCACTGCTTCCAGGTTACTCATCGCCCTGGTAAACCTTACGGTTGTCTGGATGGCAGCACGTAGCCTCGGGGCAGAGGGAATGGGCACCATCTCGCTGATTATCCTGGGAATAAGCATCAACCAGATGGTCAGTGCGCTGGTTGGCGGAAGTGCCCTTGTATACCTTGTTCCCCGTCACCCATTGATGCAGCTGCTCATGCCGGCCTGGGTATGGGCCGTCATCGTCTCTGCGGCAGGCAGTCTGCTGCTCGACTGGTTCAGCCTGGTTCCGCACGGATTCATCCTTGATTTATTCTGGATATCGCTGCTGCAGTCCTATTTCAGCATCAATCAGAATGTGTTGCTGGGCAAGGAAAAGGTTTTTCATTTTAACCTGATGGCTGTATTACAAGTGGTTATACTGCTGGTATCCCTGGTTGTTCTGTTTGCTGGATTTTCGATGTATAGTGTAAGGGCTTATATCATAGCACTTTATATTTCGTTTGGTTGTGTTTTCCTCATCAGTTACAGCCTGATATTTAATTATATCGATCGCAGGCAAGGCTGGAACTGGCAAATTCTCAGAGAAACCTTCCGGTTTGGGGGCTATCTGCAGGCTGCCGGATTTATGCAGCTGTTCAACTACAGGTTAAGTTATTACATCATTGAAAAGTACTTCGACAGGGCTACCCTGGGGGTGTTTTCAATCGGGGTGCAGATTTCGGAAAGCGTCTGGATCATTTCGAAAAGCATTGCCATGGTGCAGTATGCGCGCATCGCCAACAGCCGCGACCCGGTTTACTCTCGTGACCTTACAGCCGCTTTTATCAGAATCACCACCTTACTGACATTGGTTATACTGGGTTTCCTGCTTATACTTCCCTCAGGATTTTTCGTCCTGATTTTCCGGAGCGATTTCAGTAACCTGCATCAGGTCATACTCAGCCTTTCGGCCGGAATCCTCGCCATTGCCATTTCGCTCATGCTGAGCCATTATTTTTCGGGAAGCGGGAAGCCCTGGCACAACACCATCTCATCAGGGGTTGGCCTGATTTTTACACTGTTGCTTGGCTTTGTTCTGATTCCCCGTATGGGGATAACAGGGGCAGGGATTACCTCTTCAGTCGCCTACACAGCCGGAACTGTATACCAGTTGATTGTGTTTGTAAGGGTCAGCGGCGCAAAGTGGAAGAGTCTTCAGCCTTTCGGAAAAGACTACCTGAAAGTGCTACAACTTCTGAAAAAGGAAACCGGTCTTTTTGATAACATGTAATACTATACTTTTACGAAGGAAATCGAATTTACGGACCTTAAAAGGTTGCCTCCTGATGCCTGAAATATCTGACCATTCTGTTTAAATAACGAGATACATTCATGATGAAAATGAATGAGTTACCCAATATTGGTTCAGAACTGGCTAAGAGGCTTGAATCTGCCGGATTTGGTACTGTTGAATCTTTAAAAGAAGCCGGTTCACGGCAGGTCTTTCAGGCGTTGAATGCGATGGATCCGTCGGTATGCATCAATACCCTGTATGCCCTGGAGGGCGCTGTCCGTAACATCCGATGGCACAGTCTTTCCCTTGAAGACAAGAGGGATTTGAATGAATTTTTTAAACTTGTGAAATCGTCGACCCGGGTCCGCTGAAATGAATACAACATTTTCATGATGGATATCAGCGGCAGAATGCGTAATTTTGAACTGAAAATCGAACCAATATTCAGATTAAGGTAATGATATTCAGGTTTTTATATAGAATTGCCGTCATCATCCCTGTTTTTCTCCCTGTTATCCTCGCAGGGCAGGTAGCTGATGTTGCTGTTAAAAACCATTGTGCGGTGAGCGAGGAGGTTGCGCTTTATAATCTGATCAACGATTACAGGAAGATCAATCAATTGCCGGCCATCCCGTTTTCAAGATCGTTGTCATATGTCGCGAGGGTTCACGCCATGGATCTTACCAACAACCGTCCTGATTTTGGCGGATGCAACCCGCACAGCTGGTCGGCAAAAGGGAAGTGGAAACCCTGCTGCTACGCTCATGATAAGAACAGGATTGTCTGCATGAACGATAAGCCAAAAGAAATTACCGGCTACAAATTCAAAGGCTGGGAAATGGTGTATTCCGGCGGGGAAGAGGCCAGGGCTGCCGATGCTTTCGATCTCTGGAAAGGGATGGGGCTGACCAACGATTACCTGTTGAATACCGGTAAATGGCTAAAGCCATGGAAAGCGCTCGGTGTCGGGTTTTATGGTGAATATGCCTGTGTGTGGTTTGGCGAAGGTGACGATGCGGAGAAGGGATTTGGGCTGTGCCACAGGGACACCATCCCGGAACAGCCTGCTGACAGCCTGCAGACTGCCATTTCAGATACAGCCGTTCAGGCAGAAACTTCTGTCCGGTTTTATATCATCACGGGTAGTCTGAATAACCAGGAGAAAGCCTACAACGAGGTACAACGCTTGAGAAATCTCGGTTACAATAAGTCGAGAACACTGGTTTCCGGAGAGAATTTCAGGATTTCCATCAATGAATATGACTCAGAAAAGGAAGCGACCGCTGCCCTTCCTGAAATTCAAAAGCTGTTCCCCAAAGCCTGGCTGCTCAGGCTGGCTGAGTAAGGCTGATTCCCGTAAGTATTTTTTTCTGCATTCCCGGCAGCTGAACGAAAGATCAGTTGGTTAAGGTTCCGGAATGATTCATTTTTTTCAGGATTGTTCATCAATCAGAGATATCATTGCCAGCTTTTTTTTCAGGGCATATTTTTTTTCAACAACGGGCTTTTATATATCAACAGCGGCGGATACCGTGAATTTCTTTACCCTATATTTGCAACCCTATGGAAGATTTTGATTACACGCCAAGCAATCCCGGGCAGTATTCCGACGACAGTGTTCGCACCCTTGACTGGAAAGAGCACATCCGCCTCAGGCCCGGTATGTATATCGGTAAACTGGGTGACGGTGCATCGCAGGATGACGGTATTTATGTGCTGATCAAGGAGATCATCGACAATGCGATCGATGAATTTGTGATGGGCAATGGCCGGACCATTGAAGTGGCCATCAAGGATCAGCGGGTCACCATTCGCGATTATGGCCGGGGTATGCCGCTGGGCAAGGTCATCGATTGTGTTTCAAAGATCAATACCGGCGCCAAGTACGACTCAAAGGTGTTTAAAAAGGCAGTCGGGTTGAACGGGGTTGGTTCCAAAGCGGTGAATGCGCTTTCGAAAAGCTTTATTGCGCAGAGTGTCCGTGAAGGCAAAACCAAAATTGTTGAATTTGAACGTGGTGAAATCATTGCCGACCATAAAGTTGAACCCAGTTCGCTCAGGGCCGGAACCCTCATCACCTTTATCCCCGACGAGGATCTGTTCGGACATTACCACTTCCTGCCCGAGTATATTGAGCAGATGTTGTGGAACTATGTCTTTCTGAACAACGGCCTCACCATCTGGTTCAACGGGGTAAGGATGCAGGCCAAAAACGGGCTGCTCGATCTGCTCGAACGTAACAACAACGGAAATCCGGTTGTTTATCCGATCATTCAGATCAAGGACGAGGATTTTGAATGCGCTTTTACCCACAGTGCCCGTCAGTATGGCGAGGAGTACTATTCGTTTGTCAACGGTCAGCACACTACCCAGGGCGGAACCCATCAGGCGGCCTTCAGAGAAGCGCTGGTGAAGACGATCCGCGACTTTTACAAAAAGGATTTTGATCCGGGTGATATCCGGCAGTCGCTGGTGGCGGCCATCAGCATCAAGGTGCAGGAGCCGATTTTCGAATCACAGACCAAGACCAAACTTGGCTCCCAGTACATAGAACCCGACGGACAGACCATCCGGAATTACATCGGCGACATTCTGAAAAAGCAGCTCGACAATTACCTTCACATGAATTCCGATACGGCAGAATCGCTGCTGCGCAAGATCATGATGAGTGAGAAGGAGCGTAAGGAACTGGCCAACATCAAGAAACTGGCAAAAGAAAGCGTCAAGAAGGTAAGTCTCCACAACAAAAAGCTCCGTGATTGCCGGATTCATTACAACAGCAATGACCCACGGAGGCTTGATACGACGTTGTTTATTACCGAGGGAGATTCGGCCAGCGGATCCATCACCAAATCGCGCGATGTAAACACCCAGGCTGTTTTCAGCCTGAAGGGCAAGCCGCTGAACTGTTACGGCCTTAGCAAGCGGGTGGTGTATGAGAACGATGAATTCAATCTGCTGCAATCGGCGCTGAACATTGAGGAAGGCGTTGAAAACCTGAGGTACAACAACATTGTGGTGGCCACCGATGCCGATGTCGATGGTATGCACATCCGGTTGCTGCTGCTGACTTTCTTTCTGCAGTTCTATCCCGATGTGGTGAAATCGGGTCACCTGTACATTCTTCAGACCCCGCTCTTCAGGGTGAGGAACAAGAAAAAGACCAACTACTGTTACACGGAAGAAGAAAGGGTAAGCGCGATTGCCGAACTTGGTCCCAATCCTGAGATCACCCGTTTTAAGGGGCTGGGAGAGATATCGCCCGACGAATTCAAACATTTCATCGGCGGCAATATGCGGCTTGATCCGGTGATCCTGCGAAAGTCCGCTGAAATCGCGGATATTTTATCCTTTTACATGGGTCGCAATACGCCTGAGCGCCAGGTGTTTATCATCGACAACCTGAGGCTGGAAGAAGACCTCGTGCTGGCTGAAGCCTAACTTTGTGCGCGCGCATCTTCACTTCAGATGCGTGCGGGTATTATTCTTCAGATGCTTGCGGTAATGGATATGGTTGGTCTCACGCACGCATCATAAGATGCGTGCGAACCATGGGTATTGATTCGGACATATACGGAATTATTCACAATCAATAAGTTAACAGTTCCCGGCTTTCTATTACTATTTCCAGGGGCGAACTTAAGCCAGCGTAATTCCGTGCCGAACTGAAGTAATAATCCTCCGCCTGCTTTACCAAACCCGCTTTTACGGGATTTTGATGAATGTAATTGAGTTTTTGATAAAAGATCCTGCTGCTGTATATCAACTTAGGGTGGTAACCTTCAATCCAGACTTTTATCTTCTTATGACGTACGGATGCTTTAGCTTTTTCATGAAACAGATGATAATTGTGCTTCAGGGATGCTTCCGTTTTTAAATATTGGGCAATCCGGAATGCTGTGAATTTTTTTAAATCCCTCATAACGCTACCCAATGTCGAAATCTCTGACCTGACTATCAGATGGATGTGACTGGGCATGATGCAATATCCGTAAATTTCCAGGCCTTTGCTTTGCTGACAATATTTCAGGGAATCGGTAATGATATCCGATATTTTAGGCAGTGTCAGCAATCGCAGCCAATCAACAAGTGTGAAGGTAATAAAATAAGGCGCTTGAGGTTCAAAGGCTTTATATCTTTCAGACATAAATATTGATTATATATGCATAGTATTAGACAAATATAATGAAAGTGGTTATATAATAAAAATTTCAGGAGGGGCGGTTTTGGTTTTCGCGCGCATCAGAAAGCCTTGGTTCGCACGCATCAAAAAGATGCTGGTTCGCACGCTTCAAAGAGTAAGATGCGCGCGAAAAATGGGAATAATGTTTGGTTCTCACGCATCAAAGAGTAAGATGCGCGCGAACTTGGGAGTGATTTTTAGTTTATCGCACGCATCAGAAGTTAAGATGCGCGCGAACATTGGGCACGCATCAAAGAGTAAGATGCGCGCGAACATTGGGATGCGCGCGAACATTGGAAAAAGGGGCGTGCGAAATTGGATATTGTAAAGAGGTATGGGGCTATGTGATTTTTTTAAAGGATTTTCCGAGCATTTTGATCATATCGCCGGGGAGCATGGCTTCCTGGCTTATTTTTTTTGCGGCAAGGTCGCCGGATTTCCCGTGGAGCCAGGTGCCCAGGATACAGGCATCACGGGCAGGATAGCCCGATGAAAGCAGACCGAGGATGATGCCTGTCAGCACATCGCCGCTGCCACCGGTAGCCATTCCGGGGTTCCCGGTCGGGTTGAAATAAATGTTGCCATCGGGACAGGCAATGGCCGTATTGGCTCCTTTCAGAATGACATAGAGCTTGAAACGCATGGCAAAGACACGGAGCATCTCCAGCCGGTCGAAATGGTTGGCGGTGGGTCCGGCAAGCCTTTCAAATTCCTTGGGATGGGGGGTCAGGATGCTTCCCGGCGGCAAAAACGATATCCATGTTTTGTTCTCACCAAGGATGTTCAGGGCATCCGCATCCAGCACCAGCGGTACAGAACTCTGCTGAATCAGCAGTTTAAGGGCCGCCTGGGTTTCGGAAGCCATCCCGATGCCGGGTCCGATGCCGATGGCATCATAGATATCAAGCACAGGAAGGGCAGAAAATCTGAAGTCATCCGGATCTATGCTGACCATGGCCTCATGCACAGAGGTCTGCATGATCAGGAAACCATCCCCGGGGATATGCGTGGTAAGTAGTCCGACGCCGCTTCTGAGACAGGCTTTGGCGGCCAGCACAGCGGCACCCATTTTTCCCGTACTACCGGCAATCAGCAGGGCATGGCCGTAGTTTCCCTTGTGTGAATATACAGACCTTGGCCGGTAGAGATTCCGGCAATCCGCCTTTTCAACCATGAAATTGTTGCATTCAGCCTTTTCGAGGTATTCAGGATGCAGACCGATATCAAGCACTTTCCACCGGCCTGTATAAATTTCATTCTCAGCCATCAGAAAGGCCAGTTTCGGCATCTGAAAGGTAAGGGTATAATCCGCTTTTACGATGACCTGTTTTTTATGATCTGCAGCAACATCGGCAAATAGGCCTGAAGGAATATCTATGGCGATCACCAGGGCATTGCTGTTGTTAATCCGGCCGATGACTGAAGCAATAAACCCGGTAACGGGTTTGTTCAGGCCCGAACCCAGCAGGGCATCAATTACGATATCATCCTCTTCCACATCGATCTCCGGATCGGTTTCGAATACATCGGTGATCACGATGCCGGGTAAATCGCCCAGCAATTCAAAATTGGCCGCGAAATCAGCGCTTGGCGTCGCAGTATGCCTGATGATCTGAACATCGGTTTCATAACCTTCGTTGCACAGCATCCGGGCCAGGGCCAGGCCATCGCCGCCATTGTTGCCCATGCCGCAGATAACCCTGATCTGTCTGTCTTTGCTGACTTTCTTCGAAATCCATCTGAAACAGGCTTCCGCGGCCCGTTCCATCAGATCAACAGAGCGAATGGGTTCATGAGCAATGGTGAAAGCATCTGCTTCCCTGATCTTCTCAACCGGCAATATTTTTAGGGCGCACATTGTTAAAATGTTTAAGGTATTTCAGGGGTTCTGCTTGATCGTAATCTCTTTTTCCGTAAATCGTAAATCGTAAATCGTAAACCCGCCTTGGCGGGCAGGCTGTAAACCGTAAATCATCAGATTCCTGTTGTATTCAGGTTTCCCAGGCTCACAGTCACAATTTTCCGTTGATTTTCATCATCGTTATTCACCAGGCTCATACTTACCTGCAGGTGAAGGTTATAGATGTTTATATCGGTTTCCTTTGCCTTGATTTTCCCGATCTTCAGGATATCTGAATTGATGATCCCTTCATGCCGGTTGGCTTCATGACCGAAGATTTTATCGGTCCTGGTCGACAGCGGTATCTTGTTGTAATCAATGCTGAATTCGTGGATATGGGAAATATCCTCAATCGTCAGCACCTGAAGATTTTCAATGCCATCGATGTTAACGGTAAACCAGCGGTGAACATGTTCATCGATCAGGCAGCGGTTCAGGCTGTCGCGCGAAAGTATGCGGGCGTTGTTGATGATGGCCCTCCCGTAATGATTATCGTTGTAGGAATACACTTTATCGTAGGTAATGGCATAGCGGGTACTGATTCCCCCGATGATCTTCCGCAGCCTCGGGAAGAAGTGAAAGGCATTGTAGATCCTCAGCACGATGGCATAATTACTGGCAAACAACAACGAGTGGAGGGGGGTATCAAAGATCAGGAATCCCCCGTCGCCGGTGCTGATGAAACTTTTCTCAATAATTTCCCTGGTGTATTTCTGGAATATAAACGGGTGGTTGTCGATACACAGATCAATGGTGGTTGAAAGCATTGTTTTGAAAAGAAAAGGAATCAGCATCTGTTCAAACTCTCCGTATGAGCTGTACTGATAGATGTCCAGCCCCAGAACGGATTTGGAGGTGAGATTATCAATGCCAATGCATTTCTGCAGTTCTTCGAGCATCTCGGTTTCATCGGGCACAACATTGGTTTTCTCGAAAATTACCCTGTTGTCATACTTCTGCAGGATATCAAGGATATAGTCGTGGTTGATTGATGCAATATTTTTCTCCATGTTGTTTGATTTCAGTGACCTGTGATATTTTTAACAGCATCCAGCAGAAACTGCTTTTCTTCTTTGGTGCATCTTTCGCCGAACCCGAAGGCTTCCTGATTGCTGATGACAGCAGGGTAGTTGCCTTTTCGGGTAATCCCGGAAAGGGCCTTATAGGCTCCTTCGACCAGAATGATCTTTTCGATATCCTTAAGTCTGAAGGTGGCGTGGGCAGTCGCTGAACCTTCCGTTTTCAGAATGGTAAGCTCCCGGCTGCTGACCACCACTTCCTGTGTAGCCATGATTACTTTCAGTGAAAGCCTCAGCGTGACTAATCCAAGCAACCAGAAAGGAATGGAAATCAGTGCCAGGCTGCCGTTGAATTGCAGCAGCAGGATGGTCCAGACCATGATCATCAAAAGCCATGAAACGATGATCAGCAAAGTGAAAGATCCTTTATAGGAAAAGCCTTCCTTAGGAATTTGAAAGCTTGTGGTGCCGGGCTCAGGATGCGAAATCCTGATTCTCCCATGAGAAGTTTTTACCGGTTGGTTTTCAGATAGATCGGCAGTCATAGTTCAATTATCTGTTCAATGATTTATTTTCGAATGATTGGAGGGTGTGTATCACCCGTTGACAATCAAAAGTAAGAAAATTTCGTATTGGATCAGATTCCCTGAAACCAGATAACCTTGCAGCAAATGCTTTGCAATTCACATCCCGGACGATTCTGTCCAGATTTTCCAGGCCAGTTCAGCCTGCCGGTGAAGCATGCCCAGTCCGTTCCTGACACTGGCCCCTTTGTTCAGCCCTTCTTTCATCAACCGGGTTACTTCAGGGTTATAAACCATATCAAAAATAAAGTGCTGTGAAGTAATGAGTTCAACCGGAACAGGAGGCATGGTATCTGACTCAGGAAACATGCCTGCCGGTGTTGCATTTACAATGAGCCGGACCGACTGCATGATTTCCCGCCCAATGGCTGAATACAGAAGGGTATCATCGTTTCCTGCAAGAGGTTTTCTTACAGCCCGGATGACATTCCATCCCAGTTTTTTCAGGACGTAAATGGCGGCAGCGGCAGCACCACCATTGCCCAGCAACAGGGCATTCCCGGTCATCCCGCCAGTAAATTCCCTGATTTCAGATTCAAAAGCACCGGCATCCGTATTCCATCCTTTTAAATGAGCCGATTGCCCTGAGCGGGTGATGCTGATGGTATTTACCGCACCAATGGCTCTTGCTTCTTCTGATAACTCATCCAGAAATGGGATAACTTCCTTTTTAAAGGGTATGGTGACATTCAGGCCTTTCAGGTCAGGATGCCCTGAGATCAGGTCAATCATCTGATCGATAGCGGTAAGGGGATACAATTCGTATTCAGCCGGAATACCTTCGGTAGCAAATTTTTCAGTAAAGTACCTTTTTGAGAATGAATGCCCGAGCGGAAATCCGATCAGCCCATACTGATGCAACATAGAAATTGGAGTTTAATTTATCGGAGGATGATCAACGGGAAAAACGAAAGAAAATGCAGTTATCAGCATCAGATGCCCATGCGGAACATCAGGTCGGCAATAAATACATCTCCGGCAAGGTTCGGGGCGTATTCCAGCATAGCTTTAAAACCATCCGGGTCAGGGCCTGCCAGCAAGGTATCGGTCAGCTGACTGGTTGCTTCCTTGATCTTTCCCTGATTGTATAAATAAGCCACCCTTCTGAATTTCAGTGAATTGTTTTCCGGTTGGTGTGTCAGTCCGGTATCTATTACTTCAATGGCGTGCTCAAATTCATCGAGTTCCGTAAACAAGGCAGAGAAGTCGAGCCAGATTTCAGGATCGAGCGGATCGATCTGGGCCGATTTGGTAAAATTCTGGGCTGCTTCCGAAAAATACCCGGCGTGCTGCTGACATACGGCCAGTGTGGCAAGGTATTCCGGATTTTCCGGATCTATGTCAATTCCCCGCCTGATGTATCGCAGCGCGGCCTTCAGGTTTCCTTTTTCCTCGTAACAAACACCCATTCCAATCCAGGCATCGGCTATACCTTCATCCATTTCAACTGCTTTCCTGAAATTCTCAATGGCCTGATCGGGCTCATCGAGTTTTTCGTAGCATTCACCGATGTAGTAATAGGTCAGTGCTTCAGGTTCCTCGTGGTCAAAAGTTTCGCGGTAAGCTTCTATGGCATGCTGATACATCTGCATACCGGCAAGTGAATTGGCTTTATTGAAGTAGGCTGAAGAGAAGGTTGGCTCAATGGCTATGGCAAATTCAAACGCTTCGATGGCTTTTTCGAACAACTCAACGCTATTGTAGGCAACCCCGAGGTTGAACCAGGCAAACTTTGAATAAGGCAACCGGTCGGTAAACGCTGTAAAGTACTCTATGCTTTCTTCAGCCTGATTGGTTATCTCATAGCAGAAGGCCAGTTCGAAAATAATCGTTTCGTTTTCAGGCTCAATCTCAAGAACTTTCTTGAGGTATTCAATGGCTTTATCGTAGTTCCCCAGATTTTCATACTCAAAGGCAATGTTTGAGTAGATGTTCCCCAGGTCTTCGTCTTCGCTGATGGCCTTGTTATACTCGCGTATGGCTTCGTCGTAACGTTTCAGCTGGCTGTAAATGGCGCCTTTGGTAATATATATCTCGCTGTTGGTCGGATCCATATTCTCAACTTTGGCCAGCACCCGTAAGGCTTTTTCCGCCTTGTTGGATGAGACCAGTAACTGAGCCTGCCTGATCAGTATCCCTGAGTGACCCGGGTATTGTTCGATGGCCAGTTGAACAGCCGTGGCACATTTACCCAACTCGTTGATGCCCAGGTAATGATCAATAAGATCTTCATATTCCTCCACGTCGAAAAAATAGTGCCTGTCCTCGCTCAGCATGTTGTCAAAACGCTCAAGGAGGTCACTAAGTGAATTGTCGTCGTCGTGTTCGAAATAGTCGTTCATTGTTCAGGTTTTGGATGTTTGCTCCCGGGCAGAATCCGGTACAAAATTAATTAAATTTATCATGCAGGGGTCTGATATAAAAAATAAAGACCTCCTGCCACCATTTGCACTGCCACCAGCCTGTAGTGTAATATTACGAAAATCGGGGACCTGTTCTCAAGGGTTTCATCATTAAGTTATGGACAACCCCGTGTTAATAATTCATTCCGGGCCTGAGTACCCATGTCTGAACCCGTATACTGCTGTCTGCCGGGTCACAATCCGCTTAAAACCCTTATTGGAGTTCGGATGAAATCGCTGTTGTTGCCCGATCTCTGGCATAATTTATTTACTTTTGTTCCCCTGAATATTAAAGTTATTATATGACATTAATCAAGAGTATTTCAGGCATCAGGGGAACCATTGGCGGCACCCCGGGCGAAGGCCTGAGTCCATTGGATATCGTAAAATTTACTTCAGCCTATGCATACCTTCTTAAACGGGAGAGCGACAGCCGGATAAGGGTTGTAGTGGGGCGTGATGCCCGGGTTTCGGGCGTGATGGTCAACAACCTTGTATGCGGGACCCTGATCGGAATGGGCATTGATGTGACGGATGTTGGTTTATCTACCACACCGACCGTTGAAATGGCTGTGAAAGACCTGAATGCCGATGGAGGAATTATACTCACTGCAAGCCATAACCCCTGGCAGTGGAATGCACTCAAACTGTTGAACAGGGAAGGCGAGTTTATCAGCGCCGAGCTGGGTGAGCAGTTATTGTCGGTGGCCAACAGGGGAGAGTTCACCTATTCCGAAGTGGATAAAATCGGAACCATCACATACGACGACAGCCAGATACGCAAACACATAGAAAAAATTCTGGCCCTTCCCCAGGTAAATTCGTTTGCCATTAAAATGGCGAGGTTCAGAGTGGCCATCGATGCTGTGAATTCAACCGGGGGAATAGCCATTCCTCTGTTGCTCAGATCACTTGGCGTAGAGCAGATTGATGAGCTCTACTGCACCCCTGACGGACATTTTCCGCACAATCCGGAACCTTTGCCCGAAAATCTGCAGGAAATTTCGAAACTTGTTGTTAAAAACAAAGCGCATGTCGGTTTTGTGGTTGACCCTGATGTTGACCGGCTTGCCATTGTATGTGAGGATGGGGAGATGTTCGGTGAAGAATACACACTTGTGGCAGTTTCCGATTTTGTTTTATCAACAAACCCGGGTAACACTGTTTCAAACATGTCCTCCACACGTGCTTTGCGCGATGTTACTGAAAAGGCGGGTGGAAAGCATTACGCTTCGGCTGTCGGGGAAGTTAACGTGGTTGAGAAAATGAAAGAAGTGAATGCGGTGATTGGTGGCGAAGGTAACGGTGGCGTTATCCTTCCCGAACTGCATTACGGTCGTGATGCACTGGTGGGAATTGCCCTCTTCCTGACACATCTTGCCCAGACCGGAAAACGTACTTCAGCTTTAAGAAGCACTTACCCTGACTATTATATTTCGAAGAACAAGATCCAGCTTTCGCCTGAGATGGATGTTGATATGATTCTGAAAAGTATTGCAGGAAAATATAAAAAACAACCGATCAATACCGAAGATGGTGTCAAGATTGAGTTTGGAAATGAATGGGTACATCTTCGCCGGTCGAACACCGAGCCCATCATCAGGATCTATTCAGAAAGTGATTCAGAAGCAAAGGCGGATGTACTGGCGAGGAAAATCATCGACGATATCAGGGATGTTATCCGGGGTTAACATCCTGTCGCCAGGAAAACTGCGAAATTTACAAATCATCAGAAAAGGAAGCAGTTGAAGCGCATTTGCCGGACATTGATTTTATTTTTATATTCGTTGCGTTCATGATCTAATGTCTATGGCATCAAAACGGAAACCACGGAAAGCCAGAAAGTTCAGGCAGGTAAACTTCAAGCTTACGGTTCAGCAGAAGAAGCGTGTGGATGCCTTTTGTGTGAAACATGGGACGACCCCGGTAAATATGTATAAGAAGGCCATTCTGCTTTACCTGACAAACAACGGCTATGGAATTCATCGGCATCCTGAACCGGCCATCAGTGAAAATCAGATGAGTATTTTCGATTTTGTGGAAGATCCGCTGAAACAAGATTACGGCTCCTGAATTTCTGGATTTAACCGGCTAATTTTCAGGTACTTCAATAATAAGAATTTCCGATTTTACAGGTGTGCTGATTGATAAAGCATCTGTTCCCCATATTTCCATTGAATCTCTTCGGGAGGCCAGATGGTTTCCGGTCTTAACTTCTCCTTCAATGATAAATAGAAATATTCCGTTGCCGGGTTTATTGATCCTGTAAGTGAATTCTTTACCTGCATCCGCAGAAAGCAGACTCAGCCAGGCATCCTGTCCGATCCCGATGATATTTTCACCTCCGGTCGGTGAAACAATGGTCTGAATTTTATTCTGCTCCCTTTTTCCTTCCAGGTTTATCTGATTATAAACCGGAGGTGTGTTTTTTGTCCGGGGAAAAATCCATATCTGCAGAAGATTCAGAGAATCCTTGCCGGACGCATTGTATTCTGAATGGGTTACACCGCTTCCGGCCGACATATACTGCACTTCACCCGCTCTGATCACTGAAGTGTGACCCATACTGTCCCTGTGTTCCAGTGATCCTTTCAGCGGAATCGTAATGATTTCCATATTATTGTGCGGATGGGTGTCAAAGCCGCCTCCGCCGTCGATGATGTCATCGTTCAAAACACGCAGCACGCCGAACCGCTCCCTTGGCGGATCATAATAATTGGCAAAACTGAAGCTGTAGCGGGCTTTTAGCCAACCATAATCAGCCTGCCCGCGTTCGTTTGACTTATGTATTTTTAAGTTCATTGTTTACTGAAAATATAATTACAAAAAAAGGCTCGCAGCCTTAAAACCAGTCTAATTAACAAAAAATATGGAAGGATTGTTTCAGCAGGGTTCGCCGGGGTCAATCAGAAAGTTTCTCGTAGGGAATCCTGTTGAGAATCGATTTGCCAAGGGTAATTTCATCGGCAAATTCAAGTTCATCGCCAATGGCCACACCTCTTGAAATGGCTGAAATCGCCGGCACTTTGCCTTTCAGCTTTTTATATAGGTAATAATTGGTGGTATCTCCCTCGGTCGTAGCCGGCATGGCCATGATAATTTCCTGTATATCTTCGGTTTCAGTCCTGACGATCAGCGACTCAATATTCAGATCGTTCGGTCCGATGCCGTCCATGGGTGAAATGATACCACCCAGAACATGGTATACCCCCCTGAACTGGCTTGTGTTTTCGATGGCCATCACATCACGGATGTCTTCAACAACGCACAGTATGGTATTGTCACGCTTCGGGTCTGCGCACAGGCTGCACAACTCTTCATCCGAAATGTTATGGCAGCGGTTGCAGTACCTGATATTACCCCTGAGCCTGAGAATGGCATTTCCCAGGGCATCAGACCGGCTTTCATCCTGTCGCAGCAGATGCAATGCCAGCCTGAGGGCCGAACGGCGACCAATGCCCGGTAAACGGCTGAATTCATTGACGGCTTCTTCAAGCAGACGCGATGAATAATTCTGCATAAAACTTTAATGCTTTAACAGGGGGTTACTTTTGCTTAAATTTGCAACAAATTTACAAAACAGTTTGATGTCATGTTGCGGATATTTCCCTGCTGACCAACCGGCTAACGAAAATACAATGAAAAACATAGCCATCCTTTTTTCAGTATTCATCATATTTCTGGGTAACACATATGCGCAATCCACTGATGGAATTGCTGTTACGAATAAGACCGATGCTCAGGGGCGCAAACAGGGCATCTGGAAAAAGTCGGACAAAGAGGGAAGGCTCCTGTATTCGGGTAGCTTTACGGATGATAAACCGACAGGGCACTTTATTTATTACGATACAACAGGTGCGGTGAAAGCGGAATCCGAATTTTCGGAAAATGGTACAAAATCAATGACCACAGCATTTTACAGGAACGGTGTAAAGATGTCGGAAGGACTTTATGTGAATGAGAAACGTGAAGGAACCTGGAAATTCTATAACGAGGAAGGGGTTTTGATTTCAGAGGAGAATTACCGGAACGGACAGGCTGAAGGAACCTGGAAAACTTTCTATGCCAACAATGCGATTCTGGAGGAGATCAATTATCATAGCGGAATAAAGGAAGGAATCTGGAAACAGTATTTCTATGATGGACCGGTGAAGTTGAATGCCTTATACAAGGCAGGAAAGCTTGAGGGCCTGGCTACTTTCTATCATTCGAACGGCAGGGTAATGGTTTCAGGCCCTTATGTCAACAACCTGAAAGATGGTGTGTGGATGCATCTCAACGACAAAGGCGTTGCCGAAAAGCGTGAAATCTGGTCGGCCGGGTTCCTTGTAGCCGAGGAGTATTACGACAAAGCCATGGAGAAGATGGCCAAAGAAGAAAAGTAATGTAGAATTTCCAATGTATAATGTCTGATTCCTGAGGCAATCATAAATATATAGAATCCCTGGGGAATTGGTTTTTCGGAATTTGAAATGGGACTATAGATATTAGATATTAGAAATTAGAAATTAGATATTAGATATTTTCAGAACACCTTCCTGATCTCATTCAGACTCTGTATCACAGGATACCCGGAAGACTTTAACCTCTTCCAGGATTGATGTCCATCGGCGACCAGAATGCATTGAATGCCCAGCTCACCGGCGACCTCAGCATCGTGCAGGGTATCACCGATGAGGCAGGTAACGCTCCTGTCAAATCCTGTTTCCAGAATAGCTTTCCTCGCCATTTCGAGTTTGCCGTGTGCCAGGTGATCCTGAATGCCGAAGATATTTTCAAAGTAATGATCAATTTCTCTCTTTTTAACCAGGTTGATCAGTTCGCCCTGCTCCATGGCAGAAAGTATGACCTGTTTCCGGCCTGAACTTTTGAAATACTTAAGGGTGTCGTTGACAGAAGTATGCAACCCGGCTGAAACAACCAGCCGGAAATAATGATCCATAAATTCAACTGCGACTGTTTCGAAGGGCTCCTTATCAAAATCAAAGCCTGCTACTTCGTAATAATCTTTTACCGGGAAAGTGAAGATGTCGGTATACCTTTCAGCGCTGAGTGTTTCCAGATTTCTTTTTTCCAGAAGCAGGTTGATGGCTTTGACGCACACATCCAGATCGTTGAGCAGTGTTCCGTTCCAGTCCCAGATTATATTTGAGCAGTGAGATAAGTCAGTGTTGTTCATGCGTGAATTGTTGTCGCTTTCCAATGATGGTGAGACCCTGTTCCTGACCAGCAACTGCATAATCGTAAATGCTCAGATCTTCGGTCTTAAGGTTTGCGAGTCCGAGCCGGTCTTTATATTCATCAGAAATGATCAGGTAATCCAGTTTCAGGCTGTCGGCATAATGCAGAAACCCCTTCCCGTAAAGATACGTTCCGGATTTGTGCATTTCTGTAATGCTGAGGTCGCTTTGTATCCGTTTAAAATCATCAATTTCGTTAAAAATAAATGTCATCGGAGCCAGGATTTTAAGATTTGCAGTCCTGTTTCCCATGTATTTCCTTGCAAGCAGGTAATTCTTATCCGGGTTGAATTTTTCAGTTGCAATCCCGATGTTCCATGAAGTGTTTACTAAGATGAAAAGCCCGATCAGGCCGAGCGACCACTTAAAGGTGTTCTGAGTATTAAACCCCCGCCAAAGTGGAAGCGTCGCTTTACGATGTACATAAAGATGATGGAACGATCTGATTATAACCAGCATCATGTAGGGAAGGTAAAGCAAAATATATTTTGAAGTCGTATGTACGGCCAGCAAAGAAAGGAAAATAACCAGCAACAAAAGGTATTTAAGTAATGTGCCGTCTGTTTTCAGATTCCTGAAATTGACAATCAACATAAAGAGGAAAAGCAGCGACAGGGTAATCTCTTTCGGGCTGTGGAAAAACCGGAGGTGTTCCCTGAATAATTTTCCTGCAAAAGCAATGGAAGAAGGCAATATGCTTGATTTGCTGAGGGCCGGTGAATCGTTGATCTGATAAAGCCAGTAGCTGATTCCGTATTGAAAGGTGAAGTCATAAAAATAGACTGCAAAAGCAGGCAATGTGGCAACAGCAAAGATCAGCGATGATCTGAAATTGTGCTTCCAGAGCAATAAAATACTTCCGGCAGCCATAAAAATCAAGCCGTTCAGATGTGTTGCAGCGGCTATTCCGGCAAATAATCCGCTGAATATCAATAATTTTCTATCGTAGTTCTTTGCAATCGACTTTTCCAGGAAGAGATAGGAAAGGAAGCCAAGGGTCATCACCATGATTTCGGGTCTGTAGACAAAAGAATACTGGAATACCAGCGCATTGATGGTTGTCAGCATCAGGGCAAACCAGGCTGTCCCTGATCCGAGGGTTCTTTTGATATATCCGATAAAAACAAGAAGAAAAACAGCCAGCCAGAGCAGACTGACGCTTTTGATCGTCCAGAGTGAAAAGCCAAACAGTGAAATGAACATGGCTCCGTTCAGTGTAAAAAACTTGTGGTGAACGATGTGCCGTACATCCTGCCCGGTTATCCCATGCATCAGTTCTGATTTCACATACCCTTTCTCCGACATCCAGTAGGCATGTTCTCCGATCCAGGCATCGTCAATATCGGGCATACGCTGCCAGAGACTGAATGCAAACAGCAGCAGGGTTATAAAAATCAGAATCTTTATTATTAACAGGAGCTTCATCAGGAATTAATCGCAGGATTTCCAGGTTGTAACCGGAAAGTCTGCAAAGATAACTCATTATACCTGAACAGCGAAACCTGAAATAAAACTGTCACAGAATGTATGTTCATTTAGATTTCTCAATTACGGAAAATCAGAATGCATTATTTGGATTAACGTTATGGGCTTTGCCAACTTGTCTTTATCTTTGTGCGCTAAAGAAATCAAGTCATGATACAACGCCTTCAATCCCTTTATCTTGCCATCGCCGCAGCAGCCATTGCCATTGCATTCTTTTTTCCCATCATAACCTATCTCAACGACGCTCAGATCTGGCTCGAAATCTACCTGAAGGGAATCAAAGACAATTCATCCCCGCAACTTGGTATTAACGGCTCTATGCTGCTTCCGTTGCAGGTAATGGCTGTGCTTTCGATAATACTTGCTGTTACTGCTATTTTCCTTTTCAAAAACAGGAAATCACAGATGAAACTGGTGCGGCTTGGGATTGTTCTTGTTCTCGTCGAAATTGCACTTATTTTCTTTTATTATGCCAACATGCTGGCAAAGGTATCTTCAACTGTACCGGATTTCAACCATGCCGGAATCTATCTGTTGCTGGTTTCGCTGGTTATGTTTGTGCTTGCAAACCGGGGAATCATGAAGGATGATAAACTGGTAAGGGCTGCCGACAGACTCCGCTAACAATTATTTCCGCGGAAGTTCCATTATTTCAAGATCACGGATATCTTCACCGTCGATGGTGAACCTGACCAGGGTACCAACCTGGTGTAACCCCTGTTTTCCGGCTGCACCCGGATTTATATGTAACAGGTTGTTTTTCGGATCATTGATCACTTTCAGGATATGAGAATGACCGGTAATGAAGAGATTCGGACTGGTTTCCCGGATCAGCTGCCTGGCTTCTTTTGTATATTTTCCCGGGTATCCACCGATGTGCATCATCAACACCTTCACATTTTCACACATAAAGTCATGAAAAACCGGATAAAATGCTTTCAGATCATTTCCGTCAATGTTTCCCACAACGGCTTTCAGTGGCTTGATGGATGCCAGGATTTTTGCAGTTTCCAGGTCGCCGATGTCACCGGCATGCCAGATCTCATGGCATTCAGCAAAGAAAACAGAGACTTTCGGATGAATGTAGCTGTGTGTATCTGAGAGTAGTCCGATGCGTTTCATTTGTAGTTGGTTTAAAGATGGTAATGGAATTCAGGAATGTTGGAAGATTGGATTAATGGAATGTTGGAATGTTGGAATGTTGAAATATTGGATTGTTGGAATTCTGAATAAGGACAACCCAACCATTACTTTGCAGAATTAAAGGTCAGTATAGTCTCCTGGTATTCAGCAATCTAAAATCGTAAATCGTAAATCGTAAATCGAAATTGTCATTCTTCATTTCCTGTCACTGATCGAACCGGTAATCCGGGTTTAGTGTATAAAACTCACCGGTAGCCGAATAATTGAGCTTAATGATGTTCAGGACAATAAAGTCGGCCAGTATGTGTTCACATCGCTGTTTTGAATACCCTGAAAGCTTTTTAAACGCCTGAAGCGTAATGATTTCATGAATTTCGAGGTAAGCAAGCAGGGTGCGCTCTATAACCGTATATTCAATACAGACTCCTTTCGGATCTTTCTGTTTGTTCCATACTTTACGCAAAACCCCGTTGGCAGGGTAATTCTCATCTCCAACTCTCACAAAAACACGATAAATTCCTTCTTTATCCGGGGCAGAATGTGGTCCGGCGAAACTTTTCGGGATTATAATTTCGAGCACAGCTTTACCATTCTCTTCCCATTCTTTCATTTCAAAATAAACTTCAGGCCTGCAGTAAAGGCTGGCCCCGGCCTCAACCATATAGTATTCTTCGTCAGACCTCACTCCGGCAATGGTTCCGTTGTCCTTGACACCAAGCAGCAGTCTTCCGCCATCGGTATTGGCGAATGCAGCCAGGGAGCGGGCAATCTTCTTCGAGTCGGTAATTCCGAACTTAAAGTCAAGTTGCTGATGTTCCCCTTCGCTGATCAGTTTCCGGATGTGTGTTGGCAATTTGTCTGTATTTTTTTATAGTATTCACGCAATGACGCGATGACGCTAAGATATACCTGATTGTGTATTCCGGCTTTAATGCAGGTTTTTGAAATACCTGGCAAACAATGTTCTAAAACCAATTGCTCCTGTAAGGAAATTAATTCCTGCATCATGTCCTGGCATCCCTGCCAGCCGGTTTGCGAGAATTTTTTTAACGAAACTTCGGAAGTAAGTCCTTCATCACTTCTTTATGCACCAGGAAGGTCATCATTTTCAGTTTTACATAATCTTCATGGAAGAAATAGTATCCGAAATTGATGTTTTTCTCAATACCCCCTGTTCTGGAACCAGCACCTGAGTCCTTCACCAGGTACCATGTAACGCCGTCTTTCTCAAGATAGCCAACCACATGCAATCCGTGATCATCGGTCGTAGTACCGTTGCTGAAGCGGAATTGACGCGCATTTTCATCGATTGCTGTTGAAGGAATATCAAATGAGGGGACAAGTGCCGCATTGGCTTCACGGGCCAGAAAACCGGCTTCCGAAACATCCCCGGCGATGGAAACCGTAATGCCTGCTTTGAGCGATTTCTTAAGAATCTTCATATAATCATCCAGCGGAATATTGTAATAACTTTCATCACCCCACCAGTTGTCAGGAACGTCAAAACTTACCTGTTTCCAGTAAGGCTGCTGCATATAGGACAAAACATCAACATAGTCGTCAGGGTTGATGCGGAGGATTCCGGTAAGGTATTCACGGGGTGTATACTCCTTGCCATTCATGTTGACAGATGCCGGTGGAACGCCCATATAATGATGCATAATACTTTTTACTGTACTTACAGCCGAAGCCTCATCCCAGGCGTTGCGGACTTTAAGGCCGTCGAGGAATGCCTTGATCTCGTTGAACATCTTCTCGTGCGACTGGAATTCCTGACCTGGCTGAAGGCCTGAAAATGATGAATAGGGCATGGCCCCGTATTTTTTCATCACCTTGATCACCGCATTCATTTCGGAGCCTTCGCCAATGTTGATCTTTCCACGTGTTCTGATAAACTGTTCGGCCCTTTCGATGTATTCACAATAGACTGTAAACATCTCAGAAAGCTTGACCTCCTGCCGGGTAAGCCTGAATATTTCAGATTCCAGCATCGAAGTGGCTGAATAGCTCCAGCAGGTATTGGTATTGCCCTGAGAAACCGGGGGAAGATGCCAGATGGATTTAAAGGCACTCTTATTGGTTGGAATGTTGAGACCGGCCGGGTCAAGTTTAAAGGTACCGGCCTGTTTCGCAGGTTCCTGGGCAGTTTCGAACTTTTCAATGCCTTTCAGGATTGAATTTTGGTAATAGCCCGGCTCGTAAAATTTAAAGGTGCCTTTCTGTGAGGGCTGGTTCTGGGCATTGGCCATCAACATGCAGCTCAGACAGAATAAAATAAGATTTTGTTTTTTCATGGTTAAAGTGGTTAAAAAAAAACCCCTGTAAATCCGGGTTTTGATCCGGATCGACAGGGGTGTTATGATCTTTCCGGTGATTACAAAATTACAATATTGTTCTTTGCGGTGATTTTTTCACAATAATGACACTGCAGCCGGAGGTCCTCCTTGTCGATCACACTGAATCGGGTATTGACCTGCTGGTGATTGGTAATACAATTCGGGTTTACGCATTTCACAAACTTTTTTATCACATCCGGGATCTCAACATGCCGCTTTTCAACGACTTTGTAGTTCTTGATGATGATAAGCGTTGCTGTTGGGGCTATCAGTGCTATTTTGTTGATTTCCTGCTTTTCAAAATAGACATCACTCACTTTAATGATCCCTTTTTTGCCGTACTTGCTGCTGTTCAGGTTAAGTCCGATGGTTACCTGTGTGTCATTTTCATCAAGATTCAGCATTTTTACAACCCTGAACACACTTTTAGCCGGGATATGGTCGATTACGGTTCCGTTCTCGATGGCTGAAACAACCAGTTCTTTTCTGATATTATCGTTTTCCATTGCTTTGTTTTTCCTTGTTGAATGCCTTTTATTTAACTCCAAGAATGGTTGCCAGCAAAGCCTGCCTTACGTAAACACCATTGAGTGCCTGCTGGAAATAATAAGCCTGGCTGGTTGAATCCACATCTTCTGTAATTTCATTGACCCTTGGCAGCGGATGCAAAACGCGCATATTTTCCCTGCAACCGGCCAGCATGCTGGCTGTGAGGATATAGGCATTCTTAACCTTTTCATATTCAATGGGATCGGAGAATCTTTCTTTCTGGATGCGGGTCATATAGATGATGTCAGCAATGCCCATCACATCGTTCAGGTCGGTGTACTGGTGGTATTTAAGGTTGTTTTCCTTGATGTGCATCTTGACATAACTCGGCAGTTTGAGCTCTACAGGTGAAACCAGGTGGAATGTGGTGTCGAAATTACAAAGTGCCATAACATCAGAATGCACGGTTCTTCCGTATTTGAGGTCACCTACGAAAGCGATGTTCAGGCCATCGAGTTTTCCCTGCGTTTTACGTATGGAATAAAGGTCGAGCAGACACTGGGTCGGATGCTGATTGCCGCCGTCACCGGCGTTGATAACCGGTACAGAAGCTACTTCGCTTGCAAAGCGGGCGCTGCCTTCCCGGGGGTGCCGCATCACGATGATATCACTGTAATTGCTCACCGTCAGGATGGTGTCTTTCAGCGATTCACCTTTTGAAACACTCGAATTGGAAGCATCGGAGAATCCGATCACCTTGGCACCCAATCTTGAGGCTGCACTCTCAAAACTCAGTCGCGTACGGGTGGAAGGCTCGAAAAACAACGTGGCAACCACGAAGTTCTCAAGTATTTTCTGGGTAGGCTGTTTCTCGAATTCTTCAGCCAGATCGAGTATTTTCAGATACTCTTCCTTTGTGTAATCATTGATGGATACCAGGCTACGGTTTTTCATGGGTTTTGTTCCGGATTAGGATTCTTATTTGTTTTGCAAAAATACTTAACAACAGGATCAATGGGTTTCGTTGTTCATAAAGTGTTAAAAAAAAAGCCCCGATAAACGGGGCTCTTATTTACTTCACCAGATTGTGTTTTTTAACGAATTCGTCAAGGATGCCTGACAGATTCGGAGTGCCGATCTCCTGAAGATCATAGCCAACTTTGACGGTTGGCTTGTTGATCTTAACAATTCTGCTCAGATCAATCGGGGTTGCAATAACCACTGCATCGCAAGGTGTGTTTTCGATCGTTTTCTCGAGGTCGCGGACCTGCTCGTCACCATAACCCATAGCAGGTAACAGGGTACCAATGTTCGGGTAGATGCGGAAGGTTTCGCTCAGTTTTCCGACGGTGTATGGTCTCGGGTCAACCAGTTCACCGGCACCGAATTTCAGGGCGGCAACAACGCCGGCACCGATCTTCATTTCACCGTGGGTGAGGGTTGGGCCGTCTTCAACAACCAGCACGCGTTTGCCGCGGATAAGTTCGGGTTTGTCGACGGTAAGCGGTGAGGCTCCATCAACGATGATGGCTTTCGGATTGATCCTGGCCAGGTTGGCGCGGACAGCATTGATGTTATCAAGGCTGGCTGAATCTATCTTGTTGATAACGATAACGTCAGAAATACGGGCAACCACCTCGCCGGGATAGTAGCTTACTTCAGCTCCGGGACGCAAAGGATCGGCAACACCGATCATAAGATCGGGTTTGTAGAACGGGAAGTCGTTGTTTCCGCCATCCCACAGGATAACATCACAACCACTCGGATCAACCTCGGCTGCGCGCACAATGGCTTCATAGTCAACCCCGGCATAAATAACATTGCCACGAACCACATGTGGTTCATATTCTTCCATCTCTTCGATGGTGCATTTGTGTTTTTTCAGATCTTCAACCGTAGCAAAACGCTGAACTTTCTGTGCATTCAGGTCGCCATAAGGCATTGGATGACGGATGGCCACAACCTTCAGGCCTTTTTCCATAAGGATCTCAATGATACGGCGGCTGGTCTGGCTTTTACCGCAACCGGTACGGGTAGCTCCAACGGCAATCACCGGCTTGGTGCTCTTCACCATTGTATCGGCGGGTCCCAGTAAAATAAAATTGGCTCCTGCAGCATTAACAATGGCACTCATGGTCATCACCCTTGGGTAGGGAACATCGCTGTAAGAGAACACACAGTCATCGGCTTTCAGATCTTTGATCAGTTTCGGCAGGTCCTGTTCAGCATAAATAGGAATTCCGGCAGGATAGAGATCCTCTCCGGCAAGTTCTTTGGGGTATTTACGGCCATCAATATCAGGAATCTGGGCTGCTGTAAAAGCTACTACATTGTAGTTGGCATTACCCCGGTAATAGGTGTTGAAGTTGTGGAAGTCCCTTCCGGCGGCTCCGATAATAATTACATTTTTTTTCATTGATATTGGTTTTTGTATTGTTAATTGAGTGAAATTCAGCATTTAGCGTATTTCAGCTCTTTTACGGGCCCGGGCAGACTGGGAGTCTGCTTTAAGAACCTTTACCGGCAACCTGCCGCAAAAAAACCGTTGCAAATATAAATGTTTAAGTATCACAGCAGAAATTTGCCCGAAATATTTTAATAACAGGGCTAATTCATAGACATTATGAATAAGGAGGCCACCGGTTGACCGTAATAATGAGAGGCAGCGAATATCCCAAGGGCTTATGACGAAAAATCAGTTAATTTTGCTGACTTTATCAACAGTAATCAGATGATTGAACAGATTCTCACAAAGCATGCCCTTGAAGCTGTAAGCCGGCTCTTTGGTACACAGGTTGAGCCTGCTTTACTGGCAGTCCAGCGCACAATTCCCGCATTCCGCAACCAGGGTGATTTCTCGCTGGTGGTATTTCCACTGCTGAAAATTTCCAGGAAATCGCCTGAAGAAACGGCAGCTATGCTTGGGCAGGCCATCCTGGAATCGATGGAGGAAGCTGAAAGTTTTGGTGTGGTCAAAGGCTATCTGAACATCCGCGTCAAATCATTTTACTGGAACCAGTTCCTCGCACAACAGTCGGGGAACGGTACATTCGGATTAAAGCATGAAAAAGAGGGCCGTCCTGTTGTTGTTGAATATTCATCGCCCAATACAAACAAACCCCTTCATCTGGGTCATGTACGGAATAACCTGCTGGGTTATTCGGTGTCGCAACTCCTCAGTGCCAGTGGAAGAAATGTGATAAAGGTTAATCTGGTCAATGACCGGGGCATCCATATCTGTAAATCGATGCTGGCCTGGAAACTTTTCGGACAGGGGGAAACACCCGAGTCGTCCGCTAAAAAGGGAGACAAGCTGGTTGGGGATTATTATGTGCTTTTCGACAGGAAATTCAAAGAAGAACTGGCCGGTTTGATGGCACAGGGTATGAATGAGGAGCAGGCAACTGTTGAATCTGTGCTGATGAAGCAGGCCCGTGAAATGCTGCTGAAGTGGGAAGCCCGTGATGAGGAAACCCTTGAACTCTGGAATAAAATGAATGCCTGGGTATATAAGGGTTTTGATGCAACCTATAAAAGACTTGGTGTTGATTTTGACCGGATTTTTTATGAATCGCAAACCTATCTTCTCGGTAAAAAAATAGTAGAAGAGGGGCTTCAGAAAGGGATACTATTCAGGAAAGATGACGGATCAGTGTGGATCGACCTGACAGAAAATGGTTTTGATGAAAAACTGCTGCTCCGGAGCGATGGTACTTCAGTCTATATGACTCAGGATCTGGGTACCGCCCAGTTACGTGCCGATGATTTTAACCCCGGCCAGCTGATTTATGTTGTTGGCAATGAGCAGAACTACCATTTCGATGTATTGAAACTTGTGCTTCAGAAACTCGGACGCCCCTGGGCCGACAGCATTTACCACCTGTCCTATGGAATGGTAGAGCTGCCTGAAGGGAAAATGAAATCGCGCGAAGGTACCGTTGTGGATGCTGATGATTTGATGGATGAAATGATCTCCACTGCCCGGGCGATGACTGAGGAACTCGGGAAAATTGAAGATTTCAACAGCACGGAAGCAGAAGCGCTTTACAGTATGGTCGGATTGGGTGCCCTCAAGTATTTTATCCTGAAGGTCGACCCAAAGAAAAATATGACCTTCAACCCCCGCGAAAGCATCGATTTCAACGGGAATACAGGTCCTTTTATACAATATACCCATGCCAGGATCAGGTCAATCCTCAGGAAAGCAGGAGAGGAGATTCAATTTAAAGGGCCGGTAAGCCTGCATCCGAAGGAAGCCGGTCTGCTGATCTTACTTTACCAGTTTCCCCAGGTATTATCACAGGCCGCCGGTGAATTAAGCCCTTCGGTGGTTGCAAATTACCTGTTTGAAGTGGCCCGTGAATACAATCAGTTCTATCATGAGCTAACCATTCTGAAAGAAGAAGATCCGGATACCAGGACTTTACGCCTTGCTCTTTCTCAATTGTCAGCCACAGTAATCAGGAATGGAATGTCTTTGTTGGGTATTGATGTTCCTGAAAAGATGTAGTCGGATATTATAAAAGAAAAAGGCTGCTCCGGGGTGGAGACAGCCTGATTTAATCAGGGATTGAGGAGGGGTTATCCGGTTAATTGTTTGAAAGGAAATCTCTCAAACCAACTAATTTCTTTGTTATTTGTATATTAGACAATCGAAAACGGATTTACCCCTATCCGGATGTAAAAAAAAATATTCAGGTTTTCAGTAATTCCATAATTCAAAGATTAATTGCTGTCTGAGCTGCCTTTATTGAAGCAAAGTCCTGAATGGTCATCATGCAGAAGCAAAATCAATTCCGGTTAATGTAAGTAATTATAAATCTGTATCATGCAAGGTATAAACCATATTTAACCCGAAACAAAAACTGCCCCGGAATTCCGGGGCAGTTTTTGTTGATTCGGGCGGGTTTTACCTGATAGAAACTTTCCTGGTTGAAATACCTTTACCTGTGCGGACTTCAAGCAGATACAAACCACTTTCCAGTTCCGAAGTATTTATTCTGAAATGTTTTCCGCAATTCGCTGTTGCGTAAACAACCTGGCCAGCCATGTTTAACATCCTGAGGTTAAGCATTTCACTGTTACCTGAAATGTTCAGGATGCTTCCTGCCGGATTGGGATAAACCTCAAACTCAGCAACTGATCCGTTTTGTCCTGTACCAACCCCGGTAATCTGTACTTCAACTACATTTGAAGGTCCTGATTCACCATTGTCGTACAAAGCGGTTACATAATAAGCGTATGTTCCATTGTCAAGATCAGCATCGGTATAAAATGTTTCTGCGACCGGTCCGGCAATAAGAGATCCGTTTCTGTATAGATTGTATCCGATCAGGGCATTGGTGTTGCGAGTCATGGCCGGTATCTGAACAGGTGATACTGCCCCGTTGAACGCTGTTCTGGCACTATTTACCGCAACAGTTGATTTGGGCAGGCTATGCTCCGGTACTGCGGAAATTTCCCTGACGGTGCCATTGGTATATTGAACCACAGCCCGGATCAGATAGGCTTCATTGTAGGCAGCCCAGCTTCCGGCATGGTCGTAATCCCATGAGCGGCCATTATCAAGCCCTCCGTCGTAACCGACATAGGTTGTGGCATTGATCGATCCGAAACCAACAACAAAATCCCCGTCAACAATGATATTTTGTCCTGAAACATCAACTTCAAGCCAGTCATTATCTATGCCGGTGGCGCTGACCTCATGAATCAGTTCAGTGGATGGTGTTCCTGCTACATCGTCCCAACCATAAATTTCTGCGTTGAAAGCGTTATCCCCGGCATCTATGGTTGTGAAATATTTAAGCGACAGAATCTGGCATGGCCCCTGAGGTGACATGTGGGTCGACATGGCATAACCTTCGTAACTGTAAGCACCTGTAACTGTTCCATCGTTATCATAGATTAATTCTTCGGTGGTACCTGTTCCTCCACCCGGTGCAATCCAGGTAAGATTGACACTAACTCCTTCAACTGTTGCCTGCAGGTCGTATGGGGCTGCAAGGGTAACACCTTCGACAATGAGGTGAACCGGAATGTCAACAGCTGTGTTGTTTATGCTGTTGTTGCTTATTACAATAAATGCATCATATTCTCCCGGTAACAGGCCGGTTGCATCGAAAGTAACCTGCAATTCAGCGGATTCGCCGGCCGGGACAGTTCCCAGAGATGGTGTAACACTCAACCAGGGAGATGGATCCGGGTCAATGGCTAATGTCCAGTTCAGCGGCGCATCACCTGTGTTGGAAATGGTGAGCGGACTGGTGGTAATTTCATCAACATTGAGTGTAAGGCTGAACTCCTGAGGATTGATACTGATCTGGGCCCCGCTGGCTGCAGTACCAAGTTCACCGATCATCCTGTACATACCGCTGTTAAACTGATCTTCATTAAATCCTCCGGCATAGCCACAGGTATTGTCGAAGAAGTCACCGGCAAGGAACTGCTTGCTGGCTGTGCCGCCGAAATAGGTCCAGTTCAGACCTCCGTCAGTGGAATAGGAAACACCGGTAGCTCCGGTGGCTGCACCTGTAGAAACATAGGTGTTGACAAGCCCCGGAACGGCCATCAGGTCGTTGGTGAGAAAAGGTCCGTTGGGAGTCAGCGTTTCCCATGTTGCACCGCCATTTGTTGTTCTCTTGTAGACAATCGGAGTCTGGGTCTGAGCAGCAATACCATTGTTGGGGTCGCTGAAGGCAAGGAGATTGATTCCGCCATTGGTTGCCGGAGTGATACCGGTACTGGTTACCCTCCAGTGGAATCCGCGGTCATCAGAGATATAGACTTTACCCTTGTTGGTGCCAAACATGATGGTGTTTTCTCCGGTGGCTTCTATCACTGATGTCCATCCGCCTTCGCCGCTCGCAGGGGTACCACCTGTAATATTGGCCTGGGGAACCCGTTGCCAGGTCGAGCCGCCATTTACAGTGGTATAAATCTCAAAATATCCGTCCCTGACATCCCCGTGACACATTCCTTCCTGCTCGTTCCAGAAATAGACATTGTTCGCAAAGGAGGCCGATCCCTGCAGGGCACCCGGAAGCTGGTTCCAGGTAACACCGCCGTTCGAGGTTTTGTAAACGCCACAGGTATTGTTCTGGTTACCTGTCCCGTTGTAGACTGCAACATAGGCAATATTGGCATCCAGGGCACAGATGTTGCCAAGCCCGTAGGTTGATCCGCCAAGCACCTGTCCGGCGGTCCATGTTTCCCCACCATTGGTGGTGCGGGTAAATTCATTGATGGTGGCACCTCCGCCTGATCCGTCGTAGGCTGTAGCCCAGGCTACAGTGGCCGAAGCTGCGTGCATATAGGATATTCCCCTCGAAGCAGTTGAAAATGATGAATTCTGAACCAGCCAGGTAGCCAGGTTGTTGCCCGGTTCAATTCCTGTAATTATCCGGTTGTCGTCATTGAAGTTGTTTCCACCGGGATTCAGGGCACCGATTGCAAAATATCCGTTGTATGAACCTGACCATCCCCAGTTGAAATGGAATTTGTTGTCACTTATCCGGTAACCATCACACACCCAGGCATGTCCGCCGCTGGCAGTGCTCGATCCGGCATAATACACCGGGCGTCCTGCATCAAGGTCAGTGCGGATGAGTGCCCACCAGTCAGCCATAACCGGATAGTCGGCTATGCTTTTCAATTCAGCAGTAGGTGCATAGTTGAAATAATTTACCAGTGCAAAGGGCACATCCTCGCTGAAGGCCCCGGAACCGGCAGCAGCATACTGCATATTGACCGAAACACCGGCATGGTACATCAGGGTAGCCACGGATGTATTTGAAGAAGTTACGTTGTTCGGCATGGCAGCAAAATTATAGGTAGTGCTGCTGAAGTTGGCCGACTGCAAACCATAATCGGGATGTGTATAAGAGTGATACCCGATTCCTGTTGAAGGAAAAGAGTGATATTTCATTAACTGTGACATTGTAGTGGCAACACAGCCAGTCCAGGCATGGTTGCATGAACCTCCGCCGGCTCCGGTTTCAACCGGGCAAAGTGCGTTGTAGTAGCAACCCTGGTCCCAGGTAGTTGTTAGCAAGGGGTTAACATCCATGACCGATCGCTCCATGTTATTCGTCAAAATATTGTCCCAGAGCGGGCGGGTTGACTGATTGCTGAGTTTTGCACCTTCTATTTCAACCATTTGCTTGTTGTAGGTTTCAAACCATGCCATCGCTGCAGGATGGACATCGGTTGCAGAAACCCGGCCTTCATACGAATAGCCCAAAACAGGAATGGAAGCATCATCAGCTGCTACCATTACAAATCCCCCTGCGTTAAAAGTAAAAATGTAAAAAGTGGTAATTCCATCGTAAGTATTTTCTGATGAACCACTTAGCGTGAAGTCGTTGATACCGTCCGGGGCATGGAAGGTATAATGATTGACTGCCACACTTTCAGCGGTTTTCCTGTCAACAGGATTGGCCATGGCTATAACAGAAGCCAGCACAAGAAAAAGAGTAAATACTTTTTTCATTTTCAGATCAGATATTTGGTTTGTAATATGAGGTTTGGTAAGCGTCAGTTGTTAATTCACCGGATACACATTTGTAAGCGGTTTGGTAGAAAATATTTATCAACAGGCAAATTTATGGGTTAAGTATTTACCATATTCCATCCTTAAAGAATAACTATCCTATTGCTCCAATGATTTTTTCAGCTATTTCAAGCGGAGAGGTGATGGTTATACATGGCTTTTCAGCTGCAAGTTCACTTGCAGATCCATATCCGTAAAGTACTGCAGCAGAAGAAATGCCTGTCATCCGGGCTCCCCTGAGATCATGGTACCGATCACCGATCATCAGAATTTGTTTCGATGGCTGAAGCCCGAATTTACCAAGAGTGTAATTGATCAGTTCTGCTTTTTCGCTTCTGTTTCCATTGATCTCACACCCGGATACGGTTGTGAAAAGATCCGAAAATCCGGCTCTGCTGATCATCCTTTCTGCATAGGATTCCGCCTTTGACGTAACGATGCTGAGGTTAAATCCGGCTGCTTTTAAATGTGTCAGCGCCTCCACGATACCCGGGTAAACGGTGAATTCATACATACCTGTTTTGCTGTAATACTCCCGGTATATCGTTGTTGCTGTTTCGGTCAACTCTTCATCAAATCCGAAAAGAGATTTAAAGGAGTCACGGAGTGGAGGACCGATAAAGGGATTAAAATCGACCGGCCATCTGCTTTCCGGTATTCCAAGCTTTCCGAGCATTGAGTATAGAGAACTGAAAATCCCGGGTCGGGAATCAATTAACGTACCGTCGAGGTCGAAAAACAGGTGAGTAAACTTCATTTCAGGCTTGTAAATTGATGATTGTGAGAATCATGTAATTCCTGATTCATTAGAAAAGACACTATTCCGGAAAATGGCCGGTGTTGTTAAATTTACCAGCATTGAGCGGATTTTCTGCTTAACAGCTGAAAAAGAATAAAAAAGCCGATCCCGAAGAACCGGCTTTTAATCTGCGGGCATTTTAATTATAAAAGTCCGCCATTTCTGTAAACCTGCAACTGCGCATCATAAAACTTATTGATGGTTGTTGACTTTCCTTTGGTTTTGTTGGTCATTGAACCTGAAATAAAATCAACACTGATTACATCACCGGTTTCAAGGTTCAGCTCTTCCAGCATTCCCTGTTTGTAGGTCATGATGGGTAAAGCTGCATTGATGGCATTGCGCTCATAAATAGCTCCGTACGATTCAGCAATGATGCACTGTACGCCCAGCGCCTTGAAACAATCGACCGCTTGCTGACGTGAGCTTCCGGCACCGAAATTTTTGGTTGTAACCACGATGTCGCCGGTCTGTGCTTTCTTTGCAAAGTCCTCATAACCTTTCAGGTTATCGAAGGTGTACTGACCCATTTCCCTGATATCGGTGATGGCCAGATATCTGTTGTGGAAGATCATATCGGTATCGATATCATCCTGGCGGATCACCCAAACCCGGCCCTCAACCGTGGTTTTTACATCAGCCGGTGTTGCTTTTGCTTTGACTTCAGCAGCAACGGCTCCTGGTTTGGCTGAAAACAGGGCCGGTTCGGCAGGGATTTCATCCGGTGTGGTGATGTATCCGGCGATGGCCGAAGCTGCGACCGTAGCCGGGCTGGCCAGGTAAACAAATCCTTTACCCTGCTTGCCTGAGAAATTACGGTTTCCGGTACTGATGGTAACCTCATCGGGTCCGTTCTGGCCAACCTGTCCGGCAGCACAACCCGCGCAACCTGCATTGGAGACCATTGCTCCGGCATCCTTGAATATTTTGATCAGTCCTTCTTCAAGCGCCTGTTGCCATATCTGATCAGTAGCCGGTACCACTTTGAGCACAACACCCGGTGCTACTTTGCGGCCTTTAAGGATCTCACCGGCAACCCTCAGGTCGTCAATACGCCCGTTGGTGCAGCTGCCGATAAAGGCGGAATCTATTTTGGTTCTGGAAACTGAATCTACAGAAGCATTGTCATGGGGGTGTCCCGGGTTGGCAACCATCGGAACAAAACTTCCCAGGTCAATATTGAAAACCTCGGTATACACGGCATCTGCATCGGCTTTTACTGCTTCGTACCTGTTGCCGGTTATTTTCTCAAGTTCGTTCAGCACTTTCTCGTTCGGGGTAAAAAGTACGATGATGGCACCCATTTCCGTTGCCATGGATGAAATGGTGATGCGTTCGTCAAGGCTCAGGTCTTCAACGGCATCGCCATATACCTCAACACTGTAGCCCAACAGCTTGTTTGCACCAAATATGGAGAGCAGGTTGAGTACGATGTCTTTGGCAGTCACATTGGCCGGTCGTTTTCCGGTCAGGTTCAGTTTAACTGACTCCGGAACTTTAAACCACACAGCGCCTTTTGCCCAGGCAGCTGCAATGTCCTGATCACCCATTCCCTGGCCGAAAGCACCGATGGCACCCATAATGTTGGCATGGGAGTCGGTTGAAACAAACGTGGAGCCCGGATAGGCCAGTCCTTTATCAATGGCCAGATGGGTGCCTATTCCCGAATCAACATCATACACCCTGATGTTGTTCTGCCTTGCATAAAGCCGGCAGTAATGCTGGTTGGCAGCATATTTCTGGTCTGACCCACCCGGATTACAGTCGAAGGTAAAGACGGTATGTTTTGCATCGGCAATGGTAAGGCCGTTGTCGATCAGGTTCTTTACAACATTGGCTCCACCGAAGTCACGGGCGGCGCGCGAATCTATAAAAACATCGATGATATCACCCGGTTTTACAGTTGACTGGTTTGAATGGCCGGCAAGAATTTTCTCAATTACTGTCATAACGTTGTTTCAGTTGGTTTGAAATTATCAGATTTTCAGTCTTTCGCGGAATGGCTCGAAGGTCATAAAGTCAGCATGATGAACTACGTATGCTTCTGTTGAACGTTTTACCATATTGCCTTCACCGGCATGGGTAGCAATGATGTGGCAGACTTCAGCGGGAACGCCGCACATTTCGGCCAGCGAGACTCCGGAAAAGGGGTGACGCAGGTATTTGCCATAACTTCCCTGAATGGATTTACCGTCTTTCATTTCATATTCAAGCAATTTTCCGACATCAGCAAGAATGGCACCGGCGATCATCACATCCATGTTCACCGGAAGATCGTTTTTGAAAAACAGATTCATCTGGTTGCCGCAGTCTTTGGCAATGTGCACCACAGCCCTTTTATGGTCCATAAAGGTCACCTTAAGATCAGGACCTGCGAGCAGGGTGAAGGGTATGGTATTCAGATCACCGGGAGTAAGGACACTTTTCTGTAATGCCAGCGCCCAGGTATTGGTGGTGGTTTCGCGCAGGGATGCGTCGCTGATCCATTCAATTTCAGGCCACAGTTCCCTGGCCTGTTTTACATATTCTGGCTTAATTTCCGGGGTCATAGTTTTGTTTTTTTTGTTCATGTATTTAATAATCTCCCCTTTGCTTTTGGTGAAACAAAGGGGAGAATTGAATTCTGTAATAAATTGATTTACTTTAACCTGGCAATAATGGCGTCGGCCATCTGATGGGTAGAAGCTGCTCCCTGGTTGATAACATCCGGTGAACCTTTGAGCTTCATCATATCGTAAGCGCGCACCTTGCCTTCTGCAATGACTTCACCCACGGCCTTGCGGATGCGGTTGGCCATATCCCATTCTTCAAGATGCTCCAGCATCATTACAGCGGAGAGGATCATTGCAATCGGGTTGACGATGCTTGTTTCATAGCTGGCATATTTCGGTGCAGAACCATGGGTTGGCTCAAAAACACCGATACCCAGCTCAGGGTTAAACTGGGCGCTGGTTGCGAAACCAAGACCACCGATCAGCCCGGCAAAAGCATCAGAAACAATATCTCCGAACATATTACCTGCAACGATAACATTGTAGTTTTCGGGATTTTTGGTGAGCCACATGGTCATGGCATCAATGTTCACGTCTTCAACCCAGATGTTCGGATACTCATTTTTACTCATTTCCTGGGCAATTTTCAGCATCATGCCCGAGGTTTCACGGATCACATTGGGTTTTTCGCATACCGTGATCTTGTTGAAACCGCGTTTCTGAGCATATTCAAAAGCAGCCTTAACAATACGTGTGGTATATTTCCTGGTAAAGATACGTGTTGAAACAGCGAGGTCGGGGCGGGGACACCAGGCAAAATTTGATTTGAATTTTGGGTGTGTCATCAATGCATCATAAACCTGGTCGCCCGGATTGGTCCATTCAACCCCACCATACAATCCTTCGGTATTCTGACGAAAGATCATCACATCAATCACCGGTTCCTCAATGGTGTCGTTTTTACCCCTTCTGATAAAATTGAGCGGGTTGCCGGGCAGGGTCTGGCAGGGACGCATACAGATATCGAGGTCGAACATCTGCCTCATGGTTACAATCGGGCTGTAATAGGTAAAGCCTTTACCCTGAAGCTCGGGTGCCAGTTCTGCTGCAGTTTTGTCCTTAGGTTTTGACGTAATTGCACCAAAGAGGGCAATTTTGTGTTTTCTGAGCAGTTCGATGGTACGGTCGGGCAATGGATTACCTTCTTTACACCAGAATTCCCAGCCTATGTCACCATGAACATAATCTGCTTCAAAACCTGCTGCTTCCAGTACGCGGATGGTTTCATCAAGTACAACTTTTCCTATGCCGTCACCGGGCAATGTTACGATGGTTCTTTTTGCCATTTCTGATTAATTTAAATTGTTGAATAGATTCCGATCAGAGCGTCAAAAATATGGAACAAAACCTCATCCCCAAATGATTTTATAAAATATTTTTCCCGCTCATTTTCATGCCTGTACCACTTGTCAATGGGGTGTTTCGAAGGTTACCTTTTCTTTAATGACAGCGTTTTCAAGATTAGTTTTGTATTTTTGCCGCATTGAATGCCGTTTCAAATGAACTTAAAATCAAATCTGAAGCATCCGCTTTTCAGGAAAATCGCCGAAGCTGCCGCAGAATTAAACCTCCCGGTTTTTGTGGTAGGTGGATTTGTACGTGATGTTTTCCTCGGACGTTCCTCCACGGATATTGATTTTGTGGTGATCGGCGACGGGGTAGAAGTAGCACAGCGCTTTGCCAAAAGGCTCAGGGGCCACCACAAGGTGAGTATCTTCAAAACATTTGGCACAGCTATGGTCCATTATCAGGATTATCAGCTTGAATTCGTCGGGGCACGAAAAGAATCCTATCATCCCGATTCGCGAAAACCAGATGTAGTGAGCGGCACATTGGATGACGACCAGAAACGGCGCGATTTCACAATAAACGCATTGGCCATCAGTCTGAATGAAGCGGATTATGGTACGCTGGTGGATCCTTTTGAAGGTGTGTCGGATATTGAAAGAAAGCTGATCCGTACCCCGCTTGATCCGGACATCACCTTTTCTGATGATCCGCTCCGGATGATGCGTGGTATAAGATTCTCGACCCAACTGGGCTTCTCCATCCTTCCCGAAACAATGGAAGCAATTTCACGGAACCGTGAGAGGATCAGAATCGTTTCAAGTGAGCGGATCAGCGAGGAGCTGAACAAAATAATCCTGGCTGATAAACCATCTGTTGGATTTAAACTGCTGGATGAAACAGGCCTGCTGGAAATCATATTCCCGCAGTTCCTCGCACTCAAGGGCGCCGAAACAAGAGAAGGGAAGGGACATAAGGATAATTTCTATCACACACTCGAGGTTCTCGATCGCATAGCACCGAATACCAACGATATATGGCTTCGCTGGGCTGCAATTCTTCATGACATCGGAAAACCTGCAACAAGGCGGTATCAGGAAGAAACTGGATGGACATTTCATGGTCATGAAGTGAAGGGATCACGTATGGTATCCCAGATTTTCAGGCAGCTCCGGCTTCCGTTAAATGAGAAAATGAAATATGTCCAAAAGCTGGTTTTTCTTCACCTGAGACCCATTGTACTCTCAGAGGAAGAGGTTACTGATTCAGCCATCCGGAGGCTGCTGTATGAAGCCGGGGATGACATCGACGACCTGATGACCCTGTGCGAAGCAGACATCACCTCTAAAAACCGTGAAAAAGTAAAGCGGTACCTGGCCAATTTTGATCTTGTACGACAGAAGCTGAAAGAAATTGAAGAAAAGGATAAGCTGAGAAACTGGCAACCCCCTGTGACCGGGGAGGTCATTATGGAAGCCTTCGGATTACCTCCGGGACGTGAAGTGGGACTGATCAAAACGGCAATCCGCGAAGCTATTCTGGATGGGAAACTGGAGAATGAATTTGAAAAAGCTTACCGTTTTATGATAGCAGAGGGGAAAAGCATGGGTTTACAACCTGTAAATGAGTCACTTTAAAATTTGTTTTTTTTAACTGAATCGATTAATTTTATCACACCAAACCAACATAAATATAAACAGGCATGCACGTATATCGTTTCAGGTTGTTGTTTGAAGACCAGGAGGACTTCCTTCGCGATTTCGACATTCTGTCGTCACAAACATTTGCTGATTTGCACAATGCCATCAAGTTATCGGTAGAACTTCCCGGCAATGAACTGGCTTCATTTTTTGTTTGTGACCGTAACTGGCGTAAAAAGAAAGAGATTACGCTGATCAATATGCAGCAGAACGGAGGGCCTGCTGATGATGAAGACGATGATGACAGGCGGGGTCCAAAGCGCGACCGGATGCCCATCTTTGAAATGGACAAAGTTAGGATCAAGGATGTAATCGATGATCCTCATCAGCGACTGCTTTATGAATATGACTTTCTGAATCCCAGAACATTCTACATAGAACTCACCCGTATACTTGAGGCCGGCAACAAAGATCAGTATCCGATGTGTGTAAAAAGTGAAGGGAAGCTTATCGTTACCACTCCAGCCCTTCCGATTGCGGATTCTGTTGATGCCGATGAGGACGAAATCGCCCTCCTCAGTGAGTTTGATGATATCCTGAATAATGAGGAAGAGGATGATATTCCCGCTGACCCCTCACTTGAGCAAAGTACTGAATGGTAGAGCGTACATTCCTGTACCCTGATTACCCGATTTTATTGGTGATTGCCGGACCGACTGCCGTTGGAAAGACTTCTGTGGCTATTGATGTTGCAAAACATTTTGGTTGTGACATTATTTCAGCAGACTCAAGGCAGTTTTACCGTGAACTGGTTATTGGTACTGCGGTGCCTGATGCCGGACAACTTGCAGAAGTTAAGCACCATATGGTTGGTAACCTGTCGGTCACCGATAGCTACAATGTTTCCCGATTTGAGCAGGATGTACTTAAGATACTTCCGGACCTTTTCAGCCGTAACCCGATAGCAGTGATGGTGGGTGGTTCAGGTCTTTACATCAAAGCCGTATGCGAAGGCATCGATGATCTGCCCGATGCCGATGCTGAACTAAGGAATACGCTTCACTCGAAATTCGAAAACGAGGGACTTGCTTCGCTAAGGGCTATGCTACTTAAACTTGATCCGGATTATTCGGCTGTGGTAGATCCGGCCAATCCCAACCGCATCATCAGGGCCCTGGAGGTGTGCCTTTCTACCGGCAAAACCTACACCTCTTTCAGGAACCGGCAACCGCTGAAACGTGATTTCAGGATCTTCAGGGTAGGGCTTGAATTGCCCAGGGCAGAGCTTCACCACCGCATCAATTCAAGGGTTGATCAGATGATGAATGCCGGACTGGAAGCTGAAGCCCGCAGCCTCTATCCGCTACGTCAGCTGAATGCACTCAATACAGTTGGTTACCGGGAACTTTTCGATTATTTTGAAGACAAATGCAGCCTGACTGAAGCCGTAGAAAAAATAAAAACCAATACCCGGCGCTATGCCCGCCGGCAAATGACATGGTTCAGAAAAGAAAGGGAGATGATCTGGAGCCCGCCTGACGCAGGTGAAGTGATTCGTATTGTCAGTAAAGCTATTGAAAATCAACAATAATCTTCTGTGATTCCTGTTCAGGATACCGGTGCAGGGAAATCAGCGCAACAGGCGGATCCGGTAATTTTCCTCAATAAATCTAAAATACCAGTACAATCGCCGGTTTACTTCGAGGCCATAATCTATAGATGGATTGTAACTGATATAGGAACCGATGACAGTGCTGTATTTGTTGCGCGTGAAATAATAGTTCCAGTTTATGACACCCTGCGAATTCATTGAACGGTAATACTCATTGGTGCGATCAAGTGCCGGTGAATAATGGCCAACGTACCAACGATCAAAATCAGGGTCTATGATGGTTATCTCATATTCTGTGCTGTCAATGGCCACTGTCGCCGCAGGTTTTCCTGTTCCGGTGGTTTCTTTCTGCGAAGAACAGGCACAAACTGCCATGAACACAAGACCCAGAACTGCCAGCTTTTTCATGTCAAATGATTTAAAAATGGTGAGTTATTCAGAATATTAAATTTAACTTCAAAGTTAATATAATTAGCCGCCAACTGATATCGGAATCAATAATCATTCCGTTGGAAAGCAGAAATTCCATTCCGGCATCGATTTATTCCGATTCGTAAGCTTTAACTTTCAGGAGATGTAATTGTTAATTCTATTTGCAGACATATTTAAACCAAAACCTGCATTCATGAAAAACATTTATTTAATTTTTATTTTCCTGGCAACAGCCGGGTTCCTGGCAGCCCAGTCGGCAGATGAGTATTCCTGGCGTTATTACACCGCCGGCAATACCGGGATCATGGGTGATTATTCAGAAGGACTCTGGATTGATCACGATGGAAATCCATATATAGCTGCTTATGTGCCGGGATGGGAAGAAGGCGGATTCTCAAAGTTTATCCGGGAGGAAAATCACTGGATCAATTATTCTAACACCCAATATCCTGAAATCGGAAGTACATATGATGTAGGCGGATCGAGAATCAGTGAAATTGTTGAAGATGCAAATGGCATATTATGGATGGCTACCTGGCGGGGGATACTCAGGTTCGATCCTGTGGCCGGGCCTGGCTCACTTGAATTCTGGGGAGCTGGCAACTCTTTGCATCCCGGTGGCAGAACCATGGACATTGACATTGCTCCCGATGGTTCAATATGGGGAGCTGTTCAATCAGTGGTCTGGGGAGGTGGCGGACTTGTCCGCTTTGATCCACAAAGTAATCAGTGGCAATATTGGGGATATGGATCAACTGCGAATGGCTGGCCTGAGCTGATTGGTTTTTGTGAGCAGGTGTCCATTCAGGCCAAACCATCGGGTGGCTACAATGTTTGGGTAGATGGCGAAGGCTGGAATACCATGATAAATTTTGACAGTGATACCCAGCAGTTTACCTTGCTTCCACAGGAATATGTTGCCGGTGAAGTGGTATCACTTCCGGGCAACGATTGTATTGATGATGAGGGGAACCTCTGGGCATTAAGGGTAACTGCTCCAGGTGAGCCGTTTTCACTTGATTACAGGCAGCCTGACGGCACCTGGGTAACACCCCCGCAACCCGTATCTGTTGTTTCAGATATCTGGGCATTTAAAGCGCTTGGCAACCAAGAAGCCCTGATTACAGGCCTGAGCAGTGAAATCTTCCATTTCAACGGTTCGGCCTGGCAAAGCAAAGGAATCTGGCGAGAAGGGGCTTACACTTATGCCCTGGATATGGATGCACAGGATAATATCTGGGTGACTGGCACTGAGGGCGCAGCCAGGCTGGATGCCGCAACAGGATTCTGGCAGCGTTACAGGATAACCAATACATCACAGATTGATTACTGGGTTGATGATCTGGCCATCGATAATACCGGCAATGTCTGGATGACAGGCAATGCTGGGCCGGGAGTCGGTGGATTTCAGAAATTCGACGGGGCTAACTGGACAGGATACAATGAGCTCAACTATGGGCTGGGATTCCCTTTTCCTTTTCCGACCGACAATGCAGAAGCCATTTGTTACCGGCCATCAACCGGAGAAATTGTAGTTAATCCGATGTTTAACTTCCTGCATTCCTGGAACGGCTCCGCCTACACATCACTCAATTATCCGAATTCAAGGTCACAGGGTCTGGTTGAAGATTCCCGGAACCGCCTGTGGAGCCTTGGCGAATACTACAGCCTTTCTTATTTCAATGACGCCGGCTCATCCTGGACAAATGTGGAGTTCACAGGCATAGGAGCTAATATTAAAGCTGATCCCTCGCGTAATGGAACCATTTGGGCTTGTTCATACTATCAGGCATTACGAACCGATGGTATTTACAGTTTCTCGAAAGTGGTGGATGATTTCCCCGAGCTCGATCCGCAAAGTGATGTTTTAACTGGTGTTGTTCCTGCACCCGGTGGCATTGCCTGGATCGGTTCAAATAAAGGGTTGTTCAGGGTTGATGCCGAACAGAATACCTATCAGTTCTATTCACCTGAGAACAGTTTGATTCCCGGAGATAATATTACCCCGCTGGCATTTAGTCCCGACGGGCGGCTCTGGTTTACCACTTTCGGAAGCAATGAACCTTCACAAATTGGACTCTGCTGGTTCGATGGTAATGAGTTCGGTATTTTTCCCGTTATCGATGGTGGATTACCCCATGCTCAGATTAAGGACATGGAAATCAAGGACATCGAAGAAGGTTATGAACTGTGGATGAGCTGCCTGAGCAGGGGAGTAGCGGTTTTAAAGGTGATTACTGAACCTGTCGGTACTCAGCAGGTTGCTTTGAACAAGCCAAACCTGTTTTTACAGAATTATCCGAATCCTTTCAATGATAGGACCAGCGTCAGTTTCTTCATCAAAGATGATGGTATCGTCTCGATTGATATTTTTGATATCAATGGCAGGATGGTTAAAAACTTTGAAGATACTTTTTACAATTCAGGAACTTCAGCTGTTGTATGGAACAGGGATGATAACTCAGGCAATAAGGTGAGTCCCGGTATTTACATCTGCAGGCTGATCAGCGGTAAAGAATCCGGATATGTGCGGATGATAGTCAGGTAAAAGGATAATTTCTAAAAGTTAAACCCGGTTTATTTTCATGAACCGGGTTTAACTTTTAATTCAACAGTATGTATTATACTTTTAACTTTTAACTTTTTACTTGAGAAAACCATCCAGCCACCTGAAAAACTCCCGCTGCCAGAGTACCGAGTTCTGTGGTTTCAGTACAAAATGGGATTCTTCCGGGAAAAAAAGAAAACGGCTGGGGATGCCCAGCATCTGATTTGCATTGAAAGCCTGCATTCCCTGGGTATAGGGGATCCGGAAATCATAGCCTCCGTGAACCACCAGCATGGGTGTGTCCCAGTTCCGGACAAAGTTGTGCGGCGAGAAATCATAGCTTTTCGGACGTGGATTATCATAGTAAGCACCTTTGTAATCGTAGTTCACAAAAAACATCTCTTCAGTTTCAAGGTACATACTTTCAAAATTGAAGATACCACAATGGGCTATGAATGCTTTGAAGCGTTTGTTGTGATTGCCGGCAAGCCAGTAAACCGAATATCCGCCGTAACTGGCTCCGACAGCACCCAGCCTGTTTTCGTCAACCCAGGGTTCTGATGCCAGTGAATCAATGGCAGTGAGATAATCGAGCATATTCTGTCCGCCATAGTCTCCGCTGATCTGATCGTTCCATTCCTGGCCGAAGGTGGGCAAACCGCGCCGGTTGGGGGCTACGATAACATAGTCGTTGGCAGCCATCATCTGGAAATTCCATCTGTAGGAGAAGAACTGGCTGACAGCACTCTGCGGACCACCCTGGCAGTAAAGCAGGGCAGGATACTTTTTATTGGGATCAAAGTCAGGTGGAAGAATAACCCAGACCAGCATTTTTTTGCCATCTGTTGTTGTGATCCATCGTTTTTGTTCTGTAGCGAGTTTTACATTCTTCAAAATTTCCCGGTTGGTGAAGGTCAGTTGTTCTTCCCTGCCATCGGGCTTTACCCTGAAAACCTCGGATGGAAGGTCGTGGCGCATTTTGGTGATGATCAGGTCCTTGCCATCCAGACTGAATGCCTGGATATCATGATCACCCCTGGTAAGTTGTATGATTTTGCGTGTGGCGATGTCGATGCGGTAAACCTGATAAGTGGCTTCAGTTCCGCTGATAAAATACAACTGCTTTCCATCAGGGCTGAAGGTAAAATTAGATGAACTCTGGTCAAAGCCTTCCGAAAGATCGGTAAAAACACGGCTGGTCATAATGGTGGATCTTCCTGAGGATGAACTCTTTGATTCAATCCCTTTTTTCAAGCCGTCAAGGGCTTTCGGGTTGATCTCACACAGCATGATGCGATCCTTGTCTGCCTCAAATCCGGGGGTCGCCATACTACGCCACACGATTTTTGATCCATCGGGTGAAAAAACCGGATCCTGGTCATAACCCGGATTACTTTCGCTCAGGTTTTCTGTCTTACCACTTGCCAGATCATAAAGGTATATATCGCTGTTGGTGCTGATGGCATAGTCTTTACCTTTCAGTTTCTTACAGGTGTAGGCAATTTGTTTGCCATCGGGCGAAAAGGCTATCTGCTCCATCCCGCCATTTGGCATCAGTGGGCTGTCCCAGGGTTCGCCCGGCATAATATCTTTACCCTGACTGAGCTTTCCATCGGTATAACCTGCAATAAAGATGTGGCTGTAAGCGTAATCATGCCAGTTGTCCCAGTGCCTGTACATCAGTTCATCATAAACAAGTGCGTTGGCCAGTGGGAGGTCAGGATAAAGATCATGAACATCTTTCTCAAGCTTAACATCAGCGATGTAGACGATGGACCTCATATCCGGTGCGTAGGCAAATCCATTTATACCCCCTTCAATATTGCTGATCTGAACTTTATCTTCTCCGTTGATGCCCATTTCCCATACCTGCATCGAACCCGATTCTGCAGACAGGAATCCAATCTTTTTTCCATCCGGACGCCAGATTGCATTGATCTCGCTTCCTTTGAAATCGGTCAGTTGCCTGGGAGATTCAGCATTCCGGCTGAGTGTATAAATATCGCGGTTTCCTTTGTTGGAGGCGAGATCATATCTCGTTATTCCATAAAGAATGGCACTTCCGTCAGGTGAGAGTTGTACATCACTGACACGTCCGAGTTTCCACATGGTTTCAGCTGTAAAACGTTCCTGTGCATGGGTGTTAACAGGAAATGCTGCCGTTAAAAGGAACAGCAGACTTATGTTGGCTATCTTTTTCATACAGGTTGATTTCAGACGGCTAAAGTACTGAATTCCGTGCTTTATAAACGGCACTATTAGCCGGAAATGATAAGAAAAACAATTCTTAAATCGATGAATGCTATCGGATTATTGTCCTGATAAGGGAAAAAATGTCCTGTTTCAGGACGTCAAATCAATCAGATTTTTTGTAAGTAATAGATTTGCAACACCCTGAAAATGTGGCTGAATCTTTGATAGTGAAATCTGCCTTGCATCCGGAATCCGATGATTCCGGTGGTTGCAATTTTTTTTCCGGAGATCTCTCTCCCGGAAAGTTTTAATATGGATAAGGCCAAAATGAAGCCGACAGGAACAAAAGGTGATGGGACCGGGAAGGAGCACTGTTCTGAATTATCAGAACTGCGTCCCCGTGAGGCCAACGGAAATAGTCTGCTGGTTTGCCTCGACCTGTCCGGGGTTATCCGCTCTGTAAAAGGGCCTGTTCTGAATCTGCTCGGGTTTAATGAACAGGATTTGTGTGGGATTTCTTTAAAAGATATTGTTCCTCAGGAAGACAGCAATTTTCTTTCCGGAATCAGCAACAGCAAAACCGATCGGTGCGAATTCAGGATGCAGCGTAAGGATAAGAGTTATATGTATGCTGATGCCAATATATACAACAGCACAGATCAAAATGGCAAACTGAACGGATTTTGTCTCAGAATCTACGATGTAACATCACGTATGTCGGCCATTCATAACCTGATTGAAAGTGAAGAAAGGCTAAGGGCCATCGTTGATAACACCCTTGATCTGATTTGCATCTTCAGGAAAGGAAGGATCCTTTTTGTGAATGATGTAGCTGAAACGATTCTCGGATATCCGGCTCTTGAACTTTATGACAGGGACTATCTCACCTTGTTTGATCCATCAGACAGAGAGCGTGTTGATGAAATAAGGTTTATCTACAGTGAATCTTCCATTTTAGCCAACAGGTTTGAAGCCATTCTTTTAACAAAAAATGGTAATCAGAAAACCTGTGAGATCAGCCTAAGGAAAATCAGTTACCGCGGAGAACCTGCATTTGTGGCGGTTATCCGCGATATTTCGGAGTTCAAAAAAGCCCTGGATGAATTGAGTATTGCCAAATCAGAGGCTGAATCGGCCAACAGGATAAAATCGGATTTTCTGGCCATGATGAGCCACGAGATCAGGACCCCGATGAATGGAGTCATCGGGATGACCAGCCTGCTGCTCAATACCAGATTAACCTCTGCCCAGCGCGACTATGCAGAAACCATACAGCTTTCGGGCGACAGTCTGATCAGCATCATCAATGATATTCTTGATTTCTCAAAAATCGAATCCGGAAAAATGATTCTGGAGGAGAATCATTTTGAGCTTAGAACCTGCATAGAAGACACCCTTGATCTCTTCGCCATGAAAGCTATTGAAAAAGGGCTGGATCTGCTGTATATGATTGATCCTGATGTTCCGTCAAACCTGCTGGGCGACTCGAACCGCTTACGACAGATACTTATCAATCTGATTAACAATGCTATAAAATTCACAGAGAAGGGTGAAGTTTTCATTTCGGTTCAGCATCTTCAGGAAAAGGATGGGGCTGTAGAACTGAAATTTGCGGTGAAAGACAGTGGGATCGGGATCAGCAGTGAAACGATAAATTCTTTGTTTGAGCCATTTATACAGGCCGACAGTTCTACCACCAGGAAATATGGGGGTACCGGACTGGGATTGGCGATTTCGAAAAGACTGGTTAATCTGATGGGAGGTGAAATCTGGGCAGAAAGTGAAACAGGCAGGGGCTCCATCTTTAATTTTACAATTAAGATCAAAATTTCAGGTGTTGGTAAAACAAAACTGCATGTCAAAGGTTATTTACCTCAACTACGTGGACGTAAGGTACTAATCGTTGATGATAATCAAACCAACCGCCAGATTTTAAGGCTGCAGTTTGATTCCTGGGGGATGAATCCAATACTGGCAGCTTCAGGAGAGGAAGCACTTGAATTAATAGAATCGGGGAGTGGTTTTGACCTGATGGTGCTTGACCTGCAAATGCCCGGAATGGATGGGATAGAACTTGCAGGCAGAATCAGGGATATCGGACCCAAAGGGATGGCGCCCATGCTCCTTCTCTCATCTTCGGGTGATTTAGAGCGAATAAAAGGTGACCTTTTCGCCGGACAGTTATCCAAACCGGTTAGATTGAAAGAGTTATTCCAGGAAGTCGTACAACTTATGTCAGAAGTTTCAAAAAAAGAAAATAGTCCGGATAAACACAGTGAAATTGATTTTTCACTAAGTTCCAGGATTCCTCTCAGGATCCTGATTGCCGAGGATAATATTGTTAATCAAAAACTTACCATCTCCCTGCTGAACCTTATGGGATATAAGGTTGATGCCGTGATCAACGGACGTGAAGCAGTTGAGATACTTTATGAAAAGGACTTTGATATCATTCTGATGGATATTCAGATGCCGGAAATGAGTGGCATTGAGGCGACCATTAAAATCAGGGATTCATTTCCCGCTGCGAAGCAGCCTTATATTATTGCACTCACAGCCAATGCAATGGTCGGTGACCGCGAGAAATGCCTCGAATCAGGGATGGTTGACTATATGGCCAAACCCATTAATATCAGTCAGCTTCAGGAAATGATCATCAAGTGGGGCACTGTTCTCCACAGCAAAAAAAAGGATTAAGATCCCCAATCTCTATAATTTGCAGGAAAGCCGCCGGAAGAACCTTCCGGCGGCTTTCGGTTTATGGGTGAAATTACCAGGTTATGATAATTTTCCCGTCAGAAAGTCCGGTTTCAGCTGTAATAACACTTGTGGTTTTGTGCATTGTCTCCAGAAACTGTGGGTCTGAAGCATCAAGTGCATTGAACAGGTCTGATTCGGCTGTTTGCGATTTGAATGGTTGATCGTTGAGTTTGAATTCCTGTCCCGTGGCAAAACCGTGAAAAACAAATTGTACCTTTTTGAAACGGCTCTTAAGCGAACCTGTGCTGGCTTCCATCGTCAAAATGCGCTTGCGGGCATCAATGGTAATCAGCCTCTTGTAATAGGCACCTTTCTCATAGTCGTAAGATTTTCCATCGTCTTCATAATAGGTATAGCTGGTGTTTTCATTCCCGCTGAAAACATGCAGGTAAAGGATTTCTCCAGGATCTTCGGAAGTGCTCTGAACCGCTTTCTGCATAGGGATCACCGATCCGGCCTTTATAAAGAGTGGCAGAATATGAACCTGGCATTCGGTAACAATCTCGTTTTTCCCGTGATATTTCATCCCTGTGTGCATATTATACCATTCCCCGGCCGGAAGATATACTTTCACAAGCTCACGTGTACTTTCGGTGGGGGCGACAAGGATAGACGGGCCAAAGAGGTATTCATTCTGGTATATATAGTTGTAGATTTTTTCATCGAAACTGTAGTTGATTGCCAGGCTGCGTATAACAGGCATTCCGGATTCAACCGATTCGTGAAAGGCGGAATAGATATACGGCAACAACCTGTACCTTAACTGAATATAGTTGCGTGAAATGTTTTCAACCACCTCTCCATAAGCCCAGGGTTCGGCCTGTTTGGTATCGTAATGGGTATGGCTTCTGAAGAACGGGCTGAATGCTCCGACACCAATCCATCGTGCATACAGCGACGGGGTTGCATCTTTACTGAATCCTCCGACATCAACACCCGTAAATGACACGCCACTTAATCCCAGGCTATTGAGCAGCCTGCTGCCCAAAAGCATATGTTCTTCGCTGGCCTGGTTATCGCCAGTCCACAGGGCTGTATACCTCTGCAAACCGGCATATCCGGCTCTTGTAAGGATCAGCGGTCGCTTGTTGTTCATCAGTTTACGGGTTCCTTCATAGGTGCTGCGGGCCATCTGCATTCCATAGACGTTCTTTGCCTGACGATAGGTTGCATGCCGGCCTTCCCAGTTCAGCTGTACCATGTGCGGTGTTGTCCCGCCACCCCAGGAAGCAATTTCGTTCATATCGTTCCAGAATCCTTCAACACCATTGGAAACCAGCCCGCTGAATTTACTGCCCCACCAACCTCTGGCTATGGGATCAGTAAAATCAGGGAAGTGGCACCATCCGGGCCAGACCTGGGCTGTATATACCTTGCCGTCAGGATATTTGATGAACATATCCTTTTTCAATCCGTCCTCGTATGCTTCATAGCCTTTTTCAACCTTGATTCCCGGGTCAACAATTACCGTTGTATGAACACCCAGGGCTTTCAGATCACCGAGTAATTTCTGAGGATTGCTGAACCTGTCAGGGTGCCAGGTGAAGATCTTGTAGGCATCCATGTAATGAATATCCAGGTAGATAACATCCAGTGGAATTTTGCGATCACGGAAATTCTGAACGATGTTCAGTACCTCGGAATCAGGAAAATAACTCCACCGGCATTGCTGGTAACCCAGCGACCAGATAGGTGGCATGGTCATCCTTCCTGTAAGCATGGTATAATCACTGATAATACCCGCAACATCGGATTCGTGGAAGAAATAGTAATCCATTTCACCATCATCGGCACTGAAAGAACTGAAACGATCGTTGCTGGCACCGAAATTAAACCGGCTTCTGTGTGTGTTATCCATGAAAATACCGTAGACCAGATCATTGTGCAATCCCATGTAAAACGGAATGGTCACATATAAGGGATCATCATTTGGCCCATAGCGTGGATTGTCGGTATTCCAGTTGTCGTATGCACTTCCTCTCCGGTCAAGATTGCCGGTCTTTTCACCCAGTCCGATGAAACGTTCTCCTTCCTGAAGCTGCTTACAGGTTGTGACTTCTGTACCAATCCATGAAGTGCCGAAAGACTTGTCGTCGGCGTTGATTAATCTGCCATCGCTGGTATAGAAGGCGAACCTAGCAGGCTCTTTGTTTATCTCAAGTTTTAACTGGCTGGTTGACAGAACGATTTTCTCTTTTGTCTCTTCGAGGCTTACCTGACAGTCAGCCGGTTTTCCTGTAACCGCATAGGAAAATTCCTCCGTAAACGCTGATTTAACAATCCTGATGCGGAATATGCCCGGAGAGAACACCGTAATTTCAGCCTTGCCAAAATCAGTTTCAATACTTAGCACCTGGCCATTCAGATGATGAGAGGTTATGGTTCCTAAGCTTTGATATTGACTGCTTTGAGTGAAAGCGTGGTTCATGCCTGACATTATTAAAAACAGAAGAATGATTTTTTTCATATCAATTTTATTTACCAACATTATAAAGCCTGTTGCTTTTTAACAAGCAAACAGGCTTCCCGGGATGAATCATTTTACTTATAAAATACTTTGTAGCCCCATGCAGGAAGTTCAATCTTATCACCGGCCTTCAGTGTGCTTTTGCTTCCGGTAAAAAGTTCGGTGTAATCACCTGCAAATACTTCTCCCATGAGATCAGCAGTAACTGGCGCTGCACTAAGGTTGATGACAGAAAAGACCCTGTTGTTGTCTTTCTCGCGGAGGATAGCAAAAATTTTATCATCGCTGCCTGTATTTACCCTGGCCCAGGTTCCTCCGAATGATCCGTTAAAAAGGGCAGGGTTGTTTTTCTTAAGCGAAAGCAATGTTTTATAGAAGCCGGTCATTTTATAATCACCCCATTCTACCGGATCCTTTTCGAAAAATTCAAGCCTTTTATTCATGGCCGATTCCTGTCCGGTATAAATCAGCGGCATACCGGGAACAGAAACAGTGAGAACATAAAATGCTTCAACACCTTCACCCAGGCGTTCAAATTCAGTTCCATTCCATGAGTTTTCATCATGATTGGTGATGAAATTCATTCTGTAGGCGTCAAATGCATAGGCTGAGTCATTCTTTTTCAGATATTTTCCGATGTCGTTTGCAGTAAATTCACCCTTATGGATTTTATTCATTACATGGTGAAATTCCCAGCTGTAAGTCATATCAAAAGCGGTGTGGTGTCCTGGTTTTTCACCTTCAGCCAGCATAAATACAGGCTTGATGCTGTCAAGTTCAACACGTGCTTTATTCCAGAAATCGTCCGGAACTTCCCCTGCCACATCGCATCTGTATCCATCGATATCGAAATTCACTACCCAGTATTTCAATGCGTCAAGCATGTATGCGCGCATTTCAGGGACTTCATAGTTGAATTTTACCACATCTGTCCAGTCAAAAGGCGACAGCATTTTCCCTGTTGAGTCTTTGGCATACCAATCAGGATGTTCCTTTACCAGTTTATTGTCCCAGGCCGAATGGTTTGCTACCCAGTCAATAATCACATATAAGCCGAGTTCATGGGCTTTCTTTACGAAATGTTTGAAATCCTGATCTGTTCCGTATTCAGGATTGACTGCCTTGTAGTCCATCACTGAATAATAGCTTCCCAGTGTACCTTTCCGGTTCAGCTGGCCAATGGGATGAACGGGCATAATCCATAAGATATCGGTTCCAAGATCTTTTAATCTGGGAAGATGCGCTTCCAATGCGGCAAATGTACCTTCAGGGGTAAACTGCCTCACATTGATCTCATAGATGCTCAGATTTTTACTCCATTCAGGATGTTTAACCAATGCAGTTGCACTGTCACCGGTATTCAGGGGTGCATGCTTTTGCCTGCACGATATTCCGGTGATCATCATTACAGCGATCAGCACCGATGCCGTGAAAAGGCTTTTTGGAACGATTTTCATAGAATGCTTGTTTGATTTGACCTTTATTGAACTAACGACTAAACAAAGATAAGAAAATAGAATAATTCTGAAATGTGAATTAATGAAGTATGATTGCCGGCTGACTTAGAAGGAATAATATAAAAAAAAAGTATAGTCCGGCTATTTTATCAGAGATTCCTCACTTCATTCGGAATGACATGGCATTCGGGATAGAGATAAAATGGAAGGGTGGGTTGTGTCTAAGCCGCCACCCACCCCTCCTTAATTACTGACCATCTGTCATTCCGAACGAAGTGAGGAACCGACCAAAGGGAGCTCACCGAAGGTAATCCAATGCTTAATTTGAATTATTTTCAGTTTTTGTCGGGCACAAGCGATAAAAAAAGGGCTGCCTGAAGGCAACCCTTTTATATACCGGTTTTGGATTTACTTCAATATGAACAGTTCATCCTTCAGTTTGGTATTGACCTTGATGGAAAGCACACTCAGTTTCATGGTTTGAGGGCCCATCTGCTGAGAAATCATAAACGGGAATTTTACACCGTTGACTTCCCTGTAATCAGCGAATTCTGAAATGCCCTGATCACCACTTTCCCTCAGAAGCAAACCTGACCGGGTATCAAAGAAACGGGTGGTTTCCTTCCCTCCGGGATAAGTAATCAGAACCCTGTATGTTTCAACGCCGTTGATTTCTTCGATGCCTTCAAGCTTTAATACAATACCCAGTTTATCATACTGAAGTTCGGGATTCAGGATTGCTTCAAATTTCATATCCTCAAATTCCTTGCCTTCTAGGGTCTTGTTTTCTCCACCCATGGGAGAGATCATTTTTGCCGTGGTTCCATCGTATCCCATTTGCTGGAAAACCATATCGCCGGCACCAATCTTCATCATGTACCTGTCAGGAGCTTTACGGAAGATATCAATGCCTATGGTCATTCCCTGCATACTGGTGCTGGCCATCATGGTAATATCCTTGATTTTGAGCATGGCTTTCTCACCACCGATGGCATTGATATAAGCCTTGTTGACATCAGCTGCAGTGAGGCTGGCGGGTGCAGGTTTCACTTTCTTGTTTGGGTCGTATTCCTTACCTTCAAAATCGAAATAGCGGATCGGCTTTCCACCGGTAAACCGCTCAAGTTTCCCGGCAATTTCGGATGCTTTACCAACGGCAAGAATGTAAGCATTGTCAGGTTTGATATACTTTACAGCCATTTCCTTTACATCAGCAGCAGTCACTGAAGCAAGGTTTTTCAGATAATTCATGTAATAATCTGACGGAAGTCCGTACCTGGCAGTATTGATGGCAAAATTGGCAACAGTCTGGGGTTCTTCGAGTGAAAGGGCAAATGCTCCTGAAAGATAATTCTTAACCAGGTCAAGTTCGGGCTGAGGTACCATCTCTTCACGGATCCGTTTCATTTCAAACATCACTTCATTGATGGCACTGTCGGTAACAGAATTACGTATTTCTGTGGACACACTGAACTGACCGGCTAGTTTATCAGCACTGAGCCTCGAATAGGCTCCGTAGGTATAGGCTTTATCCTCCCTGAGATTGTTGTATAACCTGAAGGTGCCGCCTCCAAGAATGGTATTGGTAACCCTGGCTTTGATAATATCCGGGTTTCCGGGCTTATAGTCAATCGGGTAACCGATGCTCAGGGTGGTCTGTACAGCATCGGGCCGGTCGACAAGTGCAACTACATTATTTTGGGGTAATTCAGGCATAGGGAAAACAAGTTCCGGAACATCTTTTTTCTCCCAACGACTGAAATACTTGGTAATAAGGGCTTTGGCTTCAGAGACGGAGATATCGCCTACGATGGCCATATAGGCTATCTGTGGCCTGAAAAAACCCTGATAGAAGGCCTTGCACTGATCAATGGTAATATTGGAGACGGATTTCTCGGACATTGATTCTCCGTAAGGATGGGTCGTACCAAAAACAAGTTGTTTTCCTACGAGCTCACTGATGTGGGAAGGCTCATTTTTGGAAGCCTCAAGACCTGAAATGGTCTGAGTTTTTATCTTATCCAGTTCTACATCCTGAAACGCGGGATTCATCAATACATCCGCCATGAGTTCCAGTAAACGGCTGTTGTGTTTTTTCAGCGCTGAGGCGTATAATCCGGTGGCACTGGTTGAAAGGCTGGCACCAATAAAGTCAACTTCCTCGTCGAGCTGATCCTTGGGCAGATTTGTGGTCCCTTTTCTCAGCATCTGTCCTGTAATATCGGCCAGACCAGACAGTTCACCTTCAGGAACCGGGGTATAATCTATGATAAGCGAATAGGAAACACGGGGAATCTTTTTGTTTTCTACAACAAAGACCTTCAAGCCGTTTTCCAGCTCAAACGACTCGTATTTGCCTATGTTGATAACCGGTGCCGGTCCTGGCAGCGGTTTGATGCTCCGGTCAAGGCCGGGCTTCCTGTCGCTTTTTACCTGTGCACTCCCGTTGAAAGAGGCAGAAAACAGGGCGATTGTAAATGCGATTGCTATGATTTTTTTCATGATGGTTCCTCCTGTTTACTGACTTTTTTTAGGCAAATAATAAAGCACAATGCGGTTGTCTTTGGTCAGGTACTGGTTGGCTACCCGCATGATGTCCGCTTTGGTCACCTTCATGTATTTATCGATTTCCGTGTTGATGAGGTTGGCATCGCCAAAATACATCTTATAGTCCGAAAGGCTTTCTGCTATGCCTGCCATGGTTGAATTTCTGGAAACAAAGTCATTCTCCATCTTGTTTCTCAGTTTTTCAAATTCCTGGTCGGTGAGTTCTTCAGTCTGGGCCCGCTTTACTTCCGCATCTACAGCGGATTCCAGGTCAGCCGGGTCAATCCCCATGTTAACAATGCCGAACACAAGGAACAATCCGGGTTCTTCAAGCGGAATAGGGAAGGAGCCAACAAAGAGTGCCTTCTGCTGTTTGTCGACCACCGATTTGTTCAGGCGTGAGCTTTCACCATCAGACAAGAGTGTTGTTAACATACTCAATGCATAGTAATCGGGTGTACCCATGGCTGGCATATGATAAGCCTGAACCACTGCCGGTAACTGGATGTTGTCGAAAACCGTATCACGGACTTCTGCAGTTTGTTTTGGTTCAACAATGTTCGGTCTGGTAATTTCCTTTGTACCCCTCGGGATATCTCCGAAGTATTTTCTTACAAGAACCCTGGCCTGTTCAGGATCAATATCTCCGGCAATAGAGAGAATGGCATTGTTTGGGACATAGAACCTGGAGTGGAATTCGATGAATTCTTCAAGTTTGGCTTCATCGATATACTGAGCCGACCCGATGGGTGTCCAGCGGTAAGGATGTACTTTGTAAGCTGTACTGAATGTTTTTTCGACCAGTGAACCATAAGGCCTGTTGTCATACGATTGTTTGCGCTCTTCCTTGACAACACGGCGCTGTGTCTCCAGTCCGGTGCTGTCAATACGCAGATGCAGCAAACGTTCCGACTCCATCCACAGACCCAGTTCAAGCTGGTTCGATGGCAGCAGAATGTAATAGAATGTCCTGTCCCAACTGGTATTGGCGTTGATCTGACCTCCGGCATTCATGGCAATTTTATCAAATTGTCCTCTTGGAATATTCTCGGATCCTTCAAACATCAGGTGTTCAAAGAAGTGAGCAAACCCGGTCCGGTCCGGATTTTCGTTTTTTGATCCTACATGGTAGGAAATTGTTACCGCCACAATGGGCGTAGAATTATCCTGATGCAGGATAACGTGCAACCCATTGGGCAGATCAAACTCCGTAAAGTCGATCCGGCTCTGGGCCATAGCAATACTGCTGATTAAAACCAGTACAGTGATCGCGATTGTTTTTCTGAATGAAAACATAAATGGATGATTATAGGTTGTTGGTTAAGAATTTTTCAGTAATTGTTCAAGATCCGGGGGATTAATTCCACTGAAATCAGGGATGACTTTATGCGCTTCGGTTAGTTCAGCATAATAATGAGTGGTGGCCACGCCCACGACTTTCATTCCGGCCCTGAGACTGGCTTCAATCCCTTTCAGCGAATCTTCAAAAATAATACAATTTTCAGGCTTTTTATCCAGCAGCAGGGCAGCTTTAAGAAATACCTCCGGATCAGGTTTTCCTTTGCTGATCATTGAAGAGTCAACAATAACATCAAAGATCCCGGTACATTGAATGGCATCCAGTATAAAGTCCACATTTTCTCTTTCTGCGGAAGTCGCTATAGCCAGGGGAATGTTTAACTTTTTTAACTGATGAATAAATTCTGTAAGACCTTTTACCGGAACGATCTGGTTCCTGTATAGTTCGCGGTAAATACTTTCCTTTTCCCGGCTGTATTCCTGAATAAGTGCATCGCTGATTCCGTTCCCGAAAATGTATCTGAGATGGTCAGGGTTATTGCCCCCGAATACATGTTCACGGAACTCTTCAGCGGAAATGTGTTTCCTGTGTTTTTTGCAGAAGGTTTCCCAGGCAAGCAGGTGCCAGGTGAAATTATCGATCAGGACACCGTCCATATCGAATATAACAGCAAAACCAGCTTCCATTACATTTTCACTTCACGGTTGATATAGGAACTGAAATCTTTCACCTTCCGCTGATAATGTTCGGTGAACAAAGGGGAAGAAATGAGGAAATCGGCGGTTGATCGGTTGCAGGCGGTAGGAATATTGTACAAAACAGTGATCCGGAGCAAGGCTTTTACATCCACATCATGGGGTTGGGGCTGCATGGGATCCCAGAAAAAAATCATGAGGTCAATTTCGCCCTCAACAATCAGTGCCCCCAGTTGCTGGTCTCCCCCCAGAGGTCCTGATTTGAGTTTAAGAACCTCAAATTCACCGTATTGTTCTTCGGTAAGGCTTAACCGTAGTTGCTGTTCGATCAGCCGGCCTGTAGTTCCTGTGCAAACGATCTGGTGTTCACGCAATTTTAAGGCATTGAATTCGACCCATTCGATCAGGTCCTGTTTCCGGTTATCGTGCGCAACAAGCGCAAGTTTTTTCTTCTTATCCATACCCTGGTTTCTGTGGCGCGAAAGTACTTAATTATCGTGAAGCATTTGTAAAATGGTAAACGAATGCTGCCGCGAAATACAAAGAAAAATGATGTAGTATTTTTTTGTACTTTTGCAGCGTTTTTTCAGAAACAAGACCTGATAGACCTAAGTTATTCATTATTAAAGTAAAACTCAATGAAGAGAGTATTGGTTCTTACCGGTGGGGGCGACTGTCCGGGACTTAACGCGGTTATCCGTGCCATTGTAAAGCGAGCCTCCCGCGAAAAAGACTGGGAAGTTGTCGGAAGTATTGAAGCATTTAACGGAATCCTGCGTGAACCCACCGAAATCGTTGTTCTGGACGAAAAGGCGGTTTCAGGGATTCATTACCAGGGAGGTACAATCCTTCAGACCACCAACAAAGGCGGGCCATTTGCCTGGCCTGTAAAGCAACACGATGGTACATTCACTACCGTTGACCGCTCTGATGAAATGATCCGTAAGATTCAGTATCTGGGTATTGATGCGGTCATCAACATCGGTGGCGATGGGTCACAGCGGATTTCACAGGCACTATTCGAAAAGGGACTCAACATTATTGGTGTTCCTAAAACCATTGATAATGATCTATCTGCTACCGACGCTACTTTCGGATTTCAGACAGCCATTCAGATTGCAACTGAAGCAGTAGATAAGCTGGTTACAACAGCTGCCAGCCATAACCGTGTTCAGATTCTGGAAGTCATGGGCCGGAATGCCGGCTGGATTGCACTCAATGCAGCTGTAGCCGGTGGTGCTGAAATATGTCTCCTGCCTGAATTTCCATACGACATTGAAAAAGTGATGGAACGAATCGACCAGCGTTTTGAAAAAGGCCGTGGTTTTGTGAATGTTGTGATTGCTGAAGGAGCCAGAAACATCAAGGGTGAAATTACCGGTTCCAAAAGCAAGGAAATCGGATACGAGAATGTTAAGCTTGGTGGGGTAGGATTTCGTTTTGAAGAAGAATTAAAGCAAGCCGGTTGCGAGCATAGTATCCGGACTACCGTACTTGGCCACCTGCAGCGTGGAGGTATTCCCATTGCCTATGACCGTGTCCTGGCTACCCAGTATGGTGTAAAGGCATTTGAACTGGCATTGGCAGGTGAATATGGCCGGATGGTATCTTACCGGCACCCGCACATCACATCAGTTACCCTGAAAGAGGCCATCCAGAAACCAAACCTGGTTGAACCCGATACTGCACTCATGAAGACTGCCCGTGGGGTAGGGATGTGTTTTGGGGACTAAAGAGGAAAGCTTAAAGCTCAAAGCTCAAAGTAAAAAGCCTGCCTGCCTGCCTTCGGCGGGTAAATTGGCAGACAGGTAAAAGTCTAAAATTAGAGACTACTGTTCAGTGCTACCTGCCTGTAAGTGGCTACAAGGAAAGTGACGACAGGCTTATTATAAAATAAAGAGCATATATTGATAAAAAATCCTGCTAACAACTGTTAACAGGATTTTTTTTGTGCTGAATTAAGGATGCAATGACCAGGTTTCAGGGGTTTGATTGTATTTGTTTTTTACCTGGAATGTCTTTTGACATAAAAACTAATTTATGACCAGTCGGCTTGTTGTACCGTCTTCAGCCACCACGAGATAAAGACCGGGTTTTAACAGGGATATATCAGCCTGATTGCTGTTTATATATGTGCTTAATCTGCGGCCGGTTAAATCATAAATTGAAAAATTAATTCTTTCAGTCAGGTAAATGATTCCATCATTGACCGGATTTGGCCAGATATTCAATTTTGTCAAGGGTCTTTCTTCTATTGTGACCAGGCTGTTTGAACTGCCGGGGGTAGCAACGTCAAACAGCTTCCATTCGGCAGAGCCATCGGTGATCCTGCCCATCGAAATATCGGTTGATTGCACTGAATATGTCAGGCCATCCAGTAAGGCATATCCGGATGCTTCATTTTCGAAAAGTCCGATCTCTTCCAGATCCTTGTCAAGTTTGTAATTGGTATGTAAAGGGCCCTGTTCCGGCTGATCATCAGCCCAAACCAGTAAAAACCCTCCGGCATCCAGTGAAATATCGGGAAGTGCCCATTTTGAAGGGTTGGCAAGATTATCGCTCAGGTATTTATCTCCAAGCCAGACAGAGGCTGATCCCCCGTTATAGAGTTCGATCCAGTCTTCGTATTCACCAAAATCATCGGTTATTGTAGTGCTGTTACTGGCCATGAATTCGTTGATGAAAAGACCATAGGCGTTCCCCGAAGGGATGGTATATTGCAGCGGATTGCAGGGCTTTGATGTGGTTTGCTGGCTGTTGTCAGATGCCTTAACAGTGAATTCAACAAGGGTATTTCCCGGCATTCCGGGAATGCCTGCCGTGTAAGTATGATCACCGGCAACGGCATCACCATCGAGTCCGTCGTCATGCATTCCGGTTTGTTGCCATGCGCCGCTATTGATGCGGAACTCGAGGATAACCGAATTCAATCCGGCATCTTCAGCCCGGGCATTCACAATTATATTTTCACCTGAGACGGGTGAGTTGTGACGGATGTATTTCAGCACAGGCGAGGCATCGGTATTGTCAGCCTGCGACAAGGCGATACTGTTTCGGGTCTGAATGTAGGGCTGAATACCAACCGGTACATGTGCTCCGGTTCCTGCCGTAAATGAGGTGATAAACGATTCCAGGGTATAGCCGTAATCCAATGGGTAATAAGGGTCTGTCGCTACATAGTCATCGAGCTGATTTTTCAACGCTGGAATTGTATTCAGAAATTCAGGGTTACCCGTTACTTCACTGATAACCTGTCTGATATACCAGGTATACCATGCCCGGTATTCCGGTACCTGCATCAACCGGGTATAAAGGGGGCGTTGTTCACCCGTGTTGGACCAGTCGTAGATATTTCTGGATGCCCAGTCAATGCCGAACCAGTCAATTCCGAATGTATTGTCAGTGTCATAGGGTATGTATTCGAAAAGTCCGGTTGCGGTATTGTGATACAGATAAAAGTTATTTTTATTGAAAATATAGCCATCCCAGTTGGCTGTAAGAACATCAACGGCAGCGATTTTGAGGTAATCCTGAACATTGAAAACACCCTCGAGTGCACAGGGCAGATCATCAATCGGAGTGTTATTCAGAATATCGATGAATCCGGCGATATCAGTGTAATCATCTGCTTCTTCATTCGTTTTTAATTCATAGGTCCTGCGGTCACCCGACATGAATTTGTATTCATCCGGGTTGCTTCCACGGTATGTGAGATCAGCCGGCCAGAGACATTTATAGAGGTTTCCATCATTATTGCCGAAATGGGCATCTGCAAACTCTTCGTCTATGTGTTCAACATTCAGATAAAGTCCATAATAATTGCCGTTGATAAAAACCTGAACATGATTGGCCCTCGGGCCTGCCAGATCGGAACGGTTCAGAATATCCCAGTACAACCTTGCACGGACAATAGAGGGATCATTGTGTTCCCCGTTCAGGTTCATTTTTTCAACTCCCTGGTATTTTTGCCCCGGCACCCAAGTATTAAATGATATTTTGAAGGACTTCTTGGCGGAGTATCGGGAGGTATTTCCCCTTAATCTGAATCCTGTTTCGTGAATGGTATCGTGGACATTGCCGTTGTCATAAACAAACACGGCATGGAATTCCCTATCACTTTCAACATTATCGTAAATCCAGTTGAGTGTATCCGGGTTGATCAGAATGTCTACCCTTGGAACAACATTTTTAACGTACAATTCCCCGTCAGGTGGAAATACCGGTTGTGAAAAGGTGTTGCTGTTGGTCAGAAGTCCGGTTAAAGTAAGGAATAGTAAGGAAAGTTTGTTCATTGGAAATGAATTGCCGTGGATACTTGTTGCACTGACAAAGGTACTAAAGAATGCGGCAGCATTCATCGGGCAACCATTATTCCTTTGTGTTCAGCTATTTTTGTTAAGCCACTTTATCCTTTCAGAATCAACGATTTTCATGAATAAAGGGATCCGCCACATTTTTCTTGATAATTTTACAGGCAAAAATCAGGTATTGTTTGTTATTAATGCCTGAAACAAGAATCGTATGCCATTAAATATCCCTGAAACACAACACGAGCGCATTGTTGTTATTGGTGCCGGCTTTGCCGGACTCAAACTTGTCAGGGCCCTGCGGGGCACCATGTACCAGGTGGTTCTGATCGACCGTAATAATTTCCACCAGTTTCAGCCTCTTTTTTACCAGGTTGCAACCGCCGGGCTTGAACCCAGCGCCATTTCATTTCCCCTGAGGAAAATTTTCCAGCAGCAGAACGACCTGCATATCAGGCTGTCTGAAGTTATTAACGTTAACACTGATGATAAGCTGGTGCAAACGACCTTGGGTGATGTGCATTACGATTTTCTTGTGATAGCGACCGGCGCAAATACCAATTTTTTTGGTATGAAACAGATTGCCGAGTCGGCTTTACCAATGAAAACGGTTGGTGAGGCGCTGAATCTCCGCAATACCATTCTGAAAAACTATGAAGCAGCGCTCACCAGTGACGATCCTTCAGAAATAGAATCGTTGTTGAATACAGTGATTGTTGGAGGTGGTCCTACTGGTGTTGAGCTTGCCGGTGCACTGGCTGAAATGCGCACTTATGTGCTTCCTAAGGATTATCCTGAGCTGAACTTCAGGAAAATGAAGATATATCTTGTTGAAGCGTCCACAAAGTTGCTTTCAAGCATGTCAGCTTCTTCTTCAGATAAAGCCACCAGGTTTCTTGAAAAACTTGGGGTCAATATTCTTACCGGAATTCAGGTTACCGGATATGAAAATGATGAGGTATTATTACACAACGGTGAACATCTGAAGGCTCACACACTGATATGGGCTGCAGGTATCCGGGGAGAACTGCCCAAAGGGATTGCTGAAGTTAATACAGGGCGGGGAAACCGCTTGCTGATAGATGAATATAACCAGGTAAAAGGCCTTGATTCGGTCTTTGCCATAGGTGATATTGCCCTGTTTGAGTCGGATCTAACCCCCAACGGCTATCCACAGGTTGCACAGGTAGCTATTCAACAGGCATCAACACTGGCCGGTAACCTGAAACGCAAACTGAAGTCTGGGAGCATGAAGCCCTTCAGGTATTACAACAAGGGTTCAATGGCAACCATTGGTCGAAACAAAGCCGTGGTTGACCTTCCATTTCTACGTTTTCAGGGTTTCTTTGCCTGGCTGGTCTGGATGTTTGTTCACCTGATGTCGATCGTGGGAGTTAAGAACCGCATGCTTATTTTTATTAACTGGTTGTGGAATTATATGACTTATGATCAGTCGCTGCGACTGATTATGAAGCCAGGTAAAGGGAGTGCCTGATTTGGTTACCTTAGTGTGAATGCTGTATAATTCAGATCAGATTCAAATTCTTTAATTCCCGGGAAATCTAATAAATTCTAAATCACTAATAATCATTGTATTATATCTTTTCATTCTGGTTTTTAACTTTTTTTGTCTAAAAAATATTACGAATAATTAAACAATCTGGTTGGGATATTGGTTTAAGAGTTATGTTTAACAAATTGAACTAAACCTTAAACAAAACCATTATGAAAACCAACTTCTCAAAATTCAGACTGGCAATATTTGCCATAGCAGCCTTAACCGTATTTGTATCCTGCTCTAAAGATGAGGATGATAAAAAGACTGAAAGCAAGAACATTGCTCAGGTTGCATCTTCCAACCCGGATTTTTCAATTCTTGTTGAAGCGCTTGACAAAGCAGACCTTGTATCTGCAATGGAAGGGACAGGCCCATTCACCGTTTTTGCGCCAACCAATGCAGCTTTTAACGCACTTTTTGCCCAATTAGGTGTTTCAGGTATCAGCGATTTAAGTGCTGAAACCCTTAAACCGATTCTGCTCAATCACGTTATTTCAGGTAACGTAAAAGCAATGGATATTGCAACCGGTTATGTTGAAACATTGAATAATTATGGTCCCAATGGGAACAAAGTAAAATTGTTTATCCTGAAGGGCAGCAACGTAATGGTAGATAACAGCAAAGTTGTTACCACCGATGTTATGGCCTCCAATGGAACGATTCATGCCATTGATAAAGTGATTCTTCCTCCCAGTGTTGTTGGTCATGCCATCAACAATCCTGACTTCAGCATCCTGGTTCAGGCTGTCGTAAAAGCAGGGCTGGTTGATGCTTTGAGTGCTCCTGGTCCGTTTACTGTATTCGCGCCGACCAATGCTGCATTTGCTGAACTATTTGCTGCCCTCGGAGTGAGTGGAATCGATGATCTTACCGCTGCTCAGCTGACACCGATTCTATTATATCATGTTGTCTCAGGTAATGTTGTGGCCTCACAGGTTTCTTCTGGCATGGTGCCGACACTCAACGAAGGAAGTAACATCAGCATTGTAGCCAATACTATGGGCGTTAAGTTAAACGGAAACTCAAATGTTATAGCTACCGATGTACAGGGAGCAAACGGTGTGATTCATGCGATTGATGCAGTACTCCTGCCATAATTTTAAATAATCTTCTCAAAAAAGCGTGCCATTGATTCCGGCACGCTTTTTTTATACCCTGTTTTCAGTGTTCTGCATCCGGATTGCCTGGTACTTTCAGTCTGCCGCCAATTAAAGAACCGGGTTACATTGAAGTAACCGGAAATTATAACCCTGGCCGACTTCTCCAATTCGTATGCTTATCTTTTTGTATCTGTAGAGTTTAAGAACCAGGAATCACGCATTAAATTCTGAGTTCTTTCTCATTCCCGACTGCCTGCTTATTTTTTACAATAGCCATCAGATGGATGTCAGTAATTCCTTATCTTTGCTTTGCAAAATTGAAAGTATAGAAAATACACATAATCAGATACTTATGCATAAAAACCACTTTGATGCCGTCATTTTCGACCTTGATGGGGTAATTACCAAGACAGCCCTGGTTCACAGCACGGCCTGGAAAAAAATGTTTGATGATTTTCTAAAGGAAAGAGCTGAAAAGCAGGGTGAACCATTTAAAGAATTCACCCATACAGGTGATTATCTGCCTTTTGTAGATGGCAAGCCCAGGTATAAGGGGGTAGAGGATTTTCTTAAATCAAGGGGCATCATTCTTCCATTTGGTGATCCTGCAGATACACATGATCTGGAAACCATTTGCGGACTCGGCAATCGTAAGGATTATGCTTTCAATGAAATATTAAAACGGGATGGTGTTGGCGTGTATGAAAGTACTGTTTCTCTCATTCGTGAACTTAAGGCACAGGATATCAGGGTTGGTGTGGCTTCATCAAGCAAGAACTGCGGCCCGGTGCTCGAAGCCGCCGGATTGCTGCATTTATTTGAAACACGGGTAGATGGGGTGGTTTCAGCTGAGCTGAAACTTAAAGGCAAGCCGGAACCTGATATTTTTACCACGGCTGCCGATAACATGGGTGTGTCCTATGATCGCTCTGTTATTGTAGAAGATGCTGTTTCCGGTGTTCAGGCAGGACAAAAGGGTGCATTCGGACTTGTCATCGGAATTGCAAGGGAAGAAAATTCAAATGAACTGCTCCTCAATGGTGCTGATGTTGTGGTGGAAGATCTTGAAGAGTTCAGCATTGAACGCATCAATGAATGGTTCGGTAAGGGATTGAATGATGAACAGTGGTCGATAACCTATCACGCCTATGAGCCAAAGAAGGAACGCACCCGCGAAGCCTTGCTTGCTGTCGGAAATGGTTATTTCGGAACCCGCGGCGCCATGGAAGAAACAGATTCCAATGCAGTGAACAATCCCGGAACATACATCGCCGGATTGTATAACCGTCTTGCATCAAAGGTAGGTGACCGGATGGTCGAAAATGAAGATTTTGTCAATGTTCCGAACTGGCTGCCCGTCAATTTCAGGATCGATGGCGGAGAATGGTTCGATTTCAATCATACGGAGTTTCTTGAATTCAAAAAACACCTCGACTTCAGGACAGGTGTTTTCAGTCGTCATATAGTTGTCAGGGATGCGAAGGGCCGTGAAACAGAGATTGTTTCCAAAAGAATGGCAAGCATGGCAGATCCTCACCTGGCTTCATTACAATATCAGATCACGCCATTGAATTACGGTGGTGAAATCACGCTGAGCAGCGGAATCAACGGAGCCATCATCAACGATGGTGTTGAGCGCTACAAACAACTGAATCAGCAGCACCTGAAGCACAGGCAGCAGGGTTGCCGTGAAAACCTGATCTGGGTTTCGGTTGATACTACCCAATCGGCCGTCAGCATTGTGGAAGCAGCCAATCATAAGTTGTTGATTGATGGGGAAGCATTGAAAATTACCGGTACAGAAGAACTGGGTCCTTCGAAAGCTTTCCTGCATTTTAGTGTCAAGGCAGAATCCGGAAAGACTGTTGTTCTTGAGAAATTTGTTGCCATCTATACCTCGAAACACGACGATGTGAACGATCCGCTGGAAAAGGCGATAGAAGCGGCTGGTGCAAACCATGGGTTTGATGAGCTTCTTCAGGAAAGCAGTGAGGTCTGGAAGGAATTGTGGGACAAAATTGATGTTCAGATTGAAGGAAACCGTATGGATCAGAAGCTGATCCGGCTTCACCTGTATCATCTGATGGTATCTGCCTCTCATCACAATGCAAAGATTGATGCCAGTTTTACTGCCCGGGGATTGCATGGTGAAGCATACAGGGGGCATATTTTCTGGGATGAGCTTTTTATCCTGCCTTTTTACAACATTCATCTTCCTGATGCTGCGAAAGCAACCCTGATGTATCGTTATAACCGGTTGCCTAAAGCCAGGGAATATGCCCGGGAATACGGCTATACAGGCGCCATGTTCCCATGGCAGAGCGGAAGCGATGGGAGGGAGGAAACCCAGGTTGTGCACCTGAACCCGCTTAACGGGGAATGGGGTGACGATTACAGTTCACTTCAGCGGCATGTTTCACTGGCCATAGCCTACGATGTCTGGGAGTATTACCATACAACCGGTGATCTTGACTTTCTTAAAAAATCCGGTGCCGAAATGTTTCTGGATATCTGCCGTTTCTGGGCCGGAAAATCGGAATTTAACCCTGAAACCGGACGCTACAGTATTTCTAAAGTAATGGGCCCCGACGAATTCCATGAACAGTACCATGGTTCTACCGAAGGCGGATTGCGCGACAATGCATACACCAATATCATGGTTGTCTGGGCCATCGACAAGGCTTTTAAGGTACTTGAACTCATCGGTGATGATGCAGGTGCCGTGAGATCAAAACTTGACCTGGGCGATGATGAACTGGCCCGGTGGAAGGATATTTCAAGGAAACTGAATGTTGTGATTTCTCCGGAAGGCATCATTTCACAATACGATGGCTATTTTGACCTGAAAGAACTTGACTGGGATTATTATCGTCAGAAATACGGTAACATATACCGGCTCGACCGTATTCTGAAAGCCGAAGGAAAATCGGCCGATGAATTTAAGGTTGCCAAACAAGCCGACACACTGATGGCATTTTACAATCTTGACGATGCAGAAGTCCGCGTGATTCTTGAAGAACTTGGATACCGGATTAAGGATGGATATCTGAAAGACAATCTGGCCTATTACCTTGCCCGCACTTCACATGGATCAACCCTGAGCAGGGTTGTGCATGCCCTGCTGGCGAACATGATCGGCGACAGGAAACTGAGCTGGGAGTTATACCAGGATGCCCTGAGCAGCGATTATAACGATATTCAGGGTGGCACAACTGCCGAAGGAATTCATCTGGGGGTAATGGCCGGAACGGTATTGATCGCCATCTACGCCTATGCCGGTCTTAACCTGAGGGGAGATCAGATCAGAATAAACCCGAACCTGCCGGATGCCTGGAAATCGCTCAGTTTTAGTTTTTCATATAAGGGTAACCGATTCATCCTTAAAGTAAAAAAGGATATAATTCAACTTAAAGCTTTAAGTAAATTGACCTCGCCGGATGGTGTTATCATCAATGGTAAAACTCACCTGTTTGACAACAAAAATGAACTTAAAGTATCGCTCTAAGTAAATCTACTCAATTAACTCTAAATCTTAATTAAAGATTATGCTCAACGACATATTATTGCTGAACAAAAAGCACGAAAATGCGGCTCAGACCATTCTTGACAAAGTATTGGAAGATCGTAAGGGGAAATACATCATTACCATCTCAGGTGAGGTGGAGACCGGCAAATGTGAAGTAGCCCATATGCTGGGCCGGTTGTTGAAAAAGCAGGGTTTACGGGTGAAACTGCTTCATATGGACAACTATTACCGCATCGCTCCGCTTGAACGCACCGAATGGCGTAAAAAACATGGTATTGAATCGGTCGGTTTTGAAGAATACGAGTGGCATGTGATCTACAGAAACATCATCGACTTCAGAAGTGGAGAAAAGTCTACTTTCCCCTGTGTAGACCTGTTTACCGGTCAGATCGATCATGTTACAACAGACTTCAAAGGCATTGATATTCTGATCATTGAGGGTTTATATTCCATGAAGATTGAAGATGCTAACCTGAAAGTCTTTATTGAAATGACTTATCATGAAACCATGGAAGAGCAGCGCCGGTCAGGTAAGGAAGAGCTCGATGACTTTCGGATGCAGGTACTTGAACGCGAACACCAGGTGGTGCAATCGCTGAAGCCCCTGGCCGATTTTTATCTTGATTTTGATACGGCAAGTGAGATTTTTCATTACTGAGATTGGCTGATTTGCTGATTATCAGATTAGTGGATTAATTAATTGACAGATTAACGGACCAATTTAGAAATTAGAAATCAGATATTTCTCATTCTGAACTCCGGATCCTTTAATTCTGCAACCCTGCAACCCTGCAATTCTGGAACTTTGAAACTTTGAAACTTTGAAACTTTGAAACTTTGAAACTTTGAAACTTTGAAACCTTGAAACCTTGAAACTTTTAAACTTTGCAACCCCTCCTTTGGCGGGCAGGCCTGAAACTTTGAAACTCTGAAACTCTGAAACTTTGAAATCCCTTCTTCGGCGGGCAGGCCTGAAACTTTGAAACATTGAAACCCTGAAATTATAATAAGTTCAACATAAACAACCGAAACTATGCTTGGTGATGTATTGCTGATTGGCGAAAAGCATGAAAATGCGGCAAAAGAAATCCTTCCTTACATTTTGAAAAACCGGAAGAACAAATTTATGATAGCTGTATCCGGAGAATCGGGATCGGGTAAAACAGAATTATCGCATGTTCTTGCTAAAATGCTTCGAAAAGAAGGCATTATTTGTAAACCCATTCACATAGATAATTATTACCGGATCCATCCACTTGAACGAACGGAATGGCGTAAGAAAAACGGTATTGAAACCGCTGTTGGCCTTGGCGAATATGATTGGGATACCATTTATAAGAACATTGACGATTTTAAAAACGATCGTACCTCAACCATGCCCTGTATCGATCTGGTAACAGAGCAGGTTGATCACCTCACCACTGATTTCAAAGGAGTTGAGATGATCATCGTAGACGGTTTGTATGCCATCAATACGGAGGGCATCGATCTGAGGATTTTTATCGAACTCACTTATCATGAAACCAAGAAGGCACAGGTGGTAAGGGGAAAAGAGCCTCAGAATGAATACCGTATGCAGGTACTGGAACGTGAACACCAGGTGGTTCAGTCACTCAGAAGTAAGGCCAACATCTTTATCAATAAGGAGTATCAGGTTGTTCCTGCTTAATTTCGGATTTCGGATTTCGGATTGCTGATTTCGGATTTCGGCACCTCAGCTGTGCCCGGTGTAAATTTCGGATTTCGATTCACGGGTTAGCTAATTAGCTGATCAGTTGATTAGCGGATTTACCTTTTGTGACCTTCGCTTTGCTCCGTTTCGGCAAAGGGAATATGGATTTGCTGCTTGACTATTTTAGCAAAAGAAGTGGATGCTGCAGATATTCAGGGATGTAATTATAAATCCGTCAAAATCAGTTTAATCTGTATCATCTGTGCTCGGAACTGATATTAAATGGATTATGATTTCAGATTAGATGCTGAGAAGATTAGCTGATTTTTTGAGTTATAGTTCGGACACATTCACTCACCATAACTCATAACTCATTACTCATCATTCATAACTCATAACTCATAACTCATAACTCATAACTCAACTCTAATCCCCTTATTATCAGTTAAGATCACCGATTGTAAAGTCTGCATAAATGATGGAGTTTTTCAGCATATTCAGTAAGAAGATCAGATTCCTGAAACCTCCATTGCCAGTTTCCGTAAGGGGTGCCCGGAATATTCATGCGGGCTTCACTGCCAAGTCCGAATACATCCTGTAAGGGAATTACAGCATAATCCGAAACGGATGCCATCGACATCCTGATCATCTGCCAGTGGACATCACAGCCGTCGCAACCGCTGTATTCGTGGAATTTCCTCCTATCCTCCTCATCCATCAGCTGGTACCATCCCATCACGGTATCGTTGTCATGTGTGCCGGTATAAACTATGGAATTTTGCGTATAGAAATGTGGCAGATAAGGATTGACTTCCGCTTTGTCGAACCCAAACTGCAGGATTTTCATTCCCGGTAAGCCGAACTTTTCGCGGAGTTCATCAACATCGGGGGTGATAACGCCCAGATCTTCGGCTATAACCGGAAGCGTGCCGGTTTTCCTGGTCAGCGCTTTGAATAGTGCTTCTCCGGGGGCAGGTAACCATTCACCCTCGATCGCGTTCTCAGCACCATAAGGTACAGCCCAGTAAGCTGCAAGTCCCCTGAAATGATCGATCCGGATGATGTCGGCAAGTTCAAGGTTGTATTCCATCCGTTGCACCCACCAATGGAAATTCGTTCTCTTCTGGTACTCCCAGTCGTAGACGGGATTTCCCCACAACTGACCGGTTTCGCTGAAGAAATCAGGTGGTACACCGGCTACAAGAATGGGTTTCAGCTTCTTATCGAGCAGAAACATTTCGGGTTTTGACCAGGCATCTGAACTATCAAACGAAATATACAGCGGAATATCACCCACTATTTTAATCTTTCTGTCGTTTGCATACGCTTTTACATTCATCCACTGGCAGTTGACCACAAATTGCAGGAACCGGTGATAGCCTGTTTCCCAGGCAAGCATTTTCCTGAAACCGTTCAATGCCTTGTTATCTCTTTTCCTCACGGGAGCGGGCCATTCATGCCAGGCAATTCCGCCATAGTAATCCTTGATGGCCATAAAAAGTGCATAATCGTCGAGCCAGGAGCGGTTTCTCAGGTTGAACGATGCCAGGGCTTTTCTGTCCTGGTCAGGAGCTGATGCAAGAAATGACTGGTAAGCCTTCGTGAAAATATGTGAACGGGTGCTGTTCACAAAGGCATAATCGATCCTGCCGGTGTTCTGAACCCGTGCTTCTTCAAGGTCGCCTTTACCGATCAGTCCCTTGTTTACAAAATGGTTCAGATCGATCAGCAGGGGATTCAGGGCAAAGGCTGAAAAGCTCTGGTAAGGCGAGTCGCCCGGACCGGTGGGCCCCAAAGGCAGGATCTGCCAGAGGCTTTGCCCTGCTTCGGCAAGGAAATCAATAAATTTCAGGGATTCAGGCCCGAGGTTCCCGATCCCGAACTCACCGGGCAGGGAGGTGGGATGCAGCAGGATGCCGCTGTACCGTTTATGTTCCAAAATAGACAGATTGGTTTTATTGATTAAAATCAGAAATTCTTAAATCCGTTAAACATGTTTTTCTTTGATAAACAAGGCACTGACTGCGCCCAGCATCATCGAAACACCGGCCATCACGATACAGAGAACAGGGTTATCAGCAAAGAAGTACTTGAGGATTAACCCGCTGAAAACACCGCTGACAATCTGGGGAATGGTGATGGACATGTTGAACAATCCCATGTAGATACCCATCCGTTTGGCCGGAATTGAGCTTGCCAGCATAGCATATGGCATGGCCAGGATGCTTCCCCAGGCAATACCGATGCCGATCATGGGAATGATCAGGAAATTCTCGTCTTTGAAGATAAGGATGGAAAGTAAGGATATTCCTCCGATGGCCAGAGCAAGGGAATGGGTGACTTTTCGGGAAAGCCTTTTTGCAATGATTGGTAGTGATAACGCGATAATGGCCGAAACACCGTTATAAATTCCGAACAATATTCCCACCCAGTCACCGGCATCCTGAAATGCGGTTGAATTCGCATCGGCTGTACCGTAATACTTAAGAGCAATGGCCGGGGTGGTATAGACCCACATTGAAAACAGCGCAAACCATGAAAAAAACTGAACGAGTAAAAGTTTCACCATGATTGAAGGGATGAAAAACTTTTTCGGCTTTTCCGTTTCTTCTTTCTCTTCAAGCTGATCGGGCGGATATTCGCTGGTACTAAAGATGGTCCACAGGATGGAAGTAAGCAGCACAAATGCCCCAAAATAAAAAGAATAGGTCACATTATCCGGAACAAGTCCATCGGCTCCGGCATCTTTTGAGACACCAAACCAGTTGCCCATCATGTATGGCAGCCACGAACCTACCACAGCGCCGATACCAATCAGCAATGTCTGCACCGAGAAGCCGAGTGTGTGCTGTTCTTCAGGCAGTTTATCCGCCACCAGGGCCCTGAAGGGTTCCATGGAGATGTTGATGGAGGCATCCATAATCATCAGCAAACCGCCACCAATAAACATAGGCGCTATAAATGAAGCCAGATGCGGGGCATTGGGCATAAGGATAAGTGCGGTACTTGTGAGCAGTGCGCCTACCAGAAAATAGGGGCGCCGCCGGCCCAACCTGTTCCAGGTGCGGTCGCTCATGTAACCTATGATGGGTTGTACGATCATACCTGTAATGGGTGCAACAAGCCAGAACCAGCTCAGGTGATGGACATCTGCACCAAAGGTGAGCAGGATACGTGAGGCGTTGCCGTTTTGCAGCGCAAAGCCGAACTGGATACCCAGAAATCCGAAGCTCATGTTCCATATCTGCCAGAAACTCAGGCGGGGCTTCTTTGTCATAGAGAGAATAGGTTAAGTGAGCGTTAAAATTACGGAAAAAGAATTTCACACGCAATTAATCAGACCGATGTACTCGGAATGAAAAAATGTGTGCCTGCATGCGGGCCAATGTTCAACTTTTACTAAATTTGCCGGCGTAATTGCGGAAATAGCTCAGTGGTAGAGCGCCAGTTTCCCAAACTGGAGGTCGCGGGTTCAATCCCCGTTTTCCGCTCGATTGATTTTGAATACTTTGGTTATATGACGGGCACTTTCGGGATCGAGTGCCCGTTTCTTTTTCTGCACTATCTTCAAAAAAATAATACATTTGCTGACAATTGTTGCAGAATTGTTTCAGAAAATGCCAACCTTCAAACCGACAATTCCTTATTTCAAATCTGATGGTACTGCCCGGGTCATCATCCGAATGACACACAAAAGGGAGTCCAGGCCAATCAGGACAGATATATACGTCACCAAGGGAGATCTGACCAGAACAGGGAACGTGAAGAGTGAGTATATCCAGGGGAAGATTAATGATCTCCTGGGTCAATACCGGAAGACGATCATGGAGCTGGGGCTCAAGGTGAATGCAATGTCGAGCGATGAGGTTATTTCAGTCCTAACCATGGCCAAGGCTGAAGGTATTGATTTCATAGAGTTTGGAAGAGGTGTTGCAGAAAAGTTGAAGAAACAGGGTAGGACCGGGAATGCTTCAAATATTTTAACAGCTCTCAACAGCCTGATCCGGTTCACCGGTGATGAGCATCTCCCAATAAACAATATCACAGCAAAGTTCCTGGGGGAATATGAATCCTGGTTAAGGACAGTACCGGTTAAGCAAACTGATACCCCAGTGAAGGGACGGGCAATTTCACTTTACACAGGGATCTTCCGGAAGCTGATAAATATGGCCAAGGTTGAGTTTAACGATGAGGACCATGGGGTAATCAAAGTAAGGGTTTCTCCCTTTGTAAAATATAAAGTACCGGTCGTTCAAGAAACAAAGAAGCGAGCCTTGTCAATTGACCAGATCCGGAGCATCCGGGATCTGGAGATAGGGGAGAAGGATATCCGGATGAACCTGGCCCGGGATTGTTTTATGCTTTCTTTCTACCTTGTTGGGATGAATGCTGCAGACCTGTATACCTGCAGCGAGCTTAAGGGGAATATGATCACCTACTACCGGCAGAAGACTGCCACTCGTAGGAAGGACCGTGCAATGATGCAGATCCGGATTGAACCTGAAGCTCAGGCATTGGTTGAGAAATATCGCGATAAAACCGGATCACGGGTGTTCAGGTTTTATAAGAAGTACGGAACTTCCAATAATTTTAATTCAGCCCTGAACAAAGGGTTAAAGCAGGTGGGAGCTGCAGTGGGAATCCCGGATCTTACTTTTTATGCTGCCAGGCACAGCTGGGCAACCATCGCTGTGAATGATTGTGAGATTGATAAGTACCTGGTCCATGAAGCTCTGAACCATGTTGATGACGTGATGAGGGTAACAGATATCTATGTGGCCCGGGACTTTAGCCGGATATGGGAGGCGAACATAAAGTTGATTCAAATACTTTGATATCAGAGTTAAAGTGTTTTCTTTTCATTGCTTAAGTGATAATACTATCTTTGGAAAAAAATCTAATACTATTACATTATTATGCAGAATAAAGATTCGCAAGTTATTACGGTTCCTGAGGGCAAGATTCGAGATTATATTGATCATACATTTCGTAACGATACGCCTGAGGAATATGTTCGACAAAATATTGAAAAGCGTTTGGTTAATGAACATAGTTTCCCAAAGAATTTAATCAAGATTGAGTTTTCAATCAAACAAGCTTCTGCAAGTAAACGTGTTGATATTGCTCTTTTTCCAAAAGACACAACTGACTTTGACCAAAAAAACATATACCTAATTGTTGAATGTAAAAAGGAAACAATTCCATCTACAGACAAAAAAGAAGGAGTTGAGCAATTGAAAACCTACATGGCTGTCTGTCCTAATTGTGAATGGGGTATGTGGACAAATGGCAAAGAAAAGGAAGTATTTCGAAAAATTAAAAATCAAAAAGGCAATTGGGATTACGAGGATTATAATGATATTCCTTCTTATGGTGCTGATATTGAGGAAATAGATAGACCTAAAAGAGACACTCAGAAAAAGGCTATTGGAGATAATCTTTTGTTTGCTTTTAAAAAGTGCCACAATCATATTTATGTAAATGAAGGAATGCAGAAACAACCTGCCTTTTTCGAATTACTTAAAATGATATTTTGCAAAATTGAAGATGAGCGTAATATTCTAGAAGATATTCAATTTTATGTTACTTCAAAGGAACGTAATAATCCGGATGGACAACTAACCGTCAAAAACAGAATCGATAGAATATTTAATAAGGTAAAAGCTAAATATCAAAAAATATTTGAGGCAAATGATAAAATTGCTTTGAATCCAAGAACAATTGCAAATATTGTTGGTGAAATTCAAAAATATAGTTTGCTTGATACAAATATTGATGTAAAAGGCAAAGCATATGAGGAGATTGTTGGGGCTAACTTGCGCGGAGACCGTGGTGAGTTCTTTACACCACGTAACGTTATGAAAATGGCTGTTGCTATGGTTGCTCCTCAACCAGGTGAGAATATTTTAGATAGCAGTTGTGGAACAGGTGGTTTTCTAGTAAATGCAATGAATCTTGTTATCGAAAAAATTGAGAAGAAGGCAGAAAACCAGTTTGGTAAAGAAAAAAAACGCTGGAACGATAGTGAAAAACAGACTGTCCGGAGTAAGATTGCTGAGGTTGCAGGTAATAATTTTTTTGGTTTTGACATAAATCCTGACTTAGTCAAAGCAACAAAAATGAATATGGTAATGAACAATGATGGAAGTGGCAATATTCTTCGAGAAAATTCATTGTTACCACCACATGAATGGTCTGTCGATTTTAAAGAAGCAATATCAAAAGCTCTAAATATAAATCTAAAAGAATTGACTAATCATAATAGAATTGGTTATTTCGATGTAATAGTGACTAATCCACCTTTTGGTAGCAAAATACCAATTACTGACAGGACAATTCTAAATCAGTTTGATATTTCGCGGAATTCTAATTCAATGCCACCTGAACAATTATTTATTGAACGTTGTGTGCAATTTTTAAAGCCTAAAGGTAGGTTAGCCATTGTTTTACCTGACAGTATACTCGGGGCCCCAGGATTAGTGCACATTCGCAAATGGCTTTTAAAATATACTCGGATAATAGCAAGTATTGATTTGCATGCTGATACATTTCAGCCAAGTACAGGTGTTCAAACGTCAATTTTAATTGTTCAAAAGAAAACAATAGAAGAAACAAACGAGCCTGAATACAATTATCCCATTTTCATGGCTATGATTGAACGAATTGGGCATGATAAGCGTGGAAATCCAATTTATAAAAGAGATAAAGACGGTGAAATTCTTTATTTCAAACGAACACGTATTCTCGAAAATGGTGATATTGAAGAATACGAAGAACTAGAACTTGACGACCAAACAATACTTGTACCAGATGTTTTTACCAATTGGAAAAAAGAAGAGGGTCTATCATGGTAAGTACATTGAAATGGACCACTGTGACAAATTCAGAGGTTGAACAGGCACAGTTTCGACTAGAGGCTTCAGTATTTAACGTTGAAGCTAAGATAGCAAAATCAAAAATTGAACAATGCAAATATGAACTTAAGCCTTTATGCGGGAAAGAGGGTATTGCTAATGTTTATCATAGGCTACGGTTTAAGAGAATTTATGTTGACAAATCAGATTACCCAATTTTTCAACCTTCGCAAATCACAGAGATTTGCCCGAAACCTAGCTTATATCTTTCTGAATTTACATTAACAGATATTCCTGGGTTAAGAGTTAAAAAAAATCAGATATTGATGACCTGCTCTGGCACTATTGGCAAATGTTCTATAGTTACTAATAATCTAGATAATCAAATATTTAGCCATGACTTATTAAGAATTACAGCAAAAGAAGTTAATGATACAGGATATATTTATTCTTATTTAAAATCACAAACAGGCCAATTAGTACTTCTTACTAATAATTATGGAGCAGTAATTCAACATATAGAACCAGAACATTTGTTTAATATTAAGATACCTTATGCTGATAAAAATATTCGACAATCAATTAATGATAAAATTTTACATTCCTTTGAATTACGAGACCTAAGTAATAATTTGATTCTTGAGGCTGAAAATTCATTGATTGAAGCCCTAAAATTACCACCGCTTGACCAAATAAAAGCTGAACATTACAATCAAAATGCAGATTTTAAAAACTTTTCCTTGCCATTTTATCTTTTAGATGACAGATTAGATGCATCTTATCATGTCCCAATTGCTTTGGCAATTGTGGATATCTTGCTAGATAATGCGGCGACTATTCTTCCTATTGGAAATTCTGAAATTTCGGATAAAATCATATTACCAGGTCGTTTTAAGCGAATCTATGTTGATGAGGCTGATGGTACGGTTTTTCTTGGAGGTAAACAGATTTACGAGTTAGATCCTACCAACAAAAAATATTTGTCTGTTAAAAAGCATGGTGATAGAATCGCTAAACAATTATTTCTCCATGAAAATATGATAGCAATAACATGTAGTGGTACAATTGGAAAAGTAAATATAATTCCTAAGCATTGGGAAAATTGGACCATGAGTCAACATGTACTCAGAATAGTGCCAAAGAACAAAGATATTGCAGGTTATTTGTATATCTGGTTAAATACCGATTACGCTCGAGTGTTAGTTGAAAGACATATTTACGGTTCAGTAGTTGATGAGATTGATGATACTCATTTAGCTAAAGTCCCTGTTCCTGTTCTTGAAGATAGAAATTTAATGAAAAGGATAAATGATTTGGCTTTAAAGGCTAATGAACTTCGTTCTGAAGCATACTATCTTGAGCAAGAGGCTATTTCAGAAATAAATGAGAAAGTGATCTACTCTTGAGAGAACATTATAAGAAACTAAGATAGAATTATCTACTTGGATAGATATTTAATGCTCTTTCGAATCGTCTAGATCTATATCTACTTCAATACTTTTTAGTGCTTTCTTGATCTGGTTCATGTAGACCTCTCTTTCTTTTAAAACTTTCAGAGCACTTGGAATATCATAACTCATCAAGCTTGAATACTCTTGACTTAACGCTTCTACAATGCTATTTAATGCATTAAGTTTAGAAGTGAGTTTCATTGATTCAATTTGCATTCTTAGTGCTTCTTCAGATTTTTCTTGCGCTATAGCTGATCTTCTTAATTCCTTTCTTGTTTCAACTAGCTCTTTCCTCTGTAATACTAGTTCTTTTCGCTGTAGCAATATCGTATAGATTATTCCAGCAAATGCAAAGCCTGAAAAAAGGGCATTGATTGCTCCGAAAGCATCTCCAAATTCTGAGATAGTACTTGGATTATTATAAATTTTTATGAAAATGAAAAAAGAAATGAGCCAAGTCAAGAAAACAACGATGAATAATCTGATCAAGGGGTTCAATTTATCAGGGGAATCATCAAATCCTTCAGGATTTGTAGGGGAGTACATTTTCATGGTTTTTAGCAATTTTGAATTAACATTCTTAATCAGGATATCGAGCAGGATTTGATTATTGCGTCTCACACCGAAATCACCCTCCCGCACTTGTTACAGAACTGGACCTCGAGCTTCCCCATGAGCAATAGTTTGAGATAGAACCAAGGTCCTAGAATTTTCATTGGGTATTTTCGGTGCATAATTACGAATTTCCTAACATCGGTAGATCCGCATGTAGAGCATGGTGTCATAATATTTATTGATATGACTCAAGGAACATTGTCTGAGATTATTTTGAACGTTTTTTAAATGGCAGATCTACTTCTACTCCATAACTTTTAGCCAGATTTGTGTAGAATTGCATATCTCTAATAAATAGACCATAAATGTAATGTCTGATCTGAAAGCCTTCTTTATTAATTATAATATTGTCATTCAATTCACCTGAATAGATGTAATTGTCTCCGGATTCTTCATAGATGGTTTTTGCAAGATCAACTTCTTCATTAAAAACCACAGTTACTGCGCCCTTAGTAAAGTTCATCAATTGACCGTTTTTCAGATAATTTGGTTCCAACATAAAATAATTTTGCAGTACGCCTGGCGTGAGGATTAATTCTTCACCTCGAATCATTCTGCCTAAGTCATGTCTCATTGAACCTTTAAACCGGAATACTGAAACTTCATTTGAATAATTGTCAGTTATATAAACTTTTGAAACCCAATCATAGTCAATGCTATAATTGACTCCCATTTCAGGAAATTTAAATTTAAAGTTTAAACCATTGTCGGTTAATGAATCTTGAGGAAGCAAATTTTGATAAATATAGTTGAACCTACTACTGTAGTAATCAAGAGATTCATTTGAAAATATCCAATTTAAGGAATCAATAAGCGCTCCTTCGATAAAGTTAGGCATCAAGACTTGTTCATCAACTAAGTTGATTGTAGCAGATGAATTGGAACCAATTGCCCCTTTGTAAGTATGATTTATATATTGTCTATTATTCATATCCATCAATGAATCCAAGAATTCAATTCTTTGAAATGGTGTGCTGATGGTTTCGACAAGTATTCTACAATTCCTATCTGTATTATTTTTAATTATAACTTTTCCATTATAGTTTACTATTGAATTAGGAGTAGAGAAGTTAGCATAATCACTATTAATTTTGACAATAAATTCAATTGGCTCCTTAGATCGCATTCGGACAATATCAGTTATAAAAGGGAAAAAGACTACTAAGACTAAAAGGTAAATAAAGATTTCTTCAAGATTAAACTCTTTGCTAATGGCCTTATTGAATAAGTCTCTTTTTTTTGCAAAAAAGAATTGATAAATCCAATATAAAAGACCGATAAGAAATAGGCAAAGAATGATATAGTAAGTTTTAATTGAGAAAATAGAAGATATTATCCCTCCACTGACTTTCTCGATAATTGTTACTACTACTGATAAAACTGTAAATAGAATAACTCGCTTGTTTTTCAACAAATTACCTAAAGTAGATCTCTCAATGTATATACTAAAACAAATAATAAATAGAGAGAGGCTAGAGGCTAGCAGAGAAATTATTGTAATAGTTTTCATAAAAATGATTTGAATTATTTTTCAAGTTCCAACTTAATTAAATCCAAATAAGGCTCCAACGTTTCCAAGCTTTTAAACGTCCGAAATTTCACAATTTTGTTATTCTCATTATCATACCAGACTTCTACATAGAAATCGAGAAGGCTGTGGAGGTTGATCAAATACACTCCTTCGAACCTGTTCATTAGATAGATACCCTGGTCCCAGAGAAGAATCGCTTTTTCGTCGCTAGAAAGCTGATTGTATTTGTAAAGGCTGAGCCTATCCATTATCTCTTACATTACAAAGAAGCCCATCAGAACAGATAAAAACATAAGAATCAGGAAGATGTAAAGAACCATCCTGATTGTGGTTAATTCCTGATTTTGATTGATTCTGGAGTAAGTATCAATTATTGGGTCAGCTTCATGAAAGAATTTGATCTTGAATTCATCTTCAGTCAGATCTTGGTATTTCTTATGAATATCCCCTAATGCATCAATGACTTCTTTTCTTTTTTTTTGTGGTATGCCCGGTTTAATAGATTTATAGACATCCTCAACAAATGATGAATTTGTCATAACGATAAGTTTATATTTGACTCTTCTCGAATTTTCCTTTATAGATGAATAAGTGTAGAATTGAATCTTTCCTGATTGTCACCGGGTCGAATTTCTCATTCTCTGAAACCAGGATGATTTTACTATCATCCTCATGCTTCCGGACATACTTCAGTGTCCTGTAATCATTGGTGATGACCAGGTACACTTCTCCGAAAAGTATTATATCCGGATCCGTTATTTTTTTCAAGAGAACGATATCCCCACTTTTAATTCGTGGGTACATTGAATCTCCATATACTGGCATAGCCAGGTCGACGTCTGAGACAAAAGGTATTTCCAAAGCAGTATGTGGTAGTTCTGGATAGTCTTGATAAAATGAAATGGGGCCGGCTGATACTTCTATATCATAATATGGTATCTCCTTACAACTACTTTCTTTCTTCGATTCAGCTTCATTCCCAGTTTGTGATTTCCCATTAAAAACTTCTGAATTTTTAGAAGCAACATCGATCATAGTCCCTTCTCCGGTCAAAAGCCAATTAATACTGATAAGTTCAAAAGCATTTACAACGCTTAAAGCAAATCGCATGCTTATAGGTCTTCCATAGTTCAAAATATTATACACTGTTTGCCCGCTCTCATAACCGATTTTCTTGGCAAATGCATTTGCAGATAACTCAGACCATTCGATCACTTTTTTAAGTCTCTCGGCATCAAGTATTTTATTTTTCATTCAAACAAAATGTTTTAATAGGTATTAAAATTGGCTTAAAAAACAAACGTAATGTTTGAAATCAAACACATTGTATTATATTTGTGACATCATTAATCTAAAACAATCCGACTATGAATTATGCAGAATTCTTTTGTCGCTACGGCTTGGGCTTTGTTTCGGGATTTCTTTCAGCTGTTTTGGCTATGGTGATCCCCTATTTGCTATACCGCAGTTTTCCTATTCACTTCAAAAAGAAGTTGCGAATTTGTCCATATGCACCTCCTGAATATTATAAGCCTCCTTATGACCAAGAGTACATGGAGCTTAAGGACAAAGCCAACCATAATAATTGCTTAGAAAAGCAAGAATAACTCCTGCAACTACAGTAGAAATTATTGATAAGATGGCAACTTTAAATTCTTTGGTCATCCTGATTCCAAAAAGCTTTGATGATTTAGTCTGTCGTTGAAAATGACCTCTAAATCCTCCATTCACAACAAAATCATGAAGCCGGTCTTTGCTATAACTTATTAGTTCGTAGTTCCCATAGCCCATTTTATTGGATCTGAGAATACCAAGCTTATGTCCGAGCTCACAAACATCATTAAAGGCAAGTTGAACGGTTGCTTTCTCCATAGCAAGTGATTTGGCAATATTATCACTTGTTGGTCTTTCAAATAACGAACCATCAATGTACCTTAAAATTTGATCCATTAACTCAACATTATAACCAAATCCAGCCATGTCAAACACAAATCAGATTAACCGTAAACCAAGAACCAAACTTCAATTTTCTGCCCAGGAACTCTTAGATATCCGGATCAGATTAAAAGCACTCGAATTCGCAAACCATCCAACAGGGGGTGTTGATATTGAATATGCAAGAAGGCTTGAGCATTATATCAAATCGGGTGAAATCAAGACTTCATCACAGCTTCATAAGGAAGAAGAACAGTCTTAAGGTCATATGTCGGTTGAGGATTATGAGCAAATACCCCATACACTGCTCCTTTAATTCGATGCTCTGGCTTACCCACAACAGCAATTTCCCATTCACCAAGGTAGGTGTAAGTGAATCTTGAATCATGCGCTAAATGCACTTTATCCCCTGGTTTCAAATCTTCTTTTTTCATCGTTCTTTGACATTTGAGGTTAATTTCTGAATTGTGTCGACAAGCTTGTCGATCGTCTCTTGCTGCTTCTGGATGATTTTCTGCAATTTCTGAATTTCTACTGACCTGGGATTTTCTTGAATTTTAGTTTCTTCTAATTGCAACATTTCTCCCTCTCCAGTAAGGAGCCATTTAGCACTTATTTTATCAAACGACTGTTGGATGATTTTTAATGAATCTCCCGTAGGGATTCTATCTCCCTTTAAGTAATTCGATGCAGTCTGATGAGAAAATCCTGTCTTTTTAGCAAAATCAGCAGCACGAGTAACTCCATAGAATTCAGCGATTTGAATTATTCTATTTGAAAATTCGTTCATTTAAGTAAAAATAAATCAAACAATCGTTGCATAAATCAAACAAACGTTGTATATTTGCGACATCATTTCAACGAGAACGCAAATATGGCAACACTTCAAACTTTCGACACAATCCCCGGGAAGGATCATATAAAGACTGAATCTCTCAGACTCACACGATCATTCCTTCAGACTTATCCTCACAACCTCACTGAAGGATCCTCAATTGAAATAGCCATGGAGGTTTTCAATTTCCTGGTTCAGGCAAGAGATCCTCAGGATTATTCCAGAAGGCATTACGCAGCTCAATTCAGCTCTGAGGAACATTCAGAGAAAGGAGACTTCGGAAAGATCGATTTCTACCTCACAATGCAAAGCACGTATGACTTCTTATCGAAAGAATAAGGTTTCAAATATAGAACAAAGTTTCACTAAAAACAATACCAAAATTTAAGTACCAATGAGACTTAAAACCGAAATTATTGAAAGAATCAACGGTCGGGCCGATATAAAACGGTCTCTGTTGGAGTTGTTCGATATCTCAAGGGGATCCATGTGGCGGTTCCTAAAAGAGAATGAGGATAACGGTCCTCTCACCACCTATAAGGCTCTTCTTATTATTTCAGAAGGACTTGGAATAAGTCCTGAAGAAGCCTTGATAGAAGCTAAAGAACAGGAGGCCGTATGAACGAGTCACTTACCCGTGAAAACAGAATTGAGTTCTTCGAAACAGAGAACCGGTTCTATGCTCTTGATGGCGGCCATGTCCATGAGGTAACTCCCGGATCCAAATATTACCTCGTTATCCTCGAAGTCGCAGTAGCTCACCCTGATTACCCTAAACTCAAGAAGAAGTACGAACCAGGCAATGACCTTGTCTATGGATTCATTCATGATTACCTGTCAGCCTTCAATCAGGAAGCAGATGTGGTGGATGGCCGGCTTTGCAATTGTGATGGGGATCGGGTGGCCATGGTAGGGGAGTCCACCATCACCTCCAGGGAGAGGGACATCATCCGGCAGATATCAGAAGGGTATGCCGATAAGCAGGTAGCCGACCGTCTCAAGATCGCGACAAACACAGTCATTACCATCCTGAAGAATATCCGGAAGAAAACCGGAGCTACCTCCAAATACCACATTGTCTCATTAGCAGCAAAAGCAGGAGTGATATGAGTGACCAGGAATTACTCGAGCAGAAACGTCAGCTGATCGATATCGCTGAATTAGGAGCCAGAAAAGCCATCAGCCGGCTCGGACTCATCAAGGACGAGATCAGCCAGAGGGAAGCCTACCGGCAGTTCGGTGAAGGACGGGTCAAGGTGTGGGTCCAAAGGAAACTCTGCAACCGGGTCAAGATTGGCGAGCGCAATTCAAAAACTACTTATTCGCTCATCGAGCTGGAGCTGCTTGATAAGCTTGAGAAAATGCATCGGCTTAAACAATAATGTCAAGGTAGAGCAGAGGTCAGCTCGCTGGGCTCATAACCCGGAAGTCGCAGGTTCGAATCCTGCCCTTGCAACCAAGTCCCTAAATACAAACAAATGAAAACAACCGAGAAAACCGTACGACAGCTCTTTGACGAGTTCAAGCAGAAGTACACCATTGATCAGATCCCAGCCAGTGTTGAGCTCTCCATGCTTTTCAAGCACCTGCAGTATCACTGCAGCTTCAGCAATGGCAACTATGTCCATGTCCCCGGGCCACAAATGCAGGGCCTTATCCAGAAGCACCTCAACTACAGCTTTAAGAAAACAAAAAGCCCTGCCATTGCTGACAGGACTTCATGAGAAAACGCAATACGACTTACCCGAGGATGTAAAGGT
>WSXU01000049.1 GCA_009773455.1 Bacteroidota bacterium | reverse complement strand
CCCGCGATTTTAAAACAATGCGTGATTCAATACCATTACTGGCCGAATTGGATATAAGCGGAGCTACCATTGCTGCTTATTCCGGAATGGGAGGAACGCTCAATACTAATTCTAACTACCCAGGGAATTCGATACCCAACTCTGCTTTTTTTAGTTACGGGTCGGGTAAAGTTAATACTACTTTAAGGTCAATATTGTTGCCTTTATCAATTACCGCCATTGATGTATCTGCTTTCCATTATTGCACCAGTCTGTCATCTGTTATCATCCCTTCGTCAGTAAATTACATAGGTCCGTATGCTTTTTTAGGTTGTTCCGGTTTAACTTCGGTTAATTTTTCTGAACCTTCATCTTTAGCCGTTATTAATAATTCTGTTTTTAAAAATTGTACAGCATTAACGTCGGTAACAATCCCATCATCGGTTACTACCATAAGTATTTATGCGTTTGAGGGTTGTACCGGTTTAACATCAGTTACTATACCGGCATCGGTCACCACAATTCAGGGTGTAGCTTTTATAGGTTGCAGCGGGCTGACTTCAATCATCGCTGAAAATCCAGTACCGGTTGATTTAAGCTCTTCTTCAAGTGTTTTTGCCGGAGTAGATAAAACCACCTGTAAACTTTATGTACCTTATGAATCTAAAGTGCTGTATGCAGTTGCCGACCAATGGAAGGATTTTTTAAATATCATCGAAATGCCCTTTAAGTTATCGGCAAACAGCATAGTAATTGCTTCACTTGCAGGGAGTACGGCCACTGTTGATATTGCCACCGGAATTTCGTGGACAGTTAGTTCCGATCAGGATTGGCTCACGGTCAGTCCTTCAGCGGGAACCGGAAACGGCACATTAACTTTTACAGCACAGGCCAATCCGAAGGCTAACACCCGGATTGCAATAGTTACAATTTCTGCAGTGGGTGTCGAATCACAGGTTATTTCTGTCACCCAACAGCCTAACGATAAAAATACAGCGCCCATTGCCCATGCCGGATCAGACCAAACCGTTGATGCAGGCGCATTAGTAACACTCGATGGTTTGGCATCCGTTGACGCTGACGGTAATCAGCTCACATACCAGTGGACAGCTCCGGACGGAATCATGCTCAGCGCTGCAACCGCAGAAAAACCAAGTTTTACTGCACCTACAGTTTTGTCAAACACAACTTACACTTTTACATTGGTGGTGAACGACGGCGCAGTTGATTCGCAGCCTGATGAAGTTACAATTACAGTGCGTAAAGTGAACAAAGCCCCGGTTGCTGATGCCGGGCCCGACCAAATCGTAAACGAAGGCGCCATTGTTACACTCGATGCTTCCGGTTCGACCGATCCGGATAACGACCCGATAACCTACAAGTGGACTGCCCCTACAGGTATAACGCTCAGCTCAACTACTGCACAAAAACCAACATTTACAGCGCCCGAGGTAACCCAAAACACCAACTATTCGATAACTCTGACCGTAAATGACGGTATTGCGGAAACGACCGACCAGGTAGTTATTGCGGTGAACCAGGTGAACAAAGCCCCGGTGGCCAATGCCGGTACGAACCAAACTGTGAGTTCAGGAACTTTGGTTACCCTTAACGGGTCAGGTTCGGTAGATGCAGATGGTGATCAGCTTAGTTACCAATGGACAGCACCAACGGGAATAACGCTTAATTCTGAAACTGTTGCCATCCCGGGTTTCACAGCGCCTGCAGTTTTATTTAATACTGCCTACACTTTCAGTCTGGTTGTGAGCGATGGTACTGAATATTCAAAATCATCGTTTGTAACAGTTTTTGTCATGGCGCCAGTAATTTTGAATTCGGAAGCCATGATTTTACAGGTAACAGGAAACGGCATTTCCTCTACACAAGTTGACCAAAGTCTTTCCACTATTATTTTGACCCTTTCAGGAAACGCAAACCCGGCAGCTTTGTCGCCTGTTTTCCAGATTTCTGAAAAGGCAGTAATTTCTCCGGCAAACGGATCAAAACAAAGCTTCACCTCACCGGTAAATTACAAGATAACCGCTGAAAATGGCGTAAATTCAAAAACTTATTCGGTAAGCGTTAAACCGCTGCCTGATATTCTGGTAAAAGAAATTCAGGCAGGAACTGCAAACATTAATCCGGGTGATTCGCTTACTGTAAACTGGAAGGTTGAAAATATTTCAGAAATAAATGCTGTTGGAGGTTGGGTGGAAAGAATTTCGCTGATACCGGTTTCAGGATTAAAACTCAATATTACTCCCGGCTTCGATTACAAATCTGATTTGGCTGCAGGAGCAACTATTAACCGGAGCAGAAAAATTAAAATTCCTGATTTACCAAGGTTCTCAGGCGATGCTAACATTGAAGTTGAAATCATTCCACTTCCGGCGCTTCAGGAATATCCGGCAAACAAATCCAACAATATTTCATTGTCTGCCGGCAGGGTTACCGTTGGAAATCTGCTGTATCTGGAAATCCAGACTACTTCGGTTCTCGAAAATACAACTTCGCCGGTTCGTTGTATTATTACCCGCAGTGGCGATTATTCGGCTAATTTACCGGTTTCATTATCAGTTTCATTGGCAGGACAAGTTACCATTCCGGCTACAGTTACTATTCCGGCCAACCAGTCTTCTTTTGTATTTAACCTCAACACAATAAACAATTTGATTATTGACGGACCAAGAAGTTTGGCGATAACTGCAAGTGCAGCAGAATACACTAATTCCGTAAAAACAATCACCATTCTGGATGATGAGGTTCCAGGACTTTCTGCTCAGTTAAGTAAAAGCCCGGTAACTGAAGGTGAAACAATTACGCTTACAGTTACCCGCGATTTGGTTACCAACGCTCCTTTATCGGTTAACTTATCAACTGTCAAAATCTCGCAATGGGCCTTCCCGCCAACACTCATTATTCCTGCCAATGCTGCTTCAGGCAGTGTTACCGTTAGCATTACCGACGACAACATTCCAGAATTAACAGGCGATGCGGTAATTTTTGCCAGCACAGCCGGTTTTGCAACTGCCCAGGCAACAGCCAGTATCATTGACAATGATATTCCACAGATTAGTATTGAATTGCTTACGGATACCGTTTCGGAAACAGCCGGTATATACGCAACATGGGGAATCATCAAACGAATAAAAGGTGATGATATCATAACGGTTAACTTATCATCCAACCTTCCAAATGCAATTATCTTTCCGGCAAGCATTTCCTTACCAAAGGGTGACCTGGAACAGAAATTTAATATCGGGGTAGTCGATAATGGCGCTGTTGACGGATATCGGAATGTAGTACTATCAGGGTCAATTCTCATTTCATCATGCAATTGTGGAACAACTCCTGAAAATGGTGGCGTAGTAAATGCAAATCTGGTAATTGCCGATAATGACGGTCCATCGCTTTCGGTTTCCGTCAATCCAATTACGCTGCCTGAAGGTAAACTAAATGCCGGGACATTAACAATTTCGCGCAATACATCAACCACCGGCGCCGTAGATGTGGTAATCTCACACAATGACACAACCGAAGTAAACATTCAGGCAACCGCAACTATTCCCGACGGAGAAAAATCAGTGCAGGTTCCAATTAATACAAAGGATGATAATATTGAAGATGGTAATCAGATGATATCAGTTCAGGCAAGCGCTGCCGGATTTACTTCCGGATTTGGTTATGTTTTTGTGACCGACCAGAACAAACCCGACCTCGGGATAACAGATATTCAAATCAATGTTGATGCCGTGTCAACCAATGATTATATCGAAATCACAGGATCAGCCTTTAATGATGGTTTTGCAACTGCGCCGTCGGGGGTAAAAATAAACTTCTACCTCTCAAAAGATAAAACCATCGATACGAAGGATATTCTTTTGGGAGAATTTGTTTTCCCGTCTCAAATAGCAATAAGGAAGGCAGCCAATTTTGTAAATACCGTAATTGTTCCAAATGAAACCGGGAACTTCTTTATTCTGGCAAAAATTAATCCTTCAGAAACCATTACTGAATTGATTTAACTGCTTATCCACAATAAGCAAGTTATTTTATAATGTCATTATAAGTCACAGATGAAGTGGTTACTGCTTGTTGCATTAGCCTGTAAAACAATT
>WSXU01000149.1 GCA_009773455.1 Bacteroidota bacterium | reverse complement strand
TGAACAATCAGGTTCATAAATGCCTCAGCCTCTTCCAATGGGCTGACATCCTTTCTCTGCAGGTTCTCGGTGATCATCAGGTCCAGTGCTTCCTGATCCTTTAGTTCCCTGATGATGGCCGGGACTGTCTTCAAGCCGGCCTCCTTGGCAGCTCTCCACCTGCGCTCTCCGCAGACCAACTCATAATTCTCGGTCCCCTTCTTGAAATGGGAGAGCCTTACAATTATGGGCTGCAGAATGCCTACTTCAATGATTGACTTCGAAAGCTCAGCGATCGCATTCTCATCAAAGGATTTCCGGGGGTTCAAGTCGCTGGACCGGATGTTCATCGTTTCGATGTACTCAATTGTTTGCATAGTCGTATTGGGTTTTGTTAATAATTAGGCTGCTTCCTGGTTCTGATGCTCTTCTTCATCGAAAGGAATTTCGAGCTGCTTGATGGCATACTTATCCTCGAACAGGTACTGCTCAACCTCATAGACTGCTGCATTTACTGCATCAGCTAACTCGGCCGAGAATTCATAAGGATCCACCTCTTCAGCGTAGCGGATGAATGGGGTAATTATATTCAGTACCTTCCCGGAGGAGAATTCCCGGGAACCGATCAGGACAACTCCCTCGCTCTCATCATCCCCCCCGATAGAGAATCCTTTAATATGGTAGTCCGAGAGTAGGGAGAGATCAAGGCTTTCTATCGACTCGGGTGTGATCAGCTCACTCTTCTTAAAATCACAGGCCTTGACCATGTGAATTTTCAGCCGGTCGAATGCTGCGAGAAGGTCATCGTGGACCAGGGTGTTGCACTTTTTCAGAATTTCATTTGTAACTGATCCTCCCCCACTCGTGGTGATGATGGTTTCATCGAGGTTGACCTCGAGGGATCGGTCTTTGAGCTTTGCTTTTTTGACTGTGAATGTTCCCATTGGTTGAAAGTTTGATGTTTTGATTTGGGTTGATATGGTGGGATTTGAATTTTCTTGCCGGTGGCTCGTTCATACTTCTCGAGCAGGTATTTACTTGATTGTGATAGTAATCCTGAGGACCCGGAGGCCCTCAGGATGTTGGTTTCGAGAAACCTGGTTTCATCGATAATCGTGGTAACTGAATCCAGCCGGATCATGGCAGAGAAATGGTCAAGTATGAAGTAGTTGTGGTTGTTGGTGGAGCTATGAGCTCTCCGGTTTCGACATCAGGAATTTCCATCCCAGGTTTGATGGTCTTCAGGAAGGTTTCCC
>WSXU01000148.1 GCA_009773455.1 Bacteroidota bacterium | reverse complement strand
CCTGGCCATGATAGTTTGTGGCTCTGCATTTGCACAACCCGTCTCTGACCGGGCGGTTGTACCTGTTGCAGTAACCCTTAACCAGGTTCTGCGTCTCCATGTAACAAATGGAGGTAATGTTGAATTTGTATTCAACACAATTGACCAGTACAAAAATGGTATTGCCAACTCAGCATTTTACGATACTGATGTGGTGATAGCATCATCTACAAGCTGGGATCTGCAGTTTGGAGCTGAAGACGGTACTTTTATGGGAACAGACGATCCGGGTAACACCATGCCTCTTAGCAACGTTGGCTTCCAGTGTGACTGGACAGGCCTTGCTACCTGCTGTGCAGCTGCGAGTGATGTTTCCACGGTAGGTTCTCCCTGGGCCAATGCGACTGCCATCGGCGGTGGCGTTGTAAACGGCCTTGCTGTTTATCCCGCGATGCTGATGACTGCCGGTGCCGGTTTGAACGGAGGAGACATTAACGACAATTCCTTTACCATTCACTGGGAATGCGGAACGGGTCAGATGGCCGGAACCACTACGATGTTTGGAGCTCTTCCTGCAGGAAGCCTTCTTAACCAAAACCTTGCACCTGACCGTTATGTAACGAACGTGTTGCTCGATATTGACGCTATTTAATAGAGCTACATAAGAATTAAGATTCTGGGAGCCCCGATATATTATTTATCGGGGCTTCTTTTTAAACACGTTTTTCATAAACAGACCAGGAGAAATGCAAAGCATTATTTCAGTCATTTTTTTATCAGTTGTTTTTTCGTGTTCAGCCCTTTCTCAAAGCTCGGTGAGAATTGCTATTTATGGAGGAGGTAATTTGGATTTTGTTTTTAATTCTATAAGCGAGTACAAAACAGGCATTACCCATACGAACTTTACACTGATAGGGATTGAAGTTATTGATGGTCCCGATCTTCCTATAGATCAGACGATGCGAACCTGGACGGATTCTTTAACGGTACAGATCCTGCCAACACAGTGCCCCTGGGAGTGGTGGAAGCTCAGGCTACCCTTTCAGCAGGATGCGTGTCTTGTAATTTTTTTGGTTCTCCCTGGATCCCTTTGTCAGGGGCATCCACCCTGCTTGTGGACGGGAACGCTGCCGGCGGAGCAGACGATATCCCGCCCAACCTGGCTACGCCTATTGATCAGATAAGTATTTCCTACCGCTGCGGTGTTTCGGCCAGTTTGCTGGGCGAAACGGCCGATTTTTATGCAGATGATATTTTCATCGATCTAATAATGTCCCCATAAGACTAAGTGAATAGACCGGTAGTTCATATAGTTACATTTTTCCTGCTGCTGAATTTTTTCCCGGCAGTGATCAAAACTTCTGCCCAGGCGGTTCCGGATTCGACTGTTGCAGCACCTGGAGATACTGCATCCCCTGTTGTTTCACC
>WSXU01000048.1 GCA_009773455.1 Bacteroidota bacterium | reverse complement strand
TTGGATATTCCGGTGATACTGACCCCCCTTGTCCGGTGATGTTGACCCCCCACAAGGATTATGGTTCAGAGAACTTGAATGACTGACAATTTTACCGTTTTTTTCTTAAACTTTCACCTTTTAATTCAATTCTGTACGAAGTGTGTACTATTCGGTCCAGAATTGCATCAGCAATGGTTTCTTCACCGATCACATCGTACCAGTTGGCTACAGGCAACTGACTGGCAATAATGGTTGACGATTTACCATGCCGGTCTTCGATCATTTCCATCAGGTCCAGTTGTTGTTGCTGTTCCAGATGTGTCAGCCCAAAATCATCAAGGATCAACAAATCCGTTTTTGCAAGGCTTTCAAAGAACTTGAAAATGGTTCCTTCGATTCTCGAGATCTTTGTTTTCAGCAGGAGTTTCTGAAGATTGTACCAAGCCACTTTATAGCCTTGTGCACAAGCCTGGTGACCCAGCGCCGAAGCCAAAAAGCTTTTTCCACAACCGGTGGCTCCAGTAATAAGGACTGATTCTCCTTTTGAAAGATACTCGCCCGTTGCCAGTGCCGTGATCAATCCTTTATCCATTCCACGGGAAGCATCCAAATGAAGTTCTTCAACAGAAGCCTGATAGCGGAACCTGGCATTTTTTCTCAGGCGTTCAAAGCGGTTGTTTGTCCGTTCCTGCTCTTCTGCTTGCAAGAGAAGTTCCAGTCCTTCGCTCAGTGTCAGTTCGTGTTGCCTTCGGGTTTCGGTCAAGGCTTTCCAGCTTCGGCTCATTCCATACAGGCGCAGTTGGCTTAATTGTGATTCAATTTGCATCATAACATGTTTCATTTAAAAGGTTAAAAACTAATTGTTGTTTATGCGTAATATTCACTTCCTCTGAGATTATCATGGCCGGGAAGTGGTTTTTCCGGCTTTGTTTCCGCCTGGTTTGTCATCTTATTTGTCAGGATGTTCAGGATAAACCGGTACGAGTAGTTTTGGTACTGAATGGCCATCAGGCAAGCTTTCTGAAAGTCTTTCTGGTCGGTCTTTCGTTGCAGGTTCAAGAGTCCGTCGCAGGTGCGGTACAGTTGCTCCGGATGCCTGTTTTGTGTAAACATTAGCCCGAGAAGCTGGTAAAGTTCATCTGATTTTAATTTGGCTTTGTTCAGGTAATAATCAGGACTACGGTCCAGATAATGTTGGTGTGCCGAGCACAAATGCTCTTTGTCGGTGGTATATCCTCCGGGTCTGTAATCGCGTGCATGAACGGCTATTTGCTCACCTTTGGCATAAATACGGACCATTGTCCGGGTGTAGATCACCTTTGCAGACTGACCGATATAAATGTATGGAACGCTGTAGTAATGCTTATCCTGAGCAAGGTAAATGTGATTGTTTTTGGCCACTTTCAAGTCCCGGTAATATTTTATCTCGAAGGGCTGATCGGGCAGTGGTTGCAGCAAATACTTTTCGTCGGCCAAAAACTTTTCTTCGCGGCAATATGGCTTTTGCTGCATCCGGGTCTGGTTGTGTTCCCTGATTTTTTCTTTGACGGCTTTATTGAGCGAAGCCAGATCGAAAAACTGCTGGTTGCGCAACTTGGCAAATACACGGGAATAAACCAGTTTTACCTGATTCTCGACCAGCGCTTTATCTTTGGGCTTACGCGCCCTGGCAGGGATTACGGTGGTGTGGTAATGGTTGGCAAAGTCTTCCAGTGCACGGTTAACGTCCGGTTCGTAACGGCTCGCTTTTACAATGGCCGCCTTCAGGTTATCGGGAACCAGCACCTGAGGAACCCCTCCAAGTTCCTGAAGGCAACAGCCCAGCGCGTACAGAAAATCGCCGATGTTTTGGCTCCGGACGGCCATGGCAAAACTGTAATCGGAATACGGCAAACAAGCCACAAATACCTGGCAAGGCACAACTTCTCCTGTATCAGCATCAATGTAGGATAGTTTCTTGCCTGCAAAGTCGATAAAGAGTTTTTCTGCCGCACTGTGCTGTAATACCATCGATGGTTTGCGGGCAACGAGTTGTTGTGACAGGTGATAACAAAACTGGCTGTGCCCGTATCCTTGCGGGTAATCACTACGGTACTCTTCCCAGAGCAATTGTCTGGTTACCCCAGGTCGGCCAAGCTCTTTGGAATAATAGTCCAGTTTGCTCTTTAAATACTCGAAACGATCGTCTTTATAGGCGGGGTTTCCGGCATGGAACCTGGCTTCCATAATCGGGTCGTCCAATGCCAGAAGGGCCTGGACATCCAATGGGGACGAAGCAACTTTTGCAAGGTAGGCTTTCACCGTATTCTTGCTGATCCCCAAACTGCGGGCAATAAACTTGATGCTTTTGCCCTGCTCGTGTAACTGTAATAACTGTTTGATCTGACTCATGGGTCTTGGTTTTCCGGCCATTCGAATGTCGTATTAGTGGTTTGTTTACCACTAATGAACCAAAACCTGTGCGGAAAATTGGAAAGGGGGTCAACATGCTCCGGATTCCGTTACCGGCCCGCCAATGAAAGCGGGGTCAGTATGCTCCGGATTTTGCAACCCATTTTGCAACTTCAAAGGGGGTCAGCATCTGCCGGACTGTCACACAAAACACGTGCGAAAAACCCGAAAAAAACTAATGAATCACCGGAGGGAAGGGGTCAGCTTAGTCCAGATTATCCAGAGGCCATAGTAGTTGCCGGTAACGAGCCGATGAGTGAAGCGGAGGCCTCACAAGGCAATGAAGGGCTGAACATTGAGATGTTCCAAATTAGGCATGGATCGGCCATTTGGCAGTAGCCTTGCTATAGGCGGAACAGGGCAAACGAAGTAAACGAAAACCGAATGGTTGAACAGGTACTGGACCGGAGGAATATCATGCAGGCTTACCGCCAGGTGGTGTCGAACAAGGGTTCGGCGGGCGTAGATGGTATGTCCGTAAAGGAACTGTATGTTCACCTGACCAACAACAGGGAACAGATAGAACCTGATATCCGTGCGGGGAAGTACCAGCCACAAGCCATTAAGGGGGTAGAGATACCCAAAAGCAACGGAAAAGTGCGCCTGTTGGGCGTACCAACCGTAACCGACCGACTGCTTCAACAGGCCGTCGGTCAGGTTTTGGCCATCAAATCCGAGATGGTGTTCGAAGATTACAGCTATGGTTTCCGGCCCAACCGCAATGCCCAGCAAGCCGTGCTCAAGGCACAGGAATACATCAACTCGGGCTACCACCACATCGTCGACATCGATTTAAAGAGTCTCTTCGATGAAGTAGACCACTGTATCCTGTTGCAGTTGTTGTACCGCAAGGCCAAATGCCCGCTCACCCTGCGCCTGATCCGCAAATGGCTGAGGGCGCCGATCCAAATAAACGGAAAACTCACCAAACGCAGGAAAGGCGTGCCACAGGGAAGCCCGCTTAGCCCGCTGTTGTCCAATATCATGCTGGATGAACTGGACAAAGAACTGGAAAAGCAGGGACTGCGCTATGTCCGCTATGCCGACGACTTCAGTATTTACACCAAGAGCAACACGGCAGCCCGGAAGATTGGCAACAGCATCTTCCTGTTCCTGAAAGACAAGCTGAAACTGCCCATCACCCGGGAGAAAAGCGTCATCCGCAAGCCTGTGGACTTCAAAGTACTGGGGTACGGCTTCGTACCCACTTACCGGAAAGGCGACAAAGGCAAATACCAGTTGGTTGCAAGCGAAAAGAGTTGGGAATCGCTCAAAGAAAAGCTGAAAACGATCACCCGCAAAACCACCCCGATGAGCTTTGACGAGCGCATCCAAAAGCTCAAAGAAGTCACCCAAGGCTGGCTCAATTACTTCCGAATGGCAAGTATTCACGGCAAACTGAAGGCACTGGACGGATGGCTGCGAAACCGGCGGAGGTACTGCATTTGGCACCACTGGAAGAAACCCGAACGGAAAAGGAAAAACCTGATCCAGTTGGGAGTTGATCCGGAACATGCCTATCAGTGGAGCAGAACCCGGATGGGGGGATGGGCAACAGCCCAAAGCCCGATTTTGGTGACTACCATTACCTTGGAACGGCTACGGAAAAGAGGGTATGAGGCTATGCCAGCGTATTACAGGAAAGTTGCCCCACATCTTAACGAACCGCTGTATACGAGAACCGTACGTACAGTGGTGTGAGAGGCACACTCCGTCAGCTAATTACTGGCGGAGCCGTCTACTCGATTAGCAACTGTAGTTTGGTTATTCATTGTCTTCAATATCAAATAGTTCGTGGAGTTTTTGTTGTAATAGTTTCTTGTCAGGAAGTTGTGTCTTGTAATCAGACACCATTGTTGGAGAT
>WSXU01000023.1 GCA_009773455.1 Bacteroidota bacterium | reverse complement strand
GCAACATTCAGGTTACCCCTTCGAATGCCTGCGGCAATGGCACTGCCCGGGCACTGGCCGTTACAACATCCACTGTTCCGGCCCAGCCTTCCGTCATTTCAGGAGCAACCACTCCCTGCAACGGGTCATCGCAAACCTACAGCGTAACAAATGTTGCCGGAGTCACCTATACCTGGACTGTGCCTGCAGGATGGACCATTACTGCGGGACAGGGTACAAATACAATTACGGTTACCGTTGGAGCCACAGCCGGGAACATCCAGGTTACCCCATCCAACGGTTGCGGCAATGGAACTGCCCGCTCGCTTGCAGTCACGATAACAAACGTCCCGAATCAACCTTCCGCTATAACAGGGTCAGTCACCCCCTGTACAGGTTCCTCCCAGACCTATAGCATTACCAATGTGGCCGGTGTAACTTACACCTGGTCGTTCCCGGCCGACTGGACCATTACCGCCGGACAGGGTACAAACTCAGTTACTGTTACCGTTGGGTCAGCTATTGGTAACGTAACTGTTACCCCCTCCAATGCCTGCGGAAACGGAACTGCACAAACACTGGCAATTACTGTCACATCAGTACCGGCTCAACCCGGCGCAATCAGCGGTCAGCTGTCTCCCTGTGCCGGCACGACACTACTGGTTTATTCGGTCACCAATGTTGCCGGGGTTACTTATACATGGGCATTCCCGGCAGGTTGGACCATAACTGCAGGCCAGGGCACAAACAGTGTGACGGTTACTGCCGGAGCAACGGCAGGCAATGTTACCGTTACCCCTTCAAATTCGTGTGGCAACGGAACTGCCCAGACACTGGCGTTAACCCCGAATTCGGTTCCGGCCCAGCCGGATGCGATTTCAGGGAATGCAAATCCCTGTCAGGGTTCATCACAGGTTTACAGTGTTACCAACGTTCCTTCGGTAACCTATACCTGGGCTTTCCCGGCTGGCTGGACCATTACCGCCGGACAGGGAACCAATTCGGTGACAGTAACAGTCGGGGTTACCAATGGAAATGTCACCGTTGTTCCTTCAAATGTTTGCGGAAACGGAACTTCCAGGAGCCTGGCGTTAACTGTAGCCACACTGCCAGCCCAGCCGGGTGCAATTTCACCGGTTACCACCTCTGTTTGCCGCAACAGCTCCCATCCGTTTATGGTCATGCCTCCTCCCCCACCCGGTGTAACTTACACCTGGGCTTTCCCGGGAGCTACAGTTCAATCAGGACAGGGCACCAATGTGGTGAGTATTCTTTTTGGTAATACTTCAGGAACATTGACGGTAACACCTTCAAATGCCTGCGGCAATGGAACGGCACAAACGATGGATATTACCGTTATCCTTTCGAGTCCTTTGCAGCCCAGTTTAATTACCGGGGAAATTGCACCCTGTGTCGGATCTGTTAAAACATACTCAGTGGTTAATGTGCCCGGGGTGATCTATGCCTGGACTGTTCCGGCCGGGTGGGCCATCACTGCCGGGCAGGGTACAAATTCAATTACCACAACCGTAGGTGCCAATGCCGGAAACGTTTCTGTTACAGCAGGTAATGCCTGCGGAGGAAGCTCTCCAAGAAATCTGGCTGTAACGCCTCAGGCAACAGTTCCTGCACAGCCAGACCCCATCACAGGAAATAACCCCGTTTGCCAGGGATCATCCCAGACATATTCAGTTACCGCGGTACCGTTTGTGGTATATACCTGGGCCGTTCCGGCAGGATGGACCATCACCGGCGGTCAGGGCACAAACGCTGTGACTGTTACTGCCGGAAATAACACCGGTGTGATATCGGTTACCCCTTCAAATGATTGCGGTACAGGGACCATGCAATCTAGAACCATTACCGTGAACCTGACTGTTCCGAACGCAACATCATCAATATCAGGAAATACCAATCCCTGTCAGGCAAGTTCACAGAATTACAATGTTACTTTTATTCCGGGAGTCACCTATAACTGGACAGTGCCGGCCGACTGGGTAATTACCGGCGGACAAGGCACCTATTCAATGACGGCAACGATCGGAAGTATTTCAGGCAATGTGGTTGTTACACCTTCGAATGGTTGCGGCAATGGCCCCTCTGCCACCCTGGCTGTCAATGTATTTCTGTTGCCATTTTCTGCCGGTGTTATCTCCGGGGACGCATTGTTTTGCGAAGGAACTTCGCACACATACAGTGTGACCAATACACCCGGTATTACTTATCTGTGGTCAGTTCCTGCGGGATGGACAATCAATTCAGGGCAGGGAACCAACACGATTGATGTTACTTCCGGCATCAATTCAGGAAATGTGCAGGTAGTACCACAGAACAGCTGTGGAAACGGGCCGGCCAGCACCCTGAGTGTAACCGTGAATCCCTTGCCTGCAGCGGAAACAGGCCCGGATGGTGCCATATGCGTAGGGGCTACCATACAAATCGGAGCTCCTCCGGTTCCCGGAAATACCTACAGCTGGACTTCTGTTCCAGTCGGGTTTACTTCAACTGATTCGGATCCTGAAGTGACTCCTGCTGAAACCACGGTATATACCCTGGTCGAAACCAATACAGCAACCGGATGTTCAAACAGCCACAGTGTTACCATTCTGGCCAATCAGATAATTACAGTCACCGCAAGCCCCACGGATCAGGGTATATGCACAGGAGAAAGTACAGTTATTGAACTGTCGAGCAACATATCAGGAGTTATTTTTACCTGGGAAGCTTACCTGAACGTGGGTTCAGGTACGACCGGCTTCTCTGACGGCATGGGGAATGAGATAAACCAGGTGCTAACCAATACTTCAAACCTGCCCGCCATTGTAGTTTACGCTATTACGGCGACAGCCGATGAGTGCTCCAATGATGAAGTAAAGGTCAATGTGACTGTAAATCCGGCACCTGTACTCGTTAATCAATCTCCTGCTGCAATCTGTAGTGATGTGGCTTCCGGGGTAGTGATCGGCAACAGCACCAATGGTGTTGCGGCAGCTTCTTACCGTATCACGGACATTGTTACAAACGGCCTGACTGCTTCGGCCGGAAACCCTGTACTGGGTTATGGTTTTAATGCCAATGTCATTGCCGATGATGCATGGACAAACACAACAACCAACCCGGTAAATGTGGTTTATACTGTTCAGGCCGTGAGTTCCCTGGGATGCCCAGGAAATTCAAGCACGATAACACTGACCATCAGTCCGGAACCTGTAATTACCAATTCACCCACAACACAGATCTGTAGCGGGTTCCCGACAGGTATTAATCTAACTGCAACCATTGCAAGTTCCTTTACCTGGACCATCGGAACCATCACAGGAGGAATAACCGGGGCTTCAGCAGGATCGGGGAATTCCATCAACCAGATACTAACAAACCCCAGCAATTCGACAGCCGGAACTGTTCAATACATTGTGACACCTTCAGCAACATCGGGCAGTTGCCAGGGTTCTCCGTTTATCATAACCGTTACTGTTCATCCCCGGCCGGTTGTCACCAACAGTGCCGGCATCAGGATCTGTTCAGGTTCAAATACAAACCTGACTTTAACGTCCAGTACCCCTTCAACATTCAGCTGGATCAGAGGCACCATAACAGGGGGCATTACAGGCGCTTCTGATGGCTCAGGAAATACGATCAGTCAGGTTCTGTCCAATCCAAGCAATGCCACCTCAGGTACCGTCGAATATATTGTTACGGCTACTTCAATCTCCGGTGGGTGTATCAGTAGTCCTTTTACGATAACAGTAACCGTTGACCCCATTCCAAGTGTAAATGCCAGCTCAGATCCAACAGCCGTCTGCCCGGGTGTTCAATTTGATCTTTTATCGTCATCGAGTCTCAGTTATGCACCTACGCCCATCCTGGAAGAGGATTTCAATGATCCGACCAATACATGGACAATTTCAGGCAATCCCGTTGCAGCAAGGTGGACCCTGAGACCTGACGGTTATAATTATAATAATCTCACTTACCATTCGAATGATAATTCTCAGTTTTATCATGCAAACAGCCGCAACAACGGAGCCACGGATACCTATCTCCGAAGCCCTGTAATCAATACAACCGGGTATATTTCACTGTCACTTGATTTTTATCATTACTATCGCCATGAGTCCAATTCCAGGGCCCGGGTGCAGGTTTCTACCAACGGTACAGCATGGACAGATGTGGCAGTTTATTCAGCAACCCAGGGATCAGCAAATGGCTTTGTCCATCCAAGCATTGACCTGAGTATTTACTGCGGAAATGCTACTTTTTACATCAGGTTTTATTATTCGGGCGATGATGACCGTTACTGGGCGATTGATAACGTGACCCTGACGGCTACTTCAAGCAATACAATACCAATCATCAGCTGGACCTCCCTTCCTGCCGGTTTCACTTCAACTGAAGCCAACCCGGCCAACGTAAGCCAGACTGAAACCAGAGTTTATACCGTCAGTTATACCAACCCCCTGTCATTGTGCAGCGCCAGTGCCTCCACCACTGTAACAACCCTCCCGCTGCCACCCGCAGCCATCAATGCCGACTACTGCAGTCAGCCGGGATGTATTCAGCTGACAGCTACAGGTGGTGGCACTTACCTGTGGAACACCGTTCCTCCGTCAACCAACCAGGTCATCTGTGTTGATGAAGCCGGCATATACAATGTCACCGTAACCGGTGCCAATGGTTGTGTGGCCACAGCCTACCTGAATGCATCAAATGAACTGGTAACCAATGGCAATTTCAATGCCGGGAATACCGGATTTATCACTGATTATGGATATGTAGCCGATAATCCGGCCCTGCAGAACGAGCTATGGCCTGAAGGATTATACAGCGTTGGAACAGATGGATTTAACTATCATACTGACTTTTTTGGCAGAGACCGCACCAACCCGGGTTCCGGACAATTTCTGATTGTCAACGGGTTGGGTAATACACTCAGAATCTGGCAACAGACGGTCACCGTTGTGCCCGGACTGGATTATTATTTCTCGGCCTATGCCATGAGTGTCAATGATGCAGGGAATTATGCCCGTCTGCAGTTTGAGGTAAATGGCGTTCCGGTGGGAACCATTGCCGAGCTTGGTCCCGGACCTGCCAACAATTCACAGGTCTCTCCTTCGAACTGGGTCAGATTTTACAGCAACCCAACCTGGAATTCAGGAGCTGCAACAACCGCGGTAATCAGGATCATCAATCTTCGCCCTGATCTCGGAGGTAATGACTTTGGACTTGACGATATTTCTTTCGGAACCCTTGACCCGATCCCATTTACATTCGCCCCGGCAGCACAGGGTGGTGCAAATATTGCCTGCGAAGGGGAAACGCTACAACTTACAGCAAATATCAGTGGTGGTCTGGCACCCTATACCGTAAGCTGGACAGGACCGAATGGCTTTACTTCAAATCAGGAGAATCCCACCATACCCAATGTGACCCTGGCAGCCGAGGGAACTTACCAGGTTACCGTGCGTGACTCCTATGGCTGCAGCCCTCAGACCGATGATGTATTTGTAACAATTAATGAGGCTCCGAATGCCACCATTACCGGGGGAGGCAGTTACTGCCAGTTTGCCGGATCACCATTTATCTGGTTCAATGGTTCAGGTGGTACCCCGCCATATACCTTTGAATACAATATCGATGGCGGACCAACCCAAACAATTACTACCTGGGGCACAGACCTCAGTGTTTTCATTTTTGCTGCCACCAATACGCAGGGAACATTTGTCTATAATCTGACCAGCGTTACCGATGACAATGGCTGCACCAGGGCTATCGCTGCATCAACCACAGTAACGATAAATGCCTTGCCATCGGCCTATATCACAGGTGATTGGGTTGTGTGCCCAGGCTCAGATAACCTGTATGATGGCAATGCAGGAATGACCGGATACGACTGGAGTATAACCGGCAACGGTACATTACCCGGTGCTACCAACCTTCAACAGGTAAGTGTTACAGCCGGAAATACTTGTGCAGATACCTACAATCTGTTGCTCATGGTAACAGATAACAACGGGTGTAATGGTACAGCCGATGAGCTTATCCTTGTGGATGATGTGGACAACCCTGTGATCACAGGATTAATCCCGCTTACGACCATCGAAGGTTGTTCTGTTTCGGACTTACCGGCTGCAGTAAATACCGTTGCTGCCCTCGAAGCACTCGGGCCCGCAATAACCGACAATTGTTCAACGGATGCAAACCTGGTGGTTACCTATTCGGATGGTACTCCAAACGGAACCTGTCCGGTGGTTGTTATCAGAACCTACACAGTAACCGATCATTGCGGAAACAGCAGTTCCATTGCTCAAACCTTCAATATTGACGATACAACAAATCCGGTCGTCACCGGAACCATCAATGTTACCATTTTACAGGGATGCACTGCTGCAGATCTTCCGGCTGCAGTAAATACAGTAGCAGCCCTTGAGGCCCTGGGACTTGCCATCTCTGATAATTGCACTCCTGATGCCGGCCTTACAGTCACCTTTAGCAATGGAGCACCAGCCGGAACCTGCCCGGTGGTGGTCATCAGGACTTATACCATTACAGATCTGTGTGGAAATTATAGTACAGCCAACCAGACCTTTAACATTGAAGACACTACAGTACCAGTCATCACCGGATCAATTACAGCAACCGATGTTGAAGGTTGCTCTGCTGCTGACCTTCCTGCCGCTGTCAATACTGTTGCAGCCCTTGAAGCACTGGGGGTTGCTGTATCGGACAACTGTTCAGCAGATGCCGCACTGGTTGTCACCTATACCGATGGAACACCGGCCGGAACCTGCCCTGTGGTGGTCATCAGGACGTATACCGTCACAGATCCTTGTGGTAACTATAACACTGTAAACCAGATATTTAATATAGAAGATACCACCATACCTGCCATTACCGGAACAATAGCCGATACCAATGTTGAAGGATGCTCTATTGCCGACCTTCCTGCCGCAGTCAATACTGTTGCAGCGCTTGAAGCACTGGGGGTCGCGGTTTCCGACAACTGTTCTCCCGATGCCTCGCTGACAGTAACCCATTATGATGGTGTACCGGCCGGAACGTGCCCGGTAGTGGTCATCAGGACATACACTGTTACAGATCCCTGCGGAAATGAAAATACTGCTGATCAAACCTTTAACATCGATGATACCACAATTCCTGTCATCACGGGAGCGATTGCTGCAACCAATGTGGAAGGATGTTCTGCCACAGATCTTCCTGCTGCAGTTAATACCGTTGCTGCCCTTGAAGCGCTCGGGGTTGCCGTATCAGACAACTGCTCTCCGGATTTAAGCCTGAATGTCACTCATTCCGATGGCGTACCTGCAGGAACCTGTCCTGTGGTGGTTATCAGGATCTATACCGTTACTGATCTCTGTGGAAATGAAAATACTGTTGACCAAACATTCAATATAGAAGATACCACAATTCCTGTCATCACGGGAGCGATTGCTGCAACCAATGTGGAAGGATGTTCGGCAGCAGACCTTCCTGCTGCTGTTAACACTGTGGCAGCACTTGAGGTACTTGGAGTTGCCGTGTCGGACAACTGTTCTCCGGATGCAGGCCTCACAGTCACTCATTCTGATGGTGCACCCGCGGGAACCTGTCCGGTAGTGGTGATCAGGACCTATACTGTGACCGACCCGTGCGGAAATGAAAATACAGTTGACCAGACTTTTAATATTGAAGATACCACCATTCCGCAAATTACCGGATCCATTGCAGATACGGATATAGAAGGCTGCTCAGCCGCCGATTTGCCGGCTGCCGTCAATTCTGTTTCTGCATTGGAAGCCCTGGGTGTTGCCATTGCCGATAACTGTTCCGATGATGCCGACCTGACTGTAACATCCGCCGATGGCACTCCGGCAGGTACCTGCCCGTTGGTGGTGGTAAGGACTTATACAGTTACAGATGCTTGCGGTAATGAAAATACTGCAGACCAGTCATTTAATATAGATGATACCATCGATCCAACCATCACTGGCAGCATCGCCAACACAAATATAGAAGGATGTTCTGCTGCCGATCTGCCACCTGCTGTTAACACCGTTGCTGCCCTCGAAGCCCTGGGTGTAGCAGTTGCCGATAACTGCGCACTTGATGCCGGCCTGGTTGTTGCACATGTCGATGGTACCCCGGCCGGAACCTGTCCGGTGGTGATTGTCAGAACTTATACTGTCACAGATCCTTGTGGAAATGTAAATACCACTGATCACACCTTTAATATTGATGACACCACCATTCCGGCATTTACGTTTTGCCCCGGAAATATTACCACAGTTTCTGATCCGGGCTTCACTTATGCTACAATTACCCTGACTGATCCGGTGTATTCAGACAATTGCACAGCCACCATGAATATAGCGTTGGATTGGGTGATGTCAGCACCGACTGCCGGCTCCGGAACAGGGGTAATACCTTCACCTTTCCAGTTCAATACAGGAACTACCACGGTAACCTACACTGCCACCGACGCCTGCGGGAATGAGGCCATTTGTCAGTTTACTGTAACTGTTCAATCCAATGACCTTCCCGACATCACCTGTGCTGCCGGGGTAACACAAAGTGCTGATGCAGGCCTATGTTCAGCTCAGGTTAATCCCGCAGAACCTACTGTGAATGCAGGTGATCCGGTAACCTGGTCGTGGGATATGACCGGGGCAACCATCGATGCCGGCACAGGGCCCATCGGAAATTATGTGTTCAATGTAGGAACTACCACCATAACCTGGACAGCAACCAATGTTTCAGGTACAGACGATTGTTTGCAGACAATCACAATTACCGATGATCAGTCACCTGTTTTCACTTTGCCGGTACTGGCTGACGGTTATTGCGTTGAAGGTTTCATTTCTGCCATTTACAATCCCGGCGGAACTTATTACATTGACGATCTGACACCGGACCGCCGCGATTATTATATTCTGACCAACGGCAATACCCTGCTTGACCTTACGGGGATTTCAGATAACTGCCCGGGCGCTGTGACCATTTCATGGGAAGTTGATTTTGGCAATGACGCCACCATCGACCTTACCGGAAATGGTCAGATTTCGCTATCAACGCCCATCAATTTCCCACTCGGAACCAATCTTATCACTTATACCGTAACCGATGCTTACGGCAACGAAACATCCGCTTCTGTCATACTCACCGTTCTCCCACGGCCTGACATTACGGATCCTTAGTCTCCAGTTAAAAAAAGTATTCATCTAAAACTATTGCCTATGAAACAGGAAAAGCAATGAGAATCAGCTACCAACAGGTAGCAAAAACAAACAAACTTAATTCTAACCAATTTTTTTCACGATTACCAAGAATGCATTTTTAAACAATTAACAAACCCTAAAAATTAAAAAAATGAAAAAGCAACTTTTATTAGTACTCTTCCTGGCTTTATTTGCCGGTATTTCATCAGTTAACGCTCAGTGTGTTGCCAACGGTTTTACACCCGCAGCCGGAGTACCCTACACCTATGATGTGACCATTGCAGGCACCGGATACACCGGAGCCGGAACCTATGACTGGTATGTAACCCAGAATGTGAACATTCTGGATGTTCCGTCCATTATTCCTGAAGTCAACGTTTTCTTTACTGTTGATGAAGCAACCCCGGGGTATTCCGATTATCACGATGCCGCAGGTGTTACTTCTAATCAGATTAACATTTCGTGGACACCGGCAGCTGTCTCTTCAGTTACGCCATTCTACCTTGTGTTAAGGTATTCTGAAAACAATTCAACCTCGACGCCAGTCTGTGCAGCTGAAAACATCAGGGTATGGCAGATCGATCCTATCAACACCTTCCTCCTTGCTATCGAAGGCGCAGAAACCGACGGAACACCATTTGCAAACGCCGAGCAGTGTGCAGCCCCTGTTACAGGTGCAGTTATCACACCAAATGCAGATCCGTTGCTCGCATCTGTTGAATACACCTATGGTGAGAACGCCATCTTCTACAGGGTAACCGGTAGCGGTATCCTCGGAGACTGGAGGCCATCAATCAGGATCCCGGCCCTTGCAGGTCTCGGACAGAACTACATCGCTGTTGAATGGAATCAGGATATCACCGGAGCCGGTGCATGGCATACATTTAACGTACCTGCAGGTAACACAGCAGGTGGTGACTTTGTATCAACCGACGATGCAACCATAACCGATGCTGTTGCTGGTACACCGATCCTTATCCGCATCAGGATTGACAATGTGAACTTCGAAACACTGGCCGACCAGCCGATCCTTGTTGGTATCGATGGTTATCTGCCGACCGGATATACCGAAAGTGATATCTGGGGTGGTGCAGGTCCTGTTCCCGATCCTTGTGCACAGGCCGATCCATTTGCAAAAGAAGCTACTTACACAATTCTGGCACGTCCTACCATCAACCCGGGCGCAACTATGCCGGCATTTATCCAGAAACTGCCTTAATCTTAAAGATACAGGCGTTTAACGCATTTGTTGCTTTTTCATACCTGAAAATTCCCTCTGCCTGCATTATTGGTGCAGGCGGAGGGGAACAAGGGTAGGAAAAAGAAAAGATTGTTGATTTCGGATTTCGGATTTACGATTCCGGATTTTGCCTTTCGGCTTATGGCCGGGCAGGTGAAAATCAGGAAAACCGTAAAACGTTTGAAGAGCATTGTAAAATCAGCATTTATGAACCGACAGATACAGTGGATAAGTGGCTGAATGCCATAATATCCGGATGCGGACAGCCTCCGGCATTGCCATTTTACTGGCTGCCCGCAGGAACTGTATAATTTCTTTACGTAGCATAGCCTTGTTACAACATTGAACGCATTAAAAATGAATTCGATGAATCACATGTGCTCTTGATATGGAACGGACCGGCTCCGATATCGGTGGTCTGACGTGTACCTAAAGTTACACGGAAGGCTCATATTTTCTATGAAAAACCGAAAAGAACCGGCAGCGAATACCAACACGTAACTACAAGTTTGATGTAAACCATGCATTGAAGGTTTTTTCTATATAGCAATCCGCGGATTCCGGGTGTGGTGTTCCATAACCGGTAATACAGCTGTCCAGAGAAGACTGTCTATTGCACTTATTGGTAAGTAGTCGGATCTTTTACATATTGCATTAACCATCTAATTCTCTAAGAATGAATGGATAACGCGCACAATAAACATGGCCCGGTGTTTGGCCCTGTATGTCGTGTACACGGCAACAGGGGAGCGCCACCAGGTGTTATTGAGCCCCAATGGTCGAACCGACCCAGGGACAAGGTATCCATGATACAAGGGGAAGTTATACCCAGGTATCACAGGATCCCGGTAACACACCGGCCAAGAGACTCAGCAGCCAGGAGTCGGGCGCCAGCCCTATGGCTACGACCAGCGCCTGGAAAACCGGCCTCAAAACCGGTACAGGGAGAGGTATGCCCTGTTGAGAACGATTTTTTCAATATTTATATTGTTGATTATCAACTATTTATATTGACCAGAAATTTGAAAAATTACCTCAGGGGAAATGTAAAGGGTCCATGAGATTTCATGGCCCTCAGGAACGAATGAAAACAAATCTGAAGAACTTAAAGAGGACAAAAAACAACGAAGCAACAACAACAATGAGCCAAAAGCTCTGAACATATTAGATGAAACGACCATTGTATAACATATTACGTCTGTTCCTGGTGGCAATTGCATTGCTGCTGACCATGGCCCCTGCCATGGCCCAGACGAATACTGTGTATGCTGGTCAAACTTCAGACCTTGGTGTGGAGGAAGTCGTTGGTACAACATATACCTGGGACCTCTACACCGATGATGTAAGTATAAATTTTGCAGCCATCCCCGGTAACTGTCCGCCTGCTGATGCTTATTTCACTGGAAGCAACACAGGACCAATGGTCCAGGTTACCTGGGTTACACCTGGCGTCTACTACTTTAAAGTGACTGCCACATCCGCTACCGGATGCTCAAACATCAGACTGGGTATGATGACGGTGCTTGAAGCACTGCCCTACGCGGTACTGGATGATCCATCACCCATCTGTAAAGGGGATGATGCAACGCTTGTGATCAACCTGACAGGAGAAGCGCCCTGGAGTATCAATGTTTTTGATGGAACTTCAACAATAACCTATGACAACATCATGGCAAGCCCCTATATTCTGACACTCACTCCTACCACTACAACGACCTACACCGTAACATCGGTAACCGATATAAACGGAACAAACAACAATCCGTCGAACTCTGTCACGGTAACGGTTAATCCGAAACCAGGCAGTTCACGTATTTACCAATATGAACCCTTAACAAAGAAAAAATAGCATGATCAGGCTGAAACATATATTGTTGACATTACTTCTTGCCGTCGCTTTAGGAGCGGCCGGCCAGACGTATGTGATCGACAGTGTATGTGTTGGTTCAGAAAGACATTACCGCATCGACGGAGAGCTGAATTCAACCTATGCCTGGTCACTCACCGATCCGGTCGGAACCATCACCAGTTTACCGGAAACAGCCGATACGGTCACCATCCTCTGGAATGTGGCAGCCGGAGAGTATATTCTTTCTGTGATTCAAACCAGTATTCACGGATGCGATAGTCTTGAACTCGGCACCATCAGGGTATTTGAAATACCTCAGGCTGATGCAGGAGAAGATGTTACCCTGTGCAGCAGCAATCCATATACCCTTATCAATGCCACCGCGTCGGAATTCATGAACCTGCAATGGACAAGTACAGGTGACGGATCCTTTGATGATGCCACGTTGCTGAACCCGACCTATACATTCGGGCCAACCGACATCTCGCTGGGCACCGTTACACTCACACTGACAGCAACCGGCTTCGGACGTGAAGGAAGCTGCCCGCCTGCTGAATCTTCGGTAACCATCACCTTTGGCGACCTCCAGACAGACAACCTGATTACAAATGTCAGTTGCTACGGTTTATCAGACGGATCAGTTCAGCTGGTTGCTTCAGGAGGAACTGAGCCCTATACCTTTGAACTTGAAGGCATTGTTCATGCCGATGGATTGTATGAGGGCTATGCTGCAGGTGATTACAACTTCACCATCACCGATGCTTCGGGATGTACAATATCCGGCACAGTAACCATCACGCAGCCTGATGAACTTACAGTAAACATCAATGGCACCAATCCTTCCATTCCGGGAGGCAATGATGGAGAAGCTACAGCTATAGTGACCGGTGGAACCGCTCCTTACACCTATCTGTGGGATGATCCGCTTGCGCAAACTACCGCCACTGCAACAGCACTTGTTGCAGGCACCTATACTGTTGAAGTGACTGACGCCAATGGCTGCAGAACCAACAGGACCATCACCCTGACTGAACCGACCTCAGACCTTGCCATAACAGCCATTGTTGACCTGCAGGTATCCTGCTTTGGCTACAGCGATGGACAGGCAACGGCTTCTGCTACCGGTGGAACAGAGCCATACAGTTATCTCTGGAGTGATCCGATGGCACAAACCACTGCCACTGCAACCAATCTGCCTGCCGGTACATACACCGTTTCGGTTACAGATGCAACAGGTTATAGTGTCAATACCACCGTTATCATTACCCAACCCGATGAACTTATCGTGAATGTCAGTGGAACCAACCCATCTGTACCGGGGGGCAACGATGGACAGGCCATAGCGATTGTCACGGGAGGCACCCTGCCTTACACCTATCTTTGGGATGATCCATTGGCACAAACCACAGCTACAGCTACTGGATTGACTGCAGGCACTTACACAGTTTCAGTGACCGATGCCAACGGGTGCCGGGCAGAAAAAACAATTACCCTGACTGACCCGGGCCCGGGATTGAATGCCAGTGCATTGGTTGATCAGCATGTTTCCTGTTTTGGCTACAGCGATGGTCAGGCAACTGTTACGGCTACAGGCGGCACAGCACCATACGGCTATTTGTGGAATGACCCGGCAGCCCAGACCACACCAACAGCCATCAACCTGCAGGCCGGCAACTATACTGTTACAGTAACCGATGCAGACGGAAGTTCAGTTGTTGCCTCAGTAACCATCACAGAACCAAACGAATTGATCGTGATTGTTTCGGGAATTAATCCGAATCCAATGGGCGCTGCCAATGGTCAGGCTACAGCCAACGCAAACGGCGGAACACCGCCATATACCTATTTGTGGGATGATCCGGCCGCACAAACCACGGCAACAGCGACAGGACTCACAGCAGGTACCTACCATGTTACAGTTACGGATGCCCATGGTTGTACGGCAACCGGTCAGATTATCCTGACCGATCCGGCCTCTGACCTTTCGGTTACTGCTGTTGTTGATCAGCATGTTTCCTGCTTCGGGCTGAGTGATGGTCAGGCAACGGCAACAGCAACCAACGGCGTTGCACCATATAGTTACCTCTGGAATGATCCGGCAGCACAAACCACTGCAACGGCCACCGGGCTGGCAGCCGGAACCTACATCGTATCGGTATCCGATGCTACCAATACCACTGTCGCCGCTTCGGTTACCATCACCGAACCGGATGAACTTATTGTCAATGTAACAGGAATCAACCCGAATCCTATGGGCGCCGGCAATGGTCAGGCTACAGCTACCGTTACCGGTGGAACACCGCCATATTCCTATTTGTGGGATGATCCGGCCGCACAAACCACGGCAACAGCAAACGGACTCACCGCAGGCACCTACAATGTTACAGTTACGGATGCTCATGGTTGTACGGCAACCGGTCAGATTATACTGACCGATCCGGCCTCTGACCTTTCTGTTACTGCTGTTGTTGATCAACATGTTTCCTGCTTCGGATTCAGTGATGGTCAGGCAACTGCCACGGCAACCAATGGTGTTGCACCATACAGTTATCTCTGGAATGATCCGGCAGCGCAAATCACCGCCACGGCTACAGGACTGGCGGCCGGAACCTACACTGTATCGGTGACCGATGCAACCAACACAACCGTTACGGCTTCGGTTACCATAACCGAACCGGGTGAACTTCTGGTGAATGTTTCAGGAATCAATCCGACCACGCCAGGTGGCAATGATGGTCAGGCAACAGCCATTGAATCGGGCGGAACCGCACCTTATACTTACCTGTGGGATGACCCGGCCGCACAATCCACAGCAACTGCAACCGGTCTCAGTGCCGGCACTTACAATGTTACCGTTACCGACGCTCACGGTTGTACCGCTAATGGCGCTGTTACCCTGACAGACCCAATCCCGGGACTGGCAGTAACCGCAATTGTTGTTCAGCATGTTTCATGCTTCGGATATACTGATGGTCAGGCTTCTTCTACTGCTACAGGAGGTGTTGAGCCATATTCTCACCTCTGGAATGATCCTGCAGCACAGACAACTGCATCAGCAACAGGATTGATGGCCGGATCTTATACAATCACCGTTACCGACGCCCTGGGCAGCACAGCCTCGGCTTCAGTTACCATTGAAGAACCAGGCCAGTTAAGTGCAACGGTTGTTCAGACAGAGGTTTCCTGCATTGGTGCATTGGATGGTGAAATATCGTTTACAAACATCACTGGTGGTTCAGGAACCTATGAGTTCAGCATTGATGGCGGAGCAAACTGGACATTAACAGGAAACTTTACCGGCCTTGCTGCAGGAACCTATGATATTTGGCTGGGCGACGCCAACAAAGCCGGATGCACCATGCCGCTCGGACTCTTTGTTGTAACGAGTCCCCCGGCTATTGTTGCTTCAGAATCTATTGTACCATCAACCTGTGGTGAGCCCAACGGAAAGATCATTATTACTTCTACGGGTGGCTCAGGAAGCCATGAATACAGGCTTGAAGGAACAGCTTCATGGCAATCATCCGGCGAATTTACCGGATTGACCTCAGGCGTTTATACAGTTGTTGTAAGAGACAGCCATGGCTGCGAAGAACAACTGACCGGACTCATAGTTCCGGCTCTCGCTGGTCCTTCCATTATTGAAGTCAGTTGCACACCGGCCAACGACGGACAACCGGATGGTATTGCCGAAGTAATCGCAGACAGTCAGGCCGAACCAATGGAATATTCTCTTGATGGTATCCTGTGGCAATCGTCTGACACCTTCTATGGCCTGCTACCAGGCAACTACACAGCCTTTGTGAAAGATGCAAACGGCTGCATCACATCACTCGGATTTATTATCCGGAATCTGATCAATGGGGAGGTTCAGCTGATGGCCGGAAGGGTCATTGGCTGTGTAAACACACCTGTTGGTGTACCAGTGCTGGCCTATGACTTTACCAATGTTTCAGGATTTACGATCGAACTCTCATACGATCCGGGCGTTATTGAATTTACCGGAATTTCACAATATAACCCGGCCCTGAATGCAGCCGGGGTCAGTACATCATTCGTCTATCCGGGTGTTCTCAGAATTACTTATCAGAATACCGGATCTACAACTGTTCCGGGCGGAGACCTGTTGTTCTCCCTCGGGTTTAATGCCATTGCGGCAGGAAATACCGATCTTGAATGGCATTGGCTGCAGTGTATAATCTATGCTTCGGCAGGCTATGAGATTCCGGCCATTTATACCCAGGGGCTGGCCGAAGTTCTGCCGAGTCCGTTGGTATACACGTCAGGTGATGGCGTATATTGCGAAGAAGACACCTTAACCCTGCAGGCAGGCTCTCTTGATGACCAGCAGCTTCTGTTTGAATGGACCGGACCTTCCGGATTCAAGCACAACGGATCCGACTGGCAACTGGGAAGGTTGGGCATGAATGATGGTGGCCAGTACCAGGTGATCGCCACGAATCCTGACTTCTGCAATACCACAAAACTGGTTTCTGTCAAGGTTAACCCGAAACCAGTCATCTATATCGGTTATGCCGACACCATCTGCTACGGACAGCAGGTATTGCTCGCACCGGGAAGCGGATATGCTTCGTACCTGTGGCAGGATGGCAGCACGGCTGAAAGCCAGCTTGTTTATGAACAAGGCATTTACTGGGTACAGGTTGTTGATACCAATAGCTGTAAAGCTGTTGACACGGTACAACTGGTGCCCTGCAACATTGAGCTGCTTATACCCAATGCGTTTACACCGAATGGTGATAACCTGAACGACTCCTTCAAACCATTGTTCAACGGATTTGAACCTTCGCTGTACAATATGAGTATCTATTCCAAGTGGGGACAACTGTTGTTTACCTCTTCGGATACCGGTAAAGGATGGGATGGAACCATCGAAGGCGTACCTGCGCCACCGGGTGTTTACGTTTATGTCATCTCTTATGAGGCACCATCCTACGTAACCAGGACGCTTTCGAGTCCGGTAACAGGAGATGTAACCATCATCAGATAAAAAATGCGGGGAAATGATCGTTGAATGCAATCAGTATTTTGCAGAAATCTGCCAGGATTAAAAGGTCGGGGGGACATTTTACCAGCAGATTCCTGTTTACCGGGGGTCTTTAAATACAATTTCTTCTCTTATTTTTACAGCTGCGGAACAAAAACTTCTGCAGCTGTTTTTTCTTTCTTACGTGCAACCTTTCCTGGCATTTGTTATCTCTGTATTGAATAAATCAACCTCTCAGGTCAGGACCTGGTGTTTCACTCAAAAAAAGGTTATATGAAAATTCATGTTTTGATACTTGTGATACCCGTTCTGCTGAGTATGGGATGCAAAAAAGAAACACCTGCCGGTCCCAGAGATCCCAAACCGGTTAACCTTTCTGCCAAAGCCAGCCAGGTTATAGCCAACAGCAATGAATTCGGGATTGATCTTTTCAGGGAAACCGCTGTTGCGGATGATGGAAACCTGATGCTTTCGCCCCTAAGCGCCAGCACGGCTTTATCGATGCTGCTCAACGGGTGCGGTTCAGGTACATACTCCCAGATCCGGGATATGGTGGGATACCAGGATCTGACGATGGAAGAAATCAACGACACCTACCAGAGCCTGGTGGCCCAGCTGCTAACCATCGATCCGGAAATCAACCTCGCCCTGGCCAATTCGGTCTGGTACAGGCAGGGCTTTGAAGTCAAAAGCCCTTTCCTTGAAAGGCTGGAAACCGCATACAATGCGAGGACCGAAGCCCTTGATTTTAACAACCCTTCATCCGTGAATACCATCAATGGCTGGGCAAGTGATAATACCAACGGAAAAATTGAGAAGGTACTCGAAGAAATCTCACCGGATGCCGTAATGTTTCTGATGAATGCCCTGTATTTCAAAGGCCGGTGGACCTATCAGTTTGACAATTTGCTGACATCGCCGGTGCGATTTAACCCTGAAAACGGTGACGGTGCGAATGTGCCCATGATGATGGGTAACTTCCCCTACAGAAAATATTCTGATAACCAATGTACAGCCATAGAGTTGAACTACGGACAACAGAATTATGCTATGGACATCATTGTCCCCAATGGAACCCTGAGCAGTTATCTTCAGGATTTCAATCATGAATCATGGCTGGCCATCACGGGAGGGCTCGATGCCATCATCACACCCCTGTCAGCAGTAATCGTCATCCCGAAGTTTAAATTCGATTATGAAAAATACCTCAACGATCAGCTTCAGGTGCTCGGCATGACCGATGCCTTTAACCCTGCTCTAGCGGATCTGACAGGTATTTCAGATGAAAATATCTTTGTCAGTTTTGTGAAGCAGAACACCTTTGTTGATGTGAATGAAGAAGGCACTGAAGCTGCCGCTGTAACCACCATTGGCATTGAAGTAACCAGTGCACCGGAACCTTTCGTGGTTGACAAGCCGTTTATTTTTGCCATCAGGGAAAGACTCAGCAACACCCTGTTGTTCATCGGCAAGGTTGAGATGCCCGTCTACTGAATCGGGCGAGTCTGAAAAAGCCCGGCGGGCCGGGAGTAAAGGATTTCAGCAATCGATGTCAAGCACCGCCGGGCAGTGGTCGGAGTGCATGGCATCAGGCTGTATCCAGGCATTCATCAGATCAGGCCGGAGTGCATTGCTGACCATATTGTAATCGATGCGCCATCCGAGGTTCCGGGTACGGGCCCCGGCACGGTAACTCCACCAGGTATAATGATGCGGATGCTTGTTGAACACCCTGAAAGTATCGGTAAATCCGCTGTTCAGAAAATCTTCCATCCATTCCCTTTCTTCCGGAAGGAAACCCGAATTGGTCGCATTCCTGACCGGATCATGAATATCGATGGGCCGGTGACAAATGTTATAATCACCCGAAAGGATCAGCTTTGGCCGCGATTCAAGCAGGAAGTGCGCATAATCGTAAAATTCACCGAGCCATTCCATCTTCAGGGTCTGACGGATCTCACCGGTGGTTCCTGAGGGATGGTAAACACTGATCACCGAAACATCGCCGAAATCGGCCCTGATGAGCCGGCCTTCGGCATCAAAGCGGTCGATGCCGATGCCATATTCCACATGATCAGGCTTTTTCAGGCTGAGCAGGCCGACACCGCTGTACCCTTTTTTTTCGGCTGAAAACCAGTGACAATGATAACCCAGGGCCTGAAATTCCTCCATCGGGATCTGATCGGCATTGGCCTTGATCTCCTGAAGGCAAAGCACATCCGGCTTTTCACGCATCATCCAGGTAACCAGGCCCTTGCTTATAGCCGACCTGACGCCGTTGACATTATAGGTGATTATTTTCATCTCGTGAGTGTGCCCGGTTTATTCTATCATCAGTTTAAGATAATCACCGGCCATGATAATTCCACCGGCCATTCCTGAAACTGCCATTGCAAACAGGGTAATTTTTATCAGGGAAAGTCTTCTCCCGGGCAACTGTTCAACCCAGCGGCTCACAGCCGGATAAAACCGGGTGGTCAGGTAGGCAGAACCAGCAATGCCAATAATGGTTCCCGCCAACACATCACCGGCGAAATGTGCACCGACATAGATGCGTGTATAAGAAATCAGCGCCGTGAGAATGGCCAGAACCACAATAACCGGCTTACCCGGCTTAAGCACCATGACAAGGGTTGTGATGGCGGCAGCTACCGTAATGCTGTGACCCGACGGGAATGAATTCCTGAAAAGACGGTATCCGTAGACAGTATATACCTTACCTTTATCTCCAAGAACACTCAGCGGCCTGTCCCATGAATCGAAGAGAAAATTTTTCATCAGCTGGCCTGTCAGACCAGTAATTATAACCACAATGATAATCAGAATGACGAGTGCCGGATCCCTGCGGATAAATAGAAATCCAAGCAGTGAGGTAAGAATCAAGGCATCACCAAGATGGGTCATCAAAAACATCGGGGCATCAAATCCATTGGGATGAAAGCCATTGAGTAGCAGAAAACTGCCCTCATATCCATAAACAATAACCAGAACAGACAGCAGAAACTGATAGATCAGCATTATACCCAGAAAAAGCAGGAATGGATGATTGCTGTTTTTATTCATTATTGATTTTTTCTGTTGGATTTTATGATTAAACAATCCTACCTATATCTAATCCTGCGACGATTCCCTCACCAGGTTCCTGTATGCCGAAAACACATTGGCCCTGGATACAAAACCGATGTACTTTCCCCGATCAAGTACCGGAAGATTATAATGGGCACATTCACTGAACTTGTGCGCGACATCTTCCATGGTTTCATCTATGTTAACCCGGGGTTCAGGCATAAACATCAGATTCCTGACAAAGGTTGTATCATAAAGCTCATGGTTGAACATGATGTGCCTGATTTCATTGATAAACACAACTCCCAGGAAATTGTTATCCCCATCGGTAACCGGAAAAACATTGCGTTCGGAACGGGCAATTACTTTAACCAGTTCACCAAGGGTAGCATCCGGGCCGACAGTCAGAAAATTATGCTCAATAAGCCTGTTGATCTGCATGCGCGACAGTGCCGCCTTATCCTTGTCATGGGTGATCAGTTCCCCCCTGGCAGCCAGCCTCTTGGTGTAGATGCTGTGGGGCTCATAAAAATTGATGGTCAGGAAAGCGATGGTTGACGTGATGATCAGGGGGATAAAAAACTCATATCCCCCGGTAATTTCCGCGATAAGAAAGATGGCGGTGAGCGGGGCATGCATCACAGCAGCCATGACCCCGGCCATCCCGGCAAGGGCAAAATTGCTTTCAGGCAGCCTGATAAAGTCAAAGTAATTGAAAAATCGGGCTGTCAGGAACCCGGTAACCCCTCCCATAAACAAAGAAGGAGCAAAAATTCCACCTACACCCCCGCCGGCATTGGTAAAGGTCATGGCTATAACCTTGAAGAATAAAACCATGAGCAGGAATGAAATGAACAACCAGTGCGACTCACTGAAACTGTGAAACAGGCTGTTGTTCACTATGGCATCTCCCCGTCCGTTCAGGATATCGGTGAGCACTTCATAACCCTCACCATAAAGTGGAGGAAAAAGAAAAATAAGCAGACTCAGGGCTAAACCACCCAGAAGGAGCCTGGTGTAAGGACTGTTAATCCTGGTGAAAGCCGTTTCAATAAATAAATTGGCCCTGGTAAAATAGAGTGATACAAAGCCGGTGATCACCCCAAGAATCATATAGAAGGGAATATTGTGGAGGTTGAACGGGTCCGTTACCGAGAAGGAAAATAAAACTGCCTTTCCCATCAGAAAAGATGAAACCGTGGCACCGGTCACAGCGGCGATGAGCAGGGGAATGAGCGATCCCATGGTGAGATCAAGCATCAGTACTTCGAGGGCAAAAATCACTGCTGCTACCGGTGCTTTGAAAATTCCTGCGATGGCTCCGGCTGCTCCGCACCCGATCATCAGTGTGATCGACCTGTAATCCATCCGCATCACCCTGGCCAGGTTTGAGCCAATGGAAGCCCCGGTGAGTACAATAGGGGCCTCCAGCCCTACGGATCCGCCAAAACCGACGGTAATTGTACTGGCGATCATCGAAGAATAGTTGTTGTGGACTTTGAGGTGGCTGTTGTTCCTGGAAATGGCGTACAATATTTTGCTCACCCCGTGAGATATATTGTCCTTTACCACATATCGGATGAACAGAACCGTCAGGGCCATCCCTGCCAGCGGATATGCCAGGTAGAGGTAATTGCCGGAATCGATATCGAACCCGCGAATCAGGAAAAAGTGGGTGTAATAGACGGTGTTCTTAAGCACCACGGCCGACAACCCACTGATAAGCCCGACAATCAGGCTGAGAATCAGGATAAAATTGTGGTGGCTCATGTTTTTGACACGCCACTTGTGTATCCTGATCAGGGTTGTGGTAACAATCATATGCTACAAATATAGGGAATCGTCGGAAAACGGAATAATGGATTATTGAACCAATCGGCAACTGACCGGCTAATTATCCCTGAAGTCCTTTTTCCTGTTCAGTTTCAGGTCCTGTAAAACGGATGCTTTTACTTTGATGTAAAAATTCCAGCTTTTCAGGTAACCAATCGGAATCCAGTTGAAGCGCATTTCCCAGCAATGGAGATCGCGGTACACATTGACAGAAGTATAGGACAGCTTATTGCTTTCGAAGTCATAACCCGATGTCAGGTTGAGCTTCCATTTGGGTGTGATGTTGATATCGCCATTGAAACCAAGGGTCTGCACCAGTTCACGCTTAACACTTTCGTTCATGGGGTTGAGAATCCCTGTATAGCGCAGGTTGTAGATAAAGTTGAGATTCCAGGGATTGTTCCAGTCGATATAACCCTGGGGATTGGTCGCTATTTCCTGCAACTGATCGGGTGTTGCCGTGGGCGAAACCCTTTTTACTGTATTGTTTTTGCCTGAACTGAAGTTCCATGCCAGTGAAAAATTCCACGAAGTATTGTCGCGCCTTAGTAACCTGTGGTTGACATCCCATTCAAACTGATTGAGTGACCTGCCTAAAGTGTCCTGTATATAGGGATCAAAAGAAGCGGAATACTGAACCTGCAGTTTTTTAAACAGGGTAGTCCTGGCACTTAAGGTAACCGGAGCCCACCGCAGCGAATCCCTTGCCAGGTCGTAGGAAGTGCCGATGGAAAAGCTTTCGATCAGCATCACCTTTTTCATACCGGTGATGGTATCACTTTTTGAACGGACTTTCATTTCAAGGTTGTTGCTGAAACTCAGCCCTACCCTGCCCGATTTCCCATCGGGCGGTGAGCCATAAAGGGAGGTATACCTGCCATCACTGAAGATGGAATATCGTTGTACATTCCCGAGTGTATCTTTCTGAACTTCTTTATAGTAGCCGAACTCAGGCTTACCGAAATCGGGCCGCAGTGAGAAGGTAACCGATGGACGCATCACATGCCGGATTGCCCTGACTGGTCCCTTCTTAAACTGGAGCATTCCGTAGAGGGTTGTGTTCAGTGATGAATTAAAGCTGAAATCGCGGCCGGCCTTGAATCCGGTGATGGTGTCGGTGTCGATGTACCCGAAGGTTGTGTCAGTCTCAGTAAACAGGCTGTCGTTTACCCAATGTTTCAGTATACTCTTTGAATACCAGCGTTCGGTATAATTGATTGAATTCGTCAGTGTAAAAAACTTAAGGATCTTCACACTCGAAGAGATGGGTATGACGTGTTGCATACCGTTCTGAACCGAGTCCCACATCTCCGGCTTGAAAAGGGTTGCTTCATGGATGTTGATCTCATTTCTGGCCGACATGGTATAGTTTACACTGATGTTGTCGTACCACTTCAGATCGGCCGATTTACCAGGCCTACGGAAAGGGTTGAACCTGTTGGTTGACAATGAGATATCGGGCAGGGTGAGGTTTACCGATTTGTTGGTGGTATTCTGGCTGTGCCGCAGGGCTGCCGAGAAATTTACCTTGTTTTTGAAATTGGTCGAATAACTGACACTCGATCCGAAGGTATTGGTGAGGTGATCCTGTGCACTGACAGGATTGTATTTATTGAATGTGGAAGATCCGAAATTGACGCTGGCATTGAACTGACTTTTCGGTCTTGCCTTGGGATCCTGCCGGTGTGTCCAGGCCAGCCTGAAATCGCGTTTGCGTGAATAAGAAGGCGACTCCTTTATTCCTTCGATGTTGATGGAATAGTTGAAATTTAAGGAACCACTGAATTTATAGCGTTTTCTGTAGTTGAACAAAGGCTTCACAGCCCAGCTGCCGTGAGAATAAACATCCCCGACCAGTCTGAGTTCCATATAATCGCTGATACCGAAATAATAACCGCCGTTTTCGAGGTAGAATCCCCTGTTGGCTGATTCACCATAAGTAGGAATCACAATGCCTGACATCTGCCCTTTCTTATTGGGGAACAATCCGAACGGAAGCACCAGTGGCAGAGGAACCCCTTCAATTGACATATAAGCCGGGCCCGTGACTATCTTATTGTCGGGAATAACCTTTGCTTTTGTGAATTTAATGCTGAAGTGCGGATCTTCGAGGTTACAGGTTGTGTAGCCCCCGTGCCTCATGTTGCTGACGTCATTATCCATTTTCTTTACCACTTCACCATGCAGGTATCCCTCCCCTTCTTTGGTGATCACATTTTTGATCATCCCCTTCCGGGTTTTGAAATTATACTGCATCTCTTCCGAACTGAACGATTGTCCGCCCTCCGAAAATTCAGGCTTTCCGTAGGTTTTCCCTGTTGAATCCTTTCCAGGCAAGGCCTTCAGAACAGACGTATTGAAGTTGATTTCTATATAGGCTGCCTTCTGGATGATCTTTTCATATTTAATGTCGGCATCACGGTATAGAAAAACCTTTTGCCGGACCATATCCAGACTTACAGAATCTGTCGCACTGTATTCAACCTTTGATGAAATGGCACTCTTCTTTTTCTGTTTTGTCCCTGTCAGCCCGACAGAATCAGCAGAAAATAAAAGAGAATCGGGTACGTTAAAAACAATGGAATCGGTCTGCGGCTTAAGGGTATCGGCTGCGGATAGAGGTTTAATCACTTCCTGTGCAACCGCGGTGGTCGGCTGCAGTAAGGAAATAAAAATCACCATAAAAAAGCTCAGCAGCCAGTTCCGGGAACAGGGCATTTTTTTATATGCAGCGTATTTCAATTAATGCTAAATTTGTCTATTCAATGTTCAGGAAAAGGCTTCAGTAACCGGGCAACCCAATTGAACCAGCATGATCCCGAACCTGAAACAGGTTATAAATTCCTGATATCATGAAGGTTGAATGAAAAACAGTATTTCATTGATTATGCCGGAAACCGGGGATCAAAACTAATCAAAATATAGATGGGGTTAAAACGTATTTTTTCATTAATTATTCTGTTAACAGGCATACTCCTGCTGCCTTTTACACTGGAAGCCCAAAAAGTCAGGAGGGTTGTGATTGATGCCGGGCACGGCGGACACGACGGGGGTGCTACCGGGAAAAATGCCAAGGAAAAGGACATTGCCCTTTCGGTTGCGCTGAAAACAGGGAAATACATCAAGGAAAACCTTAAAGATGTTGAGGTAATCTACACCCGGAAAACAGATGTCTTTGTTGAACTATACAGACGTGCAAAGATTGCCAATGAGGCCAAAGCCGATCTGTTTATTTCGATTCACTGCAATGCCAACCCATCCACATCGCCATACGGATCAGAAACCTATGTCATGGGGCTGCATAAAAGCCAGGCCAACCTTGCGGTAGCACAGCTTGAAAACAAAGCAATCCTGCTCGAAGATGATTATCATGTGCAGTATGATGGGTTCGATCCTTCTTCCCCTGAAGGATATATCTTTTTTTCGATGCTCCAGAATGCCTTCCTCGATCAGAGTCTCAACCTGGCTTCGATGGTTCAGAACCATCTCAGGGAGAAGGTGAATATGTATAACCGCGGAGTGAAGCAAGCCGGGTTTCTCGTTCTGTATAAAACCACCATGCCATCCGTTCTCATCGAAACCGGGTTTATCAGCAATCTGAATGATGAGAAAATACTGGTATCGGAAGACGGACAGAATAAGCTTGCCCAGGCTATCTATTCTGCGGTGAAGGAATACAAGCAATCGGTAGAAAAAACAGGAAATGATAATCAGGAGCAAATAGCAGAAAACCCGGTCAGCACGCCGGCCGTTAAAAATGAAGAACCTCCCGCAGAAAAGAAAGAAGAGCCTGTAAATAGCGGAAATACAATAACCGACAACAGTCAGGGCATTGGTACACCCGTTTTCAAGGTTCAGTTTCTCATTTCAAAAACAAAGCTCAGCACTGATGCGGTTCAGTTCAGGGATCTTGACAGTGTCGGATGGTATCTTCACCAGGGGATTTACAAATACACCGTCGGGAATGAGAAAACTCCCGAAGATGCACAAAAACTGGTGGGTGAAGTGGCCGCAAAAGGATTTAAAGATGCCTTCGTAGTAGCCTTTGTAAACGGTGAGCGCATTCCCTTTGATGAAGCCCTGAAATTGCTGAAAAACTGATTATCTTTGCACCTGAATTATGAAGGCACTCAAACTTACACGTGAACTAAAGGTCGGTCTGCTAACCGTTATTACCCTTACAGCTTTTATCTGGGGGTTTAACTTCCTGAAGGGCAAGGATATTTTCAACAGACAGCGCACATTCTACGCTGTCTACGATAATGTCGCCGGCCTTATGACTGCCAATGCCGTCACCATCAACGGTCTGGCCGTGGGTCAGGTCAGCAGTATGCGCTTTCATCCCGACAGGCCCGGCAAAGTGATTGTGGAGCTAAGTATGTCGAACAGCATCAGGATTCCAAAGAATTCAATAGCACGTATTTTCAGTTCTGACCTTCTGGGTACCAGAGGCATACAGATTGTCATCGGCAATGGTGTTGAAGACGCTGTTTCGGGCGATACACTTATCTCGCAGGTGCAAACCAGCCTCCAGGACGAAGTCAATGATATGGTTCAGCCCATTATCCGCAAAGCGGAAAACATGATAAACTCCATCGATACGGTACTAACGGTTGTCAGCGACGTTTTCAACAAACAAACACGCGACAACCTGATCAACACCATCGAAAGTCTGAAAAACACCATGGCTAACCTTCAGAGTGCCTCGCAATCGGCCGACACCCTGCTCACAAGCCAGCAAACCAGGCTGGTAAGGATTCTGAGCAACGTTGAATCGATCAGCGCCAACCTGAAGCAGAACAATGAGAACCTCAGCAGGGTGCTCACCAATGCCGCCAACATCAGCGACACCCTGGCCAGGGCCAACATCGCCAATACCATGTCCAACCTGAATAAATCAGTTTCAGGGTTGTCGGTCATCGTTCAGAAAATCGAAACCGGACAGGGCACCCTTGGTCAACTGGTAAACAACGATAAGATGTACAACGAGTTGGAAGCCTCATCCAAAGAGCTCAAACAGCTGATCGAAGATATGAAGTTGCACCCTGAACGTTACATTCACTTTTCGGTATTCGGAAAGAACTCCAGGCGGAATGGCTATCAACCCCCTTTACCCGCTGAACCGACGGATAATAAATAATTCTGTACTTTCTGTTGTTTCCTGCTACACCCGGATCGTTCCGGCTGGCTTGCAAATGCACCATCATCGTGCATCCTATTCATTTCTGATGTTTAATCTGCCATTTTCTTCTGCCGGAAGGACCTGATACCATGCATATCGAACCATTGCTGCTCCGCCGGCAGGAATTGATCAGGATTCCATTATAAAAATTGGCTATCTTTGACTACACATGATAAAGGATTCAGGAATTCTTTAAAACTCACGGATATGAAAAAGAAACCCATCATTATTGCAGGTACTGTTATTGTCATTTTCCTTGCTGTTTTCCTCTGGTGGCGCTATTACTTTGTATTTGGTGAAGGTGTAAAGGCAGGCAACCTAAACTTTTTCGTGAAAAAAGGCTACATATTTAAAACCTGGGAAGGCCGGCTGATCCAGGATGGATTCAGGACGCAGACACCGGGTGCAATTCAGAGTAATGAGTTTGAATTCAGTGTGAGAAATGACAGCATAGCTGCTGTTCTGGAGCGCTGCGGAGGCCGCTTTGTTGAGCTACGGTACAAAGAATACCTTCACCCTTTACCATGGCGTGGAATGAGCAATTATGTGGTAACTGAAATCATTGAAGCAGATGATGCCGAAAGACAGACACCCGGCAATATTCCATTGGAATAAGGACTTCCGCCTAACGGAAATAGTGATTTCAGAACATCCTTTCAATGATAACAATCATGAACGCAGCCACACCGGTGCGTCCATCTTTTTTCCGGCCAGGTGAATCCCCCGGGAATCTGATTTCTGACTTTTTCCCTGAATGAGATCAAACACACCTGAACAAGGTACGACCCTGATTGTTGTATTCCAAACCAGAAACAAACATCATGGAAATCAAAATAGCAGGTCTGAGCGAGGTATTTGACATTATCGGCGCCCTTTTCAAGGGAGTTAAAGCTGCCGCAGAAATTCCTGAAACAGAAAAAAGGGAAATGAAGGAGGCATTGGCCGATACGGCTGAACTTATTGATGAAACGCTGACCATTCTTAAACAGCACCTTACCACTGTGAGTGGTGAGCTAAAATACGGCGATGACGCAAAAGCCCGAAGGATGATATTCGAAATGGGCAACTTTCTGCTTTGGGAACAAAAATACCGTCAGTTTGAATTGTGCGACACCCTTCGCAATGCAGCCATGAACCTTGAAAAGAAAGGCATTTTCCAGCTTAAGACGAACATCAGCTTTGGAGACCCCGACACGTTAAAGCAACTGATCTGGGATTACATTGGCGGAGAAGCCAATGCGGCACGATCGGTGGGTGAAATGCTGGTTAATCTTTCAAGGAAAGCTGATTTTGATCCGTCACAAAAAGATGAGATGATTGAAAACCTGGAGGCAGCAAGGACGGAGATCGGTAACTGGAGACAGAAGTTTGTGGATATTGAAAAGGAAATCAGGGCAGCCATCCGCTAATTACCAGGTAAAAATATCCTGACGCTTCAACGGACGCCGGTCGCCCAGCCATTGAAAATTCTTGAGGAGTAAATCTGCCTGACCCAGTTCCCCCTCAGGATATAACACTGCCTCGGGCTTCTCGATGTATACTATTTGCTGCATCTTTTTGTCTTTCAAACGGATAGACATATTACTCGAAAAAGCCTTGTTGATGCCGGTAAGCGTCCCATCTTCCTCCCTTACCCAGTAGATGGTTTCGGAATTGCCTTCCACCTTTATTGAGGTGAGTTCGTTCTCCTTAAAATAACCGGTCATATTGCGGCCTTTAATCTGATTGTATCCCGTACCGAGGGTATCTTTCGAAATGATAAACGCCGCATTGTAGAGGAACATGTTCTTCAGCTGCTTGTTGGCTGTGGTGATGTGAATGGAATCGGCGGTAAGCTGGTTGTCGTCGGTCCAGATCACCGGGGTGCCCATCATACGCATGGTAGAGTCGCTGAAGGTATAAACCAGTGAATCGGCCATCCCCTGGATGTCCTGCCGGTAATACTTCACATGAAAATAAGCAAATACCTCTTTGGTTTTCCGCGTTGAATCGAAGGTTGCCCGCATGGTATCGGAATGCATGAATAAGGTGTCACTGTCCTCCATAAACAGGGCTTCAGGCCGTTGTGTGATCATGGTATACCCCAGTTTTTTCTGGTAAATGGCATACTGACCGGTAACAATCATATCCTGCACAGTATCTATCACCTGTATGTTCCTGAATGCCTGACCATATCCGTTTTTTCTTTCATAATAAAGGCTGTCACCCGTCAGTACCTGGTCGCCATTCTTAACCCGGGCATTCTCATTGAATTCCGAAATGTCAGTGATGGTATTGTACCATCCGTTTTCGGCATAGATATCGGTATCTTTTCCCTTGATGGTGGTAGGCCCCCTGAACCAGCTGATTTTACTCTGGGTATTGTAGCGCAGAGTGTCGCAGTTCATGACATAGTCGGGGTTGACCAGCACCACATGATCGCGGAAAAAGAAGTCCTTGGTATTGGTGTGGTAATATCCCCGGCGGCTGTCGAGCGTATTGCGTCCGTTTACAATGTGACCACCCGTCAGGTATGACGCGATCCCCGTATTCCGGTCGAAAATCATCTTGTCGGTGGTAAGTGTGGTTTGTTTATCGATCAGTTTAACATGATCAAAGACTTCGGCAATACGGGTTTCACCGCTGTAATAGATGGAGTCGCCATACAGGTTCAGGGTATCGCTGGACTTGATGTGTACCCTGCTGTAGGCTTTCATGCTGTTGGTGGCATTGTTGAGGTGAGCCGAATCGCAATAAAGAAGGGCTCCATCGTGTTCGAAGATGGCATTCCCGATAATCCGCTGAACATCAGCCCCAAGCCGCTTGTCGTAACTCATAACATCGGCCTGTACAAGCCTGATTTTGCGGGTCTGCTGGGCAATAGCACCGGAAGAAAGTAATACCAGGATGATAAGGTTCAGGATAATGTTGCGCATGAGTGATCTTGCTTAGCTGATGCAAAACTAATACAATCCGGGCTATAACCATTAAAAAAGCGATGCCTTTACCTTTGCAGGTGCATCGCTTTCCGGATAATCTTTACAAAGTTACAGCTACTTTGTACCTGCCTTTTTCTCAAGGGCATCCAACCGATCGTTGGCTGAGTGAACCATCATGGTAACCCTGACAAACGGAAGGGCAACCATAAACAGGCCGACTGAAAGGGCCAGTGAAAGCCATTCCGAGTTCATGGCACTGATGATGATACCGGCCAGGCCGGCCAGGGCAGCAATGATACCACCGGGAACACCCATGGGGCAGCGCAAAGGTTTTTTCTCTGTACTCATAATTCTGATTTTAGAAGGTTTATCAATTCTGTTTTACTGAGAGCGGTACGGGCCATTACCCGGCCGTCGATCAATAATGTGGGTGCTGAATGGATATTATTTTTCAGGCTTTTTATATATCCGATCGGCGAACTTGCCGAAATCTCACTGAACTGAAACTGTCCTTCAAATTCCGGGAGTACTTCGCTGATGGTTCTTTTCATCGTTTTACAGTGCGGACAGGCAAATGTAGTATAAAGTTCAAGTTTTTTCATTCTTCAGGGTGGGCATTTTTCGGGGTTTGCATTAGTTACCGCTGCATAACCCATAAGATACGGTTGCGTAATTAACAGGCATTGGTGAGAATTGTTGCAACACCCGTTTTTATTCACCGCAAATGTCGCAATAAAACACAAAGATAATTCATCGCGTGGCTGTCAAGGCCGATCCATATAAGAACACGGATGACACGCTTGCCTGCCACATGGCAGGGATCTGACGCCCGCCTGCCGGCTGGCAGGAATTTCCACAGATTAATTTTCTCTTGATCGCTTTCTTTCGCTTAAGTCGCTCCATCGCAAATTTTCATCTCAAAAGAGAATGCCGGTTCGGTTTACCTCAGATATTCACTAACAACTTTCGAGATATCTTTCTTAATCTGAGGCCAGGTCTGTCCTTTGAAGCTGACGGGGGGGGCGCTTTCATCGGCTTCTGTAAAATAAGCTATTGCGTTAGGAATACTTATGGCGAGCATCTGACCGGGGTATTTTTGTTTGTACCAGTCCATAATCTGTTGTAAAGAATGATGTTTCAGCAGTTAGTGCAAATCCCAGAAATCCTTTTTCCGGGCAAGCCCCAGAATGGCCTGAATCTTCATCGCCGCGATGTCACTATCATCATACATTCGTATTCCGGACTCAACGACAATATCCCCGATTGGTAAATGTGGAAAATGAACAATATCAACCTTCACTTTCTCTATATAGCAGAATATTCCCAATTGCCGGTGGCCATGTTCAAAGATAAATCCATCACCAAATTCTGATCTGAGTTCCGCTTCAATGTGAGAATGATCGAAATTCTGATGGTAAAAAAGACCCAGATCGACAGAACTACGATGACCATACCGAAGTGACATGGCAGTTCCACCAACCAGACTGAATTGCCTTAAAGAAGGCAAATCCATCAGCTTGCTTAATACGGATAAAGTCCCGGGTTCAACTGTCTGAGTATATAGCATCTGAATTCTTCCAATGGTTTACCAATCATAGCGCTGGCCAGATGGATGCGGTGCTCCGGCAGAAACTTAGCTTTCAGCAGGGCTTCCGTCACCTTTTCGTCTCCGTAATAGCGCCGGCACTGGCGGATGTCTTCCACATCGCCGCGCTCAAAGACTCGCTCAATCACGAAGTTCGCTTTGGCATCGTAATCGAGTTTGTCAAAATCCACATCCCAGAAGATGCGTTTTTCAAATACCGGTTTTGGCTTGGGTTCTATGCTACGAATTTAGTAAAATTAAAGCTCAAAGTTTTCCCGCCTTTGGCGAGCTCAAAGTTTATCCGCCTCTGACAGGCTTAAAGTAAAAACCAGTGATACTAATGCTGGTTTATCCAACGAACAAGTTCTGGTCAGGCACAGGGTCGTAGTGGTCTTTTTCCGGCAGCTATCAAGACGAGACCAGCCGGGGACCGCCCGGAACTAAACAGTAAACAGTCGGGAGTCGGGAAAAACGTCAATCAATCGTTTCATTAATCAATTCATTCGACAGGATTAACAGGATTAACAGTCTGGAAATGTCTTAATCATTCTTTCATTATTCCAATATTCTATATTACAATCCACAAATCCACGAATCAACGAATTCTCAAATCCTCAAATCTGCTAATCATCAAATCCAAACCCAATAATTTTTAGCAAAACTTCCCCCGAAATTCTTTTGCTGGATTCCGAAAATTCGTGTAGGTTTGACCTCTTCTTAACCTACCCATCAAACAGGATGAATCAACCTTTCGACCCCAGCGAAAACTACCGTAAAACACTTGAAGCAGCAGGATATGTCAAACGGCAGGATGCCACCCAGGAAACCTACGACCGCATAGGATTTATGTCCGGGCTGGAAGTACACCAGCAGCTGAAGACCAGGGAAAAACTATTCTGCCATTGCCCGGCAGGCCTCTACAACAAACCCGATGTATTCGATGCTGAAGTCATCAGACATATGCGTCCGACCCTGAGCGAACTGGGTGAATACGACGGAACCGCCCTGATGGAATTCAAGACAAGGAAAAACATCGTTTACCGGCTGAAGAACGAGACCACCTGTACCTATGAAGTTGACGATACACCACCATTTCCACTCAATAGGGAAGCACTGGAGATCGCCATCGAAATATCGCTGCTTTCAAAACTCAACATCGTCGGTGAGGTGCACATCACCCGTAAACAATACCTCGACGGCAGCATCCCGACCGGATTCCAGCGTACAGCGATTATAGGTGTTGAAGGTATGATTCCACTTAAACATAAAAATATCCGCCTGATCCAGCTCAGCCTCGAAGAAGATTCCTGCCGCGAAGTTTCCGATATTGGTCATACCCGCATCTACCGGACCGATCGTCTGGGTATGCCGCTGATCGAAACAGTTACCTATCCCGATATGGTAAATCCGGACGAGGTGAAGGAAGCCTGCAATTACATCCGCTTTCTCAACCGAAGCACCGGTAAAGTCCGTACAGGCATCGGCGCCGGCCGCGAAGATGTGAATGTAAGCTGCCGTGGCGGCTCACGGGTTGAAATCAAAGGCGTAGCCCATACCCGCTGGATTCCTGAACTCACGCACAACGAATGTTTCAGGCAATGGTCGCTGCTGATGTTGCGCGACAGGCTGAAAGCAAGCATTCAGGATTATAAAAACTGGAAAATCAACCAGGTGGAGCTCGACTTCCACGACTTCAAGTTTGATTACGCCCCACTGGCCGACACCAAGCGGTTGAAGCATAAAATAATTGCCGTTAACCTTCCGGGATTTGAAGGGACACTTTCCCACTTCACCCAGCCCGGTAAAATGTTTGCCAACGAGCTCACCGACCGGCTGAAGGTAATTGCCTGTCTCGAAAAACCAAATATGGTGCATACCGAGCAGTTTGACCAGGTCATCACCCCGAAAGACTGGGACAGTATCCGGAAATTGCTGAAGGCCGCGAATGGTGATGCCCAGATCATCGTATGGGGACCTGAAGAAGACATGGCCACGGCCACTGAAACCATCCAGGAACGCTGCCTCATGGCTTTCGAAGGGATACCGAACGAAACACGAAAATCTTTTGAAAACGGAACCACCATTTTTGAGCGGGTGTTGCCGGGTGCCGACCGTATGTATCCCGATACCGACAGCGCTCCCATTCCGCTCGAAAACAGCCTGATCGACAAGCTGGGCAGTAACCTTCCGCAGGAAGTGATTGACCGTTATCATATTATGAAGAACTGGGGAATACCTGAAGATACCTATACCTATATCTTTAAGAAAGACCTTTTCCCGCTGATTGAAAGGATCGTGAATGAACTGGGATACAATCCGGCATTTGTGGGAACACTTTTCGGACACAAACTTAAATTTGTGGAAGGACATGCCAGACCGGTGGCCGAATTCAATTACAGGATTGTTTACGGCCTGCTGAAATACATCAAAGAAAAGGCACTGTCACCAGAGATAGCCTGGCTGATGCTTCCCCATGTGTATGAGCATCCGAAACTCGAATTCGAATCCGCCCTGACCAGCATAAAATTTAAAAAAGTAGCCCGGGAGGAACTTCTTGGAAAGTTGCCATTCCTGAAAACCAAATTTGCCGAGATTCAGCATACCGAAAGACCCGGAGTTGAGAAGGACTGGATTATGGGACAACTCAGGCGTTCGGCTATTGGGAATGTGGAGCTGACCGAACTGGCGAAGATGATTTGATTTACGATTTATGTCAAATAGCTAAGGTTTCGGATTTGAAAACAAAATGTATAGTATCCTTCGACTTCGCTCAGGATGGCTGTCAGTCTGAGCGAAGTCGAAGACAATTTTTCTTAACTAAACAACATTGATTTAAGGTTTACGGTTAAAAAATGAAACTGAATTCCAATCAGCAAATCAGAGAAACCTCCGGAACCATATAATCAGGATGTAAAAAAAAACACTCAATCAATACTCAAAACACAATCCAACAAAATGGCCGACGATATTTTTCAGGGATATAAAGGAGCTTCACTCGAAGTACTTAAGAAATTCAATGTCCGTGTATGGGGACAGGCTGAAGTGACCACCACCCGCGGTCCTTTTACCGGCACCGTGCTGCCCAGGGCGGAAAACGATGACGATCAGCACATTGTAATGAAGATCATTACCGGTTACAACATCGGTATCGACATTGCGACCATTACCGGAATGAAAGAAACAGGCTACAAAAAAGCCAACTACAAGATCCCTGAAAAGGAATTCCCCAATACACCCGGTCTGCCGAAAGTGAAGCTGATCGGAACGGGAGGAACCATTGCTTCGCGTCTCGACTACCGCACAGGTGCCGTTATTCCCGCTTTTTCACCAGGGGAACTGTATGGTGCTGTGCCTGAGCTGGCCCAGATCTGTAACCTCACCACAGAGAAGGTTTTCGCGGTGTTCAGTGAGAACATGGCCCCGGATAATTACCGGAAACTGGCCATTGCCATTGGGAAAGAGATCGAAAATGGTGTTGACGGGATTGTGATCGGACATGGAACCGACACCCTGCATCATACCGCTGCCGCACTGACCTATATGGTGCAGAATTCTCCGGTACCCATTGTGCTCGTTGGCTCCCAGCGTTCATCCGACCGTCCGAGTTCCGACGCCGCGCTGAACCTGATGCATGCCACCACCGCTGCCGGTCATGGTGACATTGCCGAGGTTATGGTCTGTATGTTCGGGCCCACCAGCGATGAATACGGATTTCTGCATCGCGGAACCAGGGTGAGGAAAATGCACTCTTCTTACCGCTCCACTTTCCGCACCATCGGCGACACCCCGTTGGCTACCGTAACCCGCAAAGGGGTTGAACCGATTAAAAAAGAATACAACCACAGGCGCAAGGACAGAAATGTGACCATTCTCCCCTATTTCGAAGAGAAAGTGGCCATTGTTTATTACTATCCCAATATGCAGCCGGATATCATCGATTCGCTGGTCAGCAACGGATACAAAGGTATCGTGATTGCAGGCACAGGGCTGGGTCATGTAAACAAGCCCATTTATCCCGCCATTGAGCGGGCCCATGCCGCCGGCGTTCATATCTATATGACTGTTCAGACCTTGTGGGGATATGCCCATATGTTTGTCTATGACACCGGTCGCGACCTGATGGCCAAGGGCATTGTTCCTGCGGCCAATATGCTGCCGGAAGCCGCTTACATCAAACTGGGCTGGGCGCTGGGACAAACCACCGACCATGAAGAGGTGAAAAAACTGATGTTGACCCCCATCAACGATGAGATCACATCACGGGAGCCCTACAACGGTTACCTGATTTACCAGGGTGGTGTTCCTGAAGTGGAAGAGTTTATCCGGAATGTGCATAAATAGATGATTCAGGAATTTAAACGATTACTCCTTTTCTCTTCAGTTCACAGCCCTTGACCTTTGCTTTGAATTGGTATCCTGAACAGCGGCAAGGAATATACTGCCTTTTTTGATCGTTAGTCAGTCCGAAATCTCAGCCGGAGTTCATCAGTGTTTTTTAAAGGTAAATTCACTACCTTAGTATTCCATTGCCATGATAGCTGTACTTCTATGAAAACCCTTTCCGGAATCCCTTTTCTCCTTTTCATGCTGATATTTCACCTCAGCCTTACTGCGCAGGAGGTTACTCCCGGCATGATTGATTACATCAAAAAATCGGCCCCGGACCCTCAAACTTATGTGATTGATAAATTCAGGAATTATGATGTTGTGTTCCTGGGTGAACACCATATGGTAAGGGAAAACCTGCTGTTTGTGCAGTCGCTGGTGCCGAAGCTGTATGATAACGGTATTTACCAAATCGGGATGGAGTTCGGTGCCTTTGAAGTTCAGGACAAGCTGGATGCACTGGTTACCTCAGAAACCTACAACGAGCAGCTTGCCAGGGAAATCATGTTTACCTACAATGTAACCTGGGGCTTTCAGGAGTATCTTGATGTTTATAAGGCAGCCTGGCAACTCAACCGGTCGCTGCCCGAAAAAACCAGAAAGTTCAGAATCATCAATTTAAGCTACATCTTTCACTGGGAGAAGTTCACCGGGACCAGAAATCCTGAATCTATGGGTCGGGTCTTCCCGATGGGGACCATCGACAAATTCAGGGCTGAAGTCATTGAAAAAGAGGTTATCCTGAAAAACGAAAAAATCCTGGCCCTGGTGGGTACGCCGCATGCCTATTCAAGGTATGGTTCTGCATTTTATAAATACAACGGTGATAATTTCTATGATTTTGACCATGACTGGCTGGGAAACCGGCTGTTCAGGAAATATCCCGGAAAGGTGTTCAGCATCATCCTGCACCAGGCATTCACCATGAAGGAAGGGGACCGGTATTTTGCGGTTTCCCCCTGTGAAGGGGCCATAGAGAAATTAATGGCTCTAAATGACAATAAGCCCGCAGGTTTTGACCTGCTGCATTCACCGGCAGGAAAGCTTCCCGACAGAAGTCTCAATGCCATGGGCTACAACGACTTTACACTGGAACAGTTGTTCGACGGTTATATCTTTCTGGAACCCCTGAATAAACTGGAAGGATGTACGGTGATCAGCGACTTTGTCAACGAAACCAACATTGACCAGGCATTGAAGAACTTCCCTGATCCCGACTGGCACGAGAAAGTGAACACCCTGGAAGATGTCAGAAAATTTATGTTCAACAATTCGGATGGAATTGCCGGTCAATATAGCAAACTATAGTTCAGGCTCCATTCTGTTTGCAACACAAGCAAAGACGTAAACGGATTCATACATCAGAAATCGGAAATCAGATATCAGACATTAGACATTAAAAATTTTCCCTCACTTTGTCTAAATTTGTATAAATACCATCTTAATCAAATCAAGAAATCACTCCTGCACCTGATGAAGAAATTAGGGACACTCATTCTGATCATCGCAGCATTTTCGGCCCGTTCACAGGACACCCTGAAGATCATGCACTATAACCTGCTCAATTACGGCAACTACACCTCCTATTGCACCACGGCAAACAACAACCATGAAAACAAGGATGGCTGGATCAAGACCATCATTGATTATGAGTTGCCGGATATTCTGACAGTGAATGAAATCAGCAGTTATGAATTTTATCACAACAGGATTCTTAACAGCGTGATGAACACCAGTGGCAGGACATGGTATGCGAAGGGCCCCATCAACAATGTTGCCGGATCCGACATCGTGAATATGTTTTATTACAACAAGGAAAAGCTGGTTCTGAAATCGCACGAGTTAGTACAGTATTTTATACGGGATGCCGACCTGTACACCTTGTACTGCAAAACGCCGGACCTGGAGCGAGGCGACACCGTTTATCTGCACTGTGTGGTGGCTCACCTTAAGGCCGGAAGTTATGCAAGTGACGAAGACGACAGGGCTGACATGACCAATAATGTTATCAGTTATCTGAAAAATTACAAGGAGCCCGGGAATTACCTGCTTATGGGCGATCTGAATACCTATTCATCGTCCGAGATTTGTTACCTGAACCTCACAAACCTGTCGGCCGGGGATTTCAGGTTTTTTGATCCGGTAAGTAAATCCGGAAACTGGTCGGGCAACAGTTCTTTTGCCTCATGGCACACCCAGTCGGTCACCACCGCTTCTGCCGGATGCCAGGCCACCGGTGGCATGGACGACCGTTTTGACCATATCATGGCCACTGCCCAGCTGATCAACGGCACCATGGGATTGAAGTACATCACCAATTCCTATCGTGCGACGGGCCAGGATGGAAAACACTTCAACAAATCCATCACAGACTCACCGGCTAATACATCAGTGCCGTCAAATGTGCTGAATGCGCTGTACAACAATTCGGATCACCTTCCGGTCAGGCTTGACCTAAGGTTGACTTCAGGAGGACCGGGAAGTGTTGAGTGGCCGGCTGTATTCAGAAACACCGGCATTCACTTTTACGATGACCGGAGTGCCGGCATAATGGTGGCAGTGACAAAAGAAACCGACATAACCCTCTCGGTGGTTTCACTGACAGGACAGGCAATCCGTCTGGAAAGACACCGGCTCAACAGGGGAAGAAACGAAATAAGGCTTGATACCGGGCGTCTGAACCGGGGTGTTTACATCATCAGGCTAATGGATTCGCAGGGGCGGATGGCATCTTTAAAGATGGTAAAATAATTCCGCTGTGCAGTCCTCGTTTCTGGCTGGATGGGACACTTGCCGCCAGTTTTGCTACCTGTATAAATTTCTCGGCCCTCTCGCGGGAATTACCGAATGCGTCAAGTTTTTCAAACCCGGAGGTCCGCATCTTTTCCTGCAAATCAGGGTTTTCGTGCAGGTAGACAATTTTTTCCGCGATGTCGCGCGCATCCACCGGATCGAAGTACAAGGCAGCATCCTGGCAGACTTCACGGGCAAAAGCCAGATCTGATGTCAGTATGGGCAATCCCATTTTCATGGCTTCTGGATATGAGGCAGAAAAACACTCAAGTAAAGTCGGCAGAAACATGAAGTCACACTGGGAATACAAAAACGGGCACTCATTCACATTGAGCCGGTTTGTAAAATGAACATAACGGCGGTTGGTTCCCAGGTTTTTAAATTCCCGCCGGTGTATGGTCAGAATGAACTTAATGTTCAGATTAGGCCGGAGTATCCTCACCTGGTTGATCACTTCGTTGATAATCTGCAGGTTCTTGAACAGATGATTGGCCGATATGGTTACCAATCTGAGCTCTCCGGGTTCCCTTGCGGGCAATTTAGCCCTGAATGTCCATTTCTCAGGTTGATTGTAAACCTCATTCAGTGTATTGGATACATGAAAAACCCTGTGCTCATCCACTTTCAGATAATTGATCAGCCGGTCCTTAACCCCGGCCGTCTCGGCGATCAGGTAATCGATGTTTCTGATCATCATTAACTGCCTGAGCTTTCCGAAGAGGCTCTGTTTGATTCGGTGGCTGAAAGGAACTTCACTAAAATAGGGAGATTCGGGATAGACGTAATGGGGGGTGGCAAATCCGGCCACATGCGGTGCCTTTGGCTTCCAGTAGGTGGGGCCAAAAACCGAAAAGACAACATCGGGATTGATCACGCGTTCGAGTAACTGCAAACGCCTTAGTTTCTTGTAATCCATCCATTTCCGCATCAGCAGATCAGAATAACCTGAAAAGCGGATAAAGGAGTAAAACTGAAAGTTAGCGGGGAATTTATCTTTACGAACCTGCCGTTCAACCTCAGGTGAAAGGAACACATGATATTCATGCTCAGGAATATTTCTGAGCTCATGAATAAAGGAAAGGGCCACCTGCAACATCCCGCCTACCCTGATGTTACCGGCATTGATAATCATTTTCATTCCCGGAGGGATTAACCCGGCATTGATGCAACCAGGCTATGTTAATTCAATTTATATAAAAAAATCCCGGATCAAAGCTCCCAATATCCGGATAATGGCCCGCATCAGGAAACCAGAAATCATCCGGATGCTATATGTCATCCCGACAATTGTATGATTCTGGTCTGACTCAGGATAAACAAGATACCTTTACCCTTTGTTTCCCCCTTCCGCAATTCCTCACCAAATATAAAATATAGTTCTGAACTACCGACATTCCGGTATCAGGATATGAAAAAAAAGTCAACAAGGAAGCGGAATGAAATGCTGCGCCTGTATTCAAAGGAAGAATCTGCCTGAAGTTGATCAGAAAGCAAACCTTTCATAGAGTGTCTGCCATACCGAAACGCCGGCACCGATAATTTTATCGGGGAAATCATAATCAGGGTCGTGAAGGGGGAGGTGGGTTTTTCCGGCACCGATACCAAAGAGGGTAGATTTGCTGCGACCGGCGAAATGGGCAAAATCTTCAGACCATCGGAATGGAAGTCCTGCTTCAACGATGGGCAATCCTAACTTTGAAGCTGCTTCAGTCACAAATTTTACTGCATCCGGGTGATTCGTGGTAGCCGGAAATTCTTCAGCATAGCTGATATCAAAGGTAAGCTGGGCAGTTTCAGCCATTTTTCTCACCAGGGCCAATGCTTTGTCTATCAGTAACTTCATATCCGAATCGAGGTAGGCGCGCAGGGTAGCCATCAGTACTGCTTCGCCCGGGGAGGTTCCAAAGGCTGGTGTGCCAAGGCTTCCGTAGATCAATGTCAGTAAAGCAAAGTCGGAATACCCAAAAGCCGGACCGTTGCCTGAAAGTTTTGGCAGACTCGCCATCAGCCGGGCCATGGCCGCTGCGGGGCTCTGCCCCTTGTCCGGTTCGGAAGCATGGGATGTACGCCCTTTAAGCCGGATGATCATTCCCATGGATGCAGCGGCGAATGTGCCATTTCTTACGATGATGGAATTTCGGGTATATCCTGGCAGATTGTGAAGGGCAAAACAATAATCAGGGTTAAAGCCGGCAAAAGAGGGATCGGAAAGCACGGCTTTTGCTCCCATGCCGGTTTCTTCGGCAGGCTGGAACAACAGGAGGTATTTCCCTTTTTGTGGCCGGTTGGCTGAAATATGGGCTGCAAGTCCGGCCAGGATGGCTGAATGCCCGTCGTGTCCACACTTATGCGACACCCCGGATTGCACGGAACGGTAGTCAACATTCGTTGTTTCGCTGATTGGCAAAGCATCGGTATCGGCCCTGAACAGCACTTCCGGACCCGGTTGCCCGCTGCTGAATACAGCCAGCACACCATGGCCTCCCAGTTTCTCAAGGATCAGGTCGGGTTTCAGCGGTTTCAGGAACTTCGCAATTCTGCCGGCCGTTTGTTTTTCATTGCCCGATAATTCAGGAAAACGGTGCAGTTCGCGACGCAGGTTCATCAGCGTTTCTTGCATAAAGGATGCTTTGCACAAAGATACCAAGGGTTTGCTTAGCAAAAGCAGGACGGGTTAATTTAGAAGAAGTTCGTTTAATGGATGAGGTCTATGATTTCAATGTTTCAGACCGTTCTGCTGAAGGAGGGGTTTCAACGTTTCAGGGTTACAGGGTTACAGGGTTACAATGTTACAGGATTGCCCGACGAAGGAGGGGTTTCATGTTTCATTGTTTCATGTTTCATGGTTTCATGGTTTCATGGTTTCATGGTTTCATGGTTTCATGGTTTCAGAGTTTCAAAGTTTCAGAGTTTCAAAGTTTCAAGCCTGCCCGTCGAAGGAGGGGTTTCAGGTTTCATGGTTTCATGGTTTCATGGTTTCAAAATTTCAAAATTTCAAAATTTCAGGCCTGCCCGCCGGAGGAGGGGTTTCAACGTTTCAGGGTTACAGGGTTACAGGGTTACAGGGTTACAATGCTACAGGATTGCCCGCCGTAGGAAGGGTTCAGGCTTATTCCAGATGATTGTTAAATCCATTGATTTCAGTATTAGTATTATTCGCCGAATCCTGTTAATTTTGACGGCTTAATTGAAGAATCAGAATTTTATTCAATCATACAAGAAGAAATCATTCCATGGGAAGAGCATTTGAATTCCGCAAGGCAAGGAAAATGAAACGCTGGGGCAATATGGCCCGTGTATTCACCCGACTGGGTAAAGACATTGAAATCGCCGTTAAGGCCGGAGGGCCCGATCCGGCATTGAATCCGAAGCTCAGGCTGCTGGTGCAGAATGCCCGCAGTGAGAATATGCCGAAGGAAAATGTTGAAAGGGCTATTAAACGGGCTGTTTCAAAAGACTCAACCGACTATAAGGAAGTTGTTTACGAAGGATACGCCCCACATGGCATTGCCGTTGTAGTTGAAACGGCTACCGATAATCCCACCCGCACTGTGGCCAATGTCCGCAGCTATTTCACAAGAAACGGCGGCAGCCTCGGCACCATGGGAATGCTCGATTTCCTGTTTGAAAGGAAATGTTCGTTCAGGGTCGGCATGAAAGATGGCATCGACCTGGAAGAGCTTGAGTTGGAGATGATCGATTATGGCATCGAAGAGATTTTTACCGATGAAGGAGAAATTATGATCTATGCCGAATTTACCAGCTTCGGGCCGATTCAGAAATATCTTGAAGATAATGGTTTTGAGATCAAATCCTTTGCTTTCGAGCGCATTCCGAACGACATCAAGAGCCTTACCGCTGAGCAGCAGGCCGATGTGGAGAAAATGCTGGAACGTATGGATGACGATGAAGATATTACAAACGTCTTCCACAATATGAAATCCAATTAATCCTCAGATTATCTGTTTAACGTAAGTCCGATTTATTGTATCAATATTAAGCTAAAGATAATCAAATCGTTAAGAACAGGTTTTTGGTGAAATTCCGTGCTTTGGTGCTTCTGTGGCAACATTCTCTCTGCCACCAAACCACTAAAACACCAAATACGACTCCAAAATTGTTTTAAAAATATTTAGGTTACTGTAAATCATTCACTAATATATCGAATTCGCGTTATTTGGTGAAGAGGCTGGCTGATGGTCAGCCTCTGGTGATTAGCGGACTACTCCAATCCGGATGATCTTAAAAGAGTTTGACAATCAGGGCCAGTGATGTATTCCAGAGGCTTATGTTTCTGATGTCAGTACGGATGCCCGAGCCGGTGGTAAAGTTATAGGAGGCCCTTGATTGTAAATACTGACTGCTTATTCCCAGCTGATAGCAAGGAGTAAGATCATACACCAGTCTGATGCCTGCCCCGTAAGCAAAGCTCACATCCTTTGATGCCGTGATTTCATAAAAAGGAGGTCCGGTCAGGAAATATTCTGTTTTGTGCAGCTGATACGGCGTAGATGAAAAAAACACACCCGCAGTCAGCTGACCTTCAAGTGTGAAAAACTCTCCCAAGTGCCTGAGATAACCGGGGCCGGCCATCAGGTGGATCACCCTGAAGGGATCACTCCGGATATACATAGACTGCAGAAACGGGTCGGCCTGCATTTTTTCGTAGCCTAGAAGCCCTACATCAACCGGATTAAGCTGAATGCCCCCCTGAACCACCCCATACCACTTTTCATTGATTACCAGTTGAGTTTCCAGTGATCCGGTAAACCCCGGAAGTGTAAAACAACCCTTTCCAAGTTCAGTTGAAGCAAAATCAAACAAGGGAACACTGATACCGGATTGTATGGTCAGCAGAACACGCTTAGGCTGTCCATAAAGCAGCGTAGTGCAGGCAAGCATCACCGCAATCATCAGTATGCGTTTCATAGTTGTCAGATTTTGGGGTGAAATTACGATTTTTTAGCGATGCCGGCACCGACCTCCCCCACATTGTGGCGTGGAAATGTACCCGCTGGCGCGCGCTTGCAGCGCGTGCACCTAACCCCCTCGTTGGCGCTCATCTTATGATGCGTACTTCCGGTTACCTCAACAAAGTAACGGTTCCGCGAACCGGGCTGTTGAGTGAAGAGTTGATATAACCGGGAACTTCAAAACTTAAGACAAATACATAAATGCCCCGTGGTGCCGGACTTCCTTTGAAAGTACCATCCCATCCGCTGCTGTAGTCGGAGGTTTCAAATACAAGTTCTCCCCATTTATTGTAGATCAGCATATGGAACCTCGATGGCTGGATATCGCCTTCGATCACCGGTTTGAAATTATCGTTCAGATTGTTCCCATCAGGGGTAAAGGCTGTTGGAATGGTCATCTCAAGGGAGCATGGCACCAGCCATACGCTGGACTGCCCAGCACAACCTTTATCATTGACCACTTCAACGGTATATTGTCCGGCATCTCTCACCAGCAAGGTGGGCAACTCCGATCCATCCTGCCAGAGATAACTTTCATATCCATTGCCGGCATCGAGAAGATAAGGGGTGCCTGCGCACAATGAATCGGATTGTGCTATACTGAACACAGGTTTCGGGTTAACTTCCAGGCTGAGTGGCATGGTTTCACTACAGGCTTCAGCATTGATGGCGTAAAGTGAATAATCTCCTGCATCGCTGAGTGTAAGTTCAGGCAACACCCAATCCTGGGCATCATGGGATGATCCTCCGGGGCCCGACCACTGATAGTCAAGAAGCTGTCCGTCAATGGATGATGCCATCAATACAGCAGTATCCCCTTCACAATACATCCCGCCGCCGCTTAATTCCACATCAGGCGATGGCTTGATGTAAGCGCTGCCGTTGGTATAAAAACCGGGAATCGGATAACTGTCGGCAGCATAGAAGGTACAGACAGGATCCATCCATTGCAGGTCAGCGGTCCCCGGAGCTAAGGTATTAAAGTTGAGATTAAGCAGTTTTTCACCATCAGCTATGTTGGTCGGGCCGTTGCCGGTCCAGGTAATCTGAATAAACCCGGAAACCGGACCGGTAACACTCAGTGTACCATTGAGAAGACCCGGATTCACCTGGTCATAGCCTCCAAAACCCAAGCGTGTCGGGTCATAGTTCATCTGCAGCTCAAACGAAGCCACCCCGGTAAATCCCTGCACATCAACAGGCACCGGCATCGGGGTTCCCATACAGGTTATGCTGTTTTCTGCTGCCAGGAAGATATTACCCACGATATTATTTTCGATGGTATAGTTTACCGAAATTTCGCAAAGATGAACATCCCTGATCAATGCCGTGTAATCACCGGGGAACAATCCGTTGTGCGTATTATCCGGTCCCCAGCTCACTCCGCCGTCGTAGCTGTATTCCAGTCCATTGCCAGCGGCATTGATAACCACAGATCCGTTGGGCTGACCATTGGTTGCGTTGAATACTTCCGGAGCCGAAGTAATTACCGGACTACTCACCTCAATAACCATAACCGTCGCTGTGGCACAGGCTGAAACGGCATCGGGTGTAAAGGTATAGGTGGCTTGTCCGATCGCACCGGTACTGATCACTGCCGGATTCCAGGTTCCGGTAACACCTTCTTCAGAAGTCAGCGGCAGGGCTGGTGGCATACTGTTGAGGCAGAGCGGACCGATCTGGACAAACTGCGGTGTAAGCTGGTCGGTAATGGTAATGTCCATGGTAACAACTGCACCGCAGAGTCCGGCATCCGGGGTAAAGGTGTAGGTTGTAGTTCCGATTGCACCTGTGTTGATAGTAGCCGGGTTCCAGGTTCCGGTGAGGCCATTGCCGGAGGTAAGTGGCAAGGCCGGCGGCACACTGTTCAGACAGAGTGGACCGATCTGGGTAAACAGCGGCGCGATCTGATCGGTAATGGTGATGTCCATGCTGACTGCAGCACCGCACTGACCGGCATCCGGCATAAAGGTGTAGGTTGTTGTTCCGATAACTCCGGTATTGATGGTTGCCGGGTTCCAGGTTCCGGTGAGGCCGTTGTCGGAAGTCAATGGCAGGGCTTGCGGTACACTGTTGAGGCAGAGTGGACCGATCTGTGCAAACAGCGGCGCGATCTGATCGGTGATGGTGATATCCATCGCAAACGCTACACCGCATTGTCCTGCATCCGGGGTAAACGTATAGGTTGTAGTTCCGATGGTGCCTGTATTGATGGTTGCCGGGTTCCAGGTTCCGGTGAGGCCGTTGTCGGATGTCAGCGGCAGGGCCGGTGGCACACTGTTGAGGCAGAGCGGACCGATCTGGATAAACTGCGGGGCGATCTGGTCGGTGA
>WSXU01000003.1:190833-270629 GCA_009773455.1 Bacteroidota bacterium | reverse complement strand
AGGCTGTTTATGCGAATGCTGAATTATTTCTCAATGGTTCAACATTCACGGTATTATCGAACAATTTGGTCAGAAAGGCCCATGCGCTGGCGCGCATCTCCAGACCAGCCTGCCAGGCATTCAGGCAGGTGCGTGCTTCCACAATTAGGTGCGTACTTCCACAGCTATCTCATACTCAAAGCATTTTACCTTTCAAAAAAAAGGCCCCGATCCATGATCAGAGCCTTAGGCAGTATTACAGGAAACCTGTGTTTACTTTAATCCGTCCCTGAGGGCTTTCCCTGCTTTGAATTTAGGAACTCTGGCAGCCTTAATCTGGAGAGCAGCGCCGGTTTTGGGGTTACGACCGGTCCTGGCAGCCCTTGCGGAAACTGAAAATGAGCCAAAACCGGCTATTTCAACACTTCCACCATTTTTTAATTCTTCAGACACAGTTTCATGGTAGCTGTCAATGGCACTCTTGGCCTGTGCTTTTGAAATTCCTGCCCTCTGAGCAATGGCACCGATTAAATCTGATTTGTTCATAGCTTGTTTATTAATGTGAATAATTGTGTTTGCAGGCTGTTTTATAAAACAATTCAATTATACAACAGAAAAAGCCAATGGTTGTTTGATGGGTGGCACATTTAGATGCATGGATGGGGATTTTGAATGAGTGAGGGTGAGAGGGGGCGACTTAAGCGACTTAAGCGATAGAGCGACTTAAGCGACCAAAGAAATGGAGCGAACGAAGTGACTTTAACGATTAATCCCTTCCAGCCGGTATACCCGCCTCCGGCAGGGCTACATAAGCCGTACTCAAAGATTTTCATTTAAAATTTACCCATCAGAATGAAAAAAAACTCAACTTTAAGAAATATCAGGAAATTACTAAAAATAGTGCCGTTAAAATTTGAAATACCGGTTCTTGTTTTCATATCTTAGCTGTATTAAACTGCTTGCAGAATAGGCATTTGCCGAAATCAGGCCCTGAATCGGAATCACTAAATCACACTATAACAACACTATACATATGTTGACAATCCGGTTTCTTACCTTTGTCACACCAGATCATGACCATTTCTCCTTACCTGTGCAGGACAATCAATCCTGCGCGGTAGCATTTATTTATACATTACATAAATCAATTCTTATGAAAAAACTTTCCGTTATGGTTCTGGGCATCTTCCTGATGCTCTTCAGTGTTTCATGCAAAGACGAAAAAGACGATCCGACTGTGCTCACTGGTGATCCATCACCCATGGGTGAAGTGGGTACTACCACTTCATCCAGTTCAATGGAAATCGCCGGTGTCAGCAATTTCACCGCCGTGGTGACCGATCGCACCGATGGTATCTCCACTTACAGCGGTTCGGCCACCGTAACCAATACCCTGCTGAAAAATATGGTCGCCAATTTCCCCGGTGTAACCATCGACGGAGACCAGGTATCCATTACTGGTATGCAGATGCAGTCGACCACCGAAGGCATCAAATGCCTGACCGGTCCCGGTGCCGGGGTGCTGGTGAAGTACGACTCCAACGTGGGTGACACCTACCCGATCGGCTCTACGGGCGAGGTGCGGACCGTTGTCAGCAAAACCGGCGTTGATGACTATCCCTATGGCTTCTATCTGATCAAAACGATACAGGTAGAGTCGAACCCCGGCTATGTCAAGAGCGCTGCAGGGGTATCCAAAATCACCTATATCGCCAACCACAAATTCGGGCTGGTGGGCGTAAAACTGGACTATGAAGACGGGACAAGCAGCACTTTCCCGGTATATTCAACCACAACCAACTGATATTCTTAACAACTGACTTCAGCATGCAGCCGGATAAAAGAACCGGGAACAGGGTATTTTCCCCTTCCCGGTTTCTTTATCATCCTGCCACCCTTTGCCTGAGTCGTTTGTACTTAAAATGATCAAAATGAAAGGTAATAAGTCCACCCACCGCTAGCGCGGATCCCCACCTGCACCTATGTATGCCTGGTATTTCACCCCGTTGGCGCGCATCTTCAGGCGTGGCTGGCCGGAATACGGCAGGCAGACAGGGCAGATGCGTGCTTCCACAACCCACCGTTGGCGCGGATCTCCACTTACACCTATGTATGCCTGGTATTTCATACGAACATAACCAACATTATAGGCTTAAACACCCCTTCGGCCAAGCCTTGTTTATATATTTATCCTTCTGTCGCTCAGGCCGCTGGGCTTGCCCCGCTATTTTGGCGGGGCCTAACATTCGCAACACAGCTGCCTGAATTTCTATAGTTCTGAGTTTAGCAAAATAAGTTTTTAGAGATTTCAAGCTTACGAAATCCAGAAGGCTGCTTATGCGAATGCTGAATTATTTAGCAATGGTTCAACATTCATGGTATTCTCAAACGATTTGGTCCTAAAGGTCCTTGCACTGGCGCGCATCAGAAAGTCCGCCCCACCGTTAGCGCATCTTCAGACCTGCCTGCCAGGCATTCAGGCAGGTGCGTGCTTCCACAACCTTTTTCTGGTGGTCTCGACTCCCCCGCCTCAACTTCGTTTCTGCGGGGCAAGCTGCTCGACCACCGGACTCTGTTATCACAACTCACTACTCACCACTCCTTACTCCTTACCCGCCAAAGGCGGGCGAGCTCCTTACTCATTACTCCTTACTCATAACTCATAACTCATAACTCACAACTCCCTACTCCCTACTCCTTACTCCTTACTCATTACTCATTACCCGCCAAAGGCGGGCGAGCTCCTTACTCATTACTCCTTNCCTTACCCGCCAAAGGCGGGCGAGCTCCTTACTCATTACTCCTTACTCCTTACTCCCTACTCCTTACCCGCCAAAGGCGGGCGAGCTCCTTACTCCATACTCATATCTCACAACTCACAACTCACAACTCACTGCTCACAACTCAGATAAAGTAAGCCAGCATCTTAAAAAATCACATTAAAAGGTGATTGATCAATGAAAATCGACGCTATACTTTTGTATTTGAACTTTACTGGTATCGGATTGACTTCATTAATTAATACTCTAAAATAAAGTGTCCTATGAAAACAAAAATCCTTCTCTCTGTTTGCCTTGCTGCAATGCTTACATCCTTATTTTCATGCGATAAAAAGAATGAGGAGGATGTTGTAGATGGCGATTACAAACTCAACAAGATTGTTGCCACCATGGATGGGAGAGACACCATCATTGATATTTCTGAAATATACATTACCAACTTCAGCACCTATTGGAATTATCCCCTTGCATACCAGCAGTTGAGTGTAATTTCCAATATACCACAAAATGGTGGAATTCAGATTGATTTTTATGCCAACGACACGGCGACCCTGAAACTGAACAAAAAGCATTACATCGTTGATCCTTTCCACGCCAGAGATTTGGGCGTGAGCGTGGGATATTTCCACAAATATGCAGCAACGGGCGGGTACCCACAGGTTTTGTATGCCACTGAGCAGGGAGAAGACTACGCCTGTACCATCACCAAACTGGAGGGTAATGTGATCCAGGGCGAAGTTAAATACAAGGTGCTGGGTGTGGTTTTCAGCGGAATATTCTATTCTGACAAGCTAACCTACAAAACAGGCCGATAGCAGGATTCAACTTATTTGCCACCGGGGAAAGAACCACTTTTCCCCTTTTTTATGCCCTGCCGGCAGGCATCTCTCCCCTGCCAGTGAAAACATACTGTCGTTTTGAAAAAAACACAAGCATGATTTCCGGAAAACACAAGCATGTTTTTGGGAAAACACAAGCATGATTTTTTAAAAGCACCGTTGGGAGTTGGGCGTTGGACGTTAGGAGTTTGGAGTTTGAATAAATTTGAATAATTTGTTTTTCAGAGTTATGTTTGTAAATTTCCGGGGTTACAGAAAGAATGATTCAGTATCTAGTGAAAATCGATTTGAATTTTAAATATATTGGAGTTTAGGATTAAATTATTGATGGGTTTAACACTGGTTAACTGCTGAGCAAAAACAACAACCAAATCAAAAAAAATACGAAAAAGCAAATATGATATTGGCACTAATCATCTCTTTGATTGCTTTAATAGCTCTTCTAATTGCACTCCGACAATTAACTGAAAATAAAAAGTATCAGAACATTTCTTATTTAAGTAACTTAAAGCAAATTGTTGAATTTATTGACCTTATCAATACTTTAAACGATTATGTTTCCTGGGTGCAACGCGACAAAATAAAAGCAAAATATAATACAGCAGGGCGATTCTTTAAGAACAAGACAAAAATTTATAAGAAAGAAGAAAATGTTAAAAAATTTAATCAGATTTTCGGAGATTTCGATAATTATATCGTTAGTTATAACCAAAATTATGTCGCTATACAAAAGGAAAAATTAAAGCAATATTTCGATAATATTGAGGGAAATAAGCTGGATGAGCAGCAACGGACTGCAATTATAAAAGACGAATACTCCAACCTGATCATAGCCGGTGCAGGTTCAGGAAAAACCTTAACAATCCTTGGAAAGGTTAAATATCTGATTGAAAAGAAAAATATCAGGCCTGAAAATATCTTATTGCTGTCTTTTACAAAAAAGACTGTAGCAGAATTAAATGAAAGAATTATAAAACTTGGTATTGGTGCCGAAGCGACAACTTTTCATAAACTTGGTTATGATACCATAAAGAAATTTCAATCAAGTATTCCTGCAGTTACAAATGACAACACTTTAAGCAGTGTTATCAAAGAATATCTGCAAACTGACATTTTTGAGGATACCGAAGCGGTAGAATCCTTCATTCAATTTGTTGCCTGCTATTTGAATATTCCGGAAGAAGACGCTAAATACAATTCATTGGGAGAGAAATTAGATACACAGAAAGGAATTGACTTTCAAACATTAAAATCAAAATGCGAAACTTTAAACATGGTATCAAAATCATCTCTAGACACCTTGCAGGGTGAAAAGGTGAAAAGCATAGAAGAGCTTACCATAGCCAATTTTTTATACCTGAATGGCATTGAGTATGAATATGAAAAACCATACCCTCACGGAGAAATTTTGTATCGCCCCGATTTTTATCTGAAAAAGTATGATATATGGTTAGAACATTTTGGTGTAGATGAGAATAATTGTGCGAAATGGCTTACACCCTATAATGAAAAGAAGTATGTCGAAGAAATGCAGATAAAAAGACAAAGACACAGAGATAACAACACAAAACTATTGGAAACTTATTCTTTTTACAACAGAGATAAAGTTTTATTAAAAAAATTAAGGGAAATGTTGGAAAAAGAGAATGTTTCCTTTCAACCAATAGACCATCAAAGTATCTACAAAAAATTAACTGATAATGATGAAAGATATGGAAGAGAAATCATTAAACTTATTGAAAGTTTTATAAATCTCAGTAAATCAAGGCGATTGAACTTTCAGTTATTAATCAGTTTATTTTCAGATAAATCTAAAGTCAGCAGTGATTTTATGCTTGAAAGACAGAAAATGTTTCTGCAGTTTGTTTTACCTGTTCTCGCGAAATACGATGATGTATTAAAAGAAAGAAAAGAGATTGATTTTAACGATATGATCAATCAGGCAACTGATTTAATAGATAAAAATAAGCCTGAATACAAATATCAATATGTAATTATTGATGAGTATCAGGACATTTCATTTGCCCGGTTCAATTTAATCAAAAGAATCCGGGATTTATCCGGTGCAAGATTGGTGTGTGTTGGCGATGACTGGCAATCAATATATCGTTTTGCAGGTAGTGACATTTCCTTATTCAGTAATTTCGAAAAGCATGTTGGCAAAAACGAAAAATTACTGATAGAACATACCTACAGAAATTCACAGTCGCTCATTGATATTACTTCAAAATTTATACAGAAGAATAAAAAACAAATCCCCAAAAATCCAAAATCAAAAAAAGCTCCTTTGGAAGATCCTGTTAGATTTGTGCATTACGAACAAGCAGCAATTGAGGAAACTTTCATAAACGAAATCCGGCGACTAGTAAATAAATATGGAAATAAACCAATCCTGGTTTTAGGACGGCACAGTTTTGATATCAATGATTTAATAGAATTAACCTCAAACAATAGAGTCAGATACATTGAAAAGTCAGATAAATTAGAAGTGCAGGGATTCGAAGATGTTGATATTAAATTTATAACTGTTCATAAGTCAAAAGGTTTAGAAGCTGACAATGTTATTATTCTGAATCTCAAAAATCATTTACTCGGGTTTCCGAATAAAATGACAGACGACCCGATATTATCACTGTTATTAAGCGATGACGAAGAATACAGATTTGCGGAAGAACGAAGATTGTTTTATGTTGCATTAACAAGAACTAAAAACGAAGTAGTATTACTCATTCCATCAGATGTATCGTTGTTTGCTGCTGAATTACTGACTGATAATATTTACTTGTTAACTTCAGTGGACGGAAAACTTAAAACAACGAATTGCCCGTACTGCCAGACAGGTAACCTGGTTATCAGACAAAATTCTACCAACAGCACACAATTTTTAGGATGTTCGCATTATCCAATTTGTGATCAAACATTTAACAACCTGGAAATTCTGGATAATTCTATACAATGCGGAAACTGTAAAAGTGGTTTTATGATAAAGAGAAGTGGAAAATTCGGGAACTTTCTGGGATGCACAAATTATCCTAAATGTAAGAATACCATCGATTTACTGCAATAGTGACAGAACCACTAATACAAAGCGGAATATTAGTATGCGCTACCTGGTAATATTTTCAATTTGGCGCAGGAATTCGGCGATGGTTCGGTTATCGGATTTTCAGCAGATGTGGTTTCAATCTTTTCAATTTCGTACCATGGATGATCCATATCAGGAAGATAGTTTTCAAATTCCAGCAATGGAAGCCCCCATTAATATGATATGAATGATCAATTAGTTATCATTCACTTCGGTGAACTCAAAGCCACATTTAACAGATAAGCATTTATGAATTTGGGCTTGATTTGGGCTTTCCGAAATTTCCAAAAACATTTCTGTTCGTGCTCCACAGTATGGGCAAGTTGTAAGTTGATCTGTGAATGTAAAAACCTCAGAATATTTAACCATTTTCATAAATTTAAATTTTTTACTAATAAGTTGGAAACATTAATGTGGCATAAAAATCTAAATTATCAGCTTAACCAATTGCCATCTTTGCAGAATCTTTCCAGAAAAATGGTGGCATTGGCTCTTTGAGTTCCCAAGTTATATTCATTGGTTTGGAGCCAGAGTAATCCACAAATCTTGCATCACCTAGAAAAACATAAGACATTGTATTGCCATATTCATCCTCGTTTTGCTCCCTTACAAATAACAAAACAATTTTGCCTTTTTCTGTTTGATTAATGTATGATAGTCCCTTCCCTTTATCGGGTCTTGCTGAGTTTTGAGTTTGCCAGTGAAACAACTGTTCGCTCAAAGCAAAATCTTGATATAAAGTTGATGGTGAAAAATCCTTTTCTGATTTAATTAGATCAATAAATAGGAGTTCTGTATTTATTGATGGTATCATAGCCACACCTTCACGATTAGATGACTTTATATCAAATGTGCTAAGTCCGAAGGCTGCAAGTATTTGATCTCTGGTATATCTACTATGAAGCTTAAGAGGCTGATGGTAAGGTAATAATATTTCCTTTTCAAGATAATTAATTTTATCTTGACGCAACTCTAAGAATTCTATGATCTCATCTGAGAGAACTTTATTAAGGCCTATTGCTTTGATACTATCCTCAATATTTTTAAAGCCGCTAGCATTTTGCCAAATATCATAATGCAACATTAAAGTCATTGCCTTTTCTTCCTCATTGCATTTATCAATGTTTACAACAAAATTATTTTTAGCTATGGAAAGAATAAACTGAAAGTACGAATTAGAACTACAAGAAAGCCACTTCTTGCTAATTGCGCGTACTATTTCGTTTTCATTTATAGAGGAAAAGTCATCAATCTGTGAAGCAATTGCACACAATCTTTTCCAGCCAGCCTTTCTGTATATAAATTGAATTGGTATGTGATAAAATTCTGAAAAATTCTTCAGAGTAAGTGGCAGTTTCGTTTGAAATTTGAAATTACGAATTTTATTAAGCAACTGATTTCTATTCATTGAAGTTGCGTTTTTTATGTTCTGAAGAATAATATCTTTCGCCTTTTTTTCCAGAATAATAGCGCATCCTAGCGGTAAATGAGGAAAATCATCCTCAACCTCTTTTAGAGTAGATGTATTTGTTTTTCCAATCAGTGCCCGGAATTTTCCTTCAAAATCATATTCTGGTCTTGAATTACCTACAAAATCTAGAACAGTTAGGCATTCCTTACTATCTGACAGTCTTAATCCTCGACCAAGTTGCTGGAGAAAAACGGTCAAGCTTTCTGTTGGTCTTAGAAATAAGACAGTATCAATTTCCGGTATATCGATTCCCTCATTGAAAATATCAACTACAAAAAGATAATTAATCTTCTTATTTATAAATTTCCGTCTAAGCTCTTCTCTCATCTCATTTCTAGAACTCACCAGATAATCAGCTTTTAAACCAGAAAGGGAGAATTTCTCAGCCATATATTGAGCATGCTCCTGTGTCACACAGAAACCGAGAGCTCGGACATCATTGATATCTCTCAAATATTTATTAAGATTCGTTATTATTTCACCAACTCTCCTATCTTTATGAGTGTATATTTTTGTTAGTTCACTTTGCAAATATCTTCCGTTTTTCCATTCAACATCAGATAAATCAATGCTGTCAGAAATGCCAAAATACTGAAATGGACATAACAATTTCCTGTTTAACGCTTCTGGCAATCTAATTTCAGCAGCGATAGTTCCTGAAAAATCTTTTAGAATGTCTTCCCCGTCCATTCTTTCAGGAGTTGCAGTTAAGCCCAAAAGAATTTGCGGTTTGAAATAATTTATTATTGGCCGATAACTTGATGCTGCGATATGATGAACTTCATCAACAATAATGAAATCATAAAATGATTCAGAAAGATTAAGTGAATCTAATCTATTGTTTAATGTTTGAACTGAAGCAAAAATGCAATCATACTTTTCTGGTTCAATCCCATCGACCCACAGTTCTCCAAAATTATTATCACGCAAAATTCCTTGAAAGGTTGCTTGAGCTTGCAGCAATATTTCTTTTCGGTGAGCAACAAATAAGAGCTTTGAATTCGAATATTGCTTTCTAAATTTATTAAAATCAAAAGCAGAAACAACAGTTTTGCCTGTCCCAGTTGCAGCTACTATTAAATTTCGAAAACGGTTGTGTACCTTTCTTTCAGTATCCAGATTTTCCAAAATTTCTTCCTGAAAAGGGTATGGTTTAATCTCGAAATAAGCCGCTGAGCTATTTCTATCAGGCACTCTCTCTTTCTTCAGTGCAACTCTCAACTTCTCAGAGTGATCAATTTTATTAAATAATTGAAACTCTTTATCCTGCCAATAAGTCTCAAATGTATTTTGGAATTTATTTATGATGTGTCCAACTTCTTTGGTAGTAACTTTTAGATTCCACTCCAAACCGGTAGTTAAAGCAGAACGTGATATATTTGATGATCCAATATAACCTGTATGGAATCCGGTGTTTCTTAAAAACAAATATGCTTTTGCATGCAGCCTCTCGTTTTCAGTATTATATGAAACTTTTATTTCCGTATTCTTCAATTCAGATAAATATTCCACAGCTTTCAGATCAGTTGCCCCCATATAGGAAGTTGTAATTATTTTTAGCAACCCACCTCTTTCTGTAAATTCAAATAATTCCTTCTCGAAAATTCTAATTCCGGTCCACTTGATAAATGAAACGAGAAAATTTATCTTATCCGAAGACAGGATTTCTTTTTTAATTTCACTTTCAAGAGAAATTCCTGCATTGTTACCAGTAAATAACTCACTTTGTGATAATCGTGTGTACGGCGTAATCTCTTTGAGATACTTATCAAAATCAGAAAATCTAGCATCAATTTTATTGAAAATTGCAGAAAGTATCTTTGCTTCTGTTGAAATCAAATCTTCATCAAACTCCTCATCCTTCAATTCTGTTCTTAAAAGAAAAATAATTTTATTTGAGAGTTCAATTTGATATTCAATACTATCATCTCCTGTAATGTGATTCAAAGCAAATCGAATTACTTCTGTAAGATACTGTGACAACAATCTCGCTGCTTCACTTTTATCGATTGGGCTTTCTTTTATATAATATGTATTTCTATCCAAACTATTAAGCTTGGAGGAAATCAATTTGTTAATAAGTAACTCATAGAGTCCCATTTGTTTCATAAGTTCAATTTTAAAAATTCTTCTAATACAGGAATATCTGCCAACGCCCAATCCAAAAAAGCCAATTGACTTTTTGGCAACCACTTGAAGTCTTTGTGTTCTGTTAAAAATATCTCACCTGACAAGTATTCTGAAAGGAAAGGAATAAGCTTAATAGTAAAAGTTTCGTAATGAAATATTTTCGATTCCAATTTCTCTATCAATTTGATTTCTATATTTATTTCTTCTTTGATTTCTCTATGTATGCATTCTTCGGCCGTTTCACTTTCTTCAATCTTACCCCCAGGAAATTCCCATTTAAGAGGCAAACTCATTTTTTCACTTCTTTGGGTCACAAGGATTTTATTTCCCCTTAGAATAATTGCACAAGTAACATCAATCATTACAAGATATAGGTTGAGTAAATGTAGATTATCTATATAAAAAACCAAATTTAGATTCTTTATCTTTAATATCAACGCAAAGTATAACTTTTAGAATAAGAAGATCCCACTATTATCATAGCTTCTAACCTTTTTATCCTTCTAATCTGTCATCAAACGAAGATATAAAATCCACAGTTGGGTGTTGACTATACTATTCCATTCATTTTTGGAGTTGCTAATTGAAAATATTACATTTGAAAAAATATTTAATAATCAATGAATAAACAACTAGCAAATTACTTATTCAAATTCAGCCATCTTAAACAAGGTGTCACACCTTATGGTCCAGCACCACATAAACCTATTTTATTAATCAGTTTACTACAAGCATTTAGAAGTCATTTGTATACTGAGAATAGAATTACAGTAACACCCGAGTTGGTTAGTCTTTTCACTTCAAATTGGAATTCACTTGTAAAAACAAATCACGTAAGCACTTTTGCTCTGCCTTTTTTCCATTTACGAGGTGAGAAATTTTGGCATCTCTCTGCGAAACCAGGTTTCGAAATTTCATTGGTTAATATGAAGTCAATATCGAGTTTGGGGCAGATAAATACAATGATCGAATCAGTAAGCTTAGATTATGATTTATATATGCTATTCCAAGATAGTTATTCAAATACTATCTTATCGGAAATACTTCTTGAAAAATATTTCCCTGAGACCAAGATCTACCTTACTACTTTAAAACAAATAGGTTATGAGCTTTTTGATGATTTAAAAAGGAAAATTCTAAATGAAGATCCAGCTCATTACAGAGCAGAGATTGATAGATTAATTGCTGAAAATAATGAGGACGAAATCTTCTTGAGAAGTAATGCTTTCAAACGTGCTATTCCAAGACTATACAATAATACATGTTCGATTTCCGGATTACGAATAACCTCAACAATTGATATTTCAATGATAGACGCTTGTCATATAATCCGTTGGAGCGATAGTCATGATGATACAAGAATTAATGGGATTGCATTATGTCCTAATCTTCACCGTGCTTTTGACAGGGGGCTTATTTCAATAGATGATAATTACAAATTATTGATTTCAAAAGTATTTCAAGAAAACGCATCCTATTATAATATCAAGCAATTTGAGCACAAAACCATTCTTCTTCCAGAAAATGAAGAAGATTTTCCGGGATTATCTAATCTTGCTTGGCACAGGAAGCATATTTTCAAATATTGAGAATCCCATAATATCAGACTACAATATCCCTAAACCTTCTTCCCCACCACCAACCTGATAAAAACCCCCAGGCTCAATACCAGAAAAGCGATGTTCACCACCCGGGCAAAGGGCGGGGCACCGGCCGGCCAGAGTTGTCCGGCTAATACCATAATATTCAGAACAATCAGAACAATCAGAAACAGTTTAACGGGTTTTGTCATGGTTAGGGATTTATTCATGTTCATCGCCTGCAGTATATGATTGGTCTTCGGGCAAGTTTATGTTGGCTCAAAAATATCAATTAATCTGAAAAGCGTGTTCCTTTTTACCTCATTCAGACATTGGTTAAATAAAAAAAGACCCCCGCTTTCACGGGAGCCTGTTCAATGGGTTCAGGAAAAATAGAAGGTCAACGCCCATTGGTTTTCTTATCGCTCTTGCTGGATTTCCCGGTTTGTCCGGAGGTGCGGCCGGTTTTGCCCGAAGCCTTGCTTCCACCCTGGCCTGAAGATGGCCTGGCCGAAGGTTTGGAAGAGCGGCTGTCGCCCGAAGACCTGACCGCTTTGTTGTTGTCCGATCTGCCCGAGGACCGGTTATCGCCCCTGACCGAAGTTTCCCTTGCGGCCGGTTTCGATGAACGGTTATTGTCAGAAGATCTGACCGATCTGTCGTTACTGGTTCTGCCGGTGGACCTGTTGTCGCCCCTTACGGAGGTTTCCCTTGCGGCTGGTTTCGATGAACGGTTGTTGTCAGATGACCTGACCGACCTGTCGTTACCGGTTCTGCCGGTAGATTTGTTTTCACCCCTTACTGAGGTTTCCCTAACGGCCGGTTTTGATGAACGGTTGTTGTCAGAAGACCTGACCGATCTGTCGTTGCCGGTTCTGCCGGTGGATTTGTTGTCGCCCCTGACCGATGACTCACGGGTTGAAGGTTTCGTTGAGCGGTTGTTTATGCCCGGGTTGGCATCGCGGTGTCCGTTTTCACGTCTGACATCTGTACCTGTTCTGCCGGTTCTGCCAGCATCCGACCTGTAGTTGCCGCGGCTTTCATTGCCGTGCCTTCTTTCAAACTCAGCGGAACCTTCCCTGCGCAGATCCGGACGGGAGTAGGTGTCCCTGTAGCGTCCGTTATCCCTGTAGGCGTGAACCGTGGTTGAATAGGAACGGTGTCCGTGGTAGTAATAATCGTGGTAACGGGGATACCTGTAATGGTTGCAATGGCGGAAATGACCGTAATAGTGGTGATTCCAGTGTGAATGATAACCGTAGTAGTAATCCCAGTAGTAAGGCCTCCAGGGGTTCCAGTAAACAGGATAATATCCCCAGTAATAAGGTGAATGCCAGATGGAGTAGGATGGCAGGTAGATAAAGCGGACTACAGGCCATGACTGTACTTCAACATAGGTGGTGCGCCGGATGACCACCGTTTCGCCGTCAACCACCCTGGTATCGCCGGCATAGCCCGGATTGGGTGTTTCTTCAGATCCGTCGGCGTAGTAAGGCTCGATGATGTAATCCTTACCGTAGAGGTATTCGTCGCCCACCAGCTGAACCTGGACATTTCCGCGGCTGTCTTTATAAACTGTAAACACAGCCACGTCCTGGTTTTCTCTTGGGTTAATGGCTACCTGCATTACGATGCTGTGGGTTTCGCCGTCTACGTAGTCGATCACCTTGATATAATCGATGCGGTCGTCGCCGTTCAGGTCGAGGTTGTTGATTCTGGAGTCTTCGGCATTGAGGTCGCGTTCAAATCCTTCGAGTGTTTCAGATTCCTGGAAGAGTTTCATTACCGCGTAGAGGTTCAGGTTGTCGCCGGGGAGGTTTAGTTTTTCTTCTCCATATTCGCGGGCAGTGGTTGTAAAGCCCAGTGAAAACAGAAGAACAAGGACGGAGAAATTTTTAAGCGCGTTCATGATGAGTAATTTTTAAAAGGTATGGTTTGAATACCTCAGGTTAGTGCAGGTGCATAAGCAAACAGCATACCAAAAAATAATTCTTTTTAATCATATCTGAATTTAATTTAATAAATCATGAATAAATAACATCTAATAAGCTATTTTACAGTGTTTTAATAAAATTCAAATTTCGGATAAAAACATAATAACTTATTAAAAGATAATAACGGGGTGGATTTTCTCATTAAAATTACATGGAGTGTCAGGCTCAATTGCTTCGCGGTTCCATGCACTTCGTGCGTTCAAGGTTCAATCGCTTCGCGGTTCAATGCCCTTCGGACGTTCGGGGTTTCATGTTGGGCGTTAGGCGTTCGGGGTTTGATGTTGGACGTTGGAAGACTAATATTTGTTTGGGTTATGATATTGAAAATTCTATGTGCCTTTGCTCTTCCTATGTGCCTATTGTAGTGAAAAAAATGTTCGCTGTTCTATGCGCTTCGCGCGTTAGGGTGACAAAAGCGACCACTGAGACACTAAGAACACTTAGATCCACTAAGATTTATAACCTTTCCTTAGTGTTTCTATGTGCTCTCAGTGCCTGAGTGGTTATTTACAGCGTGGCTTAAACAGTTAACAACTAACAACTAACAACTAACAACTAACAACTAACAGTTATCAGTTGTATTTATAATCACAATTTGTCACATTAAAAGGATTAAGGCTGATACCAGGGATCTTTGCGATTTATTTGTGCCCTTTGCGGTTAAAATTCAACGATTTAAGCAATAAAAGCAGCGATCATATAGATTCCCAAAGGCATGGTTGCACGAATGGCAGGAATTTTCTATTTTTGAGAATGAATCAGGCATCTGCATTGCCTTTGTAACCTTTATCCCGATGAATAACACCGCCAATCTGGAAAACAGCATCAGCGCCATCATATCGCTGACCGAAGCGGAACTGGCATTGTTTTTCAGTTTCCTGGAACCGCTTTCACTTAAAAAGAACGACTTCTTCCTTGAAGAAGGCAAAGTGTGCAGCTACATCGGATTTATCAATTCGGGCGTATTGATCTATTATAAATCCACCGACAAAGGCAACGAGGTAACCACCGATTTCGCCTTTGAAAATGAATGGGTGACCAACAACCAGAGCCGGCTGCTCCAGGCTCCTTCACTGATCAATATCAAAGCCATAGAACCCACCGAATTGCTGGTTATTCAAAATAAAAACCTGTCTGAACTTTACCTGAGTATTCCAAAAATTGAACGTCTCGGCCGGATACTCATGGAGTATGCCTACATCCGGATCGCCCGCCACAGCATCGACCTGCAGGTATTCTCGGCAAAGGAGCGTTATGAAAAGCTGCTTGAAAGATATCCTGAGATTTTACAGCGGGTATCGTTGTACCACATTGCCAATTACCTGGGCATCGCACCCAAGTCGCTGAGCCGGATCAGGAATGAAATGTTCCGATAGGAAAATTTGGTAACAAATGTGGAGCAATCCACCCCAGGCTTATGCTGAGTTTTGCAGTGCAAACAACAAAACTCAGATCCAATGAAAAAAATTGCAATTCTCTCCATGATCCTGTGCCTGGCCGCAGGTTCCATTCAGGCACAGTCCGTCAGAGAAAAAGGCACCTTCCTGAAACCAAATCCCCGCAACTATGAGGTAAAACAAGCTTTTGAAGTTGAAAGCCTGGTGCCTATGTTTTTTACCAGCGGCTATCACTTTGCCGTTTGTTACCGTTACGACAAATTCAGGTTCAGGGCCAGCGTTATCAATGGCGGTAAATACGATGCCGAGCCGGCCGGATTAAAAAATGAAACCGCAGATTACAAAAGGTATTACAAAACTTCGCCCGGGTTCTTCTTTGGTTATAATGTGTGGAAAAACCTGGAAGTTTACACTTACCTGGAACTTCACACCTTTGAAATCGAACAGAAAGCCTCAGGATTAAAGAGGGACATCCACAGCACCGATGTGGGCGGAGGCATCAGCTACCAGTTTTTTGTCGGAAAGCAGATTTACATCCAGCCCGGTTTACACCTGTATCTCAGGGGTGATAAAACCGCTGATTTCAACGGCACCACCTACCACATCCCCAAAGCCGATTTTGCCCCCGTACTGCGTGTCGGATACAGGATCTGGAAGAAATACTGATCCTGCCAAGGGCTATAATCAACGGTTAACCACAACCACCACAGGCCAATTCCATGAAAGCATCAATCAGACAAACCATGAAAAAGAGCGGATTAAATTATTTCTGTGCCGCAATGATACTGCTGCTTCCCTCCTGCTCTTCATTCAACCGCAGCCATGTGAAGCCGAACCTAACAGGCAAAAGCGACATTTATCAGGTACTTTACCATGCTTCACTGGCAGGAAGTTCGCACAATTCTCAGCCCTGGAGTGTGGAAGTTTACGGCAATGACTCGATTCTTGTTTTTGCCGATACAACCAGGAAACTGCCGGTGGTGGATCCTTCCGGCAGGGAGATGTATATGTCGGTCGGGGCCTTTATCGAAAACCTCGGCATCGCCGCTGCATGCTATGGTTACACAACGGATATAAGGATCAATAAAAGACTAAACGGTGCAGCTTCAACCGTGGCATCCATCCGGTTATCCGGATCGGGGAAAACACCGGATAAAACGGCGCTTGATGAAATCACTAAACGAATGACCCTGCGCATCGCTTTCGACACGGAGCCGCTTAATGCAGTAGACAAAGCTGTTCTGATGGCCGGCGACCGGGGGAATATCCATTTTATTGATGCTTCATCAGAAAAGGGAATCTACCTCAGAAAGCAGGCCCTTGCTGCTTATGAACAACAGGCTTTCAACAGGCAGGCGCAGGATGAACTGGCCGGTTGGATGCGCTTTTCAAACAAAGAGGTGCGTGAAAACCTTGACGGATTAACTACGGCAGGCATGGGTATCACGGGAGTGGGCGGGTTTATGGTGAGAAACTATTATAAACCTGAAGATTCAAAAAAGGAGTCGTTCGTGACCCAGGGGGTGGAAAAACAAAACGCCTCGTTGAAAACTGCGGTGGGTGGATACTGATCTCGCAACCCGCTGACAATGTTAAAGGCTGGATCAACACCGGCCGGCTTTATCAGCGCATCCATCTCAGGTGCCGGAAACTCAACATTGGCTTCCATCCGATGAACCAGATCCTGGAAGAAACAAAATTCAGGGAGGACCCCCGACTGTTTGCCGGATACCCGGATCCTGTCCTGTTTATTGCTCGTGTCGGGTATGTTTCAGAGTATCCGGAACCTGTGAGTGTACGCAGACCGGTGGAGGGTTTCACGGTTTTCAGGTAAGACCTTTACGATCAGAAAATATACGAAGTATCTGGCAAATTTAACAATGCCTTTGTACTTTTGAAGAACCATAGTGGTGTCGGATATACCAGGTTACATTGGATTCAGGTTACCTGACTGATGAAGATATCCTGAAATCAGCAAAATCAGCATTCAAAAAGTTAATCGATTCACATGAAAGAAATCAGCCCGGAAATTCAGTTTCCATCAGCTTACAGAAAAGTGATCATCTATTATTTCTCCGGAACGGGCAATGCCAGGAATGTAGCGCTCTGGACGGCGAAGGTTGCCGGGGAGAAGGGTATGGAATGCCGGATCATCAATATCGCCGAAACCGACAGGCTTGTGATACCCAAACCCGATGCTGATGCTCTCGTAGTATTTATTTCACCTGTGCATGGGTTCAACTATCCCCCTGTGATGCTGCATTTCCTGATGCGTTTTCCGAAAGGAAAGAACAGGGTACTGTTGATGAATACCCGTGCAGGGATGCTGATCGGTAAATGGATAACGCCGGGACTTTCCGGAATAACCTTTTACCTGGCAGCCCTTATCCTCTGGCTGAAAGGGTTTTCAATCGGGGCGATGGTTCCGGTCGACATGCCCTCCAACTGGATATCAATACATCCTGGATTGAATGAGCGTACTGTTAAGTATCTGCATGAAAGAAACAGGGAACGGGTAATGGCCTTTGCAGGAAAAGCTTTCTCCGGAAAGAGCGATTTCAGGGCTTTGTATGAATTCATCCAGGATGTGCTGATCTCACCCATCTCTTTTGGATATTATTTCGTCGGACGATTCCTGTTCGCCAAAACGTTCTATGCCTCCGGCGATTGCAACAATTGTGATTTATGCATCAAAGGCTGCCCGGTGAAGGCCATCATTAAGGTTGACAACCGGCCCTTCTGGACCTTCAACTGCGAAAGCTGCATGAAGTGCATGGGCAATTGCTCTAAGAAAGCGATTGAAACCGGGCATGGTTTCATCATCGGTTTCCTGATGCTTTTCTCATCCGTGATTATGGTTTTGTTTTACCGGTATTTCGGGTTATGGTTTTTCCCGATTGAAAACGGGATTCTGAGATTTTTAATAGAAACTGTACTTATGCTGTCCTTCCTGGGATTGTGGTACAGGTTGATCCATTACCTGATGCGTTTCCGGTTTTTCGAAAGGCTGGTAGTTTTCAGTTCTTTAACCAGGTATAAATTCTGGGGACGGAGGTACCGGGCGTTGAAGGCGGAGTGAGTTACCAACTAACAACTAACAACTAACAGGTAACAACTAACAGGTAACAACTAACAGGTAACAGGTATTCCGCCCGACCACCGGCATACTCCCTACTCCTTACCCGCCAAAGGCGGGCAAGCTCCCTACTCCTTACTCCCTACTCCCTACTCCTTACTCCTTACTCCTTACTCATTACTCATTACTCATTACCCGCCAAAGGCGGGCAAGCTCCCTACTCCCTACTCCTTACTCCTTACTCCCTACTCCCTACTCCTTACTCCCTACTTCCTACTTCTTACTCCCTACTCCCTACTCCTTACCCGCCAAAGGCGGGCAAGCTCCCTACTCCCTACTCCCTACTCCCTACTCCTTACTCCTTACCTAAGCCAAGGTCACAGCAATCCGAACCAGATGGCAGTAAAAGTCAACTACATCTAATTCCCGTTCGGCGATAATAAATTCCCATTGGGAAACCTTTGCTTTACAGTAAATATTGTCTTCCATAATTTTACCCGGCATTCATCATCCACCGGGGATGATTCGAAGCATGGCAATTCACTAACCCATAACATCTGAAATGAAAAGAAACCTTCTGCTAGTAAGTCTTGTAATGACAATCGGCCTTGCATGGTCATGTTCAAAAAGTGAAGACAATAATCCTGCCGACACTCCGGGTCCGAAGTTTCTGGCTGCGAAATCGGTCATCACCGGCAGCTGCGCTTTGTCGGGCTGTCATGTTGCCCCGGCCAATGCCGGAGGATTTAATTTCGAATCAAACAGCAGTATTGTTTCAGCAGGATCACAGATAAAATCCCTGGCCGTTGATTTCGGAACCATGCCTCCAACCGGAGCGCTTTCTGCTTCCGATAAAGCTAAAATCTCCGAATGGATCAGTGCCGGCGGACGCCTGACGGACTGATCAGCTAACAACTAACAGCTAACAATTAACAGTTTGGATTATTGTTCCTGGTCTAGCTGTCGTTTTTCAGGAAAACCGATGGGGGTATGTGGGGTTCAATGCGCTGCGCGCTTTAGAGGTTTGATGTTGGACGTTAGGCGTTAGAGGTTCAATGGTTCAATCGCTTCGCGGTTCAAGGGGGAGAGGGCGAAAAGAAGCGACTTAAGCGTAAGAGCGGAAAAAGCGGCAAAAGTGACCACTGAGCCACTTAGAACACTAAGATCCACTAAGATTATCAAATCTTTCCTTAGTGCACCTTTGTGCTCTTAGTGCCTGAGTGGTTATTTAAAGAGCGACTTAAACAGTTAACAACTAACAGTTAACAACTAACAGTTAACAGTTAACAGATAACAGTTTACCGAAATAATTCAACTTCAACTTCAAACTCCTACTCCTCTTTCCTGATTACTTCGATGGTGAAATTTGCCGCAAGGGCAGCCAGGGCGCCAATGGCAGCCAGTACCGGCAGCAACAGGGCACCTATAACACCGACGGTTACAGGCACTTCGAGGTATACCTTTCCCTCTTCATTTTTGATGATGATCCTGCTGATATTTCCCTGATGAATCAGTTCCTTGATTTTGGCGAGCAGGTCTTCGCCTTTTACTTTAAATTCGTTGTTGGTTTCCATAGTTAAGTTTATTAAAGAATCACGCAAATCTGCCTGTCGGTCTACCCACCGAAGAAGGGCTGTCAGGGACAAAAAGTTTGTTATAAAGGTGAAAAATTGATTGGCAAAATTAAATCCTTTCAAAATATCAGATAAACTTCGCATCCCTGCCCGGAAACAGTTTGAACACCATGAAACATAGCGTCTTTGCGTCTCCGCGTGAAACACATCAGAACATCAGATATCCTTTAACTATATAACGCAAAAAAGCATCACCGGTTACAAACCGGCAATGCTCTCTGAAGAAATAATTCTTTGTCCGGTTATAAACCTGAACTGATCAGGAAGGTGGTTGCAAACGCAACGATGGCATAAAGCTCAGGAAATACAGCCAACACCATGGTTTTACCAAACACATCATAGCCCTGGGCAATACCCGCAATACCGTTGGCACAAACCTTACCCTGGGTGATGGCTGAAATCAGACCTACCAGGCCAAGACTGAAACCTGCGGCAAGGATGGCTATACCCTGAAGAATGGTAATCTCAGGCGTAAGAACGCCCGAACTATTGATGATGAAGAATCCTGCAAATCCATACAATCCCTGTGTTCCCGGTAAGGCGCTCAGAAGCATATAGCTGCCGAAGGCGTCGTCTTTTTTCTTTAGTGCACCCACAGTGGCATTGCCCCCGATAACCACTCCAATGGCACTCCCTGTGCCCGACAGACCTACCATAAGGGCCAGCCCGATGTAAGCAAGAATAATAGCTGTTGACATAATAATTCTCCTTTAATTGTTATTGTTTGTTTTTGTTTGAGTTTTCTTTTCAGTTAAAATTTCATTCGCCTCAGCATCAGTTGTTTGAAAACGGATTGTATTTTTTGCCGCCGCCTATAAAACCGGCATTCTTGTAAAATTCAACGAAGGTCAGACGCATCGGGTGTACAAAGGAGCCCAATCCGGCGAGCATCAGGTTGGCCCCGTGTCCGACCACCATGACAATGATAAACAGAATCGGACCAAGAACCGGCACAGAATCAAGCAATGGAAGTGAAATGCTGTTGATCACAAACCCCAGAATTCCGCTCGAGGCACCGAGTGCAAACAAGCGGATGTAGGAGAGTACATCGCCGAAAATACCGGTGATGATGCCATACAGATCCCATACCCCTTTACCCAGCCGGCCGAAGATGCCCAGGTTCGGATCGCTCCAGAGGACAATCATGGCCAGACTGATGTACAGAAATATTTTTGATATCATGCCGCCCTGTTTAATCAGGGCAATGTCGAGCATAGCCAGAACACCGATGATGATGCCCAGTGGTGACACAGCATAGGCAAACCCGAATTGTTTAAACTTCGCATAGGCCTGAATTCCAAGCCCGAATAAAATCTGAAAGAGGCCGATGGCTAGGGCAAGGTAGAAAATCTGCTGATCGCTCAGCATCATCCCTTTCAACGATCCAAAAATGGCGATCTTTTCCATGTCAAACCCGGCTATGGTGCCCGTGACTACCCCGAAAAACATCGTGGCTATGCCGAGGTAAACAGCCAGTGTGAGAAAAGGACGAATGGCCGGTGCGACGCGCCTTTTCATAAAAATGCCGATGAGCACCAGCAACAATCCATAACCAACATCGCCCATGCAGAATCCGAAAAACATCATGAAAAACGGGGCGAAGAAGGGCGTGAGGTCAAGTTCGTTGTAGGATGGCAATGAAAACAGGCTGCCGATGGGCTCAAAAAGCTTTGCAAAACGATTGTTTTTAAGCAATACCGGCGGATTATCGTCGGGTACCGGTCTTTCGGTAAAGTAAACATAGCCGGTCTCATCCAGCCATGATTTCAGGACCTGTTCTCCTGTTTCAGGTACAAACCCATTCAGGATCAAAAGCTTATCATCCGCTTCGCGCAATGTATTGATGAGTACACTCTCGTAACGTGCATCACTCAACACCCGGCCGCCTGCCTTTTCAAGCTCAGGTAGATACAGGGCTGCAATTTCATCCAGCTCTTTCCCGATCTCTTGTGTCCTCAGGCGGATTTCATCACGCTGTCCGACAAGTTCCTTTACCGGATTTTCCGGAATGCGCATCTCTTCCGCATCAATATCTAAAGCCTGATCTTTTTCCTGAAACACCACAAAGTAAACGATGGATTGTTTCCGGCTGATGTCGGCAATGTAATAATCGGTGTTCCATCTTTCCTCAAACCTGCGTTCAGGGCAACTGAAGAACCTGGCTCTGTAACCGGCTTTGGCAATTTTCGACAACACCTCCGGTGAAAAGTCACCCCAGGGTTCAGCCTGTGCAATTTCTTTGTTGATGGCCGAAAGGTGAATTCCCAGTTTATCCTGTTCTGCTTTCAGGTCCTGCAACCTTCCGATCAGCTCAATGTCTCCGGCAGGTTGTTCAGGCTGCCGGGGTGTTTGTTTCCTGGCCTTCAGCATCCTTACCATTTCGGATATCTTTGAAGACAACACATAACGATCCTGAATGGTGTCGGTGGTATCGTTGCCCGATTCAACAACCTGTACCACACCTATATCCCTGATTTTCTGCAAAAAAGCTTCGTACTCAGCATGGTACACCAGGAATGCGTACTTCTTCATCGGAACGATCATAGCTCTTCCTCCATTCTTTGCTGACGGTCCTTCACAATCTTCTGTGCTGATTTTGAAAGGTTTTCCTCATCTTCCATAAACCGCTTTATCTTTCGGATGGCATCCTCATATCCCGGAATCTGAACTTTCTCGTACAGATTAACCTTTTGTGTGGTTTTGCGCCTGGCATGGTCGAGCAGGTGCATTTTACGGTTGTAGAATTCGCTTTCGATGCCTATGCCGGCAAGTTGTTTCACAATACCAATGCCATCGGCAAACCAGGCCGGGCGGTTGAACAGGCTGAAATCACCAATGGTGAATTTCACCTCTTCGAGCACAGGTATTCTCACGCCGGCAATTTTGCGGATGCTGAGTTCCACATCTTCCACCCTGACCAGGCTCGTGTCGAACTCGCCCCAGAGCCGCACCATGGAACGATAGCCTTCAATGGCAGCATCCAACTTCTGGGTCAGCGCAATGGCTGTATCCTTTGCCTTTTTCACCTCCATGCGCAGTGCCGACTCCTTGTTTTTAATGGTAGGCAAGGCCCGTACACGAATCTTCAACTGTTTGTTGAGATCCTGCAGTGAGGTTTTGTTATATTGAAATTTGATAGCCATTTCGTTCAGTAATAAAATCCAACTTCTTTATTTGGGACGAGGGACGCAAAAAAGGGTCGAGGGACGAGCCCCATGTTCCATGCCCCATGCCCTGTGCCAGTGAAGAGACGAAGGACGCACTTCGACTCCGCTCAGTGTGACAGGGTCGGGTGACAAACCCATGCTCCCTGCTCTGAGCCCTGTGCCCATTGCCTAAGCAGGCCAGTATAAATCAACGAACTCCTGTTTAATGCCGACTTCTGCTTTACTAAAGTGCTTGCCAAATAACTCCCAGGCTTTGTCAAGCATCATGGTTGTGTCGATGTTCACATCAATCGCCAGCAGGTCGTTCGAATACTCACGGGCGAAATTCATGGTACGCACATCGTAGTCGGTCAGGTCGAAACCATTCTCCAGCTTGGTCTTCGCATTGGATGCATCGGCATAAAGACGCACGGCAGCATTCATAACCTGCGGGTGATCTTTACGGGTTTGCTTTCCGATGACCAGCTGTTTCAGCCTCGACAGCGAACGGAACGGGTCAACAATTACCTTTCCGATATCGGAATCGCGGCGGAGGAACAACTGACCTTCGGTAATGTATCCGGTGTTATCGGGTATGGCATGGGTAATATCGCCGCCCGACAAGGTCGTTACTGCAATAATGGTGATTGAACCACCTTCGGGGAACTGAACAGCCTTTTCATAAATCTTGGCAAGATCGCTGTAAAGTGACCCGGGCATACTGTCTTTCGAAGGAATCTGATCCATACGGTTGGAAACGATGCTGAGCGCGTCGGCATACAGCGTCATATCGGTCAGCAGTACAAGAACCGTTTCCTTTTTATCATAGGCAAAGTACTCTGCTGCAGTCAGTGCCATATCGGGAACCAGCAAACGCTCCACCGGTGGATTTTCAGTGGTGTTCACAAAACTGATGATCCGGTCGAGGGCACCTGCATTGTCAAAGACGTTCTTATAATAAAGGTAGTCGTCGTTGGTGAGACCCATCCCGCCAAGGATGATCTTATCTGCCTTTGCCCTGAGTGCCACCATAGCCATCACCTGGTTGAACGGCTGATCGGGATCAGCAAAGAAAGGAATCTTCTGCCCGGTTACCAGGGTGTTGTTGAGGTCGATACCTGCAATACCTGTAGCAATGAGTTCCGATGGTTGCTTGCGGCGCACAGGGTTAACCGACGGACCGCCGATTTCGCGCTCTTCACCTTCCACTTCAGGTCCTCCGTCGATGGGTTGCCCGTAAGCGTTGAAAAACCTTCCGGCCAGTTCCTCCCCTACTTTGAGCACAGGCGGACGACCTAGAAATATGACTTCAGCATTGGTAGGAATGCCTTCCGTTCCTGAGAAAATCTGAAGGGTTACATTGTCACCGTTGATCTTTACCACCTGGGCCAGGCGACCATTCACTGTTGCCATCTCTTCATACCCGATGCCGCTCGCCTGCAGTGTGCAGGTAGCCTTGGTTATCTGGGTAACCTTCGTATATATTTTCTGAAATGCTTTGGTTTCCATCAGGCAGCCTTCCTTTCTTTAATGATCGCATCCAGTTCAGCTTCATATTTTTTAAAGTCGCCGGACTGATACAATGAATAATTCATTTGCTTGAAAACATTTATTACCCGTTTGAAATATGGATTTACCTCTTCAAAACTTTCGAAGTCAAAACCCGTGCGGCAGACTTCCAGCACTTTGCCCAGCATATCTTTCTGCCTTTCGATGGGCGTGGAAGCATCGATCTTGTCGAAGGCATCCTGCTGCAGAATCACAAAGTCAATGACTTCAGACTTCCAGTAGCGGAGGTGATAATCGATGGGAACGCCGTCATCGCCCAGGATGTTGATCTGTTCGTAGGCCTCTTTGCCACGGAGAAGCAGGTTTTTGGTCTCGAGCACATTTGCAAGCCATTCGGGTGATATATTTTCAGCCAGGTATTCCTGTAGCTCAGGGTACTCCAGATATTTTGAATAACTGTCGATGGGGTCAACAGCCGGGTAACGCTTGCTGTCGGCCCGCTGCTGCGAGAGGGCAAAGAAACAGCGGGCAGCCTTCTTTGTAGATTCTGTTACCGGTTCTTTAAGGTTACCACCGGCCGGTGATACGGTTCCGATGAAGGTGATGGAACCCGTGCTGCCGTTGTTCAGGTATACATATCCTGCACGGGCATAAAAACTTGAAATAATGGCCGGCAGGTCCATCGGGAAGGCGTCAGGTCCCGGGAGTTCTTCCATGCGGTTCGACATTTCGCGCAGGGCCTGTGCCCATCGCGAAGTAGAATCGGCCAGCAGCAATACTTTCAGACCCATTGAACGATAATATTCACCCAGGGTCATGGCAGTATAAACAGAGGCTTCGCGGGCAGCAACCGGCATGTTGGAAGTATTGGCGATGATGGTGGTGCGCTCCATCAGCTTGCGTCCGGTGCGCGGGTCATCCAGCTCGGGGAATTCGGTGAAAATTTCAACAACCTCATTGGCACGTTCGCCGCAGGCAGCAACAATGATGAGGTCGGCTTCGGCCTGTTTCGACAGGGCATGCTGCAAAACGGTCTTACCCGATCCGAACGGACCCGGAACAAATCCGGTTCCACCCTCAACAATGGGATTCATGGTGTCGATGATGCGGACACCAGTTTCCATCAGTCTGAATGGTCTGGGTTTATCGGTGTATGCTTTGATGGGTACCTTTACCGGCCATTTCTGCACCATGCTCACATTTACCTCACGACCATCCCTGTCGGTCAGCACTGCGATGGTATCGGATGCCTTGTAGGTTCCTCCGGCCTTTACACTTTTTACAGTGTATTTACCTTCAAACTTGAAAGGAACCATGATTTTGTGTCCGATCCAGTTTTCCTTTACCTCACCCAGCCAGTCACCCGCCATCACACTGTCGCCGGCTTTGGCCAGAGGGGTGAAAGGCCACTCCTGATCAACATTGATCGGAGCAGTATATTCACCGCGTTTCAGGAAAGTTCCTTCCATCTTATCGAGATCATTCTGCAGACCATCGAAATTGCGTGAAAGGATACCGGGGCCCAGTGTTACCTCGAGCATATGACCCATGAAATCAACGCTTTCACCTATCTTCAGCCCTCGGGTGCTTTCAAACACCTGGGTGTAAGCCTTGGTGCCCAGCACCTTGATAACTTCAGCCATCAGTCTTACCCCGCCAAGGTTGATATAACAGATTTCGTTCTGCGAAACCGGCCCGTCAACATCCACAATCACAAGGTTGGCGATGATGCCTGCAACCTTTCCGGTTGTCAATTTATTTTTTTCCATCTTTTATTGAAAACTCATTAGGAAATTCATAACTGTTTTGTAATTCACCAAGCATACGCCTGAACATCTCCTCACCTGTGGCATAATCGAGCTTCAGCCAGCGTTCGATGATGTCCAGTTTCAGATAATAAGCCATCAGTACTTCCACCGTAAAGTAGTTGAAGGTATTAAGTTCGTCCAGGTAATTCCACCGAAGGAGATCTATGGCTTTCTCACGCAGGAGAATATCGTCTGTATCGGTGATCTGCAGTACCTTTTCTATCCACGGCCATTCGGCTGATAATCCAAGGTCGCGGGCATTGCTTTTACGGATAATGTCAGCTACGGGATTGTTGCCGATCACCTGGTTTTCCCAAGACAGGCCATTCTTCCGTGCCGAAAGCACCAGGATCACGTTCTTCAGATTCAGTTCAAAAGAGAACCAGTCGCGGAGGAATTCATTCCGTGTAGAAAGCAACTCTTCGAACCAGAGTGTTGAAAGTTCATTCTCGAAAGAAAGGTTCGGGTACAGGCGGGTCTCAGCCCTGAAGCTTTCGATGAACCGCTTCATATAGGACCTGATGTTTTCCGGTTCTTTGATTTCTTCAGCAAGAAAATCAGGCTGATATACCCCGGTTGCCAGAAGGGGTCTGTTCTCCTTTAGGAGGAGGTTAAGCAGATTCCGGTTATCATCTGCCAGGAAGAGCAATTCCATCTGGCTATAGTCACCTTTCGACAGGCCTGTTTTCAGTTCTTCCCTGAATTCTGCGGTACCAAACTGCAATTTACCCTGCTCGATGGTAACATCAGGCAAACCGGCAACAAGGTAGTAGTAATTCTGCCTGATCATTATTCGCCGCCGAATAAGAGGTTAATGGTCCTCGGCCGCATAAAGGAGCGGAAAAAGGCCTGAAAGTCTTCATCTGTAAAACTGATGACGTAGCTGTTGTCCGCTGGCCCTATTTTAAACCCGCCCTTAATCTTATCGTCAAAAGTGACAGTAACACCTGCGCTGATTACCTGATTCAACCGGTTGCCAAAGTATTTTTCCAGTGCCTTTTCATCGGCTGCCGGGAGCACAAGCGCAGCATTGCTGTTGAAATTCTCCAGGGCTTTTCTGATGAGGTCACCAATAAATTCTTTATCAGAAAGCGCTTCCTTAACCGGCGCATCGGCCACTCTGGCTGTAATCAAAGCGGCAATCTGCTGGCGAATGGCACTCACTGCCTGTTTTGATGACATCCTGATCTCTGATTGAGCGTTGCGGTGCATCTCATCGGCATTGTTCCGCGCATGTTTCAGAATTTCATCTGCTTCCTTCCGGGCTTTCTCTGTTACTTCATCAGCCTGTTTCCGGGCCTCCCCCAGAATGACTGCAGCTTCCTGCCTGGCTTTTTCAATGCCTTCATCGTAGATCTTCCGGGTGAGTTCCTGAAGTTTATTTTCCATATGTGACGATTTATCGAATTATAAGAGCAAAAATAAAGGATATTTCTTAGCCTGAAAATAAAATTTGCTCCGGTAACGAATAATTATTAGCTCCGGAATCAATTGTAATAGTTTGTTATTCAGATATATAACTTAATAACATAATTGTTAATCAATTAACAATAAAGCTGTTAACAAGTCATATAGATTGAAGTTACAGGAAATGCAGCAGAATATTTCTTCAAGAAATTTATGATATTTCCTCAGATTATTCGCACACTCACCGGAAACCAATTGTCTTAAACAAACCTTTCAAAGGATTGTTAAGCATCCTGTGAATTATTGTAGTTTTGCAATCATGTTCAGAACATATTTGAATCGTGTTTCCCTGAATAAATAATCTTTGACTATGTTCCGTTTTCTATTTATTTCTCTGGTATTTAGTGTTTTGGCCTTGGTCTCCTGCCGGAATAATCCTGCAAAAAATCAAAAGGACAAGGTAATCACGGTTACCATTCTACCGCAGAAATACATTCTGAGCCACCTTGCAGGGGATAAATTCCGCATCAATGTATTGATACCTGAAGAGGCCAATCATGAAACCTACGAGCCTACTGCCCGTCAGATGATTGAAACCGGCAATTCATCAGCTTATTTTAAGGTTGGGCATCTTGATGTGGAAAAAAGCTGGCTCGGGAAACTCTCGGGAAGCAATCCCGGATTGAAAATTTTCAATACATCAGAAGGTTATAATCTGATGAGTGGTGAAGCCCATGAACACAATGGTCATGCCCATGAAGGCGGAACGGATCCGCACATCTGGTTGTCGGTTTCCGGAGCCAGATGTCAGGCCGACAATATTCTGAAAGCGCTGACCCTGATTGACCCGGGAAATACATCCTATTATCAGGATAATCACCTGCGTTTTATGGCTTCGCTCGATTCGCTCGACAAGGCAATCAGGAATATCCTGGTGGCTGATAAAGCCAACTGCTTTATGATATACCATCCTTCACTGGGGTATTTTGCACGCGATTATAATCTGACACAGATCCCCATCGAACAGGAAGGCAAGGAACCCAGTCCGGCTTATATGAAGGAACTGATTGATATAGCCAGGGAAAAGAAAATCAACACGATCTTTATATCTTCGCAGTTCAACAAACAGAATGCTGTAACCATTGCAGGCCAGTTAAACGCCAGGGTTGAGGAATTCAACCCATCTTCGCCCGACTGGAGCAATAACCTCATTTCCATTGCCCGCAAAATTGCCGGTACTGGAGCAATGAAATAACGGATTTCCGTGATGGCTGAAATACTTGAATTACAGGATGTATGCGCCGGTTACGATGGTGAGATGGTGCTGAAAGATGTCAGCTTTGCCATCAGCGAACTTGATTTTATCGGCGTGATCGGCCCGAACGGAGGCGGAAAAACCACCCTGGTCAGGCTGATCCTCGGATTGGTGAAACCCATGCAGGGGAGCATTGTTTTTCATAATCCGGGTGAAAGGAACCTGATCGGTTATCTGCCCCAGGTTAGCCAGACCGATAAGAAGTTTCCCATTACTGTAATTGAAGTGGTTCTTTCAGGGCTGATGTCGGTGAAGCAGGGTTTCAGGGCCTATCACCGCAGCGACCGGGTCAGGGCTGTAGAAATCCTTGAGCTGATGGGCATCGGCCATCTGCAGAAAAAAAGCATCGGGGATCTTTCGGGCGGTCAGATGCAACGTGTTTATCTTGGCCGGGCCATCATAGCCAACCCCAAACTGCTGATTCTTGATGAACCCAATACCTTTGTTGACAACAAATTTGAGCACGACCTCTATGAGTTGCTTGGAGAACTGAATAAAACCATGGCTATACTGATGGTTTCACACGATGTCGGCACCATTACCAGTTATGTTAAAACTATTGCCTGTGTTAACCGGAATCTGCATTATCACCGGTCAAACATCATCACACAAAGCCAGCTGGCAGCCTACAACTGTCCCATTCAGCTGATTACCCACGGAGAGGTGCCCCACACGGTTCTTGGCGAACACATTCATATCCATACCCATGAGTGAAAGCATCCTTGATCTGTTTAAATACAGTTTTTTCACCAACTCTCTGTTGGCTGCCCTGCTGGCCAGCATCACCTGTGGTATAGCCGGAACCTATATTGTTGCCCGACGAATGGTTTTTATCAGTGGCGGAATTACCCATGCCTCATTCGGTGGGATCGGGATAGCCTGGTTTCTGGGACTGAACCCGGTTGCCGGAGCAGCAGTGTTCAGTATCCTGTCGGCGATCGGTATCGAATTTGTCGCCAGCCGCTCCAACATCCGTGAAGATTCAGCCATTGGTATTCTCTGGTCGCTGGGGATGGCCCTGGGGATAATCTTTATTTTTCTCACACCTGGTTATGCACCCAACCTGATGTCGTACCTGTTTGGCAGCATACTTACCGTTGGTCCGGCTGATCTCTGGCTGATGGCTGCCCTTGCGCTGTTTCTGATGCTTTTCTTTACCGGATTTTACCACCTTATTATTTTCATCGCTTTCGACGAAGAATATGCCAGGGTCCACAAAGCCCCGGTTCAATTGTTCAAATACCTTCTCATCAGCCTGGTTGCGCTTACCATTGTTCTGAACATCAGGGTTGTCGGCATCATCCTGGTCATTTCTTTTCTGACCATACCGCAATCAACAGCCAACCTGTTTACCAACAATTTCCGATCGATCATCCTCCTTTCCATTCTTATAGGAATTGTGGGTTCCGTTTCCGGATTGATGATCTCCTACTACTGGAATATACCCTCCGGAGCGACCATCATTTTTGCTTTTGTCCTGATTTTCGGCATTGCCAAAACTGTGCAGAGCCTGATTATCCGTTCGGATATTCGCCGACAACTTGGTCGCTGATCCGACTACAAAATCATCAACACCAGTATAATAATACATGCGCATCCACCGCCAACTCAGGCGTGCAATGATACTACGCTGGGTTGCACAGACAGGATTTAAAATATTCTGATGGAAATTGAATTTCGCAGCATTGTTTATCTGTTAACTGTTATCTGTTAACTGTTATCTGCTATCTGTTAACGAGTTTCCGCTTGTAATCCTTTAATTCATATACCGATGAAGCCGTATTTTCATAGCCGCCAGAATCATTCTTCCGGAATGTAAACCCGGTGCTCAGTCCCTTATGATCAACAGCGCTCAGGCATTTGCTGAAAGCCCGGCCATAAGTGAAAAGATTGCTGAGAAAATAGAAACTGATATCATATCCAAGAAAAGCATAATTCTCAAGAACAGGTTCTGTTGCGAATCGTGTCTTAAAGGTGCCGACAAATGATTGTACAGCCTGGTCGCTGTAATCGACAAACCATCCGTTATACAGGTGAGTATTCAGATTCAGCAGATACTGACTGTCGAGTTCCATATTTTCCCACTCCGGAAGTCCGAATACCGTGATGTCGTATTTTGACCGGGCATCGTTCATTTTACGTAGCAATGCCGGCAACAGCGCTTTATCGGAGGTAAGGACAACAACAACATTCTTCTTCCCGGAGACCAGGTTATTGAACAACCCGGCATCGAACGACTGGCTGTAAACCGCTTCTTTTACCCTGATCATGCCATTCCCGTATTTATCGAGGGCTGATTTGAGATCAGCGGCCATGCTGCTGTTCTCCTCGTTGTTCCGACGGATGATAAGCACATTTGAACCAGCGAATTCATTGCCTATATAACGTGCTGTTTCATTGTACTGACTCCTGGATGAAGGCTGTACTTTAAATACATAAGGGTTATCCTGGACAATTTCAGATCTCTGGGTCAGAGGATTGATTACAGGGATGGAATGGCTGGCCGCGAACGATGCCACCAGTTCGAAACTCTTTGCAAAGAACGGACCGATGATCAGATCTACATCTGCCATTTCAGCCCTGGCCAGAATCTTCCGGGTTTTGGTCACATGTTCACCGGCATCAACATCAAACACAAGCACTTTGACTTTCATACCTGCATTGGTGAGTGAATCGACTGCAATCAGTGCACCTTCATAAAACTGGATAAAATCAAGCGAATGGTATTCAGAGGGCAGACGCAATGAAGACGGATCACCGGTGTTGATGCTGTCGGCTTCTTCAAGCATAAAAGGAATCAGCAAAGCAACCGTATATGACTGATTTTTTTTGCCTTCCGGATCGCAGGGCCCTTCGCTTTTCCTGTCAGGAACGGGTTCCTTTTTATTATCGGGGAGTACTTTATCAGGTAGGATTGTTTCAGATTCTACGGCACCGGGAATTGGAATCCTGAGCACATCATTCTTTTTCAGCTCCCCGGTCACCGCCGGATTGGCTTTAATAATATCACCGATTTCAACACCGTACAGCTTCGCAATGCTGTAAAGTGTTTCCTTCTTTTCAACGACATGTTCCCTGTAAGATTCCTTTGTAATCACCAGTGAGTTATTCAGTGGTTCCGGGTCTGTCTTCACATCCTGCCCCGATGGAATATTCAGCAGCTGGCCGGCTTTCAGTCCTTCGGTCAGTTCCGGATTGGCCTTTTGAAGTTCCTCAGCGGTTATGTTGTACTTCTTTGTTAAACTATAGATGGTTTCCTGAGGCTGCACGGTGTGTTGAAGCATACCCTGCCTGGCTTCCGGTTGTTTCTCAGCGCTCAGATCAGGAATGGAGACCGACATACCGACTTTAAGTGTATCAACTCCGGGATTGGCAGAGATCAGATCCTTAACCGGAACGCGATAGAACCTGGAAATCCCGTACCAGGTCTCTTTAGGTTCAATGGTATGCATCCTGGTACCCGGAACAGGTTGCAAATCACCTTTCTCATTAACCGGTGTTGCCGTGGTTGATGGAGAAACATCTGGCCTGTCAGGTTTCATTGGAATTTTCAAAACCTGGTTGGCCTTCAGCCCATTGGTAATCTCCGGATTTGCCTGAACGATTTCTTCTGTAGTTACAGAATAGGCATCTGCAAGAGCCTTCAGGGTTTCCCCTGAATTCACAAAATGAATATAATATGGAATTCCCTTCAGGTTTTCGATTATATCCGACCTTTTGATTTTCTGCTCCTGCGAAAAAAGGCTCAGAACCGCAACAAGGAAGAATAAAGCAACTATGAATATCCTTTTCACATCATCTGTTTTAAAAACAAAACGGCTGCTACTCCCATTCGATGGTAGCCGGAGGCTTGGAACTTATATCATAGACAACCCGGTTAACGCCTTTAACCTTGTTGATTATGTCATTCGATACTTTTGCAAGGAACTCATAGGGCAGATGCGACCAGTCTGCCGTCATTCCGTCGGTTGAACCAACAGCCCGAAGGGCTACCACAAACTCATAGGTGCGCTCGTCACCCATCACGCCAACCGATTTAACCGGCAACAATATTACAGCGGCCTGCCAGACTTCCTTATAAAGACCCGATGATTTTAAGCCATCGATAAAAATGGCGTCAGCTTCCTGTAAGATCCTGATTTTCTCACGGGTAATTTCTCCAAGTATCCTGATGCCAAGCCCAGGACCGGGGAACGGGTGGCGGTTCAGGATATCCGGATCTATGCCCAGACCAGAACCTACCCTGCGGACTTCATCCTTGAACAGGCTTTTCAGTGGCTCCACCACTTTCAGCTTCATGTAATCGGGCAGTCCGCCAACATTGTGATGCGATTTGATGGTGGCCGAAGGGCCGTTTACCGATATCGATTCTATTACATCGGGATAGATGGTACCCTGTGCCAGCCAGCTAACGCCGGTAATCAGGTGGGCTTCTTGGTCAAACACCTCAATAAAGGTTTTCCCGATGGCCTTGCGTTTTAACTCCGGTTCGCTGATTCCTTCGAGGGCCGACAGGAAACGGTCGCCGGCATCAACCCCTTTTACATTGAGCCCCATGTGCTGATAGGAATCAAGAACCTTAGAAAATTCATCCTTGCGGAGAAGTCCGTTATCAACAAAAATGCAATGCAGGTTTTTTCCTATGGCCCTGTGCAGGAGCACGGCAGCAACACTAGAATCAACACCACCTGACAGGCCCAGAACGACTTTATCGTTGCCGAGTGTCTTTTTTAATTCCTCAATGGTGGATTCAATGAAAGATGCCGGAGTCCATTGCTGATGGCAATTACAGATGGAAACAACAAAATTCCCGAGTAATATACTGCCTTCGGAAGAATGATATACTTCAGGATGAAACTGAATGCCCCAGGTTTGTTCATTTTCAACCTGGAAACCGGCAATTTCAACATCAGCAGTGCTGGCAATCACATTGAAATGATCGGGTTTATGCAGGATGGTATCCCCATGCGACATCCAGACCTGGCTTCCTTTGCTCATTCCGGACATGAGCTGGTTCGTGACATCGATAAACCCGAGATTGGCCCGTCCGTATTCCCGGGTATTCGAAGGCATTACCTCTCCTCCGGATGTCTGGGCGAGATATTGTGCTCCATAACACACTGCCAGGACAGGAACTTTGCCCCGTATAACCGACAGGTCAGGAAAGGGTGCATCCTTATCCCTGACTGAAAACGGGCTTCCTGAAAGAATCACACCTTTTATCCATGGCGTTAACTCAGGAATTTTATTAAAGGGATAAATCTCACAATAAACGTTTAACTCCCTCACCCTCCGGGCTATAAGCTGAGTGTACTGGGATCCGAAATCAAGAATTAAAATGGTCTCCTGCATGGTGCAAAGATAGGGATTTCAGATTTCGGATGGCCGATTTCTGATTGCTGATTTCTATGATGAACTTTCAGGATTAAACAGGTATTGCATTGTAACAATCTTTCATTCCAAAATGGCATAATCCTTACAATCTGAGCAGGGAAAGAAATTGCCTTTATCCGTGACTTTTGGGGTAATGAAATATTTATTCGGATATTTTTGTCCGATTAAATATTATTCCTATTTTTGTGCCATAAAAACGCTTACATGTTTTCAAAAGCCTGTGAATATGCCATCAGGGCAACCATTTATATCGCCCGGCAATCAATGGAAGGTCTCAGGGCGAGTCTGACAGATATCTCTCACGAGATTGACTCTCCGGTAGCTTTTACTTCAAAAATTCTGCAGCAGCTTGTAAAGGCTGAAATCATTTATTCTACACGTGGGCAGACCGGAGGGTTTTACATGGAGGCAGCAAAAATGGACCACCTATCGGTTGCCGGGATAGTCACAGCCATTGATGGTGATGCTGTTTACACCGAATGTGGATTGGGTCTGAAAGAGTGTTCCGGTTCAATTCCCTGCCCGGTGCACGATAAATTCGTTGAAATCCGCAATAGTCTGAAGAGGGTGCTGGAATCAACAAATGTGGCATCGCTGGCAAAAGGACTTAAAAACGGCGACACCTGCCTGAAGAGATAATTTTTTTAATTTGTTTTAAGTATTTCTGTACCTGATTACTTTCTAAATATTTAAATAACTTAAATCCAACGCTTATGAAACCTGAAAAAAAACTCTGGATAGGCTTTGCTGCTGTGGTCGGCATTTCCTTTGCTGTTTTGTTGTACTATGGATATGAAATTTATCAGAAAGCTCCGCCGGTTCCTTTAAAAGTAATCACGACGGATGGTACGGTGCTGTTTACAGGACAGGACATCAAGGATGGCCAGAATGTATGGCAGAGCATGGGTGGGCAGGAAGTTGGCAGTATATGGGGGCATGGAGCCTATGTAGCTCCTGACTGGACTGCCGATTACATTCACCGTGAAGCAATTTATATTCTTGAAAAATGGTCAGCAGAAGAGTTCAGCCAAAGCTATAAAACGCTGGATGGGGAGAAAAAGGCAGCCCTTGAGAGTCGCTTACAGAATCTCCTGAGGGAGAACACCTACGATGAAAATAACAAAACCATCACGGTCAGTCCCCTGAGGGCAGAAGCAATCATAAGCCTGTTTACCTATTATTCAGGATTATTTACCAATGATCCGACGCTCAGCCATCTCAGAAGTGCTTATGCAATACCTGAGAATGCGATCAGAGACCCTCAACGGATGCAAAAAATGAATGCTTTCTTTTTCTGGGCATCCTGGGCCTGTGTAACCGAGCGTCCGGACGAAACTGTAACTTATACCCACAACTGGCCCCCCGACACTATAGTCGGAAACAAACCTACAGGGGACCTGATCCTCTGGACCGGATTCAGTGTGATCATGCTATTGCTGGGCATTGGTTTGCTGGTATTTTATCATGCAAGGACAAAAGAAGATTCGGAGACCGAAATGCCGAAAGAAGATCCCCTCATGCGTCAGAACATTACCCCTTCAATGAAAGCAGTTGAAAAATACTTCTGGATCGTTAATTTTCTCATCTTGCTGCAGGTTGTCATGGGAATTGTTACTGCCCATTATGGAGTTGAAGGAGAAGGATTGTATGGCTTTCCTCTGGCTGAATTTATGCCTTATGCCATTTCGCGCACCTGGCATGTTCAGCTGGCCATTTTCTGGATCGCAACTGCATGGCTTGCTACGGGACTGTACATCGCCCCGGCTGTTTCGGGCAGTGATCCCAGATTTCAGAAACTCGGGGTTAATTTCCTCTTTTTTGCCTTACTCATTATTGTTTTAGGGTCAATGGCCGGCCAATGGTTTGGGGTAATGCAACGCCTGGGCCTGACTGAGAATTTCTGGTTCGGTCATCAGGGATATGAATATGTTGATCTTGGAAGGTTCTGGCAGATTTTCCTTCTTGTGGGATTGTTTATCTGGCTGGCACTTATGGCCAGACCATTGATCCCGGTATTTAAAAGAAAGACAGAAGAAAAAAACCTTCTGATCCTTTTCCTGATCGCATCGGCAGCAATTGCCCTCTTCTATGCCGCAGGGCTCATGTGGGGCAGGCAAACAAACCTTGCTGTTGCTGAATACTGGCGCTGGTGGGTAGTACATCTATGGGTTGAAGGTTTCTTTGAAGTATTTGCCACCGTTGTTGCCGCTTTTCTCTTTGTCAGGATGGGACTGCTCAGGACAAAAACAGCAACATCAGGGGTCCTTTTTGCCACCATTATATTTCTCTCAGGCGGAATCCTGGGCACATTCCACCACCTGTATTTTACAGGCACGCCAACCGCTGTTATGGCACTTGGCGCGACTTTCAGCGCCCTTGAAGTGGTTCCTCTGATCCTGATAGGATTCGAAGCTTTTCACAATTACAGATTAAGCAAAGCAACGGAATGGTTACGCGACTATAAATGGCCCATTTACAGCCTGCTGTCGGTCTCCTTCTGGAATTTTCTGGGTGCCGGAATCTTCGGTTTCGTAATAAATCCACCAATTGCACTTTACTATATGCAGGGCCTCAATACAACACCGGTCCACGGGCACGCAGCTTTGTTTGGGGTTTACGGAATGCTGGGCATTGGCCTGATGCTGTTCGTTTTACGCAGCCTATACCGGCAGCAGGTCTGGAATGAGAAACTGCTTGCTTTTTCCTTCTGGGCAATCAATATCGGTTTGCTCCTGATGATTCTCCTGAGTGTTTTACCTGTTGGTTTTATGCAAACTGTAGCCAGTGTTAACGAAGGCATGTGGTATGCGCGCTCAGCCGAATTTATGCAACAACCAACATTGATTGTTTTCCGCTGGTTACGAACCATTGGCGATACCATTTTTGCCATGGGTACCCTGGCACTCTTTTGGTTTGTCTTCAGGCTGGCATTTCAGTCCAAAACCAGATAATCAACCTTCACAGAGCGGAATGTAGATATCCTGGTGAATCAATACTTTAATAAAGTCATCTTCATACCGGGAAATATAAGAGAGGCGGAGTCAGTAGTTTCGGCTGCAGACACTGCCTCTTTAATTTCGTGACATGATATTCCCGGAAGAATGCCCGGATTCTGATTTATTCCACCCAATCAGCGATGAACAGATTGGTAAATCTGGTCCCGCCGTTGTTTCTGTTGGAAGAGAAGATCAGTTTTTTCCCATCATAGGAAAACATCGGGAAGGCATCGAAAACAGGATCAAATGAAATCCTTTCAAGCCCTGACCCATCGGTATTGATCATGTACAGGTTAAATTCGAAACCCCTGGCCCCTGCATGGTTCGAACTGAAGATTATTTTTTTTCCGGAAGGATGAAAAAAAGGCGCCCAGTTGGCTTTACCCAGATGGGTAATCTGCTTCAAATCAGATCCATCAACATTACAGGTGTATATTTCCATATTGGTCGGTGCCACCAGCCCTTCTTTCAACAAATCTTTATATTCCTTCACTTCCTCTGCTGTCTTAGGTCTTGAAGCCCTGAAAACAAGCTGTTTGCTGTCGGGTGAGAAAAAGGCACCACCGTCATAACCCAGGTCAAAAGTAACCTGCCTCACCTGACTCCCATCGGTGTTGCATATATACAACTCCAGGTCCCCTGTGCGGTCCGAGGTAAAGACAACCATCGTTCCATCGGGTGATACGGTCGCTTCGGCATCGTAGCCATCGTGTTTTACAAGGGTATCGATAACTTTCCCCTTCAGATCAGCAATGTAAATATCGAAATCCTTATAGATCGGCCACAGATATTTACCATCTGCCCGCCGTTCGGGTTCCGGAGGGCAGGATGTTCCACCCGACCGCGTTGATGCATAAAGGATGGTTTGATCGCCCGGCATGAAATAGGAACAGGTGGTCCTGCCGACACCATTGCTGATCAGCTGAGGCTGATTCTTCAGCATATCACCATCGCTGAAAGGGAAGGTATATATCTGGTCGCATGCGGCACCCCATTCCTTGCTTTTAGCCTGAAATGTGATCATTGAATCATCAAAACTGAAGTATGCTTCTGCATAATCGCCGTTTTTTGTGAGTTGCCTGATGTTGCTGAGGTGCTTTTCCTCCTGATAACGGATCGTTGTATCCGGTGCTTGTTTTCCGTTTTTACTGCCTATGGGATGGGAATGGTTTCTCATCCCCGGAAAAAACATAAAAGAAAGGCTGGCTGAAAGCAGAAAAACCGGCAAAGAGTCTATTTTCATAACTAAGTGAAATGAATACTGGATTGGGTGATTGCTTCTTTGAGAACTGTGTGTTGTATAAACTAATGTTTGAAGGATTGGTTCAAATCAGCCGGAAAACCTTGTTGATAAAGCCGTGTTTATTACCTCAAAGGAATCCGGTTCAGGAGTTCTAAAGAATAGTCCTGAAAACTATATTTAAGATTGAAGTTAACAAACATCTGATTTATCTTTACTGACGCATAGGCAGACATAAAATATGGAACAGATTTTTTTTACCGGGCCCGACGAATTCCTTGGCTGGCTTGAAAACAACCACACTACGGCACGCGAGTTATGGGTTTGTTTGTATAAAAAGGTGAAAGGTAATGCCAGGGGACTGGAATACAAAAGTGCTGTGGAAATTGCTCTGTGCTATGGGTGGATCGACGGAAAGGCCCAATCGATTGATCAGGATTCTTATAAAATCCGTTTTACTCCGCGCAAACCCGACAGTGTCTGGAGCCTGATCAACATCAAACGGGTAGAGGAACTCAAGGCGGCCGGATTGATGCAGCCGGCTGGCCTGGCGGCATTTGAAAAGCGTAAACCTGAAAAATCAGGCATTTATTCCTTTGAGCGGGAAGCGGCAACACTGACAAGTGAAATGGAAGAAGTATTCAGGGAAAACCAACGGGCGTGGGCCTATTTCACCGGCAGTTCTCCATACTACCGTAAAACAAGCATATATTGGATCATGAGTGCCAAACAGGAGACTACAAAGGAAAGGCGTTTAAGGGTGCTGATTGAATGCTCGGCAGAAGGTGTAAAAATTCCGCTGTTGCGCATTGATTCCGGACATAAAAGGTTATAATCCCAATACACAAAACATCCTGAATCTGGAATTCATGAGAAATCATCCCAAAATACAATGAGAAAATATTCCATTTTGGTGCTCATCACTTTGCTGATTCAAACTACATCAGGTCAGAACCGAAATATTTCTGAAGGATTGATTTTTGACGGAGAGCCCTATCTATCGGTAAACCCCGCCAACCCTCAGCACCTTGTTGCCGCATGGATGGGTTTTGTTTTTCAAAACCGGGTGATGATAAAAACCCGGATAAGCCTTGACGGGGGCAAAACCTGGAGCCAGAGCCAGACAGTGCCGCATGTAGAAACAGGCTACACTTCTGCCGATCCATCGATGGTTTTTGATAACAATGGAAATGTTTTTCTGAGTTACATTGATTACGACCCTTATTTCACTTCAGGAGCAGTTTATCTGCGGAAATCGGCCGATGGCGGGCTCAACTGGGGAAATCCCGTATTGGTAATAGATATCAACGCGGATCCGGGCCAGATGCCGATTGACCGGCCATGGATCTGTGCCGACCGGTCGGGTGGCGAAAATGACGGGAATCTATATATTACAACAGTAAATGCCACCGGTGCATCAGGCCCCTCTTACCACCCCTATTTTATCGCCTCCTACGACCATGGGGAAACCTTTGGCCCTTGGAGATATGCCGATACCACCGGGTGGCTGGCGGGGTTAATGGTCAGGAAGCCAATGCCAACGCCGGTGGTTACCGGCAACGGGACCTTCCATTGCATCTACCCCAGCTATATCATTTCGCAGGGAATTCTTCCTCAGTTTATACTTGCCACATCCTGCAATGCAGGAGCAGGGCTTACCCATAACACCGTTTATTCCTCAGGATCGTCAGTCGCTGTTACCGACACTACGGCAAAAAAAGGTTACCTGTTGAAAGCCGATCCCTCGAACCCCGACCATCTCGCTTTTTTTAATCTCAGCAAGGAGAACGGTGATGCCGATGTATTTTTCCGTGAGTCTTTGGATGCAGGTCTTACCTGGTCAGAAGGAATCAGAATAAACGATGATCCGGCCGGAAACGGCAGAATGCAGGACCTTGTCTGGGCCGGATTTGACAATGATGGTGATCTGGCCGTAACGTGGCGCGACCGTCGCAATGCTGTGGACACCGGTTATATGGCTTCCTATGAAATCTATTGTGCCACCAGACGCAACGGATCACCCGTTTTCTCACCCAATTTCAGAATTTCGGATACCAGCATAGCCTTTGATGAAATCCTGCTTGGAAATGGCAATGATTTTATGAGCGTTGAGCTATATAACGACACCCTCAGCGCTGTGTGGGGTGATACCAGGGATGGAAAATTAAACATATGGTTTCAACGGGTTACGATCGACGGTATAATGGTTTCTGCACAACAGTTGTCGGGTGAAATGCTCCCCGATATCAGGGTATTTCAGACCGGAAAGCACACCCTGAAAATCATTGCTGAAAAGACAAGACATATCCGGATTTTCAACACTTCCGGTGCCCTGGTACTTGATTCAGGCCCGCTTCATGGTTCCGGTTCAACAGAACTGGATATCTCAGATCTGACTCCGGGTTTCTACATGGTTAACATCGGAACAGATGCGGGAATTGTAAATTACAAGTCAATCATATACTAACAAACAGAAAAAAAAACCGATAACACAGGTCTGGTACTTTCTGCTTAACAAAACAACCTGACTCATGAAACAATGGACAACAAGGGCGGGTACAAGAATCATTAAGATCCTCGGTGGTCGGAGCAATGTTTTTCTTGTTTCAGGCAACGGAATCAACCTCCTGATCGATACCAGTCCTGCATTTATGGTTAAAAGATTACAAAAGAACCTCAGGAAGCATCTCAGGGGAAACCTTGATTTTCTGGTGCTGACACACACCCATTTTGACCATGCAGCCAATACACATTTAATAAAAAAAATATACCACCCAAAGATCGTTGTCCATACTGAAGAATCCCGTTTTCTGGCATCAGGTGACAGCCCGCTGCCTGCCGGAACCAATCTGTTTTCATCCTGGCTGGTGCGGAATTTCGGCAGAAGGGCATCTCAGGTCGTCAGGTATACCGGAGCAGTAGCCGATATCAACATTGACAAGGAAACCGACCTGTCAGAATACGGAATAAATGTCAGGATCCTGCCCACTCCCGGGCACACGGCCGGTTCATTAAGTATCATTATTGATCATGAACTGGCCCTGGTTGGTGATGCTCTTTTTGGCGCCTTTCGGCGAAGTTGCCTCCCTCCTTTCGCTGATGACACTCAGGAATTAATCAGCAGCTGGCAACTGTTGCTCGACACAGGCTGTGATTTGTTTCTGCCTTCGCACGGAAGTGAGAGAACGCGCTCCATTCTTGAAAGCTGCATGAAAAAAGAAACGGGTAAAATGAAACATTAGCGGGTTAATCTGTTACCGAAGCTAAAACCGGTTGCCTGCCGTTTGAACAACACGCTGCCTTCTTTTCTTATGCGGCTGTCCATGATTTCTCATCCAAAATCCCTGATTAGTTCAGGTTTTGCCCGGATTGGGGTATTTATTACACATATTACAGGAAGCGGATAAAATATAACCAGCTGATTTTATTGCACTTAACCATATACTTAAACAGTGGCTTGTAATTTGAACAATGTCCTTTCAAATAAAAACTACACTGCTATGAAAAAGATGATTCTTATCCTTATTGCACTTCCATTTCTGATGGCCTCATGCGAAAACAAGGAACAGATTGCCCGCATCAGTCAACTTGAGCAAGAACAAGCAAATCTGCTTACAGTTGCAAATTCCAAGGACTCCCTCATCAACGACTTTCTCGAAACGATGAACCAGATTGAAGCAAACCTGACAGAGATAAAAATCAAAGAAAAGCTTATAAGTCAGGAAACAGCCAATGGAGCCGAGTTAAGCAAGCCGGTGCGTGAACGCATCAACGAAGACATCAGGCTCATCAATGAACTGATGGCTGACAACAAGCAGAAAATCGCAACACTCTCAGGTAAACTCAGTAACTCAAAGGTTAAAATTGCCGAACTGGAAACAGAGCTGAAAAATATGATCGAATTGACCAATCAGCAACTTGCTGAACGTGATACGGAAATAGTGAACCTCAAGAATGAATTGACCAACCTCAATTTCAGCATAGCTTCACTTAACGACACCATTTCAAATATAAAGAATAACAATCGCCAGCTTGCTGACAATGTAACAGAAAAAACCAATGAGTTAAATACTGCTTACTTTGTTGTAGGGCCGCGCAAAGAACTGGTTGAGAAAAAGATTCTCAGCAAGGAAGGTGGAGTTCTGGGTATCGGACGCACCCAAAAAATTGCCGGTGATGTAAACCTTGCCCAATTCACCAAAGTTGACATCCGTTCGCTGAAGTCAATTCCGTTAGGAGTTAAAAAAGCAACCCTGATGTCGGTACATCCTGTCGGTTCATATGAAATTGTCGGAAGCGAGAAAAATATTGAAGAGATTATCATCAAGGATCCGGCTACTTTCTGGCAGAAATCAAAGATGCTTGTAATTTCAACTGAAGTATAACTACAACTAAAGATCATACCTTTTCACAAGACAGGAATGTTTCTTTATTCAGAAGCCCCCTCTGGCAACATCAGGGGGCTTTTCTATTGAATTATATTCATCCTGTTGGGCGAAAATTAACGATCATCTCTTTTTCTTTTTTCCGGCAACCCCGGATTAACAATTTCATAAGTTTGAAGGGATTAAAGCATGTACTTCGTATATTATTTGCTCTTACCTTTGCAGTAAATGAAAAAACAAGGTCAGTCAGTCGGTGTAAAAGGAAAAGTTCTTTCGGGCTTCTTTATACTCCTGATTCTCGCCCTCGGAGCTGTTTTTGCAGTAATAAAACTGGCGACCCAGTTAAGCCCGCCCGAAACAGGGGCCTCTGAATCCGTCATCAAGCTGACCCTGGTCAGCAACCTGCTTTCTGAGCTTATTGAAGCCAATGGTCAGGCCAGGGCCTATATCACAACAGGAGAAAAAAGGTACCTTGCCAGATATCGCAGGCTTGACAAGGGCATTCTGAAACTCGCTGACTCACTTAAATATTTCAGCACAATGCAACCTGAGCAGTATAAAAGAATGCTCGTTGTTGACAGTCTGCTGAAAATCAAGAGAGGCACAATAGAGAGCTTTTTCAGAATAACCAGGGCAAACGATACCCTTGATTCAAACAGGAACAATCAGACGGGTATGACAGGCCGGGATGCCGATAGTTCACTGAACAATGGTCGTGTTTCACCGAGAATTATTTCCGACAGACAGATACAGGATGTTGAAGATGGATCAAAGCCTGGCTTTTTTAAGAAAATCTGGGACAATATCACGGGAAGGAAACCCAGAAAGGATTCATTACAGAGAATCAATCCGCAGTTTGTTTCGGATGATTCAATCAGACCGGTTTCTGTAATTCAGGATACCACCATTGAGATGGTAAAATCGCAATTGCAGATAATGGGAGAAAAGGAGCGGCTGGATAAGGAGATGACCATTAAGCGCGACCTGCTTCTGATGCGGACCGACCAGGTAATCATGGATGAAATCCGCAATGTTCTTCTTTTGTTTGAGAAGGAAGAGATCAACCGGGCACTGGAGGATGCTGTCCATCAACGTGAGGTTTTCAGAAGGTTATGGTATACCGCTGTTGTTCTTGCGGCAGTAGGGTTGATCACAATGATCTTTTTTGTTATCCTTATCTGGAAAGACCTGGCCCGAAGCAACTTTTACAGGAAGCAGCTTGAATCGGCCCGTCATCTTGCAGAGAAACTCCTCAAAGTAAAGGAACTCTTCCTGGCAAACATGAGTCATGAAATCAGAACTCCGATTACCAGCATCATCGGATTTACCGAGAGGCTTTCAACCACAAGACTTTCAGGGGAACAGGAAAATTACCTGAAATACATCAACTCATCCTCAGAGCACCTGCTTGGCCTGGTTGATGATCTGCTTGACTATTCGCGCATCGAGAGCGGGAAATTCAACCTGGATGTCGTGGCTTTCCTGCCTGCCGATCTTTTCAGGCAGGTATTTGAAACCATAAAGCACAAAGCAGAACGCAAAGGTCTGGAAATGAATTATAGCTCCACCCTTGAGCCCGGGCTGGCAGTTTTGGGGGATCCGCTTAGAATCAGGCAGATCGTTTATAATCTGCTGAACAACAGTATTAAATTCACAGAAGCAGGCAAGGTGAACCTGAACCTTTCATCAACACCAGCCGGTGATCAAATACAGTTGATTTTCAGCGTCTCAGACACAGGAATCGGAATTCCGGAAGATAAACAGCAGGAAATTTTCGGGGAGTTCACTCAGGTGGATGTCGGTATTACAAGGAAATATGGTGGATCCGGGCTTGGGTTGGCTATCTGCCGAAAACTCGTAGATCTGATGAAGGGCGAAATATTTCTTGAAAGCAAACCTGGTTCTGGTACAAACATCACAACAAGCCTGCCTCTGGATGTGTATCAGGGAACCATTGAAGAGTTAATCAGGGAGTATCAGGGCATTTCAGTTAATCTCAGCGGATACAGGATTCTGCTTGCCGAAGACGATGAAACAACCCGTATACTGATCCATGAATTACTTAAATCGGCCGGTGCTCAGGTGGATGCAGCCGGTGACGGACTGGCAGCCTGGAAATTATTCAGTGAGCATCCATCCGAATATGATCTGATTATGACCGATATACAAATGCCAAACATCAGCGGGCCCGAACTGGCCGGGAAGATAAAGCTGCATTTCGGATCAATCGGGTCGGGCACCCCTCCTGTTATGGGTCTTACTGCGCACGCAACCAATGATGACCTGGAACTGTTCCGTGAAAAAGGAATTGCAAGTTTTCTGATCAAGCCCTTCAGGCAAATCCAGTTGTTTGAAGCCATAGGCAAAGTCCTGAAAATTGAAATGATGAGTGATTCCCGGGCCGGCAAATCAGGACCGGAAGAGGGAAGAAACATAGACCTGGAAGCATTCGCGAAATTCGCAGGGGATGATCATGAGGCAATGATAAAAATACTTAATTCACTTTCAGAGAACCTCATTACTACTTCAGGACAAATGCAGACTGCCTTTGATTCGGCCGATTATCAGCATCTTGCCCTGCTGGCTCACAGAATACTGCCGAATATAAGAAACCTTGGAGCCAAAGAAGAAGTTGCCATGCTAACGGAACTTGAATCACTCCGTAGGGAAACTGATTTTGACAGAAATAAAATAAGTGAGATCCTCAACAAAACGAAATCCGGAATGGCGGAATTGAATGAAGTAATCAGGCAAAAAACACTCAATTACTGAAGCGGAATTCCGAATTGCTTCATCTTGTTATAAAGTGTTTTACGGTCGATATTCAGGAGGATGGCAGCCTTCGATTTATTGAATCTGACTTTTTCGAGTGTGCTTAAAATAAGTTCCCTTTCGCTGCGGTGAGCTGTTTCTTTCAGATTCATACCTGCTGAATGCACTACAGGTGATACTTTAATCAGGGGCTCATCACGAAGTTCAGCTTCACGGATGAGTTCTTCCGGCAGTGTATCAGCCATGATGATGCCACCGGTTGAAAGCAATACTGCACGTTTAATGATGTTTTTAAGCTCCCTGAAATTTCCCGGCCAGGAATATCTTGAGAAAATATCAATTACTTCAGAGGAGAATCCCTCAACGTTTCTGCTGAGTTCTTTATTTGCCAGGTCGAGGAAATGCCTTGTAAAAATGATCAGGTCATCATGACGGTCGCGCAGGGGCGACACCTGTATGGCAAATTCATTGATCCGGTGATATAGATCTTCCCTGAACTCTCCGGTGACCACTGATTTTTTCAGGTCGTCGTTTGTTGCCGTAATGATTCTCACATCAATCGGAATCTCACTGGTTGAGCCGATGCGCCTGACTTTCCTTTCCTGAATAGCCCGAAGCAACTGCACCTGAATATCATAACCAAGGTTTCCGATTTCATCCAGAAAAATGGTGCCCCCGTTGGCTGCTTCAAACTGTCCCTGCTTATCTGCGAAAGCGCCGGTAAATGAACCTTTCAGATGCCCGAAAAACTCACTTCCAGCCAGGTCGCGTGGTAAAGCTCCGCAGTCAATTGCCACGAAAGGTTTGTCGCTGCGGGTGCTCAACTGATGAATCTTCCTGGCTACAAATTCCTTTCCAGTACCGCTTTCTCCCATGATCAGTACCGACATTCCCGTCGGAGCTACCAGCCTTACATAATCACTGATTTTCAGAGCAGCGGGGCTGGTACCCTCAACAAAGAATGATTCCGTGTTTAGTCCTGTAACAGCAGCATCGGGAACACCGGTCTGGCTTAACGCGCGGTTTATGGTGATGATGATCTCATCGGGATTTACCGGTTTCGCAACATAATCAAAAGCACCGAGTTTCATTGCCTGCACTGCTGTCCTGATATCAGCGTAGCCGGTCATCAGGATTACAGGCACCCCGGCTGATTCACGCAAGGCAAAATGCATCACTTCAAGTCCGTCATGATCGGGGAGCCTGAGGTCGGTAAGGATAATATCAGGTTTAAATGACTTGATTTTTTTTATTGCTTCAGCGTAAGAAAATGATTGTTGAACCTCAAAACCCTTCTTTTGCAGGAAGGTATCCAGCATCAGGCAGAAAGTCACATCATCGTCAACAATCAGAACTTTACTCATCAAAACAGGAATGGAGATTATTTACAGCAAAAATAGGAAGTTATCTTATCAACCCTGCATCCAAAGTTCAATAAACATAAATTAGATCAAATGGTAAAGGAGCTTCGGCGCCGCAACTCTACATCAGGTGTTTAATAAGTTTGGCAAGAAGTTCGTCTTTGCGCACTGGCTTGGGATCATAATCGTTACAACCGGCCTCAATGGCTTTTTCTCGGTCACCGGATAAAGCAAGGGCAGTCTGGGCTATGATAACAACATCAGGCCTTATTTTCCGAATCTCCCGGGTAGTCTCAAAACCATCAATACCAGGCATTTTCAGGTCCATCAGGATAATGTCTATCTCCTTGTTTCGGGAGCAGTGACTAATGGCATCATAACCGTTCTCAACACCGATTATTTTCAGATTGTAGCTTTGAAGCATTTTCTCAAGCAATCTGAAATTGATAAATTCATCCTCAACAATTAACAGGGTTTTGTCGGCCAGTAACTCCAGCTTTTGCATTTCTGCCGGTTGTGTTTCAGCTACCGGCATAGCTAAAGGTTTGTATGGTATGGTAAAATAAAATCTTGTCCCCTCCATGGCCTTACTGTCGAGCCAAATCCTTCCTCCCATCAGTTCCACATAGGATTTTGAGATGGAAAGTCCCAGCCCGGTACCTCCAAAGTTGCTGGAGGTAGTAATGTTGACTTGTCTGAACCTGTCAAAAATAATGTCCTGCATCTCTTCGGGAATTCCGATCCCTGAGTCTTCGACACAGAATTTCAGCTGGTTTTCTTCAAGGGTATAACTCAACTGGATTTCGCCTTTTTCGGTAAACTTGATTGCATTGTTTATCAGATTGGTAAGAACCTGATTAAGTTTGGTTTCATCGGCAAGGATCTCAGCCCTGGCATCAGGCAGGCTGGTAGTAAAACCAAGTTTCAGACTCTTCTCAATTGCTCTTGAAACAAGCTGATGATAAACAACATGAAAGATTTCATTCACGTTTGTTTTCACTTCCCTCACTTTTTCCTGCCCGGCTTCAAGTGTGGCAATGCTTACAATGTCGGTAATGATTGACAGCAACTGATTACTGCAGCTGTTGATGATGGAATTGTATTCGCTCACATCTTCCTGTTTAATCCCGGGTTGGGTCAACAGATTTGAAAACCCGACGATCCCATTCATCGGTGTTCTGATTTCATGAGAAATATTATGCAGGAACGAAGTTTTTAACCGGTCACTCTCCTCTGCTTTTTCTTTAGCATGATACAATTCTTCCATTAACTCCATCCGCTCAGAGGTGTTTCGCATCACCGCGAGAACTTTATCCGACGAAAGCTTCACCATCCTGGCTTCAAAAAATTTCCGGCCATTTTGTGAAGGTATGATGTATTCATATTTCTGTATCTGCCCGGATTCAAGTACGATCCCGATATGACGACGGATGAGATCTGAGATATCGACGGGCATAATTTTGTCGATTTCAATATCCTGAAAATTCCGATGTCTGATGAGAGAATCATCGGGATCGTTTGAGAAGAATTCCTGAAGCCTGCCATTTTTATCAATGATAAAGATGGAATCAGGGAATGCACTGATGATACTGTTGGTTTTCTGAAGGTTGAATTCGGCGATTTCCTTCGCTGCTACCAATTGGCTGATCATATGGTATTGGTCGGTGATATCATTTGCAATGACAATGACGGCATCGTTTCCAAAGTATTTTCCCTTGTAAAATCTGACATCTTTCGGGAAGATTTCTCCATTACTCCGTATTCCCCAAAACTCAATAACCTGAGGAATGCCTTCAAAGGTTTTCCTAAGGATTGCAGGGATATCAACCGAATCATTCTTACCAGGTGCTGAAAGGAATGCCGGGGTATGACCAATAAATCGTTCTTTGGGATAGCCATACATGGCTATGGCACCATCATTAACATCGAGAAACTTTCCTTCCCTGTCCATGATGTAAACGGCACTTGATATGCTGTTAAACAATCCCCGGTAGCTTTCCTCACTTTCAAGCAATTCTTCATTTGCCTGCCTGCGGTGAAGGGCCACAGCGGCCAGTTTGATAAATGCTTCAATCACCTCGGTATTGGTCAAAGGCGTATTTTTAGGTGTGATTATCGTTACATCCCCGAGCAGAAACTCATGACGGGCAAAACCCATCTCATAGATGCTTCCAATATTAAAAACAGCTTCCATGGCTTTGGCCACCGGAAGGCTGATCGCCCCGGCCAGGAGCTCATACACATCTTTCCGATTGGTTAGTTTTTGGTAAAGGACATCCCTTTTTCTTTCCGGAGTGAGCAAAGTGTACATTCCGACCGGATGTTGTTTAAGGAGTTTCAATAATTTATCAAAGCCATTTCCAATTCCATGAAGCGATTCGAGGGTCATATGTTGAGTGCCTTCATCAAATGAAGTCACCAGAACTATGCTTTTACCTGCCTGCTCGTGAACTTTATTTCCAATAAACTCATAGATATTAACACTGTCTTCCATCTCAATGAATTCCAGGGCGCTCTGGTTCAGGAACCTTGTTTGCCTTTCGGCTTCTATCCTGGGTGTGATATCGCGCCCGAATACAACAATTCCTTTCCGGGAATTATCTGTATTATAAAGAGGGACTTTAATCACATCAAATACATGAAGATTGCCATTAATATCAGGAATTGCTTCTTCAGTTCTGGTCTGTTTCCCGGCCTTCCAGGCATTTTCGTCAGAATCACCACAATTCCTGAATGCATCCTTATACAGATCTGCCGTAAACTCTGCCAGTTCAGGTTCCGACTTACCGCGGTAATCGACCCCTTCGAGGCAGTATAGATTCAAAATACTGTCATTTGCCTGCAACCATCTTCCTTCGCTATCCTTAAAACAAATAATATCCGGAGTTGAGTTGATGAGAACCATGAGTTTCTCTTCCGTTTCCATGATAACCTTTGAAGCTTTCAACCGGGTTTCTTCAATACCTATGGCATTGGCAATCATGTCGAGCATATTCTCCTGTTCGACCCCGGGGATAAAATCCTCCTGAAAAACAGCACACACAGATCCTACGGCAACACCTTCGCAAAAAACAGCCTTGCCTATATAGGTCTTTAACTTATAAGGTCTGACATTGGGATCGGTATCGGCATAGCTGGTCGTGTCGAGGTTACGGATAACCAGCATTTTATCGGAGCTGTTTCTGATAACATCGAAACAGATGTGCCCATCGGGTTTATCTTCAGCCTGATAATCAGAAGGAACCGCCCATTGTCCGACAGAGCAGAGCAAACCTTCATCCAGGCGGTTATACAACGCACAGGTGGCACCAAAAAGTTCACCAAAAAGAGAAGTCAGTTTATTGATATTATGCTCAAAATCAGGTCCCAGATTTAACAGAACCTGATTGATGCGGATTGAGAAATCCTGCAGGTGCCTGCGTTCGGTCTTGTCATGTGAGATCAGATCCAGGCGGTACACATTGCCATCAGAATCAAAAATCGGTTTAACACGGGTGTGGATCCACCTGACCTGATTGTCAGGCAAAATAACCCGGTATTCCAGTTCCTGCTTGCTTAACACAGGAAGTTGGCGGTAGAATTCTTCAAGTAAAGGTTTATCATCCTGATGACACAAAGGAATCAGTTTGCCAGGATCTTTGATCAGTTCATCGACTGAAAATCCGAAAACATCAGCCAGCAGCGGAGATATATATAATGCCCTCAGAGAGGGATATTCAAGTGAAATTATAACGTCATCAAGGGCATTGAGAATACTTTCTGCCAGATTTTTGTCAGAAGTGACAGTTGTTTTACCCTCAAAGATTTCTGTTTCCGTGTTCAGGCTATTGACACCAGATTCAATAAATTGCCATAAATCGGTTATAACATCCTTTAACCCCGTCAACCCGTCAACATCGTTTCCTGAAACATTTAATTCAAGTGCCCGGTCTACTTTTTCACGCAATTCATCCTTTATTCTATTCAGATTCTCTTTCATCATGATATCCTCTTGCCAGATTTAACAGAATTTTGCCTGAGTTTTATGCATTGTTCAGGGTAACCAGTACATTTCTGATAATACATCCATGATCATCCAAAAGGTAACTTTCTGTTGGTTAAGATTATATTTATGGGATGAAATTAACCATAAACAACCAGATTAACAAAAGGTATTTAAACACTTATTTAAAAAAATCTTCCTTGCCAGCCTAAAACCTGAAAACTTGTCTATGTCATTACAGAATTGCCAGCTATAAACATATGCCAAATCAAAAACTTCTTATATATTCTGCTGATTTCTCTGTAAATTCCGGATCTATTTATCCATAATTTAGCCATCCTATGACGGAATCTTCAGGAAAATATGATACGATTGTGATCGGGGGTGGTCCAGCAGGACTTTTTACAGCGGCTAACCTGTTGAATCGCAATGTATTGCTGATTGAAAAAGGAGAAAAAGCCGGACGCAAATTACTGATCTCCGGCACCGGGCAATGTAATTTTACACACTCCGGGTCTACAGGTGATTTTCTGCAACACTACGGAAAAAACGGCAGGTTCTTAAAGCATGCTTTACACGCCTTCAGCAATAAAGATCTTGTGACATTTTTTAAGAAGGCAGGTGTTGATTCTGTTGAAGACAGGAATGGGAAGATTTTTCCCTCTTCCTATAGAGCTGCTGATGTTCTTGAAGTATTGCTCAATGCATGCTCCGGGAGCAAGATCAGCATTCTCAGGGGCAGTCCCGTTACAAGAGTAGAGCATTACAATGGCACTTTCAGGGTACTGACTGCAAGATCAGCCTATGATTGCCGTAATCTTGTGATTGCAACAGGCGGGATGTCCTATCCTTCAACGGGTTCAACCGGAGACGGGTACAGGTTTGGCATGATGCTGGGTCATACAATTGTTGAGCCAAAACCTGCCCTGTGCGCGGTAACCATCAGGGGTTACAAAATGGCTGTTCTTTCAGGTATTTCCATACCTTCTGCAACAATCAGCCTTTTTCATAAGGGGTCTAAAACAAATGAACATCACGGGGATATCGTATTTACCCTGAAAGGTTTGTCAGGACCAGGTATCATTGACTTTTCAAGATACATTTGCGAAGGTGATCTTCTGAGAATTAACTTCATCGGTAAAAACCAGCAGGCATTTGTAGAGGAGTTTATTTCCCATGCACAGATAAGTGGTAAAACTGCTCTTCAGACCTGGCTTAAATCGTGCAGTGCTCCTAAAAATCTGATTAAATTTATGATTGAGGAAGCCGGTGGTGCTGCTGAGCAGCCAATGGCAGAAATTCAGAAGAAGGTACGTACGAAACTTTCAGAATTACTTTGTGCCAGTCCGTTTGAAATCGAAAAGCTGAGCGGGTATAAATCTGCTATGGCCACAGCAGGAGGTATCTCACTGAATGAAATCTCCTCAACAACCATGCAATCGAATTTAATCAGGAATCTTTACTTTACCGGGGAAGTGCTTGATATTGATGGCGATACCGGCGGATACAACATTCAGGCTGCTTTCTCAACGGCGTACTGTGCAGCCATGGCAATCAACATGAACCTGGAAGAGAAATAAGTCCGCTGGTCTGGCGGGAAATGCAAAGGAAGCAACCTATTCTATTCCAGCAAAGTACTTCATAAACTGGACACGTTCATAGGCTGCAGGATTCTCTGCTTTCCTGAAACTCATTTTACCGATAAATTCCTCGGTTGCTGAAAAACCATGCTTGTCCATCCATATTTTCAATCCGCTATTCATTTCATCAATACGGTCAAATCCGTTTTTATAAAGCGTGGAGGCGATCTGCACTGCCTTCGCTCCTGCCAGCAACTGTTTGATCAGTCCTTCGCTGTCATGCACGCCTGTTGAAGCACAGACATCGCAGTACAGCCGGTCGCTGAGCATGGCAACCCAACGCAGCGAGGTGGTTATCTCCTCAGGTGTACTGAAAACATTTGAAGGAACCACCTTCATGGTTTCGATGTTAATATCCGGTGAGTAAAACCTGTTAAACAGCACGATACCATTTGCACCTGCCCACGAAAGCTTCAGTGCCATTTTGGCCAGACCTGAAAAATAATAGCTGATTTTAAGAGCTACCGGAATTTTAACCTGCTTCTTAACCTCTTCCAGAATATTGAAATAAAGCTTTTCGTTCTGATCGGCACTCATGGCCGGATCACTGGGTAAAATGAAAACATTGAGTTCAAGGGCATCGGCACCTGCCTCTTCAATTTTACGGGCAAAACTCGTCCATTCCTCTGCTGTAATACAGTTGATGCTTGCGATAACCGGTATCTTCACTGCATTCTTTGCATCCCTGATTAATGAAAGGTAAGCTGAAACACTGTTCTCGCGGCTATAATTTGAGATATAATCAAATGCCTCAGGGTAATAATTCGGACTATTCTCGGTTGAACCCGTACTTGCAATTTCAAACTTAATCTGCTCCTCGAACAAGGATTTCAGAACAACCGCTCCTGCCCCTCTTTTTTCAAATTCAATGATGTTGCTGATTGAATTGGTCAGTCCTGAGCTACCGATAATTAAAGGACTGCAAAGCTTTAAACCCATGTAAGTAGTTTCGATGTTTGTCATAGGGCAGGTTTCTGGAAAATGCTTTGTTTGAATGGTTAACCGGAAAGAAAGTTTGGAATAACAAATTTAAAGATAGATTTCAAACTACCTAACAATGCAATGTTTTTTTTATAAAATGAATAGCTTGCAGCTGCCGGGAATCAACTCCTTTACAAAGCCATCACTTCATGATAAAAACAATAATGCTCTGATGCAATCTTCAGGATAAGTTTGTTCCGGGTTCAATTACTTTGGCAGGACTGGATTTTTAGTAAAAAAATCCGCATCATCGGTGATAATGCGGATTCGGCAATAATAAGATCATTGGTTACATGGCAATACTCAGCTTCCTGAAAAGATTATCTTCATGCATAACTTCCACAGCGCGCATCAATTCATGGTCGATGGGGCTGATTACTTCAAAATATGCACTGACATCAAACATATTCCGGGCAATTAAACCCTTCAGAACATGCCTGATTTCGCTGCCTGATTTTTCGATTCCTTCCTGATCAGTGGGAACCTCCCGGGTTGCTGCAAAATCGGTAAATTCAGTAAGAAACTTATCATCAACTGTAAATCCGGTACGGAATGTATTGATATCTGGATACTGGCTCCTGAGAACGTCCCTGTTTTTCTCCATATAGCCGATGACGAAGTCATTCATTAGTCCTTTGCGCAGAATGTCAGTATAATACTTTGAAGTGGCCGTTGTGTCGAGGGGAACAAAAACATCGGGCATAATTCCTCCGCCACCATAAACAACCCTCCTTGAAGGGGTATAGTACTTTAATGAATCAGGGAAACGGATGCTGTCGGCAGAAACGAACTCACCGTGTTCAAACCTCTTGGTCAGATCATCATAATAGTCATCTATTCCCTCTTCGTAGGATTTCTGGATGCACCGTCCCGAAGGGGTATAATATCTCGCCGTTGTCAGTCTGACCACCGAGCTGTCGGGTAGTTCGAAAGGACGTTGAACCAACCCCTTGCCGAATGATCTGCGACCCACAACCAGCCCGCGGTCCCAATCCTGGATTGCTCCTGCAACAATTTCGCTTGCCGAAGCACTGCCTTCATTCACCATTACGATGAGTTTACCTTTCTCAAATCCGCCCCGTGAGGTAGCCTTGAAATCCATGCGGGGGCTTCTCAGTCCCTGGGTATAAACAATCAGTTTTTCAGATGGGAGGAATTCATCGGAAAGGTCAATCGCAACATCCAAAAACCCGCCGGAGTTGTTCCGAAGGTCCAGAATCAGGCTTTTCATTCCTTTGGATTTCAATCTGGTGACCGATTCCTTCACTTCAGAAAGTGATGTTCTGGCAAAGCGGGTCAGCTTGATATATCCTATATCTTCAGTGAGCATATAGGTTGCATCGATGCTGTTCAAGGGAATCTTGTCCCTGACAATGGTATATTCGATCAGACCTTTGGTCCCACGGCGGAAAATTTCAATTTTCACCTTTGTGCCCTTGGCACCACGCAACCGCTCCATAACAAAACTATTGGTCAGCTTTGAGCCAAAAGCATCTTCATTGTTGATTGTTATAATTTTATCTCCGGCCATTATTCCGAGTTTGTCGGATGGCCCGCCGGGGACAGCTGCAATAACGAGGATGGTGTCCCTGAAGATCTGAAACTGGATGCCAACCCCTTCAAAGTTGCCCTGCAACGGCTCGTTCGCTCTCTGAACCTCATCTTTCGAAATGTAAACGGAATGTGGATCAAGGTCCTTTAGCATGGCAATCACAGCATCTTCGGTCAGTTTGGCCCCATTGGTAGAATCAACATAATAATAGTTGATCATCTGAAGCAGAGAGGCAAATTTCTGCACTGTAGCCTTTGAATCGCTACGCTGCTGTGCATTCACATCAGCAACACAAAAAAAGGAAAAAAGAAACAGCCCGAAGAAAGATAAAAAATTGAATTTTCTGAATGAAGTGTTCATAGAAAAGGGATTGGAAAGAGATCTGGTAGATTTATTGTACAAAGTTAGTGATAAAATGCCGTCGCATTATGAACAATTATTATTCCGTTTTGGTTTAAAACTGTCACACATTACATTGTCATTCAAATTTCCGGGAAACACTCAACCGACTCGTTCACCTTAACGAATATGAAATTTAAATCAGCATTACTTTTCAAAACAGTATTGATCCTGTTTTTACCATTTCTGATCGTTCTCATTTCCTGCAAACATGAACCTGAAGAAATCGTCATTGTAGACCCAATTCCCCCCATTGACACCATCCCCGACGGTTTATCATGCGATCCGGATACGGTTTATTTCCGTAACGATGTGTTGCCATTGCTGATCTCCAGTTGCGGAATGTCAGGCTGTCATGATGGCTCAACTGCCCAGGAAGGTGTTATTCTCACTTCCTATCAGTCGGTTATGAATACCGCTGAAATTATTCCGGGCAATCCGGGAAGCAGCAAGCTATATGAAGCCATTACCGAAAGTGAAACCGATGAAAGAATGCCACCGCCACCGGCAAGTGCACTGTCGACCGACCAGATTCTGCTGATCCGGAAATGGATAGAACAGGGTGCCCGTAACAATTACTGCGATGCCGGTTGCGATACCAGCAATTTTACTTATTCAGGTGCTGTAAAGCCTGTTATAGAAAACAATTGCAAAGGATGTCACAATGCATTTTCATCTTCAGGAGGAGTCAGGCTTGATGATTATTCATCGGTTAAGTCAGCTGCCGACAATGGCAGCCTTTTCGGAGCCGTGAGTCACCAGCAGGGATACAGCCCTATGCCAAAGGGTGGAAATAAATTGCCCGATTGTACAATTATCCAGATCAGAAAATGGATAGCAGATGGTTCTCCCAACAACTGATGTTCCGTTGAAGTGCCAAACCTTTGTTAACTTTTCCATTCATCAGGAAAACGGCTCACAGACAAGATAATATTAATAAATCACCAATACACAAACCCATGAAAGCCCGTTACTTTATAGCAATCCCATTGTTATTGGCCATTGTTTCATTAACCCAGTCGTTCTCTGGTGACACCGGCCTTAAATACCCTACCGGAGCCCCAGCAGGCCATACCGGATCGCCCGGTGATGCAAAAAACTGCACCATTTGCCACGGAGGAACAGCTACCAATGTTACAGGAGTTCTTACTTCTGATGTACCTGAAACCGGCTATGTGGCCGGTTCCACTTATAATTTTACCGTGACCCTGACCGGAAACGGCCGTAAAGGATTTCAGGCTTCGCCACAGAATGTTGCCGGCACCCAACTTGGAACACTCATTGCAGGTTCGGGAACTTTGCTTAACGGGAACGGCAAGTACATCACCCATTCACAGGCAAGCACCGCTGCAACCAAAACCTGGAATTTTCAGTGGACAGCACCGGCCCCCGGCACTGGTACTGTTACCATGTATATCGCCAGGGTTATCAGTCAGCCAAATGTAGGACTGTCCTCGCTGGTTCTGAACGAAAATTTCAGTGTTGGTATCGAAAATGCGGTCAAAACAAACACCCGGATTTACCCGAATCCCGCCGGAAAGCTTATCTTTGCTGAAATCAATCTCAATACCAGCGGACGTGTGATCGCCGACGCCTATAATTTAAACGGGCAGAAGCAGGAAACACTTTACGAGGGTGAACTAAATGCCGGCAGACAATCGGTTCGCATTTCGAATAACCTTAAACCGGGTTATTACATTCTCAGGTTAACAACTCCTGACGGCACAATAAATGAGAAACTGATTATAAACTAACTGATGCTCTGCCGCATTCAGGAAATAAAAACATAGACAATTCGCTTCTCTTACGACCCGCATCAAATAAACGAAAATGTTGAAGAGAGTTATTGTGCCGTTGGCAATTATCATGTCTGTCCTGGTTTTCATTCAGTGCAGACATGAAACTGATTTTTCTGATTTCCCGGTAAATCCAGACCTTCCGGCTCCGTCGAATACCTGTGATCAGGATTCAGTATATTTTATCAACAGTGTCCTGCCACTGATAAAATCATCCTGCGCCAAAGCAGGCTGTCATGATATGGGAACAGCCCAGAATGGAATAATTCTTACCGATTATTACCGGATAAAGATTACAGGAGGGGTTAAGCCAGGCAACTCTGGGAGCAGCAGACTTTATAAAGTACTTTCCAAAAACGGTGAATCCAAAATGCCCCCTTCACCCTATGCTGAGTTTACGTCTGAACAAAAGGCCATTATAGCAAAATGGATTGATCAGGGAGCTTTGTACAATTACTGTACAGAAGCATGCAGTCCGGAAAACTTCACATTTGCAGCTGACATCTATCCGCTTATTTCAACCAACTGCAGGGGTTGCCATAGTGGCAATGAACCCTCGGGAGGAATAAGGCTTGAAGACTACACTACCATCAGGGCAGCAGTTGACAATAATTCCCTTTACGGATCAGTTGCCTGGCTTCCGGGATATTCCCCGATGCCGAAAGATGGCATCAGGCTTACTGACTGCAATATCACCCAAATTAAAAACTGGATCGACAATGGAGCGCCCAACAACTGACAGAATTATAAGTAACCTTATTAAAATGGTTGCTTTCAGTGTAATTTCATTGATGGTATCTTCCTGCTATTACGACAGTGAAGAATATCTTTATCCTGAATTACCCGGCGGACAATGCGATACAACCGGTATTACCTACAGTGGTTACGTCGCACCCTTGCTGGCATCGAACTGCAACAGCTGTCACAGCGAAGCATCCCCTTCGGGCAATGTGATAACCAGCACTTACGACGGTCTGAAAACTGCCATTAACAGCGGAGCCTTCAGGAAGGCAATTAACCATGAGAGCGGAGCTTCACCAATGCCAAAGGGTGGCAACAAGCTTTCTACTTGTGAATTATTGAAAATTGATGCCTGGATTAATCAGGGTGCACCTCAGAATTAAGCAACACAAACTGCGACAAATGAAAAAATTAGCAATACCCCTTTCTCTTTTTCTGATTTTCTCAATGCCTTTGGTTTCAGTTTCACAGGACCTTATGGATGTTTTCGGAAAAGAAGAACCCATTACAGATTACACCTATGCTACTTTCAAGACAACCAGGGTAGTCAGTGGTCATTCTGTTGAAAATCCCGCCAACGGTGTACTCCTGTTTATGATTTCCCATAATTTTGGAAAAATCAACTCAGGCGGATATGAGCTTTTCGGACTTGACAATTCTACCATCAGGATCGGACTTGAATATGGACTGACCAATTTCCTCAGTGTTGGCGTCGGCCGGAGCTCCTATGAAAAGACCTATGATGGTTTTCTGAAAGCAAAAGTCCTCAGACAATCAAAAGGAGCTAGAAATATGCCAATAACGCTTACCCTGTTTACTTCGATGGATCTCAATTCAATGAAATGGCAATATCCCGAAAGGAAGAATTACTTTTCATCAAGATTGTCTTTTGTGAACCAGGTTCTGATCGCCCGGAAATTCAGTAATAGCTTTTCTTTGCAAATTACTCCGACATTTATTCACAGGAATTTGGTTGCCACAGCATCAGAGGATAATGATACCTATGCTGCCGGCATTGGCGGACGGTACAAAATCACCCAAAGGGTCAGCTTTAACGCTGAATATTTCTATATTTTGCCCGGATCCGTAGCTGATAATTCCGAAAATCCGCTTTCGGTCGGATTTGACATTGAAACCGGGGGACATGTTTTTCAGCTGCATTTTTCAAACGCCCAGCCCATGTTTGACCGTGGCCTGATTACCAAAACAACCGGGAAATGGCAAAATGGCGACATCTATTTCGGGTTTAACATCAGCAGGGTATTTACCATCAGGAAACCAGCTGCACCGGAACCCAGATAAAGCGCTTAATAAAACAGATTGTGATTTGTCAGGCAGGAATGGTTTTTGTACCTTTCTGCCTGTATCTTTTTTATTAAAAATCAAAACATGCAGGATGATAAGCGACGGCTTACTGTTTCAGTAGCAGTTTTTACGTTGATTGTAGCCATAATGTGGGTTATCAAGCTGACTGAAATGATGTCAGGTGTTTCTTTTGCCTTTCTCGGCCTGCTCCCTTTGAAGGCAAAAGGACTTCCGGGCATACTGTTTTCACCCCTGCTTCATGCCGATCTGGCACATCTTTCTGCCAATTCTGCCCCGCTTTTTGTTCTTGGTTCAGCACTGATGTATTATTACAAAAAAGAAGCAATCCGAATATTCATCTATTCCTGGCTCCTTACCGGACTATGGGTGTGGTTGTTTGCGAGGGGCGACCACTATCACATCGGAGCAAGTGGTGTTGTATATGCCCTTGCAGCCTTTCACTTTGTAAGCGGAATCATCCGCCGTGAACCCAGGTTAATGGCTTTCAGCCTTCTGGTCATTTTCCTCTATGGAAGTATGGTTTGGGGCATATTTCCCGACTTTTTCCCTGAAAGGAACATTTCGTGGGAATCGCACCTGATGGGAATCATAGCAGGGGTATTACTTGCCTATGTCTACCGGAACAGCGGGCCCCAGAAAAAAGTATATGAATGGCCTGAAGATGAAGCTGAGGAAGAGGAAACCGGCACCACTCCTTACTGGGCACAGGAGGATAAAACAACAATGCCGTTTGGCAGTAGTTCCACCTCCACCGCTGTTGAACAACAGTCCACAGATACAACAGGTGATCAAAAAGAATCCCCGAAAGGTTTTACCGGATGAGCTTGATCTTCCGGATGAGCATGATGCATTAAGAACCACAACCCATTATCCACTGAATGTCAATGCACATTATTGGCTTACTGAAATGTATGGTTTCAGTTTTTCAAAAAGTTCTTTATGGATCAGGGGAATTTCCAGCAATTCTTCAGGGCTTATGAATGCCCCTTTTCTGATCCGGCTGTCAACAATTGCCTTTGCAATATAATAATCAATATAGGGATGCTGCCGGAGCTGACTGATGGATGCCCTGTTTATTTCAATCTTCTCAATAACATCGGGATCAGTGAATACACCTTCACTGATCATTACAAACCTGGTGCTGTCGATTCCGGAAACTTCGCGCAACTGATCAACAGAGGCAAATCCTCCAAGCTTTTTGCGATATTTTAATATTCTTCTGGCAGTTGCCGGACCAATGCCATAAACTTTAACCAGTTCCAATGAATCTGCACTGTTGAGTTCGGCTTTGTAACGCTCTGGCAATGTTTTTGTTGTAAAATTTCCTTTTTGTTCACTCAATGTTGTTTTTCCAGGCAGCTGATTATTCTCTTCAATTACAATGAAAGGCTCCAGAATGTTAAAAACCTCTGCGGATACAGCATACAATTTCTTCAGGTCTTCTTTTTTCCGGAATCTTCCACCCTTTTCATGGTACTTTATGATTCCGGATGCCTGTTTTTCAGAAAAACCCATTTTAATCCAACCCTGTTTGTCAAGGGTATTTGGATCGAAAAGAAAAGGTCTGATATTCCTGTGCAGCACCTCATGGTCGGGGTTGGAATAATCAAAATTACCGGGATCTGCTTCCACTGTACTCACCTCCTGGTGAAGAAAGGCTGCGATCTCTTTTTCGAATAAAGGATCATTTAATTGGACAGGACGGTAAAGACGATTGTATAATGTCGGAAAGAAGATCAAAACAAGAATCAGAAAAATAACAGAAACAATGGCTATTCTTTCCGATTTCCCGAATGACAGATATTCCGTCAGATGGTGCCATATTGGAGCTGACCTTTTCAACTGAATTATAATCCGGATATAGTTACCAATAACCTGGAGAATAGTTTTTACAAATACTTTCCCGAAGCTCCAGCCATTATAGTGAAGCATTTTCAGAATTAAGTCACTCTATTTTTGAATGATAATTAAAATATCAGTTCTAAGGTTATTCTTTATTCATCAATGGTACATTTCATCCTTTTATGAGCATAAATCCGGCAGCAATGCTTTGATTCCAATTAATTATGGTTGTTAACCTATTTGATAATATCCGGCATTTACAGGTTATAGATATATCCATGGCGTATTGTTGTCACCATGTTTTATTTATAATCACAAATATAATATTTATAACTATAAAATACAAATGGAAAATCAGAATATCAGGAGATTATTTCCTTGTGAAACAAGTTCAATATATTGCTACCGCTGCTCTTCATCATTTTCGCTGAAAGAGTCCGGTTCCGGCTTTGGCTTTATTGTCAGCACTTTATAAAAGAACCACACTGTAAGGTAGGTGATAACTGCTTCGACAGAGATCATCATAATCAGGGCTGGTGTATTCATATTCCGGTTCTCCTTTCATTTGTTCGGTTACGCCATGCAATATAAACCAATACAGAAATCAGCAGAAAAATGGTGAGCAATAATAATCTTGCCATATCCATATAGAATACCCTGTTAATTACCTTGCCAATGTATACAACCTGGCCTGTGGTAACAATATCACCTTTTTCAATCAGCAACTGATGCCTCACCGGAGTGTACTGGTAAACCTTATTGTTTACCTTCCCTGAATTATCAACAGCCGAGGTCCTGAAGAAAAACTTGTCGCCGGGCGTTGAGTAAACAGAATCCACAATTCCGGACGCTTCGGCATAGAAAGACTGGGAGAACCATTGGTTATTCGGTCCGGCCCCTTTATGCTGTAACTGCCCCAGAATACTTTCATTGTGCAGAGGCCAGCCCCCGAAACTTACTTTTGACCAGTCGTCGTTGGCTGGCCTGAGCAGTGCCCCGGTAAAAACCAGAATCAGGGCAACCGGGGTTATATATTTAATGATAAACCTGTAAACCAATGGCACTTTAATATCTGCACCTTCCGTGATTTCCTTCCATCCTTTGTCGAGGCCAAATACCCACGAAAACAGTATGGCCTCCAGTAACGCAAACACCACCAGTGAAACCGTTCCCGCCCAGTAATCGTACTCATCAAAAACGCCTTCATTGAAGAAAAATATGGTTGGCAGTCCAAGGATCATTACTACAAAACCAAATACCCAGGCTGATCTGGGTCTGGACCATTTAAATTCATCCATCATAAACCCCATTCCGGGTGTACCCATCGCCAGTGAAGAGGTTATTCCGGCAAAGAAAAGCAGACCGAAAAATGCCAAACCGGCCACTGCCGACAAAACGGGTCCCCATTGCTCAAACAGGTAGGGCATGGTGCGGAATCCCAGTCCAAGACCTCCGATATTCGTCAATTCAACAACCTTATCAATACCCAGATAACCGATTCCTATCGGAATAATGACAGCACTGCCGAGCACAACTTCAACAAATTCATTCATCCATCCGGCTGACATCGCATTGAGCGCAACATCTTCCCGCTTTTTCAGATAAGAAGCATAGCATTGAATGGACCCCATCCCTACACTCAATGTAAAAAATATCTGTCCGGCAGCCGCCAGCCAGACTTTTGGATTTGCCAGTGAAGAAAAATCCGGTGTCCAGAGAAAATTCAGTCCGACGGTCCCGTCATTGATGGCCCCGTGAACTCCGGCCTTCAGGGTAATTCCCTTATATGCCAGAAAAATCCCGAAAATGATGAGCAGTGGCATCCCGATCATGGCAACTTTCTCGATTCCTGAGCTGAGACCTTTGCTCAGAATCCAGGCATTCAATGCAATGCAGATAACAAAAAAGATGAGGGCTTCATAGGGTATCCCTGTGGTTGTAGTAGAGATATAGAGGTAATCGGAAAAGAAAGCAGCAACGGCATGCTGGCTCATGCCATCAAAGGTGCCTATTACTGAGTGTATAATGTAGGAAATCGTCCAGCTTTCGATGTAGCAATAATAGGCAGCGATGGCAATGTTTGAAAAGATACCGAAAACCCCGACATATTTCCAGAGTTTTCGCCGATCCATCGACTGCATGATAAAAGGGGTGGAATGATGCCCGAACTTACCGCCAAAGCGGCCTGAAGACCATTCAATAAACAACAGGGGAATACCCATCAGCAGGAATGAAACAAGATAAGGAATAATAAAAGCCCCTCCCCCGTTCTGCACAGCCTGCACAGGGAATCTCAGAAAATTTCCAAAGCCGACTGCATTACCAGCCATAGCCAGGACCAGGCCCACTCTTGAACCCCATGATTCAGTACTTTTAGTCATAAATATCTGATTTTCTGATCACTGAATGCCTTTACGGTTATCTGCTATAACTGGTCTCATAAAAAAAATACAATCATTATTAAAAGCTTAATCCATGTCTGTATGACATCAGTTACTCCAGCATACTCTTCCTGAATGCAATAATATAAAATAAAAACTAAACTCCGGTCATAAAGACCCCTGATTTCGTAACAGCAGGTTCCCCAAACGGCAATCAAGGCACCTGAATTTATCACAATACTCTGATTTCATTCCAATTAGGGCCTGCGTACTGAATGAAGATGAAATATCCAGGCCGGCAGATTTCCAATGCCGTGTAATGCTGTTTAATTCACCGGGCAGTTGTGAATAAAAACTCAGTGACCTGTTGCAAAGTTCATCGTTAGCCGTGGCACGACCAAATACGAACATCAACGGGAGTACGGCATTAATTGCCAGCAGCCCGGCAGAACTGCGTCCCAGCGATTTTGTACCGGAGCCCGAAGATTTATTGAAATGGTAGTGTGTATCCCAGAACCCGGAAGCAGAAGACATCATCCATTGTATAATGCTTTCTGCATTACCACAACTGAGCAGAGCAGAGAACAGGCTTTCATGGCTGCAGAGGAGTGAAGCAAACTGAGCCAGACGAATGGTTGGGAAGTTTACAGGTCGCAGGCGCATAAATCGCCAGGTATGGGCTGCAATTGGAAACAGCTGATATTTCTTCCTGAGGAAGGAATACTCGCTGAATAACTGTTGTGGCCAGATTTCAGTCAGTTGCGGATTCAACAGACCCGCCTGACCGAAAATAAGCGCTTCAACCTGCATGGGATTTTCCCTGTGTCTGGCAATGATCCTGTAAGGCAATGACCTTGCAAGCATCTCAAAAGGTAAAGCATTCAGGCCAAAGCCGAAACTCCGGGCAAGCATCATATAGAGAACGCCTTCCCAGTCATTCTCCGATATTTCAAGAAACTCCTGAATGTATGCCGCTTTGTGCTCAAGCCTTTCGATGAGCATGCGTTCAAGCCATAAGCTGATTTCTGCCTGATCGATGAATCCTACCTGGTTAATACAGGGTACCCAGTTTTTCGCGCTCAGGAATGACTTATATGCCTGATATATATCCTGATTAAATTTCCCCCTGATTCCGGCAACCGGAATATTCCGGTTGGAACCATCGGTGTCGTTGTTCAATACAACATGTAAAATCACACTGTCGTATACCGGGTCTTTGTGATGACCATGTCGCTCCCAGTCTGATGAATTAATGTGAATTTCTACATTGCCGGCCCAGATGGTGGAACCAATTCTGAGCCTGGCATCGCTGAAATCAGGTCCGGCGTTGTGATTGTGAATGCCGGGTGAAAGAATTTCAACCTCCTCGCCAGAGGTGGTTGTAAGTGCAGAAGTAAACAACCTGTACTTCCACAAATAGTGCAGAAACGCTTCGTTCACAACTGAAATTTTGATTAAAATTAGCTAAAAATGTAACGACAGAGTGATTAATGATTATATTTGAACAAAAATGACCACTTACAGGCGGGCGGCCTGTTTGAAGGTTACAAACTTTAAATTATATTTGCCGCCATTAACCAGGTTTTCATGAAAAATGCCGAAACACTTATTGCAGGAATAGAATTCAAAGTGCGGAAGCTGATCGGACAGACCGGAATACTTCAGGAAGAGAATGCAAAACTCAGAGATGAAGTCAATACGCTCAGGTCTGAGATTGAAATACTTGAATCGATTATTACTGAACAACACGAAAAACTAAAAACATTAAAACTGGCGAAATCGCTAAACAAGGAAGAAAAAAGGACGGATGTCAAATTGAAGATTAATGAACTTGTGCGGGAAATTGACCATTGTATTGGACTCTTGAACAAATAATAAACTGTAAATCAGCCGAATGGATGAACTTTCAATAAGCGTGGTAATTGCAGACAGAACTTACAAACTGAAGATTGAGAGAAGTGAAGAAGAAGCTGTAAGGGCTGCCGCCAGAGCTATTGATGAACAAATGAAAAACTATGCAAGCCATTTTCAATATAAAGATAAACAGGATTTACTGGCGATGGTGGCTTTGCAGTTTTCAACAAGCACCATTGAACTGGATAATCAAATAAAATTCTCGGAAAAAGGATTACTTTTAAAACTTGAAGAGATAAATGGATTATTAACAGTTGTACCGGAAAGATAAGAGTTCACTATAAAGTTCTTTGAAAAGCATTACAATATTCCGCATTGATTCATTTAAGTTTGTAAACTCAACATTTTCAACTTTGGGACAAAGCTCAGAGGTGGACGTAGAACAGGCCTTACCCCGGTTTCGGCCGGGACTCTCCCAGGAGGGCATTGGAAGTTCGAAGTCCCTGGCAGTCTCATTCATGTAGTTTTGGGGTTTACCAAAACTCCGGATCAATGCGGTTTTTTTTTGTCCTCTTCTTCCTCCATTCATCATATCTCTAACTAACCTATTAACAATGGAGACAATTCTAATAATTATTGCAGCCATTGCCGGATTAGTAGTCGGAGCGCTGATAACCAGCACACTACTACGAAAGGCAGTCGAAAAAAAGAGTGAAAATATCCTGAAAGACGCTGAAGAAAAAAGCGAAATGATCAAAAGGGATAAGATCCTGCAGGCCAAAGAGAAGTTCCTTCAAATGAAGACCGATCACGAAAACCAGCTGCAGGAGAAAAACAAAGAGTTATTAAAAAACGAAAACCGCTTAAAACAAAAAGAAGCTGTTATCTCACAAAAAATAGAGGAGTTAACACGCAAACAGAAAGAAACCACTACCATCAAGGACAACCTTACAGCACAGCTTGAAATCGTCACCAAAAGACAAACAGAGCTTGACAAAGCTACAAGGCAGCAGGTTGAACAGCTTGAAACCATTTCGGGATTATCGGCAGAACAGGCCAAGAACCTGCTGATCGAAACCCTGAAAGATGACGCCAAATCCGAAGCAATGGTCCACATCAAGGACATTGTAGAGGAAGCCAAACTTACCGCCAATACCGAAGCCAAGAAAATTGTAATCGAGACCATTCAGCGAACAGCTGCTGAACATGCCATCGAAAATTCAGTCTCAGTCTTCAACATTGAGAGCGAAGAGATCAAGGGGCGGATCATTGGCCGTGAAGGACGCAACATCCGTACCCTGGAAGCACTCACCGGCGTTGAAATCATCATCGATGATTCTCCTGAAGCCATTATTCTTTCCGGTTTTGATCCGGTCAGACGTGAAATTGCCCGACTGTCGCTGCACAAGCTGGTGACCGACGGGCGCATCCATCCGGCCCGCATCGAGGAAGTTGTTGCCAAGGTGAAAAAACAGATTGAACAGGAGATCATTGAAACCGGTAAACGCACTACCATTGACCTTGGTATTCACGGATTGCACCCTGAACTGATCCGAATGATCGGTAAAATGAAATACCGCTCATCGTATGGTCAGAACCTGCTTCAGCACTCCAAGGAAGTTGCCAACCTCTGCGCCACCATGGCCGCTGAACTGGGTCTTAGTCCCAAGAAAGCCAAGCGCGCCGGACTGCTCCACGACATAGGCAAGGTGCCCGATAATGAACCCGAATTGCCACATGCCATCCTTGGAATGAAGATTGCTGAGCGGTACAAAGAGCCAGCCGACATCTGTAATGCCATCGGTGCCCATCACGACGAAATTGAAATGGAAAGCCTCATTGCTCCCATTGTACAGGTTTGCGACGCCATTTCAGGTGCCAGACCAGGTGCACGCCGCGAAGTGGTTGAGGCCTATATTCAGCGTCTCAAAAACCTTGAAGATCTGGCCCTCTCCTATCCGGGCGTTGTTAAAACATATGCCATACAGGCCGGCCGTGAACTGAGGGTTATTGTTGGTGCCGATAAAGTTTCTGACGACGATGCCAACAAGATTTCCTATGATCTTTCGAAGAAAATCCAGGATGAGATGACCTATCCCGGACAGATCAAGATTACGGTTATCCGTGAAACAAGGGCGATCAGCTACGCCAAGTAATTAAGCTGAAATAAAACAAAAGCAGGGATCCGAAATGTCGGGTCCCTGCTTTTTTAATATCTGCGTTGTTGATTTCAGAGCGCAATAATCCCTTCAATGGCCGAGGCTTTCCGGTACCGTTCAATAACTTCAGCCGGATCTATCATCATCTCCTTAACAGTTACGGATATGTATTTACCTCCGGATGAATGACGCGTAAACAACCTCGATTCCTCACCAAACAGGCTGCGAAGCAGGGCATAGCCCTGGTTGCTTTCGGGAATAATAAACTTGAACATATAAACTGAGGGCCAGGACGAATTCTGCGCCAGCTGTATTTCCAGACGGGATAAAAAATCCTCATTGATTGCCATGCTTCTTTATTTTTACAGTAAATGCACAAAGCGGGAAATTGTTTAATTTGCGCTGGAAAAATATATGCCGGCAAAAACAGATAATCATGAACAACCAACTGACAGAAACCGCAGATTTTCTTAAAAACAGGGGCATTACAGGTGCAGAAACAGGAATTGTACTGGGTACCGGACTGGGCGATCTGGCTCACAGAATCAGACCAGAGATCGTGCTTGACTACGAAGATATCCCGAATTTCCCTGTTTCAACTGTCGAAACCCATCACGGTAAGCTGATCTATGGTGAACTTTGCGGACATAAGGTACTTGCCATGCAGGGCCGGTTTCACTATTACGAAGGCTATACCATGAATCAGATAGTTTTTCCGATCAGGGTTATGAAACTGCTTGGGATTAAACAGGTAATGTTGTCGAATGCAGCCGGTGGTATCAACCTTTCCTATAAAAAAGGCAGCCTGATGCTGATCACCGACCACATCAACCTCCTGATGAATAATCCTTTGATGGGGCCCAACGATGAAGACCTGGGTGTCAGATTTCCTGATATGAGTGAGGCTTATCATCCCGGACTTCTGCATCAGATGAGGAAAGCCGCGGATGAGGAGAATATCACGCTATATGAGGGCGTTTACACGGCCGTTTCAGGGCCAAACCTTGAAACCGGCGCAGAATATCGTTTCCTGAAGATCATCGGGGCCGATGTGGTGGGTATGTCAACTGTTCCTGAGGTGATTGCCTGCAACCATATGAAACTGCCCTGTGTAGCCGTAAGTGTAATCACCGATGAATGCGATCCGGATAACCTGCAGCCGGTAAAACTGTCGGATATCCTGGAAACTGCAGCCATAGCTGAGAAATCGCTGACAAAACTGTTTGAACGGTTCCTGCTGATCGGTTGAAAAGAATTATGAATTTTTTGTTTCCGGATGTGAAACACAAGAATAATCAATAACTCAGGTTCTGTAAAAACGCCATCCCGGGATCCGGAGATTATTCATCCGGGATTCAATTGCAAACATTTATTTTTTTACCCATCTGCCGATTTACCAGAATCAGGCGGGGAGTCAGGCTTCTAATATTTTACTTTTTACCTGCCTGCCCTCCTCCGGCGGGTAAACAGCAGGCAGGCTTTTTACTTTTTACTTTGAGCTTGGAACTTTGAGCTTGGAACTTGGAACTTGGAACTCAATGCATCCTCACCCTCTTCAGCAGATAAGGTAACAACACCTGCTTATATCCCAGGTTGATGTCTGCATCCACGAGATCGATGTGGTAGGCGGCGCATTTCATGGCTATATCTGTTTTGAAAGCACGCATTCTTTCCTGGTAACTCTCCCTGATCTCATGGGGTTTCACTTTCAGTTCTTCACCCGACTCCATATCCACAAAACGATAGGGTTTGTTGTCATAGGCAAATTCAACTTCGTGCTGCCGGTCATAAACATGAAAAAGAATCACTTCATGTTTGTTGTGGCGCAGGTGCTGCAACGCGGGGAAAAGTTCATTGCTGGCATCGCTGTTGTCGAGCATATCGCTGAAAATCACAACCAGTGAGCGTTTGTGGATGTTGTCGGCGATCTGGTGAAGCGCTTTCGATGCCGAAGTATGTTTGCCCCTGATATCCTGCACCGGATTCAGCAACTTTTCCATTTCGGCATAAAGATATTTATGGTGAACAGTGTTGCTGTGGGCCTGGGTATGCAGCACCACTTCATCGTTGAATATGCTGAGTCCGGCTGCATCGCGCTGCTTCCTTAAAAGATACATGATGGCGGCTGCCGAGTAAACCGAAAAAGTCATCTTATCGGCCCCTTCTGCAGCATTGCCCTCCCTTAAAGGAAAATACATGGATGAACTGCCATCGATCACAATCTGGCAACGAAGGTTGGTTTCCTCTTCGTATCGCTTCACGAACATTTTGTCGCTGCGTCCAAAGAGTTTCCAGTCGATGTGTTTTACCGATTCACCCTGATTGTAAAGCCTGTGTTCGGCAAATTCTACAGAAAAACCGTGAAAAGGGCTTTTGTGCAGTCCTGTAATAAACCCTTCAACCACCTGACGGGCAAGCAGTTCAAGCGGACTGAATTCATCAAAACGGGCCTGATCAATGGTTACTGGCACGGGTAGATTAATTAGCTGGTCATTGTATAAAAAACGGGACACATGTTTGCAGACATGCATCCCGGCTGTTCAGAAAATCTTGTTACAGCAGTTTCTCAAGCTTGGCAGCAAGCACTGATTTGGGCACTGCACCAACCTGCTTGTCGGCTATTTCGCCATTTTTAAAGAAAAGAATGGTTGGAATATTCCTGATACCATATTTTGCAGTAATACCGGGATTGCTGTCAACATCCAGCTTCCCGATCACGGCACGGCCTTCATATTCATGGCTGAGTTCTTCAACAAGCGGGCCTACCATCCGGCAGGGGCCGCACCATTCTGCCCATAAGTCCACAATTGCCGGCTTGTCTGACTTGATTACAAGTTCCTCAAAATTAGCATCGGTTAATTCTAGTGCCATAGTTTTATAATTTGGGGTTCGACTTTAAGTGAATGCTTCAAAGGTAATTCATTTTCTTGCTTTGAGGCTGACCACTTGCTGAAATTTATCCGATAAATATAAACATCGGTATATGTCATTTTTTATCCATCAATATGCTGTAGCCCAAAGCATCAGCATACGGCATTGCTTCACGACAAAACAAACTCGATTTCAGGCATTTCCCTCAGTTGCTCGGTAAAAAGTCTTGGATGAATACGCATCCTTGAGGGCATCTTCACATTGGTTTTCAAGATATCGTCATATACATTGATCTCAAAAGGGCAATTCCCTTTACATTCACCGGCAGCTTTCTTCAGCCGGCCGATCAGCGCCTCATTTACGCTGTATGCACTGACATTCAAGGTAATTAGCCTGGTCATCTTCTCCATGGCTTCAGCCAGCAGGCTGATGGATGAAATCCTGAATTCGATCTGGGTGGAATCGCGGAACCGCTTCTGGGCAACCCCCGTAACGATCAGCGACATCCCTTCCTCAAGCAGGTATTTATGTTTCAGATACTCTTCCGAAAACATCGAGAGCTGAATGGTATCGTTCCAGTCTTCGAGGGTAAACATGCCGAACGGCTTGTTCTGTTTCGAAATCCTGTGATTGACAGCGGATAAAATTCCGGCAAGCACAACCTTCTGGCCCTCAATATTTTTCAGATTTTCTTCCCTGATGTCAGCGATTGTGTTGCGGCAGAAGGCCTGGATTTCGTATTTGTAATCGTCGAGCGGATGACCCGACATGTAAAAACCGGTGACTTCCTTTTCGTTTTTCAGCTGCTCAAGATTGGTCCAGAGGTCGCAAACCGGCATTTTGATTTCAGGCATTTCTTCGGCCGAATCACCCCCGAAAAGGCTCACCTGCAGGCCGGATTTCTGCGCCTGGTAATCGTTGGCATGTTTGAGCACTTTCTCGAGAAACGAGAGTCCGTCGCCATTCTCTTTCTGAAAATATTGTGCCCGGTGGGTATTTTCGAATGTATCACAGGCACCGGCCATCACCAGGGCTTCCAGACTCCTTCGGTTCACCGTGCGTAGGTTCACTCTCCTGGCAAGATCAAAGATGTTGGAATAAGGTCCGTTGGCCTTCCGTTCCTCGATGATGGCATTGACTGCATTTTCACCAACACCTTTCACGGCGCCCATTCCAAAACGTATCTCACCGTGCTTGTTAACCGCAAAATTGTGGGCCGATTCGTTCACATCCGGGCTAAGTACCGGAATTCCCATGCGGCGTGTCTCATCAATAAAAAAGGTAATTTTCTTGATGTCGCTGAGGTTATGGGTAAGCACCGAAGCCATGTATTCTGCCGGATAGTTCGCCTTAAGCCAGGCTGTCTGAAACGCTACGAAAGCATAACAGGTGGAATGTGATTTATTGAAGGCATACTGTGCAAACGCTTCCCAATCAATCCATATTTTCTCGCAGACTTTAAGGTCAAGACCATTGGCTTTGCAGCCCTCCATAAATTTGTTTTTCTTCTCGTCAAGGGTCTTTTTATCCTTTTTACCCATGGCCTTGCGGAGGGTGTCGGCATCGCCCTTTGTGAAGTTCGCCAGTTTCTGCGAAAGCAGCATTACCTGTTCCTGATAGACTGTAATTCCATAGGTTTCTTCCAGGTATTCCTTCATTTCAGGCACATCATACGTCACCGGTTCACGGCCAAACTTACGGGCAATGAAATTCGGGATGTACTCCATAGGGCCCGGACGATAGAGGGCATTCATGGCAATGAGGTCCTCAAACTTATCGGGTTTCAGTTCCCTGAGGTGCTTCTGCATTCCGGCCGACTCAAACTGGAAGGTACCGTTGGTTTCCCCGCGCTGGTAGAGTTCGAAGGTCTTTTTATCGTCGAGCGGAACATCGTCGATGTTCATCCTGACGCCGTGGTTCTCTTCAATCATCTGCAGGGCATCGCGGATAATGGACAGTGTCTTCAACCCGAGGAAGTCCATTTTGATAACCCCGGCATTCTCAATTTCCTTGCCCTCGAATTGGGTTATCAGCAATTCCGATTCCTTCGATGTATGTACCGGAATGATTTCGGTCAGGTCGGAAGGGGCAATGATGATTCCCGCGGCATGAATGCCGGTGCTACGCACAGAGCCTTCCAGCGCAATGGCTTCCCTCAGGACTATGGCCTGAAGGTCGGTTCCTTTGGCAATTTCGCGAAGTTTCCTTACGTCCTCGAGATCCTCATTGGTCAGCCCTTCTTTCTCCTTCAGGCTCTTTTCACCATCGATCGGAGCGAGCATCACCCGGTTCAGTTCGATGCCGGGTTTGTCAGGAACCAGTTTAGCCAGCATATTCGACTCATTCAGCGGCAGGTCCAGTACACGGGCAACATCCTTGATGGAGCTCTTGGCGGCCATGGTACCAAAGGTCACTATCTGGGCCACCTGGTTTCTGCCGTATTTATCAACCACATAGTCGATCACTTTCTGACGGCCCTCATCATCAAAATCGGTATCAATATCGGGCATGCTCTTACGGTCCGGATTCAGGAAACGTTCAAACAGCAAACCATATTTCAGCGGGTCGATGTTGGTAATGCCGATACAGTATGCCACTACAGATCCCGCAGCAGAACCGCGGCCGGGACCGATAAAAACACCGATATCGCGGCCAGCCCTGATAAAGTCGGAAACGATCAGGAAGTAACCGGTAAATCCCATGCTGCGGATGGTTCCAAGCTCGAATGCCAGACGTTCTTCAATCAAAGGGGTAATCTCCCCGTAGCGACGTCTGGCCCCGTTATAGGTCATATCGCGCAGATAGTCAAACTGATCGGTAAAGCCTTGCGGAAGGGCAAAGTGGGGCAGCATGATCTCCTTTTTCAGGTTGAGTAGTTCAACCTTTCCGGCGATTTCATTGGTATTGTCAATGGCTTCAGGCAAATCGGAAAACAGGGTTTCCATCTCTGCCGTTGTTTTGAAGTAAAACTGGTCGTTGTAAAAGGCAAAACGCTTGCCCTTGGTTGACGATTCTTCATCATTATAATCCTTTGAAGAAGGGGTACTCTGCTTCTCGCCGGTATTTACACACAGCAGAATGTCATGGGCATTATAGAAATCCTGTTCCACATAATGCGAATCGTTTGTAGCAATGATTCTGACGTTGTATTTCCTGGCGAACCGGATAAGTACTTCATTCACCTTTTCCTGTTCAGGGATTCCGTGACGCTGGAGTTCCACATAATAGTCTTCGCCGAAAAGGTCGAGCCACCATTTGAACAACTTCTCTGCCTCATCTTCTCCCCTGTTCATGATGGCCCTGGGTACTTCGGCCGCCAGGCAGCAGGTGGTGGCTATTAAACCTTCATGGTACTTTAGCAGCAGTTCCTTGTCAATCCTGGGATACTTGCTGTAGAAGCCTTCCATATAGCCCAGGGAAGCAAGTTTTACAATATTGTTATACCCCGTTGTGTTCTTTGCCAGTAAGAGCTGATGAAACCTCAGGTCTTTCTGCTCACGGGTAAACTGCTTGCGGTGACGATCCTCGACAAGGTAGAATTCACAGCCAACAATCGGCTTGATGACAGGCGGCTCCCCTTTTTTATTGTATTTATCGGCTTCAGCAACAAACTTAAATACCCCGAACATGTTTCCATGATCGGTCAGGGCAATGGCAGGCATATTGTCTTTTACGGCCTTGCTGAACATCTCACTGATGTCGGCACCACCGTCAAGAATTGAATATTTTGAGTGTACGTGTAGATGGGTAAATTTGCTCATTGATGGTAAACAGGTCCGGACAAACCCGGAATTTATAGATAACCCGCTATAACCAGTGACCTGATAACCAGACAACTTGATGACTCACGGGGGAAATTAACAACTGAAGGTAAAAATAATCTAAATCCCTTCGGGCTGCCGGCGATGTTGATAAGTTTTGAGAAACTACCGAACCGCTTTGATCTGACCTGTTTACGCCGGTTATCGCCGGAAGGAAGGAATTTCTGAAACAACAAGGGTGGAAAAGGTTAAGCCGTTTGTTTTAATCTGTTCGTTGCTCGACCGGTTGCCTGAAAAACAGTAATTTTGCAGTGCAACTTTCTCTGCCATTTCTGAAAAGCCACCGAAGCGTGAAATTTTACAGACCTTCCCGAAAAACAGTTTTTATCATAGCAGGAATCCTTCTTCTGCTGATCATCATTGCAGGAGTCTTCCGGAATACCATGCTGAATTATGCAATAAATAAAAAAATCAGGGTTTACAGCGAACGAATCGGAGCCCGGATTACCTATCAGAATGCTTCATTTTCAGGCATCAGCACCATAAAAGTCAGGAATCTTGGACTTGTACCTGAGGGTAAGGATACCCTGATACTCATCAGGCAAATCAGCATCCGGATCAAGCCACTCGAACTGCTCAGGATGAGGCTCCGCTTCGGCGATGTCGAGATTCTTGAGCCATCGGTAAACCTTCAGAGAAGCGGGAACCAGAGCAATTATCTCTTTCTTCTCGACCGGAAGAAGAGCGACAGCGCGATAAAAGCGCCTGAAGAGAAAGCCGTGGGTAATTATGCACAGCGGGTTGCCAGTTTGTTCAATGCATTTTTCGATTATGTTCCTTCAACCATAAGCATCGAAAAGTTCACAGTTAAGGCAGCCATCAACAACCACCGGTTTTCTTTCAGCTTTCCTCAACTGAAAATAACCGACAATTACTTCAAAACACTGGTGGATGTTACCGACGACAGTCTTTCGATGCACTGGCAGGTTGCGGGTATTCTGAATCCACGGATTAACAGGGCCGCACTGTCGGTCAGGACAATGGACAGTCTGAAAGTTCAGATTCCCTATATCCACCAGCGGTGGAAGACCGTGATTGCATTTGATTCAGCAAGCGTTCAACTGGAATTTACAGAACCCGACCTTGAAACCTCAAGGCTTGAAGGTAAGGCAGTGCTTTACAACTCATTGCTCAACAATGCCAGGATTTCGCCAAACGACGTCAAACTGGAGCTGAGTGAGGTGGATTATCGCCTGAATTTCGGCAGTTCGCACATCGAGCTCGACAGTTCCAGCCTGTTTTCCTTCAACAGGATTGGGTTTAACCCTTATGTGCGATTCGATAACCTGCCTGAGAAGAGACTGAGAATCAGCATTCATAAACCTGAGTTTGGCGCCCAGGATTTCTTCTCTTCACTACCGGCCGGACTGTTCCCGAATTTTGAAGGCATTCGTGTCAGGGGTAAACTGGGTTTCAATCTTGATTTCGACTATGATTTTTCCCGGCCCGATTCGCTGATTTTCGTTGCAGCACTTACATCGGACAAATTTGCGGTAGAGCAATTCGGAAACACTGATTTTACATACATCAACGGGCCCTTCCAGTACACTGCCTATGAAAAAGGCCAGGCTGTGAGGCAATTTATGGTCGGGCCTGAAAATCCGGACTTCAGGACAATCGACCAGATCCCTGCTTACCTGAAAAATGCCATCATGACCTCTGAAGATGGTTCGTTTTATTATCACAACGGATTTATTCCCGATGCCATAAGAGCCAGTATAATAACCAATATCAAGGAAAAAAGATTTGCCCGTGGTGGCAGCACCATCAGTATGCAACTGGTTAAAAACGTGTTTCTTAACCGGAATAAAAACATTACCCGTAAGATAGAAGAGATGCTCATCACCTGGATGATTGAATCACGGCAGATGGTCAGCAAGGACAGGATGTTTGAAGTGTACCTGAACATCATCGAAACCGGGCCGATGGTTTACGGGGTGAACGAAGCTGCACATTTTTATTTTGACAAGGATGTTTCGAAACTCACCCTTGCCGAGAGTATTTACCTTGCCAGCATTGTACCCAAACCAAAGTGGTTCAGGTACTCATTTGACGAAAACGGAAACCTGCGTGAATACCTGCAATCTTACTATACGCTGGTTTCTGGAAAAATGCTGAACAAGGAATGGATAACCCAGGACGAATATGATCAGTTAAAGCCAGAGATAGAGCTGAAAGGCCCTGCCAGGGAACTGGTACTTCCAGCCGATTCAATTCCGAATGAAGAGGATACTGAAAAGGAATTTCTGTAACTTTTTATCTGAAAGAGGGTCAAATACCATAGACAAACCTACGACCATTCCGCTATGTCATTTTTAAGGGTGCTCATTTGTATTATATTCCCTCCACTGGCCGTTCTGGACAAGGGCTGCGGATCGGTTCTCATTGTATTTCTGCTGACCCTGGCTGGCTGGGTTCCGGGGGTGATTGCCGCACTGGTGATTGTGAATAAACGATACTAGCCTTTTTTCGATCAGAATCTTTCCTGTATTTAATTGATGTGAGACATGGTGAAAATGCGTTCGATGGCGGGAATCTCTAATGTCTAATTTCTAATTTCCAACAGTTCAAGGGAAGGTGCTTTACACTGTGATATTATTTTCAGTTTTACATACCATTCATCCCCGGATAACACTATTGCCTTGTAATTCTGTTAGCTAAACCTTGAAACCTTGAAACCTTGAAACTTTGAAACTTTGAAACCCCTCCTTCGGCGGGCAGGCCTGAAACCCTGAAACCCCTCCTTCGGCGGGCAGGCCTGAAACCTTGAAACTCTGTAACCATAAAATACAATAATTCCTCTCAAACCGCTTTTTTATCTCAGAATTAATCCGTTACTTTGCACCCCTGTTTAAAAACACATATTCAATTACTTAAAAATTTGATTTTATGCCAACAAAAATGAGATTACAACGTCATGGTAAAAAGGGCAGGCCTTTTTATCACATTGTAATTGCGGACGGTCGTGCACCCCGGGATGGAAGATTCATCGAAAAGATTGGCACGTACAACCCCGTTGCAAAACCTGCAGAAATTGATCTTGAATTTGCCAAAGCCTACGATTGGTACAGCAAAGGAGCAGATCCCACACCAACCGTTAAAAATATCCTTTCAGATATCGGCGTACTTTATTACGACCACCTGATGAGGGGTGTAAAAAAAGGCGCTTTTACCAAAGAAGTTGCTGAAGTTCGTTTCAACGAATGGAAAGAAGCCAAGGAAGCCAAAGCCCACAGCGCTGTGAAAGCTGTTGAATTGGGTGAAAAAGAAGTGAACAAAAAACGTCTCGAAGCAGAAGTAAAGGCAAACGAAGCCCGCGCTGAGGAAATCGCCAAAAAACGGATGAAAGAGATGGAAGCTGCCAGAAAAGCTGCTGCCGGAGAAACCGCTGGAGAAGAAACTGAGGAAGTTGCTGAAGAAGCAGTCGTTGAAGAGGAAGCACCTGTTGCCGAGGCTCCCGTAGCTGAAGCGCCTGTTGCTGAAGAACCTGTGGTTGAAGCACCCGTTGCTGAAGAACCTGCAACCGAAGAGCCTGCAACCGAAGAGCCTGCTGAAGAAAAACCTGCTGCCGAATAATTCGGTACAGTTATATCGGTGACGGATGGAAGGTTATTTTTACCTCGGTAAAATTCTTAAACTTCATGCCGCGAAAGGCGCCCTTCTGATCCATCTCGATACCGACAGCCCTGAGAATTACACAGAACTGGAATCAGTTTTCGTTCAAATGAACGGACAACTGATTCCTTTTTTTATTGAGTCACTTGAACACCGCCACAACAACAACGCGGTAGTTACCTTCGCCGACATTGATTCCACGGATCAGGCCTCACTGCTGATCAGTTGTGCATTGTTCCTCCCGCTGACCATGCTCCCCCCCCTGACCGGAACCCGGTTTTATTACCATGAAGTAAAAGGCTTCAGTGTGATGGATGAAAACTTCGGCGAAGCCGGCATCATCGAAGAAGTGCTTGAATATCCGCACCAGGCGGTTTTAAGGGTGCTCTTTAAAGGAAAAGAAATCCTGATTCCCATCACCGATGAGATTATCCTGGAGGTAAACAGAGAAACCAGAACCATTCATACCAGGGCACCCGAAGGGCTGATTGAGCTTTACCTGGAATAAAAAACACCTGACCATTTTATCGCTTTTCTTTTGCACATTAACATGGATGAATGAAAATCACCCGGTTAATTAATTGTTGTATGTGATTAAACCATGCAGAATTTTTATACCTTTCGTTGAAAATAGTATAGGTTATATTTATAAATATCTGAATTATGAAAATTATCCATGCATTGAGCGTTCTTATATGCATTCTGAGTGCTACCTTCATTTCTGAAGCCCAGAACCCATGGACCAGAATCACCCCTACTCCACAGGAAAATACCATCAACGATATCACCAGAATCCCGGGCACCAACCGGCTTATGGCTGTTTGCGAAGGTTCTACCATTATGATGTCGGATGATGCAGGAGAAACCTGGAACATTATGTTGAATCCTGCCGGAATGAACAATCAATATGTCTGCAAAGGAATTCACTTTATCAATGGTACAACCGGCTTTATTAACGGAGGAAACGAATCCATCCTTAAAACAACTGACAGTGGCCAAACCTGGGACCTGAAATATCAGGGGAGCACGAGCACTTGGCATTGCATCAACGATCTTGAATTTTGTACTGATACCCATGGATTTGCCGTTGGTGAATATGGTCAGCTGTTTGAAACCACTGATACAGGTGAAACATGGAGCCCAGTATCAAGCAGTACGACCACAGATCTTAGAATGATTATGTTTGCTGATAGCCTCACCGGGTTTATATTTACGTGGTCTACCGAATGCCTGAAAACGACCAATGGTGGAGCTACCTGGACTCTGGAGCCTCTATCACCTCAAATAGCTGATGGGCAATTGAATGACTGCTATTTTGTTAATGACTCAACCGGATTTGTATACATTTTTACTGGCTCACCTAATGCCGATGGGTGCATATTTAAGACGACTGACTCAGGCAATAACTGGTTGCAAGTTCACACAGAATCCTTGGGTTATTCAGGGAAATTTGCATTTTTTGATGAACAGCATGGAATCATGTCATATCAAACATATGGATATCGGACAGAATTCCTTGAAACCGAAAACGGTGGAAC
>WSXU01000003.1:0-190805 GCA_009773455.1 Bacteroidota bacterium | reverse complement strand
CACCTATGGAATGATCTACACAAATCAAAACAACATTTTATCTACAGGATTATATGGCATGATGTATATGTCAAATGATGGTGGACTTTCCTGGCAACCAAAGCATAACATCGTGTTTTCAGGCGAAATCTTTAAAGCACAGTTTCTGAATGAGGATATTGGTTATGTGCTTGCTGATGTCGAAAGTAACGGTGTTGTAGGCACAAGGATAAGGATAAAGAAAACCTTGATGGGGGGAATAACTGGAATTACATCTACGCAAATTACTGGGATACTGCCCTTGATTTCTATTTTCTGACTGCAGATACCGGATTCTCTCTTACTATAGGTTATTATGATATAATCAGCCTACTGAAAACCACTAATGGAGGTGAGAACTGGACTGAAATAAGTACCGACATTGAATTCAACCCTTATGATATAAAGTTTATTGATGAGAACAACGGTATAATCAGCGGGGCGTATACCGTTTTAAAAACATTAGATGGAGGGCATACATGGGAGGATGTAACGCCCGGTAATAATTTTTTGCTTGAAGGTTATAAAATCAGATATCGGTCAGCTAATGAAGTCTTCATGGTTGGTTCTGAAAATTATCTGGCCACCACAATCTTCCATTCAACCGATGGCGGTTATAACTGGCAAACCATATCTATAGGTAATTTTGGACCGGCTAAAGATATTGCCCTTCCGGATGAAAATACCATTCTGATAATAACAGGCACAGAGATATTTAAATCGGGTGACAATGGCCTTACCTGGTATCAGTCAACATTAACCAATCCTAACCCTATAGAAATCAATGCACTGCACTTTGCCTCACCAACAACGGGTTACGCCATGGGATCCGGTGAATTTTCCAATATGATGAAAACCACCGATGGCGGGGATAACTGGTTTCCACTTGAAACCAATGTAACTTCCTGGTTAACAGCAGCCTGTTTTTTCAATGATGAAGAAGGCCTGGTTTTCGGAGATAAAGGTGTAATGATCCGTACCACAACCGGCGGTGTTACCGGAACCAATAATCAGGCAATATCTGTAGCAGACAATTATTTTACAGTCAACCCCAATCCTTTTATTGATGAGATTCGCATCAGTCCGGTTGCGGGAAAGAAGATCGCCTATCCTGTTCAGATAATGATTATCGATGCGGGTGGCAGGCGAATACTGGAAAAGCAGATTTCAGGTGGGGACAATGCTATCATACTTTCAGGCACTGCTTTCAAACCCGGAATCTATTTTTACAGGATAAGCACCCGGGATGGTATGACTGAAACGCTGAAACTGGTTAAAATAAAGTAAACGTGTTAGCTCGTTAGCAGCGACAAATAGAACTGCCTGGGTTCGCGACTTCTTTTCGCATCTTATTGTGAAAACAATACTGTTGGTTAGTGTTTACATAATATGATTCATTGTGTTGGATATAATCAACATATTTATCGTATATTTGTAGAGTTAAACCAACATTACAATGGAGCCTATATTTACATTCCAGCAGGTTTTGCTCAGGTCGGTGACCAATGATTTCAGGAGGAGCCTGCATGGTCAGATCAGTTGGGATCAGCGCATGATAGGTATCAGGGGTCCAAGAGGATCCGGGAAAACGACCATGCTGCTCCAGCGACTTAAATATGATACAGAAAATATTGGTGATGTCTTGTATGTGACGGCAGATCATCCATGGTTTTACAACCATACATTGTTTGAAACTGCTGATTCATGGTACAAACTGGGCGGAAAAATCCTGATGATTGATGAAGTTCACAAGTATCCTGACTGGTCGGTTGAGCTGAAAAATATCTACGATGGTTTTCCGGGAATGCAGATTATTTTCACAGCTTCCTCTGCCCTGGATATTTACAGGGGCGAAGCCGATCTAAGCAGGCGTGTTATCAGTTACAGCCTACCGGGGCTATCGTTTCGTGAATACCTTGGATTTATAGCCGGTAAGCATTTTGTTCCATTTACTTTCGAAGAACTCAAAAAGCATCATGCTGAAATCAGCAACGAAATCACGGGGCAAATACGGCCCCTGTCTCATTTTGCCGCTTATCTAAAGAACGGATACCTGCCCATTATTTCCGAAGGCGCAGATACTTATCAGATGAAACTGTCGCAGATTATCAATGCAGTTGTGGATACCGATCTTGCCTATATAGCATCATACAACAGCGGCACAGCAGTTAAGGTAAAGAAATTGCTTTCGGTAATTGCCGGATCAGTCCCTTTCAAACCAAACATTTCGGCGCTTGCACGTAAACTCGACCTGAGCAGGGAAAGTGTTTATCAATACATACATCAATTGAAAGATGCTAAGATGCTCAATATCCTTAACCCCGAGGGACGTGGAATATCAACCCTTCAAAAACCGGAAAAGGTATTTCTTGAAAATACCAATCTGGCCTACGTATTGTCTCAACAACCTGAAAAAGGAAATATCAGGGAGACGTTTATACTCAACCAGTTATTGAATGCCGGGCTCTCTGTTTATGCTCCTGTGAAGGGTGATTTCCTGGTAAATGAAACCACCATTGAGGTCGGCGGTAAAAACAAAACGGCCGCACAGGTAAGCCACATCAACGATTTTCTTTTGGCTATTGACGATGTGGAGACAGGTTACGGAAATAAAGTTCCCATCTGGCTGTTCGGTTTTTTATACTGATGGCGGATTTTATACAGGCCTGATACCAAACTTTTAAACTACAAGGTAAGCGCTTGCATCAAAAAGGAATTAGCACGTGCTGCAAGCTTGCGCAAGTCAGATGTCGGTTAATACAAAATTTTAAACTTTCCTGCAAAACCTGATTTTATAACTTTGCACCATGCCTTTCCGTTTCAAACAATTTATTGTTGACGATGCCGGATGCCCGATGAAAGTGGGCACCGACTCTGTTTTGCTCGGTGCCTGGGCAAAGCTGGAAAATAGTCGCAGAATTCTTGATATCGGCACCGGATGCGGGTTGCTGGCCCTGATGGCTGCCCAGCGGTCAGAGGCTCAGATTACTGCAATAGATATTGATCCGGTGGTCGTTGAAACCGCTATGGCTAATTTTGGCAAAAGCTCATGGGCAGACACGCTTGAAGCAAGGTGTGTGAGTCTTCAGGATTTTCTTACCACACAGCGGGATGGCAGTTTTGATCACATTATTTCGAATCCACCCTTTTTTATAAATTCATTGAAGGCCCCGGATCCTGAACGCAGCAACGCCCGGCACAACGATCTGCTCCCTTTTGAAGACCTGGCCTTCGCGTCCGCTAAGCTGTTGGCCCCTGATGGCCGGTTAAGCCTTGTGCTGCCGGTGGCCGAAGGTTATCTATTTATTGACATCGCTGCAAAAACCGGATTGTTCCTGGTCAGAAAATTGACGGTCATTCCTAAAGCAGGCAAAGAAGCCAACCGGCTGCTGCTTGAATTTGCAAGGCAACAGATGCCAATGGAAAATTCAGAACTCACCATCCGGAACGAATCTGGTGAATATACCAATGAATACAAAAAACTGACCAGCTTATTTTATCTTGATTTTTAGCTTTCGCAGGCATCATTTTTGTGAAAAATCCGTCAAAGTACACCGGATGAAAAATACAATCCTCCTTCTGTTTTTGATCCTGTTCACAACACTGAACACGAAAGCACAACTGATTTTTTCCTGTGAAAATCGCTATGATGCCGATTTCAAAGTGTTTATTGTAGAAAACCGCTATGATGCCGATCTGCTCGTCTACAAAGTGGATAACAGATACGATGTTGACAAGGATGGACGCTGGTTTTTCGTTGAAAATCAATACGATGCCGATAAAAAGATCTGGTTTGCCGAAAACAGGTATGATGCTGACTTATTGATTTTCTTTGTCGAAAACCGTTACGATGCAGGATGGAAGAACCGGAGTAAGATTCACCTTATCTACTAATTAAACATTGGTATTCTATGAAAAAGACAAGGTAACAAGGAGAAGGGGAGAAAAGGGGGAAAGGAAATGACTAATTTCTAATGTCTAATGTCTAATTTCTAATGTCTGATTTCTAATGTCTAAGGTCAGATTTTCAAGATTGGAATAAAAATCCGGATCTATTGGTTTGAACTTTGAATTTTCCTGGTTAAGGAAATAATGAGTTCTTTCTTCTCAGGGTTGCTTTCGATCAGTTCATTTCTATCAGCCAGTTCAAAGTCGCTGAAGTCGAACCCGGGGGCAACGGTGCAACCCACCAGTGAAAATGTTCCGGGATCCTTTACCCTTGCCGCAAACCAGCAACCCGCAGGAACCACACACTGCAAGACTTCACCGGATATAACATTTTTACCTAATAATACCTGACACAATTCACCAGCAATATCAAACCAGTATATTTCAACCGCGGAGCCATCATAAAAATGCCATGATTCATCGGATCTGATTCTGTGAAATGATGAAAAATCGCCGGATTCCAGCAGGTAATAAATTGAAGTGCAGGCACTGCGCTTCTCACTGGCCCAGGGTACTTCAACCAGCAATTCGGCACGGTAGGTCTCACGAAACCAGCCTCCTTCCGGATGACGTGTCAGGTGCAGCATCGAAATATAGCTTTCCGGATTGTACATTAATGAATGGGCTGGGAACTTTGACGCCGGTTCTGCCGGCTTAGTTTTTCATTGAAAACATAGTAAACCCTGAAAGTAAACATGCCGTTGTACTGATCGCGGATATTGGGTTTCCCGGTCTTGGAATCTATCACCTCACGCGTAGCTATAGGTCTGACCGAATAGGCATAACGAACATTCAGCCTAAGCCGGTCAATTACCCTGAATTTAACATCCAGCAATACATTCAGGTCACTGCTCCTGTAAATTCCGCTCTCCAGGGTTGTTCCGGGCATACCGTATCCATTCCGCTGTTCGGAGATCCCGACCAGCCTGCCCCACGACATGCCGGCACCGAAAGTAACGATGTCTTTATCGGTGTATTGAATCAATACCGGCACATCCAGATAATTCAGTTTCAGGTCATAGGACCCGTCAAGTGAATCGAGATAAAGTTTCCGCTGGTGGGCTCCCTTCTGACTGAATACATTCTCGACACTCACCGACCAGTTGTCGCCGAACGGAACAATGGCAGCCAAACCGGCATTAATTCCGAACTTGTGGTAACCGAACACCTCATCGCCGTCTACCTGGGTCGCATTTCCCCCGAAAATGACAGCACCCATAATGCGCTGGGCCTTGCCAACCTCCGGGTATATAACAGCAATGAGGGCAATCAACAGTATTATCTTCCGTTTCATCAATCCATCATTTGATAGCAATGCTCAGGTTGCTATACTTAACGTAACTTTTACCAATTAAGTGTCCATTCATCTACTAAAACAAAAATCGCTTTTGAAGCGTTTGAGTTGGCAGTTGGCAGTCGGCAGTATGCTGTTATGGCCACCCTTCTCTATTCACACTTCATTCTTCATTCGTCACCCTGAGCGCTGGTGGTCGAGCGAAGCCGAGACCAGTCGAAGGGCGTCATTCCCCGCCTGCGCTGTGCTTCTGCGGGGCAAGCGTTATTCGTAATTTTTACCCTGAGCGTGGTTGGTGAGCTTTTCGCCGAACCATGTCGAAGGACGTAATTCGTAATTCCTATCATTGGTTCACCGCTTCTTTGATCGAAAGGGCAATTCTCTTCCGCTGAACATCCACATCCATCACCTTTACCCTTACTTTCTGGGTTAGTTTTACAATTTCATTCGGATCCTTCACAAACCGGTTGGCCAGCTGGCTCATATGCACCAGGCCGTCCTGATGCACGCCGATGTCGACAAAAGCGCCAAAGGCCGTTATGTTCGTCACAATCCCGTCAAGGATCATCCCCGGGCGCAGGTCTTCAACAGAGTTGATATTTTTATCAAATTCGAAAAGATCAAACTGCTCGCGTGGATCTCGTCCGGGTTTGGCCAGTTCCTGAAGGATATCGGTGATTGTCGGCAGGCCCGCTGCTTCTGTTATAAAATCACGGGGTTCAATCTGTTTCCTGAGTTCTTCCTTTTCAATCAGCTCTTCGATGGAACAGCCAAGTTTCTTCGCCATTCTGTTGACAATGGAATAACTTTCAGGGTGTACCGCACTCCGGTCGAGTGGGTTATCGGCATTGCGGATGCGAAGAAAGCCGGCGGCCTGCTCAAATGCCTTATCGCCGAATCGTTTGACCTTCAGCAACTGCGACCTTGACTTAAACTCACCGTTCTGATTGCGGTATTCAACAATGTTTTGAGCGAGGACAGGTCCAACACCTGAAACATAGCTCAGGATCTGTTTGCTGGCGGTATTGAGCTCAACCCCAACGAGGTTCACACAACTGACCACCGTATCTTCGAGACTGCGCTGCAGAGCCGGCTGATTCACATCGTGCTGGTACTGCCCCACCCCTATCGACTTGGGATCAATCTTGACCAGTTCGGCCAATGGATCCATCAGGCGCCTTCCTATGGAAACCGCACCCCTGACTGTAACATCGTAGTCGGGAAACTCCTCCCGGGCAACCGGTGATGCTGAATAGACCGAAGCCCCGCTTTCATTGACCATAATGGAGATGAGCGGTCGATCGAAAGGTATTTTGCGGATAAAATTCTCCGTTTCGCGTCCTGCCGTACCATTGCCGATGGCTATGGCTTCAATGCCGTATGCCTGCACCAGGTTTCTGACCTTGGAGACTGCCGGCCCTACCTCATTCTGGGGAGGATGCGGATAAATGGTTTCGTTGTGTAGTAATCTACCCTGCCTGTCTAAACAAACCACTTTACAACCGGTCCTGAAACCGGGGTCAACAGCCAGTATATTTTTCTGTCCGAGCGGTGCCGCCAGAAGCAACTGCCGAAGGTTACCGGCAAACACCTTTATGGCTTCATCATCGGCCTTCTGTTTGGCCAGCTGGCGCATTTCCGTCTCCATGGAAGGCTGAAGAAGCCTTTTATAGGCATCTTTCACCGCCAGCTGAACCTGATGGGCAGCATCGTTGTCGGCTTTGATGAATATCCTGTCGAGTATGCCTATGGCCTTATCTTCATCGGGATCGACCGACAACCGTAGGAATCCCTCCTCCTCACCTCTGAGCATGGCAAGTATCCTGTGCGAAGGTGCCTTAAGAATGTTTTCTTGGGTTTCATAATAATTCTGATAAAGCATGCCTTCAAGTTCTTTCCCTTTAACAGGTTTGGAAGTGATGACAGCCTCCCTTGTAAACAGGTTCCTGATCCTTTCGCGGGAAACCTTGCTCTCCGTGACCCATTCGGCGATGATGTCGCGTGCTCCGGCCAAAGCTTCTTCAGCTGAATGAACAGCCTTCTCATCATCGATGAAGGCTTCGGCTTTGAGCTCCGGATCGATGGGAGTCTGTGCCATCAGCATTTTTGCCAGCGGCTCAAGTCCTTTTTCACGGGCAATGGTTGCCCTTGTTTTACGCTTGACCTTGTAAGGCAGGTAAATATCCTCCAGTTCGGTGAGGGTAATGGCTTCATTTACCTGCTTTTCAAGCTCCGGGGTCATTTTTCCCTGCTCTGTAATGGATGACAGAATAAATGCTCTTCTTTTTTCGATTTCAGTCAGCTGTTCGTTCCTGTCGCGGATGGCCGCCAGCAGAACTTCATCCAGGCTGCCTGTCATCTCCTTCCTGTAACGGGCAATAAAGGGAATGGTTGCCCCACCCTCCATCAGTTTCAGGGTGTTGAAGACCTGCCAGGGCTGAATATTCAGTTCCTTTGCAATTTTCTCGGAAAATAGTTCAATCTGTTCTTTCATGAGTACCTGGGAAATTAACTGAAGATTCCGGTAAGCATATAGTTGGGCATTTTTTTGTTGACGGGAATACGATAAGTCATGGTGTCGGTAAATACTTCATTGAATAGCGCTTCAAGCCTGTGTCTTTCTTCATCCGCTTTAAAATCGCCAACAAGTTTGTTGAAGACAAATTTGCCACCCGGCAACAAACATTGTCCTATCCTTTCCAGAAATTCCTTCTGTTCAAATTGAGGCGGCACCACTTCATCAATATAGATATCGGTGATGATGAGTGCGAATTTATCGTCGCACTGACTTAAGAATTCAATAGCATCCTGATGGACGAGTGTCACATCGCTGAGTTTTCCGATTCCGAAATGCTCCTTTCCTGCCCTGATCATCATTTCGTCGAACTCCACGCCAACAATTGGATTTGGTATTCCGCGTTCTTCCCTGAGTATCGTTGCAATGCTGCCTCCGCCAAATCCAAGAATCAGCACAGGCTGATCCGGTTTCAACAAAGGAGGGTCGATGTTGAAGTACCGACGGAATGCATCGTGCAGCGGACCGAATGAGTAGTTGACATTGCCTGCATTGATCTGGTAACGGCCATTGACCTGGCAGACTTCAATATCGGGACCCACTTTGCTGGGATAATGACAGATTAGTTGTTCACCGCCAAAACTGCTCAGATAGCGGAAGGTATTTTCAATAAAATTCATGCTGTTTGCTTTGTGCAAAGATAAAAAAAGCCGGTTGGTACCGGCTGTATCTTTATCCGAACGGTATGTTATCTTAACACTGTAACAAAACCGTGGTATTTCACTTTACCGATTTCCATCACATTGCCCTTTACATTGAAGGTCATATTCCAGGCATAAACACCTGCAGGAACCGGCTGCCCTGCAGTGGTGCCATCCCAGGCATCAGAAAAACCTCCGGCTTCCCAGATCATCTGCCCAAAACGATTGTAGACGGCCAGTGTGAAATCCTCAATACCGTCGGTAGGACCCAAAGGCCTGAAGAAATCATTGAGATTATCGCTATCGGGTGTAAAGGCATTGGGAAGGGAAATATCCAGCGCAATGACCTTAAGTGTATCAGAATTCTTGCAGCAATTGATATCAACATATTCAACACTGTAAAGCCCGGGGTCAGATACTTCATAAAACTGACCATTGCTTCCATCCTGCCAGAGATAAGAATACATATCGTATCCGGCATTCAACGGAATGGTTGAACCGGGGAATATGTATAGGCTGTCGGGGAGAAAGCTCTTCGATGGAAGTGAATCGATGTGAACGGGAAATGTTGTGATGAACGACTGACTATTGAATGTTTCAGTCATGGTCACCGTGTAATCGCCATGGGTGCTGAATGTATGCACCGGATTCAGACCGCTTCCGGGGGTGGTGTTCCCTGCGTCGCCGAAATCCCAGCTCACCTGATCAATGTTGGATTTGTTAAGGATATCAAAAACAGTGGCATCACCGTCGCATTTGGTATCATAATTCACAGGTGGGATATCAAAGAAACTCTGGATAAAGTTAGGCAGCCCGTTAAGTGCTCTTTTTGTTCCCAGATCAATGCCATCCTGAACATAATTACAGGCAGTTCCCGGTCGGTTAGGATTTTCAATAATCCCCAGAAAACTCCGCTGATAACGGCTCACATAGATCTTACCATCCCTGCCAAGTTGCAAGGCAGAAACATCTGCTTCCAACGGAGCCAGGTTGATTTCGGTTATGGTTGCCCCATTGGCAAGATCATACTGATAAAGGTGGTTATCTCGGCCACTGCTCAGGTTTGCCACGGTAACATAAAGCTTAGTTCCATCAGGAGAAAACTCGACATAGTAAGGACCCTGGTTAACCCCGGTTAATGGGGGATTCAGAATCAGAGGATTACTTACTTTACCGGTTTGGGTATCGAACGAGAAAAGTTCCAGGGTTGCTTTTCCAAAAGAAGCAAATGCAATTTTATCCCCTTTCGGTGAGATTTTCATGGCCCCGAGATTTTCACGAAAATCGTAATTATCACTGAGAACAGATCCCGAAGTACTGACAACCGGTGTTTCATCTACGCCGGCTGATTCAACTTTATAAGCATAGAATTTATCATCTCCCAGACCGTGTGTAACGACCCAGTAATCAACGCCATTGGCATGTCTTATACCTGTCAGCATTTCAGTGGATCCTGCCAGGAGATTGATATCCCTGTCGGATGAAACAGCACCGAAATTGTTACTCACCGACATATCTGCCCTGGAGTAGTTGAAACCTTTGGTTTGACCAAAAGCAGGGGGGTAAATGATATCTGTGGTAAAAATGTAATACATCTGGGGGGTTCCGGGACGCTGCACAATAAGGGATGATTGTGTTGAGCCCAGGTCACCTGACAGATTGGGACCAAAATTTATATTATCATGAGTGCTGTTCCAGACCCTCATACCGTCGGAATACAGTACAAGATCTCCATTTTCGTCCGACATAACAGCAGTGCCTTTGCCCGCGGGTAGATTCGCAACAGAAGGGTGGCTTACAGTTACGCCGGCATCAGAGAATTTAAGCCCTGCATTCTGATAAAAAAACCAGTTGTCGGCCTGACGCGGAGGCACATAGGAACAACGGTTGGGCACCTGGGCATTGACAACGCTGCCACTGATCAATAACAGCAATGCAACCACTGATAAATTCTTCATTAATTAGTCAGATGTTAATTCCGTAATCCGGGTCAAAAACTTTCGTCAGTGCCGGGGATCATCCGGAAAATGATTAATTATTTTGAAATGATAAGCCTTTTATAAATGACTTCATTTCTTCCTGAGAGTTTGAGAATATAGACACCACCGGCAAAGTGCCCGAGGTTGGTAACAGTTTCAAACCGGTTGCCCGATTTAAGATCCAGTTGCTGAATATCAAGAAGTTTGCCCATAGGGGAATAAACTTCAAGTTGCATCTTTCCATCCAGCTTCTCAATGATAACTTTAAACTGTCCATCCGACGAAGGATTAGGGTAAACCATCAGTCGCTGGTCGGTTCCGCTCTCTTCAATCCCGTAACTACAATTCTGGAAAGTAAAGTAAGCCGTAATATCTGTGGTATTCTGACATTGGTTCTCATTGATCACGTTTACCTGATACTCCTGCACATCGAAACTGATGCCTGAAGTTTTTATATCAATCGTCTGATCAGTTGACCCGTTGCTCCAGAGGTACTGACATCCCGGATTACCTGCATCCAGGGTAATGGTATCATAAACGCAAATGCCGATTGAATTCGGACCAAGTACCTGTACCCTGCTATCGTCAGGAATCAGGTTAATCTGTGGCAGTTCATTTACTGTAACGCTGACCGAGCCTTCTGTAGTATTAAAACCATCGTTTACAACCACATTGTAGAGTGTGGTAACTGAAGGACTGACTTCCGGATTTGGCAATGAGGAAGTAAAACCGGCAGGAACAGAGGTCCATGAATAAGAGACATAATTGTTTGAACCACCTCCGGGAATTGACCTGATGGTGGTTGTTTCATTCTTACAAATGGTTGGCTCGTCGGCAATGGGATTCACCTGCAGCGGGCCTCCTTCAATAGTAACCGTTATTTCATCATTGCCGATACAACCTTTACTGTCAGTAACAACAAGTGAAAAACTCTGCGATTGGTAAAGGTTTACAGTCTGGCTCGAAGGTGATGTCGGATGTACAAGTAAAGAAGCCGGACTCCACTGGTAAAGCGGATAATACAATGAGCCACCCGATACCGTTGCGTTCAGTGTAGTATTTGTTCCGTGTGGAATACCAAAGTCATCACCTGCATTTACAACCGGCAGTGTATTTACCTGAACCTCTATCTGCGATTCAATGGTATTGAAACCGTCATAAATCGAGAGATAATAAGTCGTTGTTACTGTTGGATTTACAGTAACGTCTTCAAGCCCGGAGGTAAATCCCGGAGGATTGGAAGTCCAGGTGTAGGTATAATTACCTGAGCCTCCAGATGGCAAAGCATTCAATTCTGTACTTCCACCAATACAGATGTGATCAGGGTTGGCCTGGATCAGGGCAGAAAGCGGTCCACCGGTAATGGTAACCGTCATCTGATCTGAAATCTGGCAGCCATTCCCGCTATCGGTTACTGTAAGGGTATAATCCGTTGTTGAGGCAAGCAATACAGTTGTCGGCGTTAATATGGTAGCATTATCAACAAGTGCTGCCGGTTCCCATTGGTAAGTATGGGCACCGCTCCCCCCTGATGCACTGCCATTAAGTTGGGTATTGGTTCCATAAGGGATAGTTTTGTCAGGTCCTGCACCGGCAACCGGTGTTAGCTGAACAACCACAGGCAGAACAACTGAATTTTCACAACCTGTGTTTGAAACTACAGATAATCCTACCTCATAGATTCCCTGACTTGCGAAAGAGTGCTGCGGACTTTGAAGGTTTGAACTCCCGCCGTCGCCGAAATCCCAGCCCCAGGTGGAGATCCCTCCCATGGGGATCGTTGTTTCATCCAAAAATGATGTCACCAGTCCGGAACAAAGATTGGATGCTGAAAACCCGGGAAGCGGCTTGGGTCTCACCGTAATTTCAGCTGCTCCTGAAAATGTTCCGTTACAGCCATTATTGCTGATGCTCGTTAACACATATGTGGTATTGGAAGTCGGCTTAGCCCAGAAAGTATAGGGTGTCTGGAAAAAATAAACAACCAGTGGGATGCCAGATCCGGTACTTATAGCAATCCGGTATGGTCCGACACCGGTAACATTCACCGTAATAAGGGTAGAATCGCCTTCGCAGATGGAAGCTGAACCTGAGATGGTTGCCGTTGGAGGATCCAGAACGAAGATCTCTGTGGAGGTCGGGTCACTGGTCTGACCACCAACAGTGATTGTGAGGGAATAAACGCCGGCATTTACATGCTGAACATTTGTCACCGTAGGGTTCTGCTGATTGCTTGTGAAGAAATTCGGACCGGTCCAGGAATATGTAGCCCCGATCACAGTGGCGGCATTCAGTTGAAGTGTTTCACCGACACAAACGGGTGAATTGCTGGTAGCAGGTGGAGGCAGAATGGTGCAGTCAGTAGTTCCTGTGCCGCTTTGCTGCTGAAAGGTGATATCGCACGGTTGATTCGAGAAGTTGGTGATGACAAGAATGTAATACTCCCCGGTCTGGCCATTGGGGATATTGGCTGTTTCGGTCGGATTTGGCGAATAACTGCAGTCAACAACTTTGGCGCCTGTCAGACCACCATTGGTATTGGTCATCGGGCAGGGTGTTATCGGGTCGAGGAAAGGCCCCCAGAGACAAAAATCAATATCACGCGAAGGTGTGCTGAACATGTATATGGCAATCGGTCCCGGATCAAGAATCTTCAGGTGGTACCAGGCCGGATTGGGTCTGGTTGACAGGCAATTGTAATTGGGCCCTGACTGTGCAGGTGAGCCGGAACCGGGTCCGGTACCACCGGGAAATGTATAAATGGTTCCGGTACAGAATGGCATTGATTTGTGACAGGAGTCATTTTCATTGGTACGGTTGCCTGTAAGAGCATATTGCTCAAGCCAGTCGCTGTTTTTGGAAATGATATCAAGTATTACCCGGGTCTCCTCATCCTTATCATACTTGTTCTCGAGGGCTACCGCATTCGAAATCATGGCGCTTACAAGGGCATCAATGAGGCCGATTTCCTGATTTAAAGGATAAATGTAAATGATCCCTGTTTCTTCGGAAATAGAAATCTTTGTGTCCCTGAGCTGTTGAAAATCATTGAGTATCACCATCCTGGTAAAATAGGAATAACCCATCAGGTCAATACGGATATACTGGTTACCTTCACTCTCAGTTACTACTTTTTGTGAAACAGCACTCAGTGAAAAACAAACCGAAAATATGGCCAGCAGCATGATTCCTGTCCATGCACTTAACCTCTTTGAAAAAGTTTTCATTTTTTGAAACTCTCTTTGCGACTGATTAATTAAAATATCAAGTTACATAACCGGTATGCATTTAATCAGATTCAAAGGCATAAAATCTGTTAAACTATGTAGGATAGCTTATCTGACAGGCTTGTATGATAGTTAAAATCACAAGCCAACCCAGGCCTTGTTGAATCCCCCCCCGGAAAAAACGGCATCTATAACTTTTCCAAAATTATAAATTAATTAATTAATGCAGCAACATCCTGTAAAATAATAAAAAATTTTACTATGATCCCGGCAGAACCACCGTTATTGAGAATAATATATTAATTATCATAAGGTTGTGAACCCTCTGACATAACTGAATCTTCGCCTTTGATCAGATAGCTCAGTTTAAACACAGGACCTGTTTGTGCAGTCTGCACATTCTGCATAACATTCTCCTGCATCGTGATTCTTGATTTGTCGATGCCTCTGGCTGAAAAGAATTTAACTACTTCAAGCGCACGTAACTGTTCAAAGTTTGCAACCTCAGACTTCAGGGTTTCGTTGCCATAGATTCTGATTACTTTCTGCTGTACCGATTGCAACCCCAGTGATTGACCGATCCTGTGATCAACCCAGCTGTTGAAAAGTGAATCCCTGTTCTCAACCGAATTGATCCTGCTTATTTCAGCCTGCCCAAGAGAATCTGCGTTTTTGAGGCCAAGAAATTCCTGCTTTGCCATGAATAGGGCTAACGCTTCCGTTTCGTGTTGTGAATCTGTTAGTTGCACCAGTCCGATGGCCAGTTCCGGTTTGCTTTTTAAAGCCTTCACCAGGTTCTCCAGTTTATCCGATTCCGAAGGAAGGAGTTTTGTCTGAAGAAATTTCATCCTGATCTCCTTATACTGATCTTCATCTCCTCCAAACATTCCGGCAAGTAATTTATATGGTGCAACAGCTGCCTTAACAACGATATTTTTAAGCACCTGCAGGAGTGCTCTCCCCCATTTATAGGTTGGATCGTTCAGGTCTCCTTCAACCGGAATTGAAAGCTTTATGTTGCCATGAAGATCTTTAAGCAGGGAGACCGCCAGCTTAACGGGAAGGTTCATCGCCGTAGAGTTTTTGACCTTCTCTCCAACCTGAATCTGATTTATGCTGAGAATATTCTCACTTTTAAGCTGATGATCGCGGATGGTAGTTTTGCTTTCGAATGACAAGCGCCCCTGCACAAAAGGGCTGGCTACATAATAGACCGAGTAGGGATTTACATCTGAAAGCAACAACTCCCTGATTGAATAGCCTATCTCCATTTCCGAGAATCCATCCGGGTTCACCTGCATGGTTCCGCTCATCACACCAGAGGTATTCATCCTTGCATCGAGGGTGACCTTAAGGCGGTCATCGGCTGAATTCAGATTTTCAGAAATCAGCTGCAGGGAGTCAAGATGGTAGGCAAACTTATCCTCCAGGGTATAATCGGTGTAATAAATCTCACCGTTTGTCAATCTGAGATTATCGGCCTTATAATTGCTCACTTTGTATTCCCTGGTAAAATAAGCAATGTAATCGGCCATCATCCTGAATATGTTGGCGTAGTCCTCCACCGGGGCATCACCTGTCAGGGTATCTGCGGCTGCTTCCGGAACCATGATCCTGTCAAAATTATACCCGTCATCATACATGGCAAATCTGACAAAGGGCCTGTCGACGATAATGTTTTTAAAATAATAAATATTGCTGCCGGAATTGATCGAATCGATATCAATCTGCAATGCACCGATTGAAGCCAGCTGTTCGGAGGTGGTATCGACGAGTGAAAAGTTGCGGATTGACATCATCCCCCCAGCCGAGATATCTGCCGGACGATCAGTATTTCCCCTGACTACCAGGCTTGTCGAAAACAAGCCATCGAGTGATTTTACGAACAGATAATCATTTAAGTATGGATATAACAGCTTAATATTAAAATCTTTGAGATCAAGGGAAAGGTTATAGGCACCCGACTCAGGATTGAAATCCAGGGCAGCTTTGGTATGTCCCCCTGATCTGACTGAGAAGTCAGTTTTGATAACAATCTGTGGATCGTCCCAGGCGATATCTGAACAATCGAGGTTTAGTCTGACGACACCGGCATTGATACCCGGCGTTGCGCAGATGTAGTTCAAGGTTCCGTTTCTGATTCCAAGGTGCTTCAACAAATATCTGACCGGTTCAGATTGAACAGTATCTGTCGATGCTGCTGAATCCTGAAACCGGACGATGAGGTCATCGAAATTAAACTTTTCCCCGTCCTGTTTCACAGTAACAACCGGATTCTCTAATGTGATTTCAGGGACAATGTTGCTGCCTGAAATAAAACTGTATAAATCGGAATTAATGTATAACGAACCTAATCCAACAAAAACTTCATTGGAAGCAGCTTCAAAAACCCTGAGGTTTCCCACTTTCACAACCCCGTTCAGCAGGTTAATTCTCAGGTAATCCATTTCAATCCTCCTGCCTGTCCACTCCACACTGTACTTTTCAATTACATATTCTGCTATGGGTGAGATCAGCAATAAAACAGCTAAAAAAAGAGCCGCCAGGCCAATAGAAAACAGGTAAACAATCCTCCGGATAACTTTCAGGAACATCTTTCCAATTTTGATGAACGGTAAATCTGATTAGCTGCAATAGCCACAAACAGTGACCAACAGGAATAGTACCTGTTGATGAAACATACAAAATAATGACCAATTAATCAACAGACTTTGAAACCATTAGTTTAACAACCGTGGTTTCATTGCCCGATATTATCCTGAGGAGGTAAAGTCCATCACTGATATTCTGAAGGTCTAGACCGATGCCTCCGGCTGACCACTGATCCGTAACCGTGGAATACAGTTCACCCCTGATTCCAAACAGCTGAATCAGGCAATCACCTTGGGTTTTAACGGAAGACCGGACAATAACCTTATCTCCGGCCGGATTCGGATAAACAGTGATGTTGCTTTCACCTTCAGGGTTTTCAACGCCGTAACTACAGTTGATGAAATTGAACAGTACATTTGCCCCGGCCCTTGTCATGCACCGGGTAAGCGTATCTGTAACTTCCACCCAGATTTCCCTCAGATCAAAACTCAACCCGCTTGTCCATAATTCCAGCTTTTTCGAGGTAGAGCCATCAGACCAGAGGAACCTTGAGTCGGGGTTGTTCAACACGATACTGACAGTGTCAAAAACGCAGGCAAGGATGGTGTTGTTCTCGTGATGTACATTGGGCCCAATCAGTGTTACAACAGGCATCGGATTGACTGTGACTGTTACTTCTCTGTAAACTGTAGCAAAGCCATCGTAAAGTTCAAGATTAAAAACAGTGGTGTTAGATGGTGTTACTTCCAGGGTAGGCTGGTCAGACAATACCACAGTTCCGTCAAGCCATCGGTATGTATATCCGGCAGGAACACCTCCCGACGGAAGTGCATAAAGCGTGGTACTTTCTCCGAAACACAGCGTGTCGGGCACAGCCATCGGATTTGCCGTCAGTCCACTGCCTTCAACAAGAATATACATCTCGTCTGAATAGCTGATACATCCATGCTGATCGGTTACAATCAGTGAGAACAACGTACTCTCTGTCAATAATATAGTGGATGGATTCCACAATGCAGGGTTGTTCAGAAGTTCAGCCGGTTGCCAGTTATAGAAGTAATTGCCCGGCGGAAAAGCATTTCCGCTAAGTTGAGCCTGGGTGTTGAAAGGTATCTGAAGGTTATCTCCTGCATCAGCCACGGGCAAAGCCCATACTTCAATGGTAATGCTTGTTGAAAAAGTGTTTGAACCATCCCACACTTCAACATCATAAGTTGTTGTAACTGAAGGATTAACTACCGGGAATTGCTGGTTGCTGAACAATACACCACCCTTATACCATGAATACTGGTAACCACCGCTGTTCCCTCCATAAGCCTGAATTCCCAGCTGAGATGTTCCACCGTTACAAATCGACATCGGAAGTCCTGTAACAACCGCAATCAGCGGTGCACCCTCAACCTCAACCAGTACTTCATCCGTCGATTGACATCCTGATTCACTGTCAGTAACCTGTAAGGTGAAAACGGTTGTATTTATAAGCGGGATGGTCTGAGGACGCATTATTGCAGGGTTCAACAACAGGGAAGCCGGTTCCCACAAATACTGCATGTTCTGTGGATTTGCAAACACACTTCCTTTCAGTTCAATCATGGCACCTGTCAGCACAGTGGTGTCGTTGCCGGCACTGATTTGTGGATGCGGGGCGATTGTTATGTCGAGTGGAGTTGAATACGGGCCTCCGCAATCGTTTTGTGCAGCAACCTTAAGCTGTACAATCCCTGCAAACAAAGGATCCCAGATCACTTCAACCGAATTTGAACTTCCGTTAACTGTCCCGGCTTCAGGTGGCGTCAGTGTCCAGAGATAAGAGGTCGTATTGGCCATGAGTCCCGTAGAATAGCTACCCGATCCGCCACCTGAACAGAACTGGACAGGTCCTGTCGGCTGAGCGGCAGTCAAAGGCATTGGTAATACCTGGATATCAAGAATGGAAGACCAAACAGAGGTACCACATTCATTTACCCCACGCACCGAAAGCTGAGCTGTTCCTGTAAATGCCGCAGACCAGGAAACACTGATCGAGGGCCAGCACCCACTCATAATAGTTGGCATAGGCTGAACCAGATGTTTCATACACCGATAAGCCAGGACCCTGACAATGAGAGGTCGGGCCTGTAGGAGTGCCCGTTTCCTTGGGCAGCGGGTTGATATGTATAATCAGCGGGGGTGACAACAGTCCATCACCGCAGGCATTGGTTGCACTCACAGCAATCGCGGCTGGTCCGATAAACTGATCGTTCCAGTTTACCATCGAATTGGGCCCGCTACCCATGATAACACCTGCCGCCGGAGGCTGAAGCGTCCATGAATATGAAATTGTATTGGCTTGTGGTGTTGTGCTGTATTGGGTATTTGCAGGATTTTCACAAAGATTGGCAGGTCCCTGCGGAGTTGAAGCCGGCGGAGGCAAGGTCAGGATTTCAACAGTAGTGCTGAAAGACACCTGCGGACAGGCCGCAGATGGCGGAATGGTGTTGGTTACTGTGTAAACCCCGGGAGTTGATGCACCAAGGTCTATCTCCCCTGTAAAAAGATTGGCAAAAACAAGACCCGCCGGAGAAGAGGCAAAAGTTCCTGCCGATGACCCCGGGGGAAATACAGGAAGCGGATTCGGTGCAGTTACACAATATGCCGGCTCTGGATAGGCAAATGATGCTGAAGGAGATGTAACCAGTGTAAGACTAATGGAAGCGGTGTCGGGGCATTGCCCGGTCGTGATGTGGGTAACCGTATAGGCTCCCGGAGTACTCGCCCCGAGGTTAATGTTGCCTGTTGAAGGGTTGATCACCAGCCCGGGCGGAGTGGCTGTATAGCTTCCTCCCGGAAAAGGCGTGGTCGGATTACCTGAATTTCCGCTCTGGCACAATGTTGAGGAACCATATGAAAATGTGGCGTTATCGGCGGGTAATACGGTAACCGTCACATTATCGGTAAATACCTGTCCCCCGCATACATTAACAACTGCCGTGTACACTGTTGTAACCGCCGGGGTAACGATCAGCTCAGGCCCATAACCAACAATGGTACCATTGGGGTAACCGCCGGTGTACCATTTGATGCCACTGGGGACAAAACGGGTGCTTTCGTTGGTCACAACCCATTGTGTTGAATTGCGGTTGGTTGCTGTAAAAGCTGTTGAACCTGTGCTGTTGTGAACACCCTGGGTGGCCGTACCACCCGCCCAGGTAGTACAATTGGGCTTATTGGTAAGGTGATTTTCAACTATACTGCTCTGTTCGTTCAGAACTATCTGAAAAGTACCATAGGTCGTTGTGCAGGAATACATCGGACACTGATTCCAGTAAACAACCAGCTTCCGGTTTGGTGCTGTGCCTGTCGTTTTATAAAAAACATATGGAGGACCATAGGAAGAAGCTACCCCGGGGTGCCAGTCCTGCCAGGGCGCCATGATACAATTCTTAGGTACTGAAGAGGAGGTGCTTGGAATGGCCTGACTTGTGTAGGTTGTCCAGGCTGAATTGTAGGAAAAGCCAACCCAGCCGTTTGAACCTATATAGAACTGAGTATAATAGGTATTAAAGAAGCAGAACTGAAAACCTATGTTGAATGGACCTGCAACCTGGTCGTCCTGGTTGCCGCCGAAGGTCACCGGTGTACCCCCGGAATAGGTTTCCGGCTGATAGGGATATACTTCAAAAGTATAGCTATCTGTTCCATAGCCTCCGCTTGCAACGGCATTCAGTGTTGTGGATTCACCCAGACAAAGGGTCACATCCGGACCGGCATTGATCTGGGCAAAAAGTGCCGATACCGAACCTGCAGCCAATAATGCTGCAAAAGTTAATCTGCGAAATGTTTTCATGCTGACACCCCTCCCGGGATCCGATGTCATTCAGCTGCCGGGTCGTAATCCGGCAACTTAAATAGCTTGTTATTTACTTTCAATTGCTCTATACCCAGTGTTAATAATACTTTTTTAACATAGGAGGGGTCAGTTGGGTGAGTGAACAGGATAGAGAATTGATATTTATTTTTCTTGACTTTATCAGTGGTGAAAGTAAATGTTTCTGGCATGGTTGCTGCAACGGCAACCACTTTATTGTATGCCTCTTTTTCTGCTTCGATTATAAATACTGTGCGAAACTGCCCGTTTTCAGTCCGCAGAAAATCATGGTCGCTTTCTAGCATGGCAACCATCTGCCCTGAGGCATTCTTCGACAGGAACATTGAAATTACAAAAAACGACAGATATAAAATATTTCTGCACAGAAAAAAGTAACCCGGCAGTTTTAACGATTGATTTTTCATACAATTGAGTATCAATGCGAAATTACAAGTTTTTTAACTACATAAACATCCGATGAAGCTATTTTAACCAGGCAGGTGGTGCTGGCAAAGCTGCTGACATCAACCGTAAAGTTGGAAACACCGCTGTATTTTTTACTATAGGTTTCCTCCATCAGAATCCTGCCACTCAGGTCGGTAATCAGGATATTGAAATCAGCAGGCAAACCGTCAACAGCAATGGTGAAACTGTTTCCGGCAGGATTCGGAAATATCCTGATCAGGTCGGTCTGAGCAATATCTTCAACACCGTAGGAGCATTCAATAAAAGTAAACATAATGCTCACTGTATCACGGTTAACACATCCGGTTTCCGGATTGGTAACCCTGACCCAATGTTCCTGCAGATCAAAACTCAGCCCGGAGGTTGTAATTTCTGTTGTCTGATCTGATGACCCGTTTTTCCAGAAATATTCAAACCCCGGATTTCCGGCATCAAGTGTAAGGGTATCATAAACACAACTCTGTATACTTTCTCCAACCACATGATGTTCAGGAGTGATCAGGTTTACCGACGGGAGTGGATTAACCGTTACGCCAACCTCACTGGTAACCTCATTGAAATCATCGGTAAGGACAAGGGTGTAGGTGACAGACTGCTTCGGGAATACCAGAGGATCTGCTTCGGTTGAAAATTCCTCTCCGTCAGCCAGCCAGCTGTATGAATAGTTGGTGTATTGTCCTCCGCTGGGCAACGCAAATAACTGGGTAGTATCACCATAACAGATGGCCTGGGGTGAAGCCAGAGGTGATGCTGCCAACGGGCCGCCAACCACGCTGATATATACCTGGTCCTGCTCACTGACACAATTATTGGCATCCGTTACTACAAGGTTAAAAAGCGTTGAGCCCCTGAGTTTCCTGGTTACCGGGTTCTGGATGGTAGGATCCCAAAGTGAATCAGCCGGCTGCCACTGATACGAAAAAGGTGGCTCACCTATGCCTGCGCTCCCTGTCAGATTTGTAAATGTTCCATGGTTAATTTCCTGATCAGATCCGGCGTTGGCAATGGGAAGGGGGTTAACAACCACGGTAACCTGAGAAGTGGTTGGATTGTATCCGTCGTCAACTGTAACAGAATAGGTGGTGGTGGTTAAAGGCTCTACAATGGGGTTTTGAAGGTCGGATGAAAAGCCGTCAGCTGACGACCAGAGGTACGTGTATGGCTCCAGGGTATTTCCTCCAAATGCGTTGACATTGAGCTGCGACTGGCCACCAATACAGATTTCTTCGGGTTGTGCCGATGCGGAAGCAGCCAGGGCGTCACCAACAAAAAGGGTTCCTGCATCTGATTGGGTGGGTGGCGGACAATCACCACTCACAACACACCTGTATTGAAACTGTCCCATCTCAAAGGTAGCAGGATTTATTGTCAATGTATTTGTTGTGGTACCGGAATAGGGGGGCAATTCCTGAAGGTTCTGCCAGAAATCGGTTGAATTCTCCCTATATTGCCAAAGAAAACTCGTATCACCAATGGCTTCAACACTGAAAACAGCCGTTCCACCAATCGGCACCAGGGCATCAACCGGCTGGGTTACTATGGCCGGCAGCGGGTCAAGTACAACACTGAATTCCTTGCTGTGTGGACCTGAAACGTTTGTGCACAGATCAACGACTTCACCGACCATATTTATGGTATAGTTTCCATCGAGATACATCGGCGGATAAAACCCTATGGTGAAAAATTTCTCCTGCTCCCCACCGGCCTGACATCCGGCACCATTAACACTGTTTACAATGTGCTGCGTCCCATCGGGTCCGATAAGCAGAAAATCAGAGGGTTCCACCGACAGGCACCTGATGTTTTCGGAAAAGGCAAAACTGAGCGAGGTTGCCCCGGCACATCCGATATCTGTATTAACCGAGGTAATTAAAGCAGGAATATCATCAAAAATATCGGCAGTAGAGCCTCCGAAATCGAGGAGGTACCCGCTTTGCGTTTGTGTCCAGTTGCTCACACAGAGCACATAGGTATCGCCGGCATTTACAGGAAAATCAGCGTTCCATTTAAATGTGTTGCCGCCACCATTGCAATTCTTTGTTCCGCCATTGGCGCTGCTGATGCCGGTGGCACCCTGATATCCCGGTCCACCGGCAGCATTGCAGCTCGATTGCATAAAAATAGCATTGTTGTATATGTCGCTGCATTCCATTGAATTCAGGTTGTAAACAGCCCAGTCATAGTCGTCAGCCGATGAAACGGGTGTGATGATAAAACTGAGTAATCCACCGGTCTTCACAGAGATAACATACCACACGGAATTTTTTTCGCCATCCATACAACTCCTGGGACATGTCTGGGTAGCATTGATTTCATCAGGATAATTTCCTGTTCCCTGAAAAGAAAGGGGCTGATTGTACTGGTATGTGCATACTGGTATTGCACCCAGACAATCCTGAACAGTAGGCACCTGTGCAGAAACAATTGCTGGAGTCAGAGTAAAAACCAATATGCTGAGTAAACTTACTATGAAGAGAACAGGATTTTTTTTCATGTGAGAAACTGTTGCAGACAAAAAATTGTCCGAATGTAGCATTATTCAGGCAGTAATGATTAAATAGGCTTTCGCAAATATAATAAAAAGTCAGACGTTCCGTCCCGTGCAAACAAAAGTATTGCAGTTACCCTTATCGAGGTAAATTAACTGTAGGTCACTCATGTCTAAGGGTTTGACCAAAACCTCAGTTACACTTTTTAACGTTGACAGAACATCCGGAAGCTTTCTCACGAGAGTTGTCTGAATGAAGAAAGAGCGGATAATCAATCCTGGAAACCGGAAATCAGTCAGAAAGATCCCCCCGGACAGTACCCATACAATTTTGCATGCCGGATCTAACTGTCAAATTATTTACGGATGAAAATTATTTGTTATTTTGCATACTGATTCCGTGAGGGATGCGTTTAATCAATAAAAGTTTTGAATTATCACAGCTGACGGGAAATCCGGTTAAACTGATGATTACTTTTAACCCGGTTACACCTTACTTCTGGATACAATCAAAGGTCTGATGAAAAGCAATAAATATAAATTCAGGAATACTCTTGCCTTACTGGGTTTTGCAATTCTGATTGTGAATGCCGGTTGCAAAAAAGATGGTGACAATACCGAAAACCACCTGCCAATAGCATATTACAGCTTGGCTCCGGCAAGGGGAGATGTAAATACCCCTATTGGCTTCAATGCGAACACAGTCACCGATCATGAAGATCCGGTTTCAAGTCTTGAAGTCAGATGGGACTGGAACCAGGACCATATTTACGATACGCCCTTTTCTACCGACAAGATAGCCACCCATCAATACGATGCAGTCGGGGTTTATTTTCCGATGATGGAAGTACGCGACTCGAAAGGAATGACCGACACGATAAAGAAAATGGTTGTTATTGTAAGCGATCTTTCCAATATGCCGCCTGACATCCCCGCATATCTGACACCACCTGAATGGCAGACCTGGATGGATCAGACCATCATTTTCAAATGGACCTGTACCGATCCCGAAAATGATCCGCTAACCTTTGATATATGGATTGGCACCAGCAGAACATCGCTGAACCTTGCCCGGGGAGGCATTACCACCTTTAACCTGGTGGATGGAGAAGTTCAGTATGAAACTACCCTGACGGGATTCCGTTTTGACCAGGACTACTTCTGGCAGATAGGAGCCAAAGATACTGCGGGTAACTACACCGTCGGGCTTATCTCAAAATTCAGCACCCGGCCTGCCAATGCCGGTAAGTAGTAACTGAAAAATCCGAAGGATAAGGTCGGTTGAAATGATTACAATTCCCAGCCGGAAGCGAGAATATCCACTAGATGTATGGTATTGACAGGAAGACTGTGTTTGTCGATATAACCCTGCTGATGCATCAGGCAGGAAGCATCGGTCGAAACGATATACTCAGCCCCGGTTTCAAGTGCCCGTTTAATTTTGTAATCGGCCATGGCCGTTGAGATCGGTTCATGTTTTACAGAGAAAGTACCACCGAACCCGCAGCAGGTGTTGGTTTCCTGCATCTCAACCAGTTCAAGCCCACGCACATGTTCAAGCAATATCCTCGGCTCATCCCTTAAGCCATATTCACGCAGGGCGGCACAACTATCGTGATAGGTAACCCTGTGATTAAAGGTGGCACCCAGATCCCTTATATTGAGAACATTAACAAGAAAATCAGAAACTTCATATATGTTTTTCTTCAGCAACCTGTATTCATTATGCAACGCTGAATTATAGAACATTTCGTCGTAATAGTTTCTGACCATTCCGGCACAGGATGCCGAAGGTGTAACCACATACTGACAATCCTTAAAATCGCGGATAAACTTTTCACCCATTGCTTTGGCATGATCCCAGAAACCGCTGTTAAATGCGATTTGACCGCAACAGGTCTGATTCTTGTTATACCTCACCCCTACGCCTGTTTTTTCAAGCACCTTCACCATATTAAATCCGGTCTCGGGATACACCTGATCAATGAAACAGGGTATAAAAATGTCAACTACCATTTAAGCCAGAAATTTTAACAAACCTACGTTATATTTGTCAAAAATTCAAATTTAACCCTAAAAAGCATCCACCTTGCAGGTATTCAAAGGATGGTTCAACAAAGCAAACATTAAGAAATGAGATCTTACCTTCTATTCATATGGGCAGTAACAATATTACTGCCGGATTTGCAAACATTCGCTCAATCCGGAACCGTTAGGGATACTGCAGCATGGGAAGGATATTTCAGGGAAGCCGGTGTTGACGGAACATTCGTGTTACTTGACATCAATACCGGCGAATATAGCATTTGCAACAGCAAACGGGCCAATACCAGGTATCTGCCAGCCTCCACTTTCAAAATTATGAACACACTCATCGGATTGCAGAATAAAACAGTGAAAGGAACCGGGGAGGTTTTCAAATGGGATGGAGTTCACAGGGACTACGAAGCCTGGAACCGCGATTTAAGCCTCAGTGAGGCATTCCGGATTTCAGCTGTATGGGTTTATCAGGAACTGGCTACCAGGACCGGACGGGATGTTATAGAAAAATGGCTGAAGGAATGCCACTATGGAAATGAAAAGACAGGTCCGGAGATCAACAGTTTCTGGCTTAACGGAGAAATTGCCATTTCGGCTGTTGAACAGGTTGAATTCATCCGCGCCCTCTATACCGAAAGCCTCCCCTTCGAAAAGTCAGTGCAGCAAAAGGTAAAAGAAATTATGCTGGTTGATTCCGTTAACGGGAATGAACTGCATGCAAAAACGGGATGGGCTGCCAGAATAGAAAAACAGATCGGGTGGTATGTCGGCTATGTCCGGAACAAAGACCAGTGCTGGGTATTCGCACTGAACATCGATATAAATAAGGACGAGGATACAACCCTGAGAACAGGAATCAGTCGTAAAATCCTTGACTGGGAAGGCATCTACCCGCAATAGCATCAGTAGGAATCTGACAAATCAGATAAAGTGCAATACAACAGAATTCCCGGTTTCATGCCTACCCTGTCAAAAAAAAAACTGACAATGCAAACTCAGCCATAAAGAACTACTCCCGTGGAATATGCCGGCTGAAATCGGTATACCTGAAAAGACTTTCGCGAACAAGGGCAAGTTCACATTGCTGTCCTTCCACCGCCTTTCCTATGTCGCGTATGAGGGTCAGCATCAGTCGGCCTTTGCGGTTTTTCTTGTCGTAATGGGTAATTTCCACCAATTCGTCGATGGCGGTGGTGGGTATTTTATAATGGGTGAAATTCAGCAGTATATTCCTCACCAGTTCATCCCGCTGGGCATGATCCAGACCAAGGCTACGGTATGATATGTATGCTTCACAGATCATACCCATGGCAACTGCTTCGCCATGTGTAAGCGGTGAGGCATCGTTACGAAGTGAATAGGTTTCAAAAGCATGGCCGAGGGTATGCCCGAAATTCAGCTGGCGGCGGATCCCGTTTTCAAGCGGATCCTTGTTTACAATTTTTGCTTTGATCTGAATGGCCGTAAGAATATGATCTTCCCAGTCGGACACCACAGCCATAGGTATTTTGGTGAGTTTCTTCCAGAAGGCACCGTCGGCAATCAAAGCATGCTTCAGCATTTCTGCAAAACCCGACAACAACTGACGATGTGGAAGCGTAGAAAGAAAACCGGGCCATATATAAACGGATGATGGCTTCGAGAATAAGCCGATCTGATTTTTAAGAGAATACAAATCAACACCTGTTTTCCCGCCAAGTGAGGCATCGATCATAGCCATGAGGGATGTGGGAATATTTACAAAAGGCATACCCCGGTGAAAGACAGAGGCAGCAAATCCGCCAAGGTCAGAAACCATTCCACCGCCAAGGTTAATCAGCAAAGATTGTCTGTTTGCACCTTCCACGGCCATCTGGTTCCAAACTTTTTCACAGGTAGCAAGGGTTTTGTTTTCCTCGCCGGCTTTGATGATAATCTTGTTTGCCTTTTCAAGCTGAGGAACCATTGAAATGAGCACCGGGTAACAATGCTCAATCGTGTTTTCATCGGCCAGCAGAAAGATGACTTCCCTGGTTGCCAGCTTTGTATCCAGGTGTTCCTGAAGTTCTCCGAAAACACCCTGTCCGATATATACCGGCGTTCCTGCTATTTCAAGTGAATGAATTTTCTTTGCCATAATGCAAACTTACAATTTTTCATATTAACATAAAAATAGTGTTTTGGTTATGAGTTGCAGGTATATTTATCCTGAATGGTACTTTTCACTGCTCACATCCCGTAAAGTCATTCCATAAAGGAAAGCGAACAGAAAAGACCACAGAAATGGAATTGTTCCGGAATTTTGGTCCGGAGTTTGTAAATCTGTGTAAATTCCTGTAGGTTTGAATAAAATTCCTATCTGTCGAATATGATCCCTGAAATGACTGGCTTTGATGATACCAGAATAGCCTTTATCAGTAAGTCTGACGCCGAATTGAGACGGGCACGCCTGCTGTTTAACGTTATGGCCGGCCCCTTGCTGGTGAATATCGGGAAAAGCCTGATTGGGTTTGCTTTAAAAGCCGGCATTCCTGTTGACTGGATTGTAAAACCGACGATCTACCGTCATTTTGTCGGGGGCACCAGCCTCCTGGAATGCGCACCCCTTGTCAGTAAACTCAGCCGATACAACGTAAAAGCCATCCTTGATTTTTCAGTGGAAGGGAATCATGATCCGGCCGGCATTGAAAGCACCCTGAATGAAACATTGAATTCAATTGCCAACGCATCTTCAGATGAAAATATCCCGTTTGCTGTTTTTAAACCGACAGCTTTTGCTTCTGCAGATCTGCTGGAAAATGCAATACCCGGCAAACCTCCCGTTGAGAAACTAATGCCTGAATATGAAAAGTTTAAAATCAGGGTTGAGAAACTGTGCAGTGAAGCCTCCAGACTCGGGGTTCCACTGATGATCGATGCGGAAGACAGCTGGTACCAGCACCTGGTTGATGAAACTGTTGAAGAGATGATGCTGAAGTTCAACAAGGAAAAGGTCATTGTTTTCAATACCCTTCAGATGTACAGGCACGACAGGCTGAATTACCTGAAAGAATGTATCAGCCGCGCCCGTGCAGGTAACTACAAGGTAGGGATCAAATTTGTCAGGGGTGCCTATATGGAAAAAGAAAGAAACCGCGCACTTTCGATGAATTACCCCTCCCCCATTCATGCCGGTAAACAAGCTACGGATGAAGCTTTCAATGAGGCCCTGCTTTTTTCACTTGACAATCTTGACCTGGTGGAAATCTTCTGTGGTTCACACAACGAGGAAAGCAACCTGCTTCTTGCCCGTGAAACCGACAAGCGTGGCCTGAGCAGGAATGATAACCGGATCTGGTTTGCCCAGCTTTACGGAATGAGCGACCATATCAGCTTCAACCTTGGCAGCGCAGGATACAATGTTGCCAAATATGTCCCCTACGGACCAGTTAAATCGGTGATGCCCTACCTGTTCAGACGGGCTGAAGAGAACACAAGTATTGCCGGTCAGACAAGCCGTGAACTCAGGCTGATTAAATCTGAATTTGACCGGCGAAGCAAAGCCTGACCCCCTTTACACTTTTTCTTTTACAGTTTATCCCCTATTCCGGGCAACTCATCCGGTGAATTACCCTGTACACCGATTTTTATTTAGCGGGCAGTTGCAACCAATCTACCTTTGTCCTGTCATTAATTTCAAAACCATCAGCAATGAAAAAACTACAATTCTGGACATCGGTGGCAATAATTATTTTATCCTGCTTCCTGGTGCTGTTTGCGACAGACAACCAGAACACAGCAGGACCGGATGATCAGCGGACACATACTACCGGTGTCAGTCTGAAGAAATAGAATTATCTGCATTCAGCGAACATCTTTAAACTACCTTATGTTTCAATCATAAAACATTCCGGTTAATGCACCCCGGGTAACATTTGCAAACACTCTTTAACAAACTGATCATTACTCAATTTAATCAATGAAGAAACTATTCTGCATCATTGCATTGATAACCGCTTTCAACCTCACCGGAACCCTGGTCATGGCATATCCTGATTCAGAGGAAGCCGGAGGAAAAAGATTTACCATTAGCGGCAACATCAAGGATAAACTTACCGGTGAAGAACTGATTGGGGCAACCATATATATAAAAGAGATTAAAACCGGTACTACAACCAATGTTTACGGCTTTTACTCCATCAGCCTGAATCCCGGGAAGTACACCATAACCTACACCTATATCGGATACACTGCCGTTGAGAAAGCCATTGAACTCAAAGAAAATCTCAGGCTTGATATTGATCTGCAAACCCGCGAACAGCTGCTAAAGGAAGTTGTCATTAAAGGTGAAAGACCCGATGAAAACATCCGGAAACCGGAAATGAGTGTGGTCAGGATGGACATTAAAACCATCAACCGGATTCCGGCACTAATGGGGGAGGTTGACATCATCAAAGCCATCCAGATGCTGCCGGGGGTTCAGTCAACGGCTGAAGGTTCATCAGGTTTCAGCGTCCGGGGCGGAGGACCCGACCAGAACCTGATCCTGCTTGATGAAGCCATTGTTTACAATGCGTCACACCTTCTCGGCTTTTTTTCGGTTTTCAACAACGATGCCATCAAGGATGTAACTCTCTATAAAGGCGATATTCCCGCTTCGAGTGGTGGCCGTTTGTCATCATTGCTCGATATCAGGATGAAGGATGGCAACCACAATCTCAAGCAGGCTTACCATCGAAGGGCCTGTTATAAAAGACCGCACTTCTTTCCTGGTTGCCGGCAGAAGAACCTATGTTGACGTTTTTCTGCCTTTTGCCAAAAACAAGGATATCCGTGACAATATCCTTTACTTCTATGATTTCAATGCAAAAATCAACCACAGGATTGACGACAGGAACCGCATCTTCATCTCAGGATACTTCGGCCGCGATGTATTCAGCAATGACTTTGCCAGGATGAGTCTGGGCAATCAGACCGGAACGATCCGCTGGAATCACCTCTTTTCTCAAAAGCTATTTTCCAACTTTACCCTGATCCACAGCATGTATGATTACAGGCTCGGAACACCTGAAGGAAATGCAAATTCGTTCATCTGGACTTCAAAAATGCAGAATCAGAGCGGCAAAGCCGACTTTACCTGGTACATCAACCCTAACAATACTTTTAAGTATGGTGCCTCTATGATTGTTCACACCTTCGATCCGGGACATGCCAAAGGCACCGGAAGCGAAAGCCTGTTTACAGAGTTCACACTTCCGCACAACTATGCCCTTGAATATGGTGTTTACCTAAGCAATGAACAAAGAATAAATGAAAAATTCCTTGTAAAATACGGTGTCCGGTTTTCCGCTTTTCAGAACATAGGCCCCGGAACTGTATACAACTACGATCAGGATTACAATGTCATGGATTCAGTTGTTTACGGGAAACGCAAAATCTATAAGACTTATAAAGCACTGGAACCAAGACTGGGCATTAATTATATAATTTCCAACACTGCTTCAATCAAAGCAAGTTATTCAGGTACAGTTCAGTACATCCATCTTGCCCAGAATTCTACGGCCGGTACACCGCTTGATCTCTGGTTTGCAAGCAGCCCGAACGTAAAACCGCAGAAAGCCGATCAGTTTGCCATTGGTTATTTCAGAAATATAAAGGACAACGCACTCGAAACCTCAGCCGAAGTATATTACAAATCGATGCACGATGTGATTGATTTCAAGGACAATGCCGAACTTTTACTTAACCCCCAGCTTGAAGGTGAACTAAGAACCGGTAAGGGATGGTCATACGGACTTGAACTGATGGTAAGAAAGAACACCGGAAAACTGAATGGCTGGATCAGCTATACTTTATCGGCCACCCGGAGGAAAATAGCCGGCATCAACGATGGCAGGTCCTACAGGGCACCTTATGAAAAGCCACACAATATCTCAGTTGTGCTGAATTACGAATTCAGTGAAAGATCCGTTCTGTCGGCGAACTGGGTTTATGCAACCGGAGCTCCGGTCACTTTCCCTACCGGCAGAGCTGTAATTGGAAATGTAATTGTACCCATATACAGCGACCGGAATGCATACCGTCTGCCCGATTACCATCGTCTTGACGTTTCTTACACCCTGAAGGGCAAAAACAAAAAAAACAGAAAATGGCAGGGCGAGTGGAATTTCTCGGTCTACAATGCTTATGGACGGAAAAACGCCTGGGCGATCAATTTTGTGGAAGACCAGGATAATCCAAACCAGACTTTTGCCGAAAAGACCTACCTGTTCAGCATCATCCCGGCAATTACCTATAATTTCAAGTTCTAATTTTTCATGCAAGACTATGCAAAACAATAGAATAAATATAAAAATCAAGGCATTGGTGTTACTCGGTTCGGCAATGTTGATATTCAACGCCTGCACCGAGCGCATCGACATAGATCTGGAAGAAAGCTATACCAGGCTGGTCGTAGAAGGCATGGTAACCACCGACACCCTCGCCCACACCATCAGGCTTACCAGTACCACCAGCTATTACTACTCAGAAACTGCACCTGCTGTGAGCGGGGCCACTGTTACCATCGACGATGGGACTTCAGTAATAACCCTGACCGAAACAGAACCCGGGACTTATAAAACCCCAACCGATTATTATGGTATTCCGGGCAGGACTTACCAGTTAAACATAGGCCTCGCAACAGCCATCAATGGGCATGAAACATACACTGCCGTTTCAGGAATGAGTCCAAAACTTACGCTGGACTCTATATCTTCTGTGTACCATGAAGACTGGGGCTCTGACGGATATTATGAGATTAAATGCTATGTGCTTGATCCGCCTTCAACCGACTATTATATGTTCAGGGTTATTAAAAACGGAGTTCTGGTATCCGACTCTCTGACCAGGGTACTGGTAACCGATGACCGTTTTTACAACGGAAACTATACAAACGGGGTTGGAATCGGATTTCTCAACCAGTCATTTGAAAAAGAAATTGTTACTCCCGGTGATGACCTTACCATCGAAAGTTCAAGAATAACGGAAGAGTATTACCGGTTCATCAGCCAGCTTCAGATACAGTCAGGATACCAGAATCCGCTTTTCAGCGGGCCACCGGCCAACATCTCAGGAAACATCAGCAACGGTGGAATCGGCTTTTTCGCTGCTTACCCGGTAAGTTACAGTAAAACAATCGCTTCCGGATTGTAATCCGGAGGTTAAATTCCTGGATGCAAAAAAAATCATAAAAATTTGTTAAAACCTGTATTACCAACAACAACTTAAGTGATATATACGTTGTAATGCAAACGATTGCATTAAGGGTTTCGTGTAACTTAATCCGCTAAACTATGCTTGAATACTCAAAAACAGTGCTCCAGAAAGTTAGCTTTAATGGTGACCTTTTCAAAAAAGAACTGAAAAAAGCTGTTCGGTTCCTGAAAAGGGAAGAAATCATTATGCTGCAGATCTGGTGCCTGGTAAGTTACAACGACAAGTACGGCGATATTATCCGTGAAGTTTTCAGGAACATTACGCGATAATATCATTTACTCACCAAAAAGAAAGCCTGTTAATTGACAGGCTTTCTTTTTTATTGCCATTTGCCATTTATCTTTGCATGACAACAGATCATGAAAAATGAGTGATTACGAATCATGGTTTTACAAAACCACAGGAGAGAAGGTCGTTGAAAACCTGAAGCGCAATTTTTTCAACGCTTTTTATTTTGAAACAGCGGATGAGGCTTCAGGCTTTATCTGCAGCCAGATTTCGGCGGGTATGACGGTTGCCTTCGGTGGTTCCATGACAGTAAGGAAAATGGCGATCCGGGAGAAGGCAACGGAGTGCGGAGCAGTGCTGATTGACCACGGCGCACCTGATCTCAGTTCAGAGGAGCGGCTTGAGGTTATGCGGCGTGAACTCACCAGCGACCTGTTTATCAGCAGCACCAATGCCGTCACCATGGATGGAAAACTGGTGAATGCTGATGGTTATGGCAACAGGGTTGCCGCAATGATTTTCGGCCCCGAAAAAGTCATCGTTGTGGCCGGTATCAATAAAATCGTCAGCAACGAAAAAGCTGCCCTTGAAAGGATTGAACAAATCGCGGGTCCGATGAATATGAAGCGCTTAAACCGCGAAACACCCTGCACCTCTGATGCCATCTGCCACGACTGCCGGTCGGTTGAGCGGGGATGCAGGGCTTATACCATCATCAGGAAAAGGCCTTCCTTTACCCCCATGGATGTGATTATCATAGGCGAAAACATGGGTATGTGATGGAATGTCCTTCCGAGTACCCTGGATATTTCAATTCTCCTGAATGGTTTATTCAATGCTCATCCGATAATAAAAACAATGCCTCTTCATATCTCCAAAAGCATTTCTGTAACCAATTAACATCAACCCTATGGAAACAAGGCAGACTGGCTGGCTGATTTCAGCAGTTTTCGTGATGGCCATTTTCTTATTCGCCGGACTTATAATCTGGTCCGGAATCCCGCCGGATGAATCTAGGATCCTGTGGTTTGTTACCCCATTAATGCTCATACCATTACTTCTGTTTTACCGGCTTCATGGATGGGGAATTCACTATAGTTTGAATACCACCATATACAATATCAGTGGTTTCGATGCCATAGAACTCTCCTTCAGGGGTAAAAGGCGACGGGTTCGCATAGGAACCAATGAAGCTGAAAAACTAGCCGCTTATATCAATAGCGTGATTGCCGGAAAAAGAAAATCCGGCTGACGGCCTCCCAGGGTTAAAAAAAGAAAAAAAATTTGCTTTCGTTTGAATTGCTTGCTTACATTTGGACTTTAGTAAAAGGTACCGCCATGGAATTAACAGTATTGAATGCGATCTCCCCGGTTGACGGTCGCTATAGGAAACAGGTTGAAGGGCTGGCTTATTTTTTTTCGGAAGCAGCACTCATCAATTACCGTGTATTCGTCGAAGTAGAGTACTTTATTGCCCTGTGCGAAATTCCATTGCCTCAACTGTCGGGTATTACCAAAACTGACTTTAATAACCTGCGTGATCTCTGCAGGGACTTCACCTTTACCGATGCTGCCGAAGTAAAGGAAATCGAGAGTATTACCAACCATGATGTCAAAGCCGTTGAGTATTATCTGAAAAAGAAATTCGACAAAATGGGGCTTGGCCGGTACAAGGAGTTCCTGCATTTCGGTCTCACCTCCCAGGACATCAATAATACTGCAGGCCCTTATGCGTTAAGACTTGCCATTGATGATGTGATGCTTCCCATACTTGAAGACCTGGTTAAAAAGCTCACCCAGAAAGCCAAAACCTGGAAAAACATCCCAATGCTTGCCCGTACCCACGGGCAACCGGCAACGCCTACAACCGTTGGTAAAGAGCTTTATGTGTTTGTTGAAAGGCTGAAACAGCAGATGAAACAGCTGAAAGCGGTTCCCTTCACTGCAAAATTCGGTGGTGCGACAGGCAATCTGAATGCCCATTATGCCGCATTTCCCGACATTGACTGGATCAGCTTTGCTGACCATTTTACCCGTGAGCACCTCAAACTGGAACGTCAGAAGGTAACCACCCAGATAGAACATTACGATAACCTGGCTGCCCTTTTCGATGCCTTTAAGCGGATCAACACCATCCTGATCGACCTCAGCCGTGACATCTGGACCTATGTTTCCATGGATTATTTCAAGCAGAAAATAAAGGCTGGTGAAATCGGCTCTTCGGCTATGCCCCATAAGGTTAATCCCATCGATTTCGAAAATGCCGAAGGAAATCTGGGCATCGCCAACGCCATTTTCGAACATCTTTCAGCCAAACTCCCCATATCACGCCTCCAGCGCGACCTTACAGATTCCACAGTAACACGGAACATCGGTGTGCCGGTCGCTCACACTGTAATCGCGATAAAATCGATCCTGAAAGGATTTGGCAAACTGGTTTTAAACGAAGATAAAATAGAAGGAGACCTTGAAAACAACTGGGCTGTGATTGCGGAAGCGATTCAAACCATTCTTCGCCGTGAAGGGTATCCAAAACCATACGAAACCCTGAAGGAGTTAACCAGAACCAATTCAAAGGTAACAGCTGAAACAATTGCCGGCTTTATCGAAAAACTGAATGTCAGTGAAAAGGTTAAGAAAGAGCTGAGAGCGCTGAGTCCGCACAATTATGTGGGGCATTTTGTGATGTAAGTAAAAAAGATTAAAACAAAAGAGGGGAGCAGCTTAACAACTTCTCCCCTCTTTTGTTTTCCTGTGCTGGCGTAACTCTCATGCAGTATTACCAAATCAATGAAATGCTGCAATCAGCAATTCTATGTCCTTGTGCGGAAGATGGAAGTATTCACTGATGTAACGGTTGGTTGAGATTCCGTTATAGAGGTAAACCCCATGCCTTACACCGCTGTCGGTACGCAGGATATTGTTGATTCCCCCCTCCTCGCCTATTTTGAGGATAATGGGAGCCAGCAGGTTGCTCAGTGCCCTGGATGCTGTCCGCGGAACCTTGGAAGCTATATTCGGCACACAGTAATGGGTTACGCCGTATTTCTCAAATACCGGGTTCTTATGATCGGTGATGACGGAAGTTTCAAAACAACCGCCCTGATCGATGCTGACATCAATGATGATGGCACCGGCCCTCATTTGCTGCACCATGTTTTCGCTCACGCATACAGGCGAAAGTCCGGCATGCGACCTGATGGCACCAATGGCTACATCAGCGGTGCGCAGTGCCTCGGCAAGTGGTTTGGGTTGAATAACGCTGGTAAAAACCCGTGTCCCCAGGTTATTCTGTAACCTGCGAAGACGGTAAACTGAGTTGTCGAACACCTTGACCAGCGCTCCCATCCCCATGGCAGCCCGGGTCGCAAATTCGCCGACCGTGCCGGCACCGAGAATTACAACTTCAGTGGGTGAAATCCCGCTCAGACCGCCAAACATGAGGCCCCGGCCATAATCGGGATGGCTCAGGTAATCGGCTGCTATCAATATGGATGTATTGCCGGCAATTTCGCTCATGGCCCTGATAACCGGGTAATTTCCGTCCCGGTCCTTCATATACTCAAATGCCAGGGCAGTGATGCGTTTGGCTGACAGTTGCCTGAAGTAGGTATCGGAAAGTCCTGCCAGATTCAGGGAAGATAATAAGACCTGCTTCCCCTTCATCAGTTCGACTTCAGCGACAGTGGCAGGTGCCACTTTAATCACCACATCGGCCTGAAATACAACGGATGTTTCATAGGCAATTTCAGCCCCTGCTTCGCTGTATTGGTTGTTGGTGAAATGGGCAGCGGCTCCGGCATCATTTTCTACGATAACGCGATGTCCGGCATTCACAAGCAGACTGATAGCTTCCGGCACCAGTGAAATCCTGTTTTCGAGCAGTGCTGTTTCTTTCGGGATGCCAATACTCAGCTTACAGGCCCGGTTGGGAATCTCGAGCCTCTCCTCCTGTGGCATTAATCCGACGGAGGTTGCCGGAAACATGATAAAATCCCTTTGTTGTTCTTCCATTTCCCCTGAAAAATTTCCCTGATTTCTTTTGCTAATTTACAAAAAAATGGAAATCAGTCAAGGATTCACCCCCTAAAACTCCCGATTGTAAAAATCCTGTCTTCCCCGGGCTCTTCTACTTCAATGGTTATAGACACGCTTTCATCCGGGATGAGGTCGGCTGCCAGTTCAGGCCATTCAATAAAGCAGTAATCGCCACTGTAAAAGTAATCCTCATATCCTATGTCAAGGAGTTCATCGGCTTTCCTGATCCGGTAAAGGTCAAAATGAAAAACACTTGCCCCAACGCTGGTAAGATACTCATTGACAATGGAGAAGGTGGGACTGTTGACCACATCCACCACATTCAGCCTTCGGCATAAGGCCTGGATAAAGGTTGTCTTTCCCGAACCCATAGGTCCGGAGAGGGCAAAAATCCGTTTTCCGGGATAAAGGCTGATCAGTTCACCGGCAATCCGGTCCAGATCAGAAATACCACCACACCGCAATTCAATCGTCGCCATGCAAATTACCTGGGTTTTAATGTGATAAACGGAACCATGATCTCTTCCATAGAGATGCCCCCGTGCTGGAAGGTATTCTTGTAGTAATTGACGTAGTAATTGTAGTTATTGGGGTAAGCAAAGAAATCGGTATTCCGGCAGAAAACAAAATTTGAACTTACATTTCCGCGCGGAAGAAATCCATCGGCCGGGTTCTTGATTTCAAACACCTCCTTGCGGTTATAACTTAAGCTGCGGCCGGTTTTGTAACGCAGGTTGGTATTGGTCGCCTTGTCACCAATGATTCGCACCGGAGCATCAACCTTCACCGAACCATGATCCGTGGTAATGACAACCGTCATCTTTTTTTCGGCAAGGAATTTTATGATTTCAATCAAAGGAGAATGCTCAAACCATGAAACAGTTATGGAACGATATGCTGCTTCGTCGTCGGCCAGTTCACGGATTACTTCCATTTCGGTACGGGCATGCGATAGCATATCCACAAAATTATACACTATCACATTCAGCTTGTTGCCCATCAGATTGGGCAATGTTTCAACAAGCTTACGACCGGCGTTGAGATTCAGAATCTTATGGTATGAGAATTTGATATCCCGTCCGTAACGTTTCAGCTGCTCACCCAGAAGTTCAGATTCATACTGGTTTTTTGTTCCTTCTTCATCTTCATTCACCCAGTATTTCGGGTATTTCTTCTCAATCTCAGTAGGCATCAATCCTGAGAACATGGTGTTACGGGCATATTGGGTGGTAGTCGGCAGAATGCTGTAATAGATTTCATCCTTCTCAACCCTGAAATACTCCTCAATGATTGGTTGCAGAACCTTCCACTGGTCATAGCGCAGATTATCGATCAGGATAAAAAACAGGCCCTGGCTCTCATCGATCAGCGGAAGCAGTTTATCTTTGACCAGGGTATGCGACATGATCGGCCGCTCTGCTGTTTTGCCCTGAATCCAGTCGAGATAATTGGTTTCCACGTAACGGCTGAATACCTGTCCGGCCTCATCCTTCTGCATTTTCAGGATATCCGTGATGCCGCTGTCGTTCGATTTTTCGAGTTCAAGTTCCCAATAGATGAGTTTGCGGTAAACATCAATCCATTCATTAAAATTCAGACGGTTGCTGATCTCCATCCCGATGCTGCGGAACTGCTGCTGATAATTGTGGGTTGTCTTTTCGCTGATCAGTTTTTTATTTTCCAGATTTTTCTTCAGGCTGAGCAGTATCTGGTTTGGATTCACGGGTTTAATCAGGTAGTCCGAAATACTTGAACCAATGGCATCCTCCATAATGGATTCTTCCTCACTCTTGGTGATCATGACCACCGGAAGATTGGGAAATGCATTTTTAATCTGCATTAATGTCTCTATACCAGATAATCCGGGCATCTGCTCATCGAGAAATACAATATCAAATGGTCGTGATTTCAGAATTTCAATGGCTTCGATGCCGTTGTTGCTTGTAAAAACATCATAGCCTTTATCTTTTAAAAACATTATATGAGGTTTCAAAAGGTCGATTTCGTCATCGGCCCATAATATGGTTATATTTTCCATGTTAAATGGTTAAATGGTTAAGTGAAAAGTTTGATTTTCGGGGCATCAAAATCCGTAAATTTGCCCCGCAGCATTTATGTCTGTCAATAATAATGCCGCTTCGGATGTTTTATTATCCGGCATACCTTTTATTTAACATATTTTCGCATTACAAAGATAGGTGAACGTGGGCAAGCCGTTGCACAACAAGAGAAAAATAGTGAACGACCCGGTATATGGTTTTGTGACCATCTCATCTGAGGTTTTGTTCGATCTCATTGAGCATCCGTGGTTTCAGCGCCTGAGGAGGATACGTCAGCTTGGCATGACAGGTTTTGTTTACCCCGGAGCCCTGCATACACGTTTTCACCATGCCCTGGGAGCCATGCACCTGATGCAGGAGGCCATTGAAACGCTCAGGATGAAAGGGTTTGGCATCAGTGAAAAGGAAGCGGAAGCAACTCTGATTGCCATCCTGCTGCACGACATCGGGCATGGTCCTTACTCCCATGCGCTGGAACACAGCATTGTGGGCGGAATGAGCCATGAAGAGCTTTCGGTACTGATGATGCAACGACTGAATGAACAGTTCGGGGGGAAACTTGAACTGGCCATCAGGATATTCACAAATAATTATCATAAACATTTTCTTCATCAGCTGGTTTCAAGCCAGCTTGACATGGACCGGCTCGATTATCTGAAACGTGACAGCTTCTACACCGGTGTTTCTGAAGGTGTGATTAATACAGACCGTATCATCAAGATGCTGACGGTATGCAACGATGAGATCATGGTTGAAGACAAAGGCATCTATTCCATCGAAAAATTCATCGTAGCCCGCAGGCTGATGTACTGGCAGGTTTATTATCACAAAACTGTTGTATCAGCAGAAAACATGATGATCAACCTGCTTAGAAGAGCAAAATACCTGGCCGAAAAAGGTACCGTTCTGTTTGCAACGCCGGCATTCCTTCACTTCCTGCAGCACCGTTTTACCCGTGAGGATTTTGAAAATGACCTGTCGCTGCTCGGCAAATTTGCCCAGCTTGATGATTATGATGTTTTTACAAGCATCAAGATCTGGGTTGATCATTCCGACAAGGTACTCTCTATACTCAGTTCTTCGCTGGTGAATCGTCACCTTTTTAAGATTGAACTACGTGACAAGCCTTTCGATGAAAGCGAACCGGATAGAATAAGGGAATCCATCAGGGAAACCTGGCCCGAACTCGATGATGATCAGGCCTCATACCTCATATGTATGGGATCAATCACCAACAATGCTTACATTCCCGAATACGACAAAATTAACATCCTTCAGCGGGACGGAACTGTTTGTGATATTGCAGAATCGTCGGATCAGCTGAATGTTTCGGTTTTGACCAGCACAGTCACAAAATACTTTATGTGTTACCCCAAAAACCTGAACCCGGCCTGAAGTATATGTTGATGTGGATTCACGCAGATACCTTATGAACAGGCACAGAGTATAAGTTGAATTTACCAGAAAGAACAACCAACGAAGAACCATTTATGAAATTTACCGCCAGTGAAATTGCTGCCATTATTAATGGAAAAGTTGATGGGAATCCCGCCATTGAAGTCAATAAACTTTCTAAAATAGAACAGGGTGAAGCCGGCTCTGTTTCTTTTCTGGGCAACCCCAAATACACCCAGTTTATTTATACTACCCAGGCTTCTGTAGTGATTGTGAACGATGATTTCAAACCGGAGCAGGAGATTGGCTGCACCCTCATCAGGGTTGAAAATGCATACAACGCTTTCGCCATCATGCTGGATGCATACAACAAGATCAGGCAGAACAAAACAGGCATTTCGAAGCATGCTTATATACCGGAATCGGCCAGTATCGGCGAAAACTGTTATATCGCCGAGTTTGTCAGTATAGGGGAATATGTGGTTGTTGGAAATAACTCGAAGATATATCCGAACGCTGTGATCGGAGACAATGTTATCATCGGAGAATCATCCGTTGTTTACGCCGGAGTGAAAATATATAATGATTGTTCTATTGGATCCGGGTGCACCCTGCATGCCGGTGTTGTGATCGGTGCCGACGGATTTGGATTTGCCCCGCAGAGCGACAACCAATACCAGAAGGTAGCTCAGATCGGAAATGTTATCATTGAAGACAATGTGGAAATTGGCGCCAATACAACCATTGACCGTGCAACCCTTGGTTCAACCATCATCAGAAAAGGGGTAAAAATAGACAACCTGATACAGATTGCCCATAATGTAGAGATCGGGGAAAATACTGTGATAGCTGCCCAGTCAGGTGTAGCCGGTTCAGCCAAAATAGGGAAAAACTGTATGATAGCCGGGCAGGTAGGCATCATCGGACACCTTGAAATCGGTGATAATGTCAAGATCGCAGCACAGTCGGGTATCTCAACTTCGGTTCCGGACAATGCCGTACTGATGGGCAGTCCGGCCTTTGATATTTCTATGTACAGAAAATCCTATGTCCATTTCAGGAACCTCACAAAACTGGCCGACCGACTGAATCTTCTTGAGAAAAAGGCTGAAAAATAAACAAATCAGTATCCTGACAATATTTATATTACTGATTACCTGATAATTAATCAGAAGCCACCGGATTAAAAAAAACACTAAATTTGCCAGCCGTATGTCAGAAAAACAAAAAACCTTAAAAGAGACCATCACCGTATCCGGAGCAGGTCTCCATACAGGCCAGGAAGTGACATTGACTTTCAGGCCGGCTCCCGAAAATCACGGGTTCAAATTCCGCAGGATAGATCTACCGGGGCAACCGGTGATCGATGCCGATGCTGATTATGTGGTTGATACCTCAAGGGGTACAACCATTGAGCACAACGGAACCAGGGTGAGCACTATCGAACATGTGCTGGCTGCCCTTACCGGAATGGACCTCGACAATGTACTGATCGACATCGACTGCACTGAAACCCCGATTCTTGACGGAAGTTCACGCTACTATGTTGAAGCCATTAAGAAATCAGGTATCGTTGAACAGAATGCAGAGAGGCAGTACTTTAAGATAACTGAAATTCTGCGATTTTCTGATCCCGAAAAGAATATTGAATTGCTGATCCTTCCCGACGACACCTATAAGGTTTCCGTCATGATCGATTATGACACCAAGGTTCTTGGCACGCAGAATGCCCATTTGAGCCATATCAGCGAGTTTGCGGAAGAAATCGCCAACTGCAGGACATTTGTTTTCCTGCATGAGCTGGAATACCTGATACAGAATAACCTGATCAAGGGCGGAGACCTGAGCAACGCCATTGTTTTTGTTAACCGCTTGATCGCACAGGATGAACTTGACCGTTTGGCTAAATTTTTCAACAAACCCAGGGTTGAGGTTCTCAAGGAAGGTATTCTCAATAACCTTGAACTTCATTTTGCCAATGAGCCGGCACGCCACAAACTGTTGGATGTCATCGGAGACCTTTCGCTTGTAGGCATGAGGATCCAAGGACATGTGATAGCCAGCAGGCCCGGGCATAACGCCAATACAAACTTTGCCAGGATAATCAAACATCACATTAAAAACGAACTGTCGCAACCGGCAATTCCGCATTATGATCTGAAAAAACCGCCGCTTTATGATATCAACGACATCAGGAGGATATTGCCCCACCGTCCGCCGTTTCTCCTGGTCGACAAGATCCTTAATATGAGCGACCATGATGTGGTTGGCCTGAAGAATGTTACCATGAACGAGGGCTTTTTTGTCGGACATTTTCCCGATGAACCTGTAATGCCGGGTGTACTCATCGTTGAAGCCATGGCACAAACCGGGGGCATCTTTGTCCTAAGTTCGGTTCCTGATCCCGAAAACTATATCACTTATTTTATGAAGATTGAGAATGTGCGCTTCAGGCAAAAAGTAGTGCCCGGCGATACCCTCATTTTTCATCTTGAACTGATTTCACCTTTCCGCAGGGGTATCAGTCACATGCGCGGAACAGCTTATGTAGGAAACAAAGTTGTTACCGAAGCCGAGCTTATGGCTCAGATTTCAAAAAAACCAACCAGCTGATATGAATCAACCTTTAGCATACGTTCATCCCCAGGCGAAAGTAGCCAAGAATACAGTTATTGAACCCTTTGTCAACATAGAAAAAAATGTGGAAATCGGCGAAGGCACCTGGATCGGATCCAATGTGACCATTATGGAAGGCGCCAGGATTGGCAAAAACTGTAAAATATTCCCCGGAGCCGTCATCGCAGCCATCCCCCAGGACCTTAAGTTCAATAATGAAGATAGCATTGTCAGAATCGGCGATAATACCGTAATCCGTGAATTTGTTACGATCAACAGGGGAACCAAAGCCAATTATGAGACTGTGATAGGCAATAACTGCCTTCTGATGGCGTACGTGCATGTTGCGCATGACTGTATCGTCGGCAACAATGTTATTCTGGCCAATGCAGCCACCCTGGCTGGGCATATTATGGTTGATGACTGGGCAATCATTGGCGGACTGTCGGCTGTTCATCAGTTTGTTAACATCGGTGCCCATGTCATGATCTCAGGCGGATCTCTTGTGCGCAAGGATGTACCCCCTTTTACAAAAGCAGCCAGGGAGCCGCTGTCGTATGTTGGGATCAATTCCATCGGCCTGCGCCGCCGGGGTTTTACTCCTGAAAAAATCAGCGAGATCCAGGATATTTACCGGTACATCTATCTTCGTGGCAATAACGTCAGCCAGGCCCTGGAATACATTGAAGCAAACCTGCCGGCTACCTCGGAACGCGACGAGATCATCTCCTTCATCGCCAAGTCGAGCAGGGGTATTATGAGAGGATATTCCAAACAGATTTAATTTTTTCTGAGCCGCCGATCAGGCTCAAACTCAGTTTCTCACTGCCAGAACTCAAATAGCAATGTTGGAAATAATCCTTGAAAAAGCCGGAAAACAATACAACGAAGACTGGATCTTCAGCGGTCTCGGTCATACGTTTTCATCTGGCAAGGCTACCGTTATTCTTGGCTCCAACGGATCAGGCAAATCAACCCTGCTACAGGTCATCTCATCGGCTATCATGCCAACAACAGGTAGCATCAGCTATTTGATGGAAGGAAATGTGGTGAGGCCTGAGCATGCTTTCAGGCTGATGTCGATTGCAGCCCCATACATCGAACTGATCGAAGAATTCACCCTGACCGAGATGATTTCTTTTCACCGGAGGCTAAAACCCCTGATCAGGAATATGACAGCACCAGAGCTCGTGAGGTTATGTCAGCTGGAGCACAGTGCCAACAAGCCCCTGAAGTATTTCTCATCAGGTATGAAACAACGGCTGAAACTTGCGCTGGCCATTATGAGTGATACACCGGTATTGCTGCTGGATGAACCTGTCTCAAATCTCGACCGGTCGGCCATTGATTGGTATAAAGATCTGGTAGACAAAAATATACGTGACAGGCTGGTGGTTGTAAGTTCTAACTCAGTAGCGGAAGAGTATGGATTCTGCACCGAGCAGATCAGGCTCGAAGATTACAAGAAAGCTCCCCGGCCAGAAACGATTGGGCACCTGTTTTAACGATATCCCGGACATAGAAGATGCCTTTCCCGAATATTCGGGAAATTTAGTTCTTGTGGTTCTACAAGAAATTTTTACCTTTGCACCCTCAAAATTAAATACCAGATTATATGGCAACAACAGCTGATTTTAAGAATGGCCTTTGTATTGAATTCAATGGTGAACTTTTTGCCATTGTTGAATTCCAGCATGTTAAACCCGGAAAAGGTGCCGCATTCGTCAGAACCAAACTCAGGAACCTGAAAACCGGCAAGGTCATCCCCAATACTTTCAGTGCTGGTGTCAAGATTGATGTAGCCCGTGTTGAACGCAGGCCATACCAGTATCTTTACAAGGATGACAACGGGTACAATTTCATGCATAGTGAAACCTATGATCAGGTATCCATTGAAGAAACCATCATCAATGCCCCCCAGTTTCTCAAGGAAGGTCAGGCTGTTGAAATCCTGTTTCATGCCGAAACCGAAACCCCGCTCAATTGTGACCTGCCACCTTTTGTTGAGCTGACCGTTACTTATACCGAACCGGGACTCAGGGGTGATACTGCCACCAATACCCTTAAAAAAGCCACAGTAGATACCGGTGCCATAGTGAATGTTCCCCTGTTTATCAATGAGGGTGAACGGATCAAAGTTGACACACGCACCAGTGAATATTCAGAAAGAGTTAAATCCTGATTGTACTTCAAATCAATTAACCGGGCCTGCCATGCAAAAGCCCGGTTTTTTTTACAGTTAATATCCGGTTATGAAATTATCTCCTCCCCTCCGAATTGAAGAAATTGCAAAAATGACAGGTGCCGGATTTACCGGTGATCCTGACTTTATGATCAGTGGCATCAATGAGATCCACATGGTTGAAGCAGGCGACCTGACCTTTGTTGACCACCCGAAATATTACGATAAAGCACTTAATTCGAATGCGACTACTATTCTGATCAATAAAGAAGTGGAATGTCCCGAGGGGAAAGCATTGCTTTTTCATGCAGATCCTTTTGCTGCCTTTGTTTCACTGATTAAAAAATTCAGACCCTTTGAGCCGGCCAGTACATCGGTATCTCCATCTGCCAGGATAGGTGAAGGAACTGTTATACAGCCGAATGCCTTTGTCGGAAATCATGTAACCATTGGTACAAACTGCATCATCCATGCCAATGCTACCATATATGATCATACTGAAATCGGTGATAATGTGATTATTCACTCAGGCGCTGTGATCGGAGCCGACGGATATTATTTCCAGCGCAAGCCTGAAGGATACCGAAAGTTTGAATCATGCGGACGGGTTGTCCTAAGCGATAATGTTGAAGTCGGAGCACTTTGTGCCATTGACAGGGGCGTTTCGGGCGACACTTTTATCGGAAGGGGAACAAAATTTGATAACCATGTTCAGGTTGGTCACGACACCTATATCGGTGCCAATTGTCTGATCGGCTCACACTGTGCCATTGCCGGTGTTACCCGGATTGAAGATGATGTTATCCTGTGGGGAAGAGTTGTAATCAACAAAGACCTTGTTATCGGCAAGGGAGCCATTGTGCTGGCCACCTCAGGGGTTGGCAAGGATCTGGAAGGGGGAAAAACCTATTTTGGCATTCCGGCCGAAGAAGCCAGAAAAAAATGGCGTGAACTGGCTGCTTTACGTCAACTCCCCGGCCTGCTTGAAAAACTAAGTGCCAAAATTCTCTGATTTTCCTTTAATAAAGGTTATCCCATCAGTGCAATCTGCCTGCACCACTCTTTTCTGTTTTTCATCGAGAACCGGAGTTTCTTCCCGTCGGAAGTAACAAGGTCAAGTCCCCTTGGGATAATACTTAACACATTGTAAAACAAAATATCCCGGATCTCGCCGGGTAAAATTTCAAAGTTCCTGTGATCTTCCCCGGATTTCAACGACTTAAAATAAAGTCGTTGGTTTGTCATGATGAGCTTTCCTTTTGTTTCGTCGGTTCCTGATGTATGAAGGGTATCGGTCGCTTTGATGACCACTTCATTGGCTTTGAGATTAATTCGCATATCCGGGGTTCATTTATTTTTTACACTCTTCTGTTCAAACAATATGCCAATTACATAACTGGCTGATATGAGTGTTTATATATCAAAAAATCAAATTCTGATACTCGCGGAACGTTCAATTATGGACGCACCACTGTACGGAAATAAACGGATTTTCTGACAGAACTCATTGAATAGACGTGAAAAGCTACCAGATGTTACAACCCTGAAGGTCAGGAGTGAAAATAAACTGATCAGGGTTTTTCGGCAGGGGTGGCGGTCCCTTCTTCCGGTTCAGGAAGGGTATTGTAAACCTCCTCTTTATCCTTGTGATAAAGGTCCATGGCAACGATCATGGCAAAGAAGCCCCAGAAAGGAACAGATGCCTTGTCTGTATCGAGGAAGTTGTTGAGCAATCCGTGGATAAAATAGGTAACCAGTGCAAGAACTGAAAGAAGGCTGAATAACCTGATTTCCTTGTTTCTGGCTTTTCTGTATACACGAATTCCAGTGATCAGAATCACAACAATCAGCGATAAGATACTGATCAGCCCCGGAACACCCTGTTCGGAAAGAGGCCCGATGTATTCGCTGTGGGCATTACCCATATCACCCGCATTTGTACTGATGATGGTACGCTCCTTTGATCTCTGGAAAGGGGCATAAATAAACTGGTAAGTACCAGGCCCCCATCCGAATACAGGTCTTTCGCCAAACATCCTGAATGCCGATTGCCATCGGTTGATGCGTTCAAGATTGGATGCATCGGAAGAGATGTTGTATATCGATTGAACATGCTCGATAAAATTGGCCGATGAATCCTGCTTGTTTTTCTCCAGCGAGTATAGAATCTGGTCCTGAAACAAATAAAATGAGGCAATAAGAATAACGATCCCTGACATTATCCACCTGAATCGTATTTTGTAAACAATCAGCACCATCACAATCAGAGCAACAGCCACACTCACCCAGGCAGCACGGCTGAATGAAAGGTAAAGCGCTCCCAGCAATGTAACGGAAATAATGAGGGCATAAAGTCTGTATGTTTTTGACCTGAGTTTATTCAATGCATATCCTGCAAAAACAGGAAGAAAGAATGCCAGAATTCCCCCATAGGCTGTATGGTCATTATAGAATGGTTTCATAACCCAGTGGCCCTGCTTTTCGGCAAATCCGTATTCAGAATGATGAACGGTGGTATAGATGATGACCACCACCAGGGTGGCTGCATAAAGCCAGTTAAACCTTGTGATGTTCCTGACATCCTTGAATAAAGCGATCCCCAGAAAATAAAACGGGATGACAAACCATAATCTTGCGACAAGAAATTTAAAAGACACAAGGGGTATTTCACTGGTTATGCTGGTGATAAGCAGCCAGAAAAGGTTGAAAAATATGACAATGGTTACCGGATGCCGGAGGATACTCCTATCGTATTTTCCGTTAAACAGGGTTTTAAGTAAAAAGAGCAGCATAACGCCCACCATCAGTGGTTCAGATGGAAGCGAGATGCCGATTCCCAGTTCAGAATCAGCGATGTTGACTGAAACCGGAACAGCCAGAACAATAAGAAGAATGAGTTTATCGAGCCAGAAAATATACATCAGACCGATAACAATGGCAAGAGGGATAAGAAAACCCCAATATAATTCCCTGACGAGAAATAAAGTATTAAGCAGAATGAAAAGTCCGCTTAAAAGGTAAAACCACTTGATTTTAATGTTTGCTAGCACCTTGAGTAGTTTTGATTACAGCTCATAATCAAAATTAACCCTTCGCAAGATTCTTCAATTCATCGTTTATCTTGCGGTTTTCGATGATTGAAATAATCACTAATGAGAAGAAAACAGAGGCGAATACAGCATATACCATGATCAGCCATCTGACCGGAAAAGTTTTCTTGTCGGCTACAAAAGGCGGAGTAACTACGTTTGTAAATGTGAATTCCTTTTGAGCATCATAATAAGCCTGATCGTATTTTAATTCAAATTCAGCATAATTATGAAGAATATCGTTGCGTCTCTGGGTAAGAATAGCCATTTTTCCGGCATTCTGCTCAAAATTTGATTTCATCCGAAGAACATCCTTCATATTGATATTGGTAGAGTTTGAGCCATCTGCCGTACGAAGGTAACCACGGGTTATTTCGCGGGCCTGTGATTCGTAATCGATCAGTTCATAGTTGATGCGAAGGTCTGACAATTGTTTTTCAACACTGTCGAGCTGTGCTTTTTGTTCCTGCATGGACCGGCCAAGGCTGACCACAACTTCAAAGTATTTATCACGGTGAATTCTCCTGATCTTTTTATTGCAGAAATCAATGATAGACAATACCATATCCCTGGCTATCACCGGATCCGTATCCATAACCTCAATTTCTATTGATTCCCACTGGGTTTTGTTTATCTTAACATTTTCATTGTAAAGATAATTCATGGTTGAATAGTAATACCGGTAAGCGGTGTCGATGCGGTAATGCTTTGCAAGATTGAATTTTTGAATTATACTGTCTTTGATATCGGTGGATTGAAGCCACTGCAACATCTGCTCTGACTCACTTTCGTCAGAATAGGGGGCAATATTGGAAGGATAAACCAGGGCAAATGACTTAAACCTTGGCTTAACGAAATAGGAACCTGAAAAGACAAATGCAAGGAGCGCTGCCACAGATGCAATGATGAGCATATGCCACTTCCATTTGATGAAAATCCTCATCAGATGAATGTTACTGAAATAATTTTCCATGGTTGGCTTAACGTTGTCCATTATGCTGAAATTGATTCTTCTTTTCTCTGAAAAAGTAGTTTTTTTTTTAATGTCCCCGGTTTAGCGAATTTCTCAATACTGATGATAATCAATACTGATATAAAAAATGCTGCGAGGGTAGCGACAAGGACGATAATCCACCTTACAGGATATGTTTTCTTCTCAGCCTTGAAGGCGGATTCCACAACAAACTTCTGGGGAAGGTTTTCCTCTGCGTCAACTTTTGCTTCTTCAAACCTGGCTTTAAGGTAGCTTAACTGCTTCTTTTCATGTTCAAGCTGATCACGCAACGACACATAGGCACCACCATACTCAGCCAAAACTTCCAGCCGGTCTTCCAAGGCTTTAATCCCACGTGAATTGCCATGTGCAATTTCAATGGCAAGCTGTTGATTAATCATCTCTGATTGTGATTCATAATCAAAAACCCCCGCTTCCCTGATCTTCTTCAGAGAATCTTCCTTGACATTGATTTCGGTTTGTAACCTGTTGTACTCCTGCTCAACAATTTTAAATCCCTTTACAGCCCTTTCACGCTGCATGGCATTTTTTGTGGAATCAAGCAATTCAGAAATGGTATTGGCAATATCGGCAGCCATTTGAGGGTCACGGTCAAGCACTGTAATTTTGACTGCCATGAATTCGGTACGGCGAAAGGTTATGTTGCTTTCGTATTCTTTGAATAAGCTGGTGTATTTGTAGTCCGATGAAGGGTTGATTCCATAATGCTCCATCAGGTTAAACTTCTGAACAACCTTGTCGCGGATGACACTGGAACTCAGAATCTGCAACATCTGTTCTGTCTGCTCATCTTCACCGAATTCCAGAATATCAGATTTTGCCGGGGTCTGATCGGAAAGAAGTGCCTTGGAGACAGAATTACTGGAAACAGGAAACAATACAACGGAAGACTTGTACAGCGGGGTGATGAAATAGGAGGATGAAAAAACAACCGCCAGTATTGCAGCCGCTAAACTAATAATTATCAGGTGTTTACGCCAGGTAAAGAGAAACATTCCGAGACTGGTCGAGTCAAAATCCCTGATTTCTGAAAGCTTATTCTCCGACATAATGGAATGCTGGTTCGTTTAAGAAGGCCAAAGGTATGGAAAAAAGTTACAGAATTGCATCCCGGCTTATAAATATCTAAGCATTGGTCTTACTCCCGGTCACGATACGTACAAAATTGCCGATATCCAGCAATCTGAGCAAAGCAGCAAGAATAAGTGAAACCGAAATCATAATCCCTATCGACTTCAGCCAGGGATATTCCATTGAAACACAAAAGTAATTGATGGCCAGGACACCGGAACTATAGATTGCCAGCACTCCAAGATATTTCAGATTAAACCGGAACCTGAAGTAGATACTGGCCAGTACCACCTGGACAACCGCCATAATGCTCTGTGTAACCAGGCTTGCCCAGGCAGACCCCAACGCTCCGTAACGTGGAATCAGAAAAATATTGAGGCCGAGATTCATCACCATGCCGGTCGCCGCAAGAATGTTTAGCTGTTTCAGGTTACCATTGGCTGTCAGGAGGGTTCCAAAAACATATGTGGTAGATATGGAGACAAAGCATCCCATCAATACTGCAAATACGGAAGCCGATTCGTTGATGTAATGATCATACATCAGATTCATTAGTTCAACCCTGTAAAAAACAGATCCAACAGCCAGAATTACCGAGGCAACAAACAAGATTGAAAACGAGAGTCTGACAAGGTTCTCAACCTTTTGTTTCTGTTTGATCAACTTGGCAAAAAGCGGCAGCAGCAGCACCGAAAACAGGTAAGCAATATTGTTGGAAGCATCCAGCAAACGGTAGGCATGCGCATAAATGCCGGATTGGATGTTCCCTGCATCGCCGGTGAGCAGGCGTTTGATCATCACTGAATCAATGCGGTTGTAGAAAGTCATCAGCAAAACAAGGATTGCAAAGGGCATGCTCTGCTTCATGATCATCATGAAAAACGGCCAGTTCCAGTTCAGCCTTCTGAAAGAAGCTTTTTTAATCACTACGATCAGTGCAATCAAAGCCGTTATAGCATAAGCTGCAGTCTGGGCGTATACAAACCATTCAATCCTGAACGGCTCACTGGTTACCTTACCCCAAAGGAGGACACTGCAAATGGCAATCATCAGAATCCGGTCGAGCACCGAAAGGATGCTGTCTGTTTTAAAATGAAGCAATGCACTCACATTCGACCTGAGGTAAAGTATAAAAGAGATGAAAAACTGGTTCAGCCCAAGCAGAGCCAGCATTGTAAGTTCATGGCCTCTGTAGCCCCAAAGCAGCCCCAAAGAGAAAGTAACCAGGAAATAAACTACAGCCAGCAGAAAGCGCATGATCAGAATGCTGCTGAAATGCTTGTTCAGCAACTGGCTGTTCTGGGCAATATTTCTGTTGTTGAAATTGGTTATTCCAAAATCGAGCAGGATATTGAAGAGAAAGGAAAAATTGAAAATTGCAAAGTAGAAACCGAAATCTTCTGCCCCTGTAACATTCTGCACTGTTCTGTCGATGCCGAAAATCCAGAATGGCTTGATCAGCAGGTTAAGTAACAGAAGGAAACCAAGATTGGTCAGAAATTTTCGCTGCATTGGAATGGCCGGTTGAAAAATACCGGATTAAACAAGTAGCCGGAGCAGGGAATAAATCCCCGGACGGATTGTTAATAATTATAAATTTGCGCAAAAATATCATTATTCCTGATCATAACAAGCCTGTTGTCAATTAATAAGTTCTGTAATTAAACAAACTGTTTTGAAGATTGCGGTAAATACGAGGTTGTTGCTTCATGGGAAGCTCGAGGGAATCGGATGGTTCTCGTACGAGAACCTTAAGAGGATAACTATGTCGCATCCTGAACATGAGTTTTACTTCATTTTTGACAGGCCTTTTCACCGGGAATTTATATTCGGAAGCAATGTTACACCGGTGGTTATAGGACCACCTGCAAGGCATCCCCTGCTCTATTTCATCTGGTTTGAGATTTCAGTCAGATTTATTCTCAGGAAAATCAGGGCAGATCTGTTCCTGTCACCCGATGGTTATCTGGCACTTGGCTCAGGTATTCCCTCCGTAGCTGTTTTTCATGATCTCAATTTCGAGCATTATCCTGATGACTTACCCTTTGCAGAGCGGCTTTATTACAGGACATTCTTCCGGAAATATGCTGGTAAAGCGTCAAGGATTGCAACCGTTTCGGAATTCTCAAAAACCGATATCATTCAACAATACAGAATCAATCCTGAAAAAATTGATGTAGTCTACAACGGGGCCAATGAGAAATATACCCCGGTTGATGAAGCCACAGGTAAAGCCACGCGGGCAAAATTCAGTGACGGAAAGCCTTATTTCTTTTTTGTTGGTGCGCTTCATCCGCGGAAAAACCTGGTCAACCTTTTCAGGGCATTTGATATTTTCAGAGAAAATGATATTGAAGGTGCTAAACTGCTTGTTGCAGGTGCCCGTAAATGGTGGACAGGCGAAATTGCGGATGTTTTCGAAAAGATGAAATTCAGGGACGATGTGATTTTTACGGGCAGGCTGGATACCGGTGATATGCAGAAGGTGATGGGCTCGGCGCTGGCACTGACCTATGTTTCCTATTTTGAAGGGTTTGGAATACCCATTGTGGAAGCTTTCCGATGCGGTACACCGGTCATTACATCAAATGTTACTTCCATGCCTGAAATTGCCGGCGAAGCGGCTTTGCTGGTCGATCCGTTCAATCCGGGTGACATTGCACAGGCAATGCGGCGGATTTCATCCGATGGAACACTCCGCGCCAGGTTAATAAAAGCCGGGAATGAAAGGGCATCCGGTTTCACCTGGGACAAATCGGCCGAAAGGTTATGGAAAACGATTGAGAAAGCATTGAATATCTAGGCTTCAGCCGTTACTGCTGACCTGCTGAGCAAACTTACTGTCACCACAGCGATAAAGGCCAGGACAAACGAAGCAAATCTGACTGAAATCATATTGTCGAGGTAGTGGATCTCTGACCAGACAATGGTTGAAACCGCTCCTGTTATCATTCCTGCCAGCACGCCCTGCCAGGTCGTCTTTTTCCATTTCAGCATCAGCAGGATGGCCGGGCCAAATGAGGCACCAAGACCAGACCATGCATAGGAAACCATCGCAAAAATCAGTTTTTGGGAAGAAATTGCAAGAATAAATGCAGCAATTCCGACCGACAGGGTTACAATCCTGCTCAGGTTAACCATTGTCCTGGACGAGAGATTAATCCTGAGAACATTATGACAAAGGTCTTCGGCAACGGTAGACGATACAACCAGTAAAAGGCTGTCGGCCGTTGACATCATGGCGGCAATTGCAGCGGAGATCAGTATACCTGCTATCCAGTCGGGCATGAGGTCGGTAGCCATCTGGGGCATTACCCTTTCAACATCGCTGAAGTGGCCCTGACCATAGATTACCAGGCCAATCAGCCCGATTGCCAAAGCCCCGGCAAAGGCTGGAACAGCCCAGAAAAGCGCAATCTGCCGGCTCATACGCATCTTTCCGGGATCGCCAATTGACATAAATTTAGTCAGCAGATGAGGCTGACCCATATATCCCAAAGCCCAGCTGAGCCCTCCGATAACGACAGCAACACCTGCCCAGCCTGTTTTTCCGCCGGTGACATTCAAAAATTCACTTCCCTGATCTGAAAAAGCCTCCTGAACCGCTACCCCCCCGGCGGTTACCATCAGATACCCTGCGACCGGAAGAATAACCAGGGCAGCAAACATCAATATGCCCTGAATCACATCGGTCCAGACGACTGCGAGAAATCCTCCCATCATGGTATAGATAATAATGACTGCCGCACCTATCACCATACCATAATAATGCCCTATTCCAAAGGTTACATTCAGGACCTTTCCGGCCCCGTTAAACTGGGCGGCAAGGTAAAATGTAAAGAAAAAGATGATAATAAACATAGCCACCAGCCGGAGCGAAGCCCCTCCCTTTTTGTAATAGTTGGCAAAAACATCCGGAAGGGTAATGGCGCTGATCTTTTCTGATAAATGACGGATATCCGAAGCAATCACATACCAATAGAAAAAGATACCGAGCAAACAGCCAATGGCCGTCCATATTTCAATCAACCCCGCTGCCAGTGCTGCGCCCGGCAATCCGAGCAGGAGCCAGGCAGACTCTCCGGCCGATCTTTCCGAGAGTGCAACCACCCAGGGATTCATTTTTCTTCCACCCAGAAAGAAATCGGCATTTGATTCATTTTTCCGGTACGTGATAATTCCGATGGCGAGCATCACAATCAGGTAGAGAACAAATCCTATAAGGGTAGCATCCATGATTCCGGGTTTTGATGTTGACAATTGAAAATGACAGGCTAATATACAGGAATAAAAAAATCCGGCAAAACCGGACCAGTTGTATTATAATAAAAACCGTAAATCAGATGATATTGACTTCCGGTTCCAGAATAACCCCGAATTTACTCCTTACCGATTCAATAATCTGAATGGCAAGTGTATAAATCTGACTTCCGGTTGCCGTTCCGTAGTTTACCAATACCAAGGCCTGCCGGGCATGTACCCCGGCATCACCTTCACGGTATCCCTTCCAGCCACACTGCTCGATCATCCAGCCGGCAGCAAGTTTGGTCAGGTTATCTGCTGCATAGGCCGGAATATCAGGATAAGCAGTTCTGAGCTCATTAAATTGCTGATTACTGACAACAGGATTTTTGAAAAAACTTCCGGCATTCCCGATCTCCTGCGGATCAGGTAGTTTACTCCGGCGGATATTGGTCACTGCTTTTGCTACGGATCTGACTGTTGGCTCCTCGCCTAAGGACTCCAGTTCAGCAGGAATCGAACCATAGGAAGTATTTAGTACAGGATGCTTGCGGAGCCGGAATGTAACCGACAAAATAAGGTACTGACCTTTAAGCTCATGCTTGAACGCACTACTCCGGTAGCCAAAAGCGCATTCATCCGGAAAAAATTCCCGGAACTCACCGGTACGCAATGAAACCGCATCCAACATATAGAAGGTGTCCTTCACCTCAACACCATATGCCCCGATGTTCTGTATCGGACAGCTTCCTACATTGCCCGGGATCAGGCTGAGGTTCTCAAGTCCCCCGAAGTTACGAAGTACACAATATTGCACGAAATCGTCCCAGGTTTCACCAGCCATACCACGCACATAAACAAACTCATCGTCCTGATCAACGATTTCAATTCCTTTCGTTGCAATCCTGACTACCAGACCATTAAAATCCTGAGTAAACAGCATATTGCTGCCACCTCCCAGAAAAAGTACTTTTCCATCATAGCGGCCGATCAGCCTCAGCAATGCCGGGATTTGCGATTCTTCGCTGATCTCAGTATATTCCCTGGCATTTACTTGCATGCCAAAAGTGTTGTACTGCCGGAGACTGAAGTTCTGATGAATAGTAATTACAGGGTTGGAATCCATAAAGCAAAGGTACATGGTTCCGGCGAATTTGGGAAAAGAGAAATTCAGAGGTTGGAACTATTCCCTGAAAACTCCGGCAGCAGCCTGGGAGTCAAACAGAAGCCGAATTAATAGTATTGATTATGTGCACATTATGAAATATATTATCCCAGGTTTGTAATATGGGTTCATTTAATTATTCTAAACTGTGGAATAATTCAACAAACTTTTGTACAGTCTGGTCAAATATATATTTTTGTTCTTTGCCTTCATGCAACAAGGGTAACAACTGCCTTTGCATCATCTGATTCTCCTGCAAACTGACCAATTCCCATTCGACTATGAACGTAAGACTTATTCTATCCTGGCTTTTTCTCACCATTTGTATACACCTCAGCGCACAAACCCTTGAAAACCGCATTCTGTCGTACACCAATCGCTGTATTGATGAATCTGATATAGACGGTGACGGAGATCTTGATCTGCTGAGCGCCGGATTGAATAACCTGCAATGGCATGAAAATACAGGAAATGCCCTGTTCAGGAATTACCTGATTACTCCGAACTACAATGATGTAAGGGCTGTAAAGGCCTGCGATATTGATGATGATGGTGATGTGGATGTGCTGGTATCTTCTTTTACAAACAACAGGATTTTATGGCAACGAAACAATGGAAATGAGATTTTCGACGAAGTGATTCTCACAAATTCAGCCGGAGGCACTGAATTTATCGAGGTAGCCGATATCGATAATGATGGCGATACTGATATTCTGGGTGCGGCCTTCAACAGCGACGTTGTATATCTACTTACCAACGACGGAAATGAAAACTTCATCTACAGCGTTGTTGCCACCGGTCTTGACGGTGCTATTTCGGTCAGGCCAGGCGACCTGGACAACGACGGTGATATTGATATTGTTGCCGCTTCGTTTAACAATAATACCATCATATGGATTGAAAATACAGGCAGTGGCAGCTACAGCAGCCATACGCTTACCACATCTCAGAATGGTCCTGTCAGTGTTCTGATTACCGACTTTGATGAAGATAATGACCCTGACATCGTTTACACATCAAATGGCGGTTATGGATGGTTTAACAACACAAACGGCAGTTTTACCCAGATTGCCCTGACAACTGGTGGCACCATCCGTGAAATCAGGGTAGTTGACCTTGACGGAGATGGTCACAAGGATCTGCTGCTGACCGATTATGACGAAGATGATATCCTTTGGAGGCATAATAACGGAAACCTCACTTTTGGCTATAACACGGTCATCGACTTCTCGGTTGATTATGCTTCGATGCTGGTAACAGGTGATTTCAACGGTGACGGATATACAGATGTGATTTCAGGTTCAAGTTTTGATCTGAAATTTCATAGCAACAATGCCACACAGAGCTTTATAAATCAACGTATTGACCGGTATCTCGATACTGCGGCTTCTTCATGTGCAGGCGATTTTGATAACGACGGCGATACAGACCTGATGGCAGCAGGGTACCTGAGGCTTAGTTTTATCAGGAACGATGGAAATGGGCTATTTACGACCTCACATGTAATGCCGACCAATCTTTCGATGGCCTGCATCGATATCCATGCTGCCGATATGGATGGCGACGGGGATACCGATGCTGTATTTACGGGCGATGCTTACGGATTTCCGGGTATCAGCTGGATTGAAAACCTTGGGGGCGGCAATTTTGATCGCCTGGTAGTATATGGTCTGTCAGATGCTCAGGGTGTTTTCCCTGTTGACTTTGATTCCGACGGCGATATGGATGTAGTTGCCTCGACAAATGACGGATCCTACGTACACTGGTACGAAAACGATGGCAATGAAGACTTTACACAACACCTGATATCCGGCAGTTATTGGTATCCTATGGATGTTGCAGCCCTGGACTACGATGAGGACGGGCTGATGGATGTTGTGGCTGCCTATAGCGGGAACAGTGATAAAATAGTGCTTCACCATAACACAGGCGCTGGATTTTCTGACTGGACCATTAATTCTTCTGCCCCGGGTGCAAGCTCGGTCGCGATAAAGGACATGGATCTCGACGGTGACACAGACATCCTCTCCTCGTCCAGCGGAGATAATAAAATAGCGTGGTACGAAAATCCGAACTTTAACCAGCATGTGATCACAACCAACGCCTACGGCGCCATACATGTTGATGCCGGAGATTTTGACGGTGACGGTGATATTGATGTGACGTCTGCTTCACCCGGAGACGATAAAATATGCTGGTACCAGAATGCTGGCAACATGAGCTTTACCAAAATCACCCTTACTGATAAACTCCCTGATCCGACTTCTGTATCAACAGGTGATATCAATGGCGACGGAATGGACGAGATATTTTCAACCTGTAAGACTACTTATGCGGTCGCGATGTATGGTGTACCTCAGGCAGGGCCTCCCATAATGCTGGCCGATTGCGATGAATTGTTTATCTCTGAATACATCGAAGGGAGCGCATACAACAAAGCCATTGAAGTATTCAATCCTACGACTGAAACAATAAACCTTGATGACTATGAGATCAGTGTATATCAGAACGGTAGTCTGTTTCCGACTCAGACTGTCGGATTGACAGGATCTATTGCTCCGATGGGTGTTCATGTTGTCGCCCACGGTTCTTCCAGTCCAGGTATACTTGCGCTGGCGGACCAGACCTTCGGCTTTGGTTTCAATGGCAATGATGCCGTTGTTCTTTTGCACAATGGAGATATCATTGATATACTGGGGAAAATCGGTTATGACCCCGGAACACAGTGGATCAGTGGCGGAGTGTCAACCCTGGACATGACCATGATCAGAAAATCAGGCATATCTAAAGGGAGCAACACCAATCCGGTCTCTTTTGATCCGGCACTGCAGTGGAATGCCCTGCCTTTAGACAATATTTCGAACCTCGGATCACATACTTCCATCTGCGCTTCGTATTGCCCGCCCTCAGTGAGTATTACCGCATCGGCCAACCCTTCCTGCAGCGGTGCGCCGGTAACATTTACAGCCTCTCCTGTGAACCAGGGAACAAGCCCAGTATTCCAGTGGAAAAAGAACGGCATTGCCGCCGGCACGAATTCTCCCATATATACGACCTCCGACCTGACCAATAACGATGTTATTCTCTGTGAGATGACAAGCAGTGAAGCCTGTGCTATTACCCCTCTGGTCATAAGCAACAGCATAACCATATCAGTCAACCAGAGTGTTACTCCATCAGTGACAATTTCAACCCCTGCAAATTCATTCTGCCAGGGAACACAGGTTACCTTCACGGCAGTTCCGGTTAACGGAGGAACAAATCCCATCTTTCAGTGGAAAGTTAATGGTAATCCTTCAGGTACAGGGGCATATACCTTTACGACAAGTACCCTGAACAATAACGATGTTGTTACCTGTGTGATAACCAGCAGCATAACCTGCCTGACTGCACCCACAGCAACTTCAAATCCTGTTACAGTATATGTTACATCAAACGTCACACCATCGGTAACAATCAGTTCAAATCAGACAACCCTCTGTGCAGGTTCGCCGGTTACGTTTACCGCATATCCTGTTAACGGGGGAAGTAATCCGGCCTTCCAGTGGCGACTGAACGGCAATCCGGTTTATGGAGCAACATCAGCTACTTATACGACTTCATCGCTGGCAAACAATGATATTGTATCCTGCCAGATTACCAGCAATGCACCCTGTCTGGTCACACCTTCTGCTGTATCTTCGGGTATTTCGGTAACAGTTTTGCCTACAGTTCCTGCATCAGTCAGCATAACCGCCAGTCAGACAAGTACATGTTCCGGGGAGACGATAACCTTTACAGCCATACCTCTGAATGGAGGAACCAACCCTGCTTACCAGTGGATGAAAAACGGCAATATCATCAATGGGGCAACTGGTCCGGTGTTTATCGTGAATAACCTGGTAAACAATGACGTGATTACCTGCAGCATGACCAGCAATGCCTCCTGTCCGGTGCCTGCTGTGGCCATTTCAAACGCGATAATGATCAGTGTTTCGTCACCGGTGACTCCGGCAATCACAATAACGGCAAGCCAGACGACCATCTGTACAGGAACCACTGTCACTTTTACAGCCAACCCTGTCAACGGCGGTACTAACCCGACCTTTCAGTGGTATAAAAACGGCAATCAGGTCAGCGGAGCAACGCAGATGGTTTATATAACCAATGAACTCAATAACAATGATCAGATCAGTTGCGCTATGGTTAGTAATGCAGCATGCATCACCACCCCGAACGCAACTTCGAATACGCTGACCATCACCATAAGCACCGGGGTGACACCAACAGTTGTCATCAGTGCCGACCAGAATCCGGCCTGCCATAACACCCCGGTCACTTTTACTGCCGTTCCTGCTAACGGTGGTTCCTCCCCTCAATGGCAATGGTTCAAAAACAACAACCTAATCAATGGAGCTTTATCAGCCGTTTATACAACCGATTTACTCGAATCAGGGGACGCGATTCATTGTGAAATGACCAGCAATGCCGACTGTCTGATCACTCCATATGCAATTTCCAATACGGTGATCATGACCATTGAAACCGGAGTAATACCTGCTGTCACTATTTTTGCTGACCCGATCACCGCCTGTGAGGGCACGATGATCACTTTTACCGCCATTCCGGTAAACGGCGGGCCCTATCCTTTGTGGCAATGGAAAAAAAACGGTGAAGACATCAGTGGTGCCAACGGACCGGTTTATTCATCTACCGACCTGATCAGCGGAGATATGATCACCTGTGAAATGATCAGTGGCGGGATTTGTGTGACCACACCTTACGCCACATCGAATACCCTTACCATGGATTTTTATCCGAACCCTGAACCTGTAGCCTGGGCTGATGGTGTACTACTCAGTACCACAAACCCATTTGCTGCATACCAGTGGATGCTTGAAGGAAACAACATCAACGGGGCAACTTACCAGCAATATAATGCAGTTGAGAATGGCTCATACAGTGTTGAAGTAACAGATGAAAACGGCTGCCGGGGCATTTCCAATGAAGTAGATATTCTGATTATCAGCATTCCGTCGATAGTGTCCGGACAGACCCTGTTTATCAGACCCAATCCCACAAACGGAAATTTCAATCTGGATACGGAAATGCATGAACCCGTGAGGGCAGATGTCAGTGTTTACAACAGTCATGGAATGCTCATATACAGCGGTGAAACTGATTTCCCGAAAGGTAAATACAGCCTGCCATTCAGCCTGCTCCGACCAGTACCGGGCATTTACTTTATGAAAATATCGGTAGAGCAGACGATTCACTTGTTGAAATTTGTTGTGATATAACCTCATTCTTTCTGATGCATTGAAAACAGAACCCACGTCAGATTGGTGAGTTGTTTAAAAAAAGGTACTTTTGCATTCCACTTTGGCTGATTACCCTGTTTTGAATAAAGTCATCATTTCCGTTACCAATGATCTGAGCACCGACCAGCGCGTAGATAAGGTCTGTCAAACGCTCACCGGAATGGGTTTCAGTGTAACACTGGCAGGAAGGTTACTTCCGGATAGTCCGGTCCTTGAACGGCCATACGAAACCCATCGGATGTACCTGTTTTTCAGAAGGGGTCCCCTGTTTTATGCTGAATACAATCTGAGGCTTTTTCTGTATCTGCTGATGAACCGGTGCAATCTGCTGGTTTCGAATGATCTTGATACCCTGCTTCCGAATTTTATCATCAGCAGAATCAAGCGCATTCCACTGGTATATGACAGTCATGAATATTATACCGAAACACCTGAACTTATAAACAGGCCATTGGTCAGGGGGATCTGGGAGCGAATTGAACGAAGCATTTTTCCCCGGCTGACCGACGTAATTACGGTGAATGAATCCATAGCCGGGTTGTACGAAAAAAAATACGGGGTCAATCTGAATGTGGTAAGAAATATACCCCGCGCCTTTGTACCCGTTGTGACCAAAACGAGGAAGGAACTTGGTCTGCCTGATGACAGGAAGATCATCCTGATGCAGGGTGCCGGCATCAATATCCAGCGTGGTGCCGAGGAGGCCATTGAAGCCATGAAATACGTTGACGGTGCTGTATTGCTGATCATTGGTGGTGGTGATGTTATCGGGCAACTGAAAGATCAGGCCCGAAAGCCCGGACTTGAAGGTAAAGTCATGTTCCTGCCCAAAATGCCCTATGCTGATCTGATGCAGCATACAAGGCTGGCTGATGTAGGATTGACCCTTGACAAGGATACCAATATTAACTACCGCTTCAGTCTGCCAAACAAGCTTTTTGACTATATTCACGCCGGTATTCCGGTGCTGGCTTCACGATTGCCTGAAATATGCCGGATTGTGGAAGGTTATAATGTCGGAATGATAACTGAAAGTCACGATCCCGCTGAAATTGCACACTGTATCAACCTGATGCTCAATGACGAAGCAGCCAGGGTAATATGGAAGGAAAACCTGGCAAAAGCTGCCTCAGCGCTTACCTGGGAAAATGAAGAAAATGTATTGAAGTCAGTTTACCGGAAATATGTCTGAACACCATCTCCATATTGTCTCATTTGATGTTCCCTACCCTCCAAATTACGGGGGTGTAATTGATGTGTTTTATAAAATCAGGGAATTACACCGGAAGGGAGTGCGCCTTCATCTCCACATTATTGAGTACCCCGGCCGCAACCGCGCTCCTGAACTGGAGCAATATTGTGAAGAGATCAGGTACTATCCGAGAGTTACCGGCATCCGTTCCGTTTTGAGCATCGTTCCTTACATTGTCAAGAGCCGGCGCTCCGAAGAAATGATGAAGAACCTGCTGAAAGACAAATACCCTATACTTTTCGAAGGGCTACACTCCTGTTATTATATCAGCGATGCACGTCTGAACGACCGGCTGCTTATATACCGCGAGAGCAATATTGAACACCGATATTATTACAATCTGTTCAAAGCAGAGCACCACACGGGCAAGAAGTTATATTTCCTGATCGAAAGTCTGAAACTGAAACTGTTCCAACATAAGCTGAAACACGCCGGTGCCATGCTTGTAGTGTCGGACGATGATACGGCTTATCTGAAAAAACACTTCCCCGGGAAGCAGGTATTTTACCTCCCGAGTTTCCATGCCAACAGTGATATCATGATTCCTGAGGGAAAGGGAGAGTATACCCTTTACCATGGCAATATTGAAGTTCCTGAAAATGAGGCTGCAGCTGCTTTCCTTATCGGAAAAGTCTTTGCCGGATCGTCACACCGTTTGATCATTGCAGGTATGAACCCTCCCCAGCGAATCGTCCAGCTGGCATCAAAACACAGTAACATTAGTATCATCGCCAATCCTGGTGATGAAGAGTTGTTTTCACTGATCAGGAATGCCCATGTGAATATCCTGGTTACTTTCCAGGCAACCGGATTAAAACTCAAATTGCTGAATACCCTTTACAATGGCAGGCATTGCCTGGTAAATCCGCCGATGCTCAACGGAACAGGACTGGATTCATTGTGCCACATTGCATCCACGCCTGAAGCCCTGATTAAAAAACTCGATGAACTGAAAGACAGGCCTTTTACTCATGCCGATGCAGCCGGAAGAAAGCAGGTTCTGGGCAGTACCTATTCAAATTCACTGAACGCCGACAGGATGATCGGTATTATCTTCGGCAGATAGAACCTTCCCCATTTCGCATTTTAAGGTTCTTGAGGGAAATTTCTCCATCAGCGCATAGTTGTGTGTAGCCATCAGTACAGCCCGTCCTGAACGGCTGATATCGAACAGCAGCGCCATGATGCCTTCTGATGTTTCCGGATCAAGGTTACCGGTGGGTTCATCTGCGAGAATAAGTTCCGGATCATTCAGCAGGGCCCGTGCAATGGATACCCTTTGCTGTTCTCCACCCGAAAGCTGATGGGGCATTTTAAACCCCTTTGTTCCCAAACCGACTTTATCCAAAACATCTTTGATACGCTCCTGAATGGCGTTTTTGTCATCCCAGCCTGTAGCTTTCAGAACGAACAGAAGATTATCGTTGACACTTCTGTCTGAAAGTAACTGAAAATCCTGAAAAACGATGCCCAGTTTCCTGCGTAGAAATGGCACATCGCGTCGCCTGATGTTACGCAGATTATAGCCAACGACTTCCGCATCCCCTTCGGTGACAGGCAAATCAGCGTAAAGTGTTTTCAACAGGCTGCTCTTTCCTGTTCCGGTTTTCCCGATCAGATATACAAACTCACCTTTGTTGATCGACAGGGTTACTTCTGATAAGACAAGATTATTACGCTGGAATACACTCAGGTTCATGAGTGCTATTGTAGTATCAAGGGCCATAGCAATCGGATTAGGAACTGTAAAGATATAAATATTATCAGCACAGGGCATGCCCGTTGTAACACCCGCAGCCTTGCACTCATACTCATGAGACAAGGGTATTACAGGAGAGTATCAGTTCAACAGAAATTAATTTTCTGCCGCATACCAAGATAAAATCAAATCGACAGGAAAGTTGTTATTTATTTAAATCAAACTGTAACCACCAAAATCTGAAAACCATGAAAAATTTCATTTCAAAAATTGCACTCTGGTCTGTTGCCATATTTTTCTTCTCCTCTGCATCATTTGCACAGGGCGAACGTGAGCTCAGAATCGAAATTGAAAAGCTGAATTCAGAAATGTCGAAAGCCATGCTGTCGGGCGACATGGAAAAAAGCCTCAGCTTCTATACAAAGGATGTGGTTTCTCTGCCAAATTATGAACCGATGCTGAATGGCATAGAAGCCATTAAAAAGTCAAATGAAGAGATGAGAAAAGCAGGCTGGAAAGTTGTGGAATTTAATCCTACAACTTTATCAATAATGAGTTGTGGTGAAATGATTACCGAAATCGGCAAATTTGAAATCGCATTTTCGATGGAAGGTATCAAAACCCCGATAAGGGATACCGGAAAATACCTTACAATATGGCAAAAGCAAAAGGATGGCACTTTGAAAATCAAAATTGAAACCTGGAATACAGATAAATATCCGGCATCAGAAGAAAAGGAATAATCCAATTATTTATCAGAAAGCCTGCCGGATTCACATCTGGCAGGCTTTCTGATAATTGGTAATTCTGGATTGCTAACAGCCCTCCAGTACATTTTTAAGATTCTCCAAACCCTGCTCCAGATCACCCCCGAGCATACCTTCCATATCCATAAAAAGTAACATCAGGTTCATGGGGTAATTCATTTTGCCATTGAAACCCCACTTTACCCGTGTGGTGCTGTCACCGACTGCCTCAGTGGTCATGTAAGCATTGTCTGTTGCTTCAAAGGGTTCAATGAACCGAAGTTCAAAATCAACTCTTTCACCTTCGGTAATCTTCATAATTTCCTGCTCTCCTTTTCCAACATCGTCCTTCTGACTGTCCCATGCTGAAACAAAACCCACAGTTCCATCAGTCCCCCGGAACTCCTTTTTCATGGCAGGATCCATGGTTGCCCATTTGCTGTAATTGTCCTGATTCTTCAGGAATTTTATGTATTCGAATACTTCGGCTTTGGATTTTTCAATCGTGATTTCGCGCTCAACCGCATATTCCTTTTTAAGAAATAGTGCTATAATCAGCACCAGTGCAATGATTCCAACCAGTACAAATAAAATTCTTTTTAGGATTTTCATAATGTTTGTTTTTGGGTTAAGACTCGGATTGTTTCAAATTCAATATTTTCAACTCTGTTTAATCTTGGAAAACCTGAATAAATATAACCTGTGAAGCACAGATCTGGAGGTGCAGTCAGATTTCCAGGTTACAAATAAAGTCCTTAAACAATTAAAAGTAACAATCTGCCGTAAATATTGTTATGCATTTCAACTGATTTTATTAAAACGCGAAGAACCGGTTACAGGATATCGGTTTTCCTAAATCAGGCAACAGAGAGAGGCAAATCAGAATTTCTGAATACTTTCAACTCGCTGCAATGCCAGAATAATCTTGAAATATCAGCGTTCTATTAATGAAAAAAAGCGAATATGCAGTTCAGGTTTCTTTTCACAGCTATGCTGTCGTTTATATCTTTCGGAATAACAGCCCAGGAAGCGGGTTTTCAGTTTCCTGTCCGGCAACTTGAAAGGCTTGGTAACATGGCTGTGAGCAGAATAAGAGCCGGTGATACTGCTCTTGTCAGACAAGAGAATAAATTTATTCAGGGAACAGGGTTCCTTCAGCTTGAAGCCCGGCGGAAAGAATTATCAAACCTTAAAATCCATGTGCCGTTTCCGGGGAAAACCCAACCTGCTTCCGACACACTTTATATCACTGATACACTGGTAATAAGTGGCAACTGGGTTCACTCAGGAGCAATTGTTATTGCATATTCCGGTTTACTTCATTTCAGGAATGCAAATGCTACCATTCTTGGCGACATCTACCTCCTGGGAGAAACCCCCCGTTTAATCGCCGATTCATCAACCTTGTACATCCCGCAGGCCTATTTTTATCAACGGATGGTTTTTGCTACCGGAGGGGGACGGATTACCTACCGGAATACAACTGTAGATCACAGCAGTTTATCTCACAATATTTTACTTACTGACAGTGCCCGGCTTGAACTATTCAATGTAACGAACAAGGGATTCACCACCAATGGAATTTATGGGAAATCACAGGTTTATATTGATGGAACCAACGAAGCCGGTGAATATGTGATCCTTGATGAATCCGTGCTTGAATTCAGGAATGCGGAAACCGTCCTCCTCTGGCACCACTTCCCGGAAGGTGCTGCGGTTAATTTCACCTTTCCTGAGGGAGATACAACGCTGGCATACCGCTTTAACAATACCCTTCCCGGAATCAGCGGGGTGAACTATGACATCAGGGTGGACAACTGCTACAATGTAATGTGGGGTTTGATGCCGGAAAATGATACTGAAATTACCATTTCAGAATCACAGATCAGGGCAATAGGCCTTTGGTTTATGGGTTCAGATACGGTTAATGTCAGTGGCCTGGTAGACAATTCCTTTTATATTGAGTTTGATGCCCCGCTGAGTGACCGCAGTCTCCGACTAATCAACAGCAGAGTGACTACCTGGAGTATTTATCCAATGGAACATTCCTGTGTTAATCTCTCCGGCTGCATTGTCGGGGAAGTCGGAGCCGGTGGTCATTCCACCGTGAATGGCAGTCAATTTTTCTGCGACGGATCGGGCGGCTATGTGTGGGCTTCTGATTCATCGCTGATGATCAACGGATTCTCTTTCGTTTCAGGTTATGTGCGAAGCCAAGCACATGGAATGCTGATCTATGCCTACTCATCACTTGCCTCGGGTTTCCCTTCCGCGCTTCAGAATTCGATGATGATGGTATTGCAGTGCACCTTGCCTGACGAACCCAGAGCACTCGACAAATCCGTGGTCTGGTATGCCTATATCGATCAGCCTTTCGAGGCAGATGCAGGATCAATTGTTGCGGTTACAGGGTCTGCATGGATCGACAAGCCTGAAGCCAGCAACTGGATGGAATTCGGCCGTTACAGTTTATACTACCAGGAAGCGGAATCGGCTGAATGGATTGAAATTCAGGTTGATTCGCTGAATGAGAAACGCAATGAAGTACTGGGATACTGGAACACTTCAGGGCTGGCAGCAGGACAGTATCTGTTAAAGCTTGTTATCACAGATGGCTGGGGAAATTCAGCAGAAGCCATCAAAGGCATCATGCTTCAACCGGCTTTTGGGATTGAAAGCCCTGATGGTGGACATCTGAAAGCATACCCGAATCCGGCAGATGAGCGGATCATGCTTGAACTGCCGGAGGCTTGTAAGCACGCCAAAATATTCATTTCGGATGCTATGGGCAGGGTGCGAATCACAAAAGAATTCAACGATGACCTGGAAGAAATTTCTATGGGGCTACTCGAACCAGGGCTCTATATTATCACGGTAACAAATGAAAGAAAATCCTTTTCAGCCAGGATAATGGTGAAATAGGCTCATAGCAGCAAGTTGCCGACAGCGTGAAATCGGAGAGACCGACAAGTTGAATTCAATATCAGAGGATGACAACTTTCCTGCACACCGTGCCGGAATCAGAGCTTATTTTCAGCAGGTACATTCCTTTGCCAAGTCCCGACAGGTCAATATCCTCTTCAAACTCAAGTCCTGCATTAAACTCACTGAACAGTAACGCCTTATTGAACATGTCGCTGACCATGATCCTTATCTTGCTTGTTTTATCAAGCACAGCGCTCACCTTCATGCGGCCATCGCCGGGATTCGGATAAACCTTCAGGGAGTTGTTGAGTTTCTGATCTTTGATTGAATTGGGTACTACGATTTCAAACCAGTTGATGTTAAATTCTCCTGAAAGAGCATACAACCGAAGTACCTGGTCTCCCTGCGGAAGTGTAACGGATATCTGATGATTCCTCCAGGTCTGCCAGCCACCGGTAGAGCTAAAATTAACCGTTCCAAGGCTGGTGAAAGTGCTTCCCGACCCGGTTCTGACATCCATCCTTCCGTTTGTTGATTGAGTAGCGTATCTTATATTGAGGGTATATTCCCCGGCCTGGGGAACATAAATCAGATAATCAAGATAATCGCCCGGATTGGCAAACCCGGTGTTTTGGCCACCTCCTGTATCGGTGCAGTTTTCGAGCTGAAAACCATTGTTGAAATAGAATGCTTCAGCCTGAATCCTGTTGGGAATATTAAATCTGGGCAACAAATTATTTTTCACATCCTTATCGCTGAAGGCTACAAGCTGGTCTTCCCCTGAAAGTACAGAAGTTCCGTTGTAAGAGATTTTCACCACCTGTTGAAACCTGATTGCCGGCTGGATGGTAAGTATAAGACCACGTGATACAGCAGGATTCAAAGTCACTGAGGTGACGGAAGCTGCGACTCCTGCAACAACCACCTGAAAATCAGCGGGCACAGGATCGGGTATGCTTACATCCTTATTCAGTGTTACGAAAATCTGTGTGCCATCAATTGATGTACCGGCAGAAAGAAAACTGAAAGGGACATTTTCAACCGGCGTGGGGTTTGTAAAACTGAAATAACTGAAATTGGATCCTCCCCTGTCGAAGTATACCCTTACTTTATGGGTTCCTGCCGGCAGAATTACCTGATTAATGACGGAGGTATTCCAGACCTGCCAACCACCGGTAACCGGTAAGGTATGCGGAGGACTGGCATCTACGCCATCAATCTGAAGATGAGCAATGCCGGGAAAACCAGCAGTTGCCGACCGCATGTGTACCACATAGGCTGCCGCTGTATCGGACTGCAGGGTATACTGCATCCATTCCCCATCGTTGATGAAACCAACATTATATCCGTTATTACCGGTATTGATGTCTGTACACTTCTCAATATCCACACCATCATTACGGTATTCCCAGCCTTTGTTCCAATCCACATAGGTATTTGTATTCAGATGGTAGTTGGCGGAATCGGCATCCCAATAAGCGAAGGAACTCCTGCCCAGATCGTAGTTTACAGCATGAACAGGTTCCCCGGTATGGTAAACCCGGAATGGAATGGTCGAAGTTGTGAATGGCTGTCTTATCATGGCATCGATCACATCCTGTCTGACATCACAATTCTGGATCCGGTGATTTTCAGCCCAGTCCATAACAGCGGTAAACGCCTGTTCAGTAGTCATGGCCGGAGAACCGGTTTCCCAATAACTGATCAGATCATCATAGTTGCGACTTGAAGGTACTTTCAGAACATTATTGATCCCATCTTTTTTAACCGGCCACCATGACCAGCCAATATGGTTGCTTTCGCACAAGGCAATCAGGTCGGTAAACCATGAATTTGAATTTTCACCGGATTCACCCAGCCAGACCGGCACATTCTGATTATTGCGTATGGCTTTGATCCAGTCGAGCGAAGCGGTATTATTGTATGACCAGTATTTATGAAAACTATACACCATATTATTGTCCCAGGGTGAAAGCAGGCCTGTGTAGTCATTGGCAAACCAGTTGCCTTCTATGATGATCATATGATTGGGATCCACGGCACGAATGGCTGTTGTAATCTGCTGGTAAAGCTGCTTCAGCAGGGTACCCCCCGGCAGTTCCCAGTTGGGCTCGTTGATGAGGTCATAACCTCCCATCCATGGCTCGGTTGAATAACGGCAGGCAAGCCTGCTCCATAAAGCGACCGTTTTCCTTCTGTTTTCAGCACTTTCCCATAGTGATGGCTTTGTATTGTCGTAATCTGAAATGTTGGCATCGTGTCCCTGACCACCGGGCGCACCATGAAGGTCGAGGATCAGGTACATCTGATTATCGCCGCACCAGTCGAGCAAACTATCGATGCGGACAAAACCATCCTCAAGCCAGGTATCCTGACCCTGAACCGGTTCCTCCTCAATGGGCAGGGTAAACCATTTATAATGCATGGCCACCCGCACACTGTTGAACCCCCATGCCTTCATGGAGTCAACATCGGTTCGGGTAAAATGATTGTTCAACCACGTATTGTAAAAAGTATTGGTATTCTCCAGGCCGATGGTTTCAATCATCTTCTGCCTAATTTCATGCTGGGTACCGGCAAAGTTTGATGTTTTCATCATATAGCCTTCCTGTAGCAGCCAGTTTCCGGTTCCGATCCCTCTCAGGATCACTTCGTTCCCGGCTCCGTCATAGATCAGTTTCCCCCCGGCATGCAGATAACCCTGAGCCAGCATAGGAACTGTAAAAATGAAGGTAAAAAGTAAGGACAACAAGGATTTTAACAGAAGTTTCATAGGTTTGGCAGCTTAATGATGTTGAATAAACAGTTGGACTCAGTAGCCGGTTTCAGCGGTACAAACATAGCCAATATCCTGATCTGTTCGCAGAAAAACGGTACATCAAGATTACATCATTGTCAAGAATTTCCTGCTTATCTTATTGAAAAACAGTTGCTTTAAACAATCACTGATACAACATAAAAAAACCACCCGGGAAACAATCCGGATGGTATAACATATCCTGATAAGTAATGAGATTTGGTAAACTGTTATCTGTTAACTGTTAACTGTTAACTGTTAACTGTTATCTGCTCAGACCAATCCGGCGAAACCCATAAAAGCCAGAGAAAGAAGCCCGGCTATGATCAGGGAGATCGGAAATCCCTTCATTCCAGAAGGATAACCTGTATTTTCCATCTGTTCACGGATGCCGGCCATCAATATCAGGGCAAAGGTAAAACCGGCAGCGATGGCACTTGCATACACCACGCTTTCAACCAGATTGTAATTCTTCTGCACTGCAAGTATAGCAATACCAAGCACGGCACAATTGGTGGTAATCAGTGGAAGGTAGATACCCAGCGCCTGATATAGGGAGGGTGCAGCCTTTTTCAGGATAATTTCAACCACCTGTACAAGGAATGCGATGATGAAAATGAAGGTAATGGTCTGCATGAATTCAATATGCAGGGGCACCAGAATGAAAAACTGAATCAGGTACGTGACCAGGTTGGCCAGAGCCATGACAAAGATGACCGCTGCGCCCATTCCAAGGGAAGTGGATACTTTCTGTGAAACGCCAAGAAACGGACAAATGCCGAGAAACTGCGCCAGTACAACATTGTTTACCAGCAGGGCGAGTATGATGATACCAATGATTTCCATATTTCCTCAGGTTAAATGTTATACCTTTTCTTCATCCGGTTCATAATAGCAATGAGGTATCCATAGGTAATGAATGCTCCCGGAGGCAGGATAAAGATCAGAATGGTGTTGGCATCTTCGGCAACCAGTTTGATGTTGAAGATTGAACCGTTACCCAGTATTTCGCGGATGCTGCCCATAAGAGTGATTGCCAGTGTAAAGCCGATGCCCATGCCCAGCCCATCAAGGATGGCTGGAACGACATTGCTTTTCTGCGCAAAGGCTTCGGCTCGTCCAAGGATGATGCAGTTAACGACAATGAGTGGTATAAAAATCCCCAGGGTAGCGTAAAGATCCGGTGTATAGGCCTTCATCACAAGATCTACGATGGTAACAAAGGTTGCGATGATAACAATAAATGCAGCAATACGCACCTTATTGGGTATCAGATTCTTCAGTGCAGCAATCATCAGGTTTGAGAAAACCAGCACAAAAGTGGTGGCGGCACCCATTCCGATCCCATTGATGGCAGCGGTTGTTACGGCCAGTGTCGGACAGGTTCCGAGCACCAGGACAAAGGTCGGGTTCTCCTTAAACAACCCATTGGTAAAATACTTTAACTGACTCATTGCTTATCTCCCTTCGTCATGGTTGTGTCACTCACCGCCGGGCTGCCCGGTGCAAAATTCTTCATATACAGGTTATAGGCTTTCTGAACGCCGTCGCAAAAGGCTCTTGAACTTATGGTGGCTGCTGAAATGGCATCTACGGTACCGCCGTCCTTCTTAACTTTCAGTTCTTTGTTCTGAAGGCTGCCAATATCCATCAGATTAAACTGATCCTTAAATTTAGGTTCCTTCATCTTTGTCCCTAGTCCGGGGGTTTCTTTTTGTTCAAGCACAACAATGTTATTGATTTTACCATCGGGCTGAAAACCAACCATAAGATCAAAACGTCCGGAATACCCTTTCTCTGTGTAGGTTTTTACTGCACAACCGATTGGTTTACCATCCATTGTTGCCGGATAAAATACAAGATTGTCAATGGTTTTTACCTCTGTCGTAGGATCATTGTTAAACGGTGGCAACACATCCTTTACAGCGTTTACTTCTTTGGCTTTGTTTGCCGCTTCGATGGGCTCTTTCGTCATATTGTAGACGAAACCCAAGGCGGCAGACATCCCCATGGAGATAAACAACAGGGAGAGGATCATATTTCGTAATGAGGAATCAAGCTTTGCCATACGTAATGTCTTTATGAATAAGCGTTTACCCTATTTCTTCACCGGAATTTCCCCAAACCTGCGGGGTTTGAATGCCTTATTGATCAAAGGGGTGAAAGCATTCATTATCAGGATAGCGAAAGATACACCTTCGGGATATGCTCCCCATACCCTGATCATAATGGTAAGCAGGCCGGCCCCGATCCCGAAAACAAGCTGGCCTTTTGCTGACATGGGTGTTGATACCATATCGGTAGCCATGAAAAATACTCCCAGAATCATTCCCCCGGCAAGAAGATGGATGGCGGGATCAATATATTTTGATGGATCCACCAACCACAGAATTCCTGAAAAAATAACAGCAGATCCGACATAGCCAACCGGAATGTGCCAGGTAATGATTTTGCGGAAGAACATATAAACAGCGCCCAACAACAGGGCGATGGCTGAAATCTCACCCATTGACCCACCCTGTGCGCCAACCAGATCATTGAGATAACCAGGAAATCCGGGAGAGGTCACCAGCTCCTGGACGGTTTTTCCGGCATTCAGACCTTCTTTAAGGATTCCAAGTGTGGTAGGTCCGGTGATGGCATCTGTTACAGATGAATCGAACAGGGCTTTCGGCAATGGCCAGGAAGTCATCTGTACCGGAAAAGAAATCAACAGGAACACCCTGCCAATTAATGCCGGATTAAATGGGTTTTTGCCAAGGCCCCCGAACGACATTTTAGCAATGCCGATCGAAACAAGGGCACCTACAATGATCATCCAGGCCGGCAGATTGCTGGGTACATTGAAAGCAAGCAAAACACCGGTTACCAGCGCACTGCCATCGTTGATGGTCAGTGGGCCCTTCAACAGGTATTTCTGTATGATCCATTCAAAAAACAGACAGGCTGCTATTGAAATCAGGATGACACGGGCGGCATCAAGACCGAAAAAGTAAACGGAAACAAAAATAGCCGGTATCATGGCTACCACCACGCCATACATGATGGATTTAACATTCTGGTGACCGTGTATATGGGGTGAACCCGAAACTATAAGTAAGCTCATATTATTTCTTCCCCCTGTTTCTGATGATAACTCCAACTTTATTTTTTCCGAGCCGCAGGTAATCGAGCAAAGGCCGGCCGGCCGGACAGGTAAAATGACAGGAACCGCATTCCATACAGTCAAGTATCCGTTCCTTTTCAGCTTCCTCGAACATCTGGTTCTCTGAAAGCTGAGCCAGCAGAACCGGTTCAAGGCCCATGGGGCAGGCCGTAATGCAGCGGGCGCAACGGATGCAATGAATTACCGGAACCCTGCGACTCTCCTTTTCAGGGATAATTACAATGCCTGAGGTTCCTTTCGTCACCGGTACCTCAATGGATGAGAGGGCCTTCCCCATCATGGGTCCGCCATTGATTACCTTTCCGGTATCATCCGGGAGCCCACCGGCAAAGTCAATGAGGTTGCTGACGGGTGTGCCGATGCGTACCAGGAGGTTGGATGGTTTCTTTAATGACTTTCCGGTAATCGTGACAACCCTGTCAACCAAAGGTTTGTTCTTTTGTACAGCTTCATAAACAGCCAGGGCTGTTCCGACATTATTCACAACGCAGCCTACTTCAATCGGCAGTTTGCCTGAGGGAACCTCACGGCCCAGTACCGCCCTGATCAGTTGTTTCTCTCCTCCCTGAGGGTATTTAACATGCAGGGGGATAACCTGAATACCGGGAAATTCTTTACACAGATTGTCCATTTGTGAAATGGCATCCGGTTTATTCCGTTCAATCCCGATCCAGGCTTTGTTTACATTAAGTCCCTTCATGAGGATTGTAATACCTATCAATATCTCCCTTCCACGCTCCAGCATCAGGCGATGATCAGAAGTAAGGTAAGGTTCACACTCTACCCCGTTAATCAGCAGATGTTCAGCCTTCATACCTTCGGGCACCATCAGCTTAACATGCGACGGGAAAGTGGCTCCACCGAGACCTACAATCCCCATTTCATTAATTTTCTGGATGATCTCTTCCCGGCTCAGCCTGATCTCCGGAACAATCTCAGGTGACCTGTCAATTCCTTCTTCCCAGTCATCACCATTAACTTCGATAACAACTGCAGGTCTTTTGTATCCTGAGGTATCGGTTACTTCATCTATCCTCAGTACTTTTCCTGAAACCGAAGAATGAACGTTCGATGAAATGAAAGCTGTACCTTTTGCCAATAGTTGTCCGGCCCTGATTGAAGCTCCTTTCTCGACGACAACTTTTGAAGGTGCCCCCAGGCTTTGCGAAACAGGTATTGATACTTGTCCGGGAACAGGCAGGATTTCTATGGCTGCACCTGCCGAGAGTTTATTCTCTTCAGGATGAACTCCGCCAAGTTTAAATGTCTTCAAAATATAAATCCTCCAGTGATTTGATTGTTAACATCTTATAGAATATTGAATCTAGGCTTCCGAAGTTTCTGAAACTTTCTCTGTTTCGTCCGACTTTTCCCTGCGAACCGGGAAATTTGTTTCAAGAATTGATCCTGTCGGGCAAACAGGTGTACACTTCCGGCACAGCCTGCATTTGGCAAAGTCTATATATGCGAGGTTATTTTCCAATGTGATGGCATCGTACGGGCATTCCTTCACGCATTTTCCGCAGCCAATGCAGGCAACCTGGCAATTCTTCCTTGCCGGACCACCCCGTTCGGTGTTGACACAGGAGACAAATATGCGGCGGTCCTTTTTCCCCTTAAGTCTGAGTTCGATGATGCTTCTCGGGCATGCCGTAACGCAGGTGCCGCATGCAACACAGAGTTCATCGCTGACCACCGCCAGCCCGGTGAGCTCATCAATCCATATCGCATCAAACTTGCATGAAACTACACAATCACCCAATCCAAGGCATCCATTCGGACATCCGCTTTCACCGGCCGACAATGCATGTGCAAATGAACAGGCAGCAGCGCTGTCATATACGACTTTTTGCGGGGCATTTGTCCGGTTACCGCTGCAGCGAACCACAGCTATCAAAGGATCCTTTTCCTGGGCTTCAAGACCCATAGCTGCCGCAATCTGTTTCATGGCTTCATTGCCCGAAACCGGACAATTAATCTTTGAAAGATCTTCGGTTCTCACCACTTCCTCGGCAAATGCGCGGCAGCCGGCCAATCCACAACCTCCACAGTTGGCACTGGGCAACAAATCAGCAACAATGTCAATACGGGGATCTTCAATTACTTTAAATTTCTGGGCAACGAAGTACAGGATGATTGCTGAAATAACTCCAATTGCACTTAATGAAATTACAGCATAAACTAGGGTCTCGTTCACGGCTTGCTCTTTTAAGTGGCGTTCTGTCCGTTTCCCGGGAATTGCCTCCCCGGAACGCGGCAAATGTAGCAACAAATAAAAAAATTCAGTACAAATACAAGGAAATTCAACACAAGTTTATCTACTTGTTTATCAGGCAATTAAATATGATTCATATCGACCTTTATTTATACGAAATTTGGTATTGCCTGAAAATCAAATATCAAGGATTCAGTTTAGAATCTATATAAATTAGATATACCGATCACCGGGAAACAAATAAAAAACCACTGCCGGAGTACGACAGTGGTTATATGGGTTTTTGTCTGTATAAAACTACCTGAGAATGATTTTAGCAGTGGTCATATCCGAACCTGCAGAAACTCTCAGCAGGTAAATTCCTTTTTTCTGAGAGGAGAGGTCAAGGATGGTCTTGAATTCATTGCCGGAACTCCGGTACTGACCGCTAATCACCTGATTTCCCTTTGCATCGCTGACTGAAAGGGTCAAAGCAAGATTATCAGGCAATCCGTCTATTTCAACACTGAACTTACCAGTGGTAGGATTGGGCAGTATTTTTAACGAAGCATTACCGAAGGTTTCCATTCCAAGGCAGGCTGCAAACAGGACTTCCCTGGAAGCAACAACATCTCCGCAATCAAACTGACTCAAAGCTGTCATTGAAAGGGTTACCGAACCAGAGACGGTATCCTGTGTACCCGGCAGGTAAGTGGTTACCAGTGAAGAAGCATCGAGGAATGTTCCGTTTCCGCTGGTTGACCACAGGTGGGAAGCAGCATTTGAAACCGTTCCTTTAACGAGAATGCTTGAAGTCTTGCAGATCGTGGTGTCATTGCCTGCAGTAGCCTGTGGTAAAGGATTGATGTTCAACTGAAGCTGATCGGCAACCCCCGCGCATGAACCAATCCCGCTGGCCGAAATGGTCAGCACAGCATGTCCGGTGCTGATGTCTCCTGCACCTGGATTATATGAAGGTGAAAGTGAGGTAGCATTACCAAACACCCCGTCGCCTGAGGTTCCCCACACAACTGATGAGTAACTTGAACCTGTTGCAACAGGCTGGGCTGTTTCACCGGCACATATGGTAATATCCGGTCCGGCGTTCATGGTTGCTGAAGATACAATAGAAACAGTCACATAATCTGATGAATCGGCACATGGTGCATTACCGATGGCTGTAAAGGTCAGGTTAACGCTGCCCGCCAGCAGGTCAGCAGGGCCAGGAGTATAAGTCGCATTGGGAAGGTTGCTGTTATTGAAACTGCCATCACCGGCAGAAGTCCATAATACAGCACTATTTCCGGTAGCAACACCCGACAGCTGGGCCGGTTCGTTACCGCAGGTTTCAACTGTTGCACCTGCTTCAGCAACCGGGTAAGGGATAATGTTCAAGACCATTGAATCTTCGGCCTGTGGGCATCCGAAAGCACTAAGGGCTGTTGCTGTCAGTGTAACACTTCCGGCAAGAATATCCTGTGGCCCTGGAGTGTAATCAGCACGTGAGTCGGTCGGATCAAGGAATGTACCATCTCCCTGTGTTGTCCAGAGCAGGGAACTGTTGTCGGTAGCATTGGCAATCACCCTTACAACTGACCCCTGACAGGCAGTCATATCGTTTGAAACAGCAATCGTCGGTGATGGATTCACGGTCACGGTAACGGTTGCATTGGCAGAGCTCCCGCCACTGGTTACGGTTAGGTCATACCGTGTTGTAACGGCAGGATTTACCACAGGATTCGGAAGGTCAGAGGTGAATGAAGGAGGTACGGAGGTCCATGAATAAGTATAGGATCCGGAACCACCACTGGCTTCAGCATTCAGCTGAACCGGTTCACCGGCACAGATTTCATCGGGGCTTGCAGTTGCTGTGGCAGACATCGGAACTCCGAAGGTAAATGAGCCAATACGGGTCTTCCAGTTCATTTCACTCGTAGAGGTATAATATTCCTGTGTATACCAGAAAACAGAGTCAGCCGAAGGATCGACCGACATCATACTGTAATCGCCCCATCGCTCATAGGAGGATGTTTGCGAACCACCCCCTGCAACAATATCCTGCTCGGCAAAAGTCATCTCACCCAGCGGATCGCTGGCACGACGGCCTGTAAAGCGGATGGTCGGGAATAAAAGGGTAGATGATGCAGAATAACCCAATGCGATGTCGCCATATGAATTCATGGCAACAGATCCCATCCAGCGGTAGGTATCGTCAGGGGAGTATGTCCCCTGCTGGTAGATCTGCCAGCCGGAACCTGAATTGCGTAGTTCATACCAGCGGATACCGGCATGACCCGAAACATTTACAGTGTGGTTGGCAACCAGCACTTCGTAGGAGCCGAAATTCCTGTATTGAAGTCTGTACATCAGCCTGTTTGACAGCTCATCAAGTTTAACTGAAGTATTTTTCTGGGGAATTCCCGAAATACTTGAACTGAATGTCTGCGGCGAAAGGTTTACCAGTTGTGAAAAGGTAGCATTAGAAGGGGTGGTCCAGTCGGGTATCAGTTTATACAGGACCAACCTGTCGGGATTGCCATCGCGCATGTAACCGAACAATGCCGGACTATCGGCAGGGGCCGGTTCTCCATCGCAATCGGCCGGTAGAAAACTGTAGGGATCGCTTCCCGATGATGTAGTAAAAAATATCATGGATGCCGAAGGATCTCCCACAAGCATTTTAGCCCTGTCAAGCGCAGCAACCCCGGTTCCGTTATAGTTTAGAGAACCCGATGTGAACGAGTTTACCGAAAGGTAATAACCATCATGCCATACACCCAACTTCGGATAATCGGGCATGTTGGTGAAGGTAAAAGCATACCTGTACCATGATCCTGTGGGGTCGGGAGTCTGAGAAACAGCAATCATTTCATAAAATGGTCCGTTTGGGTAATTGGGCAATGCAAACTGACTGGCAATCCATCGGTCAGCATCTTCATCGTACAAAACCACAGGGTCACCATCGTTTGTACCTGACCAGGGACCAGGGAATCCATTCCACAGGGTCTTAATATCCACAGGACCATAGACAATAGAACCGGTCTTGTTCCAGATGGCAAAAGATGAGTTCACCATTTGCATATAATGATTGGGGCCCACATCTCCCTGGGTGTCGGGGGGCAATACATAGCTCAGATTGCCTACTCCGTTAAAACTCTGCAGCAAATCACCGTCACGCTCGCCCATGGTTGTCTGTGCATTCCTGTAATCCTCAGGAGTGGCTTCCGGAAGGGGCAGGTCACGCATATCCGGCGTGCCAAGTTTGTTTTTTACGACACCTTCCTTCCAGCTTCTGTCGCGTTTACCCGAAGGGATTACCGGGATATCGCGCAAAGGCGGAGAAACATCAAAACCGACTGCTTTCGAGATTTCTGAAGGTTTGATCACTTCCTGCTGGGCCATCATTGGCAATGTCAGTCCCAGCATCAGGATGACTGAAATTAGAATTTTTCTCATGTTTGTGTAATTTGTGTTCTCTCTCTTTTATTCGATGGTAAATCTGAACCGTTTCTTCAGACTGTCCCTGAAAAGATACAGTCCTGAATAATAGGGTATCAATATGATGATTGCAAATAATCCTGCCCACCCTTCCGGTAAAAAAACAGAAAGAATGACAAGGGTAACAATAAGAATTAAAAACGGTAAAAGGTATCCGAAAACAACTGCCAGGTTTCCATTGCCCGCATCCATCCGTACATTCACGGTTTGCCCCGGGCTGACCTCAGGAGCATGCTCCCTATCAACTGTAATAAGCTTTTCAGTGGATTCAACCGATGTGCATGCGCCTTTTGCATGGCAGGCTGAGCAAGCACTTACACTGAGTATCCTGATATAAATGTTGCGATCATCCAGATGATCAACCACACCACTTTTTGCAATACAATCAACTGTTTCTGACATCAAAATAAATCCGGGCTATAAGATCAGGGCGTTGACAAAGATACAGGCAAAACCTTTCCATTGAAAAAATTATGACCGTTCATAGCAAAATTTGCAACAAATTCACCCATATGCTCTGCAGAAAGCGGTGCAGTGTAGTCAGGGAATGCCTTTGAAAGCATTTCGGTCTGTACGGCACCGAAAGCCAGGCAATTCACTGCTATATTTTTATGCTCAAGTTCTGCTGCCATACATTCGGTCAGCAAAGCAAGTGCGCCCTTACTCGCGCTATAGACAGAAAGCCCCGGAAATTTAACGCTTCCCTGAACCCCTCCCATACTGCCAATATTGACAATATGTGCCCCTTTATTAAAATAGGGAATCAATGCCTGAATCAACAGGAAGGGTGCTTTGAAATTGACATTAAAAACATCGTCGATCTCTTCGGGCAGGATATTTCCAACCGGTTTGTTCAGCAGGTAGCCCGCATTGTTTATGAGTACATCCACCTTGCCCAGCTGCCTTGAAATCCTGAACGCCAGGTCTTTAAAATCACCATTTGAAAGATCAAAAGTGACTGGCTGCACGATGGTTTCCTGTCGCTGAATGTTGCATTCACCGGCCAGCGACTGTATCTTCATGCTGCTCCTTGCAATCACAATAAGCTTGTTTCCCGGAAGAGCTGCCAGAATCCTGGCAGTTTCGCGACCGACTCCGGTTGATGCTCCGGTTATAACTATATTCATTTCCCGGTTTTTGAATGATGCCGGATCACACTCCGGCTGTGCGTTTGTTAAAATTCCACTGACCCGTAAAGATAACTGTATCTCCTGACCTTAAAGATAGCTCTCGTTTTTTTCATCGTTTCCGGTAAACGGAGTAACTGCCCTGTTATATATGCCATGCACCCAGGCAATCGCCATTCCGTAATTGGTTACCGGAATACCGGCATCTACAGCAGGTTTCAGCCGGTTCACAATTTGTTTTCGGGTGATCACACAACCCCCGCATTGAATCACCATGGCGTAATCATGAATATCACGGGGTAATCCTGTTAGCCCGGCAACAACTTCATACTCCAGTTTTTTACCCGTATAATTCCCCAACCATCTCGGAATCTTTACCCTGCCGATATCATCACAGGAAACATGGTGCGTGCAGGATTCAAGGATAAGAACGCGATCACCATCCTTCAGGCGGGCAATATGCGGAGTACCTTTCAGGTAATTCTGAAAATCGCCGCGCTGACGGGCCAGGAGAATACTGAAACTTGTCAGTGGAATGTCTTTTGGTACTGATGCATCCGCTTTCAGAAAAATCTGGCTGTCGGTGATTGCCAGTGCAGGTTTCAGGTTCATTTTCCGGAGGTAACTGTCAACTTCACGTTCCTTGCACACAACAGCAATCCCGTCGTGATCAAGAATATCGCGTATGGCCTGAACCTGGGGAAGGATCATCCGGCCTTCCGGGGCTTCTATGTCAATCGGAGTGATCAGCAATACCGTATCTCCATATGAAATCAGGTCGCCCAGCAACGATTGGCTGTTATAGGCTGTCTCAGGAATCAACTTTTTCAGGGCTGAAATAACGCTTTCAATTTCAGGATTACGAATGGCACTGAGATCGATTACCGGCACCCCGTATGTTTCTTCAAGTACCCTACCCAGGGTGGCCGAAAGGGGTTGAAGGTCACTTTTGTTGTGGATAAGAAGAAACGGCACCGACCGGTCGGTCAGCTCACCGACCAGCCCCCTCTCAGTTTCATCAAAGGCATTTCCTGTAATCAACAGAATGGCCGCATCAATGGTATTCAGCACTTCACGGGTTTTGGATACCCGTTTGGCGCCCAGTTCACCCGTATCGTCGATTCCCGCGGTGTCGATGATGATCACCGGACCAATGCCGGGAATCTCCATGGATTTCTTTACAGGATCAGTAGTCGTACCCGCAACCTCAGACACAATGGCCAACTCCTGTCCCGACAAGGCATTGATGAACGAACTCTTGCCATTGTTCCTCCGGCCGAATATTCCGATGTGTGGTTTGGTGTCTTTTCCTTTGGACATCTGTGTTATTTACTTTTTCATCTGAATTGTTCAGAATTTCTATGCTGAGCAACGTATTTCCAATTTTCAAATCCGGCAGACAAATGCCCTTTTATTCAAACTCTGAGCTACAATCTTCAACTTCCGGTTTCCGATATCCGGAATCAAAAATCATTCACTGAATAACCTGCCTTAAGAAGATTTCCCGGTTGAAGTATCTCGTCCATTTTCGCCGGAGGCACCAGATGAAGTTCTTCATTGATTTCAACAATCCCCTTCCCTGTTGTTTTCATCAGTTTTGCCACTTCCGATGCCTTGTGATATCCGATAAAAGGGCTTAAGGCGGTGGCAATGGCCGGGCTGTGCATCAATCTGTCATGACTGGCTGCTGTATTTACTTCCAGCCCCCTGACCATATTGTCTAGCATGGTCCTGCAGGAGCCGGTGAGTAGTTTCAGGCTCTGGATCAGGGCATGCCCGATCAGGGGAAGGTAAGCATTAAGATCAAGACAGCCCTGTGCACATAAACCGGCTATCAGGTTGTCGTTGGCAATTACCTGGTGGGATGAACTGACCACAAATTCAGGAATAACCGGATTAACCTTACCCGGCATAACCGAGCTTCCTACCTGCTGCTGTGGCAGTTTCACTGCTGCTCCCCCCAGATCCGAAGACAGCAACCGCAGATCGCTTACGATTTTCTCAAGATTTACCGCATGCGCTTTAAGAATGGCATGAACTTCCACCAGGGCATCCAGATTGCTGGTCGTATCACCCAGGTTTTCACCCCTGGTCACCGGTAACTTTGTCAGATGCTGCAGTTGCTGAACAACTTCCATAACAAAATAGCGGGGAACCGCGATGGAGGTACCAATGGCACTACCGCCCAGGTTAACCACCTTGATCCTTTCAAAGCATTTTGAAACCCGCCACCAATCGCGCGACAGGGCATCACTGTAGTTTGAAAAAAGTCTGCCGTAAGATGAGGGAACAGCTTCCTGCATCTGGGTATAGGCTACCCGGAGTGAATCGCGGTAGCGCCCCTCGAGCACTTCGAAGCCGGCCCTGAGTTCGTTAATGGCAGTTTCGAGGTCGTTCAGCAAAAACATCACAGCTACCTTCAGCGCTGTGGGAACCACATCGTTGGTACTCTGGAAAATATTGGCTTCTTCAGTCGGGTCAATTTGCTGATAATCTCCCGGCTTAAATCCGAGCTTCAGCAGTGAAGCATTGGCGATGATCTCGTTAACATTCATATTGATGCTGGTACCGGCACCACCGCTCACAGCAGGAACAATAAAATGCCCGGCATAATTTCCCTCGCTTATTTCAGCGGCTGACAGTGTCATCGCCTCCATAACCTCATCAGAAACAAGCTTAGTGTTGGGGATATCCTCCCCGTATTTCTGTTTCAAGGCTTTGAAATAAGATGAGGCGGTCAGGTAACAGGCCTGCTTTACCAGTCCCATGGCCTGATACCATTCCGGATGAAACGGTGTACGATCGGGAAAGTTATCAAAGGCACGGACGGCATGAATCCCGTAGAGTGCTTCTGCCGGCACCTGCCTGCTGCCCAGGAAATCGGTTTCGGTTCGTTGTTCCATGTTTCAAAAGTAACAATTTTTAGTCAGGTCCGGTTATTCCGGTTGGGACTTTCAGGTATCCCGGGAGTATAAAAATATTGCCTACTTTTGTTGGTTACAAGGCGGTTACAATCATACGTAACCAGAAACTGCAATCCTGCTATATGAGCGAAAAAGTTTTCAGCATAGAATCTCATAATCCCCTCGAATTGTTCGGCGTTGGCGACCAGAACCTGAATGTCATCAGGGAACTCACCCCAAAAATTAAAATCATTGCCCGTGGTGAGTTTATCAAGGTTATTGGCGAACCTGCTGAAATTTTGGCCTTTGAGGAACTTTTCAACCTGGTTCTGATTCATTTTGAACGATTCGGTAGCATTACCGGGAACGACATCAGGCAACTGGCTGAGCCCGGTGGTTCCAATGGCCTTATCAAGGACAGCCCGCCCGATGTGCTGGTACATGGCAGAAACGGCATGGTGATCAAAGCCAGAACACCCAATCAGTTAAAAATTGTTGAAAGCATCGGCAGGAACGACATGGTTTTTGCCATAGGGCCCGCCGGTACCGGCAAGACCTATACGGCAGTGGCACTGGCTGTGCGTGCCCTGAAAAACCGGGAGGTAAAACGGATTATTTTAACCCGTCCGGCTGTCGAAGCCGGCGAAAATCTCGGATTCCTGCCGGGTGATATGAAAGAAAAACTTGATCCGTATATGCAGCCATTGTATGATGCTTTGCGCGACATGCTGCCTCCCCAGAAACTGCTTACCTACATCGAAGACGGCACCATCGAAATCGCCCCGCTTGCCTTTATGCGCGGCCGGACCCTTGATAACGTATTTGCGATACTTGATGAAGCCCAGAACGCTACTTCCAGTCAACTGAAGATGTTCCTGACCCGTATGGGCCGTTCGGCAAAATTCTTTATCACCGGCGACATCACCCAGATCGACCTGCCACGCAATCAGCAATCAGGCCTGGTGCAGGCAACGAAGATCCTGCACAACATCCAGGGCATTGACATCATCACCCTTGACGAAACCGACGTCATCCGTCATAAACTGGTTTCCCGGATCATCAGGGCCTACGAAAAAGAATCGGACAAGGTATAAAAAAAGCGGCGTTACTTACGGCGCCGCTTTTTAGTCCTTTTCTTTCTCTACCTGCTGATCAAAACCTTTCTGATGCCGGAACCTTCGCCGGAAGTATATTTCAGAAAATAAATTCCAGCGGGTATCCTGCTGATATCAAGCATGACGGTTCTTGTGCCTGCCACACTCTGTATCTCAGGAATAAGTACTACCCTGCCATCGGTGGTCAGCAGGTTCATCTCAACCTGAGTGGCTTCGCGACTTGAAAGCTCAATCCTGAGCCAGTCTTTGGCGGGATTCGGAAAACTTCGGAGCTTAAGATTTCCACTAATGGTATTATTCTCCTCTACGCCTGTAATTGTACTGGTATAGTTAAATTCCCATCCGTCACCCTGAACATCATTGTTGGTAACGAAAAGCACATAGGCCTTGGCCGAAGGAACCACGATCTCATCAGGCAGGTCATTGCCCGAATAAGATCCGATAAGTGTCTGGGTAACATAATCATAAACTTTTACAAGGTCGTTGGCCGGTTCCGTATCAAATTGATTAAACGAAATGGTTATACTGGTAGCGCCTTCAGGGGCAATCTTGTATTTGCATATGGAATTGTTATGGTAGGGACGTCCGGCACTGCCGTCTGATACTGTTCCTTCGGGTGCTGTCAGGGTAGTAAGGCCTGAACAATAAGAAACGATGCTGCTGTTGAAATGGGCTTTCCATCCGCTACCCTCGTTGCCGGAAGTCAGGAATTCGATATACATCTTATCACCCGAAGCAGCAAGTGAAGGTGGCATGGCACTGCCGGTAAAGCTGCCCAGCAGGGGATATCCCGCATCCGGTCCATCATAAACATTCAGCACATCGATACCCTGGCTGACATCAAATTTATCAAATATCAGGGTCAGATTGGAAATTGAATCTTCCGGAGCAATCAGCCAGCCGCAGTTGAGACCTGCAACATAAGGATCAACCGGCCCACTGCCATCTTCAAGTGTACCGTTGTGCCTGGTCAGCGTAGTCACACCAGTACAGTAATAGGGATAGTTGCTGCCGGGAATGAAGTTCACGATCGCTCCCTGTCCTTCTGAAAAGTTATTCCCCCCGGGATTCAGGTTGTTCAGATAGTAATATCCATTGTATGATCCGCTCCAGCCCCAGTTGAAATGAAAATAATCGGTTCCCTGATAACCATCAACATTGAATGCATGACCACCGGAACCAAAACCATGGTAATACATCGGCCAGCCGTTATCTAGATTCTCCATTAAAAGATCTGCCCACTGGCTGTCGGAATAGTCCTCTTTCAATTCAAGTGAAATCTGGGAACTGTAACCAAAATTTTCTTCAAGTACCTGAACAGCGTCCCAACTATAGGCACCTGAGCCATTGGGCGAGTACATCATATCTACCGCAACTCCGCAATGGTACTGAATTTCAGCCATTTCGAAATTATTTTCTCCACCAATGTTCGGGTTCATCTGGTTATAATCATAGGTGGATTCACCAAAGTTGACAAACAGATAGCCATAGTCGGAATAGTATCCGTGAGAACCGATGCCCTGAAGCGGATAGCGCCAGTAATTGATCACCTGCGACATTGCCGTAGCAACACATCCCGACCAGACATGTCCACCGGGCCCGCCATTATCTTCAGGACAAAGCTCATTGTACCTTGCTCCCTGATCCCATGTGGTTGACAATAAAGGACTGACCTGGGTGGTAACACGCAGGCTATTCTGAAGATCAGGATTATAATTCATCAAAGATGACCATTTCTCAGAAATTTCAGCAGTCGGCAAAACATTCCGGCTGACAAGGTCGTTCACCTGCTGCTTGTATCCTTCCATCCAGGCAACGAAAGAAGGAGGTAAAGATTCGCCGGTATAGCTGCCTTCGAATGCGTAGCCGAGTACGGGGGTGGAGGCATCTGTTCCGGCTACCAGGACATAACCTCCTGAAGAAAAATTAACTGCATAAATCTGACCTGAACCCGCATCGATGGTGGTCACCCCGACCGGATTCACCGATGTAAAATCAACCTGCTGTGTTGAATTGAGCCTGCTGTGCATAAATGCTCTGGCCGCCTTTACCGCATCAGCTACATCAATGTTGCGTGCCGGGAGGTTTAAAGAAATGGCTATAACGGAAAGGATGAGTAAAGTTTTCTTGAACATATTTTCAGATTTTCTGCATTCAAAAATAGACAAAACTTTATAAAAAAATTAAAAAAAGAGGCTTTCAATTACGAAAGCCTCCTCTGAGAATCATATTTTTTATTTATTCCACAATCAACCTGCGGGCTACGCTTCCCTTTTCACTGCTTATCCGGAGCATATAAACACCACTGTTTAGATTACCAAGCTGCAGGGTCCTGTTTACAAAACCGGCCTGCATTTGTGATGTTTCGCTGTAAACCTGTTTTCCAAGCAGGTTGAATAAAGCGAGGGTAACTTCTGCTTGCTCAGCAAGGCTAAACTTCACCTGTGTGTAACCTGAAGCCGGATTCGGATATACAGCCAGATTCTGTGCAAAGTCTTTCTGTGTGGTTCCGACATTTGAAATGTAATATTCGGCATCGAAGCCCTGATGATTATTGAATCCATTGGTTGAGAACATCACCATCATCTGTCCGGTCGGAGAAACAATCGCAGTCGGAATGGAATTGCCCGACAGGTTGCCGAGCAGCTGATTTGTCGGAATGGCATAAACTTTCAGGAAGTCTTTATCGGCCTCAAGGTCAAATGCAGAGAAAACCAGTGTCAGATCCTTTGCACCGTCACCGGGATTGATTTTCCATTTACAAACCGAGCTGTTGTTGTAATTGTGTGCACCGCTTCCATCGGAGAAAAACCCGGTAGGTTCCGTCAGATTGGTAACACTGTTGGTACAATAGATCGGGTAAGAGGAGAAGAATTCGGCCTGGAAGCCCGGGCCTTCACTTGATCCGTCTGTAATCAGTTTAACAAGCATTTTATTTCCGGAAGCAATAACCTGTGCTGTTCCTGAATTCTGACCATAACTGGCAAGCAGCGGAGCGGTTTCATCAGCACCTGCATAAATTTTTACTGAATCACCTTCAGCAAGTTCAAACTGGTTGAAATTTATAGTAATAGAATTGACTGAATCGGTTGGTGAGATTAACCAGGAGCAGGCACTGTTTGCAAGATAGGTAGCCAGTGGTCCGCTGCGATCTTCAAATATACCAAGTGGTGTGGTGATCACATGGGAGTCGCACTGATAGGGATAATTGGCTGTACTCGGTATAAAGTTCCTGACCATTCCCTGCTGGCTGCTGAAACCATTCACATCACTGATGGCATAATATCCGTTTTCACTTCCGCTCCAGCCGAAATTAAAGTGGAAGAGTTTACCGGTACCGGTGATCTGGTATCCGTCAAGCACAAAAGCATGTCCGCCATCGCTGCTCTGACCCGAATAATAAAGCGGTTTACTTTCATCGATGCTCTGAACAATCATATTTTCCCATGCTGAGGTTGTATATGACATTTTCATGATATACTGAGCAGTTGATGAATAGCCAAAATAACTCTTAATGGCAGGGGGTACATCTGTGCTGAATGCGCCCGATCCGTCAGGTGCAAAACCCATCCGTACAGAAACAGCGCAATGATACTGAAGTTCTGCAACAGCATTGACTGCAACACCGTTCCCGGCTGAAATGGAATTCAGCATGGCATCCCAGTTGTAGTGAGTCTGTCCGAAATTGGCCGTCTGGGTGCCATAACCAGGACAATTGTATGAATAACTTCCGGTACCCTGTTCCGGATAACGGTAGTAAGTCATGATCATCGACATGGCGGTGGCAACACAACCGGCATAAACATGTCCGCCCGGCCCGGCTTCATCTTCAGGGCAATAGGCATTGTAAGGATAATCCTGATTCCACATGATGGCAAGCAATGGTTCAACATCACGGTCGCCTTCAAGGCTGAGCCTTGCAGTAGTCATCGTTTCGTAATAATTCCACGCCTGAATTACATCATTACCGGCCCTGAGGCCATTTTTACGGCCAAAATCAATCTGGTCGGCATAATCCTGCATGAAACTTTCAAAGGTCCTGTTTGAACCATCAGCCTTATAACTTCCGCTGGTATTATAACCAATTACAGGAGTGTAAATGTCGTCGGCGGCAATGATAATGAAACCCCCGTTACTGATGTTATAGGCATAGTAAACCGGCTGGCCGTCTATTTCGCGGATTTCTGCGAGTTCAAGGCTGATATCATCGATGTTAACAGAATTACCTTCCTGAACCAGTTGTTCATATACAAAGTTACGGGCAACTTTGTCTGCATTATCCAGTGTTACAACTGCTGCCAGTGCATTGGTAGTCAGTAATATGGAAAGTAAAAAACCTAGTAGTTTTCCGAATTTCATAGTTTGTTTTTTTTGTTTACGAATTGCCAAGGCGCCAAAAGTAAAAAAAAAATGCCTTAACTAATTCAGTTAAGGCATTAAATATTATGATTTAACGTAACTTATCTGATGACGATCCTCTGGTTCATCTGCTCAGTGCCAGTGTTTACAGATAAGAGGTAAATTCCTGCCGGAAGATCCGACAGGTCTAATTTACGGGTAAACGAACCAGCTGACGATGTATATTCATGATTAAACACAACATTCCCCAGCAATGAAATAACCCTGATGGCGGCATCTCCTTTTAAATTCGTGACCGTGACAGTAAACTCACCGTCACTAGGATTGGGGAATACCTCGATTGCTTTTTTCTGCACAGGTTCCTGTGAAACCTGTGTTGTGTTGATGATGCTGATGTTGTCGATATAAACATTGTCCCCTTCTCCCTGAACATGATATGAGAAGCGGTTGCAGGCCTGCAGGGTGATGTCAAAAACAGAGCCGGCAAAAGCTGTGAGGTCGAAGGTAAGTCTCTGCCATGGATCAGCTCCCGTAGTGGTTGGATTGAAATCCATTACTCCGTTCTCATCGGGCACCTGGGTTCCGTTTACCAATACCCTGAACCAGGAATATCTGGGACCAAGGCTGTAAGTTTGATGCAGATCGAGCTCCAAAGCAACATTTTCCATTCCGGTTGCATCAACACCACAAATATTGGCCTTGGCATGAAATTGCTTGTTTGAGTTCCAGGCCTGCTCAGGCGTGCCGGCGGTCGGACTGCCTTGCCATCCGGTTGGGATCGGATCTCCATGAAAATGAATGCTCTTGCTGCTTTCAAAGGCAGAACGCGAGTCAACCGCAGATTGTGATTTCAGGGTATCCCAGAGTGTGAAATAACCAGGTGTTCCATCTTCCAAATCAACACTGTATGAGGGAACAGCTCCCTTTACGGCAATAAAATCGGCAAAACTCATTGAGCTTACACCATTTGCATTCCAGGCTGTAAGGCTGACAGAATATGGACCCGGCAACATAAACCTGACCTCAGGATTCTGTGCAGTCAGACTTGAACCATTGATAACCTCATAGGAAGATGGGGAAATGCTCCACTCCCAGGCTGTTGGGGTATACAGCGATAAATCATTCAGTACAACCGGGCTGCTGATGCATGGCAGTGAATCGCTGGCACCGATCATAACATAAGGCACCGGGGTCGCGGTAACTGTAATGTAATCAGGGAAAACAACCGTGTTTGATCCGAAATCATTGGTCACCGTTAGAGAAACATCATAAACACCCGGAGTGGTGTAGCGAACTGCAGCCGGGGTCTGGCTTGTTGAAGATGCCGGGTTACCCCCCTGGAATGTCCATTGCCACTCTGAGGGAACGCCGGTTGAAAGGTCTGTAAACAGGATACCGCTGCCACCCGGAAGAATGGTGGTTATCTCAGTTGCGAAGTCTGCTGTAGGGGTATAGGGTGTATGCAGGGCAGCCTGATAGGCATTGATCCTTCCTGTACCAAGCATGCCTGTATAATCGGGATTCAGTGGATAAATATCATCTGCAGTGGTTTTAATAATGTTTTCGACCTGGGCGGGAGTAAGTTCCTGGTTGATTGAAAGTACAAGCCCGGCGAGTCCGGCCACAATGGGAGAAGCCATGGATGTTCCCGACATCAGGTCATAGTTCCCGAATGTTGCTGTGCTGTAAGTTGTACTCAGAAGTCCGGCAGGACCTCCCTGGGCTGAGCCACCCGGTGAACAGACATCAACCGATGTGGCAAAATTTGAGAAATCACTTTTTACATCATTAAAATCCGTTGATGCCACAGAAATCACATTGGCATAAGCCGACGGGTAATGAGGAGTACTCACATTCTCATTTCCTGCCGCAGCTACCAGCACTATTCCGGAATTATAAATGGTATTGATAAGGTTCTGGTTGGTCTGTGAATAGCCAGGACCTCCCCACGACATATTGATCACATCTGCTCCATTGTTGGCAGCCCATTGAATACCCGTGTAACCGTAAATACTGCTGGCATTTGAATTGGCGGCAGCTTTCACAGCAATAATACTTACATCAAATCCAACCGACGCAACGCCAATGCTGTTGTCGCTGGCTCCGGCTGCTAATCCTGCACAGTGTGTACCGTGTGACCATTCATACGGGTCACCTGAGGTTGGTGGATTTGCATTGTTGGTATTGTAATAGGTATCGCGCTGGGCAACAACCTTACCAGCCAGATCCGGATGGTCAACCCAGACAGCATTGTCAACAATTGCAACCCTCACCTCTGAACTTCCATGGGAAATATCCCAGGCAAAATCTGCCTGAATTCTTTCAAGGTGCCAGTTCCAGTTCTGCGGACCATTATAAAGTGTGTACAAACTATCGTTGGGGATATAATCGATTCTGTCAAGTGGTACTTTTTCAACATACTCCAGCTCAGGGACCTGATTCAATCGCTGCATAATCTGGTCAACCCTGCTGAAATCGTTAAATTCAAGCATCAGTGTCCTGAGTAATTTCCCGTCATTGTTCAGGTAAAAAGGCCTTGAAAGTTCCTTGAGACTGAATTCGCCGCTTAATGCAGATATAAACGGAATGGTACTGATATCAACTGTTAGGTCAGGGTTCACCTCAAAATTAATGGCTACATTGTCCTTGTATTTTAAGTAAATCCTTCCGTCGTGATAGTCCGAATATACTGTCTGGGATGTAGCTACAAAGCCCTGAAATGCAAAGGAGAGCAGGAAAAGCATGAAAATTCCGAAAGCTGATCCTGATGGTAGTGATTTTGTTTTCATATCTGATTGTAGTTGGATTTCATAATAAACACAGTTTGGATTGTTTTGTCTCCACGTTAAGGATAAAAATACGGAATTTGTCCATCAATAGTGACAAACAGCCGTATTAAAATACTGAATAGCATGAGAACAGCCTGATAATGAAGCCTTGCAGTCAAAGGTACAAAAGAAAATGTGAGAATCTGATATATAATTGTCAAAAATTCTCTGATCATTTTTTTCCTGCAATCTGTGCCTGAAAAGCCATCCTGAGATATAAAACCAACCTGCAATAAAGTGTTCGTATTGACTGAATCTGTTTTACTAACTTTGTGCCATCGAAAGGCAGCCTTTCTGCCTGAATCAGTATCAACAATTTTATCCGTCTGAATATGGCTGCAGGAATTCTGATCACCAACATCGGCAAACTGGTAGGCATTGAGACCAATGGTCTTCTTTTTAAAGCAGGGGCCGGAATGTCTGAACTCACCTCAATTGACAATGCCTTTCTGTGGATTGAGGATGGCAAAATAAAAGCCTTCGGACCAGCATTGAAATATATGGATCAGAATCCTGAATTCGAGGATTGTTTGATTATCAATGCAAAGGGAGGCATGGTTTTCCCGTCTTTCTGCGATTCACATACCCACCTGGTTTATGCAGGCAGCCGTGAACTGGAATATGTTGACAAAATCAGGGGTCTTTCATACGAAGAAATCGCCAAAAGGGGCGGTGGCATACTCAATTCAGCCAAAAGGCTGCATGATGCTACCGAGGAAGAACTTGTTGAACAGGCACTTGTCCGCCTGAAAGAAATTGCTGCCTATGGGACCGGGGCCGTTGAAATCAAAAGCGGTTACGGACTGAATACAGAAGATGAGCTTAAAATGCTCAGGGTAATCCGTAAACTACAGGCGGTAAGTCCGCTTACCATCAGGGCGACCTTTCTGGGAGCTCATGCCGTTCCACAAGACTACAAAGGCCGGCAGGATGAGTATGTTGATCTGATTATCAATGAAATGATCCCGGTGATCGCAGCAGGGCATATGGCCGACTTTATTGATGTTTTCTGTGACCGTGGATTTTTTACCCCCGAGGAAACCGAACGGATTCTCATGGCAGGAATCAAGTACGGTATGAAACCTAAAATTCATGCCAACGAACTCGACTATTCCGGAGGAATACAGGTTGGTGTGAAGTATGATGCCTTATCGGTTGATCATCTTGAATACACCGGGGATGAAGAAATTGAAGCGCTGCTGGGTACCGAAACAATGCCTACCTTGTTGCCGGGGGCTGCTTTCTTTTTGAATATGGTGCATGCCCCTGCAAGAAAAATGATGGATGCCGGGCTGCCACTAGCACTTGCCAGCGATTTTAATCCCGGCTCCTCCCCTTCCGGGAATATGCAGCTGATACTTTCGATGGGCAGCATCATGTTCAGGATGACACCCGAGGAAGCTCTTAATGCCTGTACACTGAACGGCGCCTACGCCATGGGTTTAAGCGACGAACTCGGGAGTATCACCGTTGGTAAAACTGCCAATGTTTTTATTACCAAACCGATGCCGTCGATCGAATTTATGCCCTATGCCTATGGCAGCAACAAGGTTGAAACAGTCATCCTGAACGGCAACCTGGTCAACCTGGGATAAATGCCATAAGAGTGTTACGAGGGTGTTATAAATACAACAAATAAATACTGATTTGACAGAACTGATCTGATACATTAAAGAATTGAGATTTCAGACAGAATTTCACTCAGATTTTCACGTAAAAAACAGAATTAAGATCAATATTAATAGTGCCGGGCACTTTTTTCTTCAGAAAAACTATAAAACGCAACTTAAATGAAACAAATCATCGAATGTGTTCCTAATTTCAGCGAAGGACGCGATATGGCTGTTATTCAGCAGATTACAGATCAGATTAAAACCGTGGAAGGCGTTATGCTGCTGGATGTAGACCCCGGGGCTGCCACCAACCGCACCGTTGTAACGATCGCCGGAGAGCCGGAGCAGGTGATTGAAGCAGCTTTCAGAGCCGTGAAGAAAGCCATGGAAGTGATTGATATGAGCAGGCATTCCGGGGCACACCCCAGGTTCGGGGCTACCGACGTTTGTCCGCTGGTACCCATAGCAAATATCAGTATGGAGGAAACTGTGGTTTTTGCTCACCGGCTGGGTGAAAGAATTGGTAAAGAACTGGGTATCCCGGTTTATTGTTATGAAAATGCAGCCAAAAGTCCTGAAAGAAGAAATCTGGCAAACTGTCGTTCAGGAGAATATGAAGGCCTCCCGAAAAAACTATCCGATCCGGCCTGGAAACCCGATTTCGGACCAGCAGGCTTTTTACCGAAAACCGGTGCGATTGCCGTTGGCGCCCGCGATTTCCTGGTTGCATACAATGTTAACCTCAACACCACCTCGACCCGCAGGGCGAATGCCGTAGCCTTTGATATCCGTGAGAAGGGCCGGCCGATGCGCGAAGGCAACCAGGTGACAGGGAAGATCATGAAGGATGAAAAAGGGAATCAGATCAACATTCCGGGATCGCTGAAAGCCTGTAAGGCCATTGGCTGGTTCATCGAAGAATATGGCATTGCCCAGGTATCCATCAATCTCACCAACATCAGCATCACACCGGTACATGCCGCCTTTGAGGAGTCGTGTAAAAAAGCACAGGAACGCGGGATGCGGGTAACCGGCTCTGAACTGGTGGGGCTTGCACCCCTGAAAGTTTTCACGGATGCCGGAAAATACTTCCTGAAAAAACAAAACAGGTCTGTCGGGGTTTCTGAAGCCGAACTCATCAAAATAGCTGTAAAATCTCTTGGTCTCGACGACCTGAAGCCGTTTAATCCTGAAGAAAAGATCATTGAATATGTTTTACAGGATAAAACATCCAAAAAGCTGATGGACCTTTCGTGCATTGCCTTTGCCGATGAAACAGCCTCTGAATCGCCCGCACCGGGCGGAGGATCCATTTCAGCCTATATGGGTGCCCTTGGAGTGTCCCTTGGTACCATGGTGGCCAACCTGTCATCACACAAACCGGGATGGGACGAGCGCTGGGAAGAGTTTTCCGATTGGGCTGAAAAAGGTCAACTGATTAAAGATGAATTGCTGCACCTGGTTGACGAAGATACCCGGGCATTCAACAAAATTATGGATGCATTCGGGCTGCCGAAAGGCAATGATGCAGAAAAGGCTGCACGCTCAGCTGCCATTCAGGAAGCGACTAAATATGCGATTGAAATTCCTTTCAGGGTAATGAAAAGATCTTTCGCTGCGCTGGAAATACTCAAAGCTATGGCTGAAACAGGAAACCCCAATTCCGTTTCAGACGCAGGAGTTGGCGCCCTGGCAGTGAGATCAGCTGTGATGGGAGCCTACCTGAACGTAAAAATAAACGCTTCAGGACTGGATGACAAAGCATTTGTGGATTCAGTGCTGAAAGAAGGTGCCGAGATCGAACAGAAGACATGCGAACTTGAAAAACAGATCCTGGAAACCGTAAACAAAAAAATCAGTGGCTGATGAAATACGCCGGCAACGCTAAGGATGCAGGTTTCGCAGGAATGGCCTGCAAATTTCAACCATAATATCATGACACACGAGCTGATCACCATTGCGCTACTTTACTTTATGTCATTTTTCTCCATCATCAACCCGTTGGGTGTGATGCCGGTATTCATGACTATGACCGCTGATATCTCGGAAAAACAGCGGAGGCGGACCGCAGTGAAAGCAGTGATTACCGCCTTCATTACCCTGATGCTGTTTGCGTTCGGCGGACAGCTCATGTTCAGATTTTTCGGCATCTCGGTGAACAGTTTCAGGGTTGTGGGCGGGATTATCTTCTTTATCATGGGATTCGATATGTTACAGGCCAGAATCAGTAAGATAAAAATGGATGACGAAATGGTAAGGAAGTATGTCGACGACATTTCAGTTACCCCGCTCGGTATACCCATGATTGCCGGCCCAGGTGCCATCACCAATTCAATCGTTCTGATGGAAGACAGCGCCACCTATGACCTCAAGCTTATCCTGATCCTGTCGATAATTGCGACATTGATTATTACCCTTATTGTACTTATGGCTGCAGGCAAACTGATCAACCTGATGGGGGATACCGGGAATAAAATTATGATGAAACTGATGGGACTGATCGTGATGGTAATTGCTGTTGAATTCTTTTTCGCCGGAATAAAACCGATTCTACAGTCAATTTTCAATATCACTCCGGTATAAATTATGGCTTCTTTTGCTATGATCCTTTAGCTGACCCTGGAACCGGTGTTGGATCAAAGTCATTTGATTATCTGGATCAGGTATTTTATCTAAGGTTATGATTTGAGCCTGAATGAACTGAATTTTGAAATTTTCAGTTTCAAAAGACAAAAACATTGTATTAACTGTTATTTACTGAGATCCGTTTTCTTGAAAATAGAATCCGGATGAAACATTGACCATATATCCCGGATAACCTGCTGTACCGTTGATTTTGAATTATAACCAATACAAAATCCGTTTTACTGATTTTAACCTCAGCGAAAGTCAGTTTGATCATCCCAGTAATCTGCATGGAATTATGCATACCTACCGGGTTATGACCCATGTTCTGAGACTGGGAATGCTTACCGGTTATACCAGTGAAGCCCGGCTTGCCTTTTTTGCAGCCTACATTCATGACATGTCGCGCAGGCATGATGGATATTGCACCAGGCACGGTGCCGATGCAGCCAATCTCAAATTGCCGCTTTACCATAATCTGTTCGTCAGCAACGGTGCCACCCGGGAGGAATTGGTCATCATCGGAAAGGCAAGCACGATGCACTCCCTCGGAAATGAACTGCCACCTGATGATCCTCACCGGATTCCTGTGGCCATCCTGAAAGATGCTGATGCTCTGGACCGGATCAGGCTGGGGGCAGATGACCTGGATCCCTCTTTTCTTAGGTTTGGTGAATCCCACGATGCCATATTATTCGGGCAGCAACTATATTTTCAATCAATCGGCATGAAGACAGATAGCTTTGAAAATATGCTTCAACTTTCTGTTGAGATATTGAATTTATAACATTTTCATTTATAATTTCTTATAATCAAAAATGTAAATTTATCCTCCTAAAATTAAAGGCTAAAGATTATTACAGTACCTTTGCATCATCAAGCATTAACATTCAGTTGCCCGATATCTTAAGTCGACTGATCTTGCGGTTTGCCTGAATAGCAATATTGGGTAAACCATTTTTTTTGTCAAACACGAAAACAGAAAAATGCACAAACAAATATATTCAATTATATCAGGAACAGGTAGTTACCTTCCAACAAAGCATATTCCCAATGCCGATTTTCTCAACAGCATATTTTATGAATCAACCGGTGAAAAAATCAACAGGTCAAACGAGGAGATCATCTCAAAATTCCAGCAGATCACCGGAATCGACGAACGAAGGTATGTTGAAGATGATTTTGTAAGTTCAGACATTGCCTTTTTCGCTGCTGAAAAAGCCATTGCCAATTCAGGGATCGACAAGGAGGAACTCGATTATATCATAGTTGCCCACAATTTCGGCGATGTTAAGCATGGAACCACCCGTGTTGACATTGTTCCTGCGATTGCAGCCCGGGTTAAGCACAAACTCGGCATTCTCAATCCGTTTACCGTTGCTTACGATCTTCCTTTCGGTTGCCCTGGCTGGCTGCAGGCCGTGATCCAGGCCAATTATTATATCAGGTCGGGTGATGCAAAAAAAATCCTTGTTATTGGCTCCGAAACCCTTTCACGCGTAAGCGATCCGCACGACCGCGACAGTATGATCTACTCCGACGGTGCCGGCGCCGTGGTATTAAGTGCCGTTGAAAGTGAAGAACCGGTTGGTATTCTGACTCATGTTACCCGCACCGATACCTTTGAGCAGGCTTTTCTGCTCAGGATGGACAAATCCTACAACCCTGAGAAGAACAATGAACTCTACCTCAAGATGAACGGTCGCAAGCTATATGAATATGCGCTCAAAACTGTTCCGGCAGCCATAAAAATGGCCATTGACAAGAGCGGACTTCCGATAACGGATATTGAACGTATCCTGATTCACCAGGCCAATGAAAAAATGGACGACGCCATCGTTAACAGGTTGTATGAATTGTACGGTGTAAAAGACAGACCTGAGTTTTCGATGCCGATGACCATTTCATGGCTGGGGAATAACTCAGTAGCTACCCTTCCGATTCTGTTCGACCTCATTGTGAACCAAAGGGTTGATAACCATCAGCTGAATGCCGGCGATCATTTTGTCTTTGCTTCTGTGGGTGCCGGAATGCATGTGAATGCATTGGTTTATAAGATGCCGGGCTGAAAACCTGGATTAATCTGATTCGCCTTACTTCCTTTACCTGCTTGATTAAGGAAGACTGAGTAAACGGGGATTGTTACCGGGCTATGTCGATTTTAACGGTTTTTTTCTTGATTTGTTCTCCCTGAACAAGCCTGAGCATTTTCAGGCAGATCTCCCTTTTTACAGCCGCAAATGAAGCGTAATCCAGCACTTCAATTTTTCCCAATCCATCCTTTGGAAGGCGACCTTTTTGCATCAGAAAACCGGCAACATCACCTTTCCTGATCTTATCCTTTTTACCAGCCCCAATATAGATGGTTTCCCAGAGAGGCTCCTCCGGCAGGGTGTTTGCTTCTGACACATCGACAAATGCCGGCTCACCCGAAATGAAGGACGGAATAAAATCATCCTGTGCCATCACCAGCCAGGCTGTGCCCGACGCATGCATCCTTGCCGTGCGCCCATTCCTGTGTGTCCAGGCATTTTCGGTAGTCGGGAACTGATAATGGATGACATGCCTGATCTCGGGAATATCCAGTCCCCTGGAAGCAAGATCAGTGGTAAGCAGCAAATGGTGAGTGCCGTTCCTGAAACGGATCAGTGCCATCTCCCGGTCCTCCTGTTCAAGTCCACCGTGATATATCCCATGCATGACATTTTTATCAGATAACAAACCGCTCACACGCTCAACCGTTTCGCGATGATTGCAGAAAACAAGGCAGGCTTCATTGCCGATATGACAAATAAGATGAAACAGTGCTTCCAGTTTATCTGTGCCATCTGCCTTTACTGCTGACAGACCAAGTTTCAGCGGAACAGCATCGGTCGTAAAATCGAGCACTTCAGGTTTTGTAATGCCGGTGAAACCCGGAATAACATCCAGATTGGTGGCTGAGGTGAGTACCTTTAACGAAATCCGGTCAAGCTTCGAAATAATAAATTCCATCTCTCCCTGAAAACCAAGTTCAAGCGATTTATCAAATTCATCCAGCACAAGAACTGTAATGGTGGCCGTATCAATATTTGATCTCCTGATATGATCCGCTATACGGCCGGGTGTTCCAATCAGCAATGCCGGAGGCTCTTTCAGGTTATTCTTCTCAGTCGACATCGGGTGTCCACCATAACAGGTATTGACCTTAAATCCGCTTTGCAGCTGTCTGAAAACCTGCTCTATCTGTAAAGCAAGCTCCCTTGAAGGGGTAAGAATGAGCGCCTGAACACCTTGATGACCGGGGACAAGTATTTTTAAAAGAGGCAATAAAAAAGCCAGGGTTTTTCCGGAACCGGTAGGTGAAAGCAGTACGATGTCGGCACCAGGCCTGATCGCTTCCAGTGCAGCTTCCTGCATGGGCTTAAGCTGGCTGATACCCAGGCGCTCGAGTGAGGATTTAATCATTGTTGTAATTTAGTCTGCAAAGGTAAGCCGAATGAAGATGCCAACAGATAAAGTCTAAAGTCTAAAGTAAAAAGTAAAAAGTAAAAAGTAAAAGTAAAAAGTAAAAAGTAAAAAGCTTGCCTGTTGGCAGACAGGTAAAAAGTAAAAAGTCTGCCTGTTGGCAGACAGGTAAAATGCGTTTTGAATAGGTTAATGGCTGTGATTCAGAAACAATTGTTTTCAAAAACAAATGATCTGTTCAGGCCACAGAGTTCTTTCCAAACAGATCAGTTTGCCCAGCAGGCTGGATTCCTCATGCATCAGAATGATTAAAAAAACCGGTTCCTGTATTACGTTACGGAACCGGTCAATAGGGTATTTTCCGATAAAAACAGGAAAGTTTTACAAGAAAAGCTTCAGCAGGTAATACACTATGGCAGCCAGCACCATTGAAACAGGAATGGTAAGTATCCAGGCCCAGAGGAGGTTTATGGTGATGCCCCAGCGAACTGCACTGACCCTCTTGGTGAGTCCGACACCCATGATGGCACCGGTAATGGTATGTGTTGTACTGACTGGAATACCGAAGGCTTCTGTTCCGAAGAGCAGCATGGCACCTGCACCTTCAGCAGCCACCCCTTCAAACGGTGTGATTTTGGTGATTTTGCTGCCCATGGTTTTCACGATGCGCCATCCACCCATCAGGGTTCCTGCACTGATGGCCGTGTAACATCCCAGAATGATCCAGTGCGGAATATCATGTATTTTTCCGTCGACCATTTCAATCTGTGCCCAATGCGGAATCAAAGCCGGATCGACTCCATTGAAATAAACCAGCAATGCAGCAGCAATAATACCCATGACTTTCTGCGCATCGTTGCCGCCATGACCCAGACTAAACAGTGCGGATGACAGCAGCTGAAGGCCTTTGAACCATCTGTGCAGTTTTGCCGGATTGCCCCAACGGGTGATGTGAAGAATGATTACCGAAAGGAAATAGGACATAATCATACCCAGCATCGGTGCCAGGAAGATAAAAGAAACGATTTTCAGGACCTTACCATAATGGACTACATCAATACCACCCGTATGTGCTATTGCGGCTCCTGCAAATCCACCTACGAGCGTATGTGAAGAACTGGAAGGAATGCCAAGATACCAGGTTAACAGGTTCCATATGATTGAAGCGATGAGCCCGGCCAGAATAACGTTCAATGTAATTGCGCTTGTATCAACTGTTTTTGCGATGGTATCGGCTACATGCAGATTAAAAACAAGGTACGCCACAAAGTTGAAAAACGCAGCCCATAACACAGCCTGAAAGGGTGACAGCACCTTGGTTGAAACAACCGTGGCAATTGAATTGGCCGCATCATGAAACCCGTTGATCAGGTCGAACCCGAAAGCCAGTACTATAATAACTATCAGCAAAACGAAATTAAATTCCATATTGTCGTTGCTTAAGCATATTTAACCAGAATGGTATTCAGAACATCAGCCACATCCTCACAACGATCCATCGCTTTTTCAAGGGAATTCAGTACATCTCTTTTTTTGATCAGGCTGATTGCATTGGTCTCATTATCAAATATTTCAGAGAGATAAGAAAAATTGAGGTCATCTGACTCGTTTTCAAGTTCACCAATCCGGATACAATGCTCTTTGTATTTTGCTATATCGTGAATCTTATTCAACCCTTTGACCACAGCATTGATCTCATGAGAAGCCTCGATCAGCAATTCGGCCATTTTATAAAATACGGGAGGAATTTCTACCAGCTTATATAACTGTATCCTCTTTGCTGAAGTATTGACAAGATCAACCACATTATCGATCCTGTTGGCAAGTTTCTGAATGTCTTCACGATCAAAAGGAGTAATAAATGTAGAATTTAACTCATCGTAAATGGTTACTGTGATTTTATCACCAATCTTTTCAAACTTCTTCACATTCCTGACATGTTCGTTTCGCTGCTCCTCATCGGTGCAATTCAGGAGTTTCTGAAACTCGAGACTGCAGTTTACAAGATTGGCGGATGCATCTGTGAACAAAGGAAAAAACTTCCTGTCTTTGGGTATCAGGAACTGAAAAATCTTGTCAAGTTTCATCGAAAATACTTTTTAAATGATTATTCTCAAGGTAATAATGTATCTATATCTACTATACTTAGTTTTGAAAATTGTTGCAAAAGTAGCCGGTAATGAAGAGCATTACCTGTGTCCAATGTTAAGTAATTGTTAAGTTTTCCTATAGAATATAGCAGACATGAAAATACCTAAAAGTCTCTTATGCTATTATTTATCAACAGATTATTTTTATTGATTTTCAACTTCACCTAATCCTTGTTTTGATAGCAATCCCAATCTGATTACTTTTGTTGTTGTTTTAATAGAAATCATTCCCTGATGTCTTTTTTTAATACCATTGTCCTGATCCTGACAATACTGGGCTCATTGACCCTGTTCCTCTACGGGATGAAGCTTATGAGCGAATCCCTGCAAAAGATCGGGGGGAACAGTTTGCGTGGTATTTTTTCACTGATAGCCTCCAACCGGGTCAGGGCCATTGCATCAGGACTGGTTGTGACTGCCGTTATTCAATCATCGACAACAGTTACAGTAATGCTGGTCAGCTTTACCAATGCCGGCTTTTTTACACTTACTCAGGCTTTGGGCCTGATGATGGGTGCCAATATCGGGACTACCATTACGGCCTGGCTTGTCAGTTATTTTGGATTTAATTTCGACCTGTCGGTCATCCTGCTACCCATACTGGGACTAACTCTGCCTCTGCTTTTCTTTCCTTCAGCCAGTAAAAGGTCCATTGGCGAATTCCTTGTCGGTTTTGCTATACTATTTCTGGGACTTCAGTTTTTAAAGAATTCACTTCCTGATATTTCCGGCAACACCCGATTGCTGGGCATGATTGCCGGCATTTCAGATTATGGAATCGGATCAGCCCTGTTGTTCGCGCTTGCCGGAATTGTAATAACCGTGATCGTCCGCGCTTCAAGTGCTACCATCGCCCTTACCATGGTGATGTGCCACAACGGATGGATCAGCTATGACGATGCGGCAGCTATGGTTCTCGGTGAAAATATCGGAACCACATTAACGGCCAACATCGCAGCTATCGTAGCTAACCGTTCTGCAAAAAGGCTGGCCCTGGGACATACCCTTTTCAATGTTTTCGGCTCAACCTGGGTGCTTGTCTTCTTTTCATTCTTTGTTGGTCTGTCAGCTGATGCAGCCACGGCCATTACCGGGTATTCCCCGCTTCAGAATATAGATGCTGTCCCGATTGGGATTTCGGTTTTCCATACAGGTTTCAACCTTCTCAATACTTTGTTGCTTGCCGGATTTATCCCGCTCTTCCGAAAATTGCTTGAAACGATCATTCCGCTGAGGCCCAATGAGAAAAAGAATTTCAGCCTGAAATACATCAGCCCCGGATACCTGAGCCTGAGCGAAATGTCGATAATGCAGGCAAAAGAAGAAATACATGTTTTCGGAAAACACGTGGCCTTTATGTTCAGCCTGATTCCGGAGTACCTGATTGAAAAACGCGAAAAAAAATATGAGAAACTCCGGAAACGGATATACAGATGTGAAGAACAGGCAGATGAGATGGAGGCAGAAATAAGAAATTTTCTTACACGGACAGCTGAAGAGGATCTCTCTGAATCCGGATCAAGAAAGATCAGTTCAATGCTGAAGATCATTGATGACATCGAAAGCATGGCCGATCAGTGTATGCAGATGGAACGGACCATCAACCGGAAAAACATTGAAAATGCCTGGTTTACACAGGAAATGCGTGATGATGTCAATCAGCTGTTTGGGTTGGTAAAAGAAGCAATAGACAATATGAACCTGAACCTTTCTCAGGACTACAGGCCCGGAATCCTTGCCAAAGCCTCAGAAACAGAACTGAGGATAAATGAATTACGCGACCGGCTTTTACATGAGAACAACCTCAGGGTTGAAACCGGCGAATCCACCTACCAGAAAGCCTCCTTCTTTTCCAGCCTGGTCAGCCAGTGTGAAAAACTCGGTGACCACATCATTAATGTGAACCAGGCCATTGCCAGTAATGCTAAATAAAACCTGATTTACATTAACTTAACATCGCATTGCCTCAACATCATTAAAGGCTTTATACTTTGCAAACATGGACATCATTTACATTGTTTTTATCATCATTCTGTTTATTCTGGCAATTTCCGACCTCGTAGTCGGGGTTGCCAACGACGCAGTAAACTTCCTTAATTCAGCAGTTGGTTCAAAAGCAGCTTCATTTAAAATAGTATTGTTTGTAGCCAGTCTTGGTCTGCTTGTTGGAGCCACCTTTTCGAGCGGCCTGATGGAAATTGCGCGCAATGGTCTTTTTTTCCCGGCCCAGTTCAGTTTTTCGCAGGTAATCATCATTTTTCTGGCAGTCATGATTACGGATGTAATTTTGCTGGATCTGTTCAACACATTCGGACTGCCTACCTCAACCACTGTTTCCATTGTTTTTGAACTTCTCGGCGCTTCAGTAGCGGTCGCCATAATCATAATTTCCGGCTCTGAACAAACCATTCAGGACATCGGTCAATACATCAATGCCGGTAAAGCACTCGCCATCATTACGGCTATACTGGTTTCGGTTGCCCTTGCATTCAGTCTCGGAGTTATTGTGCAATACATTACCAGGGTATTGTTTACGTTTAACATCAGATTCCATCTTAAGAAATATGCGGCAATCTGGGGTGGATTTTCAATTACCGGAATTCTCTACTTTATAGTTATTAAGGGAGCGAAAGGGGCTTCATTTATCACCGATGAAACTTTAGGTTTTTTAAATGCCCACACGGGTACCATATTACTCATCAGCTTTCTTGGCCTGACTTTGTTGTTGCAACTCTTTGTAATCATTTTCAGGCTCAATATTCTCAAATTGATTGTTCTGACCGGGACTTTTGCCCTGGCACTGGCTTTTGCAGGCAACGATATGGTAAATTTCATCGGAGTGCCTCTGGCTGGCCTCAAAGCCTTTCAATTGTTCAGCGCAGCACCCGGAGCTGACCCCCTGACTTTTATGATGTCAGGCTTGAATGATGATGTGAAGACCGAAACCTGGATGCTGCTTATTGCCGGTTTTATAATGGCTGTTACGCTATGGACATCAAAGAAAGCACGCACTGTTATTGATACTGAAGTTGATCTGGGCCGTCAGAGTGAGGGAACTGAAAGGTTCAATTCATCAATTCTTTCAAGAAACATCGTCAGGGGAGTAAGAAATACAGCATCAGCAATTAGTGCATTTATCCCTGAAAGGGCCAGTTTATGGCTGGAAAAAAGATTTGAAGCTCCGGATGAAGAAACACGAAAGCAAACACCTAAAGGTGCCTCATTCGATCTGCTCAGGGCAAGTGTAAACCTGGTAGTGGCCAGTGTACTGATAGCGCTGGGAACCTCTCTGAAACTTCCTTTATCTACTACTTATGTAACATTCATGGTCGCTATGGGAACTTCGTTAAGCGACCGTGCATGGGGTCGCGAAAGTGCTGTGTACAGAATAACCGGTGTGCTTTCTGTGATCGCGGGATGGTTTGTTACTGCTCTGGTGGCATTTACAGCATCTTTGATTATTGCAATTATTCTGTTTTACGGAGGCATGATAGCAACAGTAATATTGATTATGCTCGTAGGTTTCTTCTTCTACCGGACACACGTAATTCATCAGAAACGGGCCACTGAAAGGAAAATAAATGAAGAAATGGATGCCTTCCCCACAGTGTTGACTACTGAAAATATCATTACAAAATGTTCATTGGCCATAAAACAGGTAGTAGAGCAGAGCCTAGGCATATTCAATAAAACCATCATGGGACTGGTTGACGAAGACCGTAAAATTCTGCATAGTGCAAAAAGCGAATCTGACGCGCTGAATGTGCATACCAAGAGGTTGAAAACCCATATAAATGCCACGCTTATAAATTTAAAGGAAGATTCGGTTGATTCGGGCCATTTTTATGTTCAGGCTGTTGACTATCTCCGTGAGGTTAACCACTGCATTGCATATATTGTGAATCCTGCTTTCGACCATGTTGAAAACAACCACCGTCCTTTGATTCCGGTGCAGGTTGAAGAAATATCCAGGCTGAATGCTGAAATTTCAATGTTGTTCGGAAAAACGCTGGATATACTCAGAATGAAAAACTTTGAAGATCTTGAATATATTTCTGAGAGGCAGCAAAGCATTCTGCACCTGGTTGAAGAAAACCGCAAAAAACAGATCAGGCGTATTAAAAACAATGAAACAGGAACCCGAAACAGCATCCTGTATCTGAACATGCTCGCTGAAATAAAGAATCTTACCCTTTTTATCAGCAATATTCTGAAAGCAAGCCGTGATTTTGAGCTATCGGCAATAAACACTGTGAAGGAGTAGCAAACTATTCCTGTTTTAGAAAAAGAGGCCTGATCTGCCGTTCATTAAGCTCAGTCGACCACAAGTACCTTTGCTGTTGCCCTTAAACTGCCTGATTTTATGACAATCAGATAACTGCCTGTCTCAACAGGATTCCCCGACTGGTCCCTTCCATCCCAGCCAATTGTATTCATGCCGGAAAGCAGCATGATTGAAGGGATATTCCTTAATTCACGGCCATGAAGATCGAAGACCGATAAAGATGCCCGGGTGTTAACAGGACTTCCAACGGTCATTCTTACAAGATTGCCCCCCGACAAACTGAATGGTGTCGGGTAGATACCGGTCAGGGAAAGGGTGTTTTGTTCCGATGGATTTTTCTCAATACCGACGTTGAGCTGACTGAGGTCAAACTTATAGGCCGACAAACCATAGGTACCTATCACCAGGAAGTTCTCATCCGGATGGATTTTCATAGATGTTACCGGTACATTTCCGATACCCTGATTCATGCTTTGCCAGGATTCACCTGCATTTTCACTCAGAAAGACCCCGGCATCGGTTCCGATAAACAGTCGGCCCTGCTCACCCGGATCAGCTACCAGTGCATTCACGGGCAACTCTGGCAGGCCATTGCTGATCGGCTGCCAGGTCTGACCCAGGTTGGTTGATCTGTAAACATGAGCGATCGGTTCATCCCATCTGAATCCGGACAGTGTTACATAAATCGTATTCAGGTCAAACGGATCGGTTGCCACACGGGTTATCCAACGCTCAGGTAAGCCGTTACTGATATCATTCCACAAAGAGCCCCCGTTGGTACTGATGTGAACCCTCCCGTCATCGGTACCGGCAAGCACTATACCGGGCTCAATGGCTGAAATGGCAAGGGTGCTTATGGTATGAAAAGTACTGCCATCATCACCGAAGGTAAGGTCACCACTCACCGCATTCCAGGTGTTACCGCCATTGGTTGTTTTCCATACCCTGTAGGTTCCGAAATACAGGATCTGTGGTTCCTGTGGATGCATAATTACAGGTGCCGACCAGTTTACCCGGTCTGATGACCAATACCCGTTGATCGGGTCCATCCAATTGCCTCCGTTCGTCGACTTATGCAAGGCCCCCCACTGGTATTCGGCATAAATGATGTTTGGATCTGTATAATCAACCAGGCTATAGAAGCCATCTCCACCCAGGATAGCTTCCCAATCGCTGAGTTGACCTGTAAGTGTCCTGATGGTATTGTTATCCTGTGTACCACCATAGATCCGCTGTGGGTTCATACGGTCAATTTCAATATCATAGAACTGTGTCAGTGGCAGGTTGTTGATCTTGCTCCAGCTATAGCCTGTATCGTCACTGAAATAAAGACCGCCGTCGTTGCCTTCATAGATGCGGCCTGTCACCGGATGGATAAACAACGCATGATGATCCACATGCATTTCATAACCGGTTTCAGACCAGGAGCTACCGCCATCGGATGAGAAATAAAGGTAAACGCCCTGTACAAAGATTTTATCCGGTGAAACGGGATCGACCCTGATCTGGCCGAAATACCACCCGAATGAACTGTTCATCCCCTGCAGATAGGCATCGTTGGTCCTTATCCAGCTTTGTCCTCCATTCTGGGTTTTGTATACCGCCACTTCAGATTCATTATCATAAAACGCATAAAGCACCGATGGGGAAGATGGTGATATGGCCAGACCGATTCTTCCTGTTTCACTTCCCTGGGGCAAACCGGTGGTGAGTTCTGTCCAGGTATCACCTCCGTCGGTGGTTTTCCAGATACCTGATGTTGTTCCGAAAGAACGGCGATAGTTGAGTCCGCGCATGCGTTCCCACATGGCCGCATAAAGAATATCCGGATTTTCAGGATGCTGTACCAGGTCGATGGCTGACGTTGAATCGCTTACGAATAGTACCCTTTCCCATGTATTTCCGCCATCAATGGTACGATATACCCCGCGGTTTTCGTCGGGTGTAAAAAGGTTGCCACAGGCTGCGGCAAACACCCTGTCGGAGTTTGAATGGTCAATGACTATTCTACCGATGTAAGCCGACAATTCAAGCCCTGAATGCTGCCAGGTCGTCCCACCGTCGACCGACTTATAAATGCCATCGCCTCTGAAACTCTGGCTTGATGAATTCGCTTCACCGGTACCTGCATACATGAGATCTGTTTCTTCTGAACCAATGGCAATATCTCCGATGGAGATGGTGGCCTGATCCTTGAAAACATTGGTCCAGCTGGCCCCGTTATTGGTTGTTTTCAGAATTCCGCCCGAAGCAGCAGCAACAAAAATAGTTGAGTAACTCCCACCTGGAACTTCAATATCCGTGATTCTTCCCCCAATGTTTAACGGACCGGCAAATTCCCATTCAAAATTACTTCTTCCTGCTGCGGCATGAAGGTCCCTGGCCTGCCTGACCGCTTCCAGGTAAGCCGCAGTTTTTATGGTGCCATTCGGAAATGTCCGTTGATTCTCCATCCAGTCTGAAGGAAAAAACCCGGGCGATTCGCGCAGATCAGCTTTTACCGGGCTCTGATGTATATCGTATCTCAGAAAAGCCGCTGTAGCAGTTACCAGTAAAATCAGTACGGGAAGAAACGTAAAGAGCAAACCTGTTTTTTGTGTTTTCATAAGAAGAATGAATGGTTGTGACCAACAGTAAATGAAGGAAGTGAGGTTACAAAGATAAAAAAATCAAAACCTGTGGTTTGAAATCAGGAGGGTAAATTGAGCCGGGACGTGATGCCTGAAAGGGATGGTCAAATCCTGATACCGTCAAAATTCAACATTTTCATTATAAAAACAGGCTCACTGATTGAATTATCTTCACTAATTCAACAACTGTACAACCGTTCTCTTCAGCAGGAATTGCGGCGGATTACCCATTTCGCCTCCCTGTGGTTTAATCGGATATTGGCGGTGGTCCCAATCGTCAGGACAATTGAAATAATGAAAACAGAGCAGGTTTGCAGTCCACTCCGTCCAGCATTTCATGTGAATATATTTGTGGTTTCTTACGGCTTTCCATGCACTGAACAGACTCAACGGGGCTATACGGAACCAGTAGAAAAAGAAACCGCATTCCCGGTACTGGAGAATGTGACCAAATTCATGTCTGAGTAATCCCTGATTCAGCGAGGCTGTTTTCCCGGTAATGATGCCGATCCCCGGCAAAGTGATGGCAGCTCCCCGCCTGAACTTCCATGCATTCAGGCAGATCACCTTTGTACCTTCAAATTTCTTGACCAACATCAGCAAAAATCAATGAATCATGCGATCAACGTTTTCCTGGCAATGAATCCAACACATAGAGTGTATCATAGGTTGGCACCAATAAAGATGAATAGGAAATGAAAAGATATGTTCCGGCAGTATCGGGTTTAAAATTGAAGGTGGTGTCTTCCGATACCAGAATCTCGGTGCAAAGACCGTTGTACGATTCATAGAGACCTGTAGCTGAAATACCGTAGACAGTATCAGCAACCACTGATTTCCCCAGGTATAGCTGAAGGTCAGACCAGCAGCCATTGGGTGCCGCTGCACGGGCATAAACAGGGATTGTCTGTCCTGTATAAGCACTGTCGGGTATGATGGTTTCAACCACACTTACATAGCCTGTAAACTTCTCATGGCTTTCGCCGTTCAGATCGCAGGATACTATGAACAAAGCCATAAACAGGCACATTGCGGAAAATTGCAGTTTTATCATGAGGATGGTTTTTCAGGCGGGAAATTCACAAAATCCCTGCCACATAAAAGAAATCAAAGAAAATAATCAATGACCGAAATTTTCGGGCATTTATCCCGGTTCCATGCAACAAATGCCCTGTGTGCCGGGTGATCCTGGTATATTTTCAAAGTGTTCAAATCTTCAAAATCACCCATCAGGGCAAGATGAGCAGCGCCCGGATCAGAGGTGATGTTGATGCCAACCTCCAACGACAATATCTGAGGTATCAACCCGGGAAGCTCCTCCAGTTTCAGCTTTACTGCGTTCAATAATTCCTTTTTGCTTTCCTCCGGTAACTCATTCAGCAATCTGAAAAATACAATATGTCTGACCATGCAGTTTGTTTCTCACAAAAATATAAAATCGGGACTTATCAGGTAGCGAAACATGAACATTGCAGGAAAATAAAACAAATTGAGTATGAGATTCCTCACTTTATCCGGGATGACAGATAGTTATCATTTTAGGGGGTGGGTGGGTGGTGGCTAAGCCGCCACCCATCTCTTTCCAGCTATCACTTTCCTGAAAGCCTTGTCATTCCTAACAAAGTGAGGAATCTCGGACAGAATAGCCGGACTCTGCTGAAAAAAAATCCAAATCAGCTTTTATTTCTTGGTATCACAACGGGATAGTGTAATTTTGCATAAGCAGATAAAATAAATGAAATGGTTCCGGTGATAACATTAACAACCGATTGGGGTTCCCGCGATCATTATGCGGGAGCTGTAAAAGGGGCGATCATCAGCCGGCTTCCCGATGCCCGGATTGTTGATATTACCCATCGGATTCCTGCATTCGATGTTAAACAGGCTTCTTTTATCCTGCGAAACACTTTTCACCACTTTCCTGAAGGAAGCATTCACATTATTGGTGTAAATACAGAAGAATCTGAATCAACCCCCCATGTGGCAATTCTCTACAGGAAGCATTTTTTCATCGGTGCCGACAATGGTGTGTTTGCACTGATGTTCGACCGCAGTCCGGAAAAGATCGTTGAACTTACAATTGCCCAGGACACCGGTTATTTTATCTTTTCAACACGCGACCGTTTTGTGAAGGCAGCCGTTCATCTTGCCAAAGGAGGAACCATTGAAGAACTGGGCGATGTCAGAAGCGAACTCAAGGCATTGATAACCCTCAGGCCGCAGATCAACGGCAGTACCATTGCAGGCAGGGTAATTTACATCGACAATTACGAGAATGCATTTCTCAATGTCACTTCAGGAGAATTCGCCGAAGTGGGGCAGAACAGAAAGTTTTCATTGAATATCAAGGGGAAAACCCATCCGGTAAGTACCATCCGCGATGCCTATGGCGAAGTGCCTGAAGGCGAAATAGCCGTTCTCTTCAGCACAACCGGTTTCCTTGAGATAGCCATCAACAAAGGCAATGCAGCCGGGTTGCTTGGAATTGCCACCGATGATGTAATCCTCATTGAATTTCATGGCTGAAAAGTCCGGATAGATGCCGCACAGATATAAGAAATGCGATTTTTATTATTTCCTGCCTGACTGCCAGATGCCTATTTTAAGTAATTTAGCTGCCCCAAAGAAGCCCGTATATCATTATGTTCACACTCTTCAGGAAAGAAATTTTCAGCTTCTTAAATTCGCTGATCGGTTACCTGGCCATGATCGTATTTTTATTAATCAATGGTTTGTTCCTGTGGGTATTCCCGCTTGGATTCAACATTGTTGATTATGGATACGCAAGCCTCGACAATCTGTTTACCCTCTCCCCTTTTGTTTTTCTTTTTCTTGTTCCGGCTATAACCATGCGGTCGTTTGCTGATGAGAAGAAAAGCGGAACCATCGAAATGCTGCTGACCAAACCCCTGACCGATATCCAGATCATCATGGCGAAATACCTGGCCGGGGTAGCCCTTGTCTTCTTCTCTTTGTTGCCGACCCTGACTTATGTAGTTTCCGTTTACCTGCTGGGTCTTCCAAAGGGGAACCTTGACATGGGCGGACTGTGGGGCTCATACATAGGCCTGATTTTCCTTGCTTCAGCGTTTGTTGCCATAGGTCTGTTTGTTTCATCGGTGACCGATAACCAGATCATTGCCTTTATCCTGGCCCTGATTTTGAGTGGATTCTTCTATACCGGCTTCGATTTTGTATCGGAACTGGCGCTGTTCGGCAAAACCGATCTCTTCATCATGTCACTGGGCATACAGTCCCATTATACTTCGATGAGCCGGGGAGTGATCGACACCCGCGATGTACTCTATTTTCTCAGCCTGATCGGTATATTCATCCTGCTTACCAAAGTAGTGCTCGAAAGCCGTAAATGGGAAAAACAGGGAAACCGCCTGCAGCCGGGTAATCAAAAAACTGTTGGCAACAAAGGGTAGGCACAGCTATGGAAACACCTCTGAAAAAACATACGGATACCCGCAGGAACAATCTTATTCAGCTGATCCTTGCACTGGTGATGATCATTCTGATCAATGTGATCGGATCATTTTTCTTTACCCGGTTCGATCTCACTACCGAAAAACGTTATTCGCTCGCTCCTTCCACAAAAAAACTACTTCGCGAAACCGATGACATCATCTATTTCAGGGTTTATCTTGACGGAGAATTTCCGGCCGGATTTAAAATGCTTGCCAGGTCTATCCGTGAAATGCTTGATGAATTCAGGGCCTACAGCGACAACATAGAATATGAATTCATCAATCCGTCCTCAGCGTCCAATGCAAAAACCCGGGGAGAGGTATTTGAACGATTGATTCAGCAAGGTTTACAGCCCACCGATATCAACGTTAGAACCAAACAGGGACAGGAGCAACAGCGGATCTTTCCGGGTGCGATGGTATCCTATAAGGGCAGGGAAATCCCGCTCAACCTGCTTGCCGACCAGCTGGGAGCCCCACCAGATGCCATCATCAACAATTCAACGCAGGCACTGGAATACAACCTATCCAATACCATCCGTAAACTGAGCAACAGCAACAGGCCAAAAATTGCATTCACCTATGGCCATGGCGAACTGTCACTGATAGAAACTGCTGACATAAGGTACGCCCTCAGCGACTATTACACCGTTGAGAGGGTTAAGATTGCCGGCAATGTGAATGCGCTGACCAGCCGGAAAGCCAATAATGACGGATCATTTAGTATTGTGAACAAATACAGGGCCATCGTCATTGCCCAGCCCGATTCGGTATTCACTGAAAAAGATAAATTTATCATAGACCAGTACGTTATGCAGGGTGGTAAAGTACTCTGGCTGATCGATCCTGTCTTCGCAACCATGGACAGCCTCCAGCAGGCAACTCAGACTATGGGTATCACCCAGGATATTAACCTGAACGATCAGTTGTACAAATATGGGGTACGCCTGAACAGCAACCTGCTTATGGATATCAATGCCCTGCCGATTCCTATGGTAACCGGCCAGATGGGCAACCAGCCACAATTCAGTTTCTTTCCCTGGTACTACTTTCCGGTACTCACCGCCTCTTCTTCGCACCCGGTTGTCAACAATCTGAATGCCATAAGAACGGAATTCATCAGCAGCATCGATACTGTCGGCAGTCCGGCCATCCGCAAAACCATCCTGCTGAAAACTTCACAATACACCAGGATAGCCCTTACCCCCGTTATGATTTCGCTTGATCTTCTGAGTAAAGACCCCGATCCGGAAGAATACAATCAGCCACCACAGCCGGTAGCGGTGTTGCTTGAAGGTGAATTTGAATCGTTGTTTAAAAACAGGCTGACTTCTGAAATATCGGAAGCACCTGAACTTGGCTTTACTGAAAAGATTAAGAACAACAGGATGATTGTAGTTTCAGACGGGGATATCATCAAAAATCAACTCCGCATGAACGAGGGCAGCCTGATGCCGTTGCCTCTGGGATACGACCGCCACACCGGGCAGACATTCGGGAACCGTGATTTCATCCTTAACTGCGTCAATTACCTGTGCGATGATGAAGGTCTGATGTCAGTAAGATCGCGCGAGCTCAGGCTCAGGGCCCTGGATGTTACAAAGGCAAGGAATCAGTTGCTCATGTGGCAGCTGATCAATATTCTCGGCCCTGTTTTGCTGGTTGTAATTTTTGGCATGGTTCAGTTTGCCATACGTAAACGAAAATATGCCCGGTAGTTGAAATAAAAATTCTAACGATTGCAGAAGAATGCGAAAAAACAGGATTATACTAATCATCACACTATTATTGGCTATTGCTTCAGCTCTGCTGGTTATCAACAGGTCAAAGTCAACACTCAGCAGTAAGATCAGCGAGTTTGCAGTTCAGGATACTGCTGCAGTAACGAGAATTTTCATGGCCGATAAGTCAGACAATAAAGTATTGCTTGAGCGCAGGCCGGATGGGTCATGGAGTCTGAACGGAAAGTATGATGCCCATGTTGAGAATATGAGCATTTTCCTTCAGACGATTGCCGGCATCGAAGTCAGGGAACCGGTTGCACGGTCAGCCCATGATAACATTCTGAAACTACTTTCAGCCAAATCGGTTAAAGTTGAGATTTACCAGCATTCATATCGGCTAAAGATCGGAAGTATCAAACTGTTTCCATACGAAAAGCTTGCGAAAACCTATTATATCGGTGATGCCACCATGGATAATTCAGGAACCTTTGCACTCATGGATGGGGCCGATACCCCGGTTATCATTTATATGCCCGGGCTGCGCGGATATGTGGCCACCCGTTTCTCACCGCTCGAATCCGACTGGCGTGTACATACTGTCTTCAACAAGAAACTCCCGGAGATCAAAGAGATCCGTCTTGAATACGTTGAGAAACCCGAAGAATCATACCGCATAGTTAACAACAACAATCAGAGTCTGAGCCTATACCGGCTTTCCGACAATCAACTGATAACGGACTTCGATACCCTTCAGCTGATGTCGTTGGTAAACGCCTACAGAAACATCAGGTACGAAGCTTTGTTAAACGACATGGAGCCAACCCGAAAGGACTCGATCATGCATTCATTGCCGCTGCACAGGATCACCATAGAACTGAAAGATGGCAGTAAACAGACAGCAAAAACCTTTGGCAGGAAACTACCCGTCCCCGAGATTGATGTATTTGATGGTTCGACCATTATCCATGACAGGGACAGGATGTATGCACTCGTAAATAATGATCAGGATTTTGTGATGGTGCAGTTTTTTGTTTTTGACAAAATACTTATACCTTTATCTTTCCTCACAAGGCCATCCGGTGCTGCCCCGGTGAATTGAAACTGACCAAATCTGACAATATGCTGAAACTGTATTCTTCAAGGATCCTGGTAACCGGCGGGGCCGGCTTCATAGGCTCAAACCTCATTGAAACTTTGCTGAAACAGGACAATACTGTTGTCTGCCTGGATAATTTCTCTACCGGCAAAAGGGAAAATATTGAGCCATTTCTCAGCAATCCCGCTTTTACCCTGATTGAAGGAGATATACGTAATCCGGATGATTGCCGCAAAGCCCTGACCGGGGTTGAATTTGTGCTTCATCAGGCCGCACTGGGATCGGTACCAAGATCTATTAACGACCCGATCACCACCAACGACGTGAATATCGGAGGGTTTGTTAATATGCTCGTTGCTGCCCGGGATGCAGGTATTAAAAGATTCGTCTATGCAGCAAGTTCCTCAACTTATGGCGACCATCCCGCCCTGCCAAAAGTCGAAGAAAACATCGGGCGTCCGCTCTCGCCTTATGCTGTAACCAAATACGTAAATGAACTCTATGCCGGTGTTTTTGCTGAATTGTATGGCATGGAGATCATCGGCCTGCGATATTTTAACGTATTCGGAAAGCGGCAGGATCCTGACGGAGCCTATGCCGCTGTTATACCCAAATTCATCAAGTCGCTGATTGAGGGCATCCCTCCGGTGATCAACGGGGATGGCAGCCATTCGCGCGATTTCACTTACATCGACAATGTAGTCCAGGTTAATCAGCTGGCCCTGCTTACCAATAATCCCGATGCCCTGAATACTGTGTACAATGTAGCTTATGGTGCAAATGCCAGTCTCAACGAATTATACAATTACCTGACAGGATTCCTGTCCCGCTTCGACCCGAAAATAGCTAGTATAAAACCCGTTTACGGTCCTGCCCGCAAAGGTGATGTGCTTCATTCGCTCGCTTCTGTTGACAAAGCATCCAGGTTGCTTGGCTACCATCCTGAATACAGCCTCCAATCCGGTCTGGAACAGGCGATTCAATGGTATTACGATTACCTGACCAGGAAATAAACCGTGCGCCCGGATTCAGGTGGTTGAGGAAAACATCTTCTGTTTACGGTTTATGATTTACGATTTACGGTTGACGGTTTACGATTTATTGCCAACGCACCGAAGCGGGTTCAAGGTTCACGGTTTTCGTTTATAGTACAAAATACGTTTCCATCAACTTTACGTGGAGGTTTCAACCTGAACCACCCGGCAACACCGATCCGCTTTCTGCTCACTAACCACAGACTGTTGCTTACTGCTAACTGCGAACTGCTTACTGCCAACCGCAAATTGAGTATCCCTCTAGACTCAACTGATAATAGTCGCTACCAACATTCGGTTGCCTCCCCGGTTGCGGAATTCGCACAGGTAGATTCCCTGCCAGGTGCCGAGATTAAGCCTGCCTTTACTGACAGGAATTGTCAGTTCAGTTCCGGTTAATACCGATTTGATGTGCGCAGGCATGTCATCACTGCCTTCCATGGTATGCCTGTAATAAGCCTGGTTCTCCGGCACAAGCCGGTTAAAAACAGTCTCAAAATCGGCGAGAACCGTCGGGTCGGCATTTTCATTGATACAGATTCCGGCTGAGGTGTGTTTAATAAAAAGGTGCAGCAATCCTGATTCAGGCAAGTCACCCAATTGCTGTAAGATTTCCCGGGTGATCAGGTGAAATCCCCTGCTGAATGACGGAAGGATGATTTCTTTTTGCTTTATCATAATTAAAGGATATAAAAAAAAGGGCATCGCTGCCCTTTTAATTGATTTTCACTTTTTTTAATCCTCGATAATCACTTCCTTACCGGCAGCAATATCTTCAAGAATGGCAGTGGTGAGTGATTTAGGCCGTTCGAGGGGGTAACCCAAAGCCCTGTCCCATATTATATTGGCACAGATCCCGATGGCCCTTCCGATACCAAACAACACTGTATAGAAATCATATTCCTTAACACCGTAATGCCACTGGATAACACCCGACTGGGCATCAACGTTTGGCCACGGGTTCTTGGCTTTACCCTGTTCGAGAAGGATCGGCGGAACAATCCTGTAAAGCATATCAACTACTTTAAACAAAGGATCTTCTGAGAGGTTCTTCAGACTGAATTCACGCTGCAGCATATAACGGGGGTCTGTTTTGCGCAGTACGGCATGTCCGAATCCCGGTATCACCTGTCCTGATTTCAGGGTATTCCATACAAATTCCTTCAGATCAGCTTCGCTGGGAACATCACCATCCATCTTTTCCATCAGGTCGTGCAGCCAGCGGAGCACTTCCTGGTTGGCAAGTCCGTGAAGCGGACCGGCCAAACCATTGACCATCGCTGAAATGGAAAGATAAACATCTGACAATGAACTTGCAACAAGATGGCCTGCATGCGCACTCACATTTCCTGCTTCATGGTCGGCATGAACAATAAAGTGCATCCTGGAAACATCGTCGTAAGGTTTTCCGATGCCCATCATATGAGCAAAATTCCCACCAAAATCAAGGTTCGGATTCGATTGTATCCTTTTCCCGTCACGGTAAAGCTTAGCATAGATGTAGGTCGCAATTTCAGGCAACTTGGCCAGCATATTCAATGAATCCTCAAAGGTGGGATCCCAGTAATCAAGTTTATGCAGCCCACCGGCATGGTATTTCTTGGTAAAGAAGGATTCGCGGTGCATGGTCAGGATGGCGGTCGAAAATATCGTCATCGGGTGACTGCAGCATGGCATTCCGTCAATTACTTCATAAATGTACCTTGGAAGAATCCGGCGCTGATTAAATTCATCAGCAGTAGCAGCAGCCTGCTCTTCGGTAGGTATATCGCCTGTGAGGAGCAGAAAGTAAAGACCTTCAACCAACGGCATATCGGAATGTGGCGCTTGGGGAAGCTTTTCAAATACCTCAGGAAGTGTATATCCGCGGTAACGGATACCTTCCATGGGATCAAGGTATGAAATATCCGAAACCATCGATTTAATGCCTCGCATTCCTCCGATGATCTGGCCGATGGTAATTTTATCGACTACAACATCACCGTATTCCTTTAATAACCTTTCGGTACGGGGTCTCCAGTCAAGTATTTTTTCGTGCAGAATGTCCTTAAGTCTTTTTGCCATTGGTTTTAAATCTAAAAGGTTACAATTTGTAGTTCATTTTCAGTTATTCCGGATTGTATTGACCACTTCTGTCCCGAATTCAGATGTTTTCAGTTTGGTGGCATTTTCCATCAGCCGGTGAAAGTCGTAGGTAACTTTTTTGGCCAGAATGGTTTTCTCAATACCGGAATATATCAGCGCTGCCGCTTCATCCCAGCCCATGTATTCAAGCATCATGGCACCCGAAAGGATGACCGAACCCGGATTAACCATATCCAGGCCGGCATATTTGGGAGCAGTGCCATGGGTTGCCTCAAAAATAGCATGACCAGTAACATAGTTGATATTTGCGCCCGGAGCTATGCCAATCCCACCGACAATGGCGGCCAGGGCATCGGAAATATAATCACCATTAAGGTTAAGTGTAGCAATAACCGAATATTCGGCAGGTCGAAGCAGGATTTGCTGAAGGAAAGCATCAGCGATCACATCCTTCACCAGGATCTTTCCTGAACTGATGGCATGCTGCTGTGCAGCATCGGCTGCTTCCTTGCCTCCGGATGCGGCTATTTCATCATATTCGGCCCAGGTAAAAGTCTGATCTCCGAATTCACGGCGTGCAAGTTCATAACCCCAGGTTTTAAAGGCACCTTCGGTGAACTTCATAATATTGCCTTTGTGCACAATGGTCAGCGAAGGCAAACCACGCTGCAGGGTGTATTTAAGTGCAGCCCTCACCAGTCGCTCTGTTCCTTCTTTCGACACCGGCTTGATTCCGATGGAACTGGATTCAGGAAAACGTATTTTCTTTACACCCATCTCTTCAATCAGGAATTTCTTCACCTTGTCGGCTTCGGGTGTCCCGTTCATGTACTCAATTCCGGCATAAATATCCTCGGTGTTCTCCCTGAAAATATGCATATCGACCTTCGAAGGATCCTTCACAGGGCTGGGAACACCTGTGAACCAGCGGACAGGGCGAAGGCAAACATACAGATCAAGCTGTTGCCTCAGGGCAACATTCAGTGACCTGATACCACCACCCACCGGGGTTGTCAGCGGACCTTTAATCCCTACCTTATAATGCTTGAAAGCTTCGAGTGTTTCATCGGGCAACCAGTTTCCGGTTTTGTTGAAAGCTTTCTCACCGGCCAACACCTCTTTCCAGACAATTTTCCTTTTTCCATGATAAGCCTTTTCAACAGCGGCATCAAGCACGCGTTGCGATGCTGCCCAGATGTCCGGCCCGGTACCATCCCCTTCGATAAACGGGATTACCGGTTCATCGGGAACATGCAGATTTCCACCCGTAACAGATATGATTTGTTCACTCATTCCTTGTATTGAATTAAGTAATTATGTAATTTTTTGAATACACTCTGAAAAGCAAAGATATAAAAAGGATTTTGAACTCCAAACCCGATGTTTACTAACAATTTTTAATGAAAATTGTTTGCATATAAGGCTTACCAAAGTCGATGTAATGTTTGATTTATGAACTTATGATCGAAATAAAAAAAGAGGAGCTTATTTCTTCAGAAACGCTTGCATTGCTGATCACAAAAATCCCTGAAGGAAAAGGACTTGTAGTGTCTGATGGTGACTGTGTATTATGCAACCGGCTCATCCTCTTACTTCTGAAGGCTGACCGGGAAAAGAGACTTATTTTTACAACCTTTGGTTCATCATTGTTCAAAAACCGGGAGACGCAAGAAATTACACCCCAAAGCCTGTTATACATCAGCCAGGCCGGCACATTTAAAGGATCAGAGGCCGTGTTGGAGATAAGCCAGGCCATTCCACAGTTTGCGCTGCTGACCAGGGTAATGAAGTTTGTCCCTGTATCCATAAGGGAAGCACTTTATCGTTTTGTTGCCCGATACCGTTACACTATTTTCGGAAGAACAACAAAATGTATACTCCCGTCATCGGAAGATGCCGGCAGGTTTATAAAATAATTCCCAGTTCACGGTTTTACAAAGGAAATTTAAAGAATACATCTTTATAAATTATATAACTTTGCAATTCAACTCAAATGCAGTTTACAGCAATAAACTTTCAGGTTAAAGATTTCTGCTGATGCATACCAACAGAACTACTCAAGTCTACTTTTTATGAAAAGGATCACCTCCCTGGCTATTGTTACCCTGATCATTATAATATTTTCATCATCGTTTGCATTCGCACAAAACGGAACAATCAGGGGATTTGTGTATGAGAAAGAGACCGGAGAACCGGTAATTTTCACCAATGTATACCTGTTCAGGACCTCCCACGGAGCAGCCACCGATGTCAACGGTTATTTTACCATCTCAAAAATTCCTGATGGTGACTACACCCTGATGGTAACCTATCTTGGCTATGATACCCTCCGCGAGAAAGTCAGTATCCGTGGAAATACTGTCCTGACGAGGAAGCTTTTCCTGAACAAGGCAGCATTCAATCTTGAAGCAGTTCAGATTACCGCAGAACGTGAAGAAGCCCGAAGCGATACAAGAACTTCAGTCATCAAGCTTACGCCCAAACAGATCAGCCGTATCCCGACCATCGGAGGCCAGGCTGACCTTGCCCAGTACCTCCAGGTGCTTCCGGGTGTTATTTTCACCGGTGACCAGGGTGGTCAGCTTTACATCAGGGGTGGCTCACCCATACAGAACAAGGTGATTCTTGACGGGATGATAGTCTACAACCCATTCCATTCCATCGGCCTTTTCTCAGTTTTCGATACCGATATCCTGCGCAATGCCGACATCTACACAGGTGGTTTCAACGCCCAGCATGGAGGCCGGATTTCATCTGTAATGGACCTGACCACCCGCGACGGAAACAAAAAGAGAATAGCAGGAAAAGCAGGGGCCAGCACTTTTGGTGCAAAACTGATGGTGGAAGGGCCCATTAAAAAGCAAAACGAATCGGGCGGAGGCAGCACTTCCTTCCTGCTTACTGCAAAGAACTCCTATCTGAAAGAATCTTCGAAACTTTTATACAATTACATCGATACAGCCGGACTTCCCTTTAATTATACGGATGTGTACGGAAAAGTATCCATCAACGGAGAGAATGGATCAAAGATCAATTTCTACGGTTTTAACTTCAGGGATAAAGTTGACTATGATAACCTGGCAAGCTATAACTGGAAATCTTCAGGTGGCGGTTTGAATTTCCTGGTCATACCGGGCAATAACCCTGTGCTGATCGAGGGCAATTTCGCCTATTCTACTTACAAGATCAATATGGAAGAGGGCTCCCTCCCTTCACGCTCCAGCAGCATAAACGGCTTTAATATGGGACTCGGCTTTACCTATTTTCTGGGTAAGAATGAAATAAAATATGGTCTCGAGATGCTCGGCTTCAAAACCGAATTCGACTTTTTCAATTCGGTCGGCCGCAATATAAACCAGACTGAAAATACTACTGAGATTGCAGGATACATCAAATATAAAATGACCAAAGGCAAACTCCTGTTTGAGCCCGGACTGCGTTTACAATATTACGCTTCACTGGCCAACTTTTCGCCTGAACCCCGTCTCGCAATCAAATACAACCTGACCGATCGTATCAGGCTCAAAATGGCAGCCGGATTGTACTCACAGAACCTGATCAGTGCCAATTCCGACCGCGATGTCGTGAACCTCTTCTACGGTTTCCTTTCGGGGCCCGATAACCTTCAGGAAAAATTCAACGGAAAGGATGTAAAACACAAACTTCAGAAAGCCGAACACATCATTTTCGGTGTTGAGCTCGATCCATTGCCTTCGCTGACGATGAACATGGAAGTTTATTACAAAAATTTCTCCCAGCTGACCAACATTAACCGCAATAAAGTATACAATGATGATACTCCGTACAACAATCCGGTCGATCCCAACTACAAACCGGATTACCTGAGAAAGGACTTTATCATTGAAAATGGCAATGCCAACGGGTTTGACATATCTTTCAAATACGAAAAACGGAAAATCTATTTCTGGGCAGTTTATTCGCTTTCCTATGTCAACAGGTCTGACGACAGCATATCCTATGTTCCCCATTACGACCGCAGGCATAATGTGAACCTTGTGGGATCTTACCGTTTCGGCGAAGAACTGATGTGGGAATTTAACGCCCGCTGGAATCTGGGTTCAGGGTTTCCGTTCACCCAAACCGCCGGGGAATATGAAAAACTCCTGTTCGAACTGGGCGCAGGTAGTAATTATCTTACATCAAACGGACAACTGGGCGTTCTCTATGGTGATTACAACAAAGCCAGACTGCCCTATTACCACCGGCTTGACCTCAGCCTGATGCGCCGCTTCAGGATTGGCGAAGAAGGTATGCTTGAAATAAACCTCAGTGTTACAAACATCTATAACCGGGAGAACATCTTCTATGTGAACCGGATCACAGGGGAAAAGGTATACCAGTTGCCCCTGATGCCCAGCTTCGGCCTGAGCCTGAGTTTCTGATTTCAATTTCGGAAGCCGGCAGAAACAGAAAGTCCTATTCTTTATTTTTTGAATCCATCAGGATGGTTACAGGCCCGTCGTTGATCAGTTCAACCTGCATATTGGCACCAAACCAGCCAGAGCTGACTAAAAGTGAAGTCTCATTCTTTAACCGGGCAATGAAATATTCATACAAAGGGATGGCTTTCTCCGGCCTGGCAGCCCTGATATAGGAAGGCCGGTTGCCTTTCCTGGTTCCTGCATGCAGGGTAAACTGACTGACAACCAGTATTTCACCCGACACTTCCATCACCGAAAGGTTCATCACCCCCTGCTCATCATTAAAAATCCGCAATTTTGAGATTTTACTGCACAGCCATTCCGCATCTTCTTCACTATCGGCTTCCTCAATCCCAAGCAGGACCAGCATTCCGGCCCTGATCCTGTTTTCACCGTAATCGGGGCAACTGACCGATGCTCTGCTCACCCTTTGTATAACAACCCGCATATTCAGGTATTTGTTAAATTAATCCCACTCTGCCTCTTCAAAGTATTCATCCTTAAGAATGCTGATGTAATTCGAATAACGTGAAGGATTGATCTTTCCTTTCGAAAGAGCCTGTTTAACAGCACAGCCCGGTTCATGCACATGGGTACAGTTGCTGAACTGACACAAATGCATCAGACTGCGCATTTCAGGGAACCGCTCGGGAACCTCCTGTTTGTCGAAGTTAACGAGACCAAACTCCTTGATTCCCGGTGTGTCAATCACAAATCCGCCATCCCGTAAGGGAAGCATCTCGGCAAAGGTTGTGGTATGCTTGCCCTTGAGGTGGTATTCCGAAATCGCCCCGACTTTGCGCAAAAGCCCCGGCTCAATGGTGTTGATCAGGGCCGTTTTGCCAACGCCTGAATGGCCACTGATCAGGGTAACTTTGCCGCTAAGGAGGCCCCTTACCTCTTCTATTCCCTGACCCAGCAGGGCTGAGGTCCTGAAGCAGGGATATCCCAGCTCAGAATAAAGACTGATGAGTGCATCCAGCTTTGCAGCTTCTTCCTTTGAATACTGATCACATTTATTGAAAATAATAAACGCCGGAATGTGATAGGCTTCTGCAGTCACCAGAAACCGGTCGATAAAACCGGTAGATGTCCTGGGTCTGGTCAGTGTAACCATTACAACTGCCTGGTCGATGTTGGCCGCAATGATGTGTGAGAGTGCCGACAGGCGGGTTGCCTTCCGGATGATATAATTGTGCCGTTCGGCAATGGCATGAATAAGTCCGAAATCCTTTTCCTTCTGAAAAGTATACTCAACCCTGTCGCCAACAGCTATCGGGTTGGTCGATTTAATTCCCTTAATCCTGAAATTTCCCTTCAGCCTGCATTCCACAATTTTACCTTCAGCCGAAAGTACAGTGCAGGAGTTACCTGTAGAACGGATGACAACTCCTTTGTAGTTATCCATTTTCAGATAAAATTGTAATGTTTCCTCACCGGTTTCCTGATATCCCAGGTACAACTGAGTCCGTTTCTGAAAACAACAAAATCGCCGGGCTGAATATTATAGTTGCCTGAGTCAGTTTCAATGACTACATCTCCTTCAAGAAAATAGCACCACTCTTCCTCCTCATAGGTTGCCGGAAACCTCGAAACCTCCTTCTCCCAGACAGGCCAGTTTCTGATTCCCTTCTCTGTGATCTCACTTTCTTCGATTTTCCTGACTTCAACCATGACCTTTGTAACTTATAATTATTTATAGCGAAGATTGCAAAATTACGAAATATCCATATATTTGTTAATAACTATACCCTCAGGGGAACTGCTGCCAATCCGGGAACCGGCATCCAGAACATAGCAGAAACGGCTGTCTGCAATTGATTTCATGTTAATATATTACACTAAATCAATCAGTTATGGGAAACATTGCAGGCTTATTGATCTCACCTATTGCCTTTATACTTTTATACCTGTTTCTTAAATTCCGGTTTCCGAAAGAGGGACATGAACTTCTTGTAAAATCTTTTCTTTGGGGATGCCTGATCGCCTTTCCGGTGATTCTGGCTGATCTGATAGCCCACTATTTCGTCATCGACGGGGCCAGAAGCATTAGGAGGATGATTACCTATTCGTTTATCATTGTAGCTTTTGTCGGTGAAGTAAGTAAATTTCTTCCGCTCCGGTTTTCACTTGCAACGAAAAGCCGCTTTAACAACCCGTCCGATGGCATATTATTTTCAGTAGCCATTGCACTGGGTCTTTCAGTTGTTTATTCCATCTATTACATCTATTTCTCTGCAAAAAGCGGACTCGACCCGGCTTATTTCCTCTCCATAGGCCCGATGAACGCCGTTTTTGGCATCATCATGGGATTTTTTCTCGGCCTGGGCAAACTTCGTAAAAACCTGTTCATCGATTCCATGACCGGCTTGGGGGCAACCATCCTGTTCCATGGCATATACAGGTTCATATTGCTCAGCAAGGACATCACGCTTTTCTGGCTGTTTGCCCTTGGTTCGGTATTCATTGCTTCCATCCTGATTTACAAGAGCCGAAAAATTACTGCAGAATTAAATTAGGCGGTATATTTTCCCTGGAAGACATCTGACAATCCCCTCGAATTCGAGGCCCAACAGAGCCGCGGCGATCTTGCTTGTCTGAATTCCTGAAGACAGGCAGATTTTATCGAGGCTGCAGTCACCATGTTCACTGAGAATAGCTACCACAGCCTCCTGATCAGGTTCAAGATTGATGAAGAGGCTCCGCTGAACGGGCTGATTTTTAGGCTTCTCCTTATCCCAACCCATGATATAACATACATCAGCTGCCGACTGAACCAGGGCTGCCCTGTTTGTCTTGATCAGGTTATTACAGCCTTCGGAAACCGGATCACCAATCCTTCCTGGAACGGCGAATACGTCGCGGTTGTATGAATTGGCAATATCGGCAGTGATCAATGCACCACCCTTCGCACCGGCTTCAATTACTATAGTGGCATCGGCCAGACCGGCAATCACCCTGTTCCGCCGTGGAAAATTCTCCCTGTCAGGATTGGTTTCACTCATAAATTCAGTGATCAGCCCACCCTGCTCAGTCATCCGCCGGGCCAGCGCACTGTTCAGGGGTGGATACACCCTGTCGAGACCATGGGCAAACACACCTACCGTCTTCAATCCTTCGTCAAGGGCAGCCTTATGGGCACAGGTATCAATACCATAAGCCATACCACTTACAACAAGAATATTCTGTTCCTTAAGACCATAAACCAGCCTCCTGCATACCTCCCTGCCATAATCGGTCGCCCTGCGTGTGCCCACAATACTAACTATCCTCGCGCCATTAAGATCTGCATTGCCTATACAGTAGAGTAATACGGGGCTGTCGACACATTGCTTCAGCCTTTCGGGATATTCATCATCGGTATAGAAGAGTGTTTTAATACCGAATTTCCTTATGAAACCGATTTCTTTCCCCGCCCTTTCAAGTACATTCCTGTTGCTCACAATCAGGTTCGCTGTTGATTCACCCATTCCCGGAATTCGCATCAAACCGGCCTTTTTTTCCGTGAAAACAGCTTCAGGGCTTCCGGTATAGGCAATCAGCTTGCGGGCATTGATGTCTCCTACCCCTGGAAGCAGGGTAACCGCAATCTGGAACAGAAGGGTTTTATCATCGGATGATGGCATAATGCGAATTTAAGAAATTAAAATAAATTCTGAAAATCCGGATCACAGATGATTTTGCTCTGACTATATTTGCAAAAAGCAATCATGCAGGCACCCGGACAATACAGGATTTTAATCTGCCCGCTCGACTGGGGTCTGGGACATGCTACCCGCTGCATTCCACTGATCGAAGAACTTCGAAAGAATGGAGCACATGTAATTCTGGCTGCAGACGGACCTCAACTGAACCTGCTCAGAACAGAATTTCCTGAAGCAGACTGGATTACTTTTCCCGGTTACCGGGTCAGGTATGGCAAAAAGACAGGAGCCGGACTAAGTATACTATTTTCAGCACCGCGCCTGCTATACAGCATTTTAAAGGAACATTTCTCCATCAAATCACTGATCAGGAAATACAACATCAACGGCCTGATCTCAGATAACCGTTACGGACTCTGGAACAGTAAAGTACGCACTGTTTTCATCACCCATCAGTTAAACATCATAGCTCCGCCCGCCCTCAGATTTGCAGAACCTTTCCTGCGTGCCTTCACACGATATTTTGCCGCGAAATTTGATGAATGCTGGATTCCGGATACCAAAGGTGAAAACAACTTATCGGGAAAGCTTTCTCATGGCTACAAGCTGCCTGGAAATGCCGGTTATATAGGTATCCTCAGCCGCTTCAGCAAGCCTTCAGATTACAAAAATGAAAACAACTATGATATTGTGGCTATGGTTTCAGGACCTGAGCCGCAGCGTACCGTTTTTGAAAACAGGCTTCTTGATCAACTGCCGGTGAAAGATAAAAAATGCCTGCTACTGAGGGGGATTCCGGGAGAAAACACCATCACCCCTCTCAGGCAAAATCTGGATATCGCTGGCCATCTGCATTCAGAACGGCTTCTCAGCATTCTGAAAATTCAGCCGGTTGTCATCTGCAGATCGGGATACTCCACCCTGATGGACCTTGCTTACACCGGAAACAAAGCATTGCTTGTTCCTACCCCCGGTCAGACAGAACAGGAATACCTTGCTTCCCATCTTGCGCAAAAAGGCCGGTATTTTACAAGCAATCAGGATAAGATAAATCTCAGAAACTCCATCACAGATGCAGAGAATTCGAAGGCAGCCAATCCTTTCACAAGCACTGCTGAGTATCCGGCTTTTGTGAGCAGTTACCTCAACCGGATCAGTAAATCATGAGGCAAATGACGGGTAACTGACCTTAAATACCGGCAAATGCATTACTTTTGTCACTTCAAATCATTTTCGCTATGATGATTCAGCAAATTACCTGGGATGTCAGTCCGTTGATCTTCAAACTTGGCAGCCTGCAGATTAGATGGTACGGATTATTTTTTGCGCTTTCATTTTACCTTGGCTACCTGGTGCTTGAGAAACAGGTATTCAAACGTGAGAATATCCGCATCGACCTGCTTGACAAACTGGCCACTTACGTGGTGATCGGCACCATCGTGGGGGCCAGGCTCGGACATGTGTTCTTTTATGAGCCTGTTTCATACCTCAAAAACCCCCTCAGCATCCTGAAAATCTGGGAGGGAGGCCTTGCCAGCCATGGCGCTGCCATCGGCATACTGCTGGCACTCATCCTTTTTGTACGGAAATCAGGCAAAACCTACCTCTGGACCCTTGACCGTGTTGTAATCGTTGTAGCCCTGGGCGGATTCTTTATCAGGATGGGGAACCTGATGAACAGCGAAATTTACGGCTATTTCACCAGCCTGCCCTGGGGATTCATCTATGTGCGCGACGGTCAGACGGAGCCAAGACATCCGACCCAGATATATGAAGCCCTTTGCTATCTGGCCCTTTTCTTTGGTCTGCTCTGGTATTACCGTAAAAATTACCTCAAAATGAAGGAAGGCACCATTTTCGGGATATTCCTGATTATCCTTTTTGGCGTCAGGTTCCTCATAGAGTTTGTGAAGGAACCCCAGGTGGCCTTTGAACAGGGCATGACCCTGAATATGGGACAATGGCTGAGCATTCCGTTTATCCTGGCCGGTGTCGGGTTGCTGCTGTTCGTTAAGCAAAAGAAATAGACTTTTACTGAGCTACAGGATACTCTTTCCCCGCGCCATTTGTGCCGGAATATAATGGTGTTTGCAAAATTTCCCCCTGGTCTCTTCGCTTAAGAACCAGACTGGCATTGCCATTACAAGGAGGAAAAAGAGTGCATTCAATATCGTAAGGTGACAAGAGTTGAATTGGTTCACCCCGGTTATTTCTTCTTCATGATCCATCTGATTTTACTGTCAGTCTCCTCTGACCCTGATCAGCAGGGCTTCGCTTCCTTTCGCGGATACCTGTTGCTTGACTAATCTGTTCTCAGCAGGAATTGTTATCAAAATGCAATAAATCAGGTATATGCGCGTTTTCCGGAAAATACCAAACATATAAGAGATGTCTAACATGAAATTATTATTATCATTATCTGTCGTATCCTTATTTGTAGGAGGATGCAAACAGGACGAATCAGAGCCCCCGGTAACCTATCCGGATTATGGCCGGCTTAAGGTCGGTAATTATTGGATATATCAGCGTTTCGTGATCGACTCCCTCGGCAACGCTACACCTACAGATGTTTTCGACAGCTGCTATGTTGAAAAAGACACTTTGATTCACGGAAACACCTTTGCAAAAATCACCAAACCCTGGCCCTGGGGTACCACCAGTCAGAAGAAAGTTAATGAGTATTTAAGGGATTCTCTTCATTACCTGGTTGACCCATCAGGAATGGTCTGGTTTTCGTCTGTTGACTATTCCACTGTCTTTTATTCCTATACTTCGATCATACCAACAATTGGCGACACTGTTTATACAGTCAATGTGAAAATGGATGATAAGGATTTGCTGATCAGCACCCCGGCAGGAGAATTTATTACATGCAATTATAAAGCATCCTATAAACTGTACCCCCCCTTTATCATTGTAAGCAATCCCCGGTATACACACAAACGCTATGCAAAAGATATCGGGCTCATCGTAGAAACCCTGCCTTTCTTTGCTTCTGTTCCAACCACCACTGAACGCCGTTTGGTCAGATATTTCCTTAATCCATCTGATTAACGTCTTGACCTCCGTGAACTGATGAAGCCCGTAACAGTAAATCTGATACGGGCTTCATGTTTTAGGCCGTTTTTTGAACCTTGATTTTCTGCTTTGATTCAGAACATAACGTTTATGGACAACTGATTATCTTTCTGCTTGTAGTCCTGCCGTTTTTATCAACTATGGTCAGAATATAAGTTCCCCGGTCTAATCCGGAAATGCTGAAATATTCCTGATCTCGGATTTGTTTCTGAAAAACAAGATTCCCGACCATGTCGGTAACGCGGACTTCATCAATACCATCCGGCCTTAAAACACCGACATTAAATGAACCATTGGAAGGATTCGGGTAAATATTAACAACTTCAATATCTGGCTTTTGACCGCTTATTGAAGTGATGAGCAGACACTCCGGTGAGGTTTCAGGATACAGTGATACCCCGTCCAAACTGAAACAATTGATCTCATAGTATGCCATATCGGTCATACAACCCGGAGAGGGTTGCAACAGGCCGTAAGTTGATCCGACCCCTTCGATCAGGTGTATATTGTAGCACGGATTGATGAGCCAGCGCTTGCGGTAACTGTCGCCAACAAGCACCGAATCAACCTCCTGAACAATATCAGTTGCATCCCATGCCTGTTGCAGGTAACCCTTTACGGTATCACCCGGATTCATTGAAAAATCATACAGTAATTGTTCCGCTGTAAGTGCCGGTGGAATGAAGTACACTTTTTTATCCGGAATATCCTGACGGAAAGCACCTTTATAACCTTGAAAATTCTGCTGTGTGCAATAGCCAGAATTGTTGGTAAACTTTACGAAAGGCGTAAACAACTTATGGTATGTCTGACCGTTTATGGCCGTATCGCCTGAGATGGTAATTGAATACTTTTCATCTGACCACCCTCCCAGAAAGCACATTCCCTGCGACATATCAATATTCCAGCAGGCATTGCTGTCAGGGAAAGGATAGTAAACCGATTTTTGTGATTTTGCCGCAATCACTGAAAGCAGTGCAATAAATAAAACCAGTTTCTTCATTAATTCCAATGTTAACATGTAGAAGCCTTCAGAATCTGTTTCCGGCAATTACCGGAGTCTGCATTCAAAGTTACATTTAACATTTTCATTCTACCCATAAAACTGCAACAATTTTAAAGAAATATCGGTTTTTTCAAACCCTGGTGAGAAATGCGTTATTTAATTAATCTGGCTTTAATCATTTCAACCAGATTGTCGGAAACAGAGGATTGCTGCAATTCGGAAATATCATATTTATCAGGGGTAAATAGTTCCATTAACTTCCCCAATTCTATTTCAGGTCTCAATTTATTAAATTCAATGCCATCTGCTTTAGCATTGTAAAATGCGGCAACCCTCAATAAGTATTTAAATACTTTGAATAAGATCTGGACTAAAAAGATAAGAAGCACAGAGGCGCCAATCCTTATGGTCAGGCTTGAGGTAAGGTAGCTATCCTCATTGTTCAGTTTTTCTATCGGAGGGAAAACGAGCAGGTAAAAACCGATGAGTATCACCATGATAGTAAAGAAGAAAATCGCAACAGATATGTTATTAAACAACACAGCTCTCAGCCTGATTTTCTGCACCAGGGATTCAATGGTTGTATTTGCATCATACTCCCGGTTATCAAAGATAATGAGTGGTATCAGTTTAAACGGTGTTACCAGTATCAGTCCTGAAAAAAAAGCCAATACTGTTGCGTAACTTAATATGTTGCTCTGGTAATTGTCTGCGATCAGAAAATGATTGGTAAGCATGCCAATCAACGACAGCCCAATGAGTATAATTCCGGTTGCTTTTTTCATCCTGTTAATTATTCATGAGAAAACTGGTAAAATCAACTTGTGATAATGGAACACTAAAAACGGCAGATTGTTCCGGATTGCAGGATCATGCGATTCTGTCAGGCAGACCATGGCAAAAAAATACGGCCTTTAAAGGTGAGTGATTATACGTGACTGTTGCTTCGCCAATCATAGCTGGTTAAAACATTATATCATCCTGCAGCTGTTGTTTCGTATATGACAAGTTTTGATATTTATCCCGTAGCTAACCAATCACTTTCAAAAAAAACGCCGTTTGCACAGACAAACGGCGGATAATCTTAAGAATTCCGGTATCTAATTGAAGAGATCCTTCAGGTCATCCGGAACGATCATTTTCGATTTCAGTTCATCGAGCAGGGCTTTCTGGTTAAAGCGCTCGCCCCACTCCCAGATTCTCGACATCACGGCATAGGCCTGCATCTTGTCTTCCTGATAGTAACTGCTGAATTCCGGGCTTACAGAATTATAATAGCTCAGGTTCTCAATATAGATTCCTGCAATCGTCCGTACAAAATCATTGGCTTTCTGTGTAGCCCCTGCCTGGTAATAAACCTCGGCCAGCGGTAGCATAAAGTAATCGAAAGTAATCTTCTTATTGGGGAATTCTGCAATACACCGGTCAGCCACAGCGATGGCCTCGGTATTCTTGCCTTTGCGAACCAGCGCCTGGGCCAGCCTCATGAAGTTCTGTTTATGCATCATCGAGTTACGGAAACTCTCGCGGTCAACATAGACATCCGGTTGGTTCAGGTTACCCCATTTGCACTTATTCATCAGGATGTCGTATGATGCTTTGGTATCAACTCCACCAAGGCCTGCAACATAGTCTTCGGCCAAAACCGGTATGAATTTATAAACCACTCCGGTCTGATGACAATATTTATCAATACCGAGTACTTTACTTTCACTTGAAGGGCTGGCAAAATAGAGGGGGCGCTCCCAGTCATTGCTGGCCAGGAAGTCGAGCAGCATCAGGTCATTTTTGTAGAGATAGTTCGATTTGATCTCCCATTCCACCACCGGGACGATGCTGTCGGCCATATAGGCCGGGACAATTCCGTTTCTGACAGCCTTGGCTGAATCAACTGTCAGCCTGACCCTCCGGGTAGGGAAATAGTTGATCCGTTCACCACTCTGCAGGGTGATTTTACTCCGGTCGGTCTCATCGGCAATAAAGTCGATGATCTCCTTCAACTCAAACTGCTGTCCCCCGGCACGGTCGACAAAAGGAATAAATTCATTCACTCCCTTGTTATATTGTTTGGGTGTCAGGGTGAATTTCAGCGGATCAGAATCGTAAATTTTCCGTGACAACTGATGTACATACCAGTCGCCCGAGGCCAGCATATAGTTCACCACCCTGATGTCGGTGCGGATGCCTTCCACTTCCTGGGCATACCAGAGCGGGAAAGTATCGTTGTCGCCATTGGTGATCAGCACAGCATTCCTGTCGCACGAATTCAGATAATTGGCAGCAAAGTCACGGGCGGCATATTTGTTGGCACGGTTATGATCGTCCCAGTTTTCGGCAGCCATGATGCCCGGCACCAACACAATGCAGGCCAGTGTAACGGCTGCAGCTGAAACTAAAGGAGATACCTTTTTACTGAGCGCTTCGTAAATCGACATCACCCCTAGTCCGATCCAAATGGCAAAGGCATAGAAGGAGCCGGCATAGGCATAATCCCTTTCACGTGGCTGAAATGGTGTCTGGTTCAGGTAAACCACGATCGCGATCCCGGTCATAAAGAAAAGCAGCGCTACGACTACCCCATCCTTATAGTTTCTGTTGAAATGGAACAACATTCCGATCACACCCAGAATCATAGGCAGGAGGTAGTATTTGTTGTTGGCAGGGCTCTGCATGCTTTGCGGCAGGTCGGTCTGCTTGCCGAGACGCATCTCATCCAGGAAGGTAATTCCGCTGAGCCAGTTGCCGTTGCTCACACCACCATGCCCCTCAATGTCGTTCTGCCTTCCGGCAAAATTCCACATGAAATAACGGAAATACATATGACCTAGCTGATACCTGAAGAAGAACCGAAGGTTTTCAGTGAAGGTCGGCTTCATAATGGTTTCCGGTTCACCATCGTTGTTGGTGGCATTAACAGGTACACCCTCAATTTTTGCCCAGCTTTTATAGGCTTTGATATGATTCTCCTGCGAACTGTACATCCTCGGGAAAATGGTACTGAAGGCCGGGCTGTAATTCGGTTCCTGCCCCTTCCGCTCATCGGTGATGATGTATTTTCCCTTTTCCGAATCCCTGATATAAACAGGTGTTCCGTCACTGTATGGGTTCTTATCGTCGAGCGGAGCATTGTAGTACTGACCGTAAAAAATCGGCCAGGAACCATACTGTTCGCGGTTCAGATATGATAAAAGACTGATGGCATCGTCGGGATTGTTCTCGTTGATGGGTGTATTGGCATTGGCCCTGAGAACCAGCATCAGGAATGATGAATAGCCGATCAGGATAAAGGTGAGTGCCAGAATCGCAGTGTTGGCAATAAGTTTGCCATTTTTCCGTGTCCATGTGATGCCGAATATCAGCGCAGCAATGATGAGGGTAAAATAAAAAATAGTTCCCGAGTTGAACGGAAGTCCGAATTTATTAACGAATGTCAGCTCAAACCTGGCAGAAAGATCAACAACCCAGGGGATGATGATATACATGATAAACGACAGAAGAAAAATGGAAATGGCCGCCGTAAGGATGGCCCCTTTGGCAGAAGGCTTGTATTTCCTGAAGTAATAGATAAAAGCGATTGCAGGGATTGCAAGCAGGTTAAGCAAATGAACGCCGATTGACAACCCGACCAGATAGGCAATAAAGACGATCCAGCGGATCGAATGCTTCTGCTCGGATTGCTCTTCCCACTTCAGAATCGCCCAGAAAACAATGGCTGTGAAGAATGACGACATGGCATAAACCTCACCCTCAACAGCTGAAAACCAGAAGGAATCGCTGAAAGTATAAGCCAATGCACCAACCAATCCACTGCCAAGAATTGAAATGGTTTGTCCGTTGGTCAATTCTGCTTCCTTTACAATCAACTTCCTGGCCATATGGGTAATGGTCCAGAAAAGGAAAAGGATGCTGAAGGCACTGACCATGGCCGACATCAGGTTGACCATCATGGCAATTTTCTGCTCATCACCAAAGGCAAACAGAGAGAAAAACCGGCCGGCCATCTGGAAAAGCGGAGCTCCGGGGGGATGTCCTACCTGAAGTTTAAAGGCTGTAGCAATGTATTCACCACAATCCCACCAGCTGGCAGTCGGCTCCAGTGTCAGGGTATATACAACCGCGGCTACAACGAAACTAAACCAGCCGAGTATGTTGTTAAGCTGTTTGAAATTTTTCATCCTTAATTTAAGAATAGGTTAAAAATTTACAGAGGATAAGAAGGAAAAGGATTATATCTTACTGGCTTTCAGCCGGGTCAGTATCACCCGGATGCGCCAGGGTTCATCCGGCCATTTGCGGGGCGAAGATAATGAATTTGAACAAACTGCGACTATGCACTTTCACGATAAGTGTTAACAGTTCTAAAAAATACCAACTGGTATTTCCTTGACTGATATGCCGGACAGGATTCATGCACCTGACCAGCAATCACTACACTTAAAATCACCCGTCTTAGCCAACAGCCGTTTCGAATCACAGGTATCAGGCATAAAACATTATCGTAGTAGAAAAATAATCTCATTCATCCGGCCAATCCTCTGTTTTGGGAAACTTGCTATCACACATTTTTCCAATCTGTCCGGAATGAACAGTGAAAGCGATAGATCAACAGATTATCCTTCGATCCCTATTCTTCTGGCAATTTAATTATCTGATTTAATGAATTATATGCAGAATCAGGGTTAGTTTCAGGATGTTCGTTACAGAGCAGACCTCCGGTTTATTAAATACTCAGCACCTCTGTATACATGCTAAAAATCAAAGTTTTTGGTTTCATTATTTCGTAATCAAAAAAAAATACCTATTTTTGCACACCTTTTTGGGGTAAGTCTGTCCGATGGTGTAACGGTAGCACAAGAGATTTTGGTTCTCTCGGTCTAGGTTCGAACCCTGGTCGGACAACTAATATGGTCTATTCGTCCACCAAGCTTAGGCTGGTGCGTTTCCGGACGAAATGATATTGAGGGGACTGCATTGTCCCCTCTTTTATTAAACAGTGAAAAATGATCAACGCAGAAGAAATTCGCAAAACAGTAGAAGAGAAAATTGATGGCACCGACAAGTTTGTTGTCGAAGTCAAAGTGAGATCGGGCAACCGTATCGTTGTGCTTCTCGACAGCGACACCAGCCTGAGCATAGACGATTGCATTAAAATCACGAGACACATTGAGTCGGTATATGACCGGGAAACCGAGGATTATGACCTGATGGTCTCTTCGGCAGGCATCGACCAGCCTTACAGGATGTTGCGTCAATACATCAAAAACATTGGCCGCGAGGTAGAAGTCAGCCTCCGGGACAAGAGCATCTTTACCGGTAAACTGATGGCAGCTGATGAGAATGGCATTAAGGTTTACCGTAAGACCAAAGTCAAAAAAGTTGAAACGGAAGAAATCAGGGACATCCCCTTTTCAGAAATAATTCAAACCAAAGAGGTCATCTCTTTCAAATAAATCAATTCATCATCCATTCTAAAGAACAACCTTAAGAAAATGGAACATATCAATTTAGTCGAAACTTTCTCCGAATTCAAGGAGTTCAAAAACATCGACCGTGAAACCATGATGCGCATCATCGAGGATGTGTTCAGGCATATGCTGATCAAAAAACATGGTTCGGACGAGAACTTCAATGTGATCGTCAACATCGACAAGGGTGACCTTGAAATATGGAGGAACCGTGAGATTGTTGAAGATGGTGCTGTTGAAGATGAAAACAGGCAGATTGCCTATTCGGAAGCCATCAAGATTGAACCCGATTTTGAGGTAGGTGAAGAAGTATCAGAAGAGATCAAGATGAAGGATTTTGGTAGACGAGAGATTCTCACCATCCGCCAGAACCTGATGTCGAAGATCCAGGAATATGAAAAAGACAATATTTTCAAGAAATATAAAGAGAAAATCGGCGAAATCATTACCGGAGAAGTATACCAGGTATGGAAAAAAGAAATTCTTGTGCTCGATGACGAATACATAGAGCTGACCCTGCCTCGTTCAGAACAGATACCTTCAGATTTTTACCGGAAAGGTGACACCCTGCGTGCCGTGGTTTCAAAGGTTGATATGAGAAACAATACCCCGGTAATTGTTCTTTCACGCACCTCTCCTTCTTTCCTTGAAAGGCTTTTCGAAGCGGAAGTTCCCGAAGTATATGACGGATTGATTACCATCCGCAACATTGTCAGGGTTCCCGGTGAAAGGGCTAAGATTGCCGTTGAAAGTTATGACGACCGCATTGACCCGGTGGGAGCCTGTGTAGGTATGAAAGGCTCAAGGATTCACGGCATTGTGCGTGAACTGAGGAATGAAAACATCGATGTCATCAACTTCACCTCCAATCCTACCCTCTACATTACCCGGGCATTAAGTCCTGCAAAAATATCGTCGATATCAATCAACGAAGGCACCAAACGGGCTGATGTCTATATGAAACCCGATCAGGTTTCGCTGGCCATTGGCAAAGGCGGTTACAACATCAAACTGGCAAGCAAGCTTACCGGGTACGAAATAGATGTATACAGGGATACCGATTTCGACAATGAAGATGTTGACCTTCAGGAATTTGCCGATGAAATCGATCAGTGGATCATCGATGAACTCAAAACCATTGGTTGCGACACTGCCCGCAGTGTACTTGACCTGAGCACCGAAGAACTGGTGAACAGAACCGATCTTGAAGAAGAAACCATTAAAGAGGTTGTCAGGATTCTGCGTGCTGAATTCGAATAGGATCAGTGAAGAAACTTAGTATTCAATCGGATAAATCCGGAATTCGCAGGGCTTGAATAACATTATTAGCGTATTTTTACAGAAAATCCGTAGCAATAAACGGAGCTTAACATCAGATTCCAATATGTCAGAAGTAAGCAAAAGTACAAGACTTGGGAAAGCGGCGCAGGAGTTTAACGTCGGGGTGCACAATATTGTCGAATTCCTTCAGAAAAAAGGGATAAAGATCGACAATAACCCCAACACAAAACTTGCCCCGGAAGTTTATGCTTTGCTGGTAAAAGAGTATCAATCCGAGAAGACCGTTAAAGATCTCTCGAAAAAGATTGAACTTGAATATACCCAGCACAAAACCATTTCAATTACTGACAAACGACCTTCCGCAGACGAAGAATTCGATGCTGAGCATGGACGTGGAGAACTCTTTATCCGCAACATGCCACCTGACCACGATAAAGTGGCCAAACCAAAACCAGCCGCCGAAGAAAAACCTGCCGAAGTAAAGCCAGTGGCCGAGCCTGAAAAGAAAGCCGAACCTGTTAAGGAATCTGAAACTCCAAAACCTGTTGTAGCGGCAGTTGAGCCGGAAGCGAAGGTTCAACCAGTTCATGAGCCTGTGAAGGAAACAGCTGGCACTGCTGAAGTTCAGCCTGTTGCTGCTGAGGCAGATGACAAGCATGCTGCCGAACCTGTAAAACCTGAGCCTGAAAAAGTAACGGCAAAGGCTGATGAACCTGCTGAAGAAGAAAAGTCACAGATTGGTCAGTTGAAGGTGCTGGGAAAAATGGACCTGGATTCATTGCATAAACCTTCTAAGAAAGCAAAGGGCAAACCCAGGGCGACAGAAACATCTGATGAAAGCCCGGTAAAGGCTGATGAAATTACAGTGACACCTCAGGTAACAACTCCCAAACCGGAAACTACCGTTACTGAATCTGCCCCACCGGTAGCTGCTGAAAAAACAGAAGAAGCAGTTGTTGCTGAGCCTGAAAAACCTGCTGAACCAGTCATAGAGCGGGAATCAAATTTCCTGAAAACCGAAGTGCGGAAACTTGAAGGTGTTACCATCCTGGGCACCATGAAGCTTCCAGAGGCCAGGAAACCTGAACCAAAGAAACCTGTTGCTTCTTCTTCTGATGATGCTTCAAAAAACAAAAAGAAGAAACGCAAACGTATCAAAAAACAGGGCGAAGATGTTGTTTCTGAAACCGACAAGCCACAGGGCAGTCAGCCACACAGTGGTCAGCCTCATAGCGGACAGGGTCAGTTTAACAAGAACAAGCCTGTCAGAGACAATAAAAAAGGTGGTCCGCGTCGTGATATTCCCAAGGTGGAACTTTCGCCTGAGGATATCCAGAAGCAGATCAAGGAAACCCTGCAACGCCTTAGTGGTGGTGGAAAATCGAAAGCATCGAAACACCGCCGTGAAAAACGGAGTATTGCCAGCGCCCAGATGGCCGAAGAAGCCCAGAAAATCATGGACGAAGGCAAAACCATTATGGTGGCAGAATTCGTTACGGCAAATGAGCTTGCCAGCCTTATGAATGTTCAGGTAAACCAGATTATCTCAACCTGTCTTTCACTTGGTCTGTTCGTCTCCATCAACCAGCGTCTGGATGCTGAAACCATTGTGGTTGTTGCCGATGAGTTCGGCTTCTCGGTGAAGTTTGTTGGTGTGGAAGCATCAGAAGGTTATGAAGAAATTGATGAAAGTGATGCCCCGGAAGACCTTGAACCCAGAGCTCCTATTGTAGTAGTAATGGGACATGTTGACCACGGAAAAACATCACTTCTTGACTACATTCGTCATACCAATGTTATCGCAGGTGAAGCCGGGGGTATAACCCAGCACATCGGTGCCTATGAGGTAAAACTTGAGAACGGCAAGAAAATTACCTTCCTCGACACACCAGGCCATGAAGCCTTTACCGCTATGCGTGCCAGGGGTGCAAAGATCACCGATATAGTTATTATCGTAATCGCTGCCGACGACACTGTAATGCCCCAGACTGTTGAGGCCATCAATCATGCACAGGCTGCCGGAGTACCCATTGTATTTGCAATCAATAAAATAGATAAGCCAAACGCCAATACTGAAAAAATCAGGGAAGAACTGTCAAAACGGAACATTCTTGTTGAGGATTGGGGTGGGAAATACCAGAGTCAGGAGATTTCAGCCAAAAAAGGTCTGAATGTTGACCTGTTGCTTGAAAAAGTATTACTAGAAGCCGAATTACTCGAACTGAAAGCCAACCCGAACAGGCTGGCCATCGGAACTGTACTTGAATCCTCATTGGATAAAGGTCGCGGATATGTAGCCAAAATCCTGGTTCAGAACGGCACCATGAATCCGGGCGATCTGGTACTTGCCGGAACCATGTATGGGAAGGTAAAGGCTATGTATAATGAAAGGAATATGCCCATCAAGGAAGCCGGGCCAAGCACGCCACTTTTGCTGCTCGGTTTGAACGGCGCCCCTCAGGCCGGCGATACCTTCAAGGTAATGCGCGACGAAAGGGAAGCCAAGAATATTGCAACAAAAAGACTGCAATTGCAGCGCGAACAGGGTATAAGGACCCAGAAACACATTACGCTCGATGAAATAGGCCGCCGTATAGCCATTGGCGACTTCAAGGAACTGAACATCATCGTGAAGGGTGATGTTGACGGATCCGTTGAAGCGTTGGCCGATTCATTGATGAAACTGACCACGAACGAGGTTCAGGTCAACATCATCCATAAATCGGTGGGAGCTGTTACTGAAAGTGATGTTTTGCTTGCTTCAGCCTCCAATGCCATCATCGTCGGATTCCAGGTACGTCCTTCACTGAGTGCCCGCAAACTGGCAGAGCAGGAACAGATCGACATCAGGATGTATTCCATTATCTATACAGCCATCAACGAAATCAAAGCTGCCATCGAGGGTATGCTTTCACCGGAGATTGAAGAGAAGATTGTCTGTAACATCGAAGTCCGTGAAGCCTTTAAAATCACAAAGGTTGGAACAGTTGCCGGATGTATGGTGCTGGACGGTAAGATCAACCGGAATACCAAAATCAGAATCATCCGCGATGGCATCGTGGTATACACCGGCATGCTCGGATCACTGAAGCGCTTTAAAGACGATGTGAAAGAGGTTTCTGCCGGTTATGAGTGCGGATTGAACATCGAAAACTTCAATGACATTAAGGTTAAAGACATCATTGAAGGATACGAAGAAGTTGAAATCAAACGCAAACTGTAACAATCGTATAATAAAAAAAGAGGCTGTCCGTAAGGCAGCCTCTTTTTTTTGATTCAAATGAACTATCTTGTTTTCCCTTTATCCACTTTCTTCTCAAGCGAAATCTCATACCTTTTCTCAACAACGCTCCAGTCAACTTTTTTCCAGAAGGCCTCAATGTATTCAGCCCTTTTGTTCTGATACTGGAGGTAATAGGCATGTTCCCATACATCCATAGCCAGAATGGGCACACCTTTCCGCTCTGATATGTCCATCATAGGATTATCCTGATTCGGGGTTGATGAAATAAAAAGTTCGCCGTTCACATAATCAACCGACAACCAGGCCCATCCGGAACCAAAGCGGGATTTTGCGGCATCATTGAATTTGAGAATAAAATCGTCAAAACTACCGAACTGCTTCTCAATCATTTTCTCAAGCTGGCCTGACGGCTTACCGCCACCTTTTGGAGAAAGGTTTTCCCAGTAAAGTACATGATTGAAATAACCTCCGGCATTGTTTCTCACAGCATCCGACAACATCGAAATTTTCGAAAAAATTGTATAAATGGGCAGTTGCATCAATTCCGTTTCGGAGATGGCTTTCTGGAAATTCGTGTAGTATGCCCTGTGGTGCCTGTCATAATGAATCTCAACGGTTAGTTTATCAACTACCGGTTCAAGGGCATCATATCCGTAAGGCAATTCAGAAAATTTCAGTTCACCGGAAGGAACAGACCATATCCCGGATACTCCGCCACCTTCAGGCATTCTGAAACTATTTCCCTTTATACTCTTTGAACCGGCATCATCTGCTGAAGTAACGGTCAAAGGGGTTCCAGATACCGGCTTGATCGGCTTTTTCGACTCCACCTGGGCAGATGAAATAACTGCAGCGGAGAATAAGACTGTAACAAGTACAGATTTTTGAATTATGTTTTTCATGGTAAAATATTTAGATGTAAAGATAAAAAAACCAGCCTGAATAAAACAAGCCGGTTGTTAAAAGGTTCAGAAAAAATGTTAAACAAATTCTGATTATTTCAGTGCTGACAGATAGTTCTCACTGACTTTTTCCCAGTTAACCAGGCTCCAGAAAGCGTTGATATAATCCGGTCTGCGGTTCTGATACTTCAGATAATAGGCATGTTCCCATACATCCAGTCCAAGAATGGGTTTGCCGGGACAGTCATGGACATCCATCAGTGGATTGTCCTGATTTGCTGAAGAACATACACACAAACTATTATCAGCTTTGACACTCAGCCAGGCCCATCCGCTACCAAACCGGTTAGCCGCAGCTTCATTGAACTTCAGTTTAAAATCTTCAAATGAGCCGAATTTTGATGCTATGGCATCGGCAAGCTGTCCGGTTGGGGCACCACCTCCCTTTGGGGATAATATCTTCCAGAAAAGATCATGGTTATAAAAACCACCGCCATTGTTCCGGATGGCCACCGGTGCCTTGCTGATTACGCTGAACAATTTCTCAAGCGGCATGGATTCATATTCTGTGCCCTGGATGGCAGCAACAAATTTATCGAAATAGGCCCTGTGGTGTTTCGTATGGTGGATTTCCATCGTCAGTTTGTCGATGTGAGGTTCTAGGGCATCGTAAGCGTAAGGTAATGCTGGGAATTCGAAATTCATTTTTTCCTCCGGTATTTAATGTTAATAATATTATTTGGAAACATTATAAATAACATTTCCGGGGGACTTTTGTTTGCAAAAGAAGTTGAATGAAGATTGTATTCAGGCTTAAGATCAGAAATTAACCGATATTTTCACATTGAGCTGTCGCGGTGTCAGGTAATTCGGAACACCATACTGCCGGTTGGTAACATCTTTAATCCAGATATAGGAGATGGTATTGTTAACCTGCAGAAGATTCAGCACTTCCAAACTGATCCAGATATCGTCGATGTGCCTGAGAACACCCTTTTGAAGTCTTGATGATCCTGCCTGGCCACCGGCATTACCGACAATCTGTTTCGAAAAACCGATATCAACACGCCTGAATGACGGCATACGCCTGGAATTACGCGACCGGACAGCACCCGGCGGGCTGTAAGGTAACCTGGTGCCATACAGGAGACTGAGGTTCATTTTATAGGTCGGGTTTCGGGGCAGGTAATCCTGAAAAAACAAACCAAAAGTTACCCGCTGGTCGGTTGGCCTGGGCATACTTCCGACCTCAAATACTGCACTGTCAACTACAATATTATTTGTGGTATATCCGGGGATAATGCGTTTACCCTCATCATTATAATAATCGGTATAGGAATCGCCTTCAAGATTCTCGCGGGTCTGCATAACCGATAAACTGGCCCAGGATTCAACACCCTTAACAAACTCCCCGTTCACTTTCATATCAATCCCTGTAGCAAATCCGTCAGCCATATTTTTAGCATAATACTGGATACGGACATTGTCGACATCGTAAGGGACAAGGTTGTCAAAATGTTTATAATAGGCTTCAGCAACAAATTTAAAGGGCCTGTCCCATGCCCTGAAATTGAGATCTGACCCGGCCACAAAGTGAATTGATGACTGTGCCCTGAGGTCCTTGTTTATCTCCCCAAGGTTGTTCCTCAACTCACGGTAAAACGGCGGCTGGTAATAAAGTCCCGAAGAAAACCGGAAAACAACATCGGTTTCCCAATCTGGTTTGTAAGATATTGATCCGCGTGGACTGAACAGAAACTGACGATTCAGATCCCAGTAATTGAAGCGCGTACCCAGATTAAATCCCCACTGACCATGCTTTGTTTCAGGTTCCCATGAGTGTTGAAGAAAACCCGAGGCACGGTTTGAACTGAGTCCGATTTTTGCTTTAACAACATCCTGAAGCTCAATATCTGACTGGTTTCCTGCTTCACCCGGAATTCCGGCATGAAAAGGAAGTGTAAAACCGGCAGAATCGTTCATCGTCCATTCATTCAACCGGTCATTGATTATTTCATGCTGGTATTTCAGCCCCCATACCGTTGTTGAATGTTCGTTAAGTAAGGTTCCACGGTGCTCAGTGCTGGTTACTGTGGCATCCAGGTAATTCCTGGCATGGTCAAGGTAAGTCCCTACCCCTTTGGTCTCAAGCGCCTCACCGAATGAATCACTGCCCTGGTCGGTTTCAAGCTGGCCGATCCAGTACTGACCCATGATATCATAGGTTTCACTTTCAATGGTCTGGAAAGAGGAAACAATCAATTTGAGCGACAGGTCATTTGAAGGCTTGTAAGTTGTGGTAAAGGCACCCATGTAGTTGATAAAACGGTCAACCTCGCTGCCGTCAAAATAAACCCTGAGTTGCAATGCTTCGTTTATGGTACCGAAACTGGTTTCCCTGGTGGTTGGGACAATCCGGTAATAATTCCTGGCATAGTTGCCCAACAACGAAAATTCAAGCCGTGGATTGAGTTCATAGATCAGCATGCCCTGAAGGTCGGTGAATGAAGGTTTATAATCTCCTTTGGTTTCAAGGCTTTTCAATATATACTGGTTGGATTTCTGCCTGAAACCCATCAGGTACATAAACCGCCGGTCCTTCGAAGAACCCTCGAGATGTATGGCGGCTCCCAGCAGGCTACCGCTCACCGATCCGGCTGTCTTGGTAGGTCGTTTATACCTTATATCAAGTACCGAAGATAATTTATCGCCATACCTTGCTTCAAAACCTCCGGCCGAAAATAAAATGGAAGCAACAAGGTCGGAATTCAGAAAACTGAGTCCTTCCTGCTGACCAGATCTGACCAGAAAAGGCTTATATATCTCTACATCGTTCACATAAACGAGGTTCTCATCATAATTACCTCCCCTGACCGAATACTGGGAACTTAATTCATTGTTTGACGCCACCCCGGGGAAGGTTTTCACCAGCGCTTCTATTCCACCCGCAGCACTTGGGATCATTGTGGCGAGTTTGGGATCGATGGTACTGAGGTTTGTACCACGTATCTGTTTATCTTCAACCACAAAGTCAGGCAATTGCGTGGTCGATTCACTCAGCCTGCGGTTGATCTCTTTCCGCTCTCCCTTTTTAAGGTTCAGTTTTGTTTGTTCAGTATAATATCCGATAAAAGAAATGACAAGTGTAATTTCCTTATTGGCCGGCACCTTCAACTCAAAGGTTCCGTTCGGCGAACTGACAGTCCCTCCAGGCAATCCTAGTATGGAAATATTCACCAATGGAAGAGGCTGATTTTTAACATCGGTAATACGGCCGAATACTGCTCCGAATTCCTGAGAAAAGCCAGCACCGGAAAAACAAACCCCTGAAAGCAATAAGATGAAAACCCTTATTATTAAGCTGTATTTACCGGCCATTTCAGAATTTACTGATCAATTTATAATACCATTCCCTGGTTTTGTCAGGGCTTAATAACGGCAATGCCATGCTGTTTAGTATCTTTTTTGCTTAACGGTGTCTGAAAAACATCCTTGATACCGATCAGCAATAAGAAAAAAAATCAATCAAGACCTGCCCGGTTTGGTTACCGGAGAACAAATCAACTGCTTTTGCCTTCACTGGCAAAGATAACCCATATTTGATTCCTGACAATCCGAACTTAAACAGCTGTTCAGATAGGGTCAAAAAAAAAGCTGTTGCCACAGGCAACAGCATAATATCTTTCCGGGACGCCGGTTAACCTGTCAGGCTATAAGAATCCTTTTTCCCTGGCGGTTTTTAAAGCTGCACTGATACCGTTCTTACTGATGTGACGGATACCATCTGCCGAAACCTTAAGTGTAATCCAGCGATCCTCCTCGGGGATGTAGAATTTCTTCACCTGCAGATTGGGATAAAATCTGCGTTTGGTTTTTATATTGGAGTGGGAAACCTTGTTTCCAACCATCATTCCTTTTCCGGTAATCTGACAAACTCTCGACATGACTATAAGCTTATAGTAAGTTTTATTTTTCGGTCTGCAAAGGACGGAATTTTTTTTTAATTAACAAACAGTTTTTGAAAATAATTTTAATGAGCCGTGCATGCCCCTGAAATTGGCATTTGATATTGAATCCTGAATGTCAGCAGCTCAAAAAAGGACAAAGTCGCTGAAAATTAAAAAACCAAAAAATAACAAATTTCAGATAATGGTTTTAGTCTGTTAAACAACACCAATGGGGAGTTGAGCATGTCGGAATAAAATCCATAAGTCAAACACCTGACATCAAACAACCTTAATCAGGATATGGTAAAAATGGCTGGGCTCCTGAATTAACCTGTGGACTATCATCATAGAATTTTAAGCCCGAAGGGCTGAAATGATTGTTGAAAAGCATTAATGGTTATTGATCAACCCTGAAGGGGTGAAATGATTCTTGATGGGTAATCCTGTTTAAAACTATATATTACAACTAAAATCTCCACCATCAGGAAAGGGAATTATTCTTCATACCATTCAAACAGGAATTTTTCATTAAATTCAACTTCAAACTTATGTAAGAAATCCAGATATTCCTCCTTAAAGGTTATTTTACGATGGTGTTCTTCCTGATTTAAAATATATCTGTAAACATCATCTATTTGCGAATGTGAATAAGAAAAAGAACCAAATCCTTCCTGCCATGAGAATTTCCCACCATTAAATTTTCTTTCATTGATGAAATTGCTGGTATTGTTCTTAACGTCCCTGATCAGATCAGACAATGCCATGGAAGGCTTCAGCCCGATAAACAGATGAACATGATCGGCTACACCTTTTACAATGATCGGTTTCTGACCTTTTGCTTTAATTATTCCGGCCATGTATTTAAAAACTTCCTCTCTCCAGGGTTTGTTTAACATTGCCTGCCGGCATTTAACTGCAAAAACAACCTGAATATAAATCTGTGAATATGTTCCTGCCATGACTTAAGTATTTCACCCCTTCGGGGTTCCGTATATTTTTCAGATGATTCTGTCTATTATCATTGCACCCCTTCGGGGTTTATAGTAAATATCCGTTTCCTAAAATTTAATCTTAAGCGAACAGTAAAAATCAGATTAGCATCGTATGTCGGTCAATAAATATAAGAAAAAAAATCATGGAATTTAAACAAATTACAGGAAGAAACCTGGGTACGGAGCAATGCACACTCAAGCGGCACACACTGTAAGTAAGTATATGATCCGTAAAACGCCAGACAGCACGGGTCTTCATCATCCTGCAAACAAAATGGGATATCATACACTTACAGTCCGGATCCTGAAAAAATGTTGTTTATTAACAGAGATTGGATAAATAAGGCAGAGTTCAGTAAAATGAAGCCTGAAGGGCTGATATGATTATGGAACAGCGTTCGGGGCTTTGTGTCAACCCCGAAGGGGTGACATTATTATTATTTCTAAAACCTGATGAAAGACACCCGTAACCCGTTGCAATTATCAGGTCAGACAATTAATCTTCATAAAATTCAAACAGGAACGTTTCATTAAATTCAACTTTAAACTTATGTAAGAAATCCAGATATTCCTCCTTAAAGGTTATTTTACGATGATGTTCTTCCTGATTTAAAATATATCTGTAAACATCATCTATTTGCGAATGTGAATAAGAAAAAGAGCCAAATCCTTCCTGCCATGGCTTAAGTATTTCACCCCTTCGGGGTTCCGTATATTTTTCAGATGATTCCGTCTATTATCATTGCACCCCTTCGGGGTTTATAGTAAATACCCGTTTCCTAAAATTTAATCTTAAGCGTACAGTAAAAATCAGATTAGCATTGTATGTCGGTCAATAAATATAAGAAAAAAAAATCATGGGATTTAAACAAATTACAGGAAGAAACCGGGGTACGGAGCAATGCACACTCAAGCAGCCTACGCTGCAAGTAAGTAAGTGATTACTAAAATGCCGGATTGAACGTCAAAAGTCAAACCCCAAATCTCAAACACCCGACATCGAAAGCCGAATGGATGGATACCTACCCATCAATCGTTACCCTTTCCCAACAACTTAGTCCTTCTTCTCCCATGTAATCGCGGCAATGCGTTTCTTCCCGTCCATCCTGATCGAGATTGGCTTCTCAAAACGCACATGTTTAAAGTAGGTTGTCCGCTGAACCAGCGGCTGCTGATCCAGTATCTCCCATTTGATAAACGATCCGGACAATTCCTGCTGAACAGAGAAATAACCGACATTCATCGAAGTAACATTATGGAAAAAGTGTGAACCTGAACTGGCATCAAGCGGATATCCTTCAAGGCTGGTCTCAACAATCACCCTTGCTGAGGAAATCTGCGGCCAGTTAACAGGAATACCTATCCATTTGTCGCGCGTACCCCAGCGGCCGGGACCTATCAGCAGGTATTTCCTGTTTTCATGCATCATCTTCCTGTTTAGCAATTCTATTTCTCCCACCATTTCTTCCGTCTTTCGCTTGTCGAAAGCTGAAATATCAATATAAATAACATCAGTGATATCGTTAATGAGTCCGTTACCCATCCCCTTTTCCGATAAAAGAAGTACACTTCCCGGATCAATGGATTCAGCATCGAAACTGTAATCCTGCATTGATCCGATCAGAGGCTTGATCTGCAGAACATAGAAAGAAGCCCGCAGATGTTCATCGCGGTTCAGGTCAACGGCAAACTCTATCTCCACCGGTGCCCCCATGGCCTCTTTCACCACATCCAGCACAACATCAATGGCCCCGGCCAATGGTATATAATTATATTTCAATATATTGGAAAAATTGATGATCCTTGGTCCGGGTTGTGTGAGTCCCGGAACTATCCGGTGATTCTCATAATCATACACTGACGCCATATGTCTGAGATTTCCATGGCGTTCGGCATCCTCAATTTCCAGTTTGATCAGACCTGCCGTGTCACCTTCGAGAAGGTTGATCTCCTTTTTATTCAGATCAACAGCGAAGAAATCCACCTGTGAATTTTTAAACTGATCCTGCGGGCTATTAATCTCTGTTGAAGGATACTTTGGTGAAAACCGGTAAGCCTTCTCCCCTTCAACCACTTGTTTACCAAGGCCCAATGCAGCCACAGCAAAGCCTTCTTCAGGTTTCATGTGGGCAAATGGATAATAATTGTATGATTGGGCAACACCGCTGATGTGCGGATAATAAACATTCTCAAACCTGTTGCCGACAACCTCCTGTATGATAACAGCCATCTTTTCCTCTTCGATTTTATAATGGATGGCTTCGATGTAACCCCTGGCTATCTTGGAATAAACAGATGCATATACCAGTTTGATGGCATCCATGGTCTGCTGCAACCGGGTATTGAAATCCGGATCATTGTTTGGCAGAAGATAGGTCTCAAAGATGCCGGCAAACGGTTGCATCAGTGAATCTTCAAAAAGCCCCGACGACCTGATGGCAATGGGATTGGTAATGTGTTTCAACAGAATCCTCAGTCTCTTAACCAGCGTTTCAGTCAGGGAAGCGTTCATGAAGAGTATTTTAATCTCTTCATAATCAAGACTGTTTACCACTTTGTCGTGAAGTTTATTCCTTTCGATAAAATACTCGAATTCATCTGTACCGATAATGGAGGTTTTGGGTGTGCGGATGCGGATATTGGGCAATAATTGTTCAAAATCAAAATTATTGATGAGCGTATTAATAAAAGCAAGTCCGCGGCCTTTACCTCCGAGAGATCCGGAACTGAGGCTGACAACATTGCTTTCGTCGAGGATGGCCGATTCCTCAAACGGAATCACCTTACCCCTGTTCTGTTCGTTCCTGAACTGCTGAATGACCTCAATCAGGTAAGCCCTCAGTTTAGAGGGGCTGTCGAAGTCAGTGACCTTGGCGGGATTGATGATCTTGGCAACCTGTATTTCGCCCCGTGCCATCAGCCATAAAGAAAAATGATCTTTCCTGGCATGATAGATCAGCGATTCATCGGGAATGGTCCTGAGCAGTGATTCAAACTCTTTCAGTGACCTTGCCACGGCAATCTGACTGCCTTCATTATCGCGGTAAATAAAATTTCCAAATCCAAGGTAATGGGTAATGAAACTCTTGAAGTCCTGAACCAGGGTTTCAGAATTCTTGTCAATAAAAGTAGTCTTGAGCTGATACGCCATCCGTGCGTTTTCCGGATCATGCGACTGAATGATGGTGGGCAGTTCCCCGATAAGCTCACGGGCATATTTCACAAGTTCAAATCCAGCCTGACTGTAGGCCTTACCATTTTTATCAAACTTTACATCCGAAATGAGACAAAGCATATTGTCCCTGAACTTGTTCAGAATTTCCTTGGCTTCCTCAATACTCGAAGCCAGTAATATTTTCGGGCGGGCCCGCATCCTCAGAACTTTATAAAGCTCGTCGGTACTGACATCCTCAATAATTCGCCTGGTTTGTTCAAGCACGATACTATAAAGCAACGGGAGGTATCGTGAATAGTACTGCGGCGAATCCTCAACCAGCAGGATAACCCTTACCAGCCCAACTTTGGTGTCATTATCAACATTGATTTTATCTTCAATGTGTTTGATCATGGCAAAGAAAACCTTGGATTCACCGTTCCATACAAATATGCGGTCAACATTCCGCATTAGTTTGTTTTCCATGAAAAACGAAATATCCTTGTTGTTATTCAGCAACAGGAAAATCGGTATATACGGAAATTCAGCCTTTATTCTGGAACTGATGGCCAGCGGAAGATTTTTCTCGACCCCAACCATGAATATGATGAAATCAAAATGCTTCGACTGAAGCTGCGCAAATATCTCCTCTTCGGATGAAACTCCCGTAATCCTTGGCAGTGAGGTCAGGCTGAGCTGATGATATTCACCCAGCACATGCTCCGAGAAACGCCCTTCCTTTTCGATGCTGTAGGCATCGTAAAGATTGGCAACCAGTAATATTTCCTTAACCTTGAAAGGCATCAGATCATGGTAAACATCGCGGTCATAGTTGTTCTTGTTAAGAAACCGCTGCAACAGCTGCTTACTCGAAGTGGGCTGCACCTCCTTTTCCTTTTTTTTATCCTCGGCTGCCCATTTGGGATGGGTTTTGCGGAGCAATTCCTTCGCCTCCTGACTGTTGAGGTAACCGGTAATCATGTTGGCGAGGTTGTTGATCAGGTGCCTCTCCTCTTTCAGGAAGGGTCCTTCATCTTCAGCTATAAATTCCTTGGTATAGAAAATTTCAATGGCCCCCTTCCGTTCATTGATGGTTTCAAAATGCTGACGCTGCAACCACCGGCTCTCCTGAAAGCCAACCGACTTGTATTCCTTGGCTCCGAATTTAATCCTGGCTGAAGTGAATGCCGGGTACTGCCAGGCTTCTGGAAATATCATTGCCAGTTGCTGAAGGGTTTCATCAATGGGTTTCCCTTCACGCAGTATCTGGGTAGTCTGGTTTATCGCTGCCAGTTCTTTAAGGCGCTCACCTTGTTCATGCATCAGTTTCCTGATGTCGGGGCTTTTATCTGTATTATCGGTCATATCAGGCATATTCAATGCCACTAAATTAAGAAAAGATTGGTCGTGGTGTTATAAACCTGATAAATAGTTCCTTTAATTGACCTTTGATGTTTTAACGAATTAGATTAATTTCGTCGTCCTAAATTCAGTTTTAACACGGTGAACAAAATTGAAGTCATTCTCGTTGACGACCACCATATAGTTTGCGAAGGTATAACCTCGTTATTATCTGACAGCCAGAATATTACAGTAATGGGTTGTGTCCGTAACCTGTCTGAGTTACTGATAAAACTGAGGATACTCCCTATCCATGTAATACTTCTGAACACATATGAGCCCGGCGATCATGACATTGATATGATCAGGATCATACAACGTGAGCATCCCCAGATCAAGATACTGATCATGGCCATGACGGTTCAGGAAAGCTTTATTCTGCGAACTCTGAAGGCCGGCGCTAAAGGGTTTCTCAGCAAAGACGCCGACAGAAATGAACTGATAGAAGCCATCATGACGGTACGCAATGGATATGATTACTACAGTAAATCCATTTCAAGCATCATCCTCAAAAAATACCTCGATCAGCCTGGCGCTGCATCGGCCATAAGGAATCACCCCACCAGTAGCCTGAGCGACCGTGAGGTCGAAGTGCTGAAATTGTTTGCTGAAAGCTATACCAACAAGGAAATAGCTGAGAAGCTTTTTGTGAGTATCCGTACGGTAGAGTCTCACAAAAATAACATCATGCGTAAAATCAACCTGAAAACCACCGTTGATATGGTTAAATTCGCCATCCGAAACAACCTGATTGAAGTCTGAAAATAAACGAATGGTAAATGATGGCCTTCGTCTGGCCTTGGCAGGTCTAAGCTCTTCCCGATCACTCAGGAAATACTAATGGTCAATCACCGACCCGATGAAGTAGCTTAAATCGCTTCCATAAAATCAATCTGCAAATGCCATTTGGTGACTGCAGGTTTAAGTAATCTTACCTCATTTACAATTCCAGGAGGAGAACTAACATTACAATTTCCGGTTGCAATATTGCGAAAATCACCCACCATCTTTGCGTAATTTACTGAATTTAGACTTGGAAAGTCAGAAATTCTGTTAACAGCTTGCATTGCTTCGGTTAAGTTTTTCTAATATTGACCCATCATTTCAACCAATCTACTAATTCTAAAAAATTAATTTTTATGGCAAACGTTTTTGATCAGAAGCTGAATGATTTTATGGCGAAAGTTATCGCCAAGAATCCGAGTGAATTGGAATTTCACCAGGCAGTGCATGAAGTGGCTGAATCACTTATCCCGTTTATCGAAGAGCACCCGAAGTACAAAGATGCCAAGATACTTGAACGCATGGCTGAACCCGAAAGAGTTATCCTTTTCCGTGTTCCATGGCTGGATGACAAAGGTGAAGTTCAGGTTAACCGTGGTTTCCGCATTGAGATGAACAGTGCCATTGGTCCATACAAAGGCGGATTGCGTTTCCACCCGACTGTTAACCTCGGAATTCTGAAATTCCTTGCTTTTGAACAGGTATTGAAAAACAGCCTTACCACTTTGCCTATGGGCGGTGGTAAAGGTGGTAGCGACTTCGACCCCAAAGGCAAGTCAGATAATGAAGTTATGAAATTCACCCAGAGTTTCATGTCAGAACTTTTCCGTCACATCGGCCCTGATACTGACGTTCCTGCCGGCGACATCGGTGTTGGCGGACGTGAGATCGGATTCATGTTCGGACAGTACAAACGTCTGCGTAATGAGTTTACCGGTGTTCTTACCGGAAAAGGACGCGAATGGGGCGGAAGTCTTATTCGTCCTGAAGCTACAGGCTACGGATGTACCTATTTTGCAGAAGAAATGCTGAAAACCCGCAACGACAGTCTGAAAGGTAAAGTTGTTACCGTTTCTGGTTCAGGTAATGTTGCACAATATGCTGTTGAAAAAGTTACCCAGCTTGGTGGTAAAGTTGTTACCCTTTCCGATTCATCAGGATTTATCCACGATCCGAAAGGCATCGATGCCGATAAACTGGCTTTCATGATGAACCTGAAAAATGTGAAACGCGGAAGAATCAAGGAATATGCTGACAAATACGGTTGTGAATTCCATGAAGGCAAACGCCCCTGGATGATCAAGTGTGATGTTGCCCTGCCTTGCGCTACGCAGAACGAAGTTAATGAAGATGACGCCAGGACATTGGTAGCCAATGGTTGCTATGTTGTATCAGAAGGTGCCAATATGCCATCTACACCTGAAGCTGTTGAAGTATACCTCAAGGCTAAAATCCTTTACGGCCCTGGTAAAGCAGCCAATGCCGGTGGTGTTGCCGTTTCAGGTCTTGAAATGACACAGAACTCAATGCGTCTGTCATGGACACGCGAAGAAGTTGATGCCAAACTGCACCAGATCATGCGCGACATTCATGAAACATGTGTAAAATACGGAAAAGATGCTGACGGATTTATCAACTACGTAAACGGAGCCAACATCGGAGGTTTCGTTAAGGTTGCAGATGCCATGCTTGCACAGGGCCTCGTTTAATCCCGATTCAGTTTTTTGTAACAGTGAAAAGTCCCGCAGGATGAGCGGGACTTTTTTATTGAACACAGGGATGAACCCGCCTATTCTCCGGGAAGTATTTCATTGCGCACCCTTCCTGTATTCAGGATGAGCTGAGGAAAGAAAACGTCGAAGCTTTCTTCAAAAAAGTCATAATCCTGTTTCAGCCTTTCAGCCGCAGTTTCCATATTAGAATAAAAAGGTGTACGACGCGCCATTCCGGTAAGAGCACGGTTAAGCCCTTCAAAATTCCCATAATTACCCAACCAGTCGTGGTTCATCATATAAGGAATCATATGCATTGTCCTTGGCGGCAAAATGCCTGTCGATGCAATTATGATACTGTACATCCTTTCGGTAAATGACCTGAGAGGTTCCTCTGACCAGGAATTCCACCCATTCGACAGGAAATGGTCGAAATACATATCAACCACAACGCCGGCATATTTTCGGAAATCAGGCCTGAGCCTCTCCACTGCCAGCTTTACTACAGGATGATTGTCGGTAAACTGATCAATAGCCCGGTGAAGCAAAATACCAGCCCTGACCCCGGGTGAATAGGTCATGATCTTATTGCCCTTGACATGGTCAGCAATAAAATTCCCGATGATAACTTCCCTGTTTTCGCCTGAAAGATATAAATGGGCCAGAAAATTCATGATCAAACGAATAAGGATTCAAAAGTAAGTGTTTTCGGAATACCGGGGCTTTTGCAATCAGCCTCCCATCCGCTTTAATTTAGAACAATTATAGATAGTTTTCGGACTTGGGATGTAATTAAATTTTTATAGTTTTGTCCGGTGTAACAGTCCATTTTTACACAACCTACCTCGTTCATTATTAATTCATTAAATAAAACATGCAGAAGTTATTGTTATTAGGCGACGAAGCCATTGCCCAGGGCGGAATTGATGCCGGGATATCAGGCATTTATGCCTATCCGGGGACTCCATCCACTGAAATCACCGAATATGTCATGCACTCGAAAGAGGCTAAATCGCTGAACATTGTGGCTGCCTGGGGAGCTAATGAAAAAACAGCCATGGAAACTGCACTCGGCATGTCATATGCCGGAAAGCGTGCCATGGTATGCATGAAACATGTAGGGCTCAATGTAGCCGCCGATGCATTTGTAAATTCTGCCATCACCGGCGCAAACGGAGGTTTGATTGTCGTTGCCGCCGATGACCCGTCGATGCATTCGTCACAGAATGAACAGGACTCACGTTTCTTTGGCAAATTCGCACTGATGCCCATACTGGAACCGGGCAACCAGCAGGAGGCCTACGATATGGTACACCTGGGCTTTGAATTAAGTGAGAAATTCCGGATTCCGGTACTTATGCGCATCACAACACGCCTCGCCCATTCACGTTCAGGCGTCGTAAGGCGTGAAGTCAGAAAACAAAATGACCTTAAACTTCCCGATAACCTGAAGCAGTTTATTCTGCTGCCTGCCAATGCCCGTCGTCAATATAAAACACTGCTGAACAACCAGGCAGCATTTATAAAATCCTCAGAAGAATCACCATTCAATTACCTGATCGACCACAGTGATAAAAGACTGGGAATTATTACCTGCGGTCTTGCCTATAATTACCTGATGGAGAACTTCGAAGACCATAAGGTTCCTCACCCTGTACTTCGTATCGGGCAATATCCCTTGCCTGAAAAGATGATCAGAGATCTTTATGATAACTGCGACAGCCTGCTGGTGCTCGAAGACGGATATCCGCTGGTTGAAGAACTGCTCAGGGGGTTACTCAACAATGGTAAAACCATCAAAGGCCGCCTCGACGGAACTGTTCCCCGCGATGGTGAACTGAATCCCAACATCGTGGCTGTTGCCCTCGGGCTGGCTGATACCCGTGGACGGGATATCCCCTCACTGGTTACCGGCCGCCCCCCCTCACTCTGTAAAGGATGCCCGCACATTTACAGCTATAACGCCCTGAATGAAGCCTTGTCCGAATTTTATAAAGGCAGGGTATTTTCCGATATCGGTTGCTATACATTGGGTGCACTTGAGCCTTTCGACGCCATTAATTCCTGTGTCGATATGGGGGCTTCGATCACCATGGCCAAAGGTGCAGCCGATGCCGGTCTGATCCCTTCGGTTGCTGTAATCGGTGATTCCACTTTCACCCACTCGGGTATGACTGGCCTTCTGGATGCCGTTAATGCCGGTTCATCGATCACGGTTATGGTACTGGATAACGGGACTACAGGTATGACAGGTGGCCAGGATTCTGCTGCTGTCGGAAAAATCGAAGATATCTGCCTCGCTCTGGGGGTCAGTAAAGAGCACATAAGGGTTCTTAACCCGCTTCAGAAACACCACGAGGAAAACCTGGCCATCATGAAGGAGGAAATAGCCTACCAGGGTGTATCGGTAATTATTCCGCGGCGTGAGTGCATCCAAACCTTAACACGCAGAATGCGGGAAGAAAAGAAAAATCAGGCAACCGAAAAAGCAGAAGCATAAATGAAAAAAGACATCATTCTCGCCGGTGTAGGCGGACAGGGTATATTATCAATAGCTGCTACGATCGGCACTGCTGCCCTCAAGGCAGGGCTTCACCTGAAACAGGCAGAAGTACACGGGATGAGCCAGCGGGGGGGCGACGTTCAATCCAATCTGAGAATATCAGACAGGGATATTGCCTCCGACCTCATACCTTTCGGCAAAGCGGATATGATCATTTCGGTCGAACCCATGGAATCGCTTAGGTACCTGCCCATGCTTTCACCTGAAGGATGGCTGGTTACCAATACCAAACCTTACATCAACATCAGGAATTACCCTGAACTGGACAAACTGATGGCCGAGATTGAATCACAACCCCGACACATTGCCCTGGATGCAGATGAAATAGCCAGGGAACTTGGCTCACCTAAATCAGCCAATATGGTAATTCTGGGTGCTGCTTCCCCATTCCTGGATATTGATTATAAAGAATTACAGGATGCCATCCGTGCTATTTTCGGAAGAAAGGGAAATGAAATAATCCAGGTAAACCTCGACGCACTGCAGGCCGGCCGGGATATTGCAGAGAAACACCTGAACTGATTCTGCAGAAGAACAGAGTTTTCGCCGCTGATAATTCACCATTCGGATGACGGCATGAGTTGGCCAATTCTGTTTCATGCTCCGTGAAAGATGGTGATTCCGGCAGGATAAGACAAATTGCATGGAAAAATGCCCTCAGGCGGATTCCGTGTATTTCCGGGCTGTGCAATTAAACACAAATTTCATAAGGGAAGCAGACCATGCAATACATGGCAGTTTGCTCCGTTTAAGTTCTTCGGAACTACTAATATTTCTGTTATGAAGCTTTTTACGAAAAAGAGAATCATTGAGGCAGCAGTCATCATTGCGGTGGGGTTCATCCTGGTTTTCACCGTTGATTATTACATGTCGGCCCTCCGCAAAACACCCGGCCCTGAAAATGCCTACGTACCGGAACCACGGATTGAATATGGAATAGTTGTAGACTCTTTCTATGTGGTGAAGGAAGTGGTGAAACCAAACGAGAATCTCTCAAGCATTCTGCTGAATTACAACACACCCATGGGTATCATCGAACAACTGGTAACAAAAGCTGCCGGTGTGTTTGATGTAAGGAAGATAAAAACCGGCAACAATTACACAATTCTTTGCTCGAACGATAAACAGAGAAATGCAGAATATTTTATTTATGAAAGCAACCCCACAGAATATGTTGTCTTCGAAATCGGTGATTCGCTCCACGTGCATCTTGGTGCGAAAGACGTTCAGGTAAGGATTAAATCGGCATCAGGAACAATCAGTTCATCCCTATGGAATGCCATGGCCGAAATCAAGGCAAGTCCCAACCTTACAGTTGCTTTATCAGAGATATATGCCTGGACCATTGACTTTTATGCTATACAGAAAGGGGACAATTTCACTGCGATTTACGAAGAATTGTTTGTTGATGGGGAGCCCATCGGACTGGGCAACATACTTTCGGCCCGGTTTAACCAGAATGGCAAAGACAATTATGCCTTCCGGTTTGTTCAGAATAACAATACGGATTATTTTGATGAGAAAGGACAAAGTCTGCGTAGGGCATTCCTCAAAGCACCCCTGAAATTCTCAAGAATCAGTTCACACTTCTCAAACAGCAGATTACACCCGGTCCTCAGAATCCGCCGCCCTCACCATGGTGTTGATTATGCTGCTCCGAAAGGAACACCGGTTCACAGCATCGGTAACGGAACCGTTGTTGAAGCCCGTTATGCAGGGGGTGCCGGCAGGATGATCAAAATCAAACACAACGCTATTTATACCACAGCATATCTCCATCTTAGCGGCTATGCCAAGGGTGTCGGAAAAGGATCACATGTTCAGCAGGGTCAGATCATCGGGTATGTCGGCTCTTCGGGTTTGTCAACCGGGCCACACCTTGATTTCAGATTTTATAAAAACGGGTCACCCATTGACCCCCTGAAAGTCGAATCACCTCCGGCACTTCCGGTCAGGAAAGAATTGATGGATAGTTTCTACCAGGTTAAACTGAGCCAGGGCAGAAAACTGGATTCATTGAATATGCCCGTTAAAAACACACTAAGGCCAATTTAGCAGGCACACCGGTGCCTGAACCTGAGGATGAGTCATAAAGATGGATATGGTTCGGCAAATGAATTGATTTCAGGAAATTACTTTATCAGCAGTTTATTCCTGATTATCTGATGATCAGGCATTTGAAGGGTGATCAGATATACACCCGCAGACAGATGACTTACATCAACACCGGACTCTCCGGATTGCACAATAGATTCCAAAACAGATTTTCCTGAAGAATCATGAATCTTTAGACCGGCCTTCCCATCATTTAAACCGGGCAAAATCATATGAATAAAATGATCAGCCGGGTTAGGGTAAAAGAAAGCCTCACTTTTCCCTGAGTCAACCCTGAAAACACCTGTTGGCTCAGATAAAGAAAGCCTGCTGATGTATGGTCGCTTTCCCGGCCCTGCATATGACAATGAAATCTCATTGTTAAAATTCAAATCACCAGAATGTACATGCGATACCAGGAAACCGCCATTGTTACCGGCAATCTGACCCGAATAAAGATCCGAAGGGCCCTGAACTTCCATCTCGCCGATCAGATTCAGATATTCATCGAATAAAATGACTTCGTGGTTGTTAAAATCAAAATCATTGTTAACATACAAACCCACGATACCCGGAATAATTGCCATATCGGGATATAAAGTAGGTCCGGTAGAAAAGAAGGGGATCTCCGCTTCAATCAATATCTGACCGTTAAAAGCAAACTTTTTCAGAACATTAACAATTGTAAAAGGCGGCTCAAGTGCCGAAAAATAAGCATACACACCATCTTCGCCGGCCAATATCCGACCATCCCGGTTGTTAATGGTGGTATCAACAGCAGCCCATTCCGCGATGAAATCACTATTGAGGGCAAGTATAAAAGCAGCATTTTCAATGTCGGGCCTGTGAATAACTATATCATCAACAACAAGGCTATCGGGCCCGTTCAGAGCTCCGTTAAGGTATACCCTGTCATCAAAATAGGCAATATCCACAATGCCTGCATAGTTACCCGTGATCTGCTTACTCTGCAGAACAACACCAGCGGAATCCACAATTTCAATGTAATTGCCAATATTTGACACCCCCTTGAAATTTAAGGCCACTTTACCATTCTCTCCGGCGACCATATTTGATCCCGAACCATTTCTGGTTTCATCGGTTCTTATCCACAACAATGCCCCTGATGAATCAAGCTTCATAAGAAACATATGATATGTCGGGAGCCCCATGGTAGTACCATCGTAACTGAATACGCCATTGGCCTGGCCAACAATCAGAAGCTGATTACCCGAAGCAACGATATCTCCAATCTGAACCAATCCGGAGAAATATTTAGTCCAGATTACCACCCCTTGATGATTGGTCTTCAAAAGATAGCAGTTACCGGTATAAGGTAAAAATTGTGATGCACCGAATACGCCTGCTATATATGAATTACCGTCTATATCTGCAGCCAGGGCAGCAACTTCATTGCTGTTGTCGACAGTGTAGGAATTCGCCCATTCAAATTGCTGTCCGTAGGATTGTATCAGGATGAACTGCAATAGAAGAATTGCCGGAAATTTTGCATAGTTTCTCATAATCAGCTTCTGGGATGAAATGAATCGGGTTCTTATAAAAAAACCACGCACGCCTATATAATGTTCATTGCTGACAGCCCTTTGGACTTAAGTATACGCTGAATCATACTTTTCAGGCAGGCGAATTCTGGTCACAAAAAAACAGGGATGTTGAAGTCAACATCCCTGCAGATTATCAAAAAATCTTCAGATCCTATTCAACCACCATCTTACGGGTAATACGCTCTCCGTTAACGATTACAGAATAACTGTAAATGCCTGGTTTCATTCCATTTGAATAAATGGTAAGCATATTTGATCCGGCTGAAAGACTGGTTGCCGGAAGCTGATAAACTGTTCTTCCCAGCAGGTCGTTTACTTCAAGGCTAACCTGCGAAGTCCTGTTAAGGGTAAGGTTCACTTTTGTTTCCCCGGTAAAAGGATTCGGATAGTTCTGCGAAAGTTCAAAAGATGTCACAGGTTTGGCTGATGTTTTTACGATATCGCTCTTATCAACAGAAAGCTGATAATAGAGGTTTTCGCTTGGCGTATCTTCATCACCCCTTACTGCCAGTCCGGGCTCATTGTCAGCCTGGTAGATCAGATGTATCTTGTCATCGGTCCTGTTGGCCATGGTTGGAAAAACACATTCGTCAAGCAGGTGAATGATATCGGTGGTCAGGTCAGCAAAATCTCCCCAGGTAGTTCCACCATCGGGTGAAGTGCGTGCCCAGATATGCCTGTATTGCTGGCTTCCATTGTCATAGCCTTCGGTAATACCGGAATAGACAACAAAAACCTGGTTGTTCTCATCCACGGTAATCTGTGGCATACTCGACGGACTGACATAATAAAGTCCTATGTTACTGATGTCGAATCCTATAAGGTCAAGCTCGCCATTATTGTTAACATCCTGCATCCAGCCGATCAGGTTTCCGCTTTCATATAAGATATCAGGATCAAGAGCATGTACATCACCGTTATTCCAGGCAGGCATATCTTCATTCCAGTAAGCAACACCATCAACAAACGGGAACCAGCTTGGTCCGGTAGCGCCTTCTTCCATCATGGCCCTGTTCACGCCAAAAGCAACATGCAGTTTGCCGTCTTTATCGAAGGCAAGGTGAGCTGCTCCATCGGGGCAATAGAATGTATCTGTGGGTTCAGTTCCGTTCCACAAAGGATAAGGGTGTTCCCATACCATGATTTTCTCCCAGCTATCTCCATTATCGGGTGATTTCATGATGAACATATCGGTCCAGTTATCACATACGATAAATGCCAGGGTGTCACCTTTGGGCTCGGCCCAGGAGTAGGTATCACCGCTGAAGCCGGTATATTCAGCCGAAGACATTCCCGGAAGGATCTGATGCTGCTTATCCCAGGTCTGTCCACCATCGGTTGACCGATAATAAAGCATGGCAAGATCGAGGTTCTCATAAGCAACGTATGTCATGGAAAGCATATGAATGTTCATATGGTCGGTGCCACTGCTAACCATTCTTGGCCATGAAATATCAACGGCTCCGGCAGGACCGGCAAGAATTGCCTGTGTCCATGGTCCCGAACCACGGGTATCGCGGCGGCTTACAACAAGGCCGGCAGTATTGTGATGGGCAATGACAAGTTCACCGGTTCCCTGCGGGGCATAGGTCGGCCACCCGGTTCGTTGGGTTTCTATACGTGCTGTTGGCGCAGCTCCCCAGTCAGCGCCATTATAATAATTGTATCCTGTTCCACGGTCGGCATAGGCAGTGGCATTCATACCCCTTGTCCAGACTGCAGCCATGGTACCATCTTCATAACGGTAAAAGCGGTTTGCCGGTGCTGAGGTATTTGACTGCAAATCATAGAAGGTGCTTCCAAGTTCAAACTCATTGATAAGCCTGCCTGATCTTACATAAGGATTAGCCGATTGAGCTAATGGATTCACACTTTCCCGTACCGACTTCATATCAGGTACAGCGATGTTTTTCAATTGCCTGGGTATCCTGACATATTCCTGGGCTGAAACCGACCAGCCAAGAGCCAATAAACATGTAGCGAGTAAAAGTCTTTTCATTGCCTTGCTTTTAAATTTAACATTTGCTTTTTTGATCTTTCACAAAAATAAGAAACAATTGACTTAAAACATTAAAAACCAAAAATAAAAAGGCAGCCGGAAGAAACCGGCTGCCTGTCTTATTTGATTGTAAGCCCGTTTAAAGAACGGTCATTTTACCTGTGGAAGTATTTTCACCTGCCTTAACAGTATAGAAATAAATACCACTGTTCAAACCTGCACTGTTGAGGTCAATCCTGTGTGTACCTTCGGTGAAAGTGCCGAAAGAATGATCAGCCACCTTTTGTCCTGTAATGCTGTATACAGCTACATTAACACTGGCATTGCCGGCAAGGGTAACATCAATGGCCGTTGAACCGTTGAAAGGATTCGGATAGTTCTGTGAAACCACCATCTCCTTAACTTTCACTCCACCATTGTTAACACCGATTACTTCACTTTTTGCAAGCTGCATGTAATAGATGATGTTTTCACCGGGAGCATCTTCATCACCACGGACAGCGAGACCGGGTTCTGCATCAGCCTGGTAAACAATGTGTACATATTCATCAGACATAGAAGCAGCCGATGGGAATACGCATTCATCAAGGATGTGGATGATGTCTTCTGAAAGGTGATAGAAATCGCCCCAGGTAGTTCCGCCATCAGGTGAAGTGCGTGCCCACAGATGCCTGTACTGCTGTGAACCATTATCATAACCTTCGGTAATTGAAGTAAAGATGACGAAAACCTGGTTCAGGTCATCAATTACTATCTGAGCAAGACTCGAAGGTGAAACATAGTACAAACCAATGTTTGCAATTTCAGTTCCGACCCAGTCAAGCTGACCATTACCGTCAATATCGATCATGAAACCGATTAGTTTGTTGTCTTCATAAAGTAAATCCGGATTCAGAACATTGGCCTGATCACCACCTGTCCATGGATCCATATCCTCATTCCAGTAGGCAAGTCCGTCAACAAACGGGAACCAGCTGGGAGCGGTGTCACCTTCTTCGAATAAACCACGATTTACTCCGAAAACAATATGCATTTTACCTTCGGTATCGAAAGTGGCATGACCGGCACCATCAGGACAATAAATGGTATCGATCGATGGTGTATTGTTCCACAATGGAATAGGATGTTCCCAGATCAGCACTTTTTCCCAGTTTTCGCCATTGTCGTTTGACTTGTAGGCAAAAAGGTCAGTCCAGTTGTCGGTCAGCAGGAAAGCAACGTTGTCGCCTTTGGCACTCAGTGAATAGGAATCACCGCCAAAAGCCACATAGTCGGCAGAACCCATACCATCAAGAACGGCAGGGGTTGACCAGGTAGCACCGGCATCGGTTGAGCGGCAATACACAATGGCGCCGTCCTGTCCGTTATATACAACGCCTCCGTTAGCAACAGGAGATGTCAGTGCAAATACATGAAGAATGTTATTGTCGGGTCCGCTGGCAACCATACGTGGCCAGAGTAATCCTGAAGCACCTGAAGGAGGAGCAATGGTAGTTTCGGTCCATGCACCTGTTCCTTTGGTTGCCCTTTTCGCAAAGGTCAAACCAAGAGTTCCTGACTGGTGTGAAACGAAGGCTTCACCGGTCGGGCCACAGGCAGTATAGGCAGGCCAACCTGAACGAACAGATTCAACCCTGCCGGTTGGAGCTGGTCCCCAGTCGGCACCGTTGAAATAATTATATCCGGCACCCCTGTCAGCATAGGCAGTTGGTCCGGTACCGCGGGTCCAGGTAGCACCGATGGTACCATCACTGAACATGTTAATGCGGTTCGAAGGGCTTGATCCGTTCGATTGAAGATCATAGATTGTTCCACCAATTTCTGCTTCATTGGGTATAATCCGTGCAGAAACATAGGGATTTACAACTGTCTGAAGGTTGGTAGTCTCATCAATGGCAGCCATTTTTTCAATGGCAATTTTCTGCATTGAAGGGGTAGCTTTGATACGGGCCTGTTGCGCGAAGATTCCAGCACTAACAACCAATGCCAAAGAAAGGAGTAATAATTTTTTCATGTGTATTTGGTTTTGGTGAAACAAAAAATAATTCTCTCACGGCAAAGCTAAAAAATTAATTCATAGCAAATAGCCTTTGTTAAAAAAAACAATATCATCAAGGGCATATAATTGCCTGATAAAATGTTGTTTGTGCCATCTGGCATATGATTCAGAAAAAAAAGAGCCTGCTGGAAACAGCAGGCTCTTCAACAAAGATAATTCTAATATTATCTGACAACCATCTTACGGGTTACCCTTTCGCCACCGGCGATTACAGAGTAAGTGTAGATGCCTGAATTCAGTCCACCGGCATTGATAACAAGATTGTGATTACCGGCCTGCACATTACGGGCAGGAATTTCATAAACCTTCTGACCTACCAGGTTATAAACTTCCAGACTCAGGCTGGCAGCTTTGTCAAGGGTAACATATACCATTGATGTACCGTTGAAAGGATTCGGATAATTCTGACCAACTACCACTGAATTTACAGGAGCGTGGTGATTTCCAATGCCTTCATTGACAAAATCAGCTTCGTTGAATCCAGGACCCTTCAGGTATTTGTGCATTACGGGATCGTTTTCGGTAACACCATTTACCGAAGTAGATACAGGAATGTGATAGTCGGTGCCTTCGGTCAGAACCATGTCACCAACATGGAGCCAGTAGTTTTCGCCCCAGTAATCGGTAAGAGCGGTAACATTCACCGGATTGGTGTAATACTGGGTGTTCACATCATAACCCCAGATAAATACATCGGGCTGAGTATTGGTTGTTACACCACCTCCCCAAAGGGATGGATCGGTATCGGCCCAGGTTACAAAAACTTTTGAACCGTCTTCGGTACGGCTCATGCTGATGCGCTGATCCATCGAAACGGTAAGGTAATCCTCAAGTCCGTCAGAACGGAGTGAATCGACAAACTGTGCATTCCAGGTACCGTCGCCATTCATGAAAACATCAAAAATCAGCAGGGGCTCTTCGGAATAGGTATAACTGAGTGAATCAGGGTGTATTGAATAGGTACTTCTTACGAGACCTGCAATGTGGAGATTACCGTTTTTGTCAACGGTTGCTCCGTTGTTGCTCTGATTTTCGGGAGCAGCCCATTTGTTGTACCAGCGGGGAACAACAAGATCGAAATTAGCCCTGGTGGGCCACAGATATTCGAAAAAGGTATTGATCTCTGAAAAATCAAAAGCTTCTGTTTTATCCCAGGTTACACCATGATCGGTGGTTTTGTAAATAACCGGCCATTCAACACCATAAGGGTTGTAGTTGGCATCAGCATCAACTGCTGTACCAAACAGGTAACCAACCGATCCGTCAGGAGCGAAAACCATACGGGTGGCATCAATACGTCCGTCTTCGAGCAGGTCAGGCTGAACCTTAACACGGGGAAGTTCCCAGTCGACCGAATTGGTGCTGCTGTTGAATGTACCATTCAGCACTTCCCACCCTTCTGAAGTATACGCTGTTGAAGTTCCGTTGAGCCTCTGTGAAGCAACATGGATTTGGCCTGAACGGGTGGCTGTAAGACCATTGTTCATATGATTCAGATAAACAGTTGGTTCGTTGTTTTCAAATGTTGTATTTACTTCCGTACCACCGACGCGTGCACTTCCGAAATACTGACCTTTCCAGCCAACTGCATCTGTAAACGGACCTGAATAAATGACATACATGTTGGCAGGATCGGTATTTCCTTCCGGATTGTAAATGATTGAACTAGGGTACCTGAAATTGGAACCTGCGGTAGGACTAACAATAAAGTTAGTAAAAGTAGCTCCATAATCAGTGGAATAGGCAATTCTGAGGTCGTTACCTGTAGCACCGAAAGAACCACCGGCACGGTTTCCGAATACAGCCATATTGGCTTCAGGGTGAGCAGAAACAACACGCTGGTCTGTGGTAAAAATACCAAAAAGATTGGAAGACGATGAAACATCAATTTTCAGCAGATCTCCGCTTTTGTTATAAAGGACATCGTAGTCAGCCGAAGCTTGTGTGCCTTGCTGAAGTTGATCATTTTCAAGCCCTGATGTAACAGGTCTTGGAAACACCTGCTTGATGGCAGACAAGTTCCGCTGCTGTGCAGAAACAGTAATGCCGGCAAGCATTACTAAAACCAATAGTAGATTTTTTTTCATTTGTTGATTAAATTTGGGTTAGTTACTTGGTTTTTAAGACCACTAAGTTAGTAATACTTTACACTCAAACGCAAGCTCAGTAGGGATTTTATTTTTAACACTTAACAAAAATGCTGAACAATTAATACCGGTCAATCCGGGTTTTCCACAACATGTCAGAACAACAATCGGCACTGGTTTCAGAATCAAATAACTAGCAAATGGCAGAATCCTTTATGCATTATTTCTCATTGGTCCTGATCCGCCCTCCGAAAGGCCTGACCGGCAGCAACAATGATGGAAATCATCGAGACCAGCGTTGCGGCAGTTTCAGTGTTTGATAAAAATCAGACAATTTACCGGTTTCCTGAACAGAAAATTGAACTGCTGATGACCGGATAAGTCATTGACCTGAAAATCCAACACGACTGAATTTCTTTTACCTTGTCAATGGAAGTATACGATTCCGGATTATGAACCGTTGACAGGTGCGGCTGTTACGCTACGCTGAAGCGACCTGCGTTCTGAACGCAGCCGCAAAGGAAAGCTCTGTTTCATTTGAGATTTAGATAAAATGAGTAAATAAATGGGTTAATAGTTTAGTAGCTCTCTCAATGCAAATTTACATTATTTATCAAATATTTATCACTTGTGTCCGACTAAAAATAAAAATAAAACAAAATGAGTATGGGATTCCTCACTTCGTTCGGAATGACAGATAGTTAGCATTTCAGGGACGGGGTGAGGAACCGGCCAAAAAGAGCCAGTTTTACTGCTTCAGGCAGACAGTCCTGTTGTTATGCGAATGCAGACAGGTTCACCGAAGGCAATCTATTACAAATCAGTCGGACTATACAGAATATTTATTTTCAATTTCCGATGTTAAAAGAAAAAAGATCTGACTTATAAATAAATGGGAGAGATCGCTGAGAAAATCAGAACTTTCAGCCGGATTTTTCAATCGGCGGTTCCGGATCTCATTCAGGAAAGAATTCAATGATCCATTTCAGGATTTCACTGTTTTTTCCTTGGTGTCAAGTGGTATGATAACCGATCTTCTGAAATCTGAAGCCTGGCTGAACAGGTACCTGTAAGTGATGTGCCTTTTGGCAAAATACCCTCCGACCGATTCGTGCAATTGCCTCATTTTCGGATTGAAATCGCCCACCCAGGAAAGCTCTATTTCCTTATAATTGGGCCGTTTTTTCATCACCTTGTCAAGATGCCAGAAAATTGCCGATTCAATCCCTGATTTCTGATATTTGGGTTTAATACCCATCACTGTGATGCGCGACCGGGTAAAGATATTCATCTTACTTAGATACCAGAATCTCAGCTTGTCGATCAGTCCCATTTTTCCATGAAAGCGTTTCAGCATCTCATTGGCATCCGGAACCATAACAAGAAAGGCAATCGGTTCACTTTCATGATAGGCAAACCAGATAAACTCCTCCACCATAATAGGCTTTATCTCCTCAAGTGATTTCAGAAGCACCTTTGTTTCGATGGGTGTGAAGTTTTCATGAAACTGCCATGCATCATCATAAATATTCTTGAAATCCTCAATGAACTGCCTGCTGTTTTTCCATGTAAAATGTTTAAATTCATATCCCGGCCTTTGCCTGACCCAGTCTGCAATCTTCCAGAATCGTTCGGGAAATGGCTTTGTTAGATCGAGATGGTTGGTAACCTGCTCAAAATAGGGCTTAAACCCATAAGATTCGAAAAAGTCAATATAATATTTATGATGGTAATTCATTCCGAAACTGGGATGCATATATCCTTCAACCAGCAGACCCCAGAAATTTTCATTTTCGCCAAAATTAATCGGACCATCCATGGCTTCCATGCCTTTATCGGCAAGCCAGGCTTTACTGGCATCGAAAAGACAATATGCCGCTTCCCTGTCGTTTATGCACTCAAAGAAACCCATGCCACCAGTGGGTTGCTCGAAATTAAACGCCTTCTTCCGGTTGATAAAGGCAGCTACCCTGCCAATGCTGTTACCCTGATCATCATACAATACCCACCTTATGGCTTCGCCATGTGTAAAAAATACATTCCGGGCAGGGTCAAAAACGCCTTCAACCATATTATCAAGAGGGCAAACCCAGTAAGGGTCTCCTTCATAGATTTTCCTGGCCAGGTCGAGAAACTCCCTTGCCCGTGCCTTATCTTTTACCTCTTTCAGAATCATAACCAAAGTGTATGTAATTTCAAGGCAAATGTAGGGAGTTTTATTGCACCATACTTCTGCATATCTTATAAACAATTTAAATGCTTTGGAGCACAGATTGCTTAAAATCAATAGTTTAGTAAATCGTAGCGATTTTTCAGATCCCGCATATTTATCGAAGGCAGCCGGCTCAGTTCGGCTGACACCTGTTATTGATGCCTGATGGATGGTATGACCTGCCAGCGCTTCAACAACCATCGGATCAGCAAAGTCGGTTCAGGGAAAGCACATGAATGATTTCGAAATGGCAGCCACGAAGAAACCTGTAACTCATCTCTGCAAAAAGCGGCTTAATAAACCCGATATTTTCAATCAAACAAATGATTATTTTTGCTGCATACTATAACGATTTGTGAAACGCCTGTATCTGCTAATTCTCAGGACCTACCTGGGACCTTTGATCCTCACATTTTTCATCGCCCTGTTTATCCTGGTGATGCAGTTTTTATGGAAATATATTGATGACCTCGTCGGCAAAGGGCTTCCATGGCATGTGGTTGGGCAATTATTGTTTTATGCTTCCACTACTTTTGTTCCGCTTGCACTTCCACTTGCCATCCTGCTATCGTCACTGATGACATTTGGTAACCTCGGCGAACGATATGAGCTGGTTGCCATCAAATCGGCAGGTATTTCACTGAGTACCGTTATGCGGCCATTGATTGTGCTGTCTGTACTTATCAGTGTTTTCGCCTTCTTCTTCTCCAACAATATTCTACCGGTCACCAATCTGAAGTTTAAATCTATTCTTTATGATGTCAGGCAGCAGAAACTGGCCCTCAACATCAGGGACGGCATCTTTTACAATGGCATTGATGGATTTGTGATGCGTTTCGGCAAGAAGGAAAAAGATGATATCACCATACGGGATGTGATGATCTATGATCATTCTTCAAGAATGGGCAATACAACAGTAACCAGGGCTGATTCGGGCAAAATGATCCAGAGTACTGATGGCAGCACCCTGGAACTGACCCTGTTCAATGGTTATAAATATGATGAGAAAAGCGACAGGCATAATGACATGCGCAAACCTTTTCAGCGCACTTACTTTAAAGAACAATACAAGCGGTTTGATCTGTCGCAGTTTAAAATGATGCGGACCAATGAAGCCCTCTTCAGAAATCATTACCAGATGCTGAATCTAAAGCAGCTCTCCACATCTGAAGATTCAATCCGGAAAGAAATCACTACCCGGAATGAAGGATGGCTTCATTCAACTGAAAAGGGTTTCTATTTTAATGCACAACTCGATTCAGCAAGAATAAAAATTTCCGAAAAACCGGTAGTTGTGCATGACAGGCTGCTTGCTTTCAGGGATATGGGCAGGGATGATGTCCTGAAAGCCCATGAAGCATCACTCAATTCGGCAAGAAATATGCTGAATAATATAGAATACGTGAGAAATGACCTTAAAGAAAGGCAAGTGTTGCTGTATAAGCACGAAGTAGAGTGGCACCGGAAGTTCACATTGTCGTTTGCCTGCCTGGTATTGTTCTTTATAGGAGCGCCGCTGGGAGCCATCATCCGCAAAGGCGGGCTTGGTCTGCCGCTGATCATTTCAGTAATTTTCTTTGTTATTTATCATGTCATCTCCATGACGGGGGAAAAATCGGTAAAGGCCGGGCAGCTGGAAGCAGTCTATGGTATGTGGCTGTCATCGGCAGTGCTGCTCCCCCTGGGGGTTATTCTTACGATAAAAGCAACCACGGATTCCCCCTTGTTTGATCCGGACGTCTGGAAACGTTTCTTTGCCGGCCTGATCGGGAAATTTCAAAAAACACCAAAAGTCACGACTAACCAGGCTGAAGAATGAAAATACTTCTTCTCTGCAATAAATCGCCCTGGCCGCCACTTGAGGGGGGACCAATAGCCATGAATGCCATGGTAACAGGGTTGATGTCGGCCGGGCACCAGGTAAAGGTTCTTGCTGTAAACAGCAATAAATATGGTATCAGCAATGAATCAATCCCTGAGGGGTACCGGTCAGTCACCGGCATCGAAATGGTATATATTGATCTGACTGTAAGGCCATTGCCAGCATTTTTTAACCTTTTTACCGGCAAATCCTATCATGTCGAAAGATTTATTTCAGAGAGTTTTAAAGATGCATTGAAAGGCATTCTTAAAACAGATACGTTTGACATCATCCAGTTTGAAACACTTTTCACATCCCCTTATCTGTCGCTGATTCGCAGCATGTCGGATGCCAGGATTGTGCTGAGGGCCCACAACATCGAGCATCTGATTTGGCAACGGATAGCCAATGGATGTTCAAACCCCTTGAAGAGAATCTATTTATCCCACCTGGCCAGAACACTCCGGCGTTATGAACTTGACATACTCAAAAAAGTAGATGGAATAGCCGCCATTACCGATAAAGATGCGGAATTTTTCAGGTCGGTTGCGCCGGAAACCCCTGTAACTTCTATACCCTTTGGAATTCCGTCAAAAGATTCCATGGAGTTAATCCCAGTGAAACCGGCAAACACCTCACCTACCCTGTTTCATCTTGGATCAATGAACTGGATCCCCAACCAGGAAGGAATAAGCTGGTTTATCCGTGATGTATGGCCGGCAATAAACAGGAAATTCCCTTTGCTTAAATTCCACCTTGCCGGCCGCGAAATGCCAGCCTGGATCAGAAATATCAATATAAATGGAATTGTGGTGGATGGAGAAGTTCCCGATGCTTTGAAATATATGCAGTTACATTCCATCATGATTGTACCCCTATTCTCAGGTAGTGGAATAAGAATAAAAATTGTTGAAGGAATGCTGGCCGGAAAAGTGATCATAACAACAGCCATCGGAGCAGAAGGAATCAATTATACAGATGGATTGAATATATTGATTGCCAATGATGCTGAAGGATTTATCAATGCTGTAGACAAGTGCCTGAATGCACCGGGGATGATTGAAAATCTGGGTCAGAATGCCCGTAAACTGGTGATGAAGGATCACAATAATGAAGACCTGATGCGGAAAATTTCAGAATTTTACGTCAGTATCGGGCAATAAGTTACTTTTTATACCTTTGTAGGTACCTGATAGCAGAACCCAACTTTCCCGGTTTAAAAAAATTCAGGTTATCAGCCGATGAGATTAATGGTGATTTTACCCCGCTTCCCGTATCCCATTGAGAAAGGGGATAAGCTGCGTGCTTTTCATCAGCTGAGAATTCTCTCTGCATCATTCGATATCATTCTTGTTGCCATCAGTCACGGGAAGGTCAGTAATGAATATATTGAAAAAGTAAAGCCATTTTGTAAAAGTATTACCATTATCCGGCAGGGCTGGCTGGCAATCATCATCAATCTCGCGCGGGCTCTGTTCAAAGGCTGGCCACTTCAGGCTGGCTATTACTACAGCAGCCGTGCGCAACGTAAGATAAACCGGCTGATAAAATCTGAGAAACCCGACCACCTTTATTGCCAGCTTCTGAGGACTGCCGCCTATGCGGAGCATTTTAACGGCCCCAAAACGCTGGATTACCAGGATGTGTTTTCCAAAGGAATTGAAAGAAGAATTCCTACCGCCAGCTTTCTGATGAAGCCCCTTTTAAGGCTCGAGTACAACCGCCTGCAGCAGTATGAAAAAAAGCTTTTCAACCATTTCGACAATAAAACCATAATTTCTTCACCCGACAGGGATTACATCACCCATCCCGAAAAAGAGAAAATCCATATCGTTCCGAATGGGGTCGACAGTAAGTTCTTTACTCCTGGAAAAATCACGATCACCCATGAGCTGATATTTACAGGTAACATGGGTTATCCTCCCAATGTAGATTGTGCAGAATACCTTGTAAACAAAGTTTTACCCATTATTCACCATACACATCCGCAAATCCGGATCATGCTTGCCGGAGCATCACCCCATACCCGTGTCAGGGCTCTCGCTTCAGAAAAAGTAACGGTAACCGGATGGGTGGATGACATAAGGATGTGCTATTCAAGTGCAATGATCTTTCTGGCCCCGATGCAGATCGGCACGGGGCTGCAGAATAAATTACTCGAAGCCATGTCGATGAGACTCCCCTGCATCACCTCATCTTTATGCAATGCCGCACTGGGAGCCACCAACGGAACGGAGATTCTTGTTGCTGACACTCCTGAAAAAGTAGCGGCTCTTACGATAAATCTGTTTGAAGATCAATTGTTTCGAATGCAGATAGCCGAAAATGGATTCTATTTCTCAAAACGAAACTACAGTTGGGAAAACGCGACAGAAAAACTGGCTGATTTATTCAGGAAGAATTGATTGATATTTGATACATTTATGCCATTGAAATAAGTTTCCTTTAAATTTGCTGTTAACCCGTTACAAAACCATTAAAACCGGATAAACCAGAAGTTAAAACAAAAATGACAACAAGAATTTCGAAGTGTCTGCTTCTGTTACCAGTTTTTCTTTTTTGCTTTGGATTTTCGGGCTTTTCAGCCAAAGAAACCTCCGCTGATAAAAAGAATCTTCCGGAATTAAACCGGAAGGTCTCTGATATGATAGAACAATCACCGGAAAAAGCACTGGCGCTTGGGATTGAAGTACTTAAGCTTGCCGATGAAGCAGGAAATAAAGCGGAAAAAGCGTATGCCCTTAAAAATCTGGGGAACATACATTATTACATGACCAATTATCGTCAGTCGCTCGAGTATTTTGAACAGGCTCTGTTTATTTATAAGCAGATTGAAGATAAGGACGGCATTGCCTCAACCCTGAACAATTCAGGGCTGATTCTTGAAATACAGGGCGATTATTCAGGTGCGTTAAAACGCTATATTGAAGCATCTACAATATTTTCGAAAATCGAGAATGAAAAAAAGCTCGCCCTCTCCTACACCAACATCGGTAATGTATATTATTCACTGGGACGATTCGATAAATCGCTGAATTATCTGAGTCAGGCACTGCGGATCCACGAAAAGACAAATGACAGCACAGGACTCTCAAAATCCTTCAACAACATTGGCAATGTCTATCTCAGCCTTAAAGATTATAAAATTGCACTCGATTATTACCACAAGGCAGAGTTCATCAATAAACGTCAGAATAACCTTTTGAGTCTTTCAACAAGTTACACCAATCTTGGATCTGCACTTCAGGGCCTGGGTAATATTGATGAAGCCCTTGAATATAACCGGCTCTCAATTGAGATTTCGCGCCGCATCAACGACAATGCAGGCATCATTTCAAGCCTTCTTAATATTGGAAATATCTATCAGGATGAAGGTAATCTGTCGCAATCCCTGATTAATTACAAGGAAGCACTCAGATTGCTCAACAACAACCACGACAGCTACCTTCAGGCATCTGTCCTGAGTAAAATGGCCTCATTGAAAATAAAACAGAAAGAGCTTGATGAAGCCATCTCCCTGCTGAACGAGGCCCTGACTTTTGCCGACAAAACCAGATCGGATGTGCTTCTGGAAGAAATCTATGGCCATCTGGCAAATGCCTGGAACGAAAAAGGCGACTTTAAAAGAGCCTACGTGTTTCTGAGAAAGCATAAGACCTATACTGACAGTATCTATAACCTTGAAAGCAATGAAAGGCTCAACCGGCTGAGGGTTAGTTTTGAATCAGAACAGACTGAACGCGATAACCAGTTGCTCAGGCAGCAGAATATCTTCAGCCAGCTTGCCTTGAAGCGACAGCAGATCATACGTAACCTGTTGATTGCCATTTCGGTTATCATTATTGTCTTTTCAACCTTTCTGCTATCGATGTACCAGTCGAAGAAACGAAAGAATGAATTGCTGGCTGAGAGCAATCAGCAGATTATTCAACAGAAGGAAGAACTGAATCTGCTTTATAAAGAGCAGTATAAACAAAATGAAACCAAGAATAAGTTTTTTAGTATTGTCGCCCACGACCTTAAATCACCCTTTCAGTCAATCCTGGGCTTTTCGGAATTGCTGAGTTCCGAATATGAATATCTCTTCAGATCATTCAACGTAAGGGATCTTGTTCTTGAAACACTGCCTGTATTTCAGTCGCCGCTTAAAAAGAAAAACATTCAGCTCACCTATGACCTTCCTCCGCTTCTGCAGGCATGGGCTGACCCGGATATGATCATGGCTGTGCTGAGAAATCTTATTTCAAATGCCATTAAATTTACACCGGTTAATGGGAACATTCACCTGAGTGCGACCCAGGCCGACGATATGGTAAGACTTGCCGTGAAAGACACCGGCACCGGAATGTCATCAGAAATCCTGGAAAGACTCTTTACCTTCGATCCGAAAGTCCAGAGGGCCGGAACAATGGGCGAGCGCGGAACCGGACTCGGCCTTGCGCTCTGCCTCGAATTCATGGAACTCAACCATGGCATTATCAAGGTTGAAAGTGAACTGGAAAAAGGCAGCACCTTTACCATGATGATGCAACCACTTACCAGGAGGCCCCGCGACTAAACCATCCGGCCTTGGAATTCCATTCCCGGCTTAAGCCTTAACGGGAATTCCTTATTTAACAATTATCTTCAACAGCCTGAATTCATCATGGATGATTCCATTCGTGCATCTATTCCGGTCATGAGGCCTCTGCCAGAACAGGAATTAACCCTATGGTCCCAAACCTTTTCCTTTACCATCCAGATCCATTCAGAAAACCTGAAACAGTTATCCATACAGGTAAAACATTGAAAGGACATGTCATTGATCAAATTGAAGACTCATGTTTATTCATTGATTTACAATGAGTTAAATAATATCGTGATTGAAATCCAAATTACTGGTTATCAAGTCTTTGAACCCATACTAACATTTTTGGAACGCTCTTGCTCACTGTACATTATGTCATCAATGAAACTTCAAAATTCCGTATGTTTGCGGCAAAGAAATTCAGACAATGTCAGACGATAAGAAAATCATTTTTTCGATGGTCGGTGTGGGTAAGGTAGTACCCGTCAACCGGCAGATACTGAAGGATATATACCTTTCATTTTATTACGGAGCCAAGATCGGTATCATTGGTCTTAATGGTTCCGGGAAATCAACTCTATTAAAAATCATTGCCGGTCTCGAAAAGTCATTCATTGGCGATGTTGTATTTTCACCCGGCTATTCGGTGGGCTTGCTGGAGCAGGAACCGCACCTTGACAATACAAAAACTGTCAGGGAAATCGTTGAGGAAGGGGTTGCCGAAACCGTTAAGCTGCTTAAAGATTATGAAGTGGTTAATAACCGCTTTTCTGAACCGTTGAGTGACGATGAGATGAATGCGTTGATCGAGGAACAGGGCAGATTAACTGAACTGCTGGATCAGCATAACGCATGGGAACTTGACACCCGACTTGAAAGGGCCATGGATGCCCTGAGATGCCCTGATCCGGAACAACCGGTGGTTAATCTTTCGGGTGGTGAAAGAAGGCGTGTGGCCCTTTGCCGGTTACTTCTCCAGGAGCCCGATATCCTGCTGCTTGATGAGCCAACCAACCACCTGGATGCCGAAAGCATCGACTGGCTGGAACAGCACCTCAGGCAATATAAGGGAACTGTGATTGCCGTTACCCACGACCGGTATTTCCTCGACAATGTAGCCGGATGGATACTTGAATTAGACCGCGGCGAAGGCATTCCCTGGAAAGGAAATTATTCCTCCTGGCTTGAACAGAAGTCCAACCGGCTGGCCATGGAAGAAAAAACCGAAAGTAAACGCAGAAAAACTCTGGAACGTGAGCTCGAATGGGTAAGAATGGCTCCGAAAGCCCGCCACGCCAAATCAAAAGCCAGGCTGGCTGCCTATGAGCGCATGATGAGTGAAGATACCAGACAGAAGGAAGAGAAACTCGAAATCTTTATCCCCAACGGCCCACGCCTTGGAAATAAGGTAATCGAAGTCAAAGACATTTCTAAAGCATATGGGGATAAACTCCTGTTCGAAAATCTCAGCTTCAGCCTCCCCCCCGCCGGTATTGTAGGAATTATTGGGCCCAACGGGGCGGGAAAAACAACACTGTTCAGGCTCATCATGGGCCTTGAAAAACCAGATTCAGGAGATTTTGCAGTCGGAGAAACCGTGAAACTTGGCTATGTCGACCAGGCACATACCAACATTGATCCGGAAAAATCAGTGTGGGAAGTCATTTCAGAGGGAAATGAAAACCTTCAGCTCGGTGGTAAGTTATTTAATTCAAGGGCATATGTTGCCAGATTCAACTTCAGCGGGGCTGACCAGGGTAAGAAAGCCGGCGTGCTTTCAGGTGGTGAACGCAACCGTATGCACCTCGCCCTGACCCTGCGCTCGGAAGCCAATGTGCTGTTGCTCGATGAGCCGACAAACGACATCGATGTTAATACGCTCCGCGCCCTTGAGGAAGGACTTGAGAATTTTGCCGGCTGTGCGGTAGTAATTTCGCATGACCGCTGGTTCCTTGACCGGGTAGCAACCCATATACTCGCCTTTGAAGGAGATTCACAGGTTGCCTTTTTCGAAGGTGGTTATTCGGAATATGAAGAAAACAGAAAAAAACGAACAGGAGATACTGAGCCCCACCGCATCCGTTATAAAAAACTGAAAGTATAATGAGCCAGATGCTATATGCTGTTATCACCGGCGACATAAAGAATTCAACACGGCTATCGTCTGACGAACTTATCAGGTTGCCGGGCGTGCTGAAAGGGATTTTCAGCGAATTGAACCTCTTCCTAGAAAAAAAGGAACAATGGCTGAAGTACAGTATTTTCAGGGGCGATAGTTTTCAACTGGTGACTTCGCCCCCAGTTGCCCTCGAAGTGGTTCTATTTGTCAGGGCCGGATTACGATCGGCTTACCCGAAAGCGATTGCTGCATCTGTCGATTGCCGTTTGGCCATTGCCCTCGGCACCGTTGGTCATCTGAGCGACAATATAACTGAAAGTTCCGGCGAAGCTTTCAATCTTTCAGGCCTTCTCCTCGAACGGATGGGCAAGTCCGTCTTCATGGCAGCTGAAACTCAGCTACCCGAATTGAATGCTGAATTGAATACTGAACTTGCTCTTTGTAATGAACTGGTAGTTCGCTGGACATATTCACAGGCCACGCTGATTCCTAAACTGCTTAACGCTGAAACGCAGACGGTCATCGCCGGTGAAGCCGGTATCTCACAGGCTGCTGTTGCTAAAAAACTTCAGATCATGGGCTGGCTGGCTGTCGAACAATTGTTATTAAGATACCGGATATTGTGTAATCAAAATTTTCCTGGTTTATAACTTTAAATGGTTATATTTTACAATTATAACTTTATAATGTTGTATTACATTTTTATAACCATATAGAGTTATACAAAGCTTGTATAACGATTAAAGATTATACAGGGAATTTTTAAATACAGCTCAGTAAACAACCCGGGTTCCGGAGCTTTCCCTGTATGAAACCGGCAAATCAAAACAAGAGAACATCAACAGGATAAAAATATGTTCATGGAACCTGACCTCAGCATTGAAACCCTTGTATTGTTTATCAGACTGCTGATTGCTCATCTGGCCGGAGATTTCATTTTTCAGCAGAAGTCATGGGTATCGCACCGCTCATCCAGAAAGTGGAAATCAGGCTACCTATACGCCAATGCAGGGATTGTTGCTTTACTGTCGTGGTTATTGTCTGGATATTTTCAATGCTGGATGATTCCCCTGCTCATATTTGTTTTGCATGCCGTCATCGATATCGCAAAATCATATGCCCCCGATAAGCCTGTCGTATTTGCTGCTGATCAGGTATTGCATATAGCCGCCACTTTTCTGGCCGTTTATCTGTACCTCAATTTTGCAGGAACTACAATACATTTATCATGGTTATACAGCAATCTCTCTGTCTGGACCTATATCGTGTCGTATATGCTGGTGATGTGGCCCATGGGCATAGTTATTGCCATCATGACCCGAAGGTGGCAGACTGATTATGAAAACGGAGACGGATTGAGAGATGCCGGAAGATATATTGGTATGCTTGAGAGGGTTTTGATACTCACGTTCATATTTATGAACCAGTTTTCAGCCATCGGGTTTCTGATTGCCGCCAAGTCAATTCTCCGTTTCGGCGACATACGCGACAGCAATAACCGTAAAGGTGCTGAATATATCCTGATAGGAACGATGATTAGTCTTACAGCCGCCATCTTTACAGGGTTACTGGCCCAATGGCTGCTAAGCAGGGTTCAGTTATGATCCGGATAAATGAAGCCTTGCTCGACAGGCTGACTCTTCAGGCCAGAACATCGCCCAGGCTCAGGATGACCCACAACTTCCATTCCGGACCGGCCGACACCCTGCAACGGATGCTGAACGCCATGGAGCCGGGCACCTATGTAAGACCGCACAAACACGAGAACCCTGACAAAAGAGAAGCTTTCTTTGCGCTGCGGGGGAAACTATGCGTTGTCGAATTTGACGATTCAGGAGAAATTGCCGATTATACCGTGCTGGATTCAGCGAATCAGAACTATGGTGCAGAAATTCCACAGCGCACATGGCATACAATTATTTCACTGGAAACCGGTTCGGTTGCCTATGAAGTAAAAGATGGCCCCTACGACCCGGAAAATGACAAAAATTTTGCGACATGGGCCCCGGAAGAAAACAGTCCTGAAGCGAAAGAGTATCTCAGCCGGCTGATCGCAAAGCTGACTCTCAGCATTCACTGAAATTCCTTAATTTTGCCCTGCTTAATTCGTAAAAGGAGAACCACCTTCAGGATTCCGGGTAATGAAAAAGCGCTGATCAATGAGTATTCAAAAACCGTCCATTCCCAAGGGAACACGCGACTTCTCACCTGCCGAGATGAACCGGCGCAATTATATCTTCAATACCATCAGGCAGGTATTTGAACGATTCGGGTATCAACCCATCGAAACACCGGCCATGGAAAACCTGACAACCCTGCTGGGAAAATATGGTGAAGAAGGTGACAAACTATTGTTCAGAATTTTAAACTCCGGCGACTTCCTGTCAGAAGTAACCGGTTCTGAGCTGACTACGGACAATGCTGCAAAACTATCAGGGAAAATCTCAGAAAAAGGATTACGCTATGATCTCACGGTACCTTTTGCCAGATACGTGGTCCAGCACCGGAATGAGATTGCTTTCCCTTTTAAACGCTACCAGATTCAGCCGGTATGGCGTGCCGACCGGCCCCAGAAAGGCCGGTACCGCGAATTCTACCAGTGCGATGCCGATGTGGTCGGCTCCGATGCCCTGCTCAACGAAACTGAACTGCTGATGATGGCAGATCAGATTTTCGAAAAACTGGGAATCAACATTGTGATCAAACTCAACAGCCGGAAAATACTGTCAGGAATAGCCGGGGTAATCGGCCATGCCGATAAAATCACCGACATCACCGTTGCCATCGATAAACTCGATAAAATTGGTCCTGAAAAAGTGAGCGAGGAACTGGCTGAGCGTGGACTGGATGCGGAAGCCATCGCAAAATTACAACCCATCATCAACCTGAAAGGAAGCAATGCCGTTAAACTTGAACAGATCAGCAAAGTGCTTTCGGCTTCAGAAGAAGGAATGAAGGGAATAGCTGAAACTACCGAAATTATCGCAATGGTTGAGGCAATGGAAATCAAATGCCGGGTTGAACTTGACCTTACCCTGGCCCGCGGGCTGAATTACTACACCGGCGCCATCATCGAAGTGAAGGCAGATGGCCTCACCATGGGCAGCATCAGCGGTGGCGGACGCTATGATAACCTGACGGGAATTTTTGGACTGCCGGGAATTTCAGGTGTTGGAATTTCATTCGGCGCCGACCGTATTTATGATGTAATGAATGAACTGAACATTTTCCCCGAAGAAACAGCTTCATCTACCCGGGTTATGTTCGTTAATTTTGGAGGAGAAGAAGAAATCCTGTGCCTGAAACTGGCCGCTTCCCTGCGCAATCAAGGAATTAATACGGAAGTTTTTCCCGAAAATGCCAAAATCAAAAAGCAATTCTCCTATGCCGACAGCAAGCAGATTCCTTTCGTTGTCATCATTGGTGAAAGTGAACGTCAGAAAGGCGAGTGCCTGCTGAAAAATATGAAAACAGGCGATCAAACCGTTATTTCACCCGATCAGTTGTTACAATCTATCGGAACCTTATGAAAATCGACTGGCAACTCAGGTTTAAAATCAAAATCAACAGGTCCGGACTCACCTTTTAGCCAGAGGCACTCATTCAGTGTCTGCGGGTTTTGCTTTCAGGAGGCTTTAATGAGTGATGGCCCGCATCACGTAATCCCTGTTCAACCCTGAACAACGACTGCCCGCTTTCCTTGTCTTTAAATCAATTCCTGAAAATCTGCGGGCATCTTTAATTATCTTTTTATCCCATCGTCAACCCAACAAATTCTATGAACACTTTCGAAATAAGTCCCCAACCACTTGATTTTGTCACCATTGAAAATATTCTCGAAAACAAAACAAAACTCTCTCTTTCGCAGGAAGCCATTATAAGAATACAGCATTGCAGGGATTACCTGGACGACAAACTCAAAAACCACAGTGAGCCCATTTATGGAATCACCACTGGTTTTGGATCTCTGTGCAACATTCAGATTTCGCCCAAGGACCTCAGAAGCCTCCAGGAAAACCTGGTAATGTCGCACGCCTGTGGCACCGGGGCTGAAGTTGACAGTGACATTGTAAAGCTGATGCTCCTGCTGAAGGCCCATGCGCTTTCTTCAGGAAATTCAGGGGTTCAGGTCAAAACTGTTGAACGCCTGCTGGATATGTATAACAACGATGTGATACCGGTGGTGTATGAGCAGGGTTCACTGGGTGCTTCCGGCGACCTCGCTCCCCTGGCACATCTGAGCCTGCCATTGATCGGCATGGGTGAAGTGAAGGTTAAAGGGAAAGTTTACCCTGCCCGCAAAGTGCTGAAACAATTCGGATGGGAACCCATTGCGCTTCAGTCGAAAGAAGGCCTGGCACTGTTGAATGGTACACAGTTTATGAGTGCGCATGCCGTATTTATCCTGTTAAAAGCATTTAAACTATCAAGGCTTGCCGATATTACCGGTTCAATCTCGCTCGAAGCATACAATGGACGAATCGATCCGTTTCTTGAACAGATTCACGCCATCAGGCCGCATGCCGGGCAGATAGAAACTGCACGCAACATCAGGAATATCCTCAACGGAAGTAAACTGATTGCCAGGGAAGGAAAAAAAGTACAGGATCCATACTCGTTCCGCTGCATTCCCCAGGTTCATGGTGCTGTTAAGGATACCATCAGGTATGCTGCCTCCGTGGTATTGACCGAAATCAATGCCGTTACTGATAATCCGACCGTATTCCCAGACGAGGATCTGGTCCTCTCCGGAGGTAACTTCCATGGCGAGCCTCTCGCCTTTGTACTTGATTTCCTTGCCATTGCACTTGCCGAACAGGGTAACATTGCCGAACGTCGTGTTTACCGTCTCATAGCCGGTCAGCGTGGCCTGCCGGAATTTCTGGTTGCCCGGCCTGGTCTGAATTCGGGTTTCATGATCCCGCAATATACCGCAGCCAGTATTGTCAGCCAGAACAAACAGCTGGCTACACCCTGCTCGGTCGATTCCATCACTTCGTCAAATGAACAGGAAGATCATGTCAGCATGGGCGCAAACGCTGCCACCAGGACCTTGCGGGTTGTCAACAATCTTGAACGTTTACTGGCCATAGAGCTATTTGCTTCAGCTCAGGCACTTGATTTCAGGGATGCGGGCGACACTTCCCCTTTCCTGAATGCCTTCATTTCGGAGTACAGGGGTGCTGTTCCATTTATAAAAAATGACCGGATCATGTACACCGAAGTTCAGAAAACCGTAGAGTTTATTCAAAATGTAAAGTTTGATTTTCCGGAATAACATGTATTTATAAAGGGATAATTAAAGCAGAATTTAAGGTTGGGGTAAGGAGTTGCAGGGATTTATCATGCTGTGTCACTGTGATAAACCTCCAGCCATCAGCTTAAATCAGGAATGGTAAATTATTTACTTAAAAACCCGGTTGATTTCTTTGTGATTTCCATCCTTTTCCATTCCTTTGACACACATATCAAACAATCTAATACCCGGAGGTTCTATGACACTCATTATCAAAGGAAGCGGATTAACCATTCAGGACGTGGTAGATGTTGCCCGTTACGGAAAAGAAGTAGACTTGCACCCTGAAGCCATGCATCGCATCAAAAAATGCCGTGCCATGCTTGAAAATAAAATCCTGGCAGGGGAAATAATGTATGGTGTGAATACCGGAATCGGGGAATTCTCCGAAGTTGTACTGAATGACGATCAGGTCAAGGATTTTCAGAAATATCTGATATACAATCACGCAGCAGGTATCGGCGATCCGATGCCTCTGGAGCATGTCCGCGGAGCAATGCTGGGCAGGATCAACGTGCACGCGCACGGAAACTCCGGTGTAAGACCGGAGATTACGATGACCCTGGTTGACATGTTAAACAAGGGCGTTACACCCTATGTCTGCCAGAAAGGTTCGGTAGGTGCGTGCGGCGACCTGGCTCCCATGTCGCAGATTGCCCTGCTTATGATGGGCGAAGGCAAAGCCTATTATAAAGGAAAACTGCTCGAAGGAAGGGAAGCCCTTGAAAAGGCAGGAATACCCGTCCCCGGCCTGCAGGCGCGTGATGGACTGGCTACCATCAATGGCAGCAACGTGCTCACAGCCATGAGCGCCATTTTCCTTTATGATGCCAATAACTGGCTGAAACAGGCTGAGATAGCCACCGCCATGTCGCTTGAAGCTTTAAAGGCAAACATGAAACCATATCTGCCCAAACTTCATGAGGTACGCGGTTTTGCCGGGGCTGTGCGTTCAGCAGCCGCCATCCGGAAAATGGTTGCAGGTGGTGACCTGGCTGAGGGGCTGGTCAAATGCAAGGTTCAGGATGCCTACAGTATGCGTTCGACACCTCAGGTAATTGGAGCTGCCCACGATGCACTGGCTTATGCCCGTTCACAGGTAGAAATTGAACTGAACGGTGTGGGCGATAACCCCATTTTCTTCCCTGATGAAAATCTACAGCTCTCGGGAGCCAATTTCCAGGGATCACCGGTTGCCGTGCCAATGGATATGGCCGGCTATGTTATTACAATGGTCAGTGTCCTGAGTGAACGTCGTATGAACCGCCTCAATAACCCGGCCCTCAGTGTGGGTCTGCCAGCATTCCTGACCAAAGGGGCAGGCATGTTCTCAGGGCTTATGCTCAGTCAGTACACTGCCGATATGCAGATAGTGGAACAGCGGATATTAAGCGCTCCGGCCTGTATCCAGTCAATTCCGGCAGCAGCCGACCAGGAAGATTTTGTATCCATGGGCATGAACACCGCCCTCAAAAACAACCAGATACTTGACAATGCCTACGGTATTCTTGGCATCGAACTGATGGCTGCTGCCCAGGCCCTTGATTTCCGGGAGTACAAATTTGGAGCAGGTGTAACCAAAGCAAAGGAAGTGATCAGGAAATATGTCGATTTTCTGGATATTGACAGGCCATTGTATGCCGATCACAATGCCATGAAAGAGCTCGTAAAATCGTGTGAAATTCTGACCGAAGTCGAAACCCTGATCGGAAAACTTGGTTAAACAATAAAGAGGCTGTCTCATAAGTTAGTATAGGCTTCGTTCCGATAGCTATCGGAACCGCTCAGCCTGACATCTGATAATCAATCTATTGTCATATTGAGCAGCTTGCCCCGCCCTCTTTGGCGGGGTAGCCGAAATATAGACAATTCCAAGCTTATGAGACAGCCTCTTCAACTACAGCTATATGGACGAAAACAACACTCAAAACATCAATGAAAATACCCCGGGAGTCAAATTCAACGGGAAAAGGCCTCCGGGACTCACCATTCTCTGCATTCTTTCTTTCATTGGAAGCGGTATGTCGGCCGTATCCTCCTTCTTTGTTGCCGGAGCCTACAATCTGATACCCCTGGCCGTGAAGCAGACTCCTGTCCCTGATGCTGAAGCACTACTTCAGATGATCAGATCAGCAGGTCCGTTGTTTTTCTTTTTCATGGGAATACTTTATCTGGTTTCTCTTGCAGGTGCCATACTCATGTTTAAACTGAAGAAAACCGGATTTCATTTGTATACCCTTGCACAATTGTGCATGCTTATTTTGCCTTCATTGATGATTTCAGGGTTTGAACTCCCGGTTTCCAATTTATTGCTAACCGGATCATTTGTTCTTGCTTACGCTGTTAATATCCGCTTTTTTCACTGATCCAGCCCTTTATTAAGGGTTTTTGTTAACATATGGTTGATTTTATCAACAAATATTGACTTTTTTCCTCATTATTCCCTAAATTAGCATAGTACAGCAGCACAGTAACCCTGTTTTAAGGCATATACTGAATGTTTTTGCTGGAGTTATCCGGACCTTTCAGGATTCAGATATCTCCGGTAATTCCGGTTAATCGATGCTTTTGCAGCAGGAATTTTTGTGTTCATCTGTATTCCGGGACGTGAATACCTGTTTTTTACACCGGTTTGTTATCAGACCGGCCTCCATTGCTAACCTTAAACAGATCGCATCCACCATCGGAGTATTTTGCCAGGAAATGTGTGAGCCTCCAATGACAGTTCCAGCTACCCGAGCCTAAAGAAAACTACTTTTACCAGCCAGCTTCCTGCCATAATTTTTTCTTGATCATTAAACCTGGAAACAGCGATTTAGATAATCTCCTCCCAGGCACTTTTCAAACCAATATTCTTCTTAAAGGGTTTATTAAAACCCTGATGTTTTCTGATCGGTAACAACACGGAGCTGTATTAAAATCACAGCTTACATGATGCTAAAATCAAATCAGTCAATATAAACCGAAAATGAAAAAGTCATTTGACAGAAAGGGGGTTGATTTTTTAAATACCAAAAAAGTTTAAAACCTGAATCACACTCTGAAAATATTCTGATTCCTTGTTTTAATCAATTGCTTTTCAATTCACTGACTATCTTCTACAGATGATAAAGTTTGAAAACAATTGTCACTGCCCTGAAAAATCCGGGAAACGGGCAACAGCGCAACATAAGAAATGAGAGAGGTATTTATTCAGGGTTAATGGTCAACGATTAATTTACACACCAAACACACATATCTATGAGAAAATTTGTACTAGTGCTTGCACTTCTGGGTTTTGCCGGAGTGCATGTAATCATGGCACAAACAAGCATCAGTGGTAAGGTTACCAATGCTGACGACGGAAAAGGAATTCCGGGTGCTACTGTAATTGTCAAAGACACCAAAACCGGTGTTACAACAGATCTGGATGGCATGTATGTTCTGAAAGTTCCCGCCGGAGGAAACATCCTCGTGTTTTCATTTGTGGGAATGAAAACCAAAGAAGTAGTCATCGGAACGCAGAAAGTGATCAATGTCGTTCTTGAACCCGACATTATGGATATAGAAGGGGTTGTTGTAACCGCGCTGGGTATATCACGTGAGAAAAAATCGCTGGGTTATGCTACCCAGGAGATCAAGGGTGATGCTGTATCTACAGTTAAGTCAGCAAACTTCATCAATTCGATGTCGGGAAAAGTAACCGGTGTACAGATTAAAAAGAACACCAATATGGGTGGCTCAACCAATATTATAGTTCGTGGAAATAAATCACTTACCGGGAACAATCAGGTTCTTTTTGTTATTGATGGTGTACCGGTAAATAATGACATTACCAATACCAGCGACCAGAAAGAAGCCGGTGTCGGATACGACTTCGGCAATGCGGCATCTGACATAAATCCCGAAGATGTTGAATCCATCAATGTCCTGAAAGGTGCGGCAGCATCCGCACTGTATGGTTCACGCGCCGCCAATGGTGTTGTAATGATCACCACCAAAAAAGGCGGAATGGGAATCGGCAAAAAGAAAGGCATCGGTGTTTCAGTCAACTCCGGCTTTACCATCGGAACTGTTGATAAAAGCACATTCCCTGAATACCAGATGGATTACGGAGGAGGTTATGGTCACTACTATGATGGCCCTGACGGCTATTGGTACATCAGGGATGTGAACAACGATGGCGTTGACGAACAGTGGGTTGTGACATCAGAAGATGCTTCCTACGGGGCACCGTTTGATCCCGGACTTCTGGTCTATCAGTGGGATGCCGTGGATCCTGAGTCACCAAATTACAATCGGGCTACACCATGGGTTGCGGCCGAAAACGGACCCATCACATTTTTTGAAAATCCAACCTCATTTACAAATACGGTTGCATTGACAAATAACCTGGAAAATGGCGCTTACCGTTTCTCCTATACAAACTATAAACAAAACGGGCTTCTCCCGAACAGTGAGCTCAAGAAGAATAACCTGAATTTCGGATCAACCTGGGAAGTTAACAAGAGACTGACTGTCTCAGGGTCGGCCAACTACATGCAGCAGAAAGGCCTGGGACGAAATTCAACGGGTTATAACGATAACCAGATGGGATCTTTCAGACAATGGTGGCAAACAAATGTCGACCTGAAACAAATGGAAGATGCCTACAATGCTACCAAAAGAAATATAACCTGGAACTGGGCCGACCCGACCGATGCGGTTCCCATCTTCTGGGACAATCCATACTGGCAACGGTATGAAAACTATGAAACAGACAGCAGAAACAGGATTCTCGGACATGCTTCCATCAACTATAAGATAGCAGATTGGGTGGATGTTTTCGGACGTGTTTCCGTCGATTCCTACAACGAACTTCAGGAAGAACGCCGCGCCATCGGCAGTATCCCGACGGAATTCGGCATCGGAACCGGCAGCGCTTCAGACGGTAGTTTTACCAGGGCTGACCAGGGATCAGGATATCTCCGCAGAGACATTACATCCTCAGAGTACAATTTTGACCTGATGCTGAATTTTAAGAAAGATTTCTCGAAAGACATCAGTTTCCGCGGTGTTTTGGGAACAAACATCAGAAGGACAAACTATGACCGCATCATTTCTGCAACCAATGGTGGTCTAGGTGTTCCACGAATGTATTCACTGCAGAACAGCGTGGGCCCTCTCCCCTATCCGAAGGAACTCTCGTCCAAAATAGGAGTTGACGGAATCTACGGAAGCGCCTCATTTGGATACAAAAGCATGCTGTATCTTGATCTGACCCTCCGCAACGACCACTCCTCAACCCTCCCCCCGGCTAACAGCAGCTATCCTTACCCATCTGTTGCGGCCAGCTTTATTTTTTCAGAAGTGGTTAAACAGGATTGGCTTTCGTTCGGGAAAGTCAGGTTAAACTATGCAGCCGTCAGCAATGGAGCCGGTTTCGACCAGCTAATCAACCGCTACAATGTTTTTACCCCTTTGAACAGCCCCATGACTTCGGTTGACGGTATTTTTAAAAACGCCAATCTCGAACCTGAAAGAACAAAGAGCCTTGAGGCCGGACTTGAAATGTATTTCCTTGATAAAAGGCTCGGATTCGACCTGGCTTTATACAAGACCAATACTACCGATCAGATACTTCCACTTACTGTTTCAACCTCAGTGGGTATAAACGACAAGATCATCAATGCCGGTGAAATCCAGAACAAGGGGATTGAACTGACAATCATGGGAACTCCGGTTAAAACTTCCGACCTCAGGTGGAACATTGCCGTTAACTGGTCCCGTAACAAAAGTGAAGTCATTTCACTTGTTGAAGGAGTAGAAAATCTTCAGCTCGGCACATTCCAGGGTGGTATCACCCTGAATGCCCAGGTAGGCCAGCCTTATGGCGTGCTGTTCGGTACCGACTATACCTATGCCGATGGTCAGAAAATTGTCGACGCCGGAAGCGGGGAATACATCAAGACTTCAACCTCCGATCATATTATCGGCGACATCAACCCCGATTGGATTGCTGGTATCAGCAATACAATTACCTATAAAAACTGGGCACTCAGCTTCCTGATCGACATACAGCAGGGTGGAAGTATATTCTCCCTCGATATGTATTACGGTCTGGCTACCGGGATGTACAAAGAAACATCTTTCATCAACGACCTCGGTAATCCCGTCAGGGATCCGCTCGATTTCAATGCCTACGATGAAGATGGCAATGGTATCCCTTCCGAAGGTTATACTTCAGCCAGCGGTGGTTTTATCAATGATGGTGTAAATGTTGATGACGAGGGTAATGTTACGCCCAACCAGACCAGGATTCAGGCCGACAGGTACGGTGCTTTCGGATACAGAAGAGGACTCCCTGACATAGCATTTGTTTATGATGCAAGTTATGTCAAACTCAGGGAAGTTGCCATTTCATATTCCCTGCCCGAAAAACTTCTTGAGAAAACCTTTATCCGTGGAATTACATTGAGTGCTGTCGGATCCAACCTCTGGATAATCCACAAAAATCTGCCTTATGCCGATCCTGAATCCGGACTTGGAGCCGGAAACCTGCAGGGCTTCTCAACCGGTTCCCTGCCTTCGACCCGTGAATTTGGCTTCGACATTAAACTTAACTTCTAAAACAAAGAGAGATGAAAAAAATTATAACAATCCTCACCATCTTCATGATTTTTTCCTCATGCGGGAAACTGGAAGATCTGAACGAGAACACCAAAGATCCGGCCAACGTGTCGGGTGAATCCCTCTTTACCGGAGCACAGAAAAGCCTGATGGATCAGATGGTCAATACCAATGTGAACTTCAATATTTTCAGGTTGTTTGCCCAATACTGGACTGAAACCACCTACACCGATGAAAGTAATTATGATCTTGTAACGCGCACAATTCCCGACAATCACTGGAATGTTTTATACCGTGATGTGCTCAAGGATCTGGACGAATCAGGTAAAATCATAGCCATCTCGGTGTATCCTGTTACCGAAAGTCCTAAGGTCAGGCAGAACAAACTGGCCATCGTCGAAATCATGAGCGTGTACACCTACAGCGTTCTTCTTGAAACATTCGGCGATGTTCCCTATTCCGAAGCCTTGAATGTCGACATTCTGCTTCCTGCTTACGATGATGGACTGACCACTTACAAACTCCTCATCGGCAGACTCAGCACCGCCATAGATCAACTTGACGCATCTGAAGGCAGTTTTGGGATAGCCGACAACATTTATCAGGGTGATGTTGCCGCCTGGATAAAATTTGCCTATTCCCTGAAACTCAGAATGGGTATGGTTTTGTCGGATGTGGATGAAGCAGCCGCCGAAGCCGCAGTTCTGGATGCAGCTCCCAATGTTTTCACCTCCAATGAAGACAATGCCGCACTGGTCTACCTAAGTGCATCACCGAACACAAACCCGCTGTATGCCGACCTTGTTGCAAGCGGCAGGCATGACTTTGTACCAACCAGCAGGATCGTTGATGTTATGAATGATCTTGAAGACCCCAGGAGACCCTTCTATTTTACCCTGTTTGAAGGTGCTTATGTTGGCGGGGAATACGGGACCGAAAATGACTTTACTACTTTCTCGCACATTGCTGATGCAATACAGGTACCCACCTTCGAAGGCACCATCCTCGATTATGCCGAGGTTGAATTCCTGCTGGCTGAAGCAATGGAAAGAGGTTTCAATGTCGGAGGTACTGCTGAAAACCATTACAAAAATGCCATCACTGCTTCAATAACCTACTGGGGCGGAACAGCCCAGGAGGCAGCGGATTATCTTCAAAATCCCCTGGTTGCTTATGCTACTGCCGGTGACGATTATAAAGAAGTGATCGGGACCCAGAAATGGCTGGCACTGTATAACCGGGGCTTCGAAGCCTGGACAGAATGGAGACGATTTGATTTTCCGGTACTCGTGGCTCCTGCCGATGCCTATTCAGATGTTCCGCTGCGTTATACCTATCCGATAGCCGAACAAACGCTGAATGGCGCCAATTACAATGCCGCTTCGGCAGCAATTGGTGGCGATGATGTTTCAACCCGGCTTTTCTGGGATAAATACTAGTTTAAGTTTCTATCTGACAGGTAATAAGTGAGTCCTTCATGACTTTACTTATTACCTGTTCAGGTAAAAATCAGTCAAACACGGCTCTGATTTGTTTATATCTCAATAATTTTTCCCGTCTTTGTCTGAAAATCTTGTTGAACAAGCGGTAAATGTTGACCTATGCCGCTATTTAGAATACAAAACAGATTTGCTTAGTATCTGATTTATTGCACTTTATAAAATGCAGTTCGTAGGATACCTAAAATCTGACTGATGAATTGCCAAAACATGTTAATTATTTATTAATTTTGTTTGACTATCAGGTGTTTTTTATTATAAATTGCGCCAAAAATCTACAAAATCTTACCATCCACTTAACAAAGGAGGTCGACTCAGAAAAGTAGCACCGAACCCAATCACCCGATCAATATTTTTTTTGAAACAGTTTATTGTTAAACACTTTACTCATCAAAAACACACACTATGAGAAAATTTGCAATGATGCTTGCACTTCTGATTTTCGCCGGAGTGCAGGTAGTGCTGGCACAAACCACCATTACCGGTACGGTTACCAGTTCCGAGGACGGCAAAGGCATTCCCGGGGCTACCGTACTTGTTAAAGGTACCACTGTTGGTTTAACTACCGACATGAGTGGTAAGTACTCTATCAAAGTTCCCGCTCAGGGAAAAATACTTCAGTTTTCTTTTGTGGGAATGAAAACTCAGGATGTGACCATTGGAAATCAATCTGTGATTAATGTTGTACTTGACCCCGATGTAATGAACATTGAAGGGGTTGTTGTAACAGCCATTGGTATTTCCCGTGAAACCAAAGCACTTGGATATGCTGTTGAATCAGTAAGCGGCGATGAGCTTACCCGTTCGGGTGAATCAAACGTTGTTCAGGGTCTGGCTTCAAAAGCTGCCGGTGTGCAGGTTATCGGTTCAGGAGGTACTCCGGGAGCATCAAGTAAGATTCTCATCCGTGGTAACTCAACTTTCACAAGTAACAATCAGCCATTGATTGTTGTTGATGGTGTTCCCATCGACAACTCAACCAATGCCACCAATGCCGGCGACAACCCGTTCAACATTGGTCTTGAAGGTGTAAACAACTCAAACAGGGCACTCGACATTAACCCTGAGGATATTGAGTCTGTTACCATTCTGAAAGGCCCTGCCGCTGCCGCTCTTTACGGAGTACGTGCAGGAAATGGTGCCATCATTTATACAACAAAACGTGGGAAAGCATCACAGGGTATCCGTGTAACCTACGGCCTTAATATGGATTTCAGCAGTGTCAATAAACTCCCGAAAGAACAGAGTATATATGCTCAGGGTTCGGGCGGTGGAGCAATGGATGCTGAAGGCAATCCTATACCCGAAGGAAACTTTGCTACGGCAGATCCGGGTCCTGACTTCATCTGGAACAATGATGATGACATCTCCGGTGGCGTTGCCAACAGCTGGGGACCAACCATTGCTTCACTGGGTCTCACTCCTGTGAATAATGCTGAGAATTTCTTTAAGAATGCATCTTCATTCACCCATACGCTTCAGATTGCCGGTGGTGATGATATTACCTCATTCCGTCTGTCGTTGAGCAGCCTGAAAAATGAAGGTATTATTCCGAATACTGAGCTCAATAAAACTACCGTCAGGTTAACTGCTGATCATAAACTGAGCAGTAAAATAAAAATCGGCGGAACCGCCAATTATTCAAATATATAATCGCAAAATTGAAAAGTAAAGTTATTTAAAACCAGATGTATCAAAAAAGCCACAATGATCCGCTTTGTAATTATGTTCAAACACCATTTAA
>WSXU01000147.1 GCA_009773455.1 Bacteroidota bacterium | reverse complement strand
TGATGCCGGTTATAAAATATTTCTGTCAGATTCGGACTACACATATAAATCCGGCACTTATTACGTGCTTGAGGTTGTTACAAAGCTCAGCGCCTCCGGAGGCGCCAGAACCGTTAAAATAGGCAAGAAGCTATGAGTGATGTCCGCGAAATAAGAGAAGCTTTACAAAGGATTTATGGTAAGTCCGAGGCCTCCGCATTTACGGCTGAAGTCACGGCGGTATCATCAACAGAATGCAGCGTAAAGCTTGGCGACCTGGTTATTGATGGGGTTAAGCTTTACAGCATAGATGGCGCCGGCAAATACACCATTAAGCCGGCTACCGGCAGCATGGTAACCGTGCTCGACCTGAGTAATGGTAAGCTTCGCGATCTGTGCCTTGTGAAGGTGGATAAACCGGAGCTGATTAAATTTGAAATGAATGGATTAACACTGGAGCTGGACGCGCTCACCAAAAAGGTAGATGTCAGTTCCGGGGCCATTAGCCTGAAAAGCCTGTTTGACTCAGTTGCAACCATAATTGAGGGCCTTAAAGTATCAGTGCTGGCCCCTAACTCCACTTCAGGCCCTGTATTACCAGACACCATCGTACTTGTAAATAAGTTTAAAATGGATGTTAATGCCCTTTTAAAGTGATTATAAAACGCGACATCCTGCTCGATGGGGATTATGACCTGATGGTCAATGCCGGCTCAGTAACCGGTGACAGCCTTAACCAACAGGTTGCTTTGTTGCTGCTTGCCTCTCCGGGTGATATCCGGTTCGCTCCAGACCAGGGTGTGGGCCTTCCTGAGTACTTACTCGGCGAGGATAACGATGCGCTGAATGCAATGATCAGGCTGCAATTTAAAAAAGACAATCTAAAGGTGCGCAAAATCACCTTTACCAATACTGACCAATACTGACCTAATTATAGACGCTGAGCATGCTGGCTAAGATTATATATGTAAAAAGGGGCCAAACACTGACCGATATCGCCATACAGGAGTACAAAGCTGTAGAGGGGATATTCCTCATAATGCTTGCCAACCAGCCGTTGATCACGAGCTTAACCATGACCCTCGTACCAGGCACGCCTTTAACTATATGGTCTATAAAATTGGTTGAGGCTGTGGCCGCTGAATCTGAAAGCCTGGTACCATTTATCCCGATTTTGATGACCTGGATAACGATCATGGTGGCGGAACGGGCGGCGGCTTGAACGATGGTGACTACGTGCACATCCGGGGGGACGAAGTGGTCGACGGCATTAAATCTTTCCTTCAGGTAGTGAAAGCAAACGCCATTGAAGAAAAAGACGCTTCAGGGGTAAATGTTGAAGGAGTAATTATTAAAGACGGTAACGTATTCGGAAATCAGTTATAAATGGGCTTACAGCACAACTACATAATAGAGGAGGGGCGCGTTCCGCTGGCATCAGAAATGATGCAGGCGGAGATCGTTGTTAACTCCGTTGATGGTAAGTTGTACGCAAAGAATTCAGCAGAAACGGTGTTCCGCCTGCTCACAACCCTTGACCGCCGCTCTGATGTTCGCGCGCTTGGCTCAACAGATGACAGCGTTGTAACCGAGACAGGCATCAGGGCGGCTATCAATGCTGCCGTTTCAGGCGTAACAGGAGTATGGGGTGTTAGTGGCACAAATATTTATAATCTGAATACGGGTAATGTTGGAATTGGAACCTCTGCACCTGAGTGCTCCCTTCAGGTTGCCGGTACCATGAAAGCTGTGAAACTAGCGCTCGGGAGCGCCAGTGCCACATCATCATATCGTATTGACATTACAACCGGGTCAGGAGAAACTGATTTTTTCCGTATGTCAGGGAACGGAGTAGCAGTTGGTAATGGTTTCTTCAGGATCACAAATTCCACTGTATCCCCGAACGTTTTTGAGCCGATTTTCTGGGCAAAAAGTAACAGCTCGTATATCGGGCTTTGGTTTCTTGCCGATACTCAAACTGATTCCGGGTCATACTCAATAATGAAATTCGAGGCCAGGCAGAATAATACAACCGTAGTCAATCGTCCATTA
>WSXU01000022.1 GCA_009773455.1 Bacteroidota bacterium | reverse complement strand
ACCTTTACATCCTCGGGTAAGTCGTATTGCGTTTTCTCATGAAGTCCTGTCAGCAATGGCAGGGCTTTTTGTTTTCTTAAAGCTGTAGTTGAGGTGCTTTTGGATAAGGCCCTGTATTTGTGGCCCGGGGACATGGACATAGTTACCATTGCTGAAGCTGCAGTGATACTGCAGGTGCTTGAAAAGCATGGAGAGCTCAACACTGGCTGGGATCTGATCAGTGGTGTACTTCTGCTTGAACTCATCAAAGAGCTGTCGTACGGTTTTCTCGGTTGTTTTCATCATTATTTGGTTTCGGGTTCGACGATCGTATAATTCACAGGCCATACCACGCAATGGCAAGTAATTCCTGACTTTGATTTTGTGAAATTCATTGCACCGACCTTGCTTACCGGGTCCGGCCTAACTTCAATGATATCCCCTACTCTGCATCCAAGTCCGAGTAGTTCGATATCTAGGTCACCTTTAAGTTGTATTGTCATGATTTTGCTGAACAAAGCTGTGATGAAGTCTTGATTTCTCCAGATTTGATGTAATGCTCAATTCTTCTGGCATGATCAATATTAGCAATCCCAGTTGTGTCGACTGAGTATTTAAGCGCTAGGATTCTTATCCTGATATCAAAGAGTTCCTGGGTAGAAGGTTGAAGTTTAGTTCTTGGTTTGCGGTTAATCTGACTTGCGTTTGGCATGGCTTATATATTTTAAATTTGGTTTTCTTTTTCTGCCTGATACTGATCGTCTGACAGGTTTAATTCAATGTCGAGCAGCTGTTCAAAATCCTGCTCATCATTTCCACATACGGGGCAATCTCCCTGCCCTCTGCAAATACTACACATGGCCATTCATTATAAATTGTTTGTTGCGCTTGCGCTTGATGGCATCCACGTTAAATTTGAGTACTTCTGATAAGCGGAAGTTGAGGTTCCCGTCTTTTTCCCTTGGCTCAGGTATGATGATGTCCTGCTCAACCCATCTTTGCAGGGTGGCCTTACTGATCTGATGAATATGGCATACCCATGAGGCCGGGATGATGACGGAGTAAAATTTCTCCGGGTTGTATCGGATCATCTTTTCGGCTTTGGCTTCGAACATCTTTTCAAGATCATCCGGCTCCATGTTGTGAAGAAGGGTAGCATCGTTCATATTACTCCTGATTTAGCGGCCATGGAAACAATGTGATATTTCGATGTACAACCTGTTTTTGCCCTGATGTTTTTGAGGATGGTTATTACCGTGTTGGTGGCGATGTGCAGACGGTCGGCAACCTGTTTATCTGCCAGTCCGGAGGCAATTCCCTTCACAATATCAACTTCGCGGGGGGTAAGCCTTACGTCGTTTATCATCTGCGATCTGGCACCATCGGTATCTGTGAGCCGATTGCAGGTCAGGTCTGGCCTTTCATTCCATCCTCCCATGTAGTCATGTATAAAGCCATATACGAGAGCGTTACCGCCTTTGTATATGGCTTTTATCTTCCTGAAATCAGGATGGGAAATGGCTGCCTCGAGGGCTTTTAGGTAGTGCTTTGACCCGGGTATAACCGGATGCACTATTCCGCAATCGAGGGCGTAACAAATGCCGTTGGCTTCAAAGTATTCGATGTGTCCAGGTGTCGTAAGTGCAGAGTTCATTTTGAGACATCCTCCATTGTTGGCTGCCCCTCGTAAAGAGTTTCAAGATCTCTGTTTAGATTACCTGAAATAATAAGGCCTGTCTTTATGCGAGTAAGCGGACCATCCTCTTTGTTCTCGGCTAAAATGTAAAAAAGTCTTGTCCTAGTGACATCTAAGGATGCCATCAGGGCCCTTTTCAAATCCCTGCGATCCCTGATCAGCTGGATGATTTCAGGCTTAAGTCTCATTGTGCTAAATTTTTGGTATTGTTTTGAATTGATGCGTTGACTATATTTGTACTCTAAGAGTAAACAAAGAATACGCAAATGTAATACATTTTGTCGGAATTCCTACATTTTAGTGGATTATTTTTTAAAATTATTTTTCAATGCCTGATTATGAGCTAAATAAACGATTAGGAATGATAATAGAGGCCATGAAGATGAACCCTCTCGAGTTTTCTAAGGCCTATAATGATACCAAGGCTGTCAAAACATATCATATTTTGAACAACAGAAATGGCATTTCCTCTAAAATGTTGGATAGTATCCTACAAGCCTACCCGCAGATCAGTCGCACATGGTTGCTTACCGGCGAAGGAAGCATGTTTATCACCGGCTTGGATGCTTACCTCCCAATGAAGGCATTTAAGTATATCATGTACAAGGGTGCCGCATCAGGGATGGATGAGTTTGAAAAAAGAACGGGCATTACAAAAGATGAGCTGGAGTCAGGCATGATGAATGATCCGGTTGAAGCATATAAAAGAATCAGGAAGGCATATCCTGTTGTTGACAATATGCCAGGTACGCCACAACGTAAGACTGAGCAACAGAACTCTGCCAGTAAGGCTGATGAAGGTAACCTTGAAAAGCTGATAGACCTCATTGTTAAACAACAGGATTCTATTTCAAAGCTAAGCGACGCAGCCCTGATACAGGCTAGGAATATGGAACGGCTATTGGAGCAAAAGGAAGTGAAAAATACTGAGCATAACAAAAAGGCTGGATGACTACTTTTAATGAAAACTAAGAATCTATTTTAAACAATATAAAATGAAACTACTTCTTGTCTCTATCGCAATTTCATTATCATTAACCTGCTATTCACAATCTGACAGTCTAAAATTTGTCCGGCTTTATAATAACGTAGCCTACAATACACATGAAGCTGGATTGGAGCTACAGCGATTCAGCAACTCGGCCCAGCTTGGAATTTCATTCTCGATGCTTGGCTCTGGATGCATGGCCTATGGTGCGTTTAGAAACGATGAAACAACCGAAACCTTCTTGTATATCGGAGGTGCTTCAGCTCTTGCCGGAATGATTTTATTTATCAATAGTTATTCGCATACTAGATTCGCAGGTTATTATCTCGGAAATATTAAACCACTGCCCGATAAATTGGGTGTTTCGATTCCAATAAAATAACCAACCGTCCGAATTACGATACCTGACAAATTAAAAAACCCGTTGTAAGTGATTAACAAACAACGGGTTAAAAATTCCAATTTGTACCCGAGGCCGGACTCGAACCGGCACGGCCGCGATGGCCAAAGGATTTTAAGTCCTTCGTGTCTACCATTCCACCACTCGGGCATCCGTAATGTGAAAAAAAAACCCCGAATTCTCGGGGTTTCGAGCGAAAGACGGGACTCGAACCCGCGACCCTGACCTTGGCAAGGTCATGCTCTACCAACTGAGCTACTTTCGCTTATTGCTTAGCGGGTGCAAATATACAACGTGATTTGAATCTGCCAAATTATTTCATGATTTTTTTAAAAGTTTTTTAATCTCGTTCAGCTTCATCAGCGCTTCAACCGGTGTAAGTGTATTAATATCAGTATCCAGAATATCCTGACTGATCTGTTCCAGCAACGGGTCGTTGAGCTGAATAAAACTGAGCTGATACGGATCAATGCCTGATTTAACCTTCTTGCTCTTTCCCTGCGTTAATTGCCCGCCGCCATGACTTTTCTCAAGAACGCCAAGCAGTTCATCTGCTCTTTCAAGAACAGTGGACGGCATACCGGCCATTCTGGCCACATGAATTCCGAAACTGTGCTCACTGCCTCCCGGCTCCAGTTTTCGCATAAAAATCACCCTGTTGCCGGTCTCCTTAACTGAAATGTGGTAATTCTTTATCCTGTGAAGTGTCGACGCCATCTCATTGAGTTCATGATAATGCGTGGCAAAGAGAACTTTGGGTTTGAACAACGGGTGCTGATGCAGAAATTCAGCAATGGCCCAGGCTATGCTGATACCATCGTAAGTACTGGTTCCACGGCCGATCTCATCTAGCAGAATCAGGCTTCGGGTCGAAATGTTGTTCAGGATGCTGGCTGTTTCATTCATTTCAACCATAAAGGTCGATTCCCCTGAAGAAATATTATCAGAAGCGCCGACCCGTGTAAATATCTTATCCACCAGTCCGATCTCTGCCGAATCGGCAGGCACAAAACACCCCGCCTGCGCCATCAGCACAATCAGTGCAGTTTGCCTCAGCAGGGCAGATTTACCTGACATGTTTGGTCCGGTTATGATAATGATCTGCTGCGACACATCGTCAAGAAAGACATCATTGGATATATATTTTTCACCGGCTGCCAGGTTTTTCTCAATAACAGGATGCCTGCCGCCTCTGATGTTCAGTGCAAAACCATCATTAATTACCGGCCTGTTGTAGTTATTTTCCTGTGACACCCTTGCAAACGACAACAGACAGTCAATCCTGGCGATGATCAGGGCATCTGCCTGAACAGGACTCATATAATCATTCAGGCTAAATACCAGATCATTAAACAGGGATGTTTCAAGTTCGAGCATGCGTTCTTCAGCATTCAGTATCTTCTCCTCGTAGGTTTTAAGCTCGGGGGTGATATACCGCTCACAGTTGACCAGGGTCTGCTTACGGTCCCATTCGGCAGGAACTTTATCTTTATGGGTATTTGTTACCTCCAGGTAGTAGCCGAAAACATTGTTGAAAGCAATTTTCAGGGAAGGAATTCCGGTGCGCTCTGATTCACGCTGCTGCAGCCTGATCAGATAATCCTTTCCCGAATGGGCCAACTCCCTGATTTCATCGAGTTCGGCCGAGATGCCTGAAGCGATCACATTCCCTTTGTTTACCGCGACCGGGGGATCCGGGTTGATCTCCTTTTCAATTTTTTCAGTCATCAGCACACAGGGATTCAACAGGTCTGCCATCTGCTGAAGGGAGGAAATCCCTGATCCGGCACAAATATCTTTTACAGGGACGAGAGCCTGAAGCGCTCTTTTCAGCTGAACGACCTCCCTCGGGTTGATCCGTCCGGTTGCAACCTTTGAAATGATGCGTTCAAGATCACCGATCATTCTGATCTGTTGTCTCAGACTTTCTGCCAGGGTTTCATTTTTGAGAAAGAAACCAACTGCATCCAGCCTTTCATTAACAGGAAGCCTGTCTTTCAGCGGCATCACAAGCCACCGTCGCATCATCCTGGAGCCCATAGGCGATATGGTTTTATCCAGCACACCGATGAGTGTGGCAGCCTCTTCACTGGCCGACCCGAGAATCTCAAGATTTCTTATTGTAAATTTATCGAGCCACACATAGTGATCTTCTTCTATCCGTGAAATACTGCAAATGTGACCAACTTTATCATGCTGTGTTTCAGCAAGATAATGCAATGCAGCACCTGCAGCAATGATACCACCCTGAAAATCGCTTATCCCAAAGCCTTTAAGTGACGTGGTGTTGAAATGTCGCAACAATAAATCATTCCCGAAGTCAGTTGTAAATACCCAGTCTTCAAATGTGTTGATGTAGAATTTTTCACCAAAAAGTTCCTGAAAATCCCGGCGCTTTGATTTCTGAATGATCACTTCGCTGGGCCTGAATGTCTGTAGCAGTTTATCAATATAATCGTTGTTGCCCTGGGCAACCAGGAATTCTCCGGTTGAAATATCGAGGAAGGCAATGCCGGTTGATTTTGGAAGCAAATGAACACTGGCCAGAAAATTATTCTGCTTGTTTTCCAGTACTTTATCATTGTAGGACACCCCCGGAGTAACAAGTTCAGTAACACCACGCTTTACTATTTTTTTTGTCAGCTTCGGGTCTTCAAGCTGATCGCATATGGCAACACGATGGCCGGCCCTGACCAGTTTGGGCAGGTATGTGTCAAGTGCATGGTGCGGAAATCCAGCAAGTTCAATGTAAGCAGCAGCGCCGTTCGCGCGGCGGGTAAGCACTATTCCGAGTATTTCAGATGTTACGACGGCATCCTGTCCGAAGGTTTCATAAAAGTCACCTACCCTGAAAAGCAATAATGCATCGGGATATTTGGCCTTGATGGCATTGTATTGTTTCATCAAGGGTGTTTCAACGACTTCACCGGTATCTTTGGCCAACTTCATTATTTTTGATCGGAAACAAAAATAGGCAGATTCAGGAAAAGTTGATATAAAAATGTATTGAAAGAGACTTATTAACTTTGCAGATCCCAAACAACAGAATGCGATGAAAAAAAGAACCCAGGAAGAGTTGAACCGGCTGAGCATCGATGATTTCAGATCTGCGAAAAAAATTCCCCTGATCGTTGTACTCGACAACATAAGAAGCCAGCACAACATAGGTTCTGTTTTCAGAACTGCCGATGCTTTCAGACTTGAAGCCATACACCTTTGCGGGATCACTGCAACACCGCCCAACAGGGAAATCCACAAAACAGCCCTGGGTTCAACCGAATCTGTTGACTGGAAGTATTTTGAGTCAACAGCAGCCTCTGTTGAAGAACTGAAAGAGGCAGGATATACGATTGTGGCCGTTGAACAGGCAACTGAAAGCATCCTGATCCACGCATTTACCCCAGACAATCAGAAAAAATATGCCCTGATTTTCGGAAATGAGGTAAATGGCATTGAAGATGACGTAATGAATTCATCAGATTTCTGCCTTGAAATTCCACAGTCCGGTACTAAACATTCGCTAAATATCTCTGTTTCTGCAGGAATTGTGATCTGGGATTTTATTGTAAAATTGAATGGGATGAATAAAAATAAATAAATTTTAAAATTAAATAAACATCTATTTGATTGATATTCATATACTTAGAAAAGTGTAAAATTATTATAAGCCAGTAGACCTATTACCAAACCCCGGAAAATGGATTAATTTGTGTTAAACTGTAAGCAAAAATCACTAAACAAACTTACAAAACCAGTTGTTTACTATGTAGGAAAAAAATTAAACATGAAACCGGGCATTCAGTAAAATAATTCAACTCACTGGTATTTTGGCGGTATTTTTTTTGAAAAACAAAGAAAACTGCCCTATATTTGTCCGATGTTTCAATGACCTGACAATTTAAAGAAGTAAAACAACTGAAAACTGATAAACTTAATTTTAAACGTATGAAAAAAGTAAGCTACAAATCGATTATGCTGCTACTTATCCTGATGTTCGGATTTTCTCCTGTTCTGTTAACAGGTCAGGAATCAGGCCAAGGGAAAAGCGCATCGAAATCATCGTTCGACAAGCATTTTTTCCTGCAGGCAAGCGGGGGCTTGTCTCAATTTTACGGCGACCTGAACAAATACGATTTTCACAATCAAAGAGCCAATTTCTTTTATGGCATAGGTGCCGGATATCAGTTCAGTCCTGTTTTCGGAGTTCGTGGCGTTTTCAACAATGGTTGGGTTGTCAGTACACTTAAGGATAACAATTTAAGAATGTCATCAAGTGTATGGGATGGTCAGCTGAATGTAACAGCGAGCCTCACCAATCTCCTGTTTGGTTACAAACCGGAACGCTTTCTGAATATGTATGTTTTCACCGGAGGTGTTTATACAAGCTATTCTTCTGTTCTATACAATACCAGCGGCACCGCTGATGATTTCAATGATGATATGGTCATTGACCGCAATGGCCCTCAGGCTCCTGACGGAATGGGCTTTGACCAGAAAGCATACAATGCCTTCGGTTTACCTGTTGGTGTTGGCCTTAATTTCCGTCTCGCTGAAAAGTGGGACCTCAACCTGGAATACAATCAGCGCTATATATTCAAAGATGACCTTGACCTGGTTGAATCTGGCGATAACAATGATGTTTATGCTACTTTGATGCTTGGCGCCACCTATAAATTCAAACCAAGCACCAACCTGAAATCAATGGAAAAGAATTATGGCCTCGTGAAATACGAAACCACTCCTGATCCACTGGTTAAAGAAGGTGATACAGTATGTGTCAATGTTAAGGTTACTTTCCCTGAGAAATATTTTGCCAAAAAGGCTGCCATGAATTTCCAGCCTGAATTGAAATGGGCAGGAACATCACGTAAACTGAAACCTGTTAATTTCCAGGGTGAAGATGTGAACGGTGATGGCATCGTTATCAATTACAAAAATGGCGGAACGTACACCTATGTAGACTGTGTTCCTTACGAACCCGGCATGAATGTTTCGGATCTCGTTGTTTCACCTACCCTGTATAGTCCGAAAGAACCGGTTGTTCTAAATGCAACTCCTGAGCAGATCGGTGCCAAATACAAGGTTATTGATCTTCCTGAGCGCAAGCTTGCCGACGGCGTTATCATTACCGGAACCCGCATCGTTCATGATGAGGATCTCATCGCTTCAGAACACGGATACATCAAGGAAACAATCATTACCAAGGATGCAAAGATTTACTTCAGGGTAAATATGCATGATCTTAACTGGAACCTTCCGCTGAACAGGTCCAATATGGTTCAGCAGAAACTTGATGAACTTGCCGGATTCATTAAACAGGGTTACACCATCCGCGATATAGACATCAATGCATGGGCATCACCCGAAGGTGAAGAGAGTTACAACCAGGGCTTGTCTGAGCGTCGTGCACAGGCTGGAAAGAAACAGGTTGTTGCCATGTTCAAGAAAATGGCCAAGGAAAAGAATCCTGTAATCAACATTCCAGATCCTGAAGCTTCCATTAAGTTCAACTCATACGCCAACGGAGAAGACTGGAACGGATTCATGCAGGCAGTTGAAGCCTCAAATATCGGCGACAAACGCATCATCATGAATGTTGTTAATTCACAGAGCGACGTTTCTAAACGTGAGCAGGAAATCCGCAATATGGCCCTTGTTTACAAGGAAATTGAAGACGATATCCTTCCTCCGCTCCGCAGGGTTGAGATCAAGGTTAACTGCTTCGAACCAAAGAAAACAGATGCTGAAATTGCCAGCCTCGCTGTTAGTGATCCTTCAAAACTTGATGATAAGGAACTGCTTTATGCTGCCACCCTTACCAATGACCAGGACACCAAACTCCGTATTTATAAGAGTGCTGCCTCACAGTTCCCCAACAATTACAAAGGATACAACAATGCTGCTGTAATTGAAATGGAAAAAGGCCAGCTTGGCGAAGCTGCTTCACATCTTGCAAAAGCCGATCAGATCGAGCCCAACAACAAAGCAGTTGTCAATAACCTTGGTGCGCTCAGTTCGAAAAAAGGTGATTATAAGAATGCTGCAACCCAATACGGCAAAGCCAAGAGCCTTGGTGCTGATGTAAACTACAATATGGGCATCACTGAACTGGCCAAGAACAATTATGATAAAGCCCTCGGGATGTTCAGCGGCAAAAAGTGCAACAGCAATGTAGCCCTTGCCCAGATCATGACAGGCAAATATACCGAAGCCAACAACTCGCTGAAATGTGCTCCTGAATCAGGTCACAACTTCTATCTGCTTGCTGTTACCGCTTCACGGAATGCAGATGTTAAGGGTGTAATTGACAACCTTACCAAAGCATTTGCAAAAGATCCTTCACTCAAAGCACAGGCTGCTGAAGACAGAGAATTCATCAAACTCTTCAAAAATCCTGAGTTCATGAACATCGTTAAATAGTTTTAACACTATGAAAAAAAAGACCGGCATTCATGCCGGTCTTTTTTTTTGCTGCTCATTCCGATTTGAGCAAAGACCGGAATCCTACCCTCCTGAAGTAATCCATGTTGAAGGGATGCCAAGAATATTCACCCATGGATACACTTTATCGCTAACATCTCAATACTACATCCGTTTAAAGACCTGTTTGCAGGTTACGAAGGGTCACCTGCACAGGGTTATTTAGAACTGCAAAATATCAATACTGACGGGGATTGGGGCTGCCGAATTATTTATGAAACCAGTCAGTCGGAGGTCAAGTGAGTAACCTGCTGAAATGCAGCCTGACAATTTGAAATTGAATAAAAGGTTTGAGTAAATTAAAACGACATCATTCCGTGTTCAGGAAAGTACACAGGGGGAAATTACCTGAAGGCTATTTTGTTGAGGTAGAACACATTCTTATTACTTCTGTCAGTCTGGTAGTTGTTCCTGATGTTCTGGTATCCATAAACCAGGAAGAAGTTGCCGTACCACGCTGTCATGTTGCTGTTTGAATCCTTAAACACCTTATCGCGCGGGCTGAGCGGAGCAATGTCGGTAAATGAGATATTGGTTGATTCAGTACCGCTTTCAGCAAGAATTTTTGATGCAATCCTGGCATCATCGGTATAGGAAAGTACCAGACCGTCGGTATCTTCCCAGGCTATTACCTTTTGACGCAGTTCCTGTGAAATCATATTGCGCAGTTCCAGGTCATTGTTCCATTTCATTTTTCCGGTTGAATCAAACCCGGCCACAAAAGTGGTAAGATACCTGAACCCTTCAAAAACAGAATAGGTTGACGGGTAAGGCCTGCCGTAGTAGTCGTAAACCATGGTGGTTACAGTTCTGTATTCAGGATAGTAGGCTTCGGCCAGGAAAACATAATTATTCCTCCATTTGAATACATCATGGGCGAGCAGGTCATGATCAATCGAGTAGTCCTTCCCTCCCCTTTCTGCGCGGTTGGTGCCCCTCCGAACACTCAGATCAGATGGTTTTCTAAGGTATCTGTAAAAATTCTGAAGATCGGAGAACTCGTAAAATGTTGTGCTGATCTCAACATTGTCTTTAACAAGTATCGAGAAAAAACCTGTTGAGGCCACCCCTATTGATTCGCGTCCGTCAATGATTCGCGTCTTACTTGTTTTTCCATATGAGCCGATGACAAGATCTGTAGCTTCATCCACTTTATAGGCAAAGGCTGTATTCACCATGCTGTTATCGTCGAACTTACTCAGCTTCAGTTCACTGATTTTATTTCCAAGCCGGTCAGACTTGACGAGAAAATACTCTCTTTTCCTTGCAGAACCGATGGTTCTGAGAACCATGGAAGCAATGCCGGATACTTTGTTGATATTCATTGATTCAATAACCATACTGCCTTCAACCTGCTGGCCTATTTTCGTCAATACACCGGAAACGAGGTCATAATGAAGGAAAACAGCCTTCTCATCCCGGGTATTGAGTCCGGCCAGTGCATAAGAGCTGCAGATGTCGAAATGGGAAAACTCCGATTTCTCAGGGATATTGGTGCTGATGAGCCGGAGTGAAGAATCGGCAACCCTCACATCAACCACCATGAAGTTACTCTCTTCATTGCCTTTGGGCGAGAACCAGAATCCCACCATATGACCATTGTCGTAAAGTGCTTCAGCAAGGGCGAATCCGCGCGGAATGGCAACCGTCTTCCGCCACAATTCCATCAATCCCCTGTCAAGGAAAGCGGTGATCCACAGCATCCGCCCCTGATCATCGTTATCTGCACTCAGATATATGATCATAACCCCGTTTTCGGCACAGGGAACCACTTTATAAATCTCGGTATCGTCCTTCACCGGAATTTCCATTCTTACCGGCCTGTTTGACTGGGCTGTAACAGAATTACAGAAGAAGAAAAGCCATAAAAGCAATCCGGAGCAGAAGAAGTGTAGTTTCATATATAAAGCAGCAGCGAAGTGTAAAGTTACAAAATTAGTCGAGGCCGGGATAATAAAACAAAAAGGCGACCCTAAGGGGTGCCTTTTTGCAGCAAATTTCATGCAGAAAAAATATATCTGCCGTGCTTATTTTACTTCCTCAAAATCAACATCGGTAACTTCCTGATCCGGAGATTTGTCAGGCTGTCCGGCACCGGGATTATTTCCCTGTGGCTGACCTTCGCCCGGCTTTCCTTCCTGTGACTGGGTAGCTTTATACATTTCCTCACTGGCAGCCTGCCAGGCAGTGTTCAACGCTTCCAGCGAAGCATCTATTCCGGCCAGATCACGGTTCTTATGAGCTTCTTTCAGCTCATTCAGGGCTTTCTCGATCGGTGCCTTTTTATCTGCAGGAAGTTTATCGCCGTATTCCTTCAACTGCTTTTCAGTCTGGAATATCATGGCATCAGCGCTGTTGAGTTTATCCACTTCTTCCTTGGCTTTACGGTCGGTTTCAGCATTTGCCTCGGCTTCATCCTTCATGCGTTTAATTTCAGCATCAGAAAGTCCTGACGAAGCTTCAATCCTGATCTGCTGTGATTTTCCGGTTCCCTTGTCTTTGGCCGATACATTCAGAATTCCATTGGCATCAATGTCAAAGGTAACTTCAACCTGCGGGATTCCCCGTGGTGCCGGCGGGATACCATCAAGATGGAAACGCCCGATGCTTTTATTATCGCGTGCCATCGGACGCTCGCCCTGCAGTATATGAATCTCAACGGATGGCTGGCTGTCGCTGGCTGTAGAAAAGACTTCCGATTTGCGGGTAGGGATGGTTGTGTTCGATTCAATTAATTTTGTCATGACACCGCCCAGGGTTTCAATTCCAAGTGACAGCGGCGTAACATCGAGCAACAGCACATCTTTTACTTCACCGGTAAGAACACCGCCCTGAATGGCAGCACCTACGGCCACAACTTCATCAGGATTGACACCTTTCGACGGAACTTTTCCGAAGAAATCTTCAACCACCTTCTGAATTGCAGGAATACGTGTTGATCCACCAACCAGGATTACTTCGTTGATATCGGATACAGAAAGTCCGGCATCCTTAAGTGCCTGACGACATGGTTCTATGGTAGCCCTGATGAGTGAATCGTTCAGCTGCTCGAACTTTGAACGCGAAAGGGTGCGTACAAGGTGTTTCGGGATGCCATCTACGGGCATAATATAAGGCAGATTGATCTCGGTCGATGTTGAACTGGATAACTCAATTTTAGCCTTTTCGGCAGCTTCCTTCAGACGCTGAAGAGCCATCGGGTCTTTACGGAGATCGATGCCTTCGTCATTTTTAAATTCTTCGGCAAGCCAGTCGATAATTTTATGATCAAAGTCATCGCCCCCGAGATGAGTATCGCCATTGGTTGATTTTACTTCAAAAACACCTTCTCCAAGTTCAAGAATCGAGATATCAAAAGTTCCTCCGCCAAGGTCAAAAACAGCAACCTTCAGGTCATGGCTTTTCTTGTCTAAGCCATAGGCAAGTGCAGCAGCGGTAGGTTCATTAATAATTCTTTTTACAGTAAGACCTGCAATCTCACCGGCTTCTTTTGTAGCCTGCCTTTGCGAATCACTGAAATAAGCCGGGACTGTAATGACTGCTTCAGTAACTGTTTGTCCAAGATAATCCTCAGCGGTTTTTTTCATCTTCTGCAGAACAATGGCTGAAATTTCCTGTGGCGTATAGAGCCTGTCATCTACCTTAACGCGGGGAGTATTGTTATCACCTTTTACTACTTTATAAGGTACACGACCTGTCTCTTTTGTCACCCGGTCAAAGGTTTCACCCATAAACCGCTTGATTGAAAAGATGGTTCTCTCGGGATTGGTGATGGCCTGTCTTTTTGCCGGATCACCCACCTTACGTTCACCGTTGTCAGTAAATGCCACAATTGACGGTGTTGTGCGACGACCTTCGCTATTGGGAATTACTACCGGTTCGTTACCTTCCATTACAGCAACGCATGAATTGGTAGTACCAAGGTCAATTCCAATTATTTTACCCATTTGATTCAGATTTTAAAAATTTCTTAATGCTTTGCCGCTTCAGGTCAATGATTATGCCAATGTGTATCCTGATCATACGAAAGCATGGGAACAATCAAATTTTCAATATCTATATTACTAACATTCAGTTTTTTAGATACAAGGATATAGAAATTAATAACACTGCCGGTCAGGGCATATGTCACCAATACGCTGACATTTCGTCAGACATTGGCTCACACAAAAGTGGGTTGGGGGCTACTTGCCAATTTTTTTGATAAACTTTATGTCCTCGTCCACCAGTTTTTCCTGGGTCCGGGATCCGACCGGAATGGAGGCTATCTTGGTAAACCTGCATGAAAACAATCCAATGCCGTTTTCGATGTTGGTATATTCAGGTTTTTCCTGGATAATCCCGGTGGCTGGTTCATTCACTTCCATATAGGTATTCAGTTCATCACCGGCAACCATGAATCTGAATTCGACCCTGTCGGCCAGCCTGACATCAACATCCTCCTCGGTATAATCAAGATTATAACTGTCCCTGACCGGAACGAGGTTTTTACATACCCCGTAAAAACTCAGGGGATCGTAGAGAATTTCAAGGTTTTCACCACCATCGATGGTGGATGATTTTATCGAGGTCAGATTCCAGTCGATGCTTCGGGCAACGGTATCATGGGTAATTTTCATGACATCGGCAAACAGGAAACGGATGGCAATGTTGTATCTTCTACCGTCTTTGGCCGAAATCCATTTGATTCTCTGGTTGTTTTCGCTGATAAAGTCAATGCTCTGCTGCCCGGGGCGTGGGGTTTCGATGGCAAAATCCTTAACCAGGGGCGTCTGTGCCGTCACAATTTTTCCGGTAATTTTATTTTTTATGATTACAGAATAAACCAGTTCCTGTTCGGTATAATTGCCGGGCACCCTGAAAGCTGCTTTATAAACTTCCTGCTCAGGATAATAGAAAATACCCGGTTCTTTATCAAAAATCGTAGTCGTTTCGCAGGCAAATGAACGGGTACTGCCATTTTTTGCCTTTTCGATGATCGTTACTTCGATGTTATCGCCATAAGAGCTTGAATCGGCAATCTGCGCATAGGTGTAGGCATTCCCTTCGCCCAGGAAAGCCTTATTGACTTTAATGTAATGAACAGAATCGTTCTGGCTGATGAGCCCGTAAACAACTGTTATATCTTTCCAGGGAGCGGTAACATCAAAATCGGTTTCACATCCGGCAAAGGAAGTGAGCAGCGAGGCAAAGACAAATAATCGCAGAACAAATCGTTTCATAGGTCAGTAGAATTGGCAGTATCCTGAATAAGAAAACAAAATTACAGTAATATATGATTCCATCATCGATAAATGGATAATTTCTTCATGTTTTGCTGCCTGGGATTCCACCTGATGCAAAAGCCAACCTATGAATTAATATGTATCTTTGTCAGGGTTTTCAGGGCTGAGATGCCATTTCTTTCCGGCTAATCAGAAACAGCCTTTCTGTGCAGGGTTGCCGGAAGTAAACCGAAACATAATTGAACACTATGGAGCCACATATTTCAAAATTTGCCAATGTAAACAAGGTAACCACCCATGTTTTACAGGAGATGAAGTTGAAAAACGAGAAAATCGCCATGCTCACCGCATACGATTTCTCGATGGCCAGGTTGCTCGACAAGGCCGGCATTGATGTTATCCTTGTCGGGGATTCAGCTTCGAATGTTATGGCCGGACATACGTCAACCCTGCCGATTACCCTGAATGAGATGATCTACCATGCTTCCTCAGTGGTAAGGGGAGTCAAGAGAGCACTGGTGATCGCTGATATGCCTTTCGGCACATACCAGGGCAATTCCAAGGAAGCGCTGAGTTCTGCCATTCGTATTATGAAGGAATCAGGCGCAGATGCAGTAAAAATGGAGGGCGGCAAGGAGGTACTTGAGTCGGTTGACCGAATCCTGTCAGCCGGTATTCCTGTGATGGGGCATCTCGGACTTACCCCGCAGTCGATCCATAAGTTCGGCACCTATGTTGTCCGTGCAACGGAAGAAAATGAAGCACTCAAACTCGTTGAAGATGCTCATCTGCTTGAGAAGGCAGGTTGTTTCGGCATTGTGCTCGAAAAGATACCTGCCAAATTGGCTGCACAGGTCAGCGGCGAAATCCGCATACCAATTATCGGTATCGGGGCCGGTCCCGGTGTTGACGGCCAGGTGCTGGTACTTCACGATATGCTGGGCATCACCCAGGAGTTTTCGCCACGTTTCCTCAGGCGCTATCATAACCTCAGCGAAGAGATCCAGGGATCGGTACAGGCCTATATCAAGGATGTAAAAACCGTTGATTTTCCGAATGAACGGGAACAGTATTAGTAGTTAACAACTAACAACTAACAACTAACAGTTAACAGTTAATAGTTAAGAAATACATTGACGGGGGTGAGGTGTGGAAGAACACTCCCGGAGTTCATGGATCACGGAATGATTACGGCAGATTTACCTGAGAAGTTAACCTATACAATATAATCAATACTGAATGTGCAAGGTCCGGCCCGGGGAAAAGCAGGCCGGCATTTCAGTTTAACATGATCAGATGGAAGAACTGCCTGAAATCCTGTTTGAAGACAACCACCTGCTGATTGTAAATAAACGGCCGGGCGATATTGTACAGGGCGACAAGACGGGAGATGTTCCTCTCACCGATCACCTGAAATCCTACCTGAAATCGAAATACAACAAACCCGGTGAGGTTTTTCTTGGGTTGGTTCACCGTCTTGACCGGCCGGTAAGCGGAGCGGTTATATTTGCACGAACGTCGAAAGCCCTGACCCGGCTTACCACCATGGTGAAGGACCGTGAAATATCCAAGACTTACTGGGCCATCGTTGAACAACTTCCTGAGCAAAAGGAAGCTACCTTAATCCATTACCTGAAGAAAAACGAAGCACAAAACAAGTCATTTATTGTTTCGAAGGATGCTGCCGGTGCCAAAAGGGCTGAATTAACCTACCGGTTACTCATCTCAGGAAAATCCTATCATCTGCTTGAAATTGAACTGATCACCGGAAGGCACCACCAGATCAGGTGCCAGTTGTCTGCTGCAGGATGCATAATCAAAGGCGACCTTAAATACGGGGCAAAAAGATCAAATCCCGATGGCTCCATCTGTCTTCATGCCCGTTTTCTTAATTTTGTGCATCCTGTATCGAAGGAACACATCAGAATTGAAGCCCCACTTCCCGAAACCAACGATTGGAAAATATTCGGAAACCTGCTCAGCAGCTGATAAAAATTATGTAAGCAGGGACAAAACCGGATCACGATTGTTTGAAAGAAGGTAAATAAGCTATCCATGAATGTATTTCTGAAATTAATCCTTCCATCTCTGCTGTTGCTGATGCAGTTTCAGTCCCCGGCCCAGTTTTATGACATCGGCCAGGAACCGGCTTCTACCAGATGGAACGTTATAAAAACAGGGAACTTCAGCATCATTTTTCCATCCGGTTATACCAGGGCAACTGAGACAGCGCTTCAATTCCGGCTGGCTGAAAATGCCGTTATCTCAGGAAATGTTGCACGGCCGGGGCATACTCCTATAGTCCTTCACTCGATGAACCCGGTGTCGAATGCCTACGCCATCTGGGCACCCCGGCGGATTGAAATTCTGACCACCCCACCCCAGGATACCTATGCCCAGCCATGGATTCAACAGCTTGCCCTGCACGAATACAGGCATATTGTTCAACTCTCATCGCTGAACCAGGGGTTTACCCGGTTTATGGGGTATCTGTTCGGCCAACAAGCCGCAGCAATAAGTACAGGGTTGTTTATTCCATCCTGGTATATTGAAGGTGATGCCGTTGCCTCTGAAACAGCACTCGGGTACTCGGGCCGGGGACGTGTTGCATCATTTTCGCAACCCCTGCGCGCCCAGCTGGCAGAGAAAGGTGCCTACAGTTATGCAAAGGCTAGCCTGGGCTCATACAAGGATTTCGTTCCGGACATTTATACTACGGGCTATCATCTGATTGCCGCCACCCGGATAAAATATGGCCCCGGCCCCTGGAACCACGCCATAAACACAGTGGCAAGAAAGCCCTGGACCATTACTCCTTTTAACCTTGGGTTGAAACAAACCACCGGTCTCAATAAGAAAGGCCTCTACAGGGATGCCGTTAAATCCCTGGATAGTCTCTGGAATAACAATGAAAGACGGGTTGTCAGTCATATTCCGCTATCCGGGAAACGGAAAGGCTATATGAGTTACCTTCATCCGCACCGCATCAATGACACTGTCATTGTTGCACTGAAAACATCGTTTTCCGATATTCCCCGGATTGTCAGCATAAGTAAAACGGGAAAAGAGAGAAAGATCCACACTCCCGGCTACATTATTGATGAAAGGATAAGTTTCAGCGGCGGATGGCTCTCCTGGGCCGAATACCGTCCGCATGTACGCTGGGAAACTGTAGGATATACAACGATTGTACAACTTGACCCGAACAGCGGCAGATTAAACCGCCGGGAATTCAGGCAGAAGTTATATGCACCGGTTGTTAATCCCCGCGACAGCAGCATTGCCGCCATCGGATACCGGCCCGAAGGTGATTGCTACATCGCCATAATAAATCCATCATCAACCACTGAACACACCCTGCCCGACAATCTCCACGGATCAACCCCATGGTGGACGCCTGATGGCAAATCCCTTGTCTTTATTGTAACAGGATCGAAAGGAAAAGCCCTAGCAAAAATCAACACAGAAACCGGCATTCAGGAATATCTTTCCGCCTTTTCGTTTAATGAAATCAGCAATCTGTTTTTTTCAGGCGAAAATCTCTGTTTCACCGGAACAACAGGGGGCAGAAACCAGATTTTCATGGCCGGAAAACTGACAGATCCGTTCTGTGCAGTTACCAATGCACCCTATGGTGCGGATTATGCATCGGCATGGGACGGTGAGCTGGTTTTTTCGGACTATACAGCCGATGGATACCGGATTGCCTCGCAATTTCCGGAAGTGAACCAGGATCTGCAATTTCAGTCAGGACCAACAAAGGAGTGGCCTCTTGCTGAAGCAATCTCGGCACAGGAAACCCGGGTTGATTTCAGTGGAAATACGGGAATTGAAGTTCCGGAAGCCGGCAGGTACCGCAAGGGTACACATTTATTTTCATTTCACAGCTGGGCTCCGGTATTTGTGGATATCGGCGGTGAAACTGTAAGGCCGGGCGTTTCAGTTATGAGCCAGAACCTGTTGAGCACCCTGTTTGTATCGGCCGGGTATGATTACAATACTCAGGAAGAAGCAGGAATGTTCAGAACCGACCTTACCTGGAAAGGGTGGTTTCCGGTATTGAAAGCCACTATTTCAGAGGGCCTGAGGGCTTCATCGGTAATGAATGAAGAAACCGGTACAGCTGAACGTTTCACCTGGAATGAGACCAACCTGGATCTCAGCATTTCACAGAACCTGAATCTGTCAAGGGGAGCCTATTTCAAAGGGCTTTACGGCGAAGTGGGTTACAACTATTCCGGCATCAGGCACAACAGTTCTACTCCAGATGATTTCGTCAAAGGAAACCTTACCGGCATGACATACAGGGTAGCCGGATACGCCTATCGCCGGCAGGCATTTAGAGACCTCGGCCCAAGAGATGGAATATACTTCGATGCGGAATACAGGCATACTCCATTCGGACAGTTGAAAGCAGGAAGCATACTTGGCATTCAGATGCAGTTGTTTTTACCTGGCTTCATGCCAAACCACTCCGTGCTTATTTACGGGGGATTACAATTTTCAGATCCGGAGAATTACAGGTTTTCGAACATCATCAGTGTCAGTCGCGGCTATTCAGCTGATATTACAGGAAATGATCTCCGGGTGATAAAGATCTCCTACAGGCTGCCCTTGCTTTATCCGGATGTTCATGCGGGTGGCCTTCTCTACATCAAACGGATCAGGGCAAATGTATTTCATGACATCTCCGCTGCCACTGACCCTGATCCTTATAAGTTATACAGTTCAACAGGGCTGGACCTGGTAGCGGATTTTCATCTGTTTGGCCTGAGTACACCCGTGAGTGCCGGGATAAGGACGATTTATCTTGAAAACAGCAGTGAATTTACCACCGGCCTGCTATTCTCAGTCAATCTTTATGATTATTAGGCGCCTGATACCGGCATAAAAGATAAATTACTATTTTAGTATCCCTGAAAGTTAAAAAAAACCCCGGCTTTTATGCGATTCCCGCTCAGAATGTTAGTATCGACCATCGCCGTAATGGTTACATCGTATTTATTGCCGGGTGTTTCACTCGATTCATTTCTTACAGCCCTTGCCACTGCTTTACTGATCGGGTTGCTCAACACCATATTAAAACCCTTGCTGATCCTGTTTACAATACCGGTGACAATGATAACTTTCGGGCTATTTCTGCTGGTCATCAATGCTTCCATTATTATGCTGGCATCGAACCTGCTCAGAGGGTTCCATGTGGATGGATTCTGGTACGCCCTGCTGTTCAGCATCATCATGTCGGGATTAACGGCCGTAATGGAATCGATGATTTCATCCGATTACAAGCCTCATTCCTGAATTATTTACAATATGACCGGTTTAACTGATCTGAAGAAAATGCCTCAGGCATAAAACACGTATGTGCCCGAATTTGTAATTTCGCAAAAAAAACGGATATGAAAAGCAGGATGATTACGTTGCCCGAAGCAATTGCAGATATCGTAAAAGCATGCGAAGTATGCACCGTTGGAATGGTTGATTCTGAGAACAGGCCCTATACCCTGCCGTTCAATTTTGGATTTGAAAAACAGACGGTTTACCTGCATTCAGCGCCGGTTGGGCGAAAAATAGAGGTCATGAGGGCAAACCCTGAGGTATGTATTGTCTTCAGCACAGCGCATGAGCTTTACAAACAATCGGAAAACGTCGCCTGTAGTTACGGAATGCGTTATAAAAGTGTGCTGGTCAGGGGAAAGGTAGAATTTATTACTGACTTTGATGAGAAAGTCAGGATTCTTAACATCATCATGAAACAATATACGAAACGCGATGATTTTGAATACAGCACCCCTTCGGTGAACGGAGTCGCTGTTATGAAAATAGTTGCTGAAAAAATTGAAGCAAAAGCGTTCGGCTACTAAACAGGCTTGCTTTTTTTTATCATAATCCTGAAGAAGGTATAGACCAGCCATCCCAGGGTAACCCCGACAATCATACCTGCCACAACATCGCCCGGGTAGTGCACCCCGAGATAGATTCTGCTGTAAGCGATCAATGCTGACCATGCCAGTAAAGCAGGAAGCAGCCAGCGGAATTTATGCCGCAGCATCATCCCGGAGAACAAGGCTACACCGGCTGTGTTGCAGGCATGCGATGATATAAAACCATACTGGCCTCCGCAGTGTCCGTTCAGAATGCGCACCATTCCTTCAAGCAATGGCTCATGGCAGGGCCGCAGACGCATAAAAACATTCTTGAATAGCTGTACCGAAACCTGATCGGTCAGTGTAACCAGGATAGCTACCGACAGAACCACCAGCCATCCTTTTGACCGGTTTTCGCGGATCATATGAAACAGCAACCAGGCATAAAGTGGTATCCAGATGAGTTTGCTGCTGAGCCAGTACATTAAAAAATCAAGAAATGGCGTATGCATCCCGTTAAGAAGAAGAAACAACTGTTGGTCGGAACTGATCAGCTTTTCAATCATTGGTCATTGGCATTTATGAACCATGCAGGGCGCTCCAGATTTCATCCTTGAGTTCGCTTATCCCAAGTCCGGAAAGCGAGGAGATGAAAACAACGGGCAGGTCAGGTAATTTGCGCTTTTTCAGTTTTTTAAGCCCGTCACTGTCAAGTGTGTCACACTTCGTTATGGCAAGGATTCTAGCCTTATCGGTAAGTTCCGGGTTGAATTGTCCGAGCTCATTCAGCAGGATATTATAGTCTTTCCGGATGTTGGCCGAAGTGGCAGGCACCATAAAGAGCAAAACAGAATTTCTTTCGATGTGCCGGAGAAAGCGCAGACCCAGACCACGGCCTTCGGAAGCACCTTCAATGATACCCGGAATGTCGGCCATAACAAAGGAAAGGTCGTCGCGATAGGCGACTATACCGAGGTTTGGCCTGAGCGTAGTGAACGGATAGTCTGCTATTTCAGGTTTGGCAGCAGACACGACCGACAGTAGGGTCGATTTTCCCGCATTGGGGAATCCAACCAGACCAACATCAGCGAGGATTTTGAGTTCGAGAATTTTCCACACCTCCTGGCCGGGTTCTCCGGGCTGGGCATAGCGTGGTGTGCGGTTGGTGGGCGATTTGAAGTTGTCATTGCCCAGGCCTCCCCTGCCTCCCGGCAATATGATTACCGTTTCGCCGTCACGCGTAATTTCAGCTTCCTGCTCCATGGTTTCAGGATCTTTGGCGATGGTCCCCAGGGGAACTTCAATGATCACATCTTCGCCAAAAGCACCTGATCTGCGGTTATTGCCGCCGGCACCTCCATCGCCTGCCTTGATATGCTTGGTATATTTAAGGTGCAGCAAGGTCCACAACTGGGCATTGCCTTTCAGGATAATGTGACCTCCACGGCCTCCGTCCCCTCCGTCAGGTCCGCCCTTGGCATTACCACGGGTCCTGAGCAGGTGCGTGGATCCGGCCCCGCCCTTTCCTGAGCGCAGGTTCAGTTTCACATAATCCACAAAATTTGATGATGACATAGCAGGGAATTAAACATTTACGAGGCTGCAAAGATAACTAAAACAGCCGGACAAGCCGGCTGTTAACTTTTGTGATGAGTCTCACTACCTGAGCATCCGCATTGCTTCTTCAACCTTGGTGCAGAGCCTGCCAAAAACATTGTCTTCTCCGCCTACAGCGTCGATGCTGGCAAACTTGTGCTGTTTGTTGTAAAAATCAGCAACCAGTAACGTTTTTTCCTGGTATTCCTCAAGACGGTGAATAATGACATCGGTATTCATATCATAGGCCCTGGCCGAAGGTGTCTTAGCACGTGCGCTCAGCCGTTTGATGGATTCGAGCGTAGAAGCGTTCAGTTCGATGCAGTAGGATACCGATGAATCCTGCCTCCTCAGGAGACCATCCAGGATATAGGCCTGAACAATGGTCCTGGGAAAGCCTTTGAAGATAAACCCACGGGCTGTGTTGTTCTGCTTGATCTCCTGCTCAATCAGTTGGATTACAATTTCATCTGAAACCAGTTCCCCGCTCTCCATAAATCCCTTAACTTTTTCACCTATATCCGAACCGGCTTTAATCTCGCGGCGCAGCAGTGATCCTGTGGAGATGTAATAGAGATTGTATTTTTTAGCCAGCAATCTGCCCTGGGTTCCTTTACCCGAACCTGGGGCCCCGGTAAGCACCAGGTTAAACCATACATTCTGCAGCGTCTTGTCAATAGATTCGGTAAGCCTTTGAAATACTTCAGGAATCAGGCCTACCCCCTTGATGGGAATATATTTATCGCGGAATTTATAAAATTCGGCAACCGGTTTGGTTTTGTTCTCGTATTCTTCGAGTCTGTATTCAATAACTTCAGCAGTATCATCGCTGCGACCTGAAGACTTCCCACGTTCAAGCAAACGGGTAACCAGCTCTTCGCGGGGAACTTCAAGGCTGAGCATACAGGCCAGACCTGTATTGAGTTTTAAAAGAAGACCTTCGAGAATATATGCCTGAACAAGCGTTCTGGGGAATCCGTCGAAAAGGATACCATTCATGTCGGAACTCATGATGATGCGTTTCTCGATCAGTTGAACGATCAGTTCGTCCGACACCAGCTGTCCGCGGTCAATGATGTCCTTTGCCTTGTTTCCGAGATCCGATCCCTCGGCAATTTCCTGGCGGAGCAGGTCACCGGTTGAGATGTAGGCAAGTTTGTATTTTTCGATCAGGAGGGCTGACTGGGTTCCCTTACCGGCACCAGGAGGGCCAAACAATGCAATATTCAGCATAGCTCGATAATTATATATTAAATCAACTGTTTATTGACAAACGACTAATGATCTGAAAAAAATTATTCAACAATTTTATAAATATCCGGCAGGTTACGTGCAAAGCCGTCATAATCGAGGCCGTAGCCAACAATAAAATCATTGGGAATTTCGAGGCCTATATAGTCAATCTTGTAGTCTGACTGAAAAGCATTTGGTTTGAATACCAGCGTCGCAATCCTGACATCTGCAGCTTCCTGTTCGCGCAGGATATCGAGCATGCGGCGCATGGTTAATCCTGTATCAATAATATCTTCAACAATGACGACGGTACGGCCCTTAACAATCTCGTTGATCCCGATCAGTTCATTGATGACCTGTGTGCTTCGTGTTCCGGTATAAGATGAAAGCTTCACGAAGGAAATATTGTTCTCAACCTTAATTTTCTTCATAAGGTCGGAAGCAAACATAAACGCACCGTTCAGAACGACGAGGAATAAGGGAACCCTCCCTTTCAGATCACTGTTGATAGAGGCAGCAACTCTCGAAACTGCAACATCAATATCCTCAGCTTTAATGAATACCCTGAATTCTTTGTCTTTTACTTTAATCTTGTCTTTCATCCCGAGAGGTTTTGTAATTTTCAAAAATACGACAATTCCTCTTAATGCAAAATTTATCAGTATGAACTTGTTAAATGCCGCACAAAAAGAAAAATCATTAACAAGGTCGCTTTGTTTTTGTTTATTTTGTATAAAATTACAAGCTATGACACCACGGGTTAGTATTATTATGGGCAGCACTTCCGATCTCCCTGTAATGAGGGAGGCTGCCGAGATACTGAATGATTTCGGAATTCCGTTTGAGATCAACGCATTGTCGGCCCACCGGACACCCGATGAGGTTGAAGCCTACAGCAAATCGGCCCGGGACAGGGGTATCCGCGTCATCATTGCCGGAGCAGGGATGGCGGCCCACCTGGCGGGTGTAATTGCCGCCATGACTGCCGTTCCCGTTATCGGTGTTCCGATCAAAGCATCGCTCGAAGGGATGGATTCACTGCTTGCCATGGTACAGATGCCTCCCGGAATACCTGTGGCAACGGTTGCCATCAACGGTGCACGGAATGCCGGCATTCTGGCCGTGCAGATCCTGGCTGCCGGTGATGCCGGTCTTTATACAAAGCTTCTCGACTTCAAACAAGATCTGAAATCGAAGATTGTTAAAGCCAATGAAGCACTGAAGGATGTAAAATATGAGTTTAAGGTATAGTTAGTCCTAACCCGGAAAGAATGAAATCAATCAATAAATTCTATGTTTTCTTATTGTTCATTTCCATCCTATTCTGGAACCCTCTCAGTTTTTTTCTGGTTTTCGGGAACACTACATCCTATGATAACAGATTGATTCACATATCCTTCTGGCTGATTTTCGCCTCTGAAATTGCTGTGATTTTTCTGCTCAGGGCCGATAAACTAAAGAGAATTAAGAACTACTTTCTGTTTATTTCCCTGACAGGCATACTTTATGCAGTACTGGTGATTATGGACGGGGCCCTTGGCCTGGTGGTCAAAAGCAGCCAGAAAGACAAAGCAGGAAAGAACCTTATTTTTGAAGCCAATTCCGTCGCATTTTATAAAACCAAAGAATTTTCGTTCAAAGCAGCAATAAACAGTCTTGGCCTGAGGGGCAATGAGTTTCAAATTGATAAGGGTAACAAATTCCGGATTTTGTGCATCGGGGATTCCTGGACTTATGGATGGGGAGTTGACGAAGAAAATTCTTGGCCTTCCTTACTCGCCGTATATCTGAAAGAAGCAGGCATCAGTAAGGTTGAAGTGATAAACTGCGGAGAAAGCGGTCAATATACAGGGAGCTATCTTACGATCGCTTCAAAAGTCGTTCCCCTCCTGAAACCCGACCTCGTCCTGGTAGGGGTACTGCAGGCCGACGACCTGTCGCAATGCTACGAGATGTCTTCAGCTTTGGCTATCAGCAACAGGAAAAAGGACACTCCTTTATCTAAAAGGGCAGGTAATACTATGAAAGCCTTTTTTCATGCTTCCTTTCACAACATCATTCATACTGTCAGTAAAGACATTCATCATGAGCCGATTGACATTACTGCTGATTGGGAAAGCTCATCCGCTCAGCAGATAGATGAACTGGACCACCTGCAGGCATTGCGCTTCAGCACTTTTGACGACACCTTACAGGACTATTTCAGGAGTGGCAACCTGAATCCGGGTTTGCTGCATTATTACCTCGACTTCCCCGACCGTTTCTATGTTTTTAACAATCCGCACCACAAGGCGACAATCATGGCTGCTTTATCCATGAGAAAAGACATTGATGGGATCAACATCATCTGCAAAAAAGAAAAAGCCGGGCTTGTTTTTGTCAACCTGCCGGAGCCGGTATTTACCGGTCACCGTATCACGGGAATCTTCGGTGACCTGCTGAACAACCACCTTTACAATGAAAATCACGTCGATTCCATCTATGCCTCAGTTGCCCGACAAACCGGCATCCCATATATTGAACTGACTGAGAGATTCAAGGTATTACAGGATAAGACATCCTGTTTTTATCGTTATGATGGTCACCCCACCGCTAAAGGTTATGGTGAAATTGCGAATGGCATCGGTGAGTTTCTGATCAGCCGGAAACTGGTTGCGCAGTGACAGTTTCTTGCTTCCATGAAGCCGGAATCATCGCATTCATTAAGCTGAGTGTGATTCGACGAAATACATATCAATGTCACCCTTGTTTTTCGCTTTCACTTTTCCACGGTACACGCAGTTAAAATGATCTTTAACAAGCGCATACGTATCTCCTGAAATATTCACTTTCCCGGGTTCCCCGCTTGACTCCATTCTGCTGGCCGTATTTACGGCATCGCCCCAGATGTCATAAGCGAATTTATTTTTGCCTACCACCCCGGCAATCACCTTCCCGGTGTGAATTCCGATCCTGAGTTCCCAGTAGTCCTGACCTTTGGCCTCCCTTTCAGCCTTCATGCGATCCATATAAGCCTTGATTTCGAGACCTGCCTTAACCACATCGAGCGGGTTGCTGGTATTTGCCACGGGAATCCCTCCCGCGCACATGTAAGCATCACCTATGGTCTTGATTTTTTCGAGGTTGTTTCTGTCGATGATATGATCAAATTCGAGAAAGCACTGATTCAGTTCTTCGACAAGTTGTTCCGGAGTTAGTTTCTCGGCAATGGTGGTGAAGCCCTTGAAATCGGTAAACAAAACCGAAACCATTTCATAATGCTTCGGTGTGGCACTTCCTTTTTCCTTTAGTTCTTCAGCCGTTTCAAAGGGAAGGATATTCAGCAGCAGTTTCTCGGACCTTTCCTTTTCATTCTCGATGATTCTCTTTGTTTTTCTGACATACCGGTATCTGTTGAAGAGCCCGATGGCCATAAGTAACAATAGAATCCCGGTTACACCCACGGCATTCCGTATGATTTTCTGGCGCCTGATATCGAGTTCCTGCAGCGCCTTGTCTTTGGTGAGCAAATCTATTTCACCCTGTTTCTTCTCGAGATCGAAGTTCAAAGTAACGGCCTGGATCCGTTTATCCATTTCCGCATTGTACAAGGTATCCTTGATTCCGGTAAATAATGTCTGGTATTTATAGGCATTCCGGTAGTCGGACACCTTTTCATAAAGCCCTGCCAGGCCTTCATAGGCATCTTTCAATTCGTAATTGGCTCCGATACTCTTTGCAATGTCCTGGGCACGGATATACGACGAGATGGCAGAGGGGTTATCTCCCTGCTGCCGGTATGTCTCAGCCAGTCCCAGCAGCGATTGTGACATCTCGAGCCTGGCATTCAGTTTTTCGGCCAGCCGATAAGCCTCCGTCTGATAGCCTATGGCCTGCTGAAATTCGCGTCGTTTGGTGTAAACCTTACCAATGTTGTTCAGGGCATAAGGAACATTGCCGTTCTCTGATTTGCGATAAGCATTCAGTGCTTTCTCAAAATAAAACAGTGCCGATTTATCGTCACCGCGTTCAAGATAGATTTCGCCCATGTTCACTGCGGAAGTACCTATGGCATCATGGTCGCCCAATTCCTCACTCAGCGGAAGTGCTTTCAGGTAATACTGCAAAGCCCTGTCGTGCGTTCCTTTTTTATTGAAATAGACCGCCCCGATGTTGACCAGGGCAGTTGCAATCCGAAGCTTGTCACCGATTTCTTCGGAAACCCGTAGCGATTCAAGGTAAAAATCGATGGCTTTTTCATCATCGCCTTCATTAAAGTTCACTGCACCCAGGTTATTCAGCATATTGGCAATGCCAAGTTTATCGCCCATCGACTGAAAAGTCTCAAGCGACTGCTGCCAGTAAAGCAGGGTTTCAATGTAATTCCCCTGAAAATAATAACCCATGCCGATGCTCTTCAAGGCATAGGCCTGTCCTTTGCGGAACCCCAGTTTATCGGCCAGGGTTTTCGCCTCATTGGCATAGCGAAGGGCCTCTCCGGAATTAGAACGTAAGAGCGTTCCGGAGAGTGCAATCAGACTGTTTACCCTGGTGGTATCTTCCTTTGCCGATTTTAAGAGTGATTTCAGACTGTCGGCCTCCCTGGTCTGGGTCTGGCCTGAACAGAAAAAAACCGAAGCAATCATGGCCGTTATCAGAATTCGCTTATTCATAGGTTCTCCTGAAAATCAAATTTTCAAATCCGGTTTTACCGGTATTCCAGAAAGTATATTCAAACAGTCAGGAGAAGGCTGATGTTCAACCCCCTCCTGATATTCCAAGGCTATCTGGTTTAAAATCACAATCTACAGCCTGATAATTCTGTAAACACGGAATCCATCACCTGTTCTTACCCTGAGTATATACATTCCCGGTTTATACCCGATAAGGTCAAGTTCAACCAACAAATCAGACATTCCGGAAAGAGCGGCCTGACAACGGTTTCCCTGCATATCGTAAAGATTAATATCTTCCGGTGAAAGTTCTAAACCATTCAGTTCAATGAAGACCTTACCATCGGATGGATTTGGGTACACCCTCAGAATATCCTTCTTTTCAGCCTGATTGTTCCGGGTGTCATCTGCGAGCATGCTCTTGTTGCACTGCACCGAGGTTGAGGTAGCCGACGCAGCTGATGTTGTCTTCGTCCAGTTGTTGTAACTTTTAACTGTCCATGTAATCGAACCGCCATCAAAACGCACCTCCCAGGTACCTTCGCCTGGGTTAAAGAGCTGGGGTTGACCGCTGCTGTTGAAATGTCCGGGCCCTGTAAGTCTGTTTTCAATTCCTACAGGCACATAAACCGGTGTTGCATTGGCATTGATGTATTTAAAACGGGCAATGTAAGCAAAGCCGTTCGGATCAGGTGTCGTATGTTCAACACATATAAGGCTCACCTTTACATTTTTGGCTCCCTGGCCGAATGGATTCACATAAAGGTTTCCGTTTACAGGGGTGAAGAGGTAATTGGCCGCTGTAGCGGCAGGTATAATCTGGTATATGCCCGGAGTACCGCTATAGACAGGACTTACTGTATAAAGTAGACTGGTGACAACAGATTGGTTTTCTCCGTTTACAAATCCGGCGAAGGATGAGGTAAAAGGCGGAGCCGGATATCCCTGACGGGTGATCTTGTCCTGCGCAGTAACAGTCGCACTGGCCTGACTTATAGTGAATGTACCGGATATGCTCCCCAGGTAATTCGGGTCGGCAACCGTTGCTGTAACGGCATAACTTCCTGCGTTGAAAGGAGCAGACGAAGATCCGTTGTAAGTCTTATCCAGTGGCAACCCAACAGGGGCGGTTACAACGACAGGTTCCTTTGCCAGACCGCTGTATGTCTGAACCATACTGTTGCCATCGAACGACATTGTCGCAGTGGCCGGCAGTATTGTCAGTGTCCCCAATCCGTAAACAATATTGAAATTATTCGACAACAGTGACCCGGGAACAATCAAATGCTGGCCGGTAGTATTTCCGGTAACAAGGTTAACTGAACGGAGCAACACATTGCCTGTAGAATCACCGGCCAGGATGGAAATATCATCTTCGCTCAGGATTATAATGGCATCGCTGTTGCTGTTTTCGTTGATGGTTCCGGTATTTACCAGAGCGGTGGCATTTACCAGCGCTGTAGCGTTCACCAGTGCGGTGGCACTGATCAGGTTCCCATCCTCATCATAGGCATTCACCAGAGCGGTACCATTGACCAGCGCTGTAGCATTCACCAGCGCAGTGGCATTCACCAGCGCAGTGGCATTAACAAGGGCAGTTGCATCAAGTAAGGCCTGCGGATCGATGAGTGTACCATTGACCAGTGCAGTCGCATTAACCAGTGCAGTGGCATCACTGATCATAAAGCTTTTATTGACCAGTGCAGTAGCATCAAGCAGGGGCTCTCCGAGCTCATTCACCAGGGCTGTAGCGTTCACCAGAGCCGTGGCATTGACGAGCGCTGTGGCATGGGTCTGCTGAAGATCTGTCAGCATCTCTGCCTGATCTTCAGGACTGATGACAACATTGTTTTCAGGATTGATGGTATCGTTGTTAAAAATATAATCAAACTCAAACCCTTCAAGGGTTTCACCATAGGTAAACGTCTTGTCTCTCGGCTTGATCAGCAGATCGGTTTTCTCAATCGCAAGCAGGCTGCTGGTAAAAGCAAAGTCAAAGCGGCTGAGCAGTGAGATATCGAGCGGATCGCTGGCCTGAATCCCGCTTGCAGGGTTAAGCGGATCGGCGGCCGATGGAGAAATTTCCCACAGTCCGACATTGCTCAGGCTGGTCGCCACAGTTTCAAAGGGAATGGCCATGATCCTGGCATATTCAGCCCCGGTTAGGCCGGCTTCGGAAAGCGGTACACTTCCTTCAAGGCTTTCAAGGGAATAAACCGCTGTGAACTCAGGCAATACCTCCCCATACTTCTTCGATTTGTTATCCAGTTGGATATAGATTTTATCTTTTGTGGAGAAATACAGCGGATCAGACAATCCTCCATCGGTTCCGTTGGTCTGGGACATCGGAGGATTATAAACCCGGATCACAGGAAACAACTCCTGGAAAACAGGGATCGTGGCCGTAAGAACAGTATCACTGACATGATTCGTAGCTGTTTCAAGCGGAGCCCCGTTCAGATAAATCTCTGCACCACTGGTGAGGTAGTGACCTGTTACAGTAACTTCAACCGGAACCAGACCCGGGTTCAGGGTGGTGTCGTAAACCAATCCTGTTACCTGGGGTTTCGGATTGGCTATTTCACCCAGTGATGCATCGGCCTGAATAAATCCATACCCGGTCGAATAGTCAAACCCGGGGGTATTCATATCCAGTGAGGCTGTCTGTAACAATGATTTCACTTCACCGGCAGCAGGACCCGCATCATAAAAGGATGATTTAGCTTCCATAATCAGGGCAGCCACAGCGGCTGCATGGGGCGCAGCAGCTGAAGTCCCGAAGAAATTCGGGAAAGGGTCGCCATCAATGTTCAAACCACCAAGGTTGACAGTCGTATTGACACCATTCGGGGCTGTGAGATCGGGTTTGTTCCTGACAAACCCGTTGACCGGTGTTCCACCGGTTGATGAGAAGGAAGCTATTGTTGGAGGATCAACCCCGAATTCCGGTGTGTTGCTGTATAACACGGCGCCTACTGCTATGGCCCCCTCGGCATTGGCCTGTCCCACAATGGTAGAAGCACCGCCATTGCCGTATTCATCCATGGTAAGATCACCCCTGAAAACCACATACTTGAGTAGTACATTAGTATTACCAGAGGCATTGATGATCATTATATTGGCCTGGGCACCGCCGGGAGCAACGGTGAAAGGCAGTACCTCAATGGCAGATTTACCGGTATTGTTCCGGTTGAAGCCAAAGAGTTTACCACCATTATTGTTGACAAGGTAAATATCAAGATCGGTATTGGTGCTATAAAAATCACCGCCGTCATCCCATTGCAGCACAACCGTATAATTTCCTTCGGCAACGGTAATCTGCTGGAAAATATCAGTTGTACCGCCATCAGCAAAATTATGGGCAAAGCCAATGGTTCCTGCAGGTGGTGCCGCAGGTGAAAAGGTATCCTGGTAGGATTTTGATCCGTAATTTCCTGCAGCGGAAAAATAGACTGTTCCGAGTGATGTCACGCTATCGACAGCCCTGGCCACGATACCATCCCGGAAAAAGGGTTCTGAAATGTAGGTAATATCGTCAACAATGATATCACAACCGGCCTGCTGAAGCTCCAGGATACCTGAGGCAAAGTCACCGGCCGTAACGAATCCGGAACGAAATGCAAGTTCAGCTCCCGGAGCTACATCGTGTATAATCTGGAGCATGGCTCGTCCTTCATCGGAACGGGTTCCGAAAGGGTATTCCTTCAGAACGCCCACAGGCTGACTGTTGGCCGCATTTCCTGTTCCGGGCAGATCGCCCCTGGTAACATCATCTGCAGCCGGATTCCCGGAAATGGAGTTATAACTGTCGGACAATACCCCGATCTTAACTCCGGATCCGGAGAGACCAAACGCATTTCTGGCTTTATCAGAACGCATGGAGATGTCCCCTTGCGTGGTCACAATGCCACTGTTGACCAGTGCCGGGTATACCGGGCGCACCTGCACAATCATCAGAGGAAGATCATTCAGCATAAGCAGATTGCCGATCGGGAAAAAGCCGGTAATCAGTGATTCATCAGCAAATACTTCAACGTTAGTCAATCCATACCCGGAAGTCTGAAGCAATGACAATAACGCACTGAGTTGTCCGTCAACAGCTAAAATTTCAATGAGCACGTTGCTCCCGGAGATATTGAAAATATCGTTTGAGATCACATTGCCTGTTTCAATGAAGGCATCATGTAATGAGGTAAGTTCCGGCCCGATGAGCGACAGCAGTTTGCCACCCGCTGGCGGGTCATAATACGGGAAAATGTTAACATCACCACATTCAAGGATGGTCTGGAAATTGGCCAGGGAAAAACTGACTACCCTGGAATTGGTCCCGGCTTTAACCATGGTTCGCTGGCTCTGCAGTCCGCTGTTCAGGGTATAGGTAATGGTGAATTCCCCGGCCTGTCCTTCTCCTATGTTATCAATACCGTTAATCCTGAATCCCCTGAAAGGAACTCCACCCAGGTACGGTCCCATGCCGATGCCAGTATAGGTCATGTTACCGGAAACCACTGCGACACTTATCCCCGAATAGGTCCCGGGTAAAGCCTCCACCGAGTAGTTTGACAATTCCTTGCAAACCGGTCCCGGACAGCCATTGTGCTTTACCGATAAAACCACTGTGTAGGAATTATTTCCCATGTCCGTTACCGAAACAATCCGGGTGGTATAACCCAGCCCATGATCTTTGATAATTTCGCATTCATCCTGTGCAATCACTGCCCCGGGAAACCCAAGGAACGTAAGAAAAATAAGCAGCATTGCTATCGGAGATTTCCTGATTGAAGTTGAACTTCTCATGTTCATAACGATGTATATTATTTTGATTTGTTTGAAAGGAAAAGGAAAAGGCTGATGCTTCCGGGTAAACTAGAAGTTGATTTGGAGTCAAATAAAGGGAAGCCGGGAAGATGATAAATGAGGTTTGGAATGAGTCAGCCAGATAGCATCATAGTTTAAATCAAAACAACTTAGTGCTTTATTTAAAATGATTCTAAACAAAGAAACACAAAACTCAGGAATTTGATGGTCATTAACAGAAATTTAACATTTAAACCGGGAATTTGACATTAATGGTCATGTTCAGGCCAGTGATGCCTGCCGTCGACAGAATAAATATCACGTTTCCGATATCAGTCAGTAATCATCGTTTTTTCTCAGCCTGAAATAAAATTTCCGGGTTTCTGAAAAAAAAGAAATGTTTCCGTTTGCTGAACAATTTCGGTTTTCAAATGTCTTTTTCTGCAAACATCTGCCTTATCTGCCCGATACCTGAGTCAGCTTTCAGGTTATAATTATTCTTCTGAATCGCATCTTTCCTGTCAATCAAAACTCAGATCATGAGCACGAAGAAAATCATTGTTCCGGTTGATTTTACAACAGCCTCAGACCAGGCCATAAAACAAGCCATCAATATAGCTTTGAAATCTGGCTGTTCCATTTCGCTGATCCATGTGATTGGTGAAATTGCAAAAGATTCAGCGCGTGAAGATCTGGTCAAAACCAGGGATCAGTTACAGGCCCTTACCGAAAAAACAGAGAAGGCGGGGGTTCGGTGCGAAACCACCATATTGGAAGGAAGTATTTTTTCTGAAATTCCTGCCATTGCAAACAATCCTGAAAATTTCATTGTGGTGATGGGAACTCATGGTATACAAGGCTTCAAGCAAAAATTACTCGGAGCCGATATTTTAAAACTGGCACGAAAAATCTCCATCCCATGCCTGATCGTTCAGGACGAATGCATCAACCAGGGGTTGAATCCGATTGTTTTGCCGGTAGGCGGGCATGACAATTTCAGTGCCCTGGCTAAGGCTGTGGCTACTCTGGCAGGCATCTTTGATTCTGAAGTCATCATTTATTCCGTTATCCGTAAAGGTGAACCTGAATCGGAAAAAATCAGGAACAACACTCAGATTGCAGAGAAGATTTTTAGTGAAAATTTCATCAGGTTCAGGCGGGTACGCGAGGAATTGACGATTATATCCGTCGGGTTTGCCCGGCAGACCCTTCAATATTCAGATGCCACCGGTGCCGGGCTTATCGGAATCATGTCGGTAAAATCGGAAGAACACTACTATTTTGCACAGGCCGACAAGGAAACCATGGTGAACAACAGGCATAATATTCCCATCCTTTGCGTCAGCGGACTGGAAAATTTCTGATCACATTTTTCTGACCAACATCAGTCCGTCCCTGACGGGAAGCAGCAGGTGTTCGACCCCAGGGTCGCTTTTCACATGATTATTGAAAGCAACAATTCCCCTGGTTTCTTTATCATTCAATGCATCCGGCTCAATCACCTTACCATACCACAACACATTGTCGGCAATGATGATTCCTCCTTTCCGGACTTTCGGAAAAACAACTTCGTAATAGTTAACATAATTCTCCTTATCGGCATCGATAAACACAAGATCGAAGGGTCCTGATAACGAAGGCAGAATATCCATAGCGTTGCCCTGATGCTGTATTATCTGGTGTTCAAATCCGGATTCTTCGAAAAATTTGCCGGCAATGTGGGCCACTTCGGGATTGTTGTCGATGGTGTGAAGCACCCCTTCAGGTCGGAGACCATGTGCAAGGCAGATGGCTGAATAACCGGTAAAGGTTCCTATTTCGAGGATAGAAACCGGCTGCATCAAACGACTGAGCATCATCAGCAACTTACCCTGAAGATTGCCCGATAGCATACCCGGTGTTGTGGATACAAAATGGGTTTCACGGGCGAGCCTGATCAGCAGATCTGCTTCAGGTGAGGTAAATTCGAGCGCATAGGCTTCAAAATCAGGATTTGTGGTATCAAACTGTGGCTTTTCAGTCAGCTTACTCATGATTTCCGGTTTTTATAGACCAGCATACTCATATCGTCAGGCCTGAATACCTGCCTGGCGGCTTCATTGAGTTCAGCAGGAGTCAGCGCATTAATTTTGCTGATCATTACCTCGTGGGTATCTACGGTATTGTATACCAGCAGGCTCTTGGCCATCGACAGGGCATCGTTCAGGTTCGACTCGAAAGAAATGGCCAGCTGGCCGATAAACTGCTGTTTGGCAGTATGCAGCTGCATTACGCCAAGGTTGCTGTCCATCAGCTTTTTCAATTCCTTGTACACCAGGTTCAGGGCACGCTCGAGCGACCCGTTGTCGATACCGAGATAGATCATAAATGAACCTGTTTCGGCATAAGGAGTATAAACCGATTCAATGTTGTAGGAAAGACCATTGCGTTCGCGCAACGCCATGCTTAGCCTCGAATTCATGGCCGGTCCACCCAGCAGATTTGTCAGCAGGGCAAGCGCTGTCCGCCGGGAATCGGCATAGCTGTATGACAGATTACCTACAATGCAATGTGTCTGAAATACCCTCCGTGGCTGTACCACCTGTTTTGGTGGCATGGGATTGAAATCAGGCCGGGGCTGTGTCCTTATGTTTTCAGGCACGTTGCCGAAAGAGGCGGTAATCAGCTTTACCAGCCTGTTGAACGGGATATTTCCTACCGAACTGATCACAATCTGATCGGTATTGTAATGACGGGCAAGAAATGAAATCACTTTCCTGCGGCTGATCCTTCTCACGGCCGAAGGTGATCCGAGGATGGAACGCCCCAGCGGATGCCCGCTGAACAGCATTTCTTCAAATTCGTCAAATATCAGTTCCGAAGGTGAGTCTTTGTAGGAGTTGATCTCGTCGAGCACGACATCCTTTTCCCTGGCGATTTCCTTATCGGGGAAGGTCGAATTGAACAGGATATCGGCGAAGAGGTCGATGGCCCGGGGATAATGAGAACTCAGAAAAGAGGCATGGATGCAGGTTTCTTCTTTGGTGGTATAGGCATTCAGGTCGGCGCCTATGTTTTCGAGATGTCCCAGTACCTGGTGAAGCCTGCGCTTGCCTGTACCTTTAAATATCACATGCTCGATAAAATGGGCAAGTCCCTCCTCACCCGGAAGCTCATCGCGCGAGCCGGTATTGACCATAACCACCAGGTGCCCGACCAACCGGTCAGAGTTGCGGTGCACAATGCGTATGCCATTCGGAAGGGTATGAAAAAGATATTGCATGTGCCGGATTCAGGGCTGCAAAAATAGGTAAAATTAAGAGGCGAAAACATTGGGGGATCAACGGAATAAATCGGATGCTCTTCAGGTTCAGGCTCAGAATCCTGGTTAGGGTGGCCCTGGCTGGTTCCGGCTTCGTTCAGGAGCAATGGTGGTATTGGCTATGATCCGGGAATATGGAGGTCCCGGCTTCGATCGCAAGTTATGGTGGTCTCGGCTCCGCTCGACCACCATTAGTATTCCCAATGGTCGGACGGAGCCGGAATCATCATAAGTACTCCCGGTGGTCGAGCGTAGTCGAGACCATCCGGGGAAACAGGCTATATATATGGCAAAGACAAGTACTTCCTGTGGTCGGGTGATCCCGATAGCTACCGGGATGTGACCATCCGTGAACTATTTTGCTTCCAGCGGGAATTTTTTCTCAAACGACAACCAGAAAAGCGGATTGAAGCCCCTCAGTTCACCGGTTTCAGTGTAGCTTTCAACCAGTGGGCAGATGGCAATCACCTTCTTTGTAATCCGGCCATTATCCTGATTCAGGTACCACTCTTCAAGAAACCGCAGCCTTGTTATGTCGGACAACTGAAGCTCCTTTTTTACAATCGTATCATAATTTTCATAAGGTGAATAGGGACGCTGAAGGGTCAGCAGTTCGTTGCGTGTGCTGCGTTCTTTCAGCTCTGCTGCCGTCATGGGCTTATTGGTCATGACATCGTAAATTTTCAGTTTACCGGCATTGGCCGAGTTGATGATTGCCTGTACCAGCTTTTCGCGCTTTGGACCCTCAAGGTTCTGTATCCACCATTCCAGGTCTACCTCAGGTGTTTTAATGGTTACATCGTATTGAATCCTTTCGGTAAGTAATTCACCTTTCTTCGGCCCGCAGGAGGTGATGATCAGTATTGAAATTCCGGCCAGCAGGGCAAACAATGTTTTCTTCATGATAATGACGTTCATTGATAAAATTATTGGTAAACAGCTTCAAATTTACGAATAGAATCCGGCAGGTGTGTTACACTACAAAATAAAAGTCAACTTACTTAACCAAAGGATCAATCCTGTCATCATTTAACATCTAATCCGGATCAGAAAGAAGATTTCTGCCCGGAAATATAATCGTATACCTTTGCAACTGAAAATAAACTCCCCTTATCCCACTTTGGTATGGCCAAACCAGAGAAAAATTCAAAAACAAATGCACAACCCTGGTCAGAAGGAATGACTACGCTGCCGGGAAATATCCGCATTTCGCATGAAAACCTCCTGATCACCCTGATCCTGATGTTTACATTCGTGATTTATTCGGGCACCCTGTCGCACGATTTTCTCACAGGCTGGGACGATGGCGAATACCTGGGTGATCCGGTTGTTCGTGGCGAAGGGCCGGTGAATACCAAGGCGATTTTCAGCAATTATTACCTTGGTATGTACCAGCCCCTTGCCATGCTGAGCTTTGCAATTAACTATAAAATCTCAGGCGATACCACATGGCCTTACATCCTCACCAATATATTGCTGCATCTTTTCAATACCCTCCTTGTATTCCGTCTGATGCAGCGATGGATGAAAGGATTGATTCCTGCCGGCATCGTGGCCGGGCTTTTTGCCCTTCACCCCATGCATGTAGAAGCTGTTGCCTGGATTTCGACAAGGAGTTCAGGTCTTTACTCTCTGTTTTTCCTTTCGGGACTGCTTGCCTGGGATACTTACCTTGAGAAAGGGAAGCAAACCCGTCATTATATGGTCGCACTGCTGTTTGCCCTGCTGGCCTTGTTCTCCAAATCGATGGCGGCAACCTTCCCGTTGGTGCTTTTCGTCATTGACTTCATGAAACAAAGAAAGCCGGGCTGGCGCCTGCTGATGGAAAAAATCCCTTTCCTTATCCTATCTGTGATTTTTGGCCTGGTGGCTGTAAAAGCAGCAGCCTCTTTCGGGCACATTACCGTGATGGAACAGGATTATACAGCAGTCCAGCGTTTTTTCCTGATCATCTACGGCCTGTCATTTTACATCATCAAGCTGATGATCCCGGCAAACCTCTCTGCCATTTATGCTTTTCCGGAGACGGTGAACGGCTCACTTCCCGGATATGTTTATATGGCAGCCATTGTTCCTTTGATTGTAGTTGCCGGCCTTGGGTTTTCAGGGAAATACCGCCGGGAATTTATTTCAGGCGGCCTGTTTTTCCTGCTCAGCATTTCGATGGTTTTGCCCCTTTTCTGGTCGCGGATATTTATTACTGCCGACCGGTACAGCTACATTCCCTACATCGGCCTGTTCATGATCATTGCGCGGCTGATCAGCAAACTTTACGAATCCAGATCAGGCATGGATAAAACCACGTTAAGGATGCTCGTTTTTACCTCTGTGCTGGCTTCTTTGATGCTGAGCATAGCTACCTTCAACCGGATACGCACCTGGAAAGACACCCCTACCCTGCTTACCGATGTCATTGAAAAGAGACGTTCGGATGCCGATATGGCCCACGGATACTTTTACCTGGCCAATTATTACGATGCCCTTGAAAACGGAGATGAAGCCATGAAATACTATGACCTTGCCCTGAGTCGCAACAACCGGTACCTGCTGGCACTCAATAACAGGGGAATTCTCAAGGGAAAAGCCGGCAATCCGATGGGCGCCGTCACCGATTTTGAAGAAGCCATCAGGATAAAGCCTGATTACGCAGAAGCCTATTATAACCGGGGTGTGGCGTTATATCAGACCGGAAAGCCCGATGAAGCCTGCAAAGACTGGAACAAGGCACTGCAGCTAAAATTCAAACCTGCCGGTGAAGCCATTTACCGGTACTGCCGGAACAAGTAATGTCGGCGAGGGAGCGACAAAATGAAAAACGAAATAGGGTAACGCACTCACTAAGTTTCACCAATGTCTGTTTTCAATTAAGATCTGTTTTTATAACCATGGATAATCTGAGTGTTTCTAAGTGCTCTCAGTGCCTTAGTGGTTAAGAAGCGCTGTGAATGAAAACACGGAAGCAATTCATTTTCTCCTTTTCTGATCTTTGACCTCTGACTACTGATTTTTTGCCCGTAGCCGGCTTTTTCATTAGCTTTGCAGAAACTGCTGCCTATGACCATAAAAATTGCACTGATTATTTCGATCATCCTGCAGTTTGCAGCAGCCATCATTGCCCTGTCACTTACCAGGCGGACCAAAACCAATATCGCCTGGTGGCTGATATCCATAGGCTTCCTGCTGATGGCCATCCGAAGGGTTTTCGAACTCTTTCAGATCCTTGAATCGGACAGTAAACTCATCACCGGCATGCTCAGCACCTGGACCGGTGTACTGATCTCGATCCTTATGCTGGGCAGTCTGATTTTTATCAAACGAATCTTCAATATCCAGAAAAGAATGGATGAACTCCGCAAGGAGAATGAGTCGCGTGTATTGTCCGCTATAGTCCGGACCGAAGAGAATGAACGCCTGAATTTTTCGAAAGAACTGCACGACGGACTGGGGCCGCTGCTTTCCTCGGTAAAAATGGCCATCTCGTCAAGCGGAAGAAACGCCGACAAGGAACAGGAGGCAAAGGTTCTGGCCAATGCGGAAAAACTGATTGACGAATCCATCACCTCGCTCAAGGAAATTTCCAACAAACTGAGCCCGCACGTACTCAATAATTTCGGGTTGAGAAAAGCCCTTAAATCATTTATCTCCCGGTTGCCTATTATTGACAAACCTTCGATTAATCTTGAAAGCAACATCGAAGATCGCCGATTCCCTTACAATGTGGAAGTAATCCTTTACAGGGTGATCTGCGAACTGATTTCAAACTCCCTTAAGCATTCAAATGCCCGGAACATTTACATTACGCTGATGGCCGATGAAGTATCCGTATCGCTCGACTATCTTGACGATGGTATCGGGTTCGACAGCGAGATACTGGAACTGAGTGAAAAAGGGCTTGGTTTTTCAAACATCCGTTCACGGATCAAATCGCTGAACGGAACCTTCGAAATCTATACAAAACAGAATGAAGGCGTAAGGGTAAACATTACCATCGGGCTGAATGAAGGTCAGGGGTCAGGCAAAGTGAAGGAGGGGTAGGATTTCTTTGATTTACGATTTACGATTTACGATTTACGATTTACGAATGACGCCTGCCCCGCAGAAGCGCAGCGTAGGCGGGGAATGACGCCCTTCGACATGGTTCGACGAAAAGCCTGCCTGATTGCCTGAGCATTCAGGCAGACAGGCTTACCAAGCAGGCTCAGGGTAAAAATGACGAATGGTTGGATCAAATTACAAAATGTAAATTGTTAACTGCTAACTATTAGTTAATAACTGCTAACTGCCTACTGATAGCTTATTGTCGATTGTTACCAGTTAAAAGAGGCAAAGTACAAACCAAATAACTGACATACTTACAAAAAATGGAAGCATTCTCCGTATTTCTGGTTGATGATCATAAACTCTTCAGGGAAGGCATGAGCCTGCTGCTCGGCAACCTGCCCCACATCAGCAGGGTTTATGAAGCCGCGGGCGGAAATGAGTTTCTGGCTCAACTGGATGAATTAAAGCCGGGACTGGTTTTTATGGACATCAGCATGCCCGGCATTGATGGAATTCAGACCACTTCCAGGGCCCTCGCAATTTACCCTGACCTCAAAATCATTGCTCTTTCTATGTATGCCGATGAAGATTACTACACCCGCATGATCAACGCCGGCGCCAGGGGGTTTATCCTGAAGAACTCAGGTATGAATGATGTGGAAGAATGTATCAGGAACGTAATCTCCGGTCACAATTACTTTTCACCTGAAATTCTGGATGGCATCCTCAGGAACATCAGCCGGAAGGCAAAACCCTCGAAGCCCGGAGAATTATCAGAACGTGAAATTGAAGTTTTGTACAGGATCTGCCAGGGTATGTCGAACCAGGAGATCGCTGACCTGCTGCGCATCAGCAAACGAACTGTTGATAAGCACCGCGAGAACCTGCTGCTGAAAACCGACTCAAAAAATACAGCCGGCCTGGTGATGTTTGCAATCCGGAACGGAATTGTGGAGGTTTAATAAATCTACGCCACATGTCAAACGGGTCTGTACTTTCCGGGCAGGAAATTTCATATTATTCATGGTCGTATTTAACGAAATCAGGTTAGGAATGGTCAGTCATTCATTCTATTATAATAACTATAGCCTTGTGCAGAACATGGTAAATCAGGGCAATGAAAAATAAACGCTTGAAAAATCATAAAAGTCATTCCTGATTATAAGGGATATATCTGCATTCTTTACTATTATCTAAAATGGTCATTCAAATAAGAAACCACTATTTTCCAAAATGCCTTTTAATCATTGAAAGCAACCTGAATGAATTAACAGGTTTGGTAATATAATCATTACATCCGGCCTCGAGTGCCTTTTCCATGTCGCCAGCCATTCCGAAGGCTGTTTGTGCTATGATAACCACTTGCTTATTTACCTGGCGGATTTGCCGGGCAGCCTCGTAACCGTTCATTCCGGGCATTCGTATATCCATAAGTATTAAATCAATATCTGGTTGATCGTGAAAAATTTCTACCGCTTCAATTCCTGACCTTGCTTTTAATACTATTGATCCCAACATCTTAACTATAATCTCCAGCAATAATTCTGATGTTGCATCATCCTCTGCAATCAGTATCTTCAGGCCTGAAATCCCGGAGATCAGGTCATTCTCACTTGTTTGATCCGGTAAAGCCTCTGGAACTGGCTTCACAATGCTCCCCACCCTGTATGGCAATGTAAAGAAAAATACTGAGCCGGTGCCCTCTTTGCTTTCAACCCATATTTTTCCGCCTGACATTTCAACATAAGCTTTCGAGATGGATAAACCCAATCCAGCGCCTTGTCGTGCCATTTTATCAGCAATATCTGCCTGAATAAACCGTTCAAAAATGGCTTCCTGCCTGTCGTCCGGAATTCCAATCCCAGTGTCTTTTACATAAAATTCAAGAAAATCATCTTTTTTCAAACAGCCAAGTTCTATGGTTCCCTCCTTAGTGTACTTTATGGCATTTTTAACAAGGTTTGTTAAAATGGCATAGGTTTTTTCACGATCGGTATAAATGAGGGATTCTTTTTCGGGCAGGAAATCCTTAATAACGAATTCAAGTCCCTTTGCTTCAACTTCAGGCTTAAAAAAAGAATATATATATTCAATCTGTTTATTGATATCTGATTCTTTTAAGTCCAGTTTCATCAAACCTGCTTCTATTCTTGAAATATCGACTATATCGTTGATGATATTTAACATTCGGGCACCACTTTTTTCAATAATCCCGATATACTCCATCTGCTGATCACCGGTAAGTCCGGGGTTTTTCAATAATTCAGAGAAACCCAGAATACCATTCATAGGGGTCCGGATTTCGTGACTCATATTGGCCAGGAAAGCAGATTTGAGCCGGTCGCTTTCCTCAGCATGCTCCTTAGCTCTCTTCAACTCTATTTCCGCCAGCTTCCTGCCGGTAATATCGCTGCCAAAGCATGAACCACCAACCACTTCACCTTTTTTAACAATCGGATTAAAACTTACCTGGATATAAACGGTGCCTTTGCCGGAATCAATTGCATCTTCAATGGTAAACGGCTCATTGTTTAACACCCTGTCGTAACGGGGTTTCCAGATGGGTTGCAATGCCTGGGGCAGTGACCTGATGAGATTTACACCCGGCTCTAACCAAACACCGAATGTCCTTTCAAACTCAGTCTGAAAAACATGGTTGATGTACAAAATTTCATAATTCCTGTTGAAAGCCCATATATTGTTTTGTGTTCCTTCAAGAATGGCCGTTACATTGGCATTGATGGTTTCCGCAGCTTCTTTGGCTAAAACCAGTTCATTGGTGCGTTCTTCAACCGTTTTTTCCAGATTCCTGTTGTTGTATTCCACCAGCAGTTTTTCTTTGTCAAGTTCATGATTCAAAAAGAAATTGCGGCGTGCATAAAACTCAATATTGTAAGAGGCAAACATCCCGATAATATTGGCACTTATAAAAAAGAAGTTAGTGTTGATGAGTGTTAAAGTTTCGGGATGCGCATAAAATATTACCCCTATATTGTATAGTATCAGAATGATCCACCCGGCAATTGTTGCCAGCAAGAAACGAAGTTTTATAAAGAAATAACCTGCTGAAAAAATCAGCATCATTCCTGCATAATAGGCATAATTCTCGGGTACCAGCATAATCATTACGCTGATGCCTGATCCTCCGATGATTAAACTAACAAACAACAACCACTGCCAGATTCTTCTGAATACAGTGGTGAAGGACATAAAAAAAACCAACATTAAGACCGGTACAACAACCAGGTAACGGATGATATGAAAAAGCACTGCATATTCAGGAAACATCAGGAAATCAAGATATCCGAATATACTATAGAGAAATGAAACAAGGATAAATGATACCCTGACCTGAATCAGGGACTCAGAAAAGTAATTTTCCAGAAACAGTTTCTCTTCCTTTTCAGGAAAGATCAGCGAGATTCTGCTATATGTCATTTTCGGATTTATCATTGCCTATAAAAGTAGTCAAAATGAATATAAATCTGCCTTCAATACATAATGATACAATCTGTAAAAACCAGGAAGAATACTCAATATAGCTCGCAGATCAACAATCTGTCAGCCAATTACGATGGTACTTCCTGGAAACATTTGTTGCAAATGTCGGTAAATCAGGAATAAAAAAACAGAAATCCTCGTAAATAAAAGTATCCGGGCTCATGGAAATCCACTTTCCTTCATTAACAGCATCATAAGTTTTTATACGTACCTGTGCGGCTAAAAGCGTAGGCAGCCAATTACGCTTTAAGACTGTATTACAGCTACTTTAATGATGGTAATTTTGCGATAATCCAAAATCCCATCAAGCATGAAACAAATATGTAAACATTTCCTTCTGACCCTGTTTGTTGTAGTCTTCATGGTTCAGAACGGGTTTGCCCAGTTCAGCGTGGATGCCCATCTGCGCAGCCGTTTCGAATGCCGCGACGGTTATCAGAAACTGGCGGTTGAAGGATCAAATCCGGCCATATTTATTTCACAGCGGACCCGGTTATCCTTCAACTATGAATCTAAATTGCTTAAACTCAGATTTACTCCCCAGGATGTGCGCATCTGGGGCGATCAGACAACCTTAAGCTCAACAGGAGTCGGCGATAACCCTTCACTTGATCTGCTGGAAGCTTATGCCGAAGTGAAAATGGGCAATATTGGCTGGGTATCGGCCGGTCGTCAGCAATTGGTCTACGACAGCAAACGACTGTTGGGTGACCGTAACTGGAACCAGAACGGGATTGCCTATGACGCTGTGGTTTTCAAATTCCCCATCCGGAAATGGAACCTGCATGCCGGGGCCGCCTGGAATACCCTGGTTGAAGCCCCTGCCGAAAACCCTTACCCCACTGCCAGGATCAAATCGCTGAACTACATCTGGCTGAATCGTAAGTTCAGTGATCGACTGACCCTTTCCCTGCTGCACATCTCAACAGGTGTTACCCGGACCGACACCACCAACCCACTTAATTTCAGACACACTTCCGGCGTATTTGGAGAATACAAAGGCGGGAACTTCTATGCCTGGGGAAATGCCTACTACCAGTTTGGCAAAAACCAGAAAGGCAACCAGGTCAGTGCATACCTCATCGATGCCGATGCCGGCTATAAACTTGGAAAATTCACCCCCGGCCTTGGCCTCGGATACCTATCGGGTAACAGGAGCACCATGGGCAGCTCGGGTACCGACAAACTCTTCGATCCGCTTTATGGAAACAGGCATCGCTTTTTCGGCGTGATGGATTATTTCAGAACATTTGTTTCACAAACCAAACAGGGTGGCCTGGCCGATTATTATCTCTGGCTTGATTACAAATTTTCAAAGAAAATCAGCATCCGCAATACCTTCCATTCCTTTTCGCTGGCACAGATAAATCCCACAACTCCTGAAAGCAAGGACCTGGGTTTCGAAAACGACCTTATATTCAAGTACAAATTCAACGACTGGGGCGAACTGGAAAGCGGGTACTGCTTCTATCTGCCGACAGAATCCCTGAAAAAACTCCAGAATGTGCCGGACGAAAAGTTCTCACAGTTCTTTTACCTGCAATTAACGCTTACCCCGAATTTATTCAAACAAACCCCAACGCCTGAAAAATAATCAACCCATGAAAAAGAGATATCTGCTCATCACATTCATCGCCGCTATCCTGATCTCATCCTGTGCCTCACAGAAGAAAAAGGACGAAACCATCAGTCTATCGGGTGCATTTGCACTCTATCCGCTGGCCGTAAAATGGACAGAAGAATATCAGAAAATTCATCCTGAAATCCGTTTCAACGTTTCGGGCGGCGGTGCCGGCAAAGGCATGGCAGACGCGCTGGCCGGTACTGTTGATCTTGGCATGTTTTCGCGGGCCATAGCACAGGAAGAGATCAACCAGGGTGTATGGTGGGTCGGACTCACCATCGACGCGGTTGTTCCTACCATCAGCAACCAGAACCCATTCCTCGCAACCATAAAGCAGAAAGGGCTGACCAAAGAGGATTTCACTGCCATCTTTACCGAAGAAAAACAGAAAGACTGGGGCAAGCTGCTTGATGTTCCCCAAAAAGGCAATGTGGTAGTCTATACACGCTCTGATGCCTGTGGCGCCGCAGAAACCTGGGCAAAATACATGGGTGGAAAACAGGAAAACCTGCTGGGCATCGGCATTTATGGTGACCCCGGACTGGCAGATGCCGTTGCAAAGGACAAACTGGGCATTGGTTTCAACAACACCGTCTATGCCTATGACATCCTCACCGGTAAAAAGCGGCCGGGTATGGAAGTGATTCCCATCGATATCAATGGGAACGGAACCATTGATCCGGAAGAAAATTTCTACGAAACCTTCGAAGGGGTGCTGAAAGCGATCGCAGACGGGGTTTATCCTTCACCCCCGGCACGTGAACTTTACTTTGTATCCAAAGGCAAACCACAAAAACAGGCTACCCTTGATTTTATCCGCTGGACACTGACCGACGGACAGAAGTTTGTGAAGGAAGCCGGTTATGTGCCGATTGAGCAGGGGAAGATTGAGGAGTACCTGGGTAAGCTGGAGAAGTAAGTTGGACATTAATCGTTTGACGTTGATAGTTGGGAGTTGGATGGTATTGGCTGATTCCCGGATTTGATTTCCAAGTTTGATCTGACACATGGTGGTCTCGACTCCGCTCGACCACCATGTATTTGACAACCAGGCCCAACGATGGTAATTGATTGTCGGTGGTCGAGCGGAGCCGAGACCACCATGTGTTTAAAACCGATTGCCAGGTGGCGGTGGTAGAGCGGTCCGGATGGATATCAGGACGTGATTAGCCGAGACATGACGAGATTTTATCCTATTTTTTCTATTAAGTACAAATGAAGGCAAAATAAACTGAATATCTTTAAATCATTTCAAAAAGGAAACAAACGAAAAGAAGAAGGGATGCAACTTAAGCGCTTATTCATAGACAAGATCAACGGTTTCTGGATGATAACCTCACTGGTTACCATTCTCTGCCTTCCGTTGATCATCGGTGTCGGGTTGTACCTGAAAGCAGAACCTCTTTTCGGTCAGCAATCATTTATGAGTCTTGTTTTTTCATCACAATGGGCACCGTCGAAGGGAGAATTCGGATTCTGGCCATTTATTACCGGCTCGCTCTATGTTACTTTGCTCTCTTTTCTTTTTACAGCTCCGGTTTGCCTGCTGGCGGCCATCTACCTCACCCAGTTCTCGTCGAAACGACTTATCAGGATCATGCACCCGGTGATTGATGTGCTGGCAGGACTACCTTCAGTAATCTATGGCGTGTGGGGCATACTCATCATTGTACCCTTTGTCTCGGATTATGTGGCACCTTTCTTTGGTTCCACTTCTTCAGGTTATTCCATCCTGGCCGGGGGTATTGTGCTGGCAGTGATGTGCATCCCGTATATCCTCAACATGCTGATTGAAGTGTTCAACACCGTGCCCGCCGGGTTGAAGGAGGCTTCCCTTTCGATGGGAGCCACGCAATGGGAATCGGTAAAACATGTGGTCATCAGGGGAAATTACCCGGGCATCATTTCGGCCTATGGCCTGGGTATTGCCAAAGCTTTCGGCGAAACCATTGCCGTAATGATGGTGGTAGGCAATGTGGTTAAGGTAACAGCCAACCCATTGCATGCCGGTTATCCCCTGCCGGCGCTGATTGCCAACAATTACGGGGAGATGCTCTCCATCCCGATGTACGACGCCGCCCTGATGTTTGCCGCCTTTCTCCTGCTGGTGATCATCCTGGCCTTTAACCTGATCTTCAGGTACCTGATCCATAAAACCAAACGGCAATGAGGCGGATAAAAATCCTTGAAGAGAAATTATTTGTATTTCTTTCAGCTTTTATGACTTATTCGCTGATTGCAGTACTGGCATTCATCATCCTCGTCATTTTTGTCAAGGGGTTCAATGCGCTGAGCCTCGATATGATCCTGAAAACGCCTAAAGGCGGTTATTACTATGGTGGAGAGGGCGGAGTCCTGAATGCCATTGCCGGATCAGTCTACATTGCCTTTGGCGCAACACTCATCGCAATCCTGATCGGCATGCCGGCGGCACTCTACATCAATGTTCAACTGGTCAGGTACAAACGCACCCAGAACACCATCCGCTACTTCCTGGACGCACTCTGGGGTATTCCTTCGATTGTTTACGGTGCCTTCGGCTTTGCGCTGATGCTTTTCTTCGGGATGAATGCCTCACTCCTGGCCGGAATCATCACAGTGGCCCTGCTGATCTCACCCATCATGGTGCGGACCTTCGACGAAGTGCTGAGCACCATCCCGAAAGGACTGCACGAAGCATCGCTGGCCCTGGGCTCCACCCGGACCGAAACTGCCTTCAGGGTCATGTTCAAGCAGGGCTTTTCAGGCTTCATCACCGCCATCCTGCTGTCGTTCGGCAGGGGAATCGGCGATGCGGCATCGGTGTTGTTCACTGCCGGTTACACCGACAACATCCCGGTCAACCTGGATGAACCGGCAGCTACCCTGCCCCTGGCCATCTTTTTCCAGCTTGGATCACCCAT
>WSXU01000021.1 GCA_009773455.1 Bacteroidota bacterium | reverse complement strand
ACCATAACCGATCACCACCACTTCGTCGAGCATAGTCTGCTGAGGTGTCAACTTCACATCAATAACCGGTTGACTACCCCTTATCTGCTCAATGGAAGTATAACCGATATATGAAAAGATAATAATGGATGCCGGTGTGAGTTGCTCTGCAGAAAGCCGGTATTTTCCATAAATATCCGTTGTGGTTCCCGATGAGGTTCCCTTAATCTGCACCGTAACACCGATCAGGGTTTCACCCGTTTTGGCATCGGTTACCGTTCCTTCCACGGCCTGCTGAGCGATTGCTGAACCGGTCAGCAAAAGCATCATCGCAAAAAATACAATTCTTCTCATTTTATCGTGGTTGTAAAAATTCTACAATTCTCTGACGCTTAGTACTATTTGTAGGCAATCACCGCATTACCGGCTTTCACTTTCAATCCTTCTGTTTTCAGTTTTTCACCTGCCGGAAGCACAACGATCACCATGGCCTCCCCGGCCGGAATCTTTAATCTGAACTTGTCATAGCCCCCTTTCGACAGGTATTTCTTTGAGACGATATCAAAAAGATCTACCCTGGCTTCCGAGGACCAGGTGATGGTTTTCTCCTCCTTAAAAGGGTTATAACAGAGATAAACCGGATACTTGTTTTTAGCATAAAAGTCAGTGGCATTACAGTCAAGGGCCAGGATGCCTTCAACATCGGTGGTGTGGACGATGGCTCCAAAGACCCCTGCAATTGATGTACTGTAAAGGCTGAACATGGATGTTTCGGGTTGTCCGGGGGCCCATTTGGGACCGTCGCCCACCGAGACAGGTGTAACCCCTTTCAGTACAGCCTTGTTGTAATCATCGTTTCTGCGAACACCTTCATAGCCGATGATCCCTTTGGTAAGATCCTTCAGTTCAGGTAGCCACTGATGGGCATTGTCGACCTGGTCGGGATAAAACAACCGGGACGCATTAACCGCATTCAGCATGTATTTTCCAATAGCCCGGGCATACTGTGGCTCATATTTTACCAGTGGCACCAGTGGCCAGGCCATCGCAACAGAATTCATAAAGAACCCATAACCACCACCATCAGTGATGCTACCCTGCATGCCCGAGACATCATAATCTCCCCACTTTTCTGCGATCACACCCCATCCGTATCGTCCGTCTTTCGACTGGCACCCGTCGAAGGTGTGGTTGATCAGTTTCGTAACATCATAATCCGTTCCCTGTTCAGCATTCAGACGGGCTGCTGTAAGAGCCCCGAATGGAAGCAGAATTTCGTAAAAACGGCTTTCTTTCTGGTTTACCAAAGCCTGTGTCGCGCGCTTCGCCCCTTCAAGATAACGTTCATCACCAAATTTCTGATAAGCCGAATAGAGTACCCAGGCATGGCCCCCAGCCACATCCTGCTGCCAGGGCACATTGTTACGCATTCCCTTCATCTGTGCATAGTCGAAATAGGAATAGTCATAATTCCCGGCCAGTATGGAGTCGGCTTTATAAAACTGTTCAGCTACCGACCTTTGAATGGCTTCCGTGTTATCAACTTCAGGATAGAGTGCAGCAACCCCGTAATACAGTACATTCGGATAAACATCGTACCACCAGTCACGGCCATAGCCACCCCCGGCCATGGCAACAGCAGGGTTGGTGTTGTTCATCACAATGTTCCATTTTGTGTCGCTGTTGAAATAGTTCTGCGACATTTTTACGAAGTTATATCCATGTTGATTGGTCTTGTCAATACCAAGTAATCCGGCGCTTACCAGTGAATTCAATGTAGTCAGGGCTTCGTGGAATTCGCCGTTATTTTTCGTTGGGCCCTGGCGGACATCACCGATTACCGTATAGAGTCCATAGGTTACCTGATCGATGTTACGCTTTGAACTGTCGAGCCAGATGAGTGGTCCATACGATGCCGTGCTGCTGAAATTATAGACCAAACTGTCGAATTGCATTGACTTTTCGCGCCAGTCGATGATTTTCAATGGCTGTGGCAGGTCAGGCATCTGGTCGATGCGGGCTATGACAGTCTGGGTTACCGGTGTGCCGGTCTGTTGTTTGCAGGAATAGAATCCTGTTAACAACACCAGAGCAGTTATGATATAAATTCTTCTTTTCATTTTTCTTCCAGATAAGAATCCTTCATGATATTTTTTGCCAGCGGGATTGAAAGCATTTGCAGAACCGCAACAATAATCAGTGAGTACCTGAGTGCAAAAGACTCTGAAACATAAAATGCAAGGAAAATAAACAACCCGAGTCCGGTCACCCTTCCGGCATAAAGCCCGAATTCGTGGTTCAATATATAGGCATATTTGTTCCTGTTTTCACGTTTCGAAACGACATCGATTACCTTCATCATAATGGGGTAATAGGCAAGGTCGTGCAGCGGCTGAAAGAACACCTTACACAACACGAAAACCATGACACCGATCATCGACAGTTCTATGCCGTTCACGATGGTTCCGATCAGGAAGAGTGTAATCCCCACGCCGAATATCAGGATGCGGTGTTTCGGTTTGGCAAAACGGCCAAGCAGGTAGATCAGTATGGCTGTCAATCCACCGCTGATGCCCTGGATCAATCCGAGAGAACCTTCCTTGCCGACATATTTCATGATAAGCATGGCCGGGGCTGTGACCAGGAATCCCTGAACCAGGCCTTTGAGTGCCGCCAGCAGAATCTGTTTGTTCCAGAGCCTATCGAAGCGGAAATAAAGAAAATCCTTCTGTACAGGGTTGTCAAATTTCCCCCGGGCAAGTGAAAAACAGGCCAGAATGGTGATCGCGAAAACAATGATCGTTACCACCCTGTATCCGTAGTATACGTCGAAAACAATTCCGAAAAGGTTTATTCCTTCGATCGATGCCAGCAGGACCCCAATGGCGACAGGCACCCCGATGTTTGAAATGGTAAAGAAGAAAGATTCGAGTCCGAAGAAATAGTTGCGGTTTTCGTCAGAGGTTGTATTCAATGCCATCAGGTAGCGGTTGGTCCAGAAGAAGCCGGATGCAGCGCCGATCAGCGTGCCTGAAATAATCAGTCCCGGTAAGGCGATGTCTTTAACAAACATCATACCTACCATGGATAAACCGCTGAGCAGAATTCCGAAACTATACAAATGGGCAACTTTAAAATTTTTCAGCAGAAAACCATTCGTCAGGGAGGTAATGATAATTCCGGTGTACATTGCAACCTGGAAGATCGCAACATAGCTGGTGTCGGCAAAATAGCGCATAATGTATGCAGCCATAAATATTTCCACAACCGGAAGCACCAGCGCATACAGCATGTTGGTGATTAACAGCACCCGCATGCTGTGCGGCATGGTCTGGAAAAAGCGGAATTCGGCGGTTAGTTTGGCTAGCATAGTTTCTAAAGCTCAAAGTAAAAAGTCTAAAGTTTAAAGTACAGATCAATCCTACTTTCTTTGTCAGGAAATTCGAATACCTGATTAAGGGTTCTCAAACAAAATTCTCCTTTGATGAGGAAATGAAGACAATTACCTTTAAATAAGTGTTGAAAGAATCTCTTTGACCGATAACCGGGCTCCACAGATGACTTCGTCGCTGGCACCGTAATACATGAAAATATCGTCACCTTTGACATAATGCCCGTTGGTAAAAACAACGTTGCCAAAGAAGCCGGTCTGTTCATAGGTTTCGACTGGCTCCATAATGGGCTCCACACTCCGGGCAAGTACTTTTGAAGGATCATTGATGTCGAGAAGCAAAGCCCCGAGGCAATAACGGTGATCTTTGCTGGCGCCATGATAAATCTCGAGCCAGCCCTTTTCGGTGCGGATGGGGGCACCACCGGCTCCTACCCTGGCTGAATCCCAGCTGTCGGGGCGAACTGTGGCAATGCACTTATGCTGCCCCCAGTGAATAAGGTCAGGTGATTCTGCAATCCAGATGTAGTTACCACCCAGTTCCGGGCTGCTGGGACGATGAAGGGCGTAGTATTTACCGTTGATTTTTTCTTCAAAGATAGCACAGTCCTTGTTGTGCGGAGGGAATATCATGCCTTCACGGCTGAAATTCTTCCAGTCTTTCGTTCTGATAAGCCCTACTCCAACGCCAAATTCCGAAACTTCGGTAAACGAGAGGCTGAATCCATCTTTCATTGTTGCCACCCGGCAATCTTCAATGCCAAATGTCTCCAGCTCTCCCTTACCAAAAATGGGCGGATACCCCTCCGCTTCGTAAAAATGAACCCCATCGTCACTGGAAACGAGTCGTAGATAGGATAGTGTAGTCAGGTAATCCTTCCTTTTATAATTGATTACCCGGGGATCTGAGGCATCCAGATCGGGGTCATTTTTATCGAAGCTGAGAATTTCAATTTCCCCCTTATGATTGTAAACCGGAAAACTTATTTTTCCTTCTATCTGTTTGGGTCGTTCAGCAACCCTCAGCAACAGCCATATTTTATCATTATACTGAAACACGCCGGGATTAAGCAGACACAGGATTTCCATGCCCTCAATGCCGGGTTTTAAATCGACAGGACGAAGAAGCGGGTTCTGAGGGAAGCGTTTTGCGAGATCCATGGGTTCAGGTATAAAGTTGAAAGTTCAAAGTTCAAAGCTCAAAGCTCAAAGTTTACCCGCCGAAACGGAAGTGGAGGCAGCTCCAAGTAAAAAGTTTACCCGATGTAAGATGTGGGGGTGGGCTCCAGGTCTGAAATACAGGTATTGATAGAGTAAGAGTACATGCATTTGTTCATGGAACTCATATACACAGAAACAAAATTACAATCGATTGCGGAAAAGGGTGTCCGCTATGTTCCTGATCTTGTCCGGTGGGTTACAAATTTGGCTTTTACATCATAAAATTCTACGGAATCCGGACACAACATACCTGTTTCATTGCTTTCCGGATGGAAGCTTAAACTGTCTTGTTCCGGTAGTCGGAAGGAGAACAGCCATATGCCCTGCTGAACAGGTCATAAAAGTGCGTTCGGCTTGTAAACCCGGTCTGGTCGATGATTTCACTTACCGTCATGCCGGTTGAGCTGAGCAGTGTAGCTGCCTTGCTCAGGCGCCGCTGGTTGATCAGGCTGTGGGGTGTGGTGCCCAGCACCGATTTGGTTTTATTGTAAAGGGAGGATTTGCTGATGGCCAGTTTATCGCATAATTTTTCAGAAGAGAGGGTTTCGTCATCGATGTTTTCATCGATGTAACTGAGCATTTTCTGGAAAAAAGGATCCGGAATCTCTTTGACCAGGGCCGGGTTGTCGTCCTTCTGACCAAACCGGTTCCTGATGCTGACCCTTTGCTGGAGGAGCTTCTCGATGCGGACCTTCAGGTGTTCGGGATGAAACGGTTTGGGGATATAGGAATCGGCCCCGGCTTTGAGCCCTGCAATCCGGTCCTCAATTTCCGCCTTGGCAGTGAGCAGAATGAAAGGCAGGTGACTGGTGTCGAAATTGTCGCGGAGTTTGCAGCAAAGTTCAATGCCGTCCATTTCGGGCATCATCACATCCGAAACAATCAGATCGGGACTTTCTGACAACACCTTGTTGATGGCTTCAACACCGTTTTCTGCAAAAATGATGTTGTAGTCCGGCTGGAGGAAGTCGCGCAACAGGATCAGGATTTCCGGGTCGTCGTCAACCAGCAGGATCAATGGCTTTCCGGATGATATTTCAGTTTTCGTCTCCGGTTTCACCGAACCGGTTTCATCCATGTAGCTGATTTCCCGGAGTTCATCCACCGGCTCGTTCACGACTTCTGAACTACTGAGCTGATGTACATCGGGCAGGGTACAGATAAATTTTGTACCTTCATCAAACCGGCTTTCAAAGGTGATGGACCCCTTCAACAACTCAACCAGTCCTTTGGTAACGGCCAGACCCAGTCCGGTTGACCGGTAACCGGGAAAACTTCCTTTTTTCCTGGCAGAAGAAATTCCAAAGGGTTCAAAAACTTTCTGAAAGAACTCCGGCTTTATACCCAGGCCATTGTCTTCAATTTCAATAACCAGCGCAGATTCCGTAAATTTAATGGCCGTTTTTACAAATCCCTCAGGTCTGTTGTATTTGATGGCATTTGAAATCAGGTTGGAGATGATGCGCTGAAATTTATCGGCATCTGTTTTGAAGCCAGCTCCGGGTTCATCAGCAATAACCTCACAGCGAATATTTCTTTGCTGGGCCAAAGGCTCGAGATCCGATACCACTTCCAGAACAAGTTCCACAGGTTTTGTCAACTGAATATTCAACGGTTCCTTTCCTTTTTCCAGTTTCCGGAACTGCATGATTTCAAGCACAAGTTTCTGAAGCTTGATGCTGTTGTTGTATACCTTGAGCAGGCGGGGGTTTTCGGTGGTATTCCGGGTGTCTTCGAGCAACGCATGAATGTGGGAGGTGATGAGTGTCAATGGTGTCCGGAACTCATGGGCCACATTGGTAAAGAACTCAATTTTATATCCCTGTAATTCCTCTTCCTGTTTTTTCCTGAAAGCAGCCAGGATGGCTTCCTTTTTTCTCGCCTCCCGCCTGCGGTAGGCTGAAAAAATAAAGAACTGAACCATCAGAAAGAGCAGGATGTATCCAAGAATTGCCCAGGTCGTTCTCCAGAAGGGAGGGTTGATGATGATCCCAATTTCACGGATCTGATCTGACCAGTTACCGTTCTCGTCGCTCACCCTGATCTGAAGTTTGTAACTCCCCGGTTCCAGGTTGGTGAAACCGATGGCCTGGTTTTTTGTATTGACTACCCAGTTATCATCAAAATTCAACAGACGGTATGAAATCTTATGACGTTCCTTTCCCCAGAATGCCAGGGCTGTGACATCGAATGAAACCGCATTCTGATTGTACCGCAATTCAAGCCGCGACTGATGATTGATGCGGCTGGTAAGGACACTTTCATCACCGATTTCAACGGCCAGGTTCCTGATCAGAAGCTGATTGATGGCCAGCGGAGGAAAGTAGGATGAAAACTGAATGCTGTCGGTCTGAATGATATCCACCCCCATGGTCCCGCCCACATAAAGCCTGCCTGTATTCCTGTCAAAATAGGAAGCACCGTCGCTGTATTCGAAGTTGATAAGCCCGTCGTTGGCATTGAAACTCCGGACGTTTTTCCGGCCGATATCGATCAGCGACAGTCCCTGGTTGGTCGTAGCCCAGAGATTGCCGGCCTTGTCGGGTTGAATGGTGTGAATGCTGGTGCTTGACAAGTCGGATTCAACAATCAGGCCGGTTGCCCTGACCGAGTCGGATGTTACAGGCTGAAGACTGAAAATACCATTGCTGCTGCCTGCCCAAAGGTAACCGTTCCTGTCAGCGAACAGCGACAGAATATCATCGTTCCCGATTAACCGGGGATGGGAGGCGGAAGAATACTGTGCAATCACCCTCTTGGTAATTGTATTGTAGCGGTATACGCCAACACCCCGTGTGCCGATCCAGATGATCCCCGGTTTTTCTTCTGCCAGGGCATACACAATCTGTTTCTGTTGTCCGGAAGCATCAATGCCCTTGTCAAGAATCAGCTGTTCGTAGCTGACTGGCAGGGATTTCCCCGATTGGTCAAAATCAATCCTGACAACCCCAAATCCGCTGGTTCCGAGAAATATCCGATGATCACTGTCTTCCAGAATCCTGTAAACCGAAGCAAAACCGAAAGAAGCGGGAACATCAAAATCATCCGGAAAGTTACGGATGATTCGGTAATCCGGCGAAAGAACATCAACTCCCCGGCCATCGGTACCTACCCATATTGAGCCATCGGCCCGCTCCAGGAATGAAAGTACCGAATTGTTGCTCAGTCCGTCGTTGACAGAAATCTGCCGGATATGATTCCCGTATGAATCAAAAACATCAATGCCTCCTCCCTTTGTGCCGACCAGTAGATCTTTTCTGCTGGTAACCAGGATGCTCCTTACAATCGGGTAAGCCAGCTGATCCGACGAAAGGCGTTTGTTGGGAAATTCTGTCAGTTTAAGGGTAAAGACACCATTCCCGTCGGTACCGATCCAGAGAATATCCGGTGCTGATTCATAAATGCTGAGGATACGTGTCGCAATCGGATTGTTGCTGAAGAGCCCTGAAATCCGGTCGAATACTTCAAATTTCTTGGTCAGCAGGTTAAAACTGTAGATTCTGCCTTTCTCGGTGCCGGTCCACAGGCGGCCTTTTTCCTGCGAAAGCGCGAAAGAGGTAATGATGTCATCTGTAAGTTTCAGTATTTCCGTTTTTTTTGCCCTGAGGTCGGTCATCAGAGCTGCCCCGGTTCTTTGTGTGATCAGGATGTGCGGACGATTCCCGATCATTACAGCAATGGATGAAGTGAGCGTGTTGCTGAGCGGCAATTGAAGGATTGGTTCAAGGTGATCGCCGGAAAGCATAAAAACCTGTCCGGTTCCTGTAATACAGTACACCTTGTTATCCACCACATGAATCCTTTTGATGTTGAGTGAAGCCTGTTGTGATGCCGGATCAAACGCCATTTTAACAAACTGCCCCGATGTGGCATTGAATCTGAAAACACCCCGCCCGTATACCGATGCCAGCGTGCCATAACCATCCGCATGACTGAGGGCAATATCATTTTCATAGTTGATTTGTTCCGACTCCCCGGCAAAATAGGCGGTAAACCGATCATGGATATTGTCGTAAAGCGAGAGTCCCTTGTTGGTTAACATCCAGACGGAACCCTCACTTGTCGGGTATATTTCACGAATAACATGATTGTGTATGGCTTTGGGAGTGTTCCCGGGCAGGTAGGTTACAATACTGCTGCCATCGTAACGGTTGAGCCCGTTCCAGGTGCCGAACCAGATATAGCCTTCAGCATCTTTTACGATTGAATTGACCGCCCCGTTCGATAAGCCTTCCCTGCGCGAAATGGAATGCACATTGGCCTTGTACTGGGCGCTCAGCGATAGCGACAGGATAAGAAATATGATAAGGCAGGTGATTTTCCCGGACATCTGGAATTTATATTCTGAAACTTGTCAATGATTCAGTAAAAATAGTCAATCCGGCTTATAACAGATTTATATAATTCACACATTATCGAACAGTTACCTGTTTTTACGATGAACAAGAATGGCCAATAACTGTTTTTAAAAGGGTTAACCAGCAGGATTTGCCGTATATTGCTGTGTCAAAACTAAATCATGTTTGAATTTAAATCACCATTTACACCATGAATTACCCCAAAAAAGTAACCATTGGCGATATCACTGTGCGCGATGGCTTTCAGCATGAAGAAAAATTTATACCCACCGATGCCAAGCTCTGGGTGGCCGAACAACTGATTTTATCAGGGTTCAAACACATAGAAGTCACAAATTTCGGAAATCCGTCGGGTATGCCGCAGTTCAAAGATTCCGATGAACTGATGAAAAAACTCCGGAAGAGCAAAACGGTAGCCGATCTTATCAATAGTGTAAGTCTGACAGCGATTACCATTCGCGAAAAAGCCATCGAACGTGCCATAGAAGCCCGTAAAGAGGGCTGGGGCCCCGACCGTATCCTGCTGATGGTTTCAACCAGCGAGTCGCACCACCGGAAAAATTCCGGGCTTTCGCTGGAGGATTACTGGAAAATGGCGGAGAAATATATTCCGATGGCCCGCGATGCCGGAATAAAGGTGAACGGTACCGTCAGCACCATCTGGGGCTGCCCGATCGAAGGTCCGACGAAGATGGAAAAAGCCATTGATTTCACCAAACGCTGGCTCGACATAGGCGCCAACGATGTGGAACACGCCGATCACGACGGCTCCGCTTCGCCCGACAGGGTTTACCGCTACTTTTCAATGCTTCTTGATAGTGTTCCGCGACCGGAGAAACACATTGTCCATTTCCACACCACCCGCGGCTGGGGCCTGGCCAATGTGCTGGCGGCTTTGCAGGCCGGAATGACAAACTATGAATCAACTTTAGGCGGCATCGGCGGACAGCCAGCCAATTTTGTGGATGGTGTTCCGGTGGCCGGAACCGGAGCCTACTACTACAGGGATGCAGGCATTACCGGCCTGGTTCCGACCGAAGATATGGTAGTGATGATGGACGAAATGGGAATAGAAACCAATCTTGACATCGACCGCATACTGGAAACCGGTAAAATGGTAGAACGCATCGTTGGTCACCGGCTGAGGTCGGAGGCTATTAAAAACGGTAGGATACCGAAGTCCCTTAGCGGTAGATAACAACTAACAACTAACAACTAACAACTAACAGTTAACAGTTAATAGTTGGTAGTTAAATTTAGTCTGTTGATAAGGAGCGTATAGCGCTAATTTGGGAGGAATTAAAAATCCGGAGCTGAGAAATTCAGCTCCGGATTTTTCTGTTTTATTGCTTAGAACGGGAGGTCATCGGTCTCCGTCGGGACTACCGGGGGCGGAGGGGGGCTGGCATGCTCGTGCGATGCCGGTGTTGATGATTGTTCTGTTGAAGCCCGGCCACCGAGCATATTCAGGGTATCTCCTTCAATTTCGGTGATGTAACGTTTCTGTCCGTCCTTTTCGAAGGAACGGCTCCGGATGCGGCCTTCAATATAGACCTGTGATCCTTTTCTGAGGTACTTCTCAGCCACTTCAGCCAGGCCACGCCATAAAATAATGTTGTGCCATTCTGTCTGTTCAATGTCCTGACCTTCGCGGTTGCGATAAGTTTCGGTGGTTGCGAGTGAAAATGATGCCTTCTTAACTCCCTTGTCAAAATTCTGGATTTCGGGGTCCTTTCCCAGGTTCCCGATCAGAATCACTTTGTTAACGCCTCTTGCCATGGTTTCGCTTTTATTAAGATTAAGTATTACAAATATACGCCCATTCACAGGAAAAAACAAGCATTAAGAAAGTCCGGGGATTAAACACACCCGTCATCCGACTTCAGCAGAGGCCTGTTCAAGAAAACGCTCTGTGAGTCTCGATACCGGAAGCCCGGAAATGAGCGGCTGATCAATCATCCAGTTATTATCTCCGGGGATGCGGAATGTGGTTTGTCCGGCCTTTAACAGAAAAAACCTGGCGTGAATTACCTGATGAGTCAGTATATGTTTAAAATCCAGTGTTTTATATATGGTGTCGGACTCCCCGCCCTGCAAACTTTGCCAGAGGGAAGTCTGCTTCATGGCCTCAGATGTGAGAAGGCCATCTGACTCGTGCAGTGGCAGCTCCCATAGGTTTTTCCATATATCGTTGCCAGAGCGTCGGTTTAGAATTAACCCTTTACCGGGAATGGAAATGCAGAGGTAGTTCAGGAACCTTTCTCTCCGGGTGTTCTCACGTTTTTTAACCGGCAGTTCATCCACACGGTTGCTTTGAAATGCATTGCACTCCTGCGTGAAGATGCATTCATGGCATGCCGGGTTTCGGGGGGTGCAGTGGATCGCCCCGAATTCCATCATAGCCTGGTTGAAATCACCGGGATTCTCAGGGTCAATCAATGCCTTTGCCTTTTCAAGGACCTTTTTCTGCGACAGCGTCGATCCAACCTGATCATCAATACCATAGAGTCTTGAAATCACCCTGATCACATTCCCATCTACCACAGGGTTTGACTCACCTGCGCAAATTGAAGAAATGGCTGCGGCTGTGTAGGTTCCAATCCCTTTCAGCCCCGTTAAAGTTTTGTAGTCAGAGGGAAATTCACCTCCCAAATGATTAAACACATAGCTGGCTGTAAGATGCATATTCCTGGCCCGGCTGTAATAACCAAGGCCTTTCCAGACTTTCAGGACATCTTCTTCTGAAGCCGATGAAAGCGCCGATACGTCGGGAAAGCGTTCCATGAACCGGTTGAAATAATCAAGGCCCTGATCCACCCTGGTTTGCTGCATAATGATTTCTGACACCCAGATGGTATAGGGGTCGTTGGTCGTTCGCCAGGGCAAATCTCTTTTATGAATCTGATACCAGTCAAGGAGTCGTCTGCTGAAGTTCATGGTCTTGTTTCCGAAAAACACTTAAATAGAGGCAATTGGGTGCAAAAAAAACAGATTATTTTCTTATTGTCACAAAAACCTTTATATTTGCACCCCGTTTAAAAAATTTATTCTCAAATCATTAAAACATCTAATCAACATGACAAAAGCAGAAATTGTAGCTGAAATTGCTAGTAAGACCAATATTGAAAAGGTTGCTGTACAGCAGACTGTTGAGGCTTTCATGGACGCAGTAAAGAACTCTCTTGCTAACGGCGAAAATGTTTATCTCAGGGGATTTGGCAGCTTCACTACAAAGAAAAGGGCTGAAAAAACCGGTCGTAATATCTCAAAGAATACCACAATCATTATTCCGGCACATTTCATTCCTGCTTTTAAACCTGCCAAGACCTTTGTATTCGACGTTAAGAACAAGGTTAAATAAGCAGTTGTTCATTTTTTAAAATCTTTCATCATGCCCAGCGGAAAAAAAAGAAAAAGACATAAAATGGCCACGCACAAACGGAAAAAACGTTTGCGCAAGAACAGGCACAAAAAGAAATAACCTTTCTTAAATACAGGTAATGTCACCATTTGCCTGAATGCAGGGCTTTCCCGGTATTCGGGCAAATGGTGGGATAAATCCTTGTACCGACCAAACGACACTTCTGGTATCCAGTACCGGCAGATTGTCGTTTTTGTGTCGCTATTACTTACTACATATTAAAAATCAGGGGTTTGAATAAAGAGCTGATTATCGACGCCGGTCTTTCGGAGGTGAATATTGCATTGCTTGAAGACAAAGACCTGGTCGAGCTGAATAAGGAGAAGAGCAACAATAATTTTGCTGTAGGGGACATTTACCTGGGGAGGGTCAAGAAGATCATGCCCGGGTTGAATGCAGCATTTGTCGATGTGGGGTATGAAAAAGACGCCTTTCTTCACTACCTTGATCTCGGCCCACAGGTCAATTCACTGAATAAACTTCTGAAACAATATCTTACAGGAAAACCTGAAGTTCCCACCATTGGTGATATGGAACTTGAACAGGATATTGAAAAAACCGGGAAAATAAATTCCGTTCTCACCCCCAACCAGCAGGTTCTGATCCAGATTGCCAAAGAGCCGATCTCAACAAAAGGGCCGCGTGTTTCTTCCGAGATTTCATTTGCCGGCCGTTATCTTGTCTTGGTTCCTTTCTCTTCACGGGTTTCTGTGTCACAGAAAATAAAAAGTGTTGAAGAGCGCAATCGCCTCAAGCGCCTCATTACAAGCATCAAGCCCAAGAACTTCGGGGTAATCATCCGGACTGTTGCCGAAAACAAGAAAGTTGCCGATCTGGATGCCGACATGCGCAACCTGACTGCAAAATGGGAGGCCTGTATCGCAAAGCTCCCGGGAGCCAAAGCGCCACAGAGGATACTGAGTGAAATAGACCGTACCACGGCCATTCTGCGCGACCTGTTGAATGAATCCTTCAACAATATCCATGTGAATGATGCCGGGATATTTGAAGAAATCAAGGCTTACATCAAAACCATCGCCCCTGATAAGATCGATATTGTCAAATTATATAAAGGCAAGATCCCTGTTTTTGAGCATTTCGGGATTGACAAACAGATCAAGAACTCTTTCGGGAAGATTATTACCATTAAGAGCGGGGTTTATCTGATTATAGAGCACACTGAAGCGCTTCATGTTATTGATGTGAACAGCGGTCACCGTGTGAATTCCGAGATATCACAGGAAATGAACGCCCTGGCTGTCAACCTTGAGGCGGCAGCGGAAATTGCCCGTCAGCTTCGACTCCGTGATATGGGCGGGATTATTGTGATCGACTTCATCGATATGCACGAGGGCTCCAACCGCCGTAAACTCTATCAGAAGCTGAAAGAGGAGATGGCCAAGGACCATGCCAAACATACCATTTTACCTCCAAGTAAATTCGGGCTTGTTCAGATTACCCGTCAAAGGGTCAGGCCTGAAATGAATGTGCAGATTCTCGAAAAGTGTCCGGCCTGCGGGGGAACCGGTGAGATCAAGCCAAGCATCATTCTTATCGATCAGATCGAAAATAACATCCGTTACCTGATCCAGGAGCAGAATGAGCCATTCATCAAAATAGCCCTGCACCCTTATATTTATGCCTATCTTGTTAACGGATTCCCGTCGCAACGGATGAAGTGGTATTTTAAATTCAAAAGCTGGATCAGACTGAAACCTATGCCATCCTATCACCTGCTTGAATATCATTTCTTTAATAAAGTTGAAGACGAAATAAAAATGTAGTCATTTCTTCCGGGTTCCTGCATGAAGACAACCGATGTATTAAAACTTTACCTTTGCATCATTGTCAGCCAGGAGAAACAGGATAAAGAAACATCACTGAATTTATGGATACAGTTGTAAGCGGAATCAGGCCTACCGGAAACCTGCACCTTGGGAATTATTTCGGGGCATTGAGGAATTTTATCAAAATGCAGAATGAAAACAACTGCTACTTTTTCATTGCCGATTATCATTCCTTAACCACCCACCCTACCCCTGCCGATCTTCACGGAAACGTGAAAAGCGTTCTGGTCGATTACCTTGCTGCCGGACTTGATCCTGAAAAAGCAACACTTTACCTGCAGAGTGACCTCCCCGAGACGGCAGAACTCTATCTTTTCCTGAACATGAATGCTTACCTGGGCGAACTTGAGAGAGTAACTTCCTTCAAGGACAAAGCCCGCACTCAGCCTGATAACATTAATGCAGGCCTGTTGACCTATCCTACGTTAATGGCTGCCGATATTATCATACACAGGGCTCATAAGGTGCCTGTCGGGAAAGACCAGGAGCAACATCTTGAGATGACAAGGACTTTTGCCAACCGCTTCAACCGACTTTATCAAACTGAGTATTTCCCGGAACCAGTTGCCTATAATTTTGGTGAACAGCTTGTTAAAATCCCCGGGCTGGATGGAAGTACCAAGATGGGTAAATCAGAGGGGGAGGGCAATGCCATTTTTCTGATTGATGAACCGTCTGTTATCCGGAAGAAGGTGATGAAGGCCGTAACAGATTCGGGTCCGACAGAACCAAACCAGCCCAAACCCCAGTCCATAGAGAATATTTTCAACCTGATGAAGGCCCTGTCGAAACCTGAAACCTTGTCCTTTTTTGAAGAGGAATACAATCAGTGCAGGATCCGTTACGGCGACATGAAGAAACAACTTGCCGAAGATATCATTACCTTTACTGATCCCTTAAGGGAAAAAATCAGGGAAATATCGGCCAACGACCAGTACCTGCACAATGTAGTGAAGCTAGGTAAAGAGAAAGCACATGAAAGTGCTGCGAAAACAATAAAAGAAGTAAGGGAAATTATAGGGTTTAAAGCATTTTGATTCAGGATCTACCAATAAACATTAAACCATGCGTGAGTCCAATGTTCTGAAAATTATTATGCTGATTGCCCTCCGGGTCGGCATCATCGCTTTTCTGTTTGCCTTCTTCTACGAAATGATCGGCGAATCGGATTCAATGACCCCTTTCTGGGAAGACATTCAAAACGTCGGAACCCTCATTGCTGTTGCCGCTGCATCAGTAATTCTGCTGGTTCTTGACAAACGCAAGTTCGAGGTATTCGGTTTTTTTCTGGTCTTTGTGATCAGCCTTTACCGCTTACTGCTTATCCTGTTTATGAGCGGATTCAGATATGAAATCGCAACACATTTCCTGCTGATTATCCTTTCGTTGTACCTGCTGACCAAGCCTTTCAGAAAAAAACAACGTTCAGGAGTAGGCTTTCTTGAATAGACCTCAATCATCTAACATAAAAGCGGCTGAACCGGAATCATTCCCTTCAGCCGCTTTTTTTATTATTGTTACCTGTCAGTGAGCAGAAACAACATTGCCATTCTCGATTTTTACCACAAAGGCATTTGTAATTCCTTTGGCAATGAGCCCGTTTTTTAATGCTGCCGCTTCTTCATAAGTGTTCACACAACCGACCACATAACGGTACCATTTCCCGGAAAAATAACTTTTCACACCATCAACTCCCTTTAATTCCGCATCGTCGAGGGCTATTTCGGTCACCGAAGCAAGTATTTGAACGCTAAAACAGGATGCTTCCCCTGCTGTGGTTTTCTCCACTGTATTTTCAACCGGCCTTCCGGGGGTTGTAACCGGATTGTTCAGCAGGCCCCTGATTGCCGGGGTTTCTTCATCCGATCCGAAACATCTGTCGAAAAAGGCCGGATCAAACAGGTAAACATCTACCTCTTCACCGGTAGTAAATACGGAGGGATCGAATCCTTTATCAACCTCCGGTTTTTCAATGGATAAAATCCTGAACTCGGTACGTCGGTTTGCCTGATGTTCGGCCTCGGTACAATCCACGCCATCTTTACAGCGGTTAACCGGTTTGCTTTCACCATAGCCTTTTGCAATCATCCGCGAAGGATCGATGCCCTGAAGCATAATATACCTTACCGCAGCCTCAGCCCTTTTCTGGGAGAGTTCATCGTTGTATCCGTCTGATGCCCTGCTGTCGGTGTGTGACGACAATTCAATCGTGATCGGGTATTGTCGCAGGATACCAGCCAGGTTATCCAACGCTGGCCTGGCATCCTCGCGGATGTACCATTTGTCCAGATCATAGTAGATATTGTCGATCAGGTAAATCTTATCAACTTCAATCTTATCAAGCAGTAAATCGCGCGGGGTTTTCTGGTCTTTGACCGTATCGGCCGGAGCAATCCTGAAATTCAGACAATCGGTAAGGTAATCCGGTTTAACCGCTTTGGCGATATAGAGCACACCCCTTTCGGCCGGGCTTGAAAAATATCCTTCCGCGTTGGTTTCCAGCACTTTTACTTTATTTGATTTTGTGTTCAGCAAAAACACCTTTGCCCCGGAAAGCGGCATTTTTCCCGTTTTATCTTTTACATACCCGCTGATATACTGATTCTGAACCAATGAACCCTGTTCTGCATCCGATTCAGTATCAGTTTCTCTTTCTTTTACCGGATCAACCGCATTGCGAAAAGCATAAATATCATCGCTGCCAAGACCTCCTGGACGGTCAGAACTTAAAAAACCGGAGTTCAGGTCATTGCTGACGGCAATGGCGAAATCATCATATGATGAGTTTATGGGTGCCTTAAGGTTTACCGGGGCGCTCCATTTCCCATTTACGTAGTGTGAGACGAAGAGATCCAGTCCGCCATAGCCCATATGTCCGTCGGAAGCAAAATACAGGAGGGTATCGTTTACCAGTGTCGGAAAAACCTCATCGCCGAAACTGTTAACCTGATCTCCCAGATTCTCCGGGGTACTCCAGGAGCCATTCTGCATTACCGTTTTGTATAAATCGGAGCCACCATTACCCCCGGGCTTATCAGAAACGAATATCATCGTTTTCTGGTCGGAATGCATGGTGGGATGCCCGTTTGAATAATCATCACTGTTGAACGGGAATTCCTGATACGTAGTGCTCCCTTCTCCAAGGTCAGCAAAATATATTTTCAGTACATGGGTCTGCAGGTTTTTCTCACCCTTTTTCACTTTTTCCAGGGTCGTACGGGTAAGGAAGATCCTGGAATCATTTACGAAACAGGCTGGGCCATCGTGGTAAGTCTGGTTGAATTTCGAGGATAGTGAAGAAGGTTCAGACATATCACTGAAAAAATCCATGTAGTATTTGGGCTCGGAAAAATACAGGTCTAAGTAGCTGAAACTTGTCCAGGAATACTGACGGCTGTCCATTAAACTAAGTTGCCTGTCCGAAGCAATGGTGATTCCCTTTTTATAAAACGATGGTCCGAAATCGGAGAATTTTGAATTCAGCGAACCAGAATTCCTGATCTCTGCCGATGGTGGCAGGTTATTCCATTTGCCAATCCTGGTACAATAGTCAGCATAGACCGATCCACGTTTATCGGAAGGCACCAGTTCGCTGTACTTTCTGAACGCCTTCTCTGCTTCACCATATTGCCTTAGACTACGCAGGGCCTGACCGAGATAATAGTAATTCAGTGGCGCTGATCCTGTAAATTCGGTGGCCTGAAGATACCATGCCCTTGATTCATTGACATCGTTGATTAACCGGTAACAGTCAGCAAGTCTGGCGGTTGCTTCCTTTCTGATGCCCTCATCCTTTTTCTTTGCCGCCTTTTTATAGAGTGGAATAGCCTTCGAGTATCTGAAAAGATCATACTGCTTGTTGGCTTTTTTAATCTGCGGGAAGACCTGAAGGCTGAATGCCGTTAAAATTACCGCTAAGATGATTTGCTTTTTCATTCGTGTTTCTTATTAATTCCTTGTTACAATGGACAATAATATTGGCTGGCCATCACGGGTCAGAAGTACCTGGGTGTCATCATTCGAGAATGGTAAAGATCAAGGTCAATGCCCAGTCTTATTTCGTGGGATCCCTTGTTGTGGGGCTGAAGTTCGTTCAGGTACATATCATAGGAGTAGCCGACCCTGAATTTTTCCGAAATACGGAATTCCGTAAGGAATACGATGGCTTTTTCGGTTCTGTAGGAAGCCCCGATCCAGAAAATATCCCCGAACAACAGGCTGGCATTGAAATCGACCTGAAGCGGTGCATTTTTAACGAATTTCGCAAGAATTGATGGTCTGAAAATAATTTTATCGTCAACCGGAAATGCAGCACCGGCCATACCATAGAAATGCCTCAGCAATTTTGAATAGGTGGTTTTATCCCCGACAGTAGCAACACCATATTCATTCTGAAAGAGTTGTTTTGACGATAACCCAGCGAAGAACCTGTTGCTCTGGTAATAGATGCCAAAATTGGCATCCGGTGTAAACCGCTGTATATCCTGGGGGTTAAACGTATAGTCTGAATTTTCCAGATTCATTTTAGTCCAGTCGAAATCAAAGTACTTGAAGCCCGCCTGGATTCCGAATGAAAGGTTGCCTGTCCCCAGCAAGAGCCTGTAGGAATAAGTAGCCATCAGCCCCTGATTTACGGTTGGCCCCAGGGCATCACGATAAGCATAAAAACCAAGTCCTACCTTGTTGTTTCTGGTGGCCATGTGGGCGCCGACCGTAATAGTCCTGGGAGCGCCATCAATGCCAACCCACTGATAACGGTCAAGCATATCGATGGTAAGCACCTCACGGCTGCCGGCATAGGCCGGGTTTAAAACAAGTTTGTTGAACATATACTGGCTGAACAGAGGGTCCTGCTGGGCAAAAGCTGAGAAACTGATCAACAGGAAAACTAAGCCGGTTATCTTTTTCATATCAATTTGTGTGTTTGTTGTTCAGATTCAATTTTCGCTCCTTACATAAATCCAACCGGTGAAGGTTTTTACACCCCAGACCTCAAGAATATAGTAGTAAGTGCCATCGGGAACAGGTTCACCTTCCGCGTTGGTTCCATCCCAGAATACATTGATGTTATCGTACCTTGAAAGATTCCGGATCCTGTCGCCCCAGCGGTTGAAAATCTTCACCTCGTTGTCGGGGAAACCTTCTATACCTTTGATGGTCCAGGTATCGTTTATTCCATCGCTGTTCGGAGAAATGCCGTTGTAGATGACGACATCTTCAATGTTGGGCTTGGGCAAAACATGGATATATACCATGGCCTGATCGCACATTACCGGTATTCCCTTGTCGCAGATCTGATAGCAGAGGCTGTCGTCACCCGAGAAGCCTTCGAATGGCTGATACGTAATGGTATTGTTGCTGTTCAGAATAACCAGACCGTTCAGGGGATAACCACAGAATGTGATGGTCAGCGCTCCGTTTTCAGGATCAGAATCGTTTCCGAGAATGTCGATCCTGACAGGGGTGTTGTATTTGGTTGTATCAAAATCATCGTTGGCCACAGGTGGGTAATTGATGCCATCAATGGTTACCCTCATCGTATCAACATCCTGGCATCCGGTTACAACATCCGTTACCACAAGGATAAAATCAGTATGATTGGTAAGCTGCAGAGTTTCCGGATTGGGCGTGTTGTTATTAACGAGCAATCCTGAGGGTTGCCAGTTGTACACATACGAACCCGACCCATTGGTAGCGTTGCCGGTAAGGTTGGTTGTTGAATTATAGGGTATTGTCTGATCTTCACCGGCATCGGCAACAACTTTCTGTTTTATGGAGAGAATCATTTCATCCGAATAGAGTAACCCTCCACAGGCTTCAGAACCGGTAACATTCAGGGTTAGTATGATGTCGCCGGTTTCATTCACGGCCGGCACATAGGTAGGTGTCAGGGTGTTGGTCCCGATCATGGAACCCATGCCTGTATATGTCCAGTAAATGGTAACATAATCAGCTGCCGTCGCTGAGATAATCTGCAACGGCTCTCCCTGGCATACCGACAGATCGGGTCCGGCATCAGCAAATGGCAGACCATCAATGGTTAATGCCATCTGATCTGTAGCGGAAACGCAGCCTGTTGCCGATTCTGCCGTGAGGGTCAGAATAACCTGTTCGTTGAAAAGATCACTGTTACTCGGCAGATACACCGCATTTAAGACTGTGGCATCGGTGAAAATTCCGGTTCCGGAAGTTGTCCAAAGCAATGATGTGTATCCGGAAGCAACCGCTCCCGAGAGGGTATAGTCGGCCCCGGAACATACGGTTGCATCCTGGCCTGCACTGACCATCGCCTGCAGCGAGAAACTCAAAACCAGTGAATCTGAAACCTCAACGCAGGGGGTTGCTGAAACAGCACTGAGAATCAGTGTTACAGAACCTGAAGCAATATCCTGGACACCCGGAGTGTAAATCGGAAGAAGGATGGTTGCATCGCTGAATGTGCCAGTGCCTGTGGTTGTCCAAAGGATAGATGTTGCATTTTGCTGTGAAGCCCCAACCGGAACGAAGGTCTCATTTTCACAAATGGTAGCATCAGCGCCGGCGTTTAAGACTGCCTGACGCGAAATGTTAAGCGTCATCTCATCCGAATCTCCTGAACAGGGCTCTGCAGAAGTTACCATCATGGTCAGGTTGACATAACCATCAAGGATGTCATTCTGACTGGGTATGTAGGTCGGGTTGGCAATGCCCGGGTTATTGAAAACACCTGTACCGGTAGTTGTCCACAGGATCGTTTCAGCATTGGTTGCTGTCGCATCGCTGATGGTATAGGAAATCCCGCTGCAGATTGTATAATCCTCACCGGCAAACGCAATTGACTGGGGTGAAATCGTAATAACCACATCGTCACTTACATCGTCGCAGGGAGGTGCCGCCTCACCTGTGATGGTCAGTGTGACCGAGCCGTTCAGAATATCTTCTGCACCGGGAGTATAAGCCGGGTTCAGGAGGGTCGGATCATCAAATGTTCCTGTTCCGCTCGTCATCCACATTACTGAAACTGTATTGTTCTGGGTGGCATCTGCCAACTGGTAAGAGCTGCCTTCACAGATGGCCACATCAGCGCCTGCAAAGATTTCAACCGGGGCTGAAATGGTCAGCACCATCGCATCCGAAACATTCCCACAGGGAGCATCGGGATAAGCAGTCAGTGTCAGCGTCACCTGTCCATCCTGAATGTCGTTCTGGCTGGGTGTGTATACAGGATTCACCAGGTTCGGGTTGTTGAATGTCCCTGTACCGGATGTCGTCCAATAAACTGAAACGTAATTGCCTGCGTTTGCATCGGAAAGTGTATAAGATGTGCTGCCACAGATGGCATCGTCAGGTCCGGCATCAGCCGTTGCCTGCCTTGATATCGAAAGCACCATGGCATCGCTGGTCTGGCTACATGGCGCTGCAGAAGTGGCTGACAATGTAAGAGTTACCGAACCGGCACTGATATCGTCCCCGCCCGGTGAATAAACGGGATTCAGGATGGTTGGATCGCTGAAAGTTCCTGATCCGCTGGTGGTCCAGAGCAGTGTGGTTGCATTGGATTGTGTTGCCTGATCAAGGGTCAGAACAGATCCTTCACAGATGCCAACATCCGGACCCGCATAAACAACCGCCTGGCGTGAAATACTGAGAACCATGGCATCGCTGGCACCGGGGCAGGGAGAGGCTGCATTTGCGTACATTGTCAATACAACCATGCCATCAAGAATGTCGTTCTGGCTGGGAATATAGGTCGGGTTGGCAATGGCCGGATTGTTGAAAATACCTGTTCCCGAGGTTGTCCAGAGGATTGACAAAGCATCTCCGGCAACAGCCCCTGAAAGGGTATAGGTAGATCCTTCACAGATCGTGGCATCTTCACCGGCATAGGCTGTGGCCTGTTGTGAAATAACAAGGGTCATGGCATCAGAATCAGGTCCGCAGGGAGCCGCTGACTGTCCGGTTAGGGTCAGGATGACAGAACCGGCAGAAATATCTGCCGCACCAGGTGTATACACCGGATGGAGGATGGTTGGATCATCAAATGTACCAGTTCCGCTGGTTGCCCAGAGCAGACCGGTGGCATTCTGAGATGTGGCCCCGCTCAATGTATAGGTATAGCCCTCACAGATAGCAGCATTCTGACCCGCATCAACAAAGGCCTGTCTGGATATACCGAGAACCATGGCATCGCTGGCCCCGATACAAGGTGAGGCAGAACTGACATACATGGTCAGGATTACAGATCCATCCAGGATGTCGTTCGGACTTGGAATATAGGTTGGATTAACCAGGGCCGGATTGTTGAAAACACCCGTTCCCGTGGTTGTCCAGTAAACTGTAACTGCGTTGACAGCAGTTGCATCGGCGATGGTATAGGTTGAACCTTCGCAGATGATGTTGTCGACACCTGCATTCGCCGAAGCCTGATGCGAAATGGTCAGTACCATCTGATCGGAATCCGGCCCGCAGGGAGCTGCAGATTGTCCGGTAATTGTAAGGGTAACGGTTCCTGCCAGTATATCATCAGCACCTGGAGTGTACTCAGGGTTGAGGATGGTTGCATCATCAAATGTACCGGTTCCGCTGGAGGTCCAGAGCAGGCCGGTGGTATTCTGTGATGTGGCTCCACTTAAGCTGAAGGAAGATCCTTCGCAAATGGCAGCATTCTGACCAGCATCAACAGCGGCCTGACGTGAAATGCCCAGAACCATGACATCGCTTGATCCCGGACAGGGTGAAGCAGAAGTGACAAACATGGTCAGGGTTACCGACCCATCCTGAATATCGCTCAGGCTTGGAATGTAAGTCGGGTTGATCAGTGCCGGGTTATTGAAGAATCCGGTGCCGGACGAAGTCCAGATTACTGTTACAGCATCTGTGGCAGATGCATCTACCAGGGTGTACGCCGAGCCTTCACAAATGATGTTATCGGCGCCGGCATAAGCCGTTGCCTGTGGCGAGATGGTCAGTATCATATCATCCGACACAGGGGTACATGGTGCTGCTGACTGGCCGGTGATGGTCAGGGTTACAGTACCTGCTGCCAGATCAGATGCTCCAGGTGAATATACAGGGTTGATAAGGGTCGGATCATCAAAGGTGCCGGTACCGCTAGTGGTCCAGAGAATGCCTGTAGTAAATTGCTGGGTTGCGCTGTTAACAGCATAATCTGATCCTTCACAAATCGCAGCATTCGCCCCCGCATTCACAAATGCCTGACGTGAAATTGTCAGTACCATTGCATCGCTGACTCCTATGCATGGAGCCGCAGAATTTACAAACATGGTCAGGGTTACGAATCCATCCTGAATATCGTTCGGACTTGGGATGTATGTGGTATTTACAAGGGTAGGATTATTGAACAAACCGGTCCCCGATGTTGTCCAGAGGACAGAGGCTGCATTGGTTGTTGTGGCGTCACCAATGGTATAGACAGAACCTTCACAGATGATGTTATCGGCTCCTGCGTAGGCCGTTGCCTGCTGTGAAATTGTCAGGATCATGGCATCGGAATCCTGTCCGCATGGGGCTGATGACTGGGCTGTAAGTGTCAGGGTAACCAAACCGGCTGTCAGATCTTCCGGACCTGGTGTGTACTCAGGGTTCAGGATAGTCGCATCATCAAATGTACCGGTTCCGCTGGTGGTCCAGAGCAGGCTTGTGGCAAACTGGCCGGTTGCACCGCTTACAACGTAGGGTACAGCATCGCAGATGCTGGCATCCGGACCTGCGTATACATTGGCCTGACGTGAAATGGTCAGCACCATCTCATCAAAATCGCCACCACAGGGAGGATCAGAGTTGACGATCATGGTCAATGTCACAAACCCGTCGAGGATATCGTTCGGACTCGGTGTATATACAGGATTGGCAATGGTTTGATTGCTGAATGTTCCTGTTCCGGTTGTCGTCCAGAGAATATTTGCTGCATTGGTAGCCACCGCGTCGGCCAGCGGGTATGTTGAGCCTTCACAGATAACAGCATCGGCTCCGGCAAATGCAATGGCCTGCGGTGAAACGGTCAGTATCATGTTGTCCGTTGCAACAGGGCATGGTAAAGCGGATGGTGCCGTCAGTGTAAGCATTACCGTCCCGGCGGTTATATCAGCCGCACCGGGTGTATAAACGGGATAAAGAAGGGTTGCATCATCAAATGTACCGGTTCCGCTGGTGGTCCAGAGCAGGCTGACAGCATTGGTAGCTGATGCTGTTACCGGAGTAAAGGTCTGTCCTTCACAGATGGCTGCATCGAATCCTGCTGATACTACTGCCAGTCGGTTAATATTCAGCAACATCTGGTCAACATCACCGGTACAGGGTGATGCTGAAGTTACTGACATGGTCAACGTTACAAAACCATCCAGGATATCATTCGGGCTTGGCGTATAAACCGGATTTACCAAAGCAGCATTATTGAATGTGCCTGTTCCGCTGGTGGTCCACAAAACTGTGGAAGCATCCGGTGCGGTTGCATCGGCCAGGGTGTAGGCTGAACCTTCACAAATTGTGGCATCCACACCGGCGTAGGCAGAAGCCTGCTGAGAAATGGTCAGTACCATCGCATCACTGTCGGGTCCGCATGGGGTTGCTGATTGTGCTGTCAGGGTCAGGGTGACTGTTCCGGCTGCAACATCGGTTGTACCCGGAGTATATACCGGATTCAGGATGGTGGCATCGTCAAAGGAACCATCACCATCAGTTGTCCATAACAGACTGGTTGAGTTGACGGCAAGGGCTGTGACCGGTGAGTATAATGAACCTTCACATATCGTGGCATTTACACCGGCATTGACAATTGCCTGACGGCTGATAGTCAAAACCATCGGATCAGTATCGCCCGGACATGGTGATGCTGACGTAACAGTCATGGTCAGGGTTACAAAGCCATCCAGGATATCGTTCGGGCTTGGTGTATACACCGGATTTACCAAAGCAGCATTATTGAATGTACCTGTTCCGGTGGTGGTCCACAAAACGGTGGAAGCATCCGGCGCAGTTGCATCGGAAATCATGTAGGTTGAACCTTCACAGATGGTGGCATCAACACCCGCATTGGCAGAAGCCTGCTGAGAAATGGAAAGTACCATCAGATCACCGGATGGTCCGCAAGGTGCAGCTGAAAAGGCGGTCAGTGTAAGGATGACGTTTCCTGATGAAATATCGGCTACACCCGGGGTGTACACAGGATTCAGGATGGTGGCATCATTAAAAGTACCATCACCGCTGGTAGCCCATAAGTAGCCCGTAGCACTTACGGCAAAGGCGGTACTGAGGGTATGCGAAGAGCCTTCACAAATGGTGGCATCCAGCCCAGCTGTAACGATCGCCTGACGTGAGATATCCAGCACCATCTGATCGGTTGCATTCGGGCACGGCGAAGCGGAAACCGCCAGAAGTGTAAGTGTTACGTTCCCGTCGATGATATCCGAATTGCTCGGTGTGTAAACCGGATTTACAGCAGCAGGATTACTGAATGTCCCGGAACCCGATGTTGTCCAGAGAACTGAAGTATAATTGCCGGCAGAAGCACCGCTCAGGATATAGTCAGACCCCTGGCAGATGGTGGCATCGGGTCCTGCTGAAGCTGTTGCAGCATTGGCAACTGAAATGATCACATCATCAGTAGAAGGTGCGCAAACTGGTCCATTGGAAATGGTCCATCTGAAAACATAGGAACCGGCAATCAGGTTGCTGATGGTTACCAATGGGTCCGTGGGATCTGCAATGATGGCTGCTGACGGGCCCGATTGCTGTGACCAGTTTCCCGATCCGGTTACCGGTGTATTGGCTGTAAGTGTGGTACTGCTCAGCCCGCACAAACTCTGATCAGGTCCTGCATTGGCAGGTGTCGGAGTTGACCAGTTAACCACCGAAACTTCATCAGAATCGCTGCAGCTTCCATTGTCAACCGAATACCTGAATACGTAAGTGCCCGGTATCAATCCGAATGCAATGGCATCGGGCGTATTTGCAGCAACAATAATACAGGGTGGTCCTGAAACCTGTGTCCATTCAACCGAAGCTGCTGCGACCGTATTGCCATCGAGCAGGGTAAACGTAAGGTTACACAAATCCTGATCCGGACCGGCATTGGCCATCGCGGGTTCAATTACATCAATAAATATAGTATCGTTGCTGCAGGCTGAAGGAAGAGGTATGCCGGCATCACAAAGGCTGATGACAATCTCCTCAATTCCGGTAAAACCGGAATTTGCGGTATAGGTAAAAGATCCATCGGCAAGTATATTGAATACACCACCAGCAGGACCAGAGACCGGTACAAGGTCAACTGTAAGGGCGGTTCCTTCCGGATCATAATCTCCATTTGCCAGAACATTGCCTGTTACGGTATTGCCTGAGCATACAGCCAGCGATTCATTAAATACAACAGGTGGATCGTTTATACCGGAAATGTTGATGAAAACTATAGCGGTATCGCAGTAAACAGGCAGCCCGAGATCACACATTGAATAAATAAAACTGTCGGTTCCGCTGAATCCCGGGTCGGGAGTGTATGTAAATATACCCAATGCATTGAATGACAAGGATCCATTGGATACATCACCTGTAAGCAGATAACTTACAGGATTCAGGTTGCCGTCAACATCAAAATCGTTGGCAATAACAGTTCCTGAAACCGGGGTGTCTTCTAGTGTATTGAAATAATCAACCACCGCAACAGGAGGATCATTCACCGGGGTTACTGTGATGTAAAGGCCGGCAGTGTCGGTACCGCCATTGCCATCGCTTAGGGTATACGATACCGATGGCACAGTCCCGGTATAATTCAGGGCAGGATTGAAAGAATAGGTTCCGTCGCTGTTGATTTGAATGGTTCCGACCCCAATAATAGTTGCAACATCACCGGGCAGGTAAATGGAAGCATCACCATCCACGATAAATTGTGTTACCATTAACGGATCTCCTTCCGGATCGCTGTCGTTGGTCAGTACATCCCCGCTTATAGGGGTGTCTTCCGGGGTTGTATTCCAATCATTCACCGCCAGCGGGTTGTCGTTCACTGGATCGATGGTGATGGTAACTGTAGCCTGATCGCAATAGACCGGCAATCCAAGGTCGCACACTTCATATACAAAGGAATCGGTTCCATGATAGCTGATAGCAGGCGTATAGGTATAGGTTCCGTTAGGATTCAGCAACAGGGTTCCGTTGGCAGGACCGGTAACCACCGAATAGCCTGATGGGTTCAGATTGCCGTCCACATCGCTGTCGTTGGCAATTACAGTGCCGGTTAACGGCGTGTCTTCGTCTGTAGTATTGCTGTCGTCGAGCGCTACCGGCGGATCGTTTACCGGAGCTACCAAAATAAACAGTGTACCTGTGTCGCTGCCTCCATTGCTGTCGGTGACGGTATAATCAACGGCAGGGACACTGCCATTGTAATCTGCCGCGGGAGTATAGGTGAAGGTTCCGTCGGTATTTATCACGATGGTACCGACTCCGGTGATGGTTGCGGTTGTGCCGGCCGGATAGGTTGTGCCGTCAATGGTAAAGTCGGCAACAGTCAACAGATCTCCTTCAGGATCGGTATCGTTGATCAGCACATCACCCGAAACGGACGTATCCTCGGTTGTAGAATAATAGTCATCCACTGCAACCGGTGCATCATTGAGCGGAGTAACCGAAATATCAATAACAGCTGAGGCTGTTCCTCCGTTACCATCATTGATGGTATAAGGAATGGCTGGGACATTCCCGTTAAAGCCATCTGCAGGTACAAAAACAATAAGACCGTTGCTGTATATCGTAACATTTCCTGTTGCGGGTATGTTAACTGAAGCACCGGCAGGATAGGTGATTCCGCCTACAATAAAGCTCACCACAGATAACGGATCGCTGTCAGGATCTGAGTCATTCAGAAGAATGTTATCACTAAATGAGGTATCCTCCGGTGTTGTGTAGGTGTCATCAACAGCAAGCGGAGAATCATTTGCCGGATTGACAAAAATACTCAACGTTGCCGTTGCCTGATCTGTTCCGTCGGTGATGGTGTAACCGGCTACCGGTACAGCGCCGTTAAAGCCCGGGTCCGGGGTAAAGGTGAAGGCTCCGTCGGGATTGATAACCAGGGATCCAATGCCTGTTAAAACCGCCGTTGAACCGGAAGGATAGGTTGTTCCGTCAATGGTGAAGTCAACAACGGTAAGCAGATCGCCATCCGGATCGCTGTCGTTGGTCAGTACATTGCCTGAGACCGGCGTGTCTTCCGGCGTTACTGCAATGTCATTTACCGCTACGGGAGTATCATTGTCGCTGCTGATGGTTATCGTAACAGTTGCCTGATCACAATACACAGGTAGTCCAAGATCACATACTTCGTAAATGAAAGAATCGGTACCGAAGTAATCGGGATCTGGTGTATAGGTGTAGGTTCCGTTTGGATTCAGAACAAGGATTCCGTTTGATGGTCCTGCAATGATTGAATAGCTCGCCGGATTCAGGTTACCATCCACATCACTGTCGTTTGCAATTACCGTACCGGATACGGGTGTATCTTCATTGGTGGTATTGCTGTCGTCGAGCGCTACCGGTGGATCGTTGACCGGCGTCACCGTAATAAACAGGGTGCCAGTGTCGCTTCCGCCATTGCCATCGCTCACAGTATATTCAACATCAGGAACACTGCCATTGTAATCGGTATCCGGGGTAAAGGTGAAGGTTCCATCTCCATTTAATACAATGGTTCCAACTCCGGCTATGGTTGCTGCTGTTCCGGCAGGATAGGTTGTGCCGTCAACGGTAAAATCAACAACCGTCAACAGATCACCTTCGGGATCGGAATCATTGACCAGCACATTGCCTGACACCGGAGTGTCTTCAGGGGTGGTGAAATAATCATCGTAAGCAACCGGTGTATCGTTAACTGCATTGACCGTTATGGTAACCGTTGCCTGATCACAATAAACCGGCAAACCAAGGTCACAGACTTCATAAGTGAATGTATCTGTACCATTGAAGTTGGGATCCGGCGTATAGACATAACTTCCGTTTGGATTAAGTACCACATTACCATTGGCAGGACCGCTTACCGCAGAGTAACTGGCAGGGTTCAGATTGCCATCCACATCGCTGTCGTTGGCCACAACGGTACCGGTAACCGGTGTATCTTCACTGGTTGTGTTACTGTCATCAAGAGCAACCGGAGGATCATTTACCGGAGTCACTGTAATGTCAAGATCAGCAGTATCGGAGCCGCCATTGCCATCGCTGATGGTGTAGGTAATGGTTGGTACGGTGCCGGTGTAATTCAGTCCAGGGGTGAAGGTATAAGTTCCATCGGTGTTGATGACGATGGTTCCAATGCCTGTAATGGTTGCCACATCGCCCGGCAGATAGATGGTAGCATCTCCGACAACAACAAATTGAGTCACCAGGAGAGGATCTCCTTCCGGATCAGTGTCGTTGGTCAATAAATTGCCGCTTACAGGATTATCTTCAACCGTTGAATTTAGGTCATTCACTGCCACCGGCGCATCATTGTCACCATTGACCGTAATGGTAACCGTTGCCTGATCACAATAAACCGGTAGCCCAAGGTCACAGACTTCATAAGTGAAAGTATCGGTGCCATTGAAGTTGGGATCCGGTGCATAGATATAACTTCCGTTTGGATTAAGAACCAATATACCATTGGCCGGCCAGGTAATTACCGAATATCCTGCCGGATTCAGGTTGCCATCCACATCACTGTCGTTGGCAATTACACTCCCTGATACAGGAGTATCCTCGTTGGTGGTATTGCTGTCGTCAAGGGCAACGGGAGGATCGTTCACCGGAATAACAGTAATATCAAGATCAGCAGTAGCTGAACCGCCATTGCCATTAATGATGGTATAGGCTACCGAAGGTACCGTACCATTAAAATCCGGAGCCGGGGTAAATGTATAAAAACCGGCAGCATTGATCTCAATGGTTCCGACGCCGGGAATGGTTGCCACATCGCCCGGCAGGTATACCGTTGCATCTCCATCAACGATAAATTGAGTTACAGCCAGAGGGTCTCCTTCCGGATCGCTGTCATTGTCCAGGACATTGCCCGAAACCGGGTTTTCTTCAAGGGTTGTATTGACATCATGAACGGCTAACGGTGCATCATTGGTACTGTTGATGGTAATGGTTACTGTTGCCTGATCACAGTATACCGGAAGTCCCAGGTCACAAATTTCATAGGTAAAAGTATCGGTTCCGTTGTAGTCCGGATCCGGGGAATAGGTAAAGCTTCCGTTGGGATTCAAAACCAGGGTTCCGTTGGCCGGACCGGTAACCACCGAATAGCTCGATGGGTTCAGGTTACCGTCAACATCGCTGTCGTTGGTAACCAGCGTGCCACTTACAGGACTGTCTTCTGTTGTAAAAGCGGTGTCATCCTGTGCCACCGGGGGATCGTTTACAGGGGTTACGGTGATGTCAAGTCCTGCATCATCGGCTCCGCCATTCCCATCGGAAATGGTATAGGTAATGCCGGGAACTGTGCCATTGTAATTCAGATCCGGTGTAAAAGTATATGTTCCGTTAGCGTTGATTATGATGGTTCCGACCCCGGTTATGGTTGCAATTTCGCCCGGCAGATAAATGGTTGCATCTCCGTCAACGACAAATTGTGTAACCGCCAAAGCATCTCCATCCGGATCGCTGTCGTTGGTTAAAACATCTCCGTTTACAACAGTATCTTCAGGGGTCGTGTTGCTGTCATCCACTGCAAGCGGAGCATCGTTAACGCCTGTAACTGTTATATTAAGGTCGGCTGAATCTGTTCCCCCGTTTCCATCGGTAATGGTATAGGGTATGGCAGGAACCGGTCCGGTATAATTCAATGAAGGAGTAAAGTTAAACAGACCATTACTATATATGGTAATGAGCCCGACTCCCGGAATATTCACTGTTGCACCGGCCGGATAAGTTACTCCTCCGACGATAAACTGAGTTATGATAAGAGGATCTCCGTCAGGGTCACTGTCATTGGTCAGCAGATTGCCGCTGACCGGGGTATCCTCCGGTGTGTTTACATCGTCATCAATAGCCAGCGGAAGATCGTTCACCGGGTTCACAAAAATACTCAGGGTTGCGGTATCTGTGAGACTTCCGTCAGAAATGGTATAGGTTGCAACCGGAACCGGGCCGTTATAACCGGAAGCCGGGGTAAAGATGTAACTGCCGTCAGCATTGATTATCAGTGTTCCTATACCGGGAATGACAGCAAGATCACCGGGGTTATATATTGTGAGATCTCCGGCAATGACAAATTGTGTGATGCTGATCGGGTCTGGATCGGGGTCGCTGTCGTTGGTCAGCAGATTACCACCTGCTGGTGTATCTTCCGGTGTGGTAACAATTTCATCTACCGCAACAGGCGGATCATTGACCGGAATAACCGTTATGTCAAGGTCAGCGGTGGCCGTGGATGTACCATCACTGATGGTATAGGGGATGGTTGGAACCACACCGTTGTAGTCAGGTTCAGGAGTAAATGTGAACAACCCGTTGCTGTAGACGATGATAACACCGATACCCGGCATACTCACCGTTGATCCGGCCGGATAGGGTGTGCCTCCTACAACAAACTGCGTTACTGTCAAAGGATCTCCGTCAGGGTCAGTGTCATTGGTCAGGATGTTATCACTCAGGGGTGAATCTTCGGGTGTGTTGTAATTATCATCCAAAGCAACCGGGCCACAGTTGATAACGGTTATCTGAACCAGATCGGAGCTGGAAGTGCAGACTCCGTTGCTGATTGTCCATTGGAAAAAGTATATTCCTGTTACCAGATTGGAAACCAGCGTAGCCGGGTCGGTATCGTCCGCAATCAGCGCGCTGTTGGGACCACTGAGCTGTAACCATTCTCCACTTCCGGATATCGGCGTGTTGGCAGTCATACTGGTACTGGTTGTATTCTTACAGAATGACTGATCAATCCCTGCAATGGCAGCGGTTGGAGCAGCATCGATGGTAATTGTCATCTGATCCGATGCAGCTGAGCAGGTTCCATTCGGGTTGGCTGTCAGGGTAAGAGTAACTGTTCCTGTCTGACCCGGAGTTGGTGTATAGGTTGGTGTCAGGGTTGTGGCATTGGTCAGTATGCCCGGGCCTGGGGCTGTCCAAAGCAGGGACGCATAATTTGTGGCTGTTGTACCGGAAACCGTATAGGCGGTTCCCTGGCACACGATGGCATCTGAACCGGCTGAAGCTGTCGGGAATGCCGATATGGTCAATGTCATTGAACTGACAGCATTCACACAAGGGGCATTGGCATAGGCCGTTAACGTCAGAATTGCTGATCCGGCAGTAATATCTGATGTTCCGGGCGTATAAACCGGATTTATAGCAGCCGGATTGTTAAATGTTCCCGTTCCTGAAGTTGTCCATAAAAGATTCGTGTAATTGGTCGCTGATGCGCCCGACAATGTGTAGGAATCATTGCTGCAGATGGCATCATCGCTTCCTGCACTGGCCGTGGCTTCTTCATTGATTGCAACGGTTACCGGTGATGAAGTAACGCTTCCGCAACCTACCCCTGTTGCCGATACTATAACCTGGAAATAGGTAGTTGAAGAAAGAGCAGGGGTAACATAAGTGGCTGATGTTGAGCCACTTCCACCGGTAACGTTGGCATATGGTCCTCCCAGGGTTGTTGCACTCTGCCACTGATAGGTTAATGATGGTGTTCCGCCTGAAGCTATCACCGTCATGGAATGTGCCGAACCTTCACAAAGGGTGGTGCCTGCAGGTTGAGTAACAATGGTTGGGTCGGCGACCACAATCACGGGAGTGCAGTCAGTTACCAGATTGGCACAATCGGGTGAGGTCAGACTTATCTGACAACGGTAGTATCTTGTCCCGGTAACGGGAAGAATGGTGGCAGTATAAGTAGCTGCCGTCGCTCCACCAATATCGGACCATCCTGAACTGCAGTCGAAATCACTGAATTGCCATTGGTATCCAACAGTGGCGCTGCCGCTTTCGATGTTCACCGACATGGCATGGGTTCCCCCTGAGCAAATAGAAGCTCCCACAGGTTGGGTCAGAATTCTTGGAACACTTACGGCTACAACATTTGATGTTATTGAATTACAACCGTTGCCGGTGGCTGAAACGGTTACCCGGTAATATGTAGTCTGTGTCAGAAGGGCTGTTGTATATGTGTTGCTGTTACCCCCGATGTTCGCCCATCCGTTGGTCCCGTTTGCAGAGGTTTCCCACACATAATTCAGGGATGGCGTGCCATTCAGGGCGGTGACAGAAAGAACCGTTGAGGTTCCGCTGCAAATGGTAATATCGGCCGGTTGAACTGAAATGGCCGGATCCGGAACAACAGTAACTTCAGCTGAACTGGTTGTGGTTGTATTGCAATCACTGCCCGGGGCAGTTACCACCACATGATACCAGGTAGTAACGGTAAGTGACGGTGTAGTATATGAATTGGTTGTTGCTCCTCCGATAACTGACCAGGGTCCGGCTGAACCAATCGTAGAATATTCCCACTGATAGTTCAGTGAAGGTGTTCCTCCTGAGGCAGAAATACTCATAGAATGATTCCCGCCCGAACATATTTCAGCTCCGGCAGGCTGCACATCAATGATCGGGTCTCCCTCGACTGTGACAGTTGCAACATTCGAAGTTACCGTAGCGCAACCTGCACCTGTGGCCGAAACAATCACCCGGTACCATGTCGTGGCATAAGTTGCCGGAGTGGTATAACCGGTTCCGGTCTCACCGGTCAGGTCGGACCATGGACCGCCGGCTCCGGTCGTTGAAATCTGCCACTGATAATTCAGTGACGGTGTGCCTCCTGCAGCAGCAATTGTCATGGTATGGTCTCCACCATAGCATATGGATGCCCCGGTTGGCTGCGTTGTAATATTCGGATCAGGCACCACAGTTACCTGGGCATTGGCCGAAGTAGTGCTGCAACCTGATGCGGTCTGTGTTACCAGAACCCTGTAGTATCTCGTTGCTGCAAGGGCTGCAGTAGTATAAGCGTTGCTGTTGGTCCCGACATTGGTCCATCCCCCGGTTCCGTTATTGCTGATCTGCCACTGGTAGTTGAGGGATCCGGGAGGAACATTGCCGGTTGCGGTGATGGTCATGGAATGCGTGCCTCCGTTACAGATGGTGGCCCCTGCCGGTTGTACTGATATGGTTGGGTCGGGAACTACGGTAACTGTTACGGTTGCTGAGGTTGCTGTATTACAGTCGGTGCCTGTGGCTGAAACCAGAACCTGATAATGGGTGGTTGCAGCCAATGCGGCGGTAGTATAGGAAGCACTGTTGGTTCCGACATTGGTCCATGGAGCACCTCCGGTGGTTGAACTCTGCCACTGATAATTGAGCGAAGGTGTGCCTCCGGTTGCTGAAACCGTTAAGGCATGGGTACCCCCGGCACAAATGGTTGTTCCTGAGGGCTGGGTATTGATGGTTGGATCAGGAACAACTGTTATCGTTGCAGTCCCGGATACCAGATCGGCGCATGCTGGCGACGTAACCGTTACAACACATCTGAAATAGGTGGTTGCTGTAAGAACACCGGTAATATAGGATGCCGTATTGGCTCCCGATCCTCCCGTAACACTGCTGAATGGACCTGCAAGTGCAGCGGCGCTCTCCCATTGGTAACCCAGGGTGGCACTTCCCGGATCAACAATGATGCTCAGGGCATTTACAGCACCCCCGGTACAAACGGATGATGAAACCGGTTGTGTCGTGATCCGTGGAACACTAACGGCTACAACGCTTGAAGTAACAGAATTGCAACCATTTCCGGCAGCTGATATAATGACCCTGAAATAGGTGGTCTGTGTCAGAACAGCCGTGGTATAGGAATCGCTGTTGGTTCCTGCATTGACCCAGCCTGATGTTCCGTTTGGTGAACTTTGCCATTGATAATTCAACGATGGGGTTCCTCCGGAGGCCGTGACTGACAGCGTGGTTGAGGATCCGCTACAGATGGTCGTTCCTGCCGGCTGAACTGTAATTGCGGGATCCGGAACAACGGTAACATGAGCAATGGATGAGTAAGTATCTCCGCAACTCGCAGTAACCAGGCAGCGGTAATACTGGTCAGCCGCCAGTGCCGGAGTAGTATATGACGAATTTGTTGCTCCTGATATGTTACTCCAGGGAATATTCCCATCGGCACTTGATTCCCATTGGTAAGTAAATCCACCGGTTCCGCCGCTGGCTGAAATACTCAGGGTCGCAGTTCCTCCGTTACAGATGGCATTGTCGGATGGTCCGGATACAGCTATGTCAGGATGGTGAACCACAAGCATATTGTCAGAAGAAGTACATGAACCGTTGGCTATTTCCCACTTGAATGTATAGGTCCCTGCTATCAGTCCGGTTACCTGTGTTTGCCGGTCAGATGGATCGATAATGTTTGCCGTATTAGGGCCGCTGACCTGAGACCACGTTCCCGTACCGATGGAGGGGTTGTTCCCGTTTAGGTAGGTGTTGTCGGTGTTGCAGAGGCTCTGGTCGGCCCCGGCAAGTGCCTGATCGGGAATGTCGTTGATGATCACATCCACGGCATCCGCACTTGAAGCACAACTTCCGTTACTGATGGTCCATTCAAAGGTATATGTACCGGACAATGCTCCGATCACTGAGGTTGTCGGGGAATCCGGTGTCAGAATATTCACTGTAACCGGTCCTGCCGTCTGGGTCCACAGTCCTGTACCGTTAACGGGTGTATTTCCGGAAAGAATCAGCGGACTGAACAGACAGATGTCCTGATCAACCCCTGCATCAGCAATAGTCGGTGTAGCATCGTTCTGAACCGTTACCTCATCCACTGAAGTACAAACTCCTTCGGTTGTGGTCCACTCAAAAATATAGGTTCCGGTTACCATGTTAATTACATCTGAAGTCGGACTGGTTGCATCAACAAAACCCGCACTGTTCGGACCACTTATCTGTGACCATAAACCGGTCCCGATTGTTAAGGGTGTTGCAGCCATGGTGGTTGTTCCCAGGTTACAGAGGGACTGATCAGCACCAGCATCAGCCGGCGTGGGTGTAAGCAGGGCTGTGATCACAACATCATCGGAACTGGATGCACAAATTATTCCATTTGTAATGGTCCACCTGAAAGTATAGACCCCCGGAACCAATCCGGTAATCGTAGTATTCGGTAGGATGACTGAACTGATATTTGCTGTATTCGGTCCACTGATCTGGGCCCAGTTTCCAACACCAATAACCGGGAGATTAGCAGCCATAGTTGCCTGATCAGAACAAACCTGTGTCTGATCAGGACCAGCATCGGACACAGTCGGTGAAGCTGAATTTTCAATCCGTACCTGATCACCACTGCTGCATGTTCCGTTGGATATTGTCCATACAAATACATATACTCCCGGCTGGGCACCGGTATAAGTTGCATTGGGGGTGTTTGCACCGGGCACGAAGTTTCCGGCCCCGGGACCTGCAATCTTTGTCCATGTGCCGGATCCGAAAGCCGGAACATTACCATCAAGTGTGAAAGATACGGCATCGCACAGATCCTGATCCGGGCCGGCATTGGCCGTGGTCGGTGGTTGGTAAAGGGTCACTGTCATCACATCGGTCGTAGAACATCCGGGTGTTGAAATGGTAAAACGGAACACATAAACCCCTGGAATCAATCCGGAGGCAACCGCTGTATTGGCTGATGTTGTTGTGATTGTCGCCGTGTTGGGTCCGGTGTCCTGTGTCCATGTTCCGGCAGTGGAAATTGTGCCTTCCAGATTAACCGCATTGGTTGCTTCGCAATAACTCTGATCAGAACCGGCGTTGGCTGCCAGTGTTACTTCAACCTCGACTTCATCGGATGTTGGAGGACAATAGGGGCCTCCACTGACTGTCCACCTGAATGTATATGTCCCTGTGACAAGGTTGTTGATGATGGTTACCGGTGAAGTAGGATCGACAATATTAGGCGAATTGGGGCCGGAAACTATTGTCCATACGCCCGTTCCGGAGGTGGGTGGAGTTGCGTCCATTGTAACCGTTGTCTGGGCACATACACCTTCGTCAGACCCGGCATTTGCTGGTGAGCCCGGTGAGGAAACATAAACATTCACACTGTCGACACTGGCCGGACAGGCATGGTTGCTTATGGTCCAGTAAAATGTGTAAACACCGTCAGTCAGACCAGTAACAGAAGTAGTTGGTGATGACGGTGAAGTAATGACAACACCTCCTGCTCCTGCCGTCTGTGTCCAGAGACCTGATCCAACAGCAGGTGTATTCCCGGAAAGGGAAGTTGAAGTGCCGCAAAGCTGAATATCTGCTCCGGCATTGGAGGTGGTTGCCGGCGCTGAAATCGTAACAGCAACAGTATCACGTGTCGGCAGACAACCTCCGCTGCTGATCACCCATTCGAAAGTATAATTCCCGTCGGACATTCCTGTGACTGTGGAATTATACAATACAGGGTTTGTGATGGTTGCTGCCGGGCCGGTCAGTTTATTCCATAACCCGGTACCGGGAGCCGGGTCATTACCCTCAAGTGTGATGGATGTTGTTCCAGTATTGTGACACTGGTCTGCTCCGGCATCAGATGCAACAGGACCGACCGTATTGCTGGTATTGATGGTACAATTGTCGGATGTGCTGCCACAGGCATTGGTAATTGTCCAGGTAAAGGTATATATGGTATTTGCCAGCAGACCACTCACCATCGATACAGGAGAGGTTATGTTGGAGAACGTTATTCCGGGAGTGGCCGGTAAAACACTCCAGACTCCCGATTCGTTCAGGACAGGGAAATTTCCTGCAAGAAAGACCGGTGTCCCGACACAAACATTCTGATCCGGACCGGCATTCGCCTGTGTGGGAACTGCAGATGCAACAAGCACGGTAACTGTATTCTGGGCAGCAGGGCAAGCGGGACCACCTGAAATAATCCACCGGAACCGGTAAAGTCCGTTGATCAGATTCGTGATTGCTGTAGTTGGTGATGCGGGGGAAACTATGGTTGCAGCGCCTGGACCACTTACCTGTGACCAGCTGCCGGTTCCTACAAAAGGAACATTTCCGGTGAGTTCCGTTTGAAAAACATTACAGGCCAGAACCTGGCGCGTTCCAGCATTTGAAGGTGTGGGTGTGTGTGAAACAATAACTGAAATTTCATCGAATGCAGTTTCACAGGAAATACCAATATTGGAATACCTTCTCATACTGATAACATAGGTGCCAGGGACGGTAAGTCCGTTAATTACCAGTGGATTTCCGCTGGCATTAAAATATCCTGTAGGCAGTGTTGGATAAGCCGGAGTGGTTGGTCCGCTCAGTATACTCCATTGTGTTATCCCCGACCCACTGGCAGTATAGGGGATACTTGCTGCGTTTGAATTACAGGAGGTGAAAATCTGGGTTGGAATGATGTTGATACCCGGAGCTCCGGCAAATGAAACAGTAACCGTTTCTGCACTCGCGCAGGCTGTCAGGTTATTGATAATGGTATATCGGAAGGTATAGGTACTGGAGCCATCTAGCCCGGTAATATTGGTGACCGGGTTGGTGGGATTTTCAATGGTAACCCCTCCGGGTCCGTTGGTCTGCTGCCACAATACTGTTTCATTTGTATAATTGGGAGGAGTCCCCGACAATACCGTTGAAGTTCTGCCATCGCACCAGATCTGACTGCCCCCGATAACCGAAGCCGTTGTTACATCTGAAGTCGGGGCCGGAACCGTAATCTGAACTTCGTCTGAGCCATTTACACAGGGCCCGGTAACGGTCCACCTGAAAACATAAACACCTTCTTCAAGTCCGGAGACACCCGTATTTCGGTTTGAGGGATTTTCAATAACAGGTATCCCGGGACCGCTGACAACTGTCCACAATCCACTCTGACCGGCAGTTCCGTTTCCTCCGATGCTTCCCGAAAGGGTTGTTGACTGGGTGGTTGAAAAGCAGTTACCAAGAACCTGATCGGGCCCCGCATTTACCGGTAACTGACCTCCGATATTGGTGATTACCATATCATCATATGATGCACAACCACTGGAATGCGTTATTGTCCAGCGAAGTGTGGTAGTTCCTTCTCCGGTTGTAAGGTTAAACGCTGTTATTGGTGAGGACGGGTCCAGAATGGTTACCCCGTTGTTGGAGCCGATAATTGACCATACACCATTTGAACCCGGACCTGGAACATTTCCGGCAAGGTTTCCGGCAGGTGAAGCCGGACAAGAAATCTGATCTGTACCAGCATTTGCAATACGAACCCTTAGAACGGTATAAACCACATCATCATATACCAGTGAGCCATCAAGGCAAGTGGTTGTCAGCCTGAATGTATAATTGTATCCACCACTGATCCCCGTAACTTCAGTTTCCAGAGAATGTGGTGAAACAATAACAGCCGACGGGCCGGTAACCTGTGACCATGTAATCTCTCCTTCTCCTGCAAATAATCCTGCCTTTGAACCAATCAGCATGAGCGTTTCGTTGGCACATATAGTACGGTTTACATTTGCATTGACGCTGCAATTTTGCGCCTGAATCTCTATTCCGGCAAGAAAAAAACATGCTGAAATAAGAACAATGAATCGCAAAATTGACTGATTACCCCTGAAAAAGATGTGTAGTTTACCCGACATGGCATTTGGTTTTATTTGGTATTCTTTATAACTATAAAAATAACCTGTCGGGGCTTAGCCAAAGTTTCAGCTAAAATTAATTTTTAAACACGAATTTGTTAATTATCCTGTTTTAGCAGGAAAAGACGACTCTATGCCAGCGGAACAAAATCCGGTTCCCCTTGATGCTCCGGAATTCATTAGTAAGTAAAAATTACAAGAAATTATATAATGTTAGCGTTTGTGCTTCATTTTCTGTTACTTATGATTGAAAATCAATTGCAATCATTCCAAAACCTCAGCAGGTAGCTGTAAACATTGGTTGCATCAGGAACTGGATTCTGATAAATCCGATTGAAATCGGCAATAGGGAAAATGATATGTGTGGGATTTCTGAAACCCACGATTGGCGATTGATCCAAAGACATTCTCAAATGATCGTGAACGGGAATTGTTAATAAGTCGGTATTAACCTAAAACTCAACCATGGTGTCATAAAATCAATAATCTATAAAACTTTCCAAAGGGATTGTAAATATATTTTCAAGCAAATGAAATCAATCACAATTCATTTACACTGACATTCCAGAATTTAAAAATCAGATCTATGTTCAGGGTTATTATATTATATATTAGTTGCTTCTGAATTATGAATAGCATATTATAATTCTGAATAAAACAATATTCAAAATATCCATCGGTTTATATGTAATGCAATATGTAAACATGTTATTGCATGATCAATTAATAAATGTAAATATTGTTATCGGTAGTTTTTGTATTCCGGAGGGGTAAGATTAACAGACTGTTGCATTTAATGGCATTCGGAATCATTCAAAAAATGATGAATTAGTTTAATCAAAGACAAAAAAGGCTGAAAATACACTCTGTCGTGATTATTCTATAGGTCCTGTTGGATCTAATGGAACGACAAAGATATTTTCAGCCTGATTCCGGGCCGGAATCGCTCTCTATTATTCGTTACAATTTAAAAAGAACCCTGAATCAAACAGATTGATATCAATTTCATCTCCTGTTTTAAATCCCGGAATACCCCCATCCTTTTGTTTGTCAGACTGCTCTATTGAAAGGATTCTGAATTCTGTGCGGCGGTTGGCCTGATGCTCTGCTTCAGAGCAATTCACACCATCGGAACAGCGATTTACCAGTTTGCTTTCACCATAGCCTTTGGCACTGATTCTTACAGGTTCTATTCCCTGAAGTATAATATATCTTACTGCAGCTTCCGCTCTTTTCTGTGAAAGTTCATTGTTATATGAATCCGAAGCCCTGCAGTCGGTGTGCGATGAAAGTTCTGCGGTAATCGGATACTTTTTCATAATGTTAACAAGGTTGTCCAGAGCTGGTTTTGCGTCATCACGAATGAACCATTTATTCAGATCGTAATAGATATTTTCAATATTAAAAACCTTGTTTACCTCCAGCTTATCCAGCAGGAGATCCCTTGGTGAAAGCGGATTGCCTCCGGTAAAATCATCCGGTATTCTTAAGCTCAGACAATCCTCAATAAAATCAGGCTTCATGGCTTTAACCATGTAAAGTCCGCCTTTATCAACCGTCAATGAATATTGACCATTACTGTCCGTGCTGAGCACTTTGACCTTGTTTGTCATGGTATTCAACACATAAACGGGTGCAACGAGCGGCTGACCATTGGTTTTATCTTTCACCGTACCTTTTATTGTTAAAACTTCCTGTTGCAACAATAATGCAACCGGCTCTTCCTTTCCGGGAAAGAATCTTGCATTGCGGAATGCATAGATATCATCATTACCCTTGCCACCCGGTCTGTTTGAACTGAAGAAACCGTAGGTCAGTTCATTTGATACTGCCACAGAAAAATCATCATAGGATGAATTGACCGGGGCCAGAAGATTTTCGGGTTTACTCCAGCTTCCATCTTTATACCTGGATACATACAGGTCTAGTCCACCATATCCCGGGTGTCCGTCGGATGCAAAGAACAGAAGAGTGTCGTTCACAAGCAGGGGGAAAACCTCATTGGCACTGCTGTTGATGCTTTCACCAAGGTTAACGGGCTTTGTCCATTCTCCATTCACAAATTCTGAAACAAACAAATCTGATAATCCTTTACCACCAGGCATATCGGATGCAAATACCATTCTTTTCCTGTCGCCGCTCACAGCCGGATGCCCGGCTGAATAGGTATCGCTGTTAAACGGAAATGCTTTCAGCGAAGTGGAACCAGTTGTTTTATCACTGTAATATATCTGAAATACATTGGTCTTTATTCCATCCTCTTGCTTTGTTTTCTTACTTATCCCGGTTCGCGTAAGATAGATTTCATCCCCCGAAAAACATACCGGACCGTCGTGAAGCGTTTGATTGAAGTTTTTCGGCATTGATGCGGGAGCCGAGGTTCCACGCCAGAAATCCTTATAGTTTTTGGGCTCTGCGTAATAAAGATCCAGATATCCAAAGTCGGTCCATTCATACCTGGCCGATTCCATCAGACCCGGGTTTCTGTCGGAAGTAAAAACAATCCCATCTTTATAAAATGCCGGTCCAAAATCAGAATACTCGGAGTTCAGGTTTTCACAGTTTCTGACTTCTGCAGAAGCTGGCTGTTTTTCCCAGTAGCCGTATTGAGCTGAGAATTCAGCATAAATCCCACCTCTAGGATCGTCCGGAACCAGTTCGGCATATTTCAAAAAAGCCTCCCGGGCCGGTTTGTAATCACCGATTGTACGCAGGGCTTGCCCAAGATAGAAATAATGAACCGGTTCGGGATTGCTCAATTCCGTCGCTTTCCTGTACCAGGTTGCTGCTTCCTCGGCATTATTAATGTATCGGTAACAATCGGCCAACCTCACAGTTGCTTCCCTGCTTTTATCCTGATCCCCGCTTCGTGCAGCCTTCTGATAAAGAGGAATAGCACTGGCATACCTGTAAAGTTTAAATTGCCTGTTGGCTTTATTTAGCTGCGAAAAACCCTGTAAACCAGAGATTAACAACAGTGTGGCGAGTGCAATTTTTATATTTTTCATTGTAGTCGTTTTTATTTTCTTCTGAGAATTCATGAACTGAATTGTATAACAATGCCCGGATTAGAAAAAGAACCTGGGTGTTAATGTCCTTTCATTCATAAAATCAAGATCAAAGCCAAGCCTGATTTCATGCGAACCTTTATTATACGGCAGCAGCGGGCCAAAATAAATGTCATAGGAATAACCGACCCTTACTGATTTCGAAATCCTGAATTCAGTGAGCAGTACAACGGCCTGTTCGGTCCGGTATGAGGCCCCGACCCAGAAAATGTTATCAAACAATATGCTTGCGTTCACGTCAAGTTGAATGGGGGCGTTTTTTACAAATTTCACCAGCATCGAAGGCCTGAAAACAATTTTATCGTCAATCGGGAAGGCAGCTCCCCCCATGGCGTAAAAGTGTCTGAGAAGTTTGGTATAGGTTGTCTTATCTCCGGAATAGGATTTCCCGTATTCATTCTGAAACAATTGCTTCGATGACAAGCCCGCAAAGTAACGCCTCGACTGATAATATATTCCAAAGTTGGCATCCGGTGTAAACCGCTGCACATCCTGCGGATTAAATACATAATCAGGATCTTCAACATTCATCTGGGTCCAGTCGAAATCAAAATACTTGAATCCGGCCTGCAAACCAAATGAAAGAGAACCGCCCGGCATCAGCAAACGATAGGCATAACTGGCCATCAGACCCTGGTTCACCATCGGACCAATGGCATCCCGGTAGGCATATACCCCCAGACCCACCTTTTTATTTCGGGTGGCCATGTGAGCCCCGACCGTGAAAGTACGGGGCGCACCATCTATTCCAACCCATTGATACCTGTCGAGCAGATCGACGGTCAGGACTTCCCTGCTCCCGGTATAGGCCGGGTTCAGCAGAAGCTTGTTGAACATGTACTGGCTGAAAAGCGGATCCTGCTGGGCAAAAGCCGAAACACTGAAGAACAGGAGAAATAAGCCGGTTAACTTTTTCATATCATTTACTTTTTAATTGTCATTGATCAGTTTTCACTCCTAACATAGATCCATCCTGTGAAGGTCTTGATTCCCTTAATCTCAAGGATATAGAAATAAGTGCCGTCCGGAACCAGATCGCCATTGCGGTTGGTGGCATCCCAGTAAACCTTACTGTTGTCATATCCCTCCATCGCGATAATCTGATCACCCCAACGGTTGAATATCTTCACATTGTTTTCCGGGAATCCCTCAATGCCCTTGATTTTCCAGATGTCGTTATTTCCATCCCTGTTGGGAGAAATACCGTTCGAAATTTCAAGCATGCTTACATCCGGCTTCGGAAGTACGTGGATGTAAACCATGGCATTGTCGCACAAGACAGGAACACCCTTATCACAAATCTGGTAACAGATGCTGTCGTTGCCCGAGAACCCTTCGTATGGTGTGTAGGTAATGGTATTATTGCTGTTCAGCACAACCAATCCGTTCACAGGATATCCGCAGAAGCTGATGGTGAGTGCCCCGTTTTCGGGATCGCTGTCATTGCCCAGGATATTGATGCTTACGGAAGTGTTATAGGCTGTGGTGTCGTAATCATTTTCCGCTACAGGTGCGTAATTGATACCATCTATGTTAACCATCATGGTATCAGCGTCCTGACAACCTGTAATCAGATCGGTGACAAGTACGATGAATGCGGTATGGTCAGTAAGCACCCGGGTAACCGGATTGCTGGTGTTTTCATAGTAGAGCAGTGAAGCCGGCTGCCAGTTATAGGCATAGGCACCTGAACCACCGGTTGCTGTAGCTTCCAGCATGGTTGTTGAGTTGAAAGGTATCAGCTGGTCTGCACCGGCATTGGCTGTTATCCTGGCATTGACCGTAATAACCATCTGGTCACTGACAGTAACACTGCCACAGGACTCTGCACCAATTGCGGTTAAGGTCAGGGTAACAAGACCTGTTTCCGTTGCAGCCGGTTCGTAAACCGGATTCAGGGTGTTACCATTCAGAATGGTTCCTGTTCCGGAAGTAGTCCAGCTTATTGATGTATAATTGCTTGCTGAAGCGGTCAGGATCACTGCCTGGTCGCCCTGGCATACGGTCATATCCGTTCCGGCGTCTGCAGCTGGTAGCTGGGCAAATGATAGTGTCATCTGGTCTGTTGCGGGGCTACATCCTTCTGATGAAGTGACTTCCATAGTCAGGACAACCGAGCCGTTGATTACATCACTTATGCTTGGGGTATACACCGGTTTCACAGCATTCACATTGTTGAATGTTCCTGTTCCGCTTGTGGTCCACTGAACCGAAGCCTGGAAGGTTGCAGAAGCATCTGACAATGTATAGCTTCCACCCTGACATAGGGTTGCATCTTCACCAGCGAAGGCAGTACCCTGACGTGAGATGAATAATCTCATCTGATCATCAACTGCTGTGCACGGAGCAGAAGATTGTGCGGTCAGTGTAAGGGTTACATTACCGGCAACAAGGTCTGTAAGGCCCGGAGTATAAACAGGATTCAGCAATGTTGCATCGTCAAAGGTGCCATCACCATTCGAAGTCCACAGCAGTGAAGCGGCATAGGACTGGCCGGCACCACTGATGGTGAAGGATTCATTTTCACAGATGGTGGCATCGGCACCGGCATTAACTGAAGCCTGACGCGAAATGGTGATGACCATGGCATCCTGAACCAGCGCACAGGGAACTTCTGCATTTACTGTTAAGGTCAGTGTTACTGATCCATTGAGTACATCTGCCTGACTTGGGTTGTACGTTGGGTTAACCAGTGTCGGGTTGTTGAACACCCCTGTTCCGCTGGTAGTCCAGAGTACGGACCCGGCATGTGATGCTTCAGAATCGAACAGATAGTAGACCGATCCTTCACAGATGGTGGCATCATCGCCGGCAGAAGCTGTTGCCTGACGTGAAATGGAAAGTGTCATTTCATCGGAGACAGGTTCACAAAGTGATGCAGGCTGACCTGTCAATGTCAGGATTACATTTCCTGCCAGGATATCGGCCATACTTGGTGTATAAACCGGGTGCAGAATGGTTGCATCGTCAAAGGATCCTGATCCTGAAGTTGTCCACTGCAGTCCGGAAGTATTCAGCTGGGTGGCATCAGACAGGGTATAAACCGAGCCTTCACAGATAACAGCATCAACACCTGCATTGACACTGACAGGGGCTTCTATCGTCAGAATCATGTCGTCGCTTGCGCTGTTGCATGGTCCTGCAGAGTAAGCCGTCATTGTCAGGATAACCGATCCGTCAAGGATATCGTTTTCACTTGGTGTGTAGACCGGGTTAATCATATATTGACTGCTGAATGAACCCGTTCCCGTGGTTGTCCAGAAAACAGAAATCTGATTCAGGGCTGAGGCCCCGTCCAGCGATATAGTTGAGGCTCCACAGATGGTTTCATCCGGACCAGCATTGGCGATGGCCTGACGTGAAATGTTCAGAATCATGGCATCCGAAGAAGCACTGCATGGGGATGTTGATTCACCGGTAATGGTAAGTGTTACAGAACCTGATGAAATATCCTCAACACCCGGAGTATAAACCGGATTCAGGCTGGTAGGATCATCAAATGAACCAGTGCCCGTGGTAGTCCAGAGAATATCTGTAGCAAATGTCTGAGTTGCTCCTGAAATCGGATATACTGAACCTTCGCAGATAGTAGCATCAGCACCTGCATATACCACAGCCCTGCGCGAAATGCTCAATACCATTTCATCGCTTGCTGTCGGACAGGGAGATGCAGCGTTTGCATACATAGTCAGAGTTACAAATCCATCAAGGATATCATTCTGGCTCGGGATGTAGGTCGGATTCACCGAAGTCGGATTGTTGAATACCCCGGTTCCGGTAGTGGTCCACAGCACAGAGGCAGCATTGGTTGCAGTTGCATCTGATATTGTATAGGTTGAACCTTCACAAATGGTAGCATCTACCCCGGCATATGCAGTCGACTGATGCGAGATGGTCAGAACCATGGCATCGCTGTCGGGTCCGCACGGAGCAAGTGACTGCCCGGTCAGAGTAAGGGTAACTGACCCTGTCGCAATATCCGTGATGCCTGGAGTGTAGACCGGGTGGATAATTCCGGTATTGTTGAAACTACCGTCTCCACTGGTGGTCCAGATGATACTTGTAGCATTGACTGCCGTTGCTCCGCTCAGTGTAATGTCCGAGCCTTCACAGATCGTGGCATTGGTACCTGCATATACATTGGCCGTGCGCGAAATGCTGAGAACCATCATATCATTATCACCACCACACGGAGGATCAGAATTCACAGTCATGGATAAGTTTACAAAACCATCAAGGATGTCGTTCTGACTTGGTGTGTAGACCGGATTTTCCAATGTTGGATTGTTGAATGATCCGGTACCACTGGTGGTCCAGTAAATACTGGCAGCATTGGTGGCTGTTGCATCCGACAGGGTATAAGCAGAACCTTCACAGATGGTGGCATCATTGCCGGCAAAAGCTATGGCCTGTTCACTGATGGTCAGTACCATATTGTCAGAAGCAACACCACAAGGAACAGCTGATAATGATGTTAACGTAAGTACCGCTGATCCGGTTGCAATATCTGCAACACCAGGGGTATAGACCGGATTGAGGGCCGTTGTGCTGCTGAACGATCCGTCTCCATTGGTTGTCCAGAGCAAACTTGTAGCATTGGATGTGGTTGCACCGGTAAGTTCATAGGTTGAACCTTCACAGATGGTGGCATCAATACCAGCATTTACAACTGCCTGCCTGCTGATACCGAGTATCATCTGGTCAACAGCATTGTTACATGGTGATTCAGATCCTACCGTCATGGTCAGGATAACTGAACCATCATCGATATCATTCTGGCTTGGTGTATATACAGCATCCTCAATAGTGGCGTCGGCGAATATTCCTGTTCCGCTTGTTGTCCAAAGGATACCTGTTGTGTTGGTAGCTGTAGCAACCATCGTATAGGTCGAGCCTTCACAGATCGTTGCATCTGAACCTGCATTGGCAGTAGCCTCTTCGCTAATGGTAAGAACCATAGCATCACTGGCTTCAACACACGGGGCGGCTGACTGCGCCGTCAGGGTCAGGGTTACTGTTCCTGCGGCTATGTCGGCAACTGATGGTGTGTACTCTGCTGCAAGGATCGTGGCATCATCAAAGGTGCCGGTTCCTGAAGTTGTCCAGAGTAAGCTGGTAGCATTGCTCTGTGTTGCTCCGCTTAAGGTATAGGTGCCGGTCTCACAGATGGTGGCATCCGTTCCTGCACTGACCGTAGCCTGAGGATTGATGCTCAGTACCATCTGGTCGACTGCGTTGATACATGGTGAAGCGGAAGTTACTGTCATGGTCAGGGTAACTGAACCGTTAAGTCTGTCAGCTGCACTTGGTGTATAAACGGCATCTTCTATCGTGGCATCAGCAAATGTTCCTGTTCCGTTGCTGCTCCAGGTGATGGAGGCGGCATTGGTGGCTGTAGCTATCATCGTATAGGTTGATCCTTCACAGATCGTTGCGTCAATACCTGCATTGGCGGTTGCCTGCTGGCTGATGGTAAGAACCATAGCATCGCTGGCTTCTACACACGGGGCGGCTGACTGGGCCGTCAGGGTCAGGGTGACTGAGCCTGCGATCAGGTCATTGGCACCCGGGGTATAGATCGGGTTCAGAACTGTTGTGCTGCTGAATGATCCATCTCCGCTGGTGGTCCAGGCAAGGCTGGTAGCATTG
>WSXU01000020.1:59807-93593 GCA_009773455.1 Bacteroidota bacterium | reverse complement strand
AGAACCTGTTCAACTGATCTGATACCGAACCCGCCGTTATAATTTACAATCAGATCAGCCGTTCCGTGAATATGAAGTACAGGCATCATGCGCTGCGGTGCACAGGCCAGCAGCGATTCATCCGTCATGGTTCCTGCTACCGGAGCTATCGCTGCAATTCGATTACCCAACTCACATGCCAGCCGATAGCTCATGAACCCTCCGTTCGATAAACCAGTAGCATAAACCCTTTCATAATCAATATTGTATTGCTGGTGGAGCGTATCTATCAGCGCTGAAAGGAATCCCACATCATCCGCTGTTGAGCCACCTGAAAATCCAACATTCCAGGCATTGTCCACCCCATTTGGGTATACTACAACAAACCGGCCGGTATCGGCAATGGTATTAAAATCGCTGAACTGCATTATCTCCTGCCCGTTCTGTGTGTATCCGTGGAGCGCAATCATAAGCGGCAAAGACTCTTCTGCGTTAAAGCCAGCAGGCAGGTATACAATCCATGAACGGGTAATACCATCGAACACAAAATTCCCTGTTACCTGTGAATTGGTATCTCCTGAAATAAAAGTGCAAATAATAATGATCAGCAGTATCTTTTTCATATCAACAAGTGTTGAGGTCAGAACTCAGGTTAAGATATTTCTCAAGAATTGAACAAACAAGGAAAGCCAAAGTTATCGAATACTGAAAATTCTGATGATGCTGTAAATATATCTTTCTATCTTTATCCCTGTAAGTCTGTTACAGTCTGAGGATGCTCCAGAATTTAAAACAAATATAGATTTTAATATCAAATTCCTTGTTCATGGCTTTTTTAAAATACCTGCAATTATCACTGGCGGCTGGTTTAATTTTCTTTACGGTGTCGCTGAAATCACAGAATCAATCCCTTCAACCTGGATTTATTAAAGCGGAATACAAAGAAATGCTGCTCATGGCCGTCTGTTCGGCTGATACGCCATGGGTAAGTACAAAGCTTATTCCCCAAAAATTCAGACTTGCCTATCGTTCAGCTGTAACAGGACTTGATAACCGTTGGGATCTATGGATCGACGAAGGAAATGTAGCGGTGATCAGTATCAGGGGTACAACCGGGTCATCCGAAAGCTGGCTGGAAAACTTCTATGCTGCCATGGTACCTGCAACCGGCAGCATGAAACTAACCGCTGACCGGACATTTACCTACAATCTGTCCGACAATCCACGAGCTGCTGTTCATGCAGGCTGGCTTATGGCTACAGGATTTTTATCGGATGATATTGTCTCAAAAATAGACTCCTGTTACCGTAAAGGAATCTGGGATTTCATCATTACCGGACACAGCCAGGGGGGCGGAATATCCTATCTGTTGACTGCCTATCTGCTGAATTTGCAGAAAACAGGGGCTTTGCCGGCAGATATCCGTTTTAAAACCTACTGCAGTGCAGCACCGAAACCCGGAAACCTATATTTTGCCTATGATTTTGAAAATATGACTTCCGGCGGATGGGCATTCAATGTTGTAAATACCGCCGATTGGGTGCCCGAAACGCCGCTCTCGATACAGACAATTGATGACTTCAACACCTTAAATCCTTTTGTAAATGCTAAAAGGACGTTAAAAAAACAGAGCTTTCCAACAAGGATTGCAATGAGTTATGCCTATGGAAAACTAGACAGGCCAACACGCAGGGCAGTTAAAAACTACCGTAAATACCTTGGAACTATTGCCGGAAAATATGTTGAAAAATCACTGCCGGAATATCAGGCTCCGGAATATCTTTATGCCAACCATTATGTCAGGACCGGGACAACCATCGTGCTGTATGCCGATAAAATGTATTACGAGAATTATCCTGATAATCCTGACAATGTTTTTGTTCATCATCTGGCAGGACCATACCTTTATCTGCTGCGCATGATGAAGGACTGAGTCAAGTCTTGTAAACTATGTCGGTGAAATCACAATCATTCACACTGGAGAACACATCCATCGCTGATTTACTGAAAAACAAAAACCCCTTACAACATAAATTGTAAGGGGTTTAAGTGCCCGGAACAGGACTCGAACCTGCACATACTTAAGTATACTAGTCCCTGAAACTAGCGCGTCTACCAATTCCGCCATCCGGGCGAGAACTCTCATTTCAAAAAAATGCAGTCTTCCGACTGCCACCGATCTTTTTCGGATTTTAAAGTGCCCAGGACAAGACTCGAACTTGCACATCCTTAAGGACACCAGCCCCTCAAGCTGGCGTGTCTACCAATTTCACCACCTGGGCAATTGAGTGCGCAAAGGTAAAAATATTTTTCTTGTATGGACAAGAGTTTATTTATTTTTTTTGTTGGTTGAACAGCCTATAAATCCTAAGTTTGCCTAACAATTTAAATCGCAGGGAATTAATGTCAGAAATACCATGGGTAAAACCGGAAATTAAGCTTATAAAACCGGCTTGTATCGGAATCGGAGGTGTAAGCAGGTCAGGAAAAACCTTTCTTTCGAACCACCTGAATACAGCGATCCTGGATTCCTTGGTTATACATCAGGACACTTTTATACCCGATGAAAAGGATATTCCCAGAATAAATGATCACATCGACTGGGAAAGGCCTGAAGCCATTGATTGGGTATCATTCAGACAGGCAATTGATTCCGGAATCAAATCAGGGAAAACAGTGATCGTTGAAGGCCTGTTCGCCTTTCACAATAAAGAAATCAACACATTTTACAATAAAACTATTTTTATTACCCTCGGCCGTGATGAATTTATCCGGAGAAAGCGCGCTGACCTGCGGTGGGGCCGCGAACCTGAATGGTACATCAGCCATATCTGGGACGGATATCTTATTTATGGCCAAATACCGGCAGATATTGCCAATCCATTGCTGATGGATGGTGCCCGGGATTTTAACCTTTCAGACGTAATCGCTTACCTGCAGAGCTGATTCCGGATTTATTTAAACCATTACAATGCTGTAAAAAGATATATGACCAGTAAGGTTTGACCGAACTTTCGATAATCTCAGATGTTTTAATCTGACATAACCGGATCTGTATGAATAAAAACTTATATTGCTCAATCATCATCCTGCTGCTGAGCGCTTTCAGTTCTGATACATATGCACAGAAAGTGGAGAGGGAAAGGAGAATCTCTTCGGAAAAATTCCCAACGACCTCAATGAACTTCCTTGATTCGGCATTTGCCGAACGGACTCACCAGAAGCTTTACATCGAAACAGGGAATTCCGGTGATACCTACGAAGCTAAATTCAGATATGAACTCCGGAAATTCAGTGTAAAGTTCTATGACAATGGCCAATGGCTTGATTCCGAAAAGGAGATTAGTGAAGATGAATTATTGCCTGATGTAAAAAATAATATTTTTGCCAACCTTAGGTCTGGTTTTGAATATGATGAATTTAAAATGATCAGGATTCAGGAACAAACTTCCCTGGCAGGCCTGCGTTATGAAATCGAAATAAAAGGAAAAACCCGGGGAAAAACTGAACTATTTGAATTTTTGTTCGATGCGGATGGGAAATACATCATGCATGAAGTCATACTCATTGAATCATACTCCAATGAATTTTAAAATGAGTTTGCCTATAAGGCTGTTATTGATTTTCGTTTCCTTGATTTTACTATCGTTTCATGGGATTTCCCAGACACGATATTTTTACTCGCTGTTTCCGGGCATATCGGTTTCTGCGCCTGTTTCAGAAAAACTGGAAGTCAATCTGAGTTCTTACATTCAATACAATACCTTTGGAAGGCAATATGATGGCATATACTTCCCGGCAGCCTTCAATTATTTTGATTTTCAAACAGGGGGAGTATATAAATACAACCAGCATATACATTATGCTGTTGCATGGTATTTCAGAGTCTCAGAGCCTGGCCGTAGTTCAGCCTTTACCGAAAACCGATTCTGGCAGCAGATTTCCGTAATCAGTCGGATTGACCACCTCAGGTTTCGCAACAGGCTAAGGATTGAACAACGCCTGATTTCGCGAAACGGACAAGCAGAACCTCTCAGATGGAGATTGCGATACCAGGCAGGGTTAGAGATCCCATTGCAGGGTGAGAAAACAGATGTCCGGGAGTTTTATGTGAGTATGCTGAATGAGGCCTATTTCAGCCTGAATAAACCTCGCCCGGCAATCTTTTCAGAGAACTGGATTTCAGCCTTGGTGGGCTACCGGATCTCAAAAAAAAGCAGGCTCGAATTCGGACCAGTATGGCAGATGCAAATCCGTAATGGTGATAATGAAAAGAACAATTATTTTCATTTTCAGGCCAACCTCCTGATTCAGACCAGTGTATTTAGAAAAAATATCTAACTCTTATATACTATGAGCTATCTTCTTTTGTCCGGAGGTCTCGTTATGCTGATCTTTGGCTCAAACTGGCTTGTCGATGGTGCTTCTTCTCTGGCACGTAAGCTGAAAATTTCAGATATTGTCATTGGACTTACTGTGGTAGCCTTCGGAACTTCATCACCTGAACTGGTTGTAAACCTGATAGCCTCTTTTAAAGGGAATACTGATATTGCCATTGGAAATATTCTGGGAAGTAACATTTTCAATATATTGGCGATTTTGGGTATCACATCGCTGTTTTTACCTGTCACTGTAAAGAACAATACTGTTTGGAAAGAAATTCCATTTAGTATTCTGGCAATTCTGATTGTTGCCATAATTGCCAATGACGTATTGATTGACGGGTATGAGAAAAATGTTATTTCAAGAGTTGACGGGCTTGTATTGCTTGGATTCTTCTCCATCTTCATGGCTTATACATTTATACTGGCAAAACAATCAGGGCCACTGATGGAAGTTGAAAAAATAAGTATGTCAATTCCAAAATCCGTCATGTTTATCATTGTTGGTCTTGCCGGACTGTTTTTCGGTGGCCGGTTTTTAGTTATGGGAGCTGTGGAGATTGCACTGCGGTTTGGAATGACAGAGTCAGTTATTGGTCTCACTGTTGTTGCTGCCGGAACATCACTTCCTGAACTGGCAACGAGCATAACCGCCGCATTAAAGAAAAACAGCGATATTGCCATTGGGAATGTTGTCGGCTCAAATATCTTCAATGTATTTTTCATCCTGGGAGCCAGTGCAGTTATCAGACCTCTCCCATTTTCAATCAATTCAAATGTTGATGTCATTGTGGCTTTCATTGCAGGTTTGTTGATGTTTCTTTTTGTTTTCACCGGTAAGGGACGAAAGATCAGCCGCCTGGAAGGAACAATCTTCTTATTTCTCTATGTTGTTTACACCGTTTATCTGGTTGGTTACTCAAACTGAGGTTAACCATCAGGAGGGATTCATTCAATAAACTGCCGGGAATCTCTTGCCCGAAAAGGGGCAATGGTTTACGTCCTTTTAGGTTTTTAAGCCTGAATTATCTATTTTTGTTGCAAGATGCTCATCGTCTGGCAAATATTCCAGATATAAAAACATATAAACAACGCTATTATGTTCACACAAAACGACCTCCGGCAATTTCAGGCAAAAGGAATCGATGTCAAAGTCATTGAACAGCAGATAGATAATTTCAAAACCGGTTTCCCTTTTGTTGAACTTATTGCTCCGGCAACCATAAATAACGGCCTAAAAACATTTTCAGATGCTGATGCCGATAAACTAATGCTCTTTTACGATAAGAATTTTGAAGATTTTGAAATTCTGAAGTTTGTACCGGCATCCGGAGCAGCCAGCCGAATGTTCAAAACCCTTTTTGAATTCAGGGAAAAATATGGTGTTAAGGCTGATGCAGCAGATCTGCTGGAGAATGACAAGGGTTTCAACTCAGCTTATAATTTCTTTACAAACATTCGAAAATTTGCTTTTTTCGATGATCTGAGAAAAGTTATGGAAGTAAATGGTTTAAACATTGAAACCTGCCTCAGCGAAAAAGATTACAACAGCATCATTGATTTTTTACTCGAAGATAAAGGACTTGGTTATGCAGCCCTCCCTAAAGCCATGTTGAAGTTCCACAGTTACAGCGATGGCCCGCGACTGGCCATGGAGGAACACCTGGTCGAAGGAGCAAATTATGGACAGAACAGCGATGGAAGGGTTGCCGTTCACTTTACGGTATCCCCTGAACATGCCGACAGGTTCATCGAAGAGATCAACAAGGTGAAGGATAAATATGAAGAACTATTCGATGTAATCTATGAACTTACTTTTTCAATTCAGAAATCTTCAACAGATACCATAGCTGTTGATTCTAAGAACAAACCTTTCAGGAATGAAGATGAAAGCATTGTATTCCGTCCGGGCGGACATGGTGCTTTGATAGAGAACCTGAACGACCGTGAAGGTGAGATCATCTTTATCAAGAACATCGATAATATTGTCCCCGACCGGTTAAAAGACCAGACCTATCGTTACAAAAGAGTCATCGGTGGTTATCTCATCGAACTCAGAAACAAGATATTCGAATTTCTTGAGAAACTGGAAGATGGTAATCTGGCCGACAACGATCTGAATAAGATCATCTCCTTTTCAAAGGAAAAACTCTTTCTCATTCCGGGACCCGATTTCGAGGAGATGACTCAGATTGAAAAAGTCGACTACCTGTACAACAAACTCAACCGGCCAATAAGAATCTGCGGAATGGTCAGAAATGAAGGAGAGCCTGGCGGAGGGCCATTCTGGATAAAGAACACTGATGGGGAAGTTTCACTCCAGATTGTTGAATCTTCACAGATTGACCTTGTAAATTCTGCACAAAAGGAAATTTTTAGTAAATCGACTCACTTCAACCCGGTCGACCTTGTCTGTTACGTTCGTGATTTCAACAACGAGCAGTTTGATCTGCGCGAATTCGTTGATCCGTCTACGGGATTTATATCAGTAAAATCTAAAGACGGCCGTGAATTGAAAGCACAGGAACTTCCCGGGCTCTGGAACGGAGCAATGGCTGACTGGATCACCGTTTTTGTGGAAGTACCGATCATAACTTTCAATCCTGTTAAGACAGTAAATGACCTTCTCAGAAAAGAACACCAACCTGCCTGAGTGATGATTCTGCCTGAAATCACTGAAGACATGCTTGTTGCCGATCTTGTGGCAGCCTATCCGTTTTCGGTTGCATTTCTGGCTTCCAGAAATCTGCATTGCATCATTTGTGGTGAACCTGTTTGGGGCACTGTGGAAGAACTTGCCAGGGATAAGCATTTCACCGGTGATCAGATTTCTGAAATGATCCATGAACTGAAGTCAGAAGCGGATAAGGGCTCAACATAACTGGTTAAGGAGCAAGTCTCTCTTTTACCCATTCACTTCCTGATAACCTGCGGTATCTGATCCTGTCGTGTAAACGGCCCGTCCTCCCCTGCCAGAATTCAATCAGTTCAGGAATCAGGGCATATCCACCCCAATGCTCAGGCCTTCTCATTTCTTTATTACGGAATTCTGCACGGGCGTGTTCAACAAGTATCTCTAGTTCACTCCTGCCCGAAATCACACGGCTTTGAGGTGAAACCAGTGCACTTAGCCTGCTCTCCAATGGCCTCGACATAAAATACCTGTCAGATTCATGACTATCCGTTAACTCAGCTTTACCTTCAATCCTTACCTGCCGTTCAAGTTGTGGCCAGAAAAACAACAACGAAGCATAAGGGTTCACCTTCAGCTGTTCTCCTTTCCTGCTTTCGTAATTTGTATAAAATACGAATTGCTCATTTTCAACGCCTTTCAGCAAAACCATACGTGATGATGGCCTGCCGTCTGAGGAAACAGTGGAAAGCGACATTGCAGTCGGGTCAGGAACCTCCCCCTTTATCGCTTCATCTAGCCATTGGTGGAAAAATACTATAGGATCATTTCCCGAATCATCCTCATCCAGACAACTCCTTTTGTAATCCTGCCTCAGATCTCTGATATTCATATTGTTTTTTTATCATAACAAGACAGAAAGGAAACTGTTCAGATTTTATCAAAACGGATTAATCTGATAACTTTGCAATCCCAAACATGCAGTTATGCGTTTAAAAACTTTCATATTTTTTCTCCTCCTGATGATGGCTTTTTCGTCAGATCTTCATTCGCAAACAGCGTTAACCGGCAGGGAATATTCAAAAAATATCCTGAAGGAAAGAAAGAAAAATGACAGGGACTTTAAAAAAGCAGACAATTCGCCGCTGGATCCGAAATACAAATCTGATTTTAAAAAGCTTGAATACTTCAATATTGATCCTCAATGGGTTCTGAATGCCACCCTGGTTCCTTATACCAATCCGGATACGATAAAAATGAAGACGACCACTGAAAGATTGCCGCTTTATCTGGTATATGGAAAAGCATATTTTACGATAGACGGGAAAAAGTTCAACCTGACCGTATTCCGGAATATCAGCCTGATGACAAAGCCCGGATATGAAGACTACCTCTTTATTCCATTTACCGATCAAACCTCCGGAAACGAAAGCTATGGTGGTGGCAGGTATATTGATTCACGGATAACCGAAGGTAATCAGATTCTGATCGATTTCAACAAGGCATATAACCCATATTGTGTCTATAGTAAAAAATACAGCTGCCCGATACCACCAGCTGAGAATTATCTGGATATCAGGGTTACTGCAGGGGTAAAAGACTTTCATCATGAATAACACTTATCTTTAAGGGTCGGGCAACATTCGTAGTGATTCACTGTTTGATAATCAGTCTCTGAATTCCTAAAGACAAATGGTAAATAGATCAAGAACCGGAAAAAAAATCCTGACGCTGGCTTATCTTGTAATGGTGTTACACGCAGCCAATGCGCAGACATATCGTATCAGGGATCAGTGGTACGTTGGCGCAAAGGTTGGTATGGTTTCATTCTTTGGGGATTTAAGTATTCATGATTTCAACCCGGTAAGTAAATTCACGGATGAAAGTGATTTTGCATGGGGAATTATTGCCGGTAAAGGTCTGAACAGGGTTTTTGACCTGAAAATAAACCTGATCTCTGGGGGTATGAAAGGTTCTAATCCGGCAATGGACATGTATTTCAGCAACAGGTTCAGTGAAATCAGTGCCGGAACCGCAATTGATATTACACGGCTGATCTGGCCTGAAACGATTTCAAGGTTTCATATTACAGCTGAACTGGCTTTCGGGGGAATAAGGTACAGATCAATCAAATACCGGAAATCTGATAATTCTTACCTTTCTTCGGTCGGGTATACTTCATCCAGGGAAATTTCAGGATCAGCAAAATCAGCCGTTGTATTCCCGTTGGGTATTGGAGCCGGATACATGATCAGTAATCGCTGGGTTATTTCAGCAGAATTGCTGTACAGACTTCACAACACCGATCTGCTTGATTCTCAGATAGGTTCGACAGGCATCAGCGACAGGTATTCATTTACTTCAATAGGCCTGGTTTACATCCTGTTTCCTGTCAGACAAACACGCGACAAAGCAGATGAATGTCCACGATGGTAATAATACCATATGTCTGATAATTAAGGGGAACAGGAGGAATAAACCATTCAGAAGCGTCTGCCGGACAGGACCAGTAAAAATCAACCACCATTACCTGTAGAAAGATCATTCACCAGCAGGTTGATCCTTTTAATGATTTCCTGGTTCTTTTTGTTTTCATTATCGGCCTGAACTCTTAATTTTCCTGCCAGATTGATCAGGCTGTTCCTTTCATCCATCAGTGATTTCACCATCTGTTTCAGGTCATCGGCGTTATCTGACAATTCAGTTTTCGAAACAGGATCACCGGATACCGGTATCTGAATCCCCTCCCCGACTTCAGAAACTTTCCTTAGCTGCTGATTTTCCTTTTCGAGTAATTCGCATTTCTGCTGAATAGAGAGCAACCGAACCTGATTACTTTCCATACCCTTTTCAAGCTCTTCACGAAAATCTGCTTCTCGTTGTTTAAGTTTACGCAATTCTGCATCAAGCGAATCAATTTGAAGCTGATGTTCCTCCAGTGTTACAGTTCCCTGATCCAGTTCAGACCGGTATCGTTTCAACCTGCTGACACTGTTTATAAATAAAGAAAGAAACAAAATGAACAGCATCAAAAGCGAAACTCCAGCTATTTTCAGATAATGATTTAAAGTGCTGTCTTTTTCCGCCTTCGTTTTCAGGTCATCAAACCCGATCTGAAGTTCCTGATATCTGACATTAACCTCATTTAAACCGGCAATCACAACAGAATCGGCCGAAATTTTCAATTTCATGGCATCAATAACCTGCTGATCCCGTTTAACGACCTGTTCAAGATTGTCAGATACCCTTTTCAGATTAATCCAGGTATTGATTTTCATAGTATCACGGACCGACCTGTACTTACGGTAAAAATATTCCCTTTCAGCCATGTTGAGAGAATCGGCCAGTGCCATCTGTCCCAGGACTTGACCAAAAGATAGGCTTAGCAGGATTATAGCTGCAAAAATAAATTTCTTCATTACGAATATTGAATGAACAAAATTAAGCAATAAACCCGACCAATCTTACAGGATAGCCTGTTTTTTGGTTTTAACACTCTGTTTGCCGGTTCTCATGATTACTTTTTAGGTAAGTTTGCATTATAGTAGTAAGCTGAATAAATCAAAGTCAAATGCGCTATAGTAAATTACGGCTGACAATTGCATTTCTGCTTCTTTTTGCCAGCCTTGTTTCCGCTCAGAAAGCATACAGGATTAATATCCGGATTGATGGACTGAACGACAGTTTGCTGTTGCTGGCCAACTACAATGGTGACAAACAATTTGTTGCTGATACTGCCTTCAGAGCAAAAGGTAATAATTATTCTTTCTCAGGCTCGTCCCATTTACCCGAAGGCATGTACTTTATAGCCGGATCAAACAAGAATAAGCTTTTCGACTTTATAGTATCCGGAAAGCAGGAATTCACCATTACCGGCAAAAAAGATAAATTACCTTCCAGCCTGGAAACAAGTGAAGGAAATGAAAATCAGATTTTCTTTGATTACGTTCGTTTTCTTTCCGAAAAACAAAAACAACAGATGAAACTGGTTGAACTCAGGAAAAGATTTTCTGAAGGCTCTGATTCATCCAGAGTTGCTGAAAACCAGGTATTGTTACTCAATGAAGAAGTGAAACGATACATCAATGGTATTATCAATTCTAACCCTGGCAGTTTCATAGCCTTGTTCCTGAAATCGATGCAGGACCCGGAAATACCACCTGCACCGGTACTGTCAAATGGCAGAACCGATTCTACATTCAGCTACAGATACTATAAGGCACATTTCTGGGATAATATTGACCTGTCTGATGACCGCCTGGTCCGATCCCCGTTCCTCCACACCAAAGTTGAGCAGTACCTGACAAAACTGACTTCACCGGCTCCGGATTCCCTTAAGATTGCCATTGATGAATTATTCCGTCGGGCTGGCGGAAATGAGGAATCTTTCAAATATCTCATGTGGTATTTAACCATAAAGTATGAAAGTTCTGAGATAATGGGATACGATGCCATTTTCGTGCATCTGGTCGACACCTATTATGCTGACCCAAAGATGAAATGGATGAATCTCACAGTGAAGGATAACCTGATTAAGCGCGCGAATACCCTGCGGCCCATTCTTATCGGGAAAAATGCCCCGGAGATGATTCTGCTGGATACGCTTATGATGCCCGTTGCCCTTTATAAAATTCCGGCTGAATACACCATTATCTATTTCTGGGACCCTGACTGCAGCCATTGTAAGAAAGAGACGCCGCTCCTTGTAGATTTCTACAACAAAAACAGAATGCAATATAACCTGGAAGTATACGGTGTATGTATGGATACATCTTGGAAGGAGATGAAGAAATACATCATTCAGAATAAGCTGAACTGGTTAAATGTCAACGGGTTTTACAGTATGACCCCAGATTTCAGGGAAATGTATGATGTACACAGTTCACCGGTGATGTACCTGCTCGATCAGAACAAAAAAATAATTGCGAAGCGGGTTCTTACAGAGCGTATGGCAGAAATACTTGCCATCAAAACAAAGAAAGAGGTTATAAAAAGGTAAATCCCAAAAAAAAACCACCGTTTCCGGTGGTTTTTTTTTGAGGAAAATTATTTAATTTTTCACTGCGTCGACTATCGCCTTGAATGCAGCCGGATGGTTCATGGCCAGGTCGGCTAAAACCTTGCGATCGAGGTTGATATTCTTTTGCTTCAGTTTGCCCATAAATACAGAATAAGACATATCAAACTGCCTTACCCCTGCATTGATACGGGTAATCCACAAACTACGGAAATTGCGTCTTTTCTGGCGTCTGTCACGGTATGCATACACCATGCCTTTTTCGTATGCATTTTTAGCAACCGTCCAAACATTTTTTCTCCTGCCAAACTGTCCCTTGACAGCTTTCAGGATTTTTTTTCTGCGTGCCCTTGAGGCAACTGCGTTTACTGATCTTGGCATTTTGTTTTTGTTTTTCGCTTTCGCGTTCCTTTATCACAAAGGACTCTTTGGTGCAGAAAGCAAGGGTTAATAAATTAACACGGTTTAGGCAAGCATTTCTCTTACATTCTTGGCATCGGCCTGGTCAACGAGTCCTGAATAAGTCAGGTTGCGTTTACGCTTGGTCGATTTCTTTGTAAGGATGTGGCTTTTGTAAGCATGCTTCCTTTTCAGTTTACCAGTACCGGTTACGTCAAACCGTTTTTTAGCACTGGATTTCGACTTCATTTTTGGCATTACAATAGTTGTTAATTGGGTTTATATTGAGTTTTTATTCAAAACTTTCTACTTTTTCGGCGCAATGATCATGATCATGCGCTTTCCTTCAAGCAGGGGCAGTTTTTCAACTTTCCCGTAATCTTCAAGCAATGAGGCAAACTGCAGCAGTTTGATCTCTCCCTGGTCTTTGTAAACAATACTCCGTCCGCGAAAGAAAACCTCAACCTTTACTTTGGCGCCATCCTCGAGGAATTTCATGGCATGCTTCAGTTTGAAATTAAAGTCATGCTCATCCGTATTCGGCCCCAGCCTGATCTCCTTAACCACAATCTTGGCTGACTTGGCTTTAATCTCCTTCTGTTTTTTCTTTAATTCGTAAAGAAACTTTTTGTAATCAGTTACCTTACAAACCGGTGGATTGGCCGTCGGAGATATTTCAACAAGATCCAGTTCAAGTCGCTGGGCGATGGCCAAAGCATCTTTGATGTTATAGATGCCTGACTCTACATTTTCACCTACCACCCGAACTACAGGGGCTTTAATCCTTTCGTTGATAAAGTGCGGATCCTCGGCTTTCTTTGGAAAAGGTCTCGGACCCCTCGGATTTCTGAACGGCGTTGCTATACTATTTCCTCCTCAGGTTAGTTTATAATTTGAAACCAGTTATTGCATTACTGCACTGATTTCCTTGTTTATCAATTCAACAAATGCTTCAGGTGTAAAAGTACCCAGATCACCTACGCCATGTCTTCTCACAGATATGGTACCGTCTGCTTCCTCCTTTTCTCCAACAACAAGCATAAACGGTATTTTCCTGACCTCGGCATCCCGGATTTTACGTCCGGCTTTCTCGCTTCGTTCATCAATAAGGCCGCGAATTTCGGAATTATTCAGGAAATTAAAAAGCTTTTTCGAATAATCGATGTATTTTTCACTGATCGGCAGGATGATAAACTGCTCAGGATTCAACCAGAGCGGGAAATTTCCGGCAGTATGCTCGATCAGTACAGCTACAAAACGTTCCATAGAACCAAACGGTGCACGATGGATCATTACCGGACGATGCTTCTGGTTATCATTGCCAATGTACTCAAGTTCAAATCTTTCAGGCAGGTTGTAGTCAACCTGGATGGTTCCGAGCTGCCATTTGCGACCCAGGGCATCCTTGACCATAAAATCGAGTTTCGGACCATAAAATGCCGCTTCTCCGTATTCAATTACTGCATTCAGACCAGCTTCGCTTACCGATTCAATAATGGCATTCTCAGCTTTCTCCCAGTTTTCTTCACTACCAATGTATTTTTCGCGATTTACCTTGTCGCGGAGCGATATCTGAACAGTATAATCCTTGAAATCAAGTATCCTGAAAATATGCAATACAATACCAATAACAGCAATAAACTCCGATTTGAGCTGATCAGGGGTGCAGAAAAGGTGAGCATCATCCTGGGTGAACCCACGCACCCTGGTCAGACCATGTAATTCACCACTCTGTTCATAGCGGTAAACGGTACCGAATTCTGCGAAACGGATGGGCAAATCCTTATATGACCTGGGTTTTGAGGCAAATATTTCACAGTGATGAGGACAGTTCATGGGTTTGAGCATAAACTGTTCTCCTTCAACAGGAGTCGAAATTGGTTGGAAGCTGTCTTTTCCGTATTTCTGGAAATGACCTGAGGTTTTATACAGTTCAACATTTCCGATATGTGGGGTAATTACCGGCTGATATCCGGCTTTCTGCTGTATGTTGCGGAGAAACCGTTCGAGACGGTCGCGTAACATTGCACCTTTGGGCAGCCATAAGGGAAGACCTGAACCAACTTTTTGTGAGAAAGTGAACAGTTCCATTTCTTTTCCAAGCTTGCGGTGATCGCGTTTTTTCGCTTCCTCCAGCAATTCAAGGTAATCGGTAAGTTCTTTCTGTTTCGGGAAGGTAATGCCATAAATCCTGGTCAACTGCTTGCGTTTTTCATCACCACGCCAGTAAGCCCCGGCAATATTCAGCAGTTTCACTGCTTTTATAAAACTGGTATCCGGAAGATGCGGACCACGGCACAAATCTGTAAAGTAACCCGATTCATAGAAAGTAATCTGACCATCTTCAAGATCAGTGATCAGTTCAAGCTTGTACTCATCATTTTTCTTTGTGAAATAATCAAGGGCTTCGGCCTTTGTTACTTCCTTCCGGACATATACCTGCTTTTCACGGGCAAGTTCAAGCATTTTATCTTCAATGGCCTTCAGATCATCGGCTACGATCTCATGATCACCGAAATCCATATCGTAATAGAACCCGTTCTCGATATCGGGGCCGATTCCAAACTTGACACCGGGATAGAGCAATTCAATGGCTTCAGCCATCAAATGCGCCGATGAATGCCACATGGTGGCCTTACCTTCGGTACTGTCCCAGGTCAGAAGTTTAAGATTTGCATCGGCCTTGATCGGGCGTGTTGCATCCCAGATTTCACCGTTAACGCTGGCAGAGAGTACATTCCGGGCCAGGCCTTCGCTGATGCTTCGTGCAATTTCAAGGGCAGTAGTTCCTTCCGGATACTGTCGGACTGAATTGTCGGGCAGGGTAATATTTATCATTGTAAAATAAATGCTTATGTTCTGAAAATGTGTGCAAAGATAGGGAAAAATACAATACACACCGGAATAATTCCGGATTTCCCTTTGCAGAATATTTATATCGTAAATATTGGCTTAACTCCCTCTTTATCAGCTCTTTTTAAGACACGAAACCCTTCTTCAGTAACTCAACCTACCATAGGAACTGAAAAATAACCAACAATTTACTGTTAACTGTTAACTGTTATCTGTTAACTAACAAAAGCCTGCTGTGGCAGGCTTTTGTTAGTTTCAGGCTTCGTCGAACGGAAGTTTCAGTACCTGTGCTGTAGTTACCTGTCTTTTAAGTTTTTCCATATCCTTTTTCAATGCGGCTACACTTGAGGCAAGGTCTTCACGCGGAAGGTTCGGCTCGGGCATGGCACTGCTGATGTAATGCACAAACCGCCAGACCTCGCGTACATCTTTTATCCCGATGTCATAAGGCTCATACAGCGGGTTAAGCGATTGCAGGGTAAGCTTTGCATCCGGTTTGATCCTGTTGGTTACTACCTTAAACATAATCCCGTCGTCGAGGGTGAGTATGATATACGGCTGTCCGTCGCGTATCAGGTTCCAGTTCTGGACAAATTCACCGGTTACCCAGGATCCGTCGGGAATGGGCAGCATAGAGTCACCGCTGATCTGAAAAGTCCTGTATTTTTTCTCTTTCGACAGGAACGGCATATGAAAGGTCGGCAGCACCTTGATGTATTCAGGGTCGGCAAAACCAACCCGGTAACCGGCCGAAGCTTTCTGGTTGACGACCTCAATATTCTCATTGTTATCGCTGTCGACCGTGGTAGTCAGTACCCTGATCTTGCTCCCGGTAATAAATACATCATAGCCCCGCTCAAGTTGCGACAACTCGCTCAGCGAAAGCTTCGACAGGTCAACCTTAAGCATTGTATCTACCGAGACGCCGAAATATTTTGAAAAGGCAAGGAGGGATTCAATGCCCGGCTGAGCCACTTCATTTTCATAACCGCTCAGTGTCGGCCTTTTCATCCCAAGGGCGAAGGCTACATCATCCTGGGTTCGACCCCGCCGCTTGCGTAAAAGTTTGATGTTCGAAGCAAAAATATTCATGGCTTTGTTGCAGTTGATGAAATAATGATTATATTGTAATCATAATTTTGGTTAGATTTTAATCAAAATTACAACAAAAATTCTATCATCCGACAAACCACCGAAAAATATTTTTCAATGATGGCCTCCGGCGACAGCAGAACCATAGTACACATGGACCTTGACACATTTTTCGTGTCGGTTGAGCGCCTCAACAACAGCCGGTTGATCGGTCTGCCGGTAATCATCGGCGGCATGTCAGACCGGGGTGTGGTGGCCGGGTGCAGCTATGAGGCCCGCACCTTTGGCGTGCATTCGGCCATGCCGATGAAAATGGCCCGCGCACTTTGTCCCGATGCCCTGGTTATCCGTGGCGATATGGAACAATATACCCGCTATTCGAACGAGGTCACCAGCATCATAGCCGAAGATGCCCCTGTTTACGAAAAGGCCTCCATCGATGAACATTACCTCGATATAACAGGTATCGACCGTTTTTTCGGAGCTGTTAAATGGTCACATGAGCTTAGGCAGCGGATCATTCGCGAAACCGGCCTGCCCATCTCACTGGGCCTTTCGGTAAACAAAACCGTGTCGAAAATTGCCACAGGCCAGGCTAAGCCCAACGGCGAACTCGAAATCTCACGCGAAAGGATCATGCCTTTCCTGAGTCCGCTTTCGATCAGCAAAATTCCGGGAATCGGCGAAAAAACCTTCAGGTTGCTCCGCTCCATGGGCATTGCCCGGATAGATACACTAAGCCGCATGCCTGTTGAGATGGTGGAGCGTGTGCTGGGTAAAAACGGCATCATCATCTGGAAAAAAGCCAACGGCATCGACCCCACCCCCGTCGAACCTTACTCTGAACGCAAATCTATCAGCACCGAAACCACCTTTGAACAGGATACCATCGACATAGGCATGATCAACGACCTGCTGCTGAAAATGGTCGAGAAACTTTCGTTCCAGCTGCGTACCAAACAAAAACTAACTTCATGTGTAACCGTAAAGGTGCGCTACGCCAACTTCGACACACATACCCTTCAGCACCGCATTCCCTACACCTCCTTCGATCACGCATTGCTGCCGGTCACCCGGAGCCTGTTCGACAGGTTATACCAGCGGCGTATGCTCATCAGGCTGATCGGCGTAAGGTTCAGCCACCTGGTAAGCGGGGTGCAGCAGATCAGTATGTTCGACGATTCGCCCGAAACCATCAGCCTATACCAGGCCATGGACCGGATACGCAACCGCTTCGGCAACCGTGCCGTTACACGTGCCGCTGCATTGGGAACCGTGATTTCAGGAGATGAGGAATAAGATATCCGGATTGAGATGGACAAGGATATAGAGACACGGTTGGGATATCAGAAATTACGATTTACGAATGATAAACCATCCTTACTTTTTACTTTTTAAGCTTCGGCTCTGCTCAGCTCATCGCTTTTTACTTTTTACCTGTCTACCGACAAGCAGGCTTTTTACTTTGAGCTTTAAGCTTTGAGCTTTTTACTTTTTACTTTTTACTTTTTACTTTTTACTTTTTACTTTTTACTTTTTACTTACCCGATGCACCTGACCTTTAACTCATACTACAGCCTGCGTTACGGCACACTAGCCATTGATCAGATTCCTCCGCTTGCTGCCGAAGCCGGGGCTGAAGTAGTGCTGCTTACCGACATCAACAACACCACCGGCACCATTGATTTCGTAAAAGCCTGTAAAAAGGCAGGGATCCGGCCGATGGCAGGTGTTGAATTCAGGGATGGAAACCGCCTGCTTTATACCGGAATTGCTGAAAACAACAGCGGATTCAAGGAACTGAACGACCTGCTGAGCCGGAGCAATATCCAGGGTACTCCCCTGCCATGGCCGGCGCCTCCGTTCAGAAATGTGCTGGTCGTTTACCCTTTCGGGAGCAGGCAGGTGAGTGAAATGGCTGAAAATGAGTTTACCGGGGTCACGACCGCCGACATCAATAAGCTACCTGTATCCGATTATCAGAAATACCGGGGAAAATACATCATCCACTCACCCATCACCTTCACCGGAGAAAAGGATTATGAATTACACCGCTACCTGCGGGCCATCGATAACAACATATTGCTGAGCCGGCTTACACCAGCGATGGTTGCAGGAAGCGAAAGAATGATGCTGCCTCTGCCTCTGCTGAAAAAGAGTTTTGAAAACTATCCCGAACTGATCAGGAATACCGAAAGACTTACGGGACGTTGCGGGATAGATTTTGACTTCAGAATCATAAAGAACAAAAAGACCTTTACCGGCAGTGCCTACGATGACCGGATGCTGCTCGAAAAGCTGGCCGCCGATGGCCTTGAATACCGCTATGGTAAAAACAACCGGGAAGCTGCCGCCCGTGTCAGGCACGAACTCGACATCATCGACCGGCTGGGATTCGGTGCCTACTTCCTCATCACCTGGGATATCATCCGTTACTCCATGTCGCGGGGGTTTTACCATGTGGGGCGTGGCAGCGGGGCCAACAGCATCGTGGCTTACTGCCTCAGGATCACAGATGTTGACCCCATTGAGTTAAACCTTTACTTTGAGCGCTTCCTGAATCCCAGACGAAGCAGCCCGCCCGATTTTGATATCGATTATTCGTGGAAAGAGCGTGATGATGTACTTGATTATATCTTTAAAAGGTACGGACGTGAGCACACGGCCCTGCTCGGTGCTACATCTACATTCAAGGGAAAATCCATACTCAGGGAGTTGGGTAAGGTAATGGGACTGCCCAAGGCCGAACTCGACCGGCTGGTAGATGAACCCAACAACCCGCTCAACCAGGATGATATTACCAGGCACATTACTGAAATCGGTACCCGTATGACCGATTTCCCAAACATCAGGAGCATCCACGCCGGCGGGGTGCTGATCTCGGAAGAGCCCATTACCTGCTATACCGCACTCGACCTGCCCCCGAAATCGATGCCGGTGACCCAGTGGGATATGTATGTAGCTGAAGATCTCCGGTTCGAGAAACTTGATATCCTCAGCCAGCGGGGTATTGGCCATATACATGACTGTGTGGGCATTATAAAGGCCAACCATGGTATCAGCATTGATATTCACCAGGTTGAAAAATTCAAACAGGACCCGAAAGTAAGGGAACAACTCCGTAACGCCGAAACCAACGGATGTTTTTACATTGAGAGCCCGGCCATGAGGGGTTTACTGAAGAAACTCAGGTGCGACAATTACCTGAGCCTGGTAGCTGCCAGCTCAATCATCAGGCCGGGAGTGGCAAGGTCGGGCATGATGCGTGAATACATCCGGCGTTTTCACAACCCCGATGGGTTCGACTATATCCATCCCATCATGAAGGAACAACTGAGCGAAACCTATGGGGTGATGGTTTACCAGGAAGATGTACTGAAGATCTGCCACCATTTTGCCGGTCTGGATCTTGCCGATGCCGATGTGCTTCGAAGGGCCATGAGCGGAAAATACCGTTCCAGGGTTGAGTTTCAGAAAATCATCGATAAGTTCTTTGACAATTGCCGCCTGAAAGGCTATCCGGACAATATCACAAATGAAGTCTGGCGACAGATCGAGTCGTTCGCCGGATATTCCTTCTCCAAAGCTCATTCAGCCTCTTTTGCTGTGGAAAGTTACCAGAGCCTCTACCTGAAATCCTACTTCCCGGTTGAGTTTATGGTAGCTGTTATCAATAATTTCGGAGGATTCTATCAAAGCTGGGTTTACTTTAACGAAGCAAGGCGCTGCGGAGCCAGCATTGAACTTCCCTGCATAAACCGGGGCAGCTACCTCAATACACTTGCCGGGAATACCATTTTTATCGGGTTTGTCCATGTTTCAGGCCTCGAAAGCAATCTGGTGCATACCCTGCTCTCCGAACGTGAGCAAAACGGCATCTACACCAGCCTTCACGATGTTGTTGAAAGGGTGCAGCCAACCATGGAGCAACTGATTTTACTGATCAGGACGGGTGCACTGAGGTTTACCGGACTCGGCAAGCAACAGCTGCTTTGGGAAGCCCATATGCTGGCCGGTAAAAAAAATCCGGAGCCGGTTGTTTCACTGTTCAGGCAACCGGTACGTCAGTTCAACCTGCCGGTGTTGGTGCACAGCCCCCTCGAAGATGCCTACGATGAAATCGAACTGCTTGATTTTCCGGTGAGTATGACCTACTTTGATATGCTGAAAACGAAATTCAGGGGTGAAATTCAGGCCAGTAGCTTAGCCGGTTCCATCGGCCGTACAGTAAAAATGACCGGTGTCCTCGTTACCATCAAGTATGTTAGGACAATAAAACACGAGATTATGCACTTTGCCACTTTCTTCGATGATGAAGGGGAATTCTTCGATACTGTTCATTTCCCTGATACTGCAAAAGCATTCCCGTTTAGGGGCAGAGGGGTTTACCTGCTGTTGGGCAAAGTGGTGGAGGAATTCGGTTTCCCGTCGGTGGAAGTCACAAAAATGGCCAAACTTCCCCTGAAGAGTGATCCGAGGTACCTGTAATCAGATCAGATGAATCTTGAGATCACCTCAAACAGGATTTCCTTGCGGATTGGCTTGGCAATATAATCGTCGCAACCGGCTTCGATACAACGTTCACGCTCACCCATCATGGCAAAAGCTGTCTGTGCAATTATTGGTAATCCGGGCCTGAATACTTTTATTATCTGCGTTGCTTTATAGCCATCCATTACCGGCAACTCAATATCCATCAGTACAAGATTGATGTCATTGTTTTCTTTACAGAGGTCAACCGCCTTCTGACCATTCCCGGCCCTGATGACCTTGCCATTCAGTTTCTCAAGCAATGAGCTGATATAGAAATAATTAGTATCTACATCTTCAACCACAAGAATGCACTTACCAGTAAGATCCAGACGGGGCAGGTGCACAGAATCCGGTTCAGCAATACTCTCAGAACGGTGGCGGCCAACTTTAAGGGGGATATCAAACCAGAAGGTTGAACCTTCACCGGGATATGAGTCAAGGCGCATATTACCACCAAGCATTTCCACGAGATTCTTTGATATTGTCAAACCAAGCCCTGTGCCTGAAAGATTGTGGGAAGCTGCTTCGCGGACCTGTCCAAAACGTTCAAAAATGAGCTTTTGCTGATCAACAGGGATGCCAATTCCAGAATCCCGCACATAAAACTCAATTTTGTCATCTTTTATTCTGTATCCAATCTCAATGAATCCTTCATCGGTAAATTTAAAAGCGTTACCGGTGAGGTTGGTGATTATCTGCCTGAGCCTCACAGGATCAGTGTAAACTGCAAAATCAGGATCCGTATTGCCTGGTTGCATGTAAAGTGTCAGATGATCCTTGTGCAGCCTGGTCATTTCCCGGTTAAAGAAGATCTCGAGGTCGGTAAACATTTCATTCAGATAACAATCCGAATAGATGATTTTTAACTGACCGGCCTCAATCTTTGAGATATCAATGATGTCGTTGATCAATCGCAGAAGATTATCACCGCTTTTTATGATAACATCAAGAAAACGATCCTTTTCATCTATACTTAGCTCTGCATCCTGAAGCATTTCAGCGAAACCAAGTATCGCATTCATAGGAGTGCGGATTTCATGCGACATATTTGAAAGAAACAGGCTTTTCAGGCGGTCGGACTCTTCAGCCTTTTCTTTGGCTAGTTGCAATGATTCCTCTGCTTTAAGACGATATGCTGCCAGAGCAAACATGTTGATAAAACGCTGAACAACAGCTACCATTTCAGGGGTATAGTCTGCTTCTGAATCCGAGAGAATCAGGACACCAGCGTTCTGATTGTTAATAAAAGCCGGCACACTAAGCAATCTGCGGAATGAATAATCACCGGGAGAAAGACATGGGATGTTTAACGTTATTTCCTGGTCGTTCAAAATGACAGGATCTGTCTCTTTTATAAGTCTTTCCATCAGCCCTTCTGGCTGGCCGTTTTTTGGGTCATGCTTTCTTACTTTCCTGGAGATCTCCTTTTCATTGTTTTTATCAAAGCAATATATATAGGACTTTTCACCTTCAGAAGCCGGACTTATCAGCAACGAGAACCGGCTCCCGGTAAACTGCCGGGCATACCGTTGCACAAGATATGCTACGCGGGCCGGCTTTATTGAATCATTAAGCAATTCGACACCAATCGAAGCAATGCCCTGATTTATGGCAAGTTCAGTCTTAAGAAGCATTTCAGCATTCTTACCTTCAGTGATGTCGGTAACCAGTCCTTCAAGCCTGACCAGTTTATCGTACTTATCGTAAACACCCTTCCCCTGCTCCAGAACATATTTTATCCGGCCATTTTTAGCAATAATCCGGTATTCCAGCCTGTATACACGATGTCTGTTTACAGCATTCTGAACATCTTCCCATACCTTCTGCCTGTCATCCTTATGAATGAGATCACCGTAACGAACTAACTTATTATTAATTAATTCATTGGCATTATAACCTGTCAGTTTCCGGCAACCGGGGCTGACATATTCCATGGTCCAGTTGGCTTCATTCAGGCATCTGAAAGCCATTCCGGGCAGATTATTCATGAGATTATCAAGAATCTCCTGGTATTCAATTAATTCAGCTTCGTTTCTTTTTCGATCTGTGATGTCGATAGAATACTGAATAACATATTTCAAACTATCGCTCTTATTCAGGACAGGGTAGCCAAATACCTCATAAATCCTCTTCTCACCTGATTTAGTAACAAATTCATGCTCAACCCTAACCGGAGTTGTCGTCGATATCACCATCTTCAAGGCACAGGAGAACGCGTTTCCTATGCAGGATTCAGGTTTATTCTTCATGTAACAATGAACAGTATCAAGCGATTCCTCAAATCTGACAGCCGCATAATTACGCAACAGTGCTTTATGGGTATTGGCCTCTATGACATAAAAAGGATGTGGCAATGACTCAATGATTGTCCTGAGAAAGGAATTATCAAATACAGAAGCTGAATCACTGTTAAATCCGACACTATGGATAGAATCCTTTTCAAATTTTTCAGGAGATTCCGAAATCAACTCACCCGCAAACAAGTTAGTATTATCCATCTCTGTAAGCTGAAACAGAAAACTTCTTCCGGCAGCATTATCAATCCTGATAACATCTACATTGTAAGACTTGCCAGTCAAGTTGTTTTTCGCCGGGACATTGATGGGGCCAGACATTGCTTCAATCAGCTGCTTAAGAGCCGATTCATCAGGGATACCCGGAAAATTTAAGAATTTCAATATTGAGGTACCCTGATGTTGTACCAGAAAGTGGCTAATGAAAACTGACGCTGCATTGTTGGTCCTGATCAGATTGAAATCCTTATCAGTCAGGAATATTGGAAGTGGCAGGACATTGAATGATTTGATAATAACATCATCTAATGTCCCGGGCTTATATGCCGGCTCATGAGTATCCTCCTTTGACTTTGAAAAAGGATTTATTTCCAATCCACGTTTCTTCTTTTTTTCCATTCAGTTCAAAAAAAATCAACCCATCACATTAACTCTTTTAACACTAAAACCAATCTGTATCATTTCAATAAACAGTATATTCTTTGAATTGTTTGAGATTTGAAGCTTGCTGAGGCAAAGGGCATGCAACGCTGAATGAGTTACTTTTTATCACTCTTATCGAGCAAAAGAGCCATTTTCCTCAATAGTTCCTTTGGATTGATCGGCTTCGAAATAAAATCATCAAATCCTGAGTTGAAAATCCTTTCTCTGTCTTCAACCGATGCAAAAGCGGTCTGGGCTATAACAGGAATATGTGGATTTATCTCCTTAATCCTGAATGTTGCTTCATATCCATCCATTACAGGTAACTGGATATCCATCAGCACCAGGTCTATCCCCTCTGTATTCCTGAAGACTTCAACAGCCTGGGCACCATCTGTGGCAAAGGTCAGATGAATACTGCTCTTTGATAACAATGATTTCAGGTAAAGTGTATTCGGAATTTTATCCTCAACAATAAGAACACTTTTTCCTTCAAAATTGAAGATTTCCTGTTTGGGCAATAATGTCGCATTTTCCTTTTTCAGTTTTCCATGCACTGCAAGAGGAAGACTAACAAAGAACTCTGAACCCTGACCAAGTTTTGAAATCACTCCTGTGAATCCATTGGAGGCTTCGATGATTCTTTTAACAATGGCCAGACCCAAACCAGCCCCGCCAAATTTCCGAGTAAACGGATCCTCAATCTGACGGAAAGACTCAAAGATATAGGCAGTCTTATCTTCCGGTATACCTATACCTGAATCTTTAACATAAATGGTTACCATTGGATTTCCGTTTAGTTTATCGTGCGTGAGTGAGGCTCCCAATTCAATAAATCCAGACTCGGTAAATTTTATCGCATTGTGAATCAGGTTAATCAGCACCTGCCTTAAACGTAAGCGATCAGCAAAAATTGTACTAATATGTCGTTGGTCAGGCAGAACAAGGTTCGGGTAGATCGATGTATTTTTCAGTTTAAGACGTAAATCATTGACCAGATATAAATACACCTCATTCAGGAATTCAGACAAATCGAACACCTCCGGCTTCAGTGTAAGTGCTTCGCTTTCAAGCTTCGATAAGTCGATAATATCATTGATCAGATTTAAAAGCACTTCACCATTGGATGCAATCATATCGAAATACTCTTTCCGTTCGGTCTCATTGGTCTCATATTCCTGCATCAGACTGACGAAACCAAGAATCGCATTCATGGGAGTGCGAATCTCATGTGAAACGTTTGCAAGAAAGGCGGTCTTCAATCGCTCCGACTCTTCTGCTTTTTCTTTAGCCTTCAGTAGTCTGAACTGATTCAGTTTATGCTCTGTAAAATCTCTGATAACAGCAACCATCATAAGTTGTGTTCCAAAAATAAATGACGAAATCGAAAGTTCAAGGGGAAAGGTTGAACCATCAGCCTTTAATCCGATCAACTCATAATTCTGCCTAATCTCCGGTTTTGAAAATTTTCCTGATTGTTTTCTAAGGGCAAACTTTAGTTTTTCACTGTTTTCATCACTTGCAAACAGATCCATCAGACTGATTGAGTCAGGCAGATCTTTTTCATAATTAAAGAGCCTTTTCAGGGCGTCATTGAAGTAGTCGACAGAACCATTCTGGTTAACCAGCAAGATCACATCACGCGCATTCGATGCGATCATTTCAAATTTCAGCTGAACTTCATTCAGTGCTTTCTCGGTATTGATCTGTTTGGTTATATCGAGTGCGGCAAAGGTAATTCCCTTGGAAATATCTCCTGTTTCAATAGGAGCAGAACTGATGAGCACATCAATGGTTGAGCCATCCCTGTGCCTGAATTTGCTTACCATCAAGCCAATACCTTCACGCTCAAGCATGGCATATTTCTCCGAACCAACTTTATTGTATTCATCGTCTGAAGGATACAAAATTCTGGTGCTTTTCCCCACAAGTTCATGATTCGAATAGCCCAGCATAGTGCACATACGGTCATTTACCATAACAATTTCCCTGTCGGCCACAACGCCAATTCCGGCAGGTGAAGCCTGAAAGATACTGCTCAGTTTTCCTTCGTTTTCCTTTAGCTGATTCTGTGCTCTTCTTCTTATCGTAATATCAATAAATGCAGATTTTACTCCTTTGCCTGAATCATCCCTGGTGCTGATAAACTGAAAATCGATCAGACTTCCTTCTGTTTTATTCCTTGGATTCCTGAAACTCAACTCAGTTGTAACCTGATCTCCCGATTCCTGTATTCTCCTCAGATGGAAATAATAGGTATCCTGAAAATCGGGATGGATGTATTTTGAAATTGGCTGACCGATGATCTGATGCCTCTCATAGCCAAGCAATTCAGCACCAGTCAGATTGATTTCTCTGATATACTCGTGCTCATCGGTAGTAAGGTAACCTATCGGTGCAAAATCAAAAAGAGATGTATACCTGGCGGTTGATATTTCCAGCTCAGCATATACCCTTTGCATTTCTTCATTCTGCGTCTCAAGTTCAATCTGGTAGATTTGTAATTCCTCAATAAGATGTTCAATATTTTTGGGATCATAAGCCTGAAAATCAGGCATTGAACGCTGCTTAAGCATATTTTCAGCCTTCTCACGTAAACTGCGGCTTTTTTCGTTTGAATGCATATAATTACTTTTTGGCATTTTTCCTTTTACAATCAGATGTGATGTCATGAAACATAAAAACCATACCGGCAAATTCTGATTTCATGTCGTAGATCGGCACTCCCTTAAGACTCAGGAACAGATTAACACCCTCATTGTTGGTATAATTAAGGGCGCCCCTGTATCCATCTGCGGGATCAGCCAGTATTTCCTGAAGCGGCATTTTTAAAATGGTATTGTTTGTTCCTTTCTGGACCTTGCTGGTCCACTTAATGGAATCGAAATGTTTACCGGTAATTTCAAATTCTTTTAATCCCAGCAAAATCCCCATTGCTTTGTTCGCATAATTGATTAATCCATCACGGTTAATAATAATCTGGCCTATCGGGCTGATATCCAAAGAACGTAACAGCAGTTCCCGTTCAGAACGAATGCGTTCCTCCAATCGTTTCCGCTCAGTTATTTCAATCAATGTTAAAACAACGCCATCCACAGCATTTTCAATAGTTCTGTATGGTAACATTCTCATCAGATAGCAGTTACTCGCCTTGTCCAGAACTTCAAGTTCCTTCGAAACCAGGGTTTCAAGTATTTTCTCAATATCAGCCTGAAAACTATCATAGATAAGATTGTGGGAAATATGAAATACAGGTCTTCCAATATCCATATCCATAACATTGATGGTCTTCGTTATCGCCGGAGTATATCTACGTATTCTAAGGAATTTATCAAGAAACAACGTGCCAATGTTTGTATTCTTCAGCAGGTTATTCATGTCATTCGTAAGTTGGGTAAGCTCTTCTATTTTATTCTGATACTCAGAATTTACTGTATAGAGCTCTTCATTAACCGATTGCAGTTCTTCATTGGTTGATTGTAATTCCTCATTCGAAGCGATCAGCTCTTCGTTGGTTGATTGAAGCTCCTCATTGGATGTTTCCAGCTCTTCAATTGTTGCCTGAAGGTTTTCCCGGGTATATTGCAACTCCCGTTCAAGTTCACTGAAACGCTCGCTATAATGAGACTTAAGATCAAAGTCATCCACCCTTACACTCTCTGATTCAGTTGTCTGCTTTTCAATAAATGTTACAAGGAAATAAGTTGTTTTCCCTCTTCCTTCTTCTATGATCCGGCATCCGATGTCGATATATGTCAGCTGATTGTTCAGAATAATCTGCACCTCTCTGAATATCAGTTCTTTCTTTTCTTTGGCGACTTTGTGCAAAAGGCTGCCTAACACAACCGAGATTTCCGGAAGTACCATCTTCAGTATGTTCAGGTTTGCTTTTCCCTGAGGGATACGAAGAAACCTGCTGGCATCCTTAAATACATGTATAAGGTCTAGCCGGCTGTCGAGAAGTACACCCGGTGGCAGGAATCCTGCAACGAGGTCTTCATAAATGTTTTCAATCCTGAAAACATCATTTGCCGGCACCGGTATTCCATCCGGACGGTTTTTGTACCGGTTATCCCTAAGTGAAGTTATCGTATTATGAAATGTATATTGGGCTGGTAAACGGTATCCATGCTTCACTTTATATACTTTCCATTTTGAGCTGATGGTTGAATAGCCATCTGCTATTTCCCCAACGGTTTCACTGCTTCCGAGAAACAAATGACCTGTCTGAACCAGCGAATAATAGAACATGGCCATAATACGCCGCTGCATGGCTGAATTTAGATAGATCAGCATATTTCTGCAAACAATCAGGTCAATTTTTGTGAATGGAGGATCTTTCAGGATGTTGTGCGAAGCGAAGATTACCATTCGCCTGATCCGCTCACTGACTATATAGCTGTTTTCACGTTTTAAAAAGTAACTCCTTAACCTGTCTGGCAGTACATCAGAGATGATGCTCTCAGGGTAAACGCCAGCGCTCGCATATTCTATTGACTCGCTATCCAGGTCGGTAGCAAAAACTTTTACATCAAGATCTATTTTGTTCTCATCCATATACTCCCTGAAAAGAATGGCAAGAGAATAAGCTTCTTCACCCGTTGAACAGCCCACACTCCATATCCTGATATTTCCACCCGGTTGCTTGTTTTTGAAAATATCCGGAATAACCTTCTCCCTGGTTACATTGAATGCCTCCTGATCACGAAAAAACTGTGTTACCCCTATTAAAAGTTCCTTATAAAGGATACGGGCCTCCGTTGGTGATTGATTGAGATAAGAAATGTAATTTTCTATCTTGCTGATCTGATTGATGCTTATCCTCTTCTCAAGCCTGCGCAGAATGGTCGCAGGTTTGTAAAATGAAAAATCAACCCCTACTTTCTCTCTGACGATCTTCAGTATTTTAGTCAGGATATCTTCATCCTTTGAAATGATATTCTCGATTTTTCCTGTTTTATTTATATATGGGTGCTTTACAAATTTAATCAGCTCTTCAGGCATCTTATCCGGTGGCAGAATATAATCTACAAGTCCTGTAGCTATTGAACTTCTTGGCATACCATCAAACTTTGCGCTCTGGTCATCCTGAACCATAACCATCCCTCCGGCTTCCTTAATAGCCCTGATACCCAGCGTTCCATCAGACCCTGTCCCTGAAAGGATAATACCTATTGAGTCCGTGCCTTTATCCTGAGCCAGTGAACGAAGAAAAATGTCGATCGGCAGATTGAGTCCGCGGTTTGTATCCTGTTCGGTCAGAAATAATTTTCCATGGAACATTGTCATATTTTTTTTGGGAGGGATCAGGTACACCGAATCAGGTTCTACCATAATTCCATCTTCTGCCCTGAAAATCTCCATTGTTGTATACCTCGACAACAATTCACCCATCAGACTTTTGTAATCGGGCGACAGGTGCTGAACAACGATAAATGCCATGCCGCTGTTGATCGGCATGTTTCTGAAGAATACCTCAAGTGCTTCCAATCCTCCTGCCGAGGCTCCGATTCCTACACAAATAAGCCTTCCTTCTACCTGTGGTATAACAGATAGGCCGGTTGTTCCACTAAGTATTTCTTCAGAATCAGAACGCTTAAGGTTTTTGGGTCCTGCTTTCAGATTTGATGATGTTGCTTTTTTTGCAGCCATGGGGATAAGTCTTATTATTTAGAATCGTTCCAGATATGATTCTAATTCCCACTATAACAATAAAAGGCAGTAAAATGATTGATAACCTCCCAATTCTTCATATATAAACAATTAAATATATTTAATACCTGTTTGCTCTATTGTTAAACAAAAGAAACCATGTTCATTAAAATCAGGAATTATTGATGAAATAGTGTTGAGGAATCATATTATCTTAATAATTTTGTCCCGTATTAGAATTCTTCAGGGCAGGGTGAAATTCCCGACCGGCGGTATAGTCCGCGACTCAGACAACAAATGGTTGTTTGACTGAACCGGTTAATTTCCGGTACCGACAGTAAAGTCTGGATGATAGAAGAATCAATGTGTCTACAGAACAGGGGCCTTCCTTTGTTATGTATGCATTATGATATTCAGCCCCGGAGATTCTTCTACCGGGGCTTTTTATACCCTGCAAAAATGATAGAACTAAAAGGAAAATATGAACACCAACGTTAAAATTCTGATTTCATTTCTTGCTACTGTAGTCATTTCTCTTCAGGCATTTTCTCAGCAGAGCCTGAAAGGCCAGGTAAAAGATTTCACGGGAGGAGAGCCCATACAGGGCGCAGAAATTCAGACGGATATCAGCACAATATGGGCCGTAACCAATCAGAACGGCTTTTTTGAGATCCCTGATATCTCCCGAATTTCAAAATTAACCATCAGCTGTCTCGGTTACAGAACAGCAGAGTTCGATACCAAAACCAGCCCTGACAACGGGACTGTCCTTATTAATCTCTATCCCGATATTTTGGGGCTTGATGAAATCAGTATCATGGCTACCTATGCCCGCGAAAGGGAGACACCTGTTGCTGTGAGTACCATAAAAACTGCTGTCATGGAAAAAGAAACAGGGAACCAGGATTATCCTGAAATTATGAAAATGGTACCCGGTGTATATGCAACCAAACTTGGTGGCGGAACCGGAGATGCGAGAATCAGCATCAGGGGATTCCAGCAGGAAAATATTGCATTGCTCTTAAATGGCGTTCCAGTCAGCAGCGTTGAGAATGGACTCGTTTACTGGTCAAATTGGGCCGGACTGGGAGATGCAACCCAAACCATACAGGTGCAGCGTGGCCTTGGTGCATCCAGAGTTGCATTGAATTCAGTAGGGGGAACAATTAATATTATTACGAAATCCACCGAAGCAATAAAGGGTGGTAGTATCAGATACGCTGTTTCAGATTTTGGCAATCATAAAACCATTTTAAGTCTATCGTCAGGAAGGCTTGAAAATGATTTTTCAGTTACGTTCCTTGGTTCCAGAACTGCCGGACCTGGTTATGTTGATGCTACCGCAGTAAATGCATGGGCTTACTTTCTGACCATCAGCAAGGAATTCGGCAAATCGCATAAGCTTGTATTTACAGGTCTTGGCTCACCTGAAAGGCATGGACAGCGAAATTACGGACTAACAAATGAGCAATATGAAAAATATGGTGTAAAATACAATCCCAACTGGGGTATGTTTAATGGGAAAGTGAACAGCCTTTCTGAGAATTTTTATCATAAACCGCAGCTTTCACTGAATCATTACTGGAACATCAGCCCCAAAGCCATGCTGGCATCATCGGCCTACATCTCACTTGGCTCAGGCGGTGGCAAATTCTCCGAATCTTTTATGAGTTCTCCTGCATCCGGTTTCAGGAAAAACAATCAGATTGACTGGGACGCCATTTATTTACAAAATATTGGGAACCCTGACTCAGCATCGCTTATAACGGGGGGAAAAGTGACTGGTTTTTCCAAAATAATTCAGACCAACTATCTTGCTGACCATATTTGGTTTGGTGGACTTACAAATCTGAATTATGAGGTAAATGAGAAACTCAGAATAATCACAGGTTTGCATGCAAGATATTTTAAATCAAATCTCCGGGAAGAAATCAGCGACCTGCTTGGAGGGCGGTATTGGGTTGACAACTACGGATGGGCCATTGAAGGCATCGGTGGAAGAGAACAGTTGAAAGGTGTGGGTGATATCATAAATGTTGATAATGATGCAAGGGTTGATGTCATAAGCTATTTCATTCAGACTGAATATTCCTTCGGAAGATTCACGGCTTTTCTTGCTTCCACTGTGAACAACACCTGGTACAAGAGATACGACCGCATCAATTATATACAAAATACAGAAAGCGAACTGGTTACAAAACCGGGAGCTGATATCAAGGCCGGTCTGAATTATAACCTGAATGATTTCAACAGCCTCTATTTTAATACCGGTTACTATTCAAAGGCTCCATACTTCAAATTTGTGTTCGCAAACTTCAGCAATGCGGTTGTTCAGAATCTTACCAACGAGAAAATTTCATCCATGGAGATTGGTTACAACTTCCGGAAATCATTGACTTTAATAAACCTGAATGCTTATTATACAATGTGGAAAGATAAGTCAATGCTTTCACGCGAAAATATTCAACTTGAGAACAGCGGTGATACCAGGGCACTTGTGAGGGGACTGGATGCTGCACATCTTGGCATTGAACTAGAACTTGCATCACAGGTGCTGCCGAATCTCAATGCAGGACTTAGTTCAAGCATCGGCGACTGGAAATGGAAAAATGATGTAATGGCCTTACTGTATAATGACAATCAGGAACTGATTGATTCAACCTCGGTTTTTGTAAAAAATATCAAAGTTGGAGATGCCCCGCAGTTTACAGTGGGTGTATTCGCTGAGATCAGGTTCCTGAATGACTGGACCTTAAGCGCTAACTGGATGTACTATGGGAATCTTTATGCAAACTTTGACCCTTCAGGAAGAAACAACCCTGACGATAAAAGCCAGCCATACAGGATCCCGGATTATAATGTTGCCGATTTACACATCGGGTATAATTTTATAATCGCAGGTCTGAAATCTTATGCTTCAGTGAGTTGCTTTAATCTGACCGGAAAAGAATCAATCCTCAGAGGTGAAGACGGACCTGATCACAGGTTGGACACCTTTAAGGGATACTGGTCACCCGGCCGGACATTTAACTTTTCGGTAAAGCTTGAATTCTAACCTTTCAACCCTGAATAAACCGGCAGCCAGTCAAAATATAAGAAAATTTCCAACCACATTCTTCATCCGGAATCCCGGATTATTCCAGTTTTCTGATCACTCTGTCCATAATCTCAGTGACTTTACAGGACATATCAGTGAGCGAGTCATTACCAATAGAAGACATTGTTGATTTGGGGTTAATGGCTGCAATTTCACATTTCCCTTCACCGATATCCTGAACTACAATGTTGCAGGGTAGAAACAAACCGATTTTATCCTCAGTCGTCAGCACGTTGAATGCAAACCCAGGATTGCAGGCACCTAAAATTGTGTATTCACGGAAATCGACCCCGATTTTCTCTTTCAGGGTCTGTTTCACATCAATCCGGGTAATGATTCCAAAGCCCTCTTCTTTCAATAAAAGAGTGATCTTTTCAATACCTTCATTTACAGTGCATACCAGCACTTTTGAAAAAAAATAATCCATATTTTCCAGGGCAAAATTTTTACAATGCTTATTAATCTGATTTATAAAGAGCAGAATCTATTTGCAAAACTAAGGGAAATATTCAATTGCACAGATTATCTTTGTACCAATAGGCTGACAGGGTTTTATTAACCCTTACGTGTAAAAGAATATGGGATTATGCAGGGAAAGAAATCCATTCTTTTTATAACAACTACGTGTTCATTTCTGACCCCGTTTATGGGATCAGCCATTAACATTGCCCTTCCATCGATAGGAAAAGAGCTGGTAATGAATACCATCCTTCTCGGATGGGTTTCAACATCTTATTTGCTTGCTGCAGCAATATTTCTGCTTCCTTTCGGGCGGTGGGCCGACAGAAATGGCCGAAAAAGGCTGTTTATAGGGGGAATCATTCTTTTCGGGATTGCTTCATTGCTATCTGGCCTTTCATGGAACAGCACTGTACTGATTGCCTCACGTTTACTCAATGGAATGGGAGGTGCAATGATATATGCAACTGCCCTGGCCATCCTCACTTCCGCCTACCCTAAAAATGAAAGGGGAAAAGTGCTCGGGATTAATGTTGCCTCAGTTTATCTGGGACTCAGCCTGGGACCAACCATAGGTGGCTATTTCACAATGTTGTTTGGTTGGCAGAGCATTTTTTTCCTGACTACTTTAATGAGTATGGTTATAATACCTATTGCAATAAAAAGCCTTCCTTCAGATTATAAGAAAAGCCCGGATTCAGGATTTGACCTGAGTGGAAGCCTGGTGTATGCATTGAGTATAGCGGCAATCATCT